>NZ_JAYRJY010000008.1:0-3604 GCF_041906005.1 Ferrovibrio sp.
CTCGCCACCATCGCCGACCTCGACGGCATCGCCGAATCCGAATAAGCGACGATCGGTCGCGGCTCCTGCTTGACTCGGCGAGAGTGCTTCGCATAATTATTCGACGTCGAACGATTTATGCGGGAGCAGCAGTGGCATGAAGGCGCTGGTCGAAGGGGTTGAGGTTGACGTTCGCCACTGGATCGACGGCAAGCGCGTCGGCAGTGCCACCACCTTTTCCAGCATTTCGCCGATCGACGAACAGAAGATCGCCGACATCGCGGCTGGTGGTGAAAGCGAAATCGACCAGGCCGTGACAGCCGCACAGGCGGCGTTTCAAAGCTGGAAGAAGACCAGCCCCGCCGAACGCGCCGCCTATCTCCACAAAATTGCCGACATCGTCGAGGCACGCGTCGAGGCGCTGGCGGTGGTCGAAACCCGTGACAATGGCTCGCTGCTCCGCTCGCATCGCCGGGGCGTGATGCCGCGTGTCGCCATGAATTTCCGCTTCTTCGCCGACTGGCTGACGCAGCTCGATCACCCCGATTTCGACGTGCGCGGCCACCGCAACCATATTTCCTATGACCCCAGCGGTGTGGCCGGCATCATCACCCCTTGGAACGCGCCCTTGATGCTGGGCACGTGGCGCATCGCGCCGGCTCTGGCTGCAGGCTGTACCGTGGTCTACAAGCCACCGGAATGGGCGCCGCTCACCGCCTCGCTCCTCGCTGATATTACTGCCGAAGCAGGTCTCCCGGCCGGCGTTTTCAATGTGGTGCAGGGCATGGGGCGCGAGGCGGGGGCAGCGCTATCGCGCCATCCAAAGGTACGGCGCCTCAGCTTCACCGGCTCGGTGCCGACGGCCCGCACAATCGCTGCCGCCGCCGCACCCAATCTGGTGCCCCTCTCCTTCGAGCTCGGTGGCAAATCGCCCTTCATCGTCTTTGCCGATTGCGATTT
Organism: Ferrovibrio sp.; assembly: GCF_041906005.1. GTDB lineage: Bacteria > Pseudomonadota > Alphaproteobacteria > Ferrovibrionales > Ferrovibrionaceae > Ferrovibrio. The sequence continues at coordinate 940 of NZ_JAYRJY010000008.1, forward strand.
CGACCTCGCCGTCAACACGGCCATCGGCCAATACGACAATGCGGGGCAGGTCTGCCTGGCCGGCACGCGCATACTGGTCGAGGAGAGCATCCGCGACAAATTCCAGGAAGCCTTCATTGCCAAGGCAAAAAATATTCGCCAGGGCGATCCGCGCGACGAGGCCAGCGATATCGGCCCGCAGATCAGCCGGGCGCATTTCGAACGCGTCAGCGGCTTCGTCGACCGGGCCAAGGGCGCCGGCATGAAGCCGCTCATCGGTGGTGGCCCCAACGAGGATCTGGGCGGTCTCTATTTCCGCCCGACTCTTTTTGCCGATCCGACGCCCGGTTCCGAAATCCTGCGCGATGAAGTGTTCGGACCGGTGCTCTGCCTGCAATCCTTCAAGGACGAGGCACAAGCCATCGCCATGGCCAACGACACTGAATACGGCCTCGCCGCCGTGGTGATGACCGGCGATCCCGCCCGTGCCGAACGCGTCACCGGGGCGGTGAATGCCGGCCTCGTTTGGAACAACTGCTTCTTCGTCCGGGATCTGCGGCAGGCTTTCGGCGGCAATGGCAAGTCCGGCATCGGCCGCGAGGGCGGCACCTGGTCGTTCGATTTCTATTGCGACGTCAAGAACAGCGTCTATGCGCCGCATGGCTGGAGCCAAGTGGGAGGAAAAGTGTGATGGGTGAAGTCGTTGGTTGCGGGCTGCTGGCCCATGTTCCCACCGTCATGCTGCCGGAGCATATCCGTCACGAGCTCAACAACGGCAGCGATTTCACCGTCGTCGAAGGCTTCCGCCGCCTGAAGCGCGAGGTGCTGGAAAAGCTCGATTACGACACCGTCGTCGTGCTCGATTCGCATTGGTTCACCACGGTCGAATTCGTCATCACCAGCGAAGCGCGGCGCCGGGGCAAATACACCTCCGACGAATTGCCGCGCGGCATGAGCCAGGTGCCTTACGATCTTCCCGGCGACCCGGTCTTTGCCGAACTGGTGGCAAGCAAGGCCGGCAAGCACGGCACCTGGATCACGCCGATCGCCGATCCGTGCCTGCCCATCCAATACGCCACGGTCAATGTGGCGGCCTATCTGCAGAAGGGCAGCGAATCCTGGCTCTCCATGAGCTGCGCCCAGACCGGCGAGACCGAGGATTTCCTGCGGGTGGGACGCGCCCTTGGCGAGGCCATCGCGGAAAGCGGGAAGAAAGTGCTGCTGCTGGCCTCGGGCGCGATGAGTCACAAATTCTGGCCGCTGCAGAAGCTGCGGCAGCATGAGGCGGCTGGGGTCGAGCATATCTTCAGCCCCGAACATTCGGCAGCCGATCTGGAGCGGATCGAATGGTTCAGGGCCGGCAACCATGCCGCCGTCATCAAGACCATGCCTGAGTTCCTGAAATTCAAGCCGGAAGCCAATTTCGGCCATTATCTGATGATGGCGGCGGCCCTGGGTGAGGAGAAGCTGAGCGCGCCCGGCCGCCTTTTCAGCAAATACGAAAACTCGATCGGCACCGGCCAGGTGCATATCTGGTTCGACCGGCCGCAGGCTGGCTGGACCGGCAAGGCAAAGGCAGCGGAATAAGACTGCCGGCCGAAGAAGCAAGAGAATTGGGAGGGTGACGTGACCGAATACCGACGCATTTTGCTGGGCGGCGCCATCGTCGAAACCGAGCGCCAGGGTGAAGAACTGGTGGCGCGCGATGGCCGACGTGTCGCCATCAAGGACGCCATACATCTGCCGCCCGTGCAGCCCGGCAAGATCATCGCCGTGCACTTGAACCATGTGAGCCGCGTGCACGAATTCCAGATCAAGCTCTCTGCCACGCCGACCTATTTCCAGAAGCCGACCTCGGCGCTCAATTCGCATCTCGGCGAGATCGTGCGGCCCAAGGGGTGCAAATGGCTGAACTACGAGGGCGAGGTTGCCATCGTCATCGGCAAGCGCGCCCGCAACATCAGCCAGGCCGAAGCCGGCGCCTATATCGCCGGCTATACGGTCGCCAACGATTTCGGCCTGCACGATTTCCGCGACACCGATGCCGGCTCCATGCTGCGCGTCAAGGGCAGCGACACGCTCTGCCCGCTGGGGCCGGGCTTCGTCACCGGCTGGGACTTCCACAACAAATTCCTACGCACCTATGTCAACGGCAAGGTGGTGCAGGACGGCAACACCGCCGAGATGACCTGGGACATGCATTACCTGGTGGCCGACATCGCCCGCAACATCACGCTGGAACCGGGCGATGTGCTCCTCTCCGGCACGCCGGCCAATTCGCGTCCCGTGCAACCGGGCGACCTGGTTGAGGTCGAGGTCGAAGGGTTGGGCCGGCTCTCCAACCGTATCGTCGAAGGACCGGAGCCGATCCGCACCGATGTCGGCGCGCAGCCCACGGAATCCGAGGAAGTGCTCTCCACGGCCCTGGGCGGCGATTGGGAATTCCGCGGCATCCGCGCCCCGAAGAAACCCGGCCAGTAAGGAGCGCCGCCATGACCGAGCCCAAAGGCTTCTTCTATCCGCGCAGCCAGAGCGGTCAATCGAGCCTGCTGCCGCCGCCGCCCTGGCACTATGCCGGCGATCTCCTCACCGTCGAATACCGCACCGACCCCAAGCTCATCGCCGACATCCTGCCGGCACCGCTGACGCTCGCTGCCGAAGATCCCGGCGCCGTGGCGCTCATCTG
>NZ_JAYRJY010000009.1:0-3295 GCF_041906005.1 Ferrovibrio sp.
CGCTGGAAGCCCTGGCGGCGGCCGACATCAAGGCTGCACCCACCAATCTGTCGCCGCTCGGCATCCGCGTCGAGGGCAGGCCGCCGATGGGCGCCTTGAAATGCTTCCAGGACGGGCTCATCGAGGTGCAGGACGAAGGCTCGCAGCTGGCGGCCCTCCTTGTCGATGCAAGGCCAGGCCAGCGCGTGGTGGATTTCTGCGCTGGCGCCGGCGGCAAGACGCTGGCGATTGCCGCCGCAATGAAGAACAAAGGCAAGATCGTTGCCTGCGATACGCTCAAAGGCCGCGTCGAACGCGCCGGCGACCGCCTGAAGCGCGCTGGCGCCTTCAATGTCGAACGCAAGGGCCTGGAAAGCGAGCGCGATCCCTGGGTGAAGCGCCATGCCGGCAGCTTCGACCGCGTGCTGGTCGACGCGCCCTGTTCCGGCACCGGCACCTGGCGCCGCAACCCGGATGCCAAATGGCGCCTGGAACGCGAAGACCTGCCGCGCCTGGTAGCGCTCCAGGCCAGCATCCTCGATTCCGCGCAGCGCCTGGTGAAGCCGGGCGGGCGGCTCGTCTATGCGACCTGCTCGCTGCTGGGCGAGGAGAATGACGGCCAGGTCGAAACCTTCCTGGCCAGCCATCCGGATTTCACCCGCATCCCCGTCGCCGATGTCTGGCGCGAGGTGATCGGCACCGATTGCCCGGCTGAAGGTCCCACCCTGTCGCTCACCCCCTTGCGCCATGGCACCGACGGCTTCTTCGTCGCCATCATGGAGAGGAAGGCCGCAATTCCGGCGACGGAGTCAGGCGGGTCGCAGGACGCGCCAAATCCTGCCGTCGATGCTGACCAGGCCTGAAGCGATGAGTGCCATGCCGGCGAGGTGATGCGGTTCCACCACCTCCCCAAGGAACAGCAGGCCCAGCATCAGTGCACTCACCGGGATCAGCAGCGTCACCAGCGAAAGATTGGTGGAACCGGCGCGTTTCAGGATGCGGAAGAAGATCACGTAAGCAAGTGCCGTCGAGAGCAAGGCCAGCCCGATGATGGCGAGTGCCGGTTCCAAGCCGGGTAAGCCCAGTTTCCAGGGCTGATTGAGGAGCAGCACCGGCAACAGCAGCAGGCAGGATGAACCGGTGAGCTGGCCGCTTGCCACCACCAAAGGCGGCCGGTCGCGAAAACGCCGGCCGAACACGCCGGCAAAACCATAAGAGAGCGCTGCCCCCAGCACGGCAAGCTCCGCCGCGATATGGCTGCCGGCACCGCTAAGTACCTCGCTGCCGATCATCACCGCAACGCCGGCCATGCCGCACAGCACGCCGACGATTTTCGTGAAACCTGCGCGCTCATCCTTGGTGAAAAGATGCGCCACCAGCACGGTGAAGAGCGGCGTCGTTGCATTGAGGATCGACGCCAATCCCGCCCCGATCGCCTGCTGGCCCCAGAAGATGAGGCCGAAGGGAATAGCGTTGTTGAGCAGCCCCATGATGAAGGCGTCGCGCCAGAAACCGAAATCGCGTGGCACGTCGATCCGCAGGCTAAGACGCACCAGATGCAGCGCCGCCGCCGCCAGCGCCACGCGCAACAGGGCCACGGTAAGCGGCGGCACACTGACCACCGCGATCTTGGCGAAAAAGAAACTGCCGCCCCAAAGCAGCGACAACAGAATCAGCAGCCCCCATTCCTGGGCGCCCATGCGCGGTGCGGTCATGTGCAAAATCCTTCAATGAACCGCGCGGAGATATGACGGGAATGCGCCTGCGGCGCTATCCGGGGATTGCGGTGAGGTGGTGCGGCGGTGAGATACCCCCTCCGTGCTTCTCATTGGCAACACGCCGATCGCATTTGCCCAAACTCGTCATGCCCGGGCTTGACCCGGGCATCCAGTCCATCAACCGCACCACTGGATCCCCGGGTCTTCGCCCGGGGATGACGAACTATGGAAAGCCATGAGTTGAGTGCCGGCGCGTCAAGCCGCCCGCGCCTGCCGTCTTGCCTTCACCAGTTCCGCCCAACGCCCGCCGACCACGCGGCAGAATTCGTTAGCGTCGCGGGCGTGCCGCTTGAACTCGGCGCGGGCGCGGTCGATGGCTTGTCTGCCTTCCACCTCGCCGAGCTTGCCGATGATGACGTGATTGAAATTCTCGATCCAGCTGGTCGCATGATCGAGCGAGACCTCGAAATGGCATTGGAAGCCATAGGCCGTGTCGCCATAGCGGAAGGCCTGGTTGGCGGTGGTAGCCCCCGTCATCAGGCGCACGGCACCGTCGGGCAGGCCGAACGTGTCCTCATGCCATTGCAGGATGTGCTGGCGTGGGCTGAGGCCGCCCAGCAGCTTGTCCTGCTGGCCCTCCGCCGTGATGTCGATTGGCAGATAGCCGTACTCGAAAAAATCGTTGACCCGCACACGGGCGCCGAAGGTGCGCGCCAGCAGCTGGCCGCCAAGGCACAGGCCGAGCAGCGGCTTCCCTTGGTCATGGAAGGCACCGAGGAGATCGCAAATCGGCCCGAAGGCCGGATAGTCGGCATCGTTATGGGCATGCTGCGGCCCGCCCAGCACCACCGCGCCGTCGAATCCGTCCGTGCTGTCAGGCAGATCCACGCCGTGATGCGGTTCCGTCGTCACCAATTCGGCACCCGCCGCCTTGAGATGCTCGCCCAGCAGCGAGACATGGGATGTGGGTTCGTTTTGAATCACCAGCACGCGCATCTTTGATCTCTCTTCGCCCGGAATGATGGGCGGATCATGCGGAATGGAACGATCGGACACAAGTGCGGGGCAATGCATGGCACGCATGACGGCTCAGCCCTTAAGGCGAGGCATTCAATGCTGCAGGTGCGCACCCGGGAAGAGCCGGCGCAGAAGCCCGCCATTTCGCCCGAAGATGACTGAGACGAAATAGCAGAACCCCGCCATCAGCACGATGGCCGGTCCCGGCGGCAGGTCGAGATGGTATGAGCCGAGGAGACCGAGCAACCCGGCTGCCAAGGCGAGCGAACTGGCCAATGCGATCATGCTGGCGACCGACCGCGCCCAGAAGCGCGCAGCGGCCGCAGGCAGGATCATGAGCCCCACCGCCATCAACGTCCCCAGCGCCTGGATGGCGGCCACCAGGTTGAGCACGATGAGGATGAGAAAGACCATATGCGCCAGCGCTCCATGGCCGCCGACCGCGCGCAGGAACAGCGGGTCGAAACATTCCACGACCAGCGTGCGATAGATGATGGCGAAAGCGATGAGCGACAGGATGGCGGTCGCCACCACCAGGATCAGCCCGTCGCTGCCGATCGAGAGCAGCGATCCGAAGAGGA
>NZ_JAYRJY010000010.1:0-3242 GCF_041906005.1 Ferrovibrio sp.
CGCTGGAAGCCCTGGCGGCGGCCGACATCAAGGCTGCACCCACCAATCTGTCGCCGCTCGGCATCCGCGTCGAGGGCAGGCCGCCGATGGGCGCCTTGAAATGCTTCCAGGACGGGCTCATCGAGGTACAGGACGAAGGCTCGCAGCTGGCGGCCCTCCTTGTCGATGCAAGGCCCGGCCAGCGCGTGGTCGATTTCTGCGCTGGCGCCGGCGGCAAGACGCTGGCGATTGCCGCCGCGATGAAGAACAAGGGCAAGATCGTGGCCTGCGATACGCTCAAAGGCCGCGTCGAACGCGCCGGCGACCGTCTGAAGCGCGCTGGCGCCTTCAATGTCGAACGCAAGGGCCTGGAAAGCGAGCGCGACCCCTGGGTCAAGCGCCATGCCGGCAGCTTCGACCGTGTGCTAGTCGACGCGCCCTGTTCCGGCACCGGCACCTGGCGCCGCAACCCGGATGCCAAATGGCGCCTGGAGCGCGAGGATCTGCCGCGCCTGGTGGCATTGCAGGCCAGCATCCTCGATTCCGCGCAGCGCCTGGTGAAGCCGGGCGGGCGCCTCGTCTATGCGACCTGCTCGCTGCTGGGCGAGGAGAATGACGGCCAGGTCGATGCCTTCCTGGCCAGCCATCCGGATTTCACCCGCATCCCCGTCGCCGATGTCTGGCGCGAGGTGATCGGCACCGACTGCCCGGCTGAAGGTCCCACCCTGTCGCTCACCCCCTTGCGTCATGGCACCGACGGCTTCTTCGTCGCCATCATGGAGAGGAAGGCCGCGATGCCGGCGACGGAGTCAGGCGGGTCGCAGGACGCGCCAAATCCTGCCGTCGATGCTGACCAAGCCTGAAGCGATGAGCGCCATGCCGGCGAGGTGATGCCGTTCCACCACCTCGCCGAGGAACAGCAGGCCCAGCATCAGCGCACTCACCGGGATCAGCAGCGTCACCAGCGAAAGATTGGTGGAACCGGCGCGCTTCAGGATGCGGAATAAGATCACGTAAGCAAGCGCTGTCGAGAGCAAGGCCAGCCCGATGATGGCCAGGGCCGGCTCCAAGCCGGGTAAGCCCAGTTTCCAGGGCTGATTGAGGAGCAGCACCGGCAACAGCAGCAGGCAGGATGAACCGGTGAGCTGGCCACTTGCCACCACCAAAGGCGGCCGGTCGCGAAAACGCCGGCCGAATACCCCGGCAAAACCATAGGAGAGTGCTGCTCCCAGCACGGCAAGCTCCGCCGCGATATGGCTGCCGGCACCGGCGAGCACCTCGCTGCCGATCATCACCGCCACACCTGCCATGCCGCAGAGCACGCCGACGATCTTCGTGAGACCGACGCGCTCATCCTTGGTGAAGAGATGCGCCACCAGCACGGTGAAGAGCGGCGTTGTCGCATTGAGGATCGACGCCAGACCCGCCCCGATCGCCTGCTGGCCCCAGAAGATAAGGCCGAAGGGAATGGCGTTGTTGAGCAGCCCCATGATGAAGGCATCGCGCCAGAAACTGACGTCCCGCGGCACGGCGATCCGCAGGCCGAGGCGCACCAGATGCAGCGCCGCCGCCGCCAGCCCCACGCGCAACAGGGCCACGGTGAGCGGCGGCACGCTCGCGACCGCGATCTTGGCGAAAAAGAAACTGCCGCCCCACAGCAGCGACAACAGAATCAGCAGCCCCCATTCCTGGGCGCCCATGCGCGGTGCGGTCATGTGCAAAATCTTTCAATGAACCGCGCGGAGATATGCCGGGAATGCACGCATGGCGCTATCCGGGGATTGCGGTGAGGTGGTGCGGCGGTGAGATACCCCCTCCCTAACCCTCCCCCCTTGAGGGGGAGGTCGACCGCGTCAGCGGGCGGGAGGGGGGGTGTGGTGTGTTTCAGTCTCGCTGCCGGCGCGTCAAGCCGCCCGCGCCTGCCGTCTTGCCTTCACCAGTTCCGCCCAACGTCCGCCGACCACGCGGCAGAATTCGTTGGCGTCGCGGGCGTGGCTCTTGAACTCGGCGCGGGCGCGGTCGATGGCTTGTCTGCCTTCCACCTCGCCGAGCTTGCCGATGATGACGTGATTGAAATTCTCGATCCAGCTGTTGGCATGATCGAGCGAGACCTCGAAATGGCATTGGAAGCCATAGGCCGTGTCGCCATAACGGAAGGCCTGGTTGGCGGTGGTGGCCCCCGTCATCAGGCGCACGGCGCCGTCGGGCAGGCCGAACGTGTCCTCATGCCATTGCAGGATGTGCTGGCGCGGGCTGAGGCCGCCCAGCAGCTTGTCCTGCTGGCCCTCCGCCGTGATGTCGATCGGCAGATAGCCGTATTCGAAGAAATCGTTGACCCGCACACGGGCGCCGAAGGTGCGTGCCAGCAGCTGGCCGCCAAGGCAGAGGCCCAGCAACGGCTTCCCCTGGTCATGGAAGGCGCCGAGGAGATCGCAAATAGGCCCGAAGGCCGGATAGTCGGCATCGTTATGGGCATGCTGTGGCCCGCCCAGCACCACCGCGCCGTCGAATCCGTCCGTGCTATCAGGCAGATCCACGCCGTGATGCGGTTCCGTCGTTACCAATTCGGCACCCGCCGCCTTGAGATGCTCGCCCAGCAGCGAGACATGGGATGTGGGTTCGTTTTGAATCACCAGCACGCGCATCTTTGATCCCTTCTCTCCCCCGACCTTTTTTGGCCGGAATGATGGGCGGATCATGCGGAATGGAACGATCGGACACAAGTGTGGGGCAATGCATGGCACGCATGACGGCTCAGCCCTTAAGGCGAGGCATTCAATGCTGCAGGTGCGCACCCGGGAAGAGCCGGCGCAGGAGCCCGCCATTTCGCCCGAAGATGACCGAGGCGAAATAGCAGAACCCCGCCATCAGCACGATGGCCGGTCCCGGCGGCAGGTCGAGATGGTAGGAGCCGAGGAGACCGAGCAACCCGGCTGCCAAGGCGAGCGAACTGGCCAATGCGATCATGCTGGCGACCGACCGCGCCCAGAAGCGTGCGGCGGCCGCGGGCAGGATCATGAGGCCCACCGCCATCAACGTCCCCAGCGCCTGGATGGCGGCCACCAGGTTGAGCACGATGAGGATGAGAAAGATCATATGCACCAGGGCTCCATGGCCGCCCACCGCGCGAAGGAATAGCGGGTCGAAACATTCCACGACCAGCGTGCGATAGATGATGGCGAAAGCGATGAGCGACAGGATGGCGGTCGCCACCACCAGGATCAGCCCGTCGCTGCCGATCGAGAGCAGCGATCCGAAGAGGA
>NZ_JAYRJY010000011.1:0-2700 GCF_041906005.1 Ferrovibrio sp.
CGCCACGTGGCCGATCTGCTGCGCGCCTATGTCCACGAATCCAAGGCCGATGCGCTGTTCGATCCGCTGGTGATGGTCTACCTGCTGCGCCCGGATCTCTTTGCCGTGAATCATGCGCGGTTCAGGGTCGAAACAGGCACCTCGCCGCGCCTTGGCGGCCTCATTTGGCAGCCGGCCGCGGACACATCGCCGCACCGGCTGCTGCAAGCCCCTGATCCCGATACGATTTTCGATTTCCTGGCCGCGCGTTTCCAGCATCTCCCCTAGGCGCATCCCCGACCAGCGTTGGGCGCAGACCCCCGGGCCTTGTGGGAATCCCCCCAATCTGTATGATGAGGCGCCAACCCATACCGCCCCTTAAAAACGGGGGGCGGTTTTTCATATCCGCAAGGTTGGTGCGATGCAGATCCGCGACGCTTTTACATTCGACGACGTTCTCCTTGAACCCGCGCATTCCCAGGTCCTGCCTGCGCAGGCCAATACGGGCACGCGCCTCACCAGCCGCATCAACCTTCATATCCCCCTGCTCTCCTCCGCCATGGACACGGTGACGGAAGCGCGTATGGCGATCTGCATGGCGCAGAACGGGGCCATGGGCGTCATCCACAAGAATCTCGACATCGCCCGCCAGGCCGAGGAAGTGCGCCGCGTGAAGCGGTTCGAATCCGGCATGGTCGTCAACCCGCTCACCATCCATCCCGACCAGACCCTGGCCGACGCGCTCAACCTGATGGAAACCCATTCCATCTCCGGCATTCCGGTGGTCGAGCGCAATACCGGCAAGCTGGTCGGCATCCTCACCAATCGCGACGTGCGCTTTGCTTCCAAAATGGACGAGCCGGTCGCCAACCTCATGACCAAGGAAAAGCTGGTCACGGTGAAGCCCGGCGTCAACCGCGACGAAGCCAGGAAGCTCCTCCACCAATACCGCATCGAAAAGCTGCTGGTGGTCGACGAAGCCTATCGCTGCATCGGCCTCATCACCGTGAAGGACATGGAAAAGGCCCAGGCCTATCCCCATGCCAGCAAGGATGAGAACGGGCGCCTGCGCGTCGCCGCAGCGACCGGCGTCGGCGAAGACGGCTTGCGCCGGGCCGAAGCCCTGCTCGAAGCCGGCGTCGACGTGGTCGTGGTCGATACTGCCCATGGCCATTCCGCCGGCGTGCTCTCGGCCGTCACCGCGGTAAAGCGCCTCTCCAACGCCGCCCAGGTCATCGCCGGCAATGTGGCGACCGCTGAAGGTGCGCAGGCGCTCATCGACGCCGGCGCTGACGCGATCAAGATCGGCATCGGCCCGGGTTCGATCTGCACCACCCGCATCGTGGCCGGTGTCGGCGTCCCGCAGCTTACTGCCATCACCGACGCTGCCGAGCGGGCGCATAAATCCGGCATTCCGGTGATCGCCGATGGCGGCATCAAATATTCCGGCGACGTCGCCAAGGCCATCGCCGCCGGCGCCGATTGCTGCATGGTGGGCTCGCTTCTGGCCGGCACCGACGAAGCGCCGGGCGAAGTGTTCCTCTTGAACGGCCGCTCCTACAAATCCTATCGCGGCATGGGATCATTGGGAGCGATGGCGCGGGGTTCCGCCGACCGCTATTTCCAGGAAGAAGTTTCCGACAAGCTGAAGCTGGTGCCCGAAGGCATCGAAGGCCGCGTTGCCTATAAGGGCCCGGCCGGCACGGTCATCCACCAGCTGGTGGGCGGCCTCAAGGCGGCGATGGGCTATACCGGCAACGCCACCATCCCCGACATGCAGACCAAGTGCCGCTTCGTGCGCATCACCAATGCCGGGCTCCAGGAGAGCCATGTGCATGACGTGCAGATCACCCGCGAAGCGCCGAACTACCGGCAGAATATGTAGCTCCCTTGAATTCCCTCGCCCCCTTTGGGGGAGAGGGTAGGGTGAGGGGGTGGTTGGGCCGGATCCGGTGTAGCGCCCCTCACCCCAACCCTCTCCCCACTAACGTGGGGCGAGGGGGTTACTGAGCGGCGCGCTCATACCGATACTGGATATGGAACGAACATCATGACCCCCGGCGCCCGCATTCAGGCGGCTATCGATTTGCTGACCGAGATCCATGGCGGCAGCGCACCGGCCGACCGCACCTCGGCGGCCTTCTTCCGCAACCGGCGCTATATCGGCGGCTCGGACCGGCGCGCCATCCTCGACCATGCCTATGCGGTCTTGCGCCAGATGGCCAAGATCGATTGGTGGATCGGCGAGTTCCAGTCGGAACAGGGCCTGCCGCATCTTGAGCGCGCGCGCGTCATCGCCAAGCTCGCCCTCATCGACGGCTGGACGGCGGACAAGATCGCGGGTTCCTTCGACGGCGGCGACTACCGCCCCAAGCAGCTCAACCGCACCGAACGTTCATTCGCGGGCTTCCTCGAAACCGCCGATTTCAAGGCCGGCGCGCAGCCCAAATGGGTGCGCTTCGAATACCCGCATTGGATCGAAAAGAGCCTCGTCAAACGTTTCGGTCCTAATTTCGAGCAGGAAATGGCGGCCCAGATCGAAGAGGCCGCGACCGACCTCCGCACCAACAGCTTGAAGGCGACACGTGAGCAGGCGCTGGAAGCCCTGGCGGCGGCCGACATCAAGGCTGCACCCACCAATCTGTCGCCGCTCGGCATCCGCGTCGAGGGCAGGCCGCCGATGGGCGCCTTGAAATGCTTCCAGGACGGGCTCATCGAGGT
>NZ_JAYRJY010000012.1:0-2682 GCF_041906005.1 Ferrovibrio sp.
GAGGAGCATTACGCGTGAACGGTGCATTATCCGGGTCGCCGGCACCTGCGCTTTGGCGTACGCGTGCGGCTAAGCCCGGTCAGATCATGGCCGCCTTGGACCTCGGCACCAATAACTGCCGCCTGCTTATCGCACGGCAGGGTGCCAGCGGCTATCAGGTCATCGACGCCTTTTCCCGCATCGTGCGGCTGGGCGAGGGCGTGTCGCAAAGCGGCCGGCTGTCGCTTGAGGCCATGGACCGCACCATCGAGGCGCTGAAGATCTGTTCGGCCAAGATGGAGCGGCGTGGCGTGAGCCTCGCCCGGGCCGTGGCGACCGAGGCCTGCCGGCGCGCCGACAATTGCCTGAGCTTCGTCGACCGCGCCCGCGACGAGGCCGGCATTGCCCTCGACATCATCACGTCCGGCGAAGAGGCTGATCTCGCCTTCAAGGGCTGCACGCCGCTCCTTGATCGCAACATCGCCCATGCCATCGTCTTCGATATCGGCGGCGGCTCGACCGAGCTTGGCTGGCTGCGCCTGCGGCCTGGCCGCCCGCCGCAGATGGTGGCGTGGCATTCCATGCCCTTCGGCGTGGTGAGCCTCACCGAGGAATTCGGCGCCGAAGCCGCTGCAGGCGAACCGCCCATGGGTTTCTATCGGCGCATGGTCGACAAGGTGGCGGGCGAGCTCGACCCCTTCCGCCGCGCCATTGGCGCCGGTCGCCTGATCAGCGAAGGTGCGGTCCAGATGCTGGGGACCTCCGGCACGGTGACAACCTTGGCCGGCATCCAATTGGGTCTCGCGCGCTATGAACGCAGCCTGGTCGATGGGTCTTATCTGCGCTTCGGCGATGTCGAGCGCATCAGCAGCGATCTTGCCAAACGCGATTGCCGCGGCCGTGCCACCCTGCCCTGCATCGGCGTCGAGCGCGCCGATCTGGTGCTCTCCGGCTGTGCCATTCTCTCCGCCATCTGCAAATTGTGGCCGGTCGGCACCCTGCGCGTCGCCGATCGTGGTGTGCGCGAGGGCATTCTGATGAGCCTCATGACCGGGACAGCACCCGACAATGTCTATGCCTATGGCGACGACGAACGTCCGGCTGATCTCACGGCAGCGCCCGAACTGGTTGCCGCCAGCGAATTCTAGCGTTTCAGGAGTTTTCCAACATGATGATTGCACCCCATGCATAACAACCGGGGAGGCGGCGGCCGCGGCGGATCACGCGGCGGCGGCAGGGATGAAGGCACCGTGACCGGGCGCGGCCTGACGACGCGGGTGAAGACGGCGCATAAGCGCTCTCTCTCCTCGACCATGTGGCTCAACCGGCAGCTCAACGATCCTTACGTCGCTGAAGCGAAGAAGCGCGGCTATCGCTCGCGCGCGGCCTTCAAGATCCTGCAGCTCGACGAGAAGTTTCATTTCTTCAAGATCGGCGGCCGCGTCGTCGATCTGGGTGCCGCCCCCGGCGGCTGGACCCAGGTGGCGGTCGACCGCGTGCATTCGGCCGATGGCCGCGGCAAGGTGATCGGCATCGATCTGCAGGCCGTCGAACCCATTCCCGGCGCCACCATCATCCAGCTCGATTTCATGGATGCCTCCGCACCCGACAAGCTGAAAGCGCTGCTGGAAGGCGAGGCCGATGTCGTACTCTCCGACATGGCGGCGTCCTCGACCGGCCACGCGCAGACCGATCATTTGAAGATCATCGACCTTGCCGAAACCGCCCTTCATTTCGCCTGCGAAGTGCTGGCGCCGGGGGGCACCTTCATCGCCAAGGTGCTGCAGGGCGGGGCCACCAACGAGCTATTGGCGCAGCTGAAAAAGCATTTCGGCAATGTAAAGCATGTGAAGCCGGATGCCAGCCGCAAGGATTCCGCCGAGATCTATGTCGTGGCGCTAGGTTTCCGGAAATAGACCGCCGCCATGGCGATACCGCTCCTTATCGACACCGATCCCGGCGTGGACGACGCCATCGCCATCTGGCTGGCGCTCTCGGCACCCGAGCTTGACGTATTGGGCCTCAGCGTCGTTTTCGGCAACGGCCATGCCGCCCCATGCGCCCTGAATGCCGTGCGTATTCTGGATGCCACCGGCCGCAGCCACCTTCCGGTCCATATCGGCGCCGACCAGCCGCTTACCCGTTCCTATGCGCGCAGCGGCTGGGGTGTTCATGGCAGCGACGGGCTTGGCGGCATCGGCTTGCCCTCAGCATCGCGCGTGGTCGACGGCACCGATGCCGTCGCCTGGATGGCGGCACAGCTGACCAAGGCGGCACCGGCCAGCGTCACCCTGGCGCCCTTGGGCCCGCTCACCAACATCGCGCGCCTGCTCCGCGACCATCCGGCGGCGCGGGCCGGCATCAAAGAGATGATCGTCATGGGCGGCGCCGCGACCCCGGGCGGCGGTAACGCGACGCCGCATGCCGAATACAATTTCTGGCTCGACCCGGAGGCGGCCGACATCGTCTGCCAAAGCGGTGTGCCGATGACCCTGGTCACCATCGAAACGGCGCGGCCGGTGAGCGCCACGCCGGCGCGGATCGCCCGGATCGAGGCGGCCGGCACGAAGGTGGCCCGCCACGTGGCCGATCTGCTGCGCGCCTATGTCCACGAATCCAAGGCCGATGCGCTGTTCGATCCGCTGGTGATGGTCTACCTGCTGCGCCCGGATCTCTTTGCCGTGAATCATGCGCGGTTCAGGG
>NZ_JAYRJY010000013.1:0-2401 GCF_041906005.1 Ferrovibrio sp.
GCATTTCCACCCATCGTCATCCCCGGGCTTGGCCCGGGGATCCACGAGTTTCTTGCTCTGGCAAACTCGTGGATGCCCGCACCAAGTGCGGGCATGACGCGTTAAACAGGGTCGGAATTGTACATGTTGGGAGAAGACCGGGATGCTGAGCTACATTGTCCGGCGGCTGTTGCTGCTGATCCCGGTTTTCTTCACCGTTTCCATCATCATCTTCGGCATCATCCATCTGGTGCCGGGCGATCCGGTCGACAATCTGAACCGGATCGGGTCGAGCCCGGAGCAGAGAGCCATCATCACCGCCCGCTATGGGCTGGATAAGCCCCTCGTCGAGCAATACCTCCTGTGGCTGGGCAAGATGGCTGAGGGCGATCTCGGTGACGCCATCGTCATGCGGCGCCCGGTGATCGATCTCCTTGCCCAGAATATCCCTTTCAGCCTGCGCCTTGGCGGTGCGGCTCTCCTCTTTTCAACCCTTCTCGGCATTGCCGCCGGAACACTTGCCGCCATCCACAAGGACAGCCGCATCGACCGGGGCGTCATGGCGGGCATCCTGTTGGGGTCCACCTTGCCCAGCTTCTGGCTGGGCCTGCTGCTCATGCTGCTTTTTTCCGTGCAGCTCGGTTGGCTGCCGGTTTCGGGCGCGCGTTCCTGGCAGGCGCTGATCCTGCCGGTTCTCACCATTGGCCTGGGCGGTACGGCGCTGGTGGCACGCGTCACCCGCGTCGCCATGCTGGAGACGATGCAGAAGGATTTCGTGCTGTTGCTGCATGCCAAGGGCCTGCCGGCGCGCCGTATCCAGCTGCGCCATGTGCTGCGCCATGCCTTGATGCCGGTCGTCACGATCTTGGGCCTGCGCATCGGCTGGATTCTGGGCGGTGCGGTCACCGTCGAATTCGTCTTTGCCCGGCCGGGCCTCGGCACCCTCCTCATCAAGGCATTGAACCAGCATGATTATCCGGTCATGCAAGGGTGCCTGCTGATGCTGGCCGTGGCCGTCATGCTGGGCACGCTGATCGGTGATCTGGTGCAGGCGGCGATGGATCCCCGCATCCGGCACGCGATGACATGAGCATGGCTTCGATGACTTCCCCCTCACCCCGCTGGCACAGCTTCCGGCGCAGCACGGCCGGCAAGGTCCTGCTCAGCCCCAAGGGCGGCATTGCCGGCGTCTATCTGCTGATCCTCGTCCTCATCGCGCTGCTGGCCCCCTGGATCACCCCCTATCCCTACGACGTGCAGGAATTGACCATCGCCTCGCAGGCGCCGAGCCTCGCCCACTGGCTGGGCACCGACGAGTTCGGCCGCGATGTACTCTCGCGCATCATGTACGGCGCGCGCACCTCGCTTTCGGTCAGCATCACCTCCATCAGCGTCTCGGTCTTCATCGGCATGATGCTGGGGGCCGCAGCCGGCTATTTCGGCGGGCTTTTCGACCGCATGACGACGGCGGCGGTCGATCTTTCCTGGTCCTTCCCGGAAATCCTCATCGCCCTCATCCTGGTCGCCATCATCGGGCCGGGCCTCACCTCGACCATGCTGGCGATCGGCATCGCCTATCTTGCCCAGTTCACGCGCCTCACCCGCGCGCAGATTCTCAGCTTGAAGAACGAGACCTATATCGAGGCGACGCTCAATCTCGGCGCCAGCCACGGCCATATCGTCTTTCGCCATTTGATGCCCAATGCCCTGGCGCCGGTCATCATCTGCGGCATGCTGGCGACGGGCGATGCCATCATCCTGGAGGCGACATTGGGTTTCTTCGGCCTCGGCGCGCAGCCGCCGGTGCCCTCCTGGGGCGCCATGATGAGCAGCGGCTCGGCGCTCATTTTCAAGGCACCCTGGGTCATCATTTTTCCAGGATTGGCCGTCGCCATCACCGTCATCATGATCAATCTCTTCGGCGATGCCCTCATCCGCGCGCTCGATATCCGCGCCAAGCTGCGGGAGGGCTGAAGACCATGGCCCTTCTCGAGGTGCGCGATCTTTCCATCGATATCCACGGCATCCGGCCGCTGGACGGCATTTCCTTCTCGCTCGACAAAGGCGAAATCCTCGGCATCGTTGGCGAATCCGGCTCGGGCAAATCCTTGACCGCCCTCAGCGTCATGGGCCTGCTGCCGCTCATCGGCGGGCGGATCGAACGCGGTTCGGTGCATTTCGATGGGCTGGACCTCACCAGACTGCCGGAGCCTGAATTCCGCAAGCTGCGTGGCAGGCGCATCGCCTTCATCACGCAGAACCCGATGACGTCGCTCGATCCGGTGATGCGTGTCGGCGCCCAGATCGATCAGGTGGCGCGCCTGCATCTAGGCCTCGATGCCAAGGGGGCCCAGGCCCGCAGCATCGAGATCATGGAAAAACTGCGCATTCCGGAAGCCGCCACCATCTATCACCATTATCC
>NZ_JAYRJY010000014.1:0-2299 GCF_041906005.1 Ferrovibrio sp.
TAGGCGGCGGGGCCACCGGGGCAGGCATCATGCGCGATTGCGCACTGCGCGGCATTGACTGCATTCTGCTCGAACGGGACGATATCGCCGCCGGCACCACGGGGCGCAACCATGGCCTGCTCCACTCCGGTGCACGCTACGCGGTGACGGATCAGGAGTCCGCCCGCGAGTGCATTCAGGAAAACCGCATCCTCAAGCGGATTGCCAGCCACTGTGTCGAGGACACCGGCGGCCTCTTCCTCACCCTGCCGGAAGATGACATCAATTTCCAAACCACCTTCATGGGTGCCTGTGCCCGCGCCGGGATCGAAACCCGTCAGCTCGATCCCCGCGAAGCCTTGCGTATGGAGCCCAACGCCAACCCGGCGATGATCGGCGCCATCCATGTGCCGGATGGCACGGTCGACCCGTTCCGCCTCGCCGCCGCCAACGTGCTGGATGCTAAAGAGCACGGCGCGCGCATCTTCACCCACTGCAAGGTGCTGGGACTCTTGCGCACTCAGGATCGGGTACACGGGGTCAAGGCGATCAACACCCGCACCGGCGAAGCGTTCGAGGTGGAGTGTCAGGAGGTGATCAACGCCGCCGGCATCTGGGGCCAGCAAATTTGCGAATACGCCGATCTCGGCATCCGCATGTTCCCGGCCAAGGGATCCCTGCTCATCATGGATTACCGCATCAACCAGCTGGTGCTCAACCGCGCCCGCAAACCGGCGGATGCGGACATTCTGGTGCCGGGCGATACCATCTCCCTCATCGGCACCACCTCCAGCCGCATCGATTACAACAAGATTGACCAGCTCACCGTCGAGCCCGAAGAGGTGGAAGTGCTGTTGCGCGAGGGGATCAAGCTTGCCCCCATCATGGCGCGCACCCGTCTGCTGCGCGCCTACGCCGGCGTTCGCCCGCTGGTAGCGGTGGATGGCGACGAGAGCGGCCGCAATATCAGCCGCGGCATCGTGCTGCTCGATCACGCCGAGCGCGACGGTCTCAAGGGTTTCAACACCATCACCGGCGGCAAGCTGATGACCTACCGCCTGATGGCCGAGTGGGCCACCGATCTGCTGGCCAAAAAGCTCGGCAACAACAAGCCCTGCCGTACTGCCGAGCTCAATCTGCCCGGCTCGCGGGATCCGGAAAAGGTCTCCGCCCCGGGGCTCTCGGTGCCTGCCGAAGGGTCGGCCCAATACCGCCACGGCGAACGGGTCATCGCCTTCTTCCGTGACAATCCGAAAGCCAACGCCCTCATCTGCGAGTGCGAAATGGTCACTGCCGGTGAAATCGAATACGCCCTGCGCGAGCTGGATGTGGACAACCTCATCGACCTGCGCCGTCGAACCCGCCTGGGCATGGGCCCCTGTCAGGGCGAGCTCTGCGCCTACCGCGCCGCCGGCCTGATGCAGGAGTACGGCAAGGCGGACGGCCGTCAGGCCTGCGTCATGCTGCGCCAGTTCCTCGAGGAGCGCTACAAGGGAACCCGCCCGGTGCTGTGGGGCGATGCCCTGCGCGAGGCCGAGTTTACCTACTGGATCTACGAGGGGCTGTTTGGCCTTGGCGAGTGGACCACACCTCAGCTGGTCGCCGATGCACCACGCGCCCCCGGGCAGCACAATGCCACTCACGCCACTGAGAAGGAGAGCCGTCATGAAGTTTGACAATATCGTTATCGGCGGTGGCATGGCAGGCCTCTCGGCCGCCCTGCGTCTGGTAGAAGCGGGCCAGAAGACCCTGCTGATGGCCTCAGGCCAGAGTGCCCTGCACTTCTCCTCCGGCTCGGTCGACCTGCTGGAGAGCGAAGGGGATCCCCGCGCCGCCCTGCCCGCCTTTATGGCGGCCCATCCGGATCACCCCTACAGCAAAGTCGGAATGCAGAATATCGAGGCAAGTCTGGCCGACCTGCAGCGCCACTGCGCCGAGCAGGGGCTGCCACTGGTGCGCCACGAAACCAATCACCAGCGCCTGACCCCCATTGGTACCCTCAAACGTACCTGGCTCTCCCCCGATACTTGCGCCTGCGTCACCGATGCACCGATCCCGGAC
Source organism: Ferrovibrio sp. (assembly GCF_041906005.1). Lineage (GTDB taxonomy): Bacteria > Pseudomonadota > Alphaproteobacteria > Ferrovibrionales > Ferrovibrionaceae > Ferrovibrio. The sequence goes on from NZ_JAYRJY010000014.1 coordinate 2,041, forward strand.
GTGCTACTGCTGGCCACCCTCGAGGGCTTTCGCGACTTTCATCCGGCACTGGCGGCGGCCAATCTGGCGACCCATCCGCGTTTTGCCCACTGCCGCATTCTGACTGGCGAAATCCGCCTGCCCCAGCTGGCCGAATTCAGCCGCAATCCCCATGAGTTTCGCTCTGCCGACATCGCGCGCCTGTGTGACAAGCACCATCTGGTGGCCGATCTGGCCAGCGAGATCAGTCGAATGGTGCAGGAGAGCGGCGTGCCCGACT
>NZ_JAYRJY010000001.1:0-1230000 GCF_041906005.1 Ferrovibrio sp.
CGCGCCGCCGCTCTCAGCCAGAACCTTCGTGATCGCAGCCGTCAAAGACGTCTTGCCATGGTCAACGTGACCAATCGTACCAATGTTGCAATGCGGTTTCGTACGCTCAAACTTTGCCTTGGCCATCTGCCTTCTCCGCTATTCGGATCTGTGTCTGTTTCGGTGCCTAGTGTCTTCGGATCAGCCAGCGAGCTTCGCCAGCACTTCGTCCGACACGTTCTGCGGCACCTGGGCGTAATGATCGAAAGTCATGGTGTACTGCGCGCGCCCCTGGGTCATGGAACGCAGGTTGTTCACGTAGCCAAACATATTGGCCAGCGGCACCATCGCGTTGATGACCTGCGCGTTGCCGCGCGGCTCGGTACCGGTCAGCTGGCCGCGGCGGGACGAAAGGTCGCCCATCACGTCGCCGACGAAGTCTTCCGGCGTCACCACCTCGACCTTCATGATCGGCTCAAGCAGCTTGGCGCCAGCCTTCGGCGCAACTTCGCGGAACGCCGCGCGGGCGGCGATTTCGAAGGCGAGCGCCGAAGAGTCGACGTCATGGTAGGCGCCGTCATACAGCGTGGCCTTGAAGTCGATGACCGGGAAGCCGGCCAGCACACCCGAAGCGGCGACCTGACGGATGCCCTTTTCGACGGCCGGCACGTATTCCTTCGGCACGTTGCCGCCAACCACATCATTCTCAAACTGCACGCCCGCACCGGCTTCCAGCGGTTCGAAGCGCAGCTTGACGCGGGCGAACTGGCCCGAACCACCCGACTGCTTCTTGTGGGTGTAGTCGATTTCGGCGGTCTTGGTCAGGGCCTCGCGATAGGCGACCTGCGGGGCGCCCACGTTGGCCTCGACCTTGAACTCGCGCTTCATGCGATCGACGATGATTTCGAGATGGAGCTCGCCCATGCCCTTGATCACGGTCTGACCGCTTTCCTGGTCGACCGACACGCGGAAGGACGGATCCTCGGCGGCCAGGCGGTTCAGGGCGATTGCCATCTTCTCCTGGTCGTTCTTGGTCTTCGGCTCAACCGCGACCTCGATGACGGGCTCAGGGAATTCCATGCGTTCCAGCACGATCGGATGGTTCGGATCGCACAGGGTGTCGCCAGTGGTGGTGTTCTTCAGGCCGGCCAGCGCAACGATGTCGCCCGCGCGGGCTTCCTTGATTTCCTCGCGGCTGTTCGCATGCATCTGCAGCATGCGACCGATACGCTCGCGGTTTTCCTTCACAGTATTCAGGACGCCCGAACCGGCTTCCAGAACGCCCGAGTAGATGCGCACGAAGGTCAGCGAACCGACGAACGGGTCGTTCATGATCTTGAACGCCAGGCCAGCGAACGGCTCGTCGTCCGAGGTCTTGCGGGTCATCTCTTCGTCGGAGCCGGGCTTCATGCCCTTGACAGCGTCGACGTCGACCGGCGACGGCAGGTAGTCGATCACGGCATCCAGCAACGGCTGCACGCCCTTATTCTTGAAGGCCGAGCCGCACAGGACCGGCACGAACTTGCCGGCAATGGTGCCCTTGCGGATACAGGCCGTCAGGGTCTTATCGTCAGGCTCCTTGCCTTCGAGATAAGCCTCAAGCGCGGCATCGTCCATCTCAAGCGCAGCTTCGATCATCTTCTGACGCCACTCGACGGCCTGATCCTTCAGGTCAGCGGGAATCTCGTCGTAGAAAAACTCGGCGCCCAGGCTTTCATCCTTCCAGATGATGGCGCGGTTACGCACCAGATCGACTACGCCCTTGAAGTCGGCCTCAGAGCCGATCGGCAGCGTCAGCACCAGCGGGGTGGCGCCGAGGCGATCGACGATCATGTCGACGCAACGGAAGAAATTGGCGCCCATGCGGTCGAGCTTATTGACGAAGCACATGCGCGGCACGCCGTACTTGTCGGCCTGACGCCACACCGTCTCCGACTGAGGCTCAACGCCGGCAACGCCGTCGAACAGGCAGACCGCGCCGTCGAGCACACGCAGCGAACGCTCCACCTCAATGGTGAAATCGACGTGGCCAGGGGTGTCGATGATGTTGATGCGATGGTCGTTCCAGAAGCAGGTGGTAGCAGCCGAGGTGATCGTGATGCCACGCTCCTGCTCCTGCTCCATCCAGTCCATGGTGGCGGCGCCGTCATGCACTTCGCCGATCTTATGCGAACGGCCGGTGTAATAGAGGATGCGCTCCGTCGTGGTGGTCTTGCCGGCATCGATGTGGGCCATGATGCCGATATTGCGGTAGCGCTCGTAGGGGGTCGTGCGAGGCATGACGATCTCCGGGTACTCTCTAAGCCGCTCTTACCAGCGGTAATGCGAGAAGGCCTTATTGGCCTCCGCCATACGATGGGTGTCTTCGCGCTTCTTCACCGAACCGCCGCGACCATTGGCAGCATCCAGCAATTCGCCCGACAGACGGTCGATCATGGTGTTTTCACCGCGCGAACGGGCCGCCGAGATCAGCCAGCGGATCGCCAGCGCCTGACCGCGATCGTGGCGAACCTCAACCGGAACCTGATAGGTCGCACCGCCGACACGACGCGAGCGCACTTCGATCTGCGGCCGCACGTTGTTCAGCGCATCATGGAACATCTTGACCGGATCGTTGCCGGTCTTGGCCTTGATACGATCAAGAGCGCCATAGATGATGGCTTCGGCGGCAGATTTCTTGCCGTCATACATCAGCATATTCATGAACTTGGTCAGCACGAGATCGCCGAACTTCGGATCCGGCAGGATTTCGCGCTTTTCAGCAGCGTGGCGACGCGACATCGGGTCTCTCCTGGATTACTTCGGACGCTTCGCGCCGTACTTCGAACGGCGCTGCTTGCGGTCCTTAACGCCCTGCGTGTCGAGCACGCCGCGGATGATGTGGTAGCGCACACCGGGCAAATCCTTGACGCGGCCGCCACGGATCATCACCACCGAGTGTTCCTGCAGGTTATGGCCTTCGCCAGGAATGTAGCTGGTGACTTCGAAGCCGTTGGTCAGGCGCACACGGGCGACCTTACGAAGGGCCGAGTTCGGCTTCTTCGGCGTCGTGGTGTAGACGCGCGTGCAGACGCCGCGGCGCTGCGGGCATTCCTGCAATGCAGGGACCTTGTCACGGACCGGCTTCGGCGAGCGCGGCTTGCGGATCAGCTGGTTGATCGTCGGCATACGAGTGGAAACTCCGCCAAGTTTGGTTCAACACACAAAAACAACCCAAGGCGAACCACCGACGGCCCTTACGGCCCGGCAATCCGCCTTGAAACTTCGCTCCCGACCCATCCTTACGATCCATCGATCGCGGAGAGGGGTCATTATGTCTCTTGCGTAAGCCTAGCCTCGACGTGAGCGCTACGGAGACCCTGGCCGTTCATCGATCTGTGTCTAGGTAGAACCTACCACCAAGTCGAATCGCGGGGCGGACATTACTCACCGCCCCCTGCGCGGTCAAGCGCGATTTGAGCAATTCCGATGAAGTTTTTCGGCCTGGTCGAGATCACTGAAAAAGACTGGGATTCACGGCCATTCCCGGTCCCAGACGGTTCGGTCACGCGGCTCCGAAAATGGGTACAATAAGAGAACGCCGCGCCCCTTCAGGAGCCGAGGCGAGGACGGCGCAGAAAAAGCCTGGTCGAATCGCCGTAACCGAGATGGCACGCAGAGTTATATTTCACAAATCTTCAGTGCCAAACCTTTGCCCTCCCCGCCTTGGCATTGTCGAAAGCCCGACAATCGGTCCACGATCAAGGCCAACGCGCCTAGCCCCATGTTGAAATAGACCCTGCAGGCTTCCGTTGCGGAAGGTCGCCGCCTCTGCCCCCGTCGGGTCATCAGCAAACCAACTCCGGACCTTAGGGTTGTGAGGAAAAAGTTAGGGCCGCCGATCATGGAATTCATACCTGAAGGCGTTTATCGACGCGACCGGCACAGCCATGGCCTTTTCCTGATTGCCCCGGACAGCAGCCGTTCACGGCCTCCTGGGCCGCAGCAAGACAATGGACCGGCGAAGACTTGGCGCTGCTTGGGCCCCATCACTATCAGTTCGGATAGCTGATGCAGTTGTAGTGGCTGATCGGCTGGTCCAACCCGCCGTTATGGGTCCGCGCGCGGCGCGACAGGGGATCAAGGGCACAGACACCCAGCATTGAAAACCTCGGGTAAGCAACGGCCGCGCGTTGCTCCACCGCCAACATGCCCCTTGCCGCCTGAAACCATGGTTACATCGCGGTAATGCCGCCGGATGGAAAATTATTCATCCAAGGTCGGATATTTTGCGACGGACGGAACACTTTCCTCCGGCGCGCTGCCCCCCCTATAATCATTTGCACAACAACCAGATACGCAGTCACCCAACCCTGGGGGTAAACGAATGACCGCCGGCAGCAAGCCCGTCACGCTCAACGATCCCAACACCGGTAAGACGATCACCCTGCCCATGATGGACGGTTCGGTCGGTCCGTCGGTGATCGACATCCGCAAGCTCTATGCCGAGTCCGGCCATTTCACCTACGATCCGGGCTTCACCTCGACTGCCAGCACCGAAAGCAAGATCACCTACATCGATGGCGATGAGGGTGTGCTGCTGTATCGTGGCTACGACATCGCTGATCTGGCCGAGAAATCGACCTTCCTGGAAACCTGCTACCTGCTGCTGAACGGCGAATTGCCGAATGCCAAGCAGCGCGAGGATTTCGAGAAGTCGATCACCATGCACACCATGTTGCATGAGCAGATTCACTTCCTCTTCCGCGGCTTCCGCCGCGATGCGCATCCGATGGCCGTAATGTGCGGCGTCGTCGGCGCACTGTCGGCCTTCTATCACGACCAGACCGATTATGACGATCCGCACCAGCGCATGATCGCGCAGCATCGTCTGATCGCGAAGATGCCGACCATTGCGGCCATGGCCTACAAGTATTCGGTGGGTCAGCCCTTCATGTATCCGCGCAACGATCTGGGCTATGCCGAGAACTTCCTGCAGATGACTTTCGGCGTGCCGGCTGAGCCCTACAAGATCAGTCCGGTTCTGGCCCGTGCGATGGATCGCATTTTCATCCTGCATGCCGACCACGAGCAGAACGCCTCGACCTCGACTGTCCGTCTGGCCGGCTCATCGGGCGCCAATCCGTTTGCCTGCATTGCCGCTGGCATCGCCTGCCTGTGGGGGCCCGCTCATGGCGGCGCCAATGAGGCCGTCCTGAAAATGCTGGAAGAGATCGGCTCGATCGACAAGGTCGGCGAGGCGGTCAAGAAGGCCAAGGACAAGAATTCCGGCTTCCGCCTGATGGGTTTTGGCCATCGCGTCTATAAGAACTATGACCCGCGCGCCAAGGTGATGCGCCAGACCTGCTACGAAGTTCTGGACGAGCTGGGCGTCAAGGACGAACCCCTGCTCAAAATGGCCATGGAGCTGGAGCGGATCGCTCTGGAGGACGATTACTTCGTTTCCAAGAAACTGTATCCGAATGTCGACTTCTATTCGGGCATCATCCTGCGGGCGATGGGCTTCCCCACCGCCATGTTCACCGCCCTGTTCGCCTTGGCGCGCACGGTCGGCTGGATCGCCCAGTGGAACGAGATGATCGAGGATCCGGCCCAGAAGATCGGCCGTCCCCGCCAGCTTTATACCGGTTCGCCCAAGCGCGCGTTTATTCCACTCGACAAGCGTAAATAATCCGCGTTTTATAAAGGCTGTTGGCGGCACCGATGGGAGGCGGGCCGATGGGCAAGCGAGCGGAACAGCATGGCGGTGAACCGCCGACGGGCAACCGGACGACCGGTTATGGCTGGCTGCGTCCGGGCTATCTGACCATGCCGGCGCCATCCAACGACAACCGGATGCCGCCGGGGTCCCTGCTGCGCAAGCCGCAACTCTGGGTCTGGATCGGCCTGATGGCTCTCGGCCTGACCTGGGTCGCCACCCGCTTCTAAACAGCCCGATCCTCTCAAAACACAAAAAGGCCCGGCAATGCCGGGCCTTTCGTTTTTCGGAGCGGTCCGACTTATTTCTTCTCGATCAGCTCGACTTTATAGCCGTCTGGATCCTCGACGAATGCGATCACGCTGCCACCATGTTTCATGGGCCCGGGCGGGCGCGGAATTTTCACGCCGGCGGACTGGAGCGTCTCGCACAAACCGTAGATATCGGGCACCCCGATGGCGATGTGGCCGTAGCCGCTGCCGATTGTGTATGGCTCCTTCTGGCCCCAGTTATGGGTCAACTCGATCACGGCCTGATCCTTCTCATCCCCGTAGCCAACAAAGGCCAGGGTGAACTCGCCGCCCGGATAATCCTGCCGGCGCAGCAGTTTCATGCCCATTTTATTGACATAGAAATCAAGCGACTTATCCAGATCCAGCACCCGCAGCATGGTATGGAGCATACGGAATGGCGCGGTCTGACCGGCAGTTGCTGGTTTGGCGGTGGTTGCGGTCTGGCTCATGAAAATCCTCCGGGGCAAGACGAATGCAATATGGTGATTCGACAGCAGAAGTCGAGATCAGGTCGGCGGCGACAAAAGCGGCCGATGATGCTGTGCCGCAACCGCCAGCAAGGTGCGTGCCGCACGGTGGCTTGGCGAAAATGCCTCGTCAGCGCCAAGTTGGTTTGCCACTGCGGCACATGCCTCGATCTGACGCTGGCGTGCGGCCGGATCGGTCAACAACGCTTTCAAGGCCGGGGCGATCAGGTCGGCACGACAATCCTGTTGCAGGAATTCCGGCATCACCAGCTTCTTTTGCAGGATATTGACCAGTCCCGCATAAGGGATGCGGATCAAGCGCCTGACAATCGCCGCTGTCAGCGGATTCACCTTATAGGCCAGTACAGTCGGCGTACCGGCCAAACCCAACTCCAGCGTAGCGGTGCCGGAAGCGGCAAGTGCGGCCTCGGCAGCCAGCATGGCGGCATAGCGCTCATCAGCCCGATCCAGCACGATGACAGGGTAAGGCAGACTGGGCGCAGCCTCCCGCACCATCTGAGCAACGGTTCCGACCGTCGGCAGCAGCAATTGCAATTGCAGCCCCTCGGCCTTCAAATGCAATAACGCGTCCCTGAAAACCGGCAGCAACCTCGCCACTTCGCCGCGCCGGCTACCTGGCATCACGGCCAGCAGGCGGGTATCCGCTGCCAAGCCGTGGCGACAGCGGAAATCAGTCCCCTTGGCCGCGGCTGCGGCTTCGCGTTCGCGGGCGGCCCGCAGGGTTTCAACGGCAGGATGGCCAACAAAAGTGGTGGGCAGGCCGACCACTTCGAAATATGGCGGTTCGAAAGGCAGCACAGCCAGCAGATGATCATACAGCCGCGCCAGGCGCCGGGCCCGTCCCGGCCGCCATGCCCATACGGTGGGGGCAACGTAATGAACCAGAGGAAAATCCCGCACCATCAGCTTCTGTGCCACGCGACGCGTAAAACCCGGGCTGTCGATAGTCACGACGATATCGGGCGGATCGTTCAGCAGGAATTGCGCAGTCTGCCCGATGCGGCGCAGCAGGGCCTTCGCCCGTGGCAATACTTCGACCAGGCCCATCACAGCCAGATCAGCAATCGGGAACAGACTTTTCAGTCCCTCTTCCGTCATCTGCTCGCCGCCGATTCCGGTAAACACCACATTGCCGCCGGTCTCCACCTGCAGAGCCCGCATCAGTCCGGCACCGAGCACATCGCCGGATGGCTCGCCGGCAATGAGCGCAACGCGCAACGGTCTGGCTTCATCCGCCATGGCGTTGCCCGATCAGAAACAGACCCAGACGGTCAGCCGCAGCAGCGGTCGCAGCCGCATCCACAATCAATGCCGCACCGGCCTCGACCGCAATGCCGGACAATCCAGCAGCGGCGGCATTCTCAATGGTCGTTACGCCGATGGTGGGCAAATCGACCCGACGATCCTGCTGCGGCTTCACACATTTTGCCAGCACGCCGCCTCGCGCTTCCGGTCGCGACGTCATGCGCAGCAACAATGCATCCGTACCCGCATCGTCTTCCAATCCGACCACGATTCCATGCGCCGCCACGGCGGCCTGCCCATGATCGGCGATGCCCAGATCCCGCGCGGCCGCCATAGCCAGCTTGATATCGCCGGCCTGCTGCTCGGTCGGCTGTCGTGCTGAATACACCTGTTCGCGTACCAGCAATCCCTGCATCAGGGCATCGACGCCAACAACATGGAAACCTTCACCCTCAAAAGTATCTGTCACCACCCGCAATAAAGCATCGTCGCCAATCAGTGCGGCTTTGATCAGTTTCGGCAGCAGCATGGCGCCGCGCCAATCAGGTTTCAGGGCTGAGAAGTCAGGCTTCGATACACGGCCGCAGAGGCAGACCTGCTGCACGCCTGCGGCCTTCAGGGCTTTGAGCAACCGCCCCACCTGCGGCAAGTCGAACCAATCGTGCTCGGCATCGCCAACATTCTCGGGTTCGCAAAAACCGTTCAAGGCCGCGATGAAAAGCGGTCGGCCTTCGGCCTGGCAGACATCGCGGATCAGCGCGGGAATCTGCCCCCCGCCTGCGATGAGGCCAAGCTTAGGCGGATTTGGGTCCATCCGGCAGCGGCTGACAGACGCCTCGCGCCGAGGCGTTGCGGATGAAATCGACAACGTCCTGCACTAGACCGACACTGGGGAAAAGCTGGGCAACATCTTCCATGCGCTCGGCCAGCGTGCCCTCATCGGCAAACAGCATGCGATAAGCCGAGCGCAGCTTGTGAATTTCATCCCGATCGAAGCCACGCCGTTTAAGGCCGACCAAGTTGAGACCCGACAGATGTGCCCGGTTGCCGGTCACCATCCCGAATGGGATGACATCCTGCTCAACGCCCGACATGCCACCGATCATGGCGTGCTTGCCGATGCGGCAGAACTGGTGCACGGCCGCAAGACCGCCGACGAAAGCATAATCGCCCACCTCGATATGGCCGGCCAAGGTGGCATTATTGGCCATGATCACGTGATCACCGACAATGCAGTCATGCGCCACATGAGCACCCGCCATAAACAAGCAATTATCGCCCACCTTGGTCAGCATGCCGCCGCCTTCGGTGCCGGGATTCATGGTCACGCCTTCGCGGATCATGTTGTTTTTGCCGATCACAAGGCGAGAAGGCTCGCCCTTGTATTTCAGGTCCTGCGGTTGATGGCCGACCGATGCGAAGGGGAAAATCTTCGTTCCGCTGCCAACGCTGGTGAAACCGGCCACGACGGCATGGCTGACCAGTACGACCCCGTCGCCGAGTTCAACACTGGAACCCACCTGACAGAACGGCCCGATCCGCACGTCAGCGCCGAGCTTGGCGCCGTCTTCGATGACGGCTGAGGGATGGATCTGGGCCATTCGCTTACTTCTTGTCGAGGATCATGGCCGAGAAGATCGCCTCGGCCGCCAGCTTGCCATCCACCATGGCCTTGCCCTCGAACTTCCAGACCGGACCGCGCTGCTTGATGGCACTGACATGGATGTGCATCTGATCGCCTGGAGTCACCGGTTTGCGAAACCGCGCCTCATCGATGGTCATGAAATACACCAGCTTACCTTCAGACTCCTTGCCAAGCGTGTAGACAACCAGCACGGCGGCCGTCTGCGCCATGCTTTCGACAATCATCACGCCAGGCATTACCGGCTGGCTGGGGAAATGGCCGGTGAATTGCGGCTCGTTGATCGTGACATTCTTGATGCCGACCGCACTTTGGCCTGCATGCATGTCCACCACGCGGTCGATCAGCAGCATCGGATAGCGATGCGGGATCATCTCCATGATCCGCAGGATGTCGACGGTCCCGATGCTGGCGCCCGTCTGGCCTTCACTCATTCTGCCCACCCTTCTTCTGCGCCAGACGCCGCAGAACGGCCACCTGGCGGAAATATTCCTTCACCTTGGTCGCCGGGATGCCGAAATAGCTGTCCCCGGCCGGGATATCGGTCATGACGCCCGATTTCGCCCCGATCCTGGCGCCAGTGCCGATCTTGAGGTGGCCGGCAATGCCGCTCTGTGCCGCCAACACGACGAAATCGCCGAGTTGGGTCGAGCCCGCGACACCGGCCTGGGCCACAATGATACAGCCGCGCCCGAGGGTTACGTTGTGCCCGATCTGGACCAGATTATCAATCCAACAACCCGGGCCGATCACCGTGTCTGGGCCGGCGCCACGATCAATCGTGCTGTTGGCGCCGATTTCGCAATCATTCCCAATCAGTACCCGCCCCAATTGCGGCACCTTCACATGGCCTGCCGGGTCTGGTGCAAAACCAAAACCATCCTGGCCGATCCTCACACCGGGATGCAGAGTGACACGATCACCAATCAGGCAATGGGACAGGGTGACATTGGCGCCAATGCGGCACTCCGCACCCACCGACACATTGCGACCGATCACGCTGCCTGCACCAACCACACTGCCCGGCCCGATTTCGGCGCCAGCCTCGATCACAGCGGCCGCAGCCACCGTCACACCCGCCCCCAGCCTGGCCGTGGGGTCAACAATCGCCGAGGCATGAATGCCGGCAGCCGGACGCGACGGCGGATAAAATGCCTGCGCCGCCCGCGCATAGCTCAGGTATGGCTTGGCCGAGAACAACAAAGCCACGCCGGCTGGCGCGAGCCCGGCATGCTTTTCATGCAGGATACAAGCCCCCGCCCCGGTAGCGGCGAAGCTTTCGGCGTATTTGGGATTGTCAAGGAATGCCAACTGATCTGGACCGGCCTGATCCAGAGACGCCACATCACTGACCGAACGGCCGGCCTGCCCGGGATCTGCCAGCCTGGCACCACATCGCGCGGCAAGCTCGCCCAGCGTGAAAGGCCCTGCCCGCTCGAAGAAGCGAGAGTCAGCCATCCTTATTTACCGGCGGGTAGAGCCACCTTGACCGACGGCAGACGTTGATCCAGGCGCTTGAGCACTTCGGCGGTGATATCGATATTCTCACCAATGAATATCTGCACCTGAGCGCGGTCCAGCACGATATTGAAGCCGCGTTCCTGGGCCAAGCCCTTCAGAATCTCGACCACCTGCAACGTTACCTGGTCGCGTACGCTGTTCAGCATCTTCTCCAGCGACTGCGAGCGCTCCTGGATACGTTTTTGCAGGTCGATCACCTTACCCTGAAAGGCCTGGCGACGCTGCTCGAAGGCCTCCGGTGCCAGAACTGAGCGCTGCCGTGCGATTTCCTGCTCCTCAGCACGCAGCTTCTCTTCTTCCTTGGCAATCTCGGACTGGAAATTGAAACGATACTGCTCGAGCTGCTGACGGGCATTCTTCAGCGCGGCGGCCTCGCGATTGATCCGCTGGCCATCGATAACAGCAATGACGGCGGGCGGGACCTTGGCCTGGGCCATGGCAAGCCCTGGCATCGCCACACAGAGCAACGCCGCCACGGCAACCAGAAACTTGGAGATCGGGTTCATAACTCTCAAACCTTGTTAGAAGCGGGAACCGAAATTGATCCGGACAAGTTCTTTCCGGTCATAGTCTTCCTTGACGATGGGAATGCCGAAATCGACGCGGATCAGGCCAAGCGGCGACTTCCACTGCACGCCGGCACCCGTGGAAACACGCAGGCTGTTTTCGTCAACGACCTCGGGGCCGACATCGCTGGTTTCCCACAACGAGCCAGCCTCGGTAAAGACGCGCCCCTTGATGCCAAATTCATTCGGCAAGCCAATCGGGAAAGTGAGATCGGCTTCCGCCTTGTAATAGCGTTCGCCACCCAAGGCATCGTTCGTCGTGGTATCCCGTGGGCCGATACCGCCGGTACGGAAGCCTCGGAAAGTGTCGCCACCGATGAAGAAGCGGTTTGGCAAGCGAACATCATCCTGCAGGGCGGTTATGATGCCGGCTTCGGCACCAACGCTCAGAACCACTTCGTCGGATACCGGGAAATACTTCATCGCATTGATGACGTTTTTGAAATAATACTCTGTGCCGCCAAGGCCAGCGCCTTCCTGCGAAAGACGCAGGACGTAGCCTGTGGTGGGATCGATGCGGTCATCGCGACGGTCATAGGTCAGCACATGACCGATCGACGACGTCACATAACCGCCTTCCTGTGCCCGGATGAACCGCGATGCCGTATCGTTGACGTCAGTGATTTCATCATGACGGATACGATAATAGACCTGTTGCGACAGGTTTTCCGTGATCGGGTAGGACAGGCGCGGCGAAGCCGAAGTCGTGGTCTGATCCAGGCTGCTGCGGCGTGTGTAATCGGTGCGCCGGCGTTGCAGGTCGATACCAGCCGCCAGTTCACGGTCAAGGAAATACGGTTCGGTAAACCCGAGGTCGATCTGTTGACGGCGTGTCGACAGGCTGAAACCGAGCTTCAGATCCTGGCCACGACCCAGCAGGTTACGCTCGCGGATACTGATATCGCCCAAAACGCTTTCCGTAGTCGAATAACCGACGCCAAATGACAGCTCGCCAGTCGACTTTTCGGTCACTTCGGCAGTCAGCACTACCTTGTCGGGCGTACTGCCCTTGTTTTCGGTGATCTCGACCTTATCAAAGAAATTCAGGCCACGCAGGCGAGTTCGCGTGCGCCGCAGCTTGGCCGAATTGAAGGCATCACCCTCCGCCAGGCGGAATTCGCGGCGAATGACCTTGTCCAGCGTGCGCACGTTGCCAACGATATCGATGCGTTCGACGAAAACGCGCGGGCTCTCGCCGATGCGATATGTCACGTCGATAATGCGCTTCTCGCGGTCTTTCTTGATATCGGGCCGGACATCGGCAAAGGCATAACCGAACCGTCCCAGTTCGGTGGTCATATTCTGTACGGTCTTTTCGACCAGATCGGCGTTATAAATATCGCCTTTTTTGGTGGCCACGAATTCCTTGAGCTGCGCGCCCTCGACACCCTTCATCTCGCTGATGACATCCATTTCGCCGAAGCGATAGCGCTCACCCTCATCCACCGTGAAGGTGATGATGAATTTCTCGCGATCCGGCATCAGTTCAGCCACGGCATTGATCACCGAGAAATCGGCATAACCCTTGCTGAGGTAAAACTTGCGCAGTTTCTCGCGGTCGAAGGTCAGACGATCGGGATCATAGCTGTCATCCGATGACAGGAAACGGTACCACGCGGTTTCCTTGGTCTGGATTTCTTCACGCAGCCGGGAATCGCTGAAATGTTTATTGCCAATGAAGCGAATGCGGCTCACGCCGGTCAGCGGACCTTCGGTGATTTCGAAAACCAGATCGACACGGTTTTGCGGCAGTTGCACCACCTTCGGCTCAACCGTGGCGGCAAAACGGCCGGTACGACGATAAATCTGCTGGATGCGCTGGGTATCGGCCTGGACCTTGGCGCGGGTATAGACTTGGCGGGTCTTGAGCTGCAGTTCCGAACGGAGCTGGTCGGCCTGCACCCGGCGATTACCTTCAAAAAGGATGCGATTGATCACCGGGTTCTCAGTCACCCGCACCACCAGACTGCTGCCCTGCAGGCGCAGATTGACGTCGGCAAACAGACCGGTGGCAAACAAGGCTTTCAATGACTTGTCGGCCTCGGCGCTGGAATAGGTCGCGCCAGGCTGAAGGGTCAGGTAGTTCTGGATCGTGGAAATCTCGATCCGTTGATTGCCCTCAATGACGATATCCCGGATCTGCGGGCCGCTTTGGGCAAGAACCGTATTCGAGCAGAAAAGCCCGACTGCAAACATGAGCAGGGCAACCACCGGCAGCAATGCCATATGGCGCAACCTACGCGGCGTTTCGTTTCGGACCATATCCGCCACAATCCCCTTAGCCAATCGAGCCCCCCTCACTTAGCCGGATTCACGAAAAAAGCCCAGTGAGGAAATTGAAAATTGGCAGGCGGTTCAAGTCGTTCCATGTGGCGAACAGGAACAGGGACATGACCAGGGCAAAGCCGATGCGGAAACCATATTCCTGGGCCCGCTCACCCAGCGGACGGCCGCGTACAGCCTCGATGCCATAGAACATAAGATGGCCGCCATCCAGCATCGGCACCGGAAACAGGTTGATCAGGCCAATGGCCACCGACAGGGTTGCCATCAGGGAAACCAGGCCCAGCCAGCCATTTTTGGCCACATCGCCTGACATCTTGGCGATCCCAAGCGGACCGCTCAGTTGGTCGCCGGATTCCCGCCCATCGATGATCCGTCCCAGGTAAGTGAAGGTATTGGCCACCACATGCCAGGTTTCACGCACGGCCTGCACAATGGCAGTTGCCGGGTCATGGCGGACAAAATCGATGCCGGTCGTCCGGATGCCGATCTGGCCGACACGCTGGGTACCCCCCATGCCGTCTGCCACATCCACCCGCGATGGCACGACCGTCAGAGGGATTTCACCGCCATCGCGCAGCACTGTCAGGGCAATCGGGGTTTCTGCACGCAAGGCAACATACGAGCGCAACTCCTCGAAGCGCTGGATATTGGTACCGTCCGCACTCAGGATCCGATCACCAGCCCGCAGGCCGGCAACCTCGGCGGCGCTGCCCGGCACCACATCACCCACCACGGGTGGCGTAAAAGGCTGGCCGACAAGACTGAACAGCGCCGCATAGATGAAGATCGCAAAAATGAAGTTTGCCACCGGGCCGGCAGCAACAATGGCCATGCGATTGCGCAGGCGTTGGTGATGGAACGAAACCTTGCGCTCGTCTACGGTCATCGCGGCGACCGCGTCATTATCGGCGCTGGACGTCGCATCCGCATCGCCGAAGAATTTGACATATCCACCCAGCGGAACCGCGCTGATCTTCCAACGCGTGCCGTGCTTGTCGTTCCAGCCGAAGAGTTCAGGGCCAAAACCTATGGAAAAGACTTCCACCCGTACGCCGCACCGGCGCGCCACCCAGTAGTGACCCAATTCGTGGATGAACACGATGATGGTCAGGACCACAACGAACGGAATGACGTATCCGGCAAGACTGGCGATAAAATCCATGGTTCCTCGATCACCGGCGGTTAAGGCCGATTCCGTCCTCTCGTTTGCACCCGCACCACCCGGCCGTCATCGGTCGGGTCAATCAGGCGGGCGGCATACTGCCGGGCCGCCTGATCAGCCTGGCGCACTGCGTCCAGGTCGCCCAGCGCTCCGCCGGGAAGCCGGGCCAGGCTCTGTTCGACAATCCGGGTGATATCGAGGAAGCCGATCCGACCGTTCAGGAAGGCATTAACGGCAACCTCGTTAGCCGCGTTAAGAATTGTAGGTGCGGCGCCCCCGGTTTGCAAGGCCTGCCGGGCCAGGTTCAGGGCGGGAAACCTAGCAGAATCAGGTACTTCAAAGGTAAGCTTGGCAATAGCGGCCAGATCCAGCCGCCCGGCTGGGGTTGCCATGCGGGCCGGCCAAGCCAACGCGACTGCAATCGGTGTGCGCATATCCGGCGTGCCGAGCTGGGCCAATACCGACCCATCGACATAGGACACCAGGCTGTGGATCACCGATTGGGGGTGGATCAGCACTTCGATCCGCGGTTCCGGCACCGGGAACAGGAAACTGGCCTCGATCAGTTCCAGCCCTTTGTTCATCAAGGTGGCGGAATCAACTGAAATCTTGGCTCCCATGCTCCAGACCGGATGGGCAATGGCCTGCGCCGGGGTAACCTCGCGCATTTCCCCCAGGCTCAGCGTGCGGAACGGGCCGCCGGAAGCGGTCAGAATCACGCGGTCGACACTTTCCGGGGCATCGAAATCGAAAACCTGAAAAATCGCGTTATGCTCGGAATCAACCGGCAGAATCGTTGCGCCATGCATCGCCGCTTCATGCATCACCAGCGCGCCAGCACACACCAGGCTCTCCTTGTTCGCCAACGCGATAATCGCGCCGCGCCGTACGGCGGCCAGGGTCGGCTCCAGTCCAGCCGCCCCCACGATGGCAGCCATGACCCAATCAGCCGGCCGCGCGGCCGCCTCGACGATGGCGCGGCTGCCTGCCGCAGCCTCAATCCCGCTGCCCGCCAGGCGTTGCCGCAACTCGGGCAACAAAGCCTCATCGCCGATCACGGCCAGCCGCGCCTTCAGCATCTGGGCCTGTTCAGCCAGCAGCGCAACATTGCTCTGCGCCGTCAATGCCTCAACCGGAAAGCGCTCAGGCTCACGGCTCAGCAGATCGACGGTGGAACGCCCAACCGAGCCCGTAGACCCAAGAATAGTAACGCGCCGCGGCGCCGCGGTGGAGGGAATCACGACCATATCGCATGTCCCCACAACAGGTCGCAGAGCGCCACAAAAGGCGCCGCGAACAATAGGCCGTCGAGCCGATCCAGAACCCCCCCATGACCAGGTATCAGATGGCTTGCATCCTTCAAGCCGAAGCTGCGCTTGATTCCCGACTCCGTAAAATCACCGGCCTGCGAAACAACGGCGACAAAACTTGCGAAGCCCGCCAGCGCAAATGCCGGTAACACCGGATTGATTGCGGCCACCAGGCCGCCGATAAGGGACGCACTGGCCATGCCGCCCAGCAAACCGGCCCAGGTCTTGTTGGGACTAATGCTCGGGATCAGCTTGGGGCCGCCAATGGTACGTCCGGCAAAATAAGCTCCGGTATCGGTGGCCCAGACCACACAAAACAGCCAGAACACAATATGACGGCCATGCACTGGCTGCTCTCGCAGCCAAATCAGAGCCAGGCAAGGTAAGCCGACATAGAAAAGGCCAGCAGCCGTCCAAAGCAGCGAATTGCTGGACCAGCCTTTTGTCGCGCAAAGGCGCGGCAGGCGTCGCCATTCCCACATCATCAGCAATCCGGCCAGAACAACCAGGATAATGAAAGCCGCATCGCCGAACCATGCTGCCGCCACCGCCAGCGGCAGCAGCACGGCTGCCGAAATGGCCCGCTTGATCAGACCGCTGCCGCCCAAGGCCGGCTTTGCGGCTGTCTGGCCCGGTTCATTCACCGCTTGCGCCATATCGCCGCTCGCGTCGCTGGAATTCGCCGACGGCAGCAGCCAGATCCTCGGCCGCGAAATCCGGCCAGAGCTTGTCGACAAAAACGAGTTCGCTATATGCGGTCTGCCAGAGCAGGAAATTCGACAACCGCTGTTCCCCGCTGGTGCGAATTACAAGATCGGGATCCGGGATGCCAACTGTCTGCAGGTTGCCGGCCAGTATATCGGCGGTGATCTGTTCGGGCGCCAACTTACCGGCTGCGACCTGTTCGGCAATGCGACGGCAAGCCATCACGATTTCATCCTGGCCGCCATAACTGAGCGCAATCACCAAAGTTAGAATGCGATTGTCGCGGGTCTTGGCTTCGGCATCCTCGATCAGGGATACGATATCTGGCGCCAGCCTGGTGCGATCGCCAATCACACGGATGCATACGCCATTCCGTCGCAAATCCTCAAGCTCGCGCCGGATATAGAGGCGCAGAAGTTCCATCAGCCCGGCAACTTCACTTTCCGGGCGCTTCCAGTTCTCGGAGGAAAAAGCATAGAGCGTGAGATATTCGATGCCCAGCTTGCGGCAACTGCGCACCACCTCACGCACCGCATCCACACCCTGGCGATGGCCAAGATTCCGCGGCAGGCCACGTGCCTTCGCCCAGCGCCCATTGCCATCCATGATGATGGCAACGTGACGCGGCAACGGCGGGGCCAGGGCCTGGGATGCGACCGGGTGCGACATGCTCAGACCTGCAGGATTTCCTTGGTCTTCTGTGCCAGCAACTCGTCAATCTTCTTGGTGGCGTCGTCAGTCAGCTTCTGGATCTCGTCCTGATACATCTTGACGTCGTCCTCGCCCAGATCGCCGTCTTTCTCCGATTTTTTAAGGTGATCCATGCCGTCACGACGCACGCCACGCACGGCCACCTTGGCCTGTTCGGCATACTGGCCGGCCACCTTGGTCAGCTCTTTGCGCCGCTGTTCGTTCAACTCAGGGATCGGGATACGGATCAGAGTGCCGTCTGCCTGCGGGTTCAAACCGAGCCCGCTGGCCGCGATGGCCTTCTCTACCGCTTTGACATTGCTCTTGTCCCAGACCTGCACGCTGATCATGCGCGGCTCTGGCACGCTCACCGTGCCAATCTGGTTGATCGGCATCATGCTGCCATAAACCTCGACGCGGACCGGATCGAGCATGCTGATGCTGGCGCGGCCGGTGCGCAGGCCGGCATATTCATGCTTCAGCACGTCAACGGCCTTGTTCATACGCCGTTCGATGTCGTCAATATCAGGCTCGGCCACGTGCCTTCTCCCGTTTCTTCTTATGAAATCAAAAGCTTGTGCGGCAAAGCCGCTTACTGGTCCTGGATGACCGTGCACCGCCCGGTGCCGGCCAGCACTTTGGCGAAGCCGCCTGCCTCGTGCAAGGAAAACACCAGAATGGGGATCCGGTTTTCCCGCGCCAGACTGACGGCGGAGGCATCCATCACCTTCAGGTCGCGTTGCAGGACATCCATATAGGTCAGCGTGTCATACCGCGTGGCGGCCTTGTTCTTCTTGGGATCATCGCTGTAGACGCCATCCACCTGCGTTCCCTTCAGCAGGGCATCACAACCCATTTCCGCCGCCCGCAAGGCCGCGGCCGTATCGGTCGTGAAGAACGGGTTGCCGGTGCCAGCGGCAAAGATCACCACCCGGCCCTTTTCCAGGTGGCGGATGGCGCGACGACGGATATAGGGCTCGCAGACCGTGTCCATGCGAATGGCCGACATCACCCGGGTCGGCACATCGTGGGATTCCAGCGCATGCTGCACCGCCAGGGCGTTAATCACGGTCGCCAGCATGCCCATATAATCGGCCGAGGCGCGCTGCATCCCCTGGGTGGCACCGGCCACGCCGCGGAAGATGTTGCCACCGCCGATCACCAGGCAGACCTCTGCCCCCAGGGCATGGACCGCCTTGATCTCGGCGGTAATACGGTCGACTGTTTCGAAATCAATGCCGTACGGCGTCGGGCCCATCAGGGCTTCACCCGAGCATTTCAGCAAAACACGACGGTATTTCATGGCCATGGGGGTGTTTCCCTAAGGATGCCTCGACGCGGCGGCGCCAAGGGATGACGGAAAAGCGCGGCGATTCTGTGGCGGACTTATAGCATGGCGGCTGGGATGAAACGACCGGGCCAGGCACCCGGCACCTTGCTGACATGGAAAGGGGGGCTTACGCCCCCCTGCCCGATCCAGTCTGAAGCCCGGCAATCAGCCGGCCATCTTGGCGACCTCGGCCGCGAAATCGTCGGCCTTCTTCTCGATGCCCTCACCAAGCTGATAGCGAACAAAACCGGTCACCTCAATGGGGGCGCCAGCGTCCTTGGCAGCCTTCTCAACCACCTTGCCAACCTGGGTTTCGCCGTCGATGACGAAGGTCTGCTCCAGCAGCACCACTTCCTGATAGAACTTGCGAATACGGCCCTCGACCATCTTCGCGATGATATCGGCCGGCTTGCCCGAAGCGGCGGCCTGATCGGTCAGCACCGTGCGCTCACGCTCCACTAGGCTCTGGTCCAGGTCCTTGGTGCTCAGCGACTGCGGATTCGCAGCTGCGATGTGCATAGCCAGCTGCTTGCCGATCTGCTCCAACACTTCGCGCTTGCCGGTCGACTTCAGGGCGACCAGAACGCCCAGCTTGCCCAAACCATCGGCCAGGGCGCTATGCACATAGGCAACGACGACGCCACTATCGACGCTGAGCGTCTTGGCGCGACGCAGGGTCATGTTCTCGCCGATGGTGGCGATCGCCTGGGTCACTTCGTCCTTCACGTTGCGGCCGGTGCCCGGGAAGGCTGCCGCTTCCAGCTTGGCGATGTCGTCACCGGCGGTCAGCGCCACGGTGGCAATGCCGCTCGCCAGGGTCTGGAACTGCGGATTGCGGGCAACGAAGTCGGTCTCGGCATTCACCTCGACAATGGCGCCCTTGTTGTCCTTGATCGCAACGGCAACCAGGCCTTCGGCCGCCACACGGCCGGCCTTCTTGGCCGCAGCCGAAAGGCCCTTCTTGCGCAGCCAGTCGATGGCGGCATCCAGATCGCCATTGGTCTCGGCCAGCGCCTTCTTGCAATCCATCATGCCCGCGCCGGTCTTCTCGCGCAGATCCTTCACCAGGGCCGCAGTGATCTCAGCCATGTCGTCCTCTCAGGTTTAAACGTTGGGCCGCGATGTCACGGCCATGTCACCAAAATAGTTGCGGCGCCCCGTCGAATCCGACAGAGGCGCCGCAACCGGATGCATCAGGCTCAGGCCTGCGCTGCGGCTTCGCCACCCTCGGCGACCGCTTCCGCGATCACCTCGGCCGGCATGTCCTCGGCCGCGCCGAGATCGGCGCCGCTGGCCGACAGCTGTTCTTCAATGCCGCCCAGGACGGCCAGCGAGAACAGGTCGCAATACAGATTGATAGCGCGCAACGCATCATCATTGCCCGGCACCGGATAGGTGATGCCCTGCGGATCCGAGTTTGAATCCAGGATGGCGACCACCGGGATGTTCAGCGTGCGAGCCTCGGCGATGGCAATGTCTTCCTTCACCGTGTCGATCACGATCATGATGTCCGGCAGGCCACCCATGTCCTTGATGCCGCCCAGCGCACGATCAAGCTTCTCGCGCTCGCGGGTCAGGTTGAGCACTTCCTTCTTGGTCAGGCCGGCGGTGTTCTGCTCACCCGACAGCAGCTCTTCCAGCTCCTTCAGGCGCTTGATCGACTGGGAGATGGTCTTCCAGTTGGTCAGCATGCCGCCAAGCCAGCGGTGGTTCACATAATACTGGCCGCACTTCTTGGCCGCTTCGGCCACCGCCTCAGAGGCCTGGCGCTTGGTGCCGACGAACAGCACACGGCCACCGCCGGCGACGGTATCGCGCACGGCCTGCAGGGCACGGTGCAGCAGCGGAACGCTCTGCTGCAGGTCGATGATGTGAATGTTGTTGCGCTCTCCGAAGAGATACGACTTCATTTTCGGGTTCCACCGATGGGTCTGGTGGCCGAAATGGACGCCAGCTTCGATCAGCTGACGCATAGTAAAGGTCGGCAGGGTCATCCTCTGTCCTTTTCCGGTTGGGCCTCCGCAGACGTCGTCTTCGCCCTTTATCGGGGCTTGGACACCGGAACGCGGCAATGGGGATGTCTCCCCCAAGGCTGCGCAAGCCTGCGTGTGGGTTTAAGCGCCGCGCTTTTACCCGGTTCCTCGGCCGGGCGCAAGCGACATGGCCGTCGGCACCACCCACCCACTGTGGCGGAGGCACCCTAAAAACGTTAACCATATGATTTTTCAGTGCTCTGACAACAGGATACTGGCGCCGGGCGCAGCGGCATGGTGATATACTGGTCATGTCTGACTCGGCGATTCAGCAAAAAGACCTAGACCCTCTGCTGGTCAGCCATGAGCGTTTCGCCCGCGGCATGCGGGGGGGCGTCCGCCTCAACCTGCAATTCCGCGATGCATCGGGCCTTAACTTTGCCAACCGTGACTTGCGCGAAGTCAATATGGTTGGAGGCGTGTTCCGCGCCACCGTCTTCAAATTCGCCAAACTGACACGCGCCAATTTCTATGGCGCCGTTATGGAGAATGCCGATCTCTCCTCCGCCGACCTGACACGATCAGATCTGCGCGGCGCCATCCTGCGCGGCGCCATCCTGGAATTTGCCGACCTTTCCGGTGCCGATCTGCGCGACGGTCGCCTGCTCAAGCCCGATGAGGACGGCAATTTGGTGCCTATTGCTGTCGGCGGCGCGGTAACCGAAAAAGCGCAGATGACCCATTCAAAGCTGGTGGGCGCCAAGCTTGGGCGCATCATGAGCCAGCAGGCCGACCTTACGCATGCCAATCTGGCAAATGCGCGGCTGGTGGATGCCGATCTGTCGAATTCCGATCTCCGTGGCGCAATCTTCGTTGGCGCCGACCTGACGAACACCAACATGAGCGGCTGCACGCTTTCGGGCGCGGTGCTGGCCGGGGCAATGCTGAACGGCACCCGTTTCGACGGCGCGGATCTCGCCGGCGCGTTCTTTCGCACCGGCGAAATGCGCGATGCGCGCATGGGCGGCGCCTTGCTGCCCAAGATGGTGGCCGAACTGGACAAGCCGCTGCAGATCATCCTGCGCGAGCATCTTGCCTGGGCAGATTCCCTCGGTGCCAAAGGTCGCCGCGCCGATTTCAGCCGCATCGACATGTCGGGTGTCAAACTCGCGCAGATCGACCTGTCTGCCGCGCTGTTCGTACAATCGACCCTGGTGGAAGCCGATTTTGGCGGTGCCAGCCTCACCATGTGCGACTTCACCGATGCCATGTTGCTGAATGCGCAATTTGCTGCCGCCGACCTACGTGGTGTGAAGTTCTCCGGCGCGAACCTGATCGGCAGCAACTTCCGCGGCGCCAAACTGAATCCGATGCCGATTTCTTCGATGCATGGCAAACGCTGGCACGCCAATCTGGAAAACGCCAACTTGAGTCAGGCAAATCTGAGTGCCTGCGATCTGGAGGGCGCGAATCTTACGCGCAGCATCCTGATGCATGCGGATCTGCGCGATGCTAACCTGAGGGGAGCCAATTTCCGCGGCGCCGACCTGACCGGGGCCGACCTGCGCGACGCCGAGGTGAGCGGTGCCGATTTCACCGGCGCCACAGGCGTCAACCTGTCATGAGGATTGCCGCAACCGCCGTCCCCTGTGCTAGGCTGGCTGGCGCAAACCGGATAAAGCGGCCCGCATGAATAACCCCGTCAAGGTCATTGCCCAATACGAAATCGACGAGCTGTTCGAAAACCATGCCAATTACGTGCGTGGCGTGCGTGGCGGCAAGCGCATGGTGTTACATTTCCGCGATGCATCACGCATCGATTTCAGCGGCAAGGAACTGACCTCGGCTGACTTCGTTGGCAGCAAGATGAATTACGCGGATTTCAGCCATGCCGTTCTGGTTGGCTCGTCGTTCTTCGCCGCCGATCTCCAGGGTGCCGATTTTCGGCGCGCCGATCTAACCAAGGCTGACCTGCGCGGCGTGAATCTGCGCAATGCCAATCTGGAAAGCGCGAATCTGACCAACGCCGACATCCGCGACGGCGTTCTGCTTCGCCCTGATGAAGACGGCAACCTGATCGCGGTGCTCAAACGCGCCACATCTATCGACAACGCCAAGATGGCTGGCGCCAACCTGACTTCGGCCAAACTGGGCAAGGTGGTCGGCCGCAACACCGACCTGAGCAACTGCAACTTCTCCAATGCAAAACTGAATGGCGCCGATCTATCCGGCTCCAATCTTGCCGGCTGCCTTTTTACCGGCGCCGACCTCACCGGTTCGAACCTGTCACATTGCGTGCTGCACGGATCAGTGCTGGCCGGCGCGGTGCTTAACGAGACCAATTTCGATGGGGCCGATCTGACAGCCGCCTATTTCCGCCCTGTCGACCTGCGCGATGCCGATGTCACCAAGGCGATCCTGCCGCGCAGCCTGGATAATCTCGACCGTTCGCTGCAGTTTATCGTTCGCGAACATCTGACCTGGATCGAGACCCTGGGCAAGCAGGGTATGCGGGTTGATTTCAGCCGCTACGACCTCTCCGACCTCAAACTCACCCAGATCAATTTCTCGGCTGGCGATTTCTCCTATGCCATCCTGCGCAACACCGATTTCTCCGGCTCGCGCTTTGTGCTGTCAGATCTGCGCGGCGCCATGATGCTGAATGCCAACTTCGCTACCTGCAACCTGCAGGGCGCCAAGTTCGACCGCGCCATCATGACCAATGCGGATTTCCGTGGTGCCAAGATGTCGCCGGTGAGTATCTCTGGCGCCATGCATCGACGCCAAGCCGCCAGCCTGCAGGAATGCAATCTGACCCAGACCAAGTTCCAGGGCGCCGATCTGGAGGGCGCGATCTTCAATCGCTCGATCCTGACATTGGCCGACCTGCGCAGCGCCAACCTGCGCGGTTGCTCGTTTCTGGATGCGGATTTGACCAACGCCGATTTGCGCGGCGCCGACCTGGAGGGCGCAGACCTGCGCGGTGCCATCGGTTTCAAACTGCCCGGCTAGGCGGTCTCTTCTGCCAACGCCTCGGGCAGCTCACTCAGATACGGCATCGGCGATAGCAGGATGACGGCCAACTGCACGCCGTAACCGGCAACGGCCAGCCAGATCGCCGCCGTCAGCCCGTATTGCCCGCCGACCCAGCCGCCCGCCAGTGCGCCGAGCGGCCGCATGCCAAGCGTCGCCACCTGCTGGATCGCGCTTACCCGGCCGATCAGCCGCGCGGGCACGATGGCCTGCCGCAGGCTGGTCTGGCCGATGGTCCACAGCATCGGCCCGAAGCCGAACAGGAAGAAACCGGCACAGAGCGCAGCGAAGGCTCCCATCCCCTGCAGCAACGTCGCTCCGCCAACACTCAGGGCTGCAAATACCGACATCGCCGGCCCCAGCAGGATCATCGTGCCAAGCCGCAACGATGCATGGATGAAGGGCATGCACACCGTGGCTAACAACATTCCTAGCCCCTGCGCGCCCAGCGCAAAGCCGATCTGCGCCGGAGTGAGCCTTAGATCGTTTGTGGCAAACAGCACCAGCACCGCCATCAACACGAACCAGCTGAAATTCCAGGCCATGGCACAGCCGGCGATCGCCCGCAGCAGCGCATGGCGCCAGACCAGCGTAAAGCCTTCGGCCAGTGCTCGGCCAATCGGCAGACCCGACTGCGCTTGCGGCACGTCGCGGCGCATCATCGGCGCAGCCAGCAGCCAGGCCGCGAGGGCCGACGTGACACCTGAAACTGCCAGCGCCGCCACCGGCGAGGTCCAGCCGGCCACCATGCCGGCCAGGCCGGGGCCGAGGAACACGGCCGCCGCACGGGCGAATTCCAGCCGCGCGTTGGCGCGCGCCAATCCCTCGCGGCCGACCAGCGCGGGCAGATAGGCTTGGGCGGCGACATTGAACAACACGGTGGCGGCCGAAAGGGCGAAACCCAGCACGGCCAGTCCCGCCAGGCCCAACCAGCCGGTAAAGGCCAGCAACGGCAACCAAAGCAGCAGCAGCGCACGCACCGCCTCCGAACCAGCCATCAGCCAGTGCCGAGGGAACCGATCGGCCCAGATTCCAGCCACCAGCGACAGCAGCAGGTAAGGCAAAGTCTGCAACGCGCTGAGGCCCCCCATCTGTTCGGGCGTGGCCCCCAGCGCCAACGCCGCCATCAAGGGGATGGCCGCCAGGGCAAGCTGCTCCCCGCCATTGGCGGCAAGATTGGCAAACCAAAGGCGGCGAAAAGCGGGGTCGGCGGGTATAGCGGGTATATAGCTCATGTCTCTGGAATAGTGCCTCGGCCGCCGCCCGGGCTATCCGCCTTTTGCGTCCTCATCCGGCCTTATCCGTGACCGGGGTCACGCCGGCCGCGGTAATTTATGGACATATGTGTCCAGTAATCATATAACCCGCCCAGAAGATCGCCACCCGGACGCTGCACCATGAAAAAGAAGATCATCCTGTCCTCCATCGCACTACTGGCCTTGAGCGGGGCCGGTTATGGCGCCTGGCATTGGTGGAGCTACAGCCGTTTCATCGAAAGCACGGACAATGCCTATATCGGGGCCGATATCACCGTGATTGCTCCGAAAGTGACCGGCTATATCAGCAGCATGGCGGTGGGCGACAACCAGAAAGTGACGGCCGGCAACGTTCTGTTCGAGATCGACGCCAGTGATTACCGGGCCAAGCTGGCGCAGGCTGAGGCCGCCGTTCAGGCCCGGCGCGCCGCATTGGAAGTGATCGAGCGCCAGATCGCCACCCAGCAATCGGCAATCGCCGAGGCAGACGCCCAGCTACGCAGCACCCGCGCCGACCAACAGCGCACCGACGAAGACCTGAAGCGCTACCGCCAGCTTGCGGCAGCGAGCTTCGTCTCGAACCAGAAACTTGAACTGGCCCAGACCGACCAGCGCAAGGCCCGGGCCGCTGTCGACCGGGCCGAAGCAGCCCGGGCGCTGGAGCAGAACCAAATCGCCGTGCTGCGCGCCAATCGCGAGCAGGCCATGGCCCAGATCGCCCAGGCCGAAGCCGACCTCGCCGCCGCCCGCCTCGATCTCGAAAATACCGTGGTGCGCGCGCCGGTGGATGGCGTGATCGGCAACCGCACAGGCCAGACCGGCCAGTATGTGAAGCCCGGCACTCAGATCATGGTGATTGTGCCGACCACCGACATTTACGTGGTCGCTAATTTCAAGGAAACCCAACTGCGAGGCATGAAACCAGGTCAGCCGGCTCGGTTGAAGATTGATGCCTTCCCCGATCAGGTGCTGCAGGGCCATATCGACAGCTTCGCCCCCGCCTCCGGCGCAAAATTCAGCCTTCTGCCACCCGATAACGCGACCGGCAACTTCACCAAGATCGTGCAACGCGTACCGGTCAAGCTGCGGATCGACAGCACCGACGGCCAGAAGCCCCTTCTGGTGCCGGGCATGTCGGTGATCGTGGATGTCGATCTGCGTCAGCACAGCGAAACTGTCGCCAGTCCGAAAAGCGCCACTCCCGCCGGCTGACCCCATGACCGCCGCCACTGCAACGGCAGCCCCCGCCCCGCCCGCGCCTATGCCGAAAGGCCGGTTGATCGGCTATTTCGCCATGGTGCTGGGCATGTTCATGGCGATCCTCGACATCCAGATTGTCTCTTCATCGCTGACTGAAATCCAGGCCGGCCTCAGTGCATCGGCCGACGAGATCAGCTGGGTGCAGACTTCCTATCTGATCGCCGAAGTGATTATGATCCCGTTCAGCGGCTACCTCTCGCGGCTGCTCTCCACCCGGGTCTTGTTCACGATCTCGGCCGCCAGCTTCACGCTGGCCAGCGTCGGCTGCGCGCTGGCCACCAACCTGGAAACCATGATCGTGTTGCGCGCCCTGCAGGGCTTCCTGGGCGGTGCGATGATCCCCACCGTATTCGCCAGCACCTACATGATGTTCCAGCGCAACCGCATGGCGAGCGCCACGGTGATCATCGGCCTGGTGGCGACGCTGGCCCCCACCATCGGTCCAACGCTGGGCGGGTACCTGACCCAGCTTTTTTCCTGGCATTGGCTGTTCCTGATCAACATCGTGCCGGGCGTGATCGTCTGCATGCTGGTCTGGATTTTCATCGATATCGACCGTCCTGATTACAGCCTGATGAAGGGTTTCGATTATATCGGCCTCGCGGCACTGGCCGTCTTTCTAGGCAGCCTGGAATATGTTCTGGAGGAAGGCACCCGCAACGACTGGTTCGCCGACGAGGCGATCCGCGACTTTACCATCGCCTGTGTTATCGGCGCGGTAGTGTTCTTCTGGCGCAGCCTCACCTATGCCAATCCCATTGTCGATCTGAAGGCTTTCCGCAACCGCAATTTCGCCACCGGTTGCCTGTTCAGCCTCACCATCGGCGTCGGCCTGTATGGCCTGGTCTATCTGCTGCCGCTGTACCTGGGTCGCGTACGCGGATTGAACAGCCTGCAGATCGGCGAAGTGATGTTCGTGACTGGCCTGGCGCAATTCATGAGCGCGCCGCCGGCCGGCATCCTGGCACGCCGGTTGTCCGACCCTCGTCTCGTCCTGGCCTTCGGTTTCGCTCTGCTGGGAGCCTCGACCTGGTCGATGACCGGCCTGACCGGCGACTGGCAATTCGATGAACTGCTGTTGCCCCAGATCATGCGCGGCATGGCCCTGATGTTTTGCATCGTGCCAATCAATGTCATCGCACTGGGCACCCTGCCTCAGCATGAGCTGAAGAATGCCAGCGGTCTGTATAACCTCACCCGCAACCTGGGTGGCGCCTTTGGGCTGGCCGGCATCAACACGGTGATGACGGAGCGCACTAATTTCCACTGGAACCGCATGGTTGATTTCATCAATCCCGGCCGCTGGGAGGTGCAGCAGTATATTGATACCGTTGCAGCAGCCTTCGGCGACCGCACGCCGGCCGACCAGATGCAATTCGCCATGAAGATGCTGACCGCGAAGATACAGGGCCAAGCTTATCTGATGAGCTTTATCGATGTCTTTACCCTGCTTTCGCTGCTGTTCGGCGCGGCTGCCGTGGCGGTGTTCCTTGCAAAGAAGCCCAAGCAGGCGCCTGCCCCGGGAGACGCCCATTGAGCCGCGCAACCGCAAAAATCCAGCCCCCGCGCCGCGGCCGTCCCGTCGACGCGAGCAAGCGTACGGCCATTCTTGAAACGGCCCGCGAACTGTTCCTCGAGCATGGTTATGGCGTCGGCCTTGAAATGATCGCGGCCAAGGCAGGCGTGTCGCGTCAGACCATTTACAATCTGTTTGAATCCAAGGATGACCTCTTCGCTGCCATCGTGCAGGAAAGCTCCAGTCAGATCACCGCCGCACTGGCGGAACTGTCACCCGATGCCCGCCCCCGCGAAGTGTTGACGGCCCTTGGCGTTGGTTTTCTCACCAAAATCCTGTCAGACCGCGCGGTGCAGTTCCAACGTCTGCTGATCGGCTCCTCGGCCAGCTTCCCGACTCTTGGCCCAACCTTCTATGCCAACGGCCCCGGTCGGGGCCTGGCTCGTCTGGCCGCCTATCTGGACCGCGAGACCGAGGCCGGACGCCTGACCGTGGACGACCCCGTTCTGGCGGCGGAACAATTCTTTGGCATGCTGATGGGTCATCGCAGCATGCGGCGCACGCTGCGGATCGACGGCGAAATGCCGGAAGCAGAAATCCGTCGCCGCGTCGATAGCGCCGTCGCGGCGTTCCTGCGGGCTTATGATAAGCCAGCTTAGCCGGCCAGCGATTTCGAGGCGATCTCGTAGGTCTCGCGCGAAAGTTTCGGTACGGCCAGGATCCGTTCCAACTCGGCCTTCATCTTCGCCTGGCGTCCGGGATCGACACGGCGCCAACGCCCCAGCGGCGCCAGCAGGCGGGCAGCCACCTGCGGATTGATCGGATCCAGTTCGATGATTCGGTCAGCATGGAAGGCGTAGCCCGAACCGTCAGCCGCATGATAGCGCAGGGCGTTCGCCGTGAAGCTGCCGATCAGGGCGCGGACCTTGTTAGGCTTATGCATCGAGAAGGCTGAATGATGCAGAAGCGCCTTCACCCGCTCCAGCGCATCCGGCAGGGCCGAGATGGCCTGCAAGGCCAGCCATTTATCCAGCACCAGCGCATCACCGCGGAACCGGTCATGGAAATCATCCAGCGCCGCCTGCCGCTCGGGTACGTTCAGGTCCACCAGCAGACGCAGGGCTGCCATGCGATCGGTCATGTTATCGGCATCGCGATACTGGCCGGCGATACGGTCGAGAATGCCGCGCTCCTCTGCCGCCAGTTCCGCAAGATAAGCTAGCGCCGCATTTTTCAGCGCACGTCTGCCGGCGGGCCCGGCATCCGGGCTGTATGGCCCCGAGATGCGGTTTTGGTCATATGTGGCCAACAGCAGATCGCGATGCGTTTCCGCGATCTGCCGGCGCAAGGCTCGCCGCGCCGTATGGATCGCCTCGACGTCGATCACCGCCATGTGGTCGGCGATATAATCCTCGCTGGGCAGCGTGACGGCCTCGGCAGCGAAGGCCACCTCCAGAGCATCATCACGCAGAATCTGTCCTACGGCAGCAGCGAAAGCTGGATCGAAGGGTGTCGAGGGATTGGCGATGCGCTGCAACAGCAGGTCGGTGGCATATTGCTGGCCGGCCTCCCAGCGGGCAAAAGCATCGGAATCATGCGCCATCAGGAAGGCGCGCTCGACACCGCTCTGTTTTACCTTGATGTTCACCGGTGCCGAGAAGCCGCGGTTGAGCGACAGTGCCCGCGGCTCAGGTATTCCCCTGAAACGGAAGGTCTGTTTTGCCGCCGTCAATGACAGGAGCCGACCGTTACGCTGCGGCACGGCCGATTCTTTATCCAGGCGTAATGGAATATCCTGGCCCTGCGCATCCAGCAGGCCGACATGCAGCGGGATATGCATGGGCTTCTTTTCTGGCTGCCCCGGCGTGGGCGGACAATGTTGCGCCACGGTCAGAACATATTCCCCGTTTTGCGCCTCGTAATGCCCTTCGACCTGCAGTTCAGGCGTGCCGGCCTGGGAATACCAGAGCCGGAATTGCTCAAGGTCGGCGCCATTGGCATCGGCCATGGCGGCCACGAACTGGTCGCAGGTGGCCGCCTCGCCATCATGGCGATCGACATAAAGCTTCATGCCCTTCTGGAAACCATCTTCACCCAGCAGGGTATGCATCATGCGGATGACTTCGGAACCCTTTTCATAAACCGTAGCGGTATAAAAGTTATCGATAGCGATGTAGCTGTCGGGCCGAATTGGATGCGCCAGCGGGCCGGCATCCTCGGGAAACTGGCGGGCACGCAGATTGCGCACATCCTGGATGCGCTTCACCGGCCGCGAGCGCATGTCGGATGAGAATTCCTGGTCGCGGAAAACGGTGAGACCTTCCTTCAGACTGAGCTGGAACCAGTCGCGGCAGGTGATGCGATTGCCGGTCCAATTGTGGAAATACTCATGCGCCACCACGGCCTCGATGGCAGCGAAATCGCCATCTGTTGCGGTTTCCGGATCGGCCAGGATGTAACGATCATTGAAGACGTTGAGGCTTTTGTTCTCCATCGCGCCCATATTGAAATCGCTGACGGCAACGATGTTGAACAGATCAAGGTCGTATTCCAGGCCAAAGCGGGCCTCGTCCCAACGCATGGAACGTTTCAGCGCATCCATGGCATAGGCGCTGCGCCCCTCCTTACCGTGCTCGGTGAAGATGCGCAGCTTCACCTGCCGGCCACTCTGCGTGACAAAGATATCTTCATTGCAGGCCAGATTGCCGGCCACAAGCGCAAAGAGATAACAGGGCTTCGGATACGGATCGTGCCAGACGGCATAATGGCGGCCATCGGGCAAAGTGCCCTCCTCCACCAGATTGCCGTTGGACAGCAACACCGGGCAGGTTTTTCTGTCTGCCCGTATGGTCACGCGATAGACCGTCATCACATCGGGGCGATCGAGAAAATATGTGATGCGGCGAAAACCTTCTGCTTCGCACTGGGTGCAGAAATTACCGCTGGATTGATACAGGCCAGAAAGCTGCGTGTTGCCTTTCGGGTTGACTTCAGTCTCGATCTCCAGGGTAAAACGCGCCGGTGGATTGGGGATCGTCAGCGTGCGCTCGGCAAGCAGGTACTCGCTCGTGCCCAGCAAGCGGCCATCCATTTTTACCGACAACAGCTTCAGATCCTCACCATCCAGCACCAGGGGTTTCCCGGGATTGACGGCTGCCATGCTCAGCTTCGATTTCACCCGCGTCGCCTCGGGGAGCAAATCGAATTCCAGCGCGATGCCTTCGAAACGATAATCCGGGGCGCGGTAATCCTTGCGGTGAATGGCCTGGGGTTGAACCTGATTCATGCAATGCTCTCAAATATCGTAAACCTCCACCACCCCCGGCAGCACGCGGATCTGGTGGCGGATGGTCGGGTTGATGGCATAGCCGCTGGGCAGTTTGATATCGGCCTCCAGCCCGCCGGGCAGCCCTGATTCATCCAGCTTCAGGCCCAGCAATACCTGCCCCTTGCCACGCCCGGCCTTCTCAAGCAGGCCTTTGATCTGGGCGAAGGGCTTGTCGTTTTCCACCATGATGCGAATGCCGGCGGCGGCACGGGCCGCCACGTCGTCCAGCTTCTCGGCTTTCTGGGCACTGAGTCGCTGCTGCTCACCATCGGCACGGGCGGTCAATGTCCACACGATATTCGCGCCGGCCTCCAGCAGGTCGCGATACTGCGCCAGCACCTCGGAGAACAGCATCACCTCGAACATGCCCGAAGCATCCGAACATTGCACGAAGGCGAAGCGGTTGCCGGTCTTCTGCGACGTGCGCTCCTGTTTCGAGATCACCGTGCCGGCAACTTTGAATATCTGGTCGCCAGAATGCAGCAGTTTCAGCATATCGGCATAACGCTTCACGCCCACGCGGTTCAGCGTGGCCTGATAGGCGTCGAGCGGATGGGCCGAGAGATAGAAGCCGATCGCCTCGAATTCCTTGGCCAGTTGTTCCATCGGCGTCCAGACTTCGCCTTCGGGCAGTTTGGGCAGGCTTTCATCGGTCTTGCCGCCTCCGAATAGCGACACCTGGTTGGAAGCGCGTTCTTCCGCCTTGCTCTGGGCATAGCGGATCAGCGTCTCCAGCCCGGCTAACACTCTGGAGCGGCTTTTTTCCAGCCCGTCGAAAGCGCCTGCCTTGGCAATGTTCTCCAGCATGCGTTTGTTCAGCGCCGACGGATCGACCCGTCCGGCGAAATCAAACAACGATTTGAATGACCCGCCGGCCTTGCGCTCCTCAACGATCTGGCCCATCGGCGCGGCGCCGACATTGCGCACGGCGGCCAGCGCGTAGCGGATCGCCCCCTTCTCGGCCTTGTCATACTCCACAGAGAATTCGACCTCGGAGCGGTTCACATCCGGTGGCAGCAGACCGATACCCTGACGGGCGCATTCCTGGCGGAAGACATTCAGTTTATCGGTGTTGGACAGATCGAGCGTCATCGAGGCGGCGATGAATTCGACTGGGAAATTGGCTTTCAGATAGGCGGTCTGCCACGCCACTAGGGCATAGGCAGCCGCGTGGCTCTTGTTGAAGCCGTAGCCAGCGAACTTTTCCACCAGCTCGAAGATGAAGGCGGCGCGGTCGGGATCGACGCCCTTTTCCTTCGCGCCGGTAACGAAGCGCTCCTTTTGCGCATCCATCTCGGCCTTGATCTTCTTGCCCATGGCGCGGCGCAACAGGTCGGCTTCGCCAAGCGAATAGCCGGCCAGCACCTTGGCGATTTCCATCACCTGTTCCTGGTAGATGATGACGCCGTAAGTTTCTTCCAGCACGGGCTTGAGCCAGTCATGCAGGTAGTCGGGCTTTTCCTTACCGTGTTTGCGGGCGATGTAGCTCGGGATGTTTTCCATCGGACCCGGGCGATAGAGCGCAACCAAGGCGATGATGTCTTCGAATGCGTCGGGCTTCATGTTGCGCAGCATGTCGCGCATGCCCGAACTTTCGAGCTGGAACACGCCCACCGTATCACCCCGTCCCAATAGTTCGAAGGTCGGTTGGTCAGCCAGCGGAATGGCGGCCAGATCGATCTGCACGCCTTTCTTTCGGATCAGCTCGACGGCCTTCTCAAGCACGTCGAGCGTCTTGAGGCCAAGGAAGTCGAATTTCACCAGGCCGGCAGCTTCGGCATATTTCATCGAGAACTGCGTCGCCGGCATGCTGGCATGGGGATCACGATAGAGCGGCACCAGCTCCACCAGCGGGCGGTCGCCGATCACCACACCGGCGGCATGGGTCGAGGCGTTGCGGTACAAGCCTTCCAGCTTCAACGCTACATCCATCATGCGTGCCACGGCCTCGTCGCGGTCGCGCTCCTCGCGCAGGCGCACCTCGTCCTTGATCGCCTGGGCCAGCGTTACCGGATTGGCCGGGTTGTTCGGCACCAGCTTGCAGATGCGATCCACCTGGCCGAGCGGCAATTGCAGCACGCGACCGACGTCGCGCAGGGCCGCGCGGGCTTG
Organism: Ferrovibrio sp.; assembly: GCF_041906005.1. Classification (GTDB taxonomy): domain Bacteria; phylum Pseudomonadota; class Alphaproteobacteria; order Ferrovibrionales; family Ferrovibrionaceae; genus Ferrovibrio. The sequence goes on from NZ_JAYRJY010000001.1 coordinate 33,394, forward strand.
CAGTTTACCGAAGGTGATGATCTGCGCCACGTTGGCGGCGCCGTATTTGTGCTGCACGTATTCGATCACCTTTTCCCGCCGCTCCTGGCAGAAATCGATATCGAAGTCGGGCATCGACACGCGTTCCGGATTGAGGAAGCGTTCGAACAGCAGGCCGAAACGGAGCGGATCAAGGTCCGTGATGGTCAGCGCCCAGGCCACCACCGAACCGGCACCCGAACCACGACCTGGTCCGACGGCCACGTTGTTGCGCTTGGCCCATTGAATGAAATCGGCCACGATCAGGAAGTAGCCGGGGAATTTCATGTTGATGATCGTCTCGCATTCAAAGTCGAGACGGTCGTAATAGGGTTTGGCGGCCTCGCCGCTCACGCCAATCTGCTTCAGGCGTTTCTCCAGACCCTCGCGCGCCATGCGGCGCAGCGTATCAGCCTCGGACTCTCCCTTGCCGTCGCCAAAGCTGGGCAGGATCGGCTTACGCTCCTCGGCCTTGATGGCACACCGTTTCGCGATAACCAGCGTGTTATCGATGGCCTCGGGCAGATCGGCAAACAGCACCCGCATTTCCTCGGCCGACTTGAAACGATGATCGGGTGTCACGCGGCGGCGGTTCTGCTCGCCCACATAAGTACCCTCAGCGATGCAGAGCAATGCGTCATGCGCTTCATACATGCTCTCGTCGGGGAAATAGCAGTCGTTGGTGGCGACCAGTGGCAGATCCAGCGCATAGGCCAGATTCAGCAGGCCTGGCTCGGTCTTGGCTTCGATGGCCCAGCCATGGCGCTGCAATTCCACATAGAGGCGGCCGGGGAAGATGCGTTTCAGCATTTCGAGCTGTTGTCGCGCGGCATCGGTCTGGCCTTCGGACAGCAGCCGCGCGATCGGACCGCTGGGCCCGCCGCTCAGGCAGATCAGCCCCTCGGCGCAGCGCTCCAGATCGTCCCAGTTCACCTGCGCCGCTTCACCCGGCGGCGGTTCAAGATAGGCTTTGGTGGAAAGCCGCATCAGGTTGGCATAGCCGGCAGCGTTCTGGGCCAGCAGGACGATACGGTCGGGGTCTGGTTTCTTCAGGGACTTGCCGAAACCGGCTTGGGCCTGGTCGGCGCGGGTCAGGCTGAGCTGGCAGCCGATGATCGGCTGGATGCCCTTGCCGGCCAGTTCCTTGGAACCTTCCAGGGCGCCGAAGAGGTTGTTGGTATCGGTGATCGCCGCGGCGGGCATACGCAGCTTGACGCACAACTCGGCCAGTTTCGGCAGCCGGATCGCCCCCTCGGTGAGCGAATAGGCGGTATGGACGCGCAGATGGACGAAGTCGGCAAAGCTCATGGCGATTTTCGATTCCCGTTCGCGAAATACGATACGCGACCTAGGCGCCGGAAACCAGAACGCAAGGAATCCGAATCCCATCCTGAGTATGACGGATTCGCGTTGATTCCCAATATCTTGTGGATAAGTGCCGACGTCGCGGAGCTTGTTGCGGAACGCTTGCGGACGAATCCCATACCTAGGCGAACAAACCAGAAAAATCAATTTATTGTAAGATAGATATAGTATTCACATAGAACGCTGCATAAATCCTCATTCCTTTGGCAGCGCTGTTATATGAGTCAGAAGCAAGCCATGATCACACACTTGGAAACCGAACGCTTGGTGCTGCGCCCGCCCATAGCCGCCGATCTCGACGGCTGGGCCGCTTTCATGGCCGATCCGGAAAGCCAGCGCCATCTGGGCGGCGTCCAGGAACGCCCGATCGCCTGGCGTGGCCTATGCGTCATGGCCGGGGCGTGGGCGATCGACGGCTTCGCCATGTTCTCGGTGATCGAGAAGACTAGCGGCCGCTGGATCGGCCGGCTTGGTCCCTGGCGGCCGGAAGGCTGGCCCGGCACCGAGGTCGGCTGGGGCCTGATCCGCGATGTTTGGGGTAAAGGCTATGCCACCGAAGGTGCTACGGCGGCCATTGACTGGGCATTCGATCATCTGGGCTGGAACGAAGTAATCCACTGCATCGTGCCCGAGAACGGGAACTCGCAGAAGGTGGCCCAGCGCCTGGGGTCACGCTGGTTGAGGAAGGACCGCCTGCCCGCCCCGATCAGCATAGACACCGACATCTGGGGGCAAACGCGCGAGGAATGGAAAGCCCGGCGCTCACGATAATTCGTTCGGGACCGTAGCGTCGATCGGCAGACAGCCATCGGGCGTCATGGCAGGGTGCACGGCGATTAACGAAAGATGCCATGCATGCCCGGCTTCAGCCCTGCGCCCCGCCTTTTTGTCGACTTTGCCCTGCTTGGCCTGCTGGCAACGCTGTGGGGCGCCTCTTACACCTTCATCAAGCTGGGCATCGCCACCATCCCGCCGGTGACGCTGATCGCCGCCCGCACCCTCATCGCTGGCCTGCTATTGCTGGCGATTCTGCATATGCGCGGCATCCGCCTGCCGCGCGACGCCGAAACCTGGAAACGCTTCCTGTTCCAGGCTTGCCTCAACAGCGTGGTGCCTTTCACCCTGATCGCCTGGGCGGAGTACAGCGTTGATGCTGGACTAGCGGCGATCCTGAATTCCACCACACCGATCTTCACCTTCCTGCTGACCGTGGCAATCACCCGCCACGAGCCGACATCGACACGCAAGCTGTTCGGTGTGATCGCTGGCATGGCCGGCATATGCCTGATCGTCGGCCTGCAGGCCCTGAACGGCCTGGGCCGCGAGTTGATCTCGCAACTGGCCATCATCGCCGCCACCATCAGCTATGCTGGCGCGGCGATCTTCGGTCGTAGCTTCAAGGGACTCGATCCGCTGGTGCCGGCGGCAGGTTCGCTGCTTTGCGGCACCGCCCTGCTGATCCCGGCCAGCATCGTCATCGACCGGCCCTGGACACTGGAACCATCGACAAGTTCGCTGCTCGCCCTGCTTGGTCTGTCGGTATTTTCCACGGCGCTGGCCTTCGCCATTTATTTCCGGCTGATCCACACTCTGGGTTCAGTCGGCACCACTGCGCAGTCTTACCTGCGCGTGCCGATCGGCGTGGGTATCGGTGTGCTGTTCCTGGGCGAAAGCCTCGGCCCCACCGCCTGGATCGGCTTTATCTGCGTCTTTATCGGCGTGGTGGCAATGACCATGCCGGCAAAGCCAAAAGCGGTGGCCGCCCCAGCCGACTGACGCTTACGCCCAGCCGCCGGCGATGGGTATGACATGCCCGGTGACGAAACCGCAGCGACCGCTGGCAAACAGCGCCACCAGTTCGGCCACCTCCTCCGGTTCGCCCAGACGGCCAAGCGGAATGTTCTTCACCATCTTGGCGACCGCCTCCTTGTTGGCGAGCAGCTCGGGCGGGAAGTAATCCGGATTCTTGATATAGTTGGCGGCGATGGCATTCACCGGGATGTTCCAGCGTGCCAATTCCTTCGACAGCGTCGGCACCATGGCATTGGCGCCGCCGCGCGCGATGGCATACATGGAATAATTCGGGATGCCGGTGAGCGGCGCGGCGGATGAGACGATCAGGATGCGACCACCATTCTGCGCCTTCATCTGCGCCGCCGCGCGGCCGATAAGCGTATAGGGCCACACCATCATGGCCTCGATGGCACGGCGGAACTCGGTCGGGTCGGCCTCATCGACGGCGGCACGCACTGCCGGATAGGGATCGTTGGAAACCAGCGCATCCAGACGGCCGAAACGGTCGATGATTTCGGCGACCAGTTCGATGGGCGCAGTAGCGGCGCAGACCTCCGCGCCGGGCACTTCGGCCCGGAAAGCCTCGCGGACAGCCGGATCGGCGAAGGCCATGTCATGACAGACCACCGTCATCCCCTCGCGCAGCAGGCGGTGCACCGCGGTCGGGCCGATGAAATGCTTCACATGGGTGAGCAGGACGATCTGCGGCTGCGTCATGGTTTCCTCCGTTGACGGGAAAATCCTAAGCCCTTCCCGGGCCGACGCAATCGCCATATGGCGGTGACGTCACGGCAACCGGCGTCACAGTCTGGCCCTGATACAGATCAAGGCATGCCGCCCCCGCATGCTGCATTTTGTGGCCATGGGCAAGCGCATCCTGATCCTGCTGGGCCATCCTGATCCGTCGCATGACCGGCTCTGCCGGGCGTTGGCCGATGCTTATGCTGACGGGGCGCAACAGGCCGGCCACGAAATCCGGCGCATAGACATCGCCACGCTCGACATTCCCTACCTGCGCGGCCAATCGGAATTCGAGCATAGCTCGCCGGCCAGCGCATTGACCGAGGCGCAGGCCGCAATCGCCTGGGCCGAGCATATCCTGGTGGTGTTCCCGCTCTGGCTCGGTGACATGCCGGCAATGCTGAAAGCTTTTTTCGAGCAGGTACTGCGACCGGGCTTTGCCTTCGTATACCGCGCCACGGGATTTCCGGAGCAAAGACTGGCCGGCCGCACCGCGCATGTGGTGATTACCATGGGCATGCCTGCCCTCGCCTATCGCTGGCTCTTCTTCGCCCATGCCCTGCGGCTGCTCAAGCGCAACATCCTGGGCTTTGTCGGGATCCGGCCGGTGAAGGATACGATCTTCGGCGGCGTGGCCGCTGCGGGCAATGCACAGCGGCAGCTCTGGCTCAAACGGATGCGTGAGGCCGGCACCAACGCCGCCTGAGCCGGTTGTCAGGCCGCCCGCAGCCGCCCCTCATGCAGGGTGACGATACGGTCCATGCGCCGCGCCAACTCCATGTTGTGAGTGGCGATCAGCGCACCGATGCCGTTGTTGCGCACCAGGCCGGTCAATTCGGCGAACACCGTCTCGGCGGTCTTTTCATCCAGATTGCCAGTCGGCTCGTCTGCCAGCAACAGATCCGGCTTTCCAACAACAGCGCGGGCTATGGCCACGCGCTGCTGTTCGCCGCCCGATAGGCGCGCCGGGCGATGACTCAAGCGATGGCCCAAGCCGAGATCGGTCAACAATTTGGTGGCCTTCGCCCCGGCGGCGGAGGCGCCTTCGCCACGCACGCGCAGCGGCATGGCGGCGTTCTCGAGTGCCGAGAATTCCGGCAGCAGATGGTGGTACTGGTAGACGAAGCCGATGCGATGGCGCCGGGTCAGGGTGCGCTCGGTATCGTCCATCGCGCTGCAATCCTGACCGCCGATCACGATGCGGCCGGAACTCGGCCGTTCCAGCAGGCCGGCGATATGCAGCAGCGTGGATTTGCCCGAACCTGAGGGTCCCAGCAGGGCGACGATCTCGCCACCCTTTACAGTGAGGTCGACGCCACGCAGCACTTCGACCGTTTCGCCGCCCTGACTGAAGGTACGGCGGATATCCTGCAACTCCAGAACGTTACTCATACCGCAGCGCCTCCACCGGATCGAGGCGGGCCGCGCGCCAACTGGGATACAGCGTTGCCAGCAACGACAGCGCCAGACCCATCGCCACGACATACACAACCTCGGTGGAATCCACCTTGGACGGCAACTGCGACAGGAAATAGATCTCGGCGGGGAAAAGCTGCCAGCCAGTCAGGCTCTGCAGGAACTGGCGGATATGCTCGATATTGAGCGAAAAGGCCAGGCCAAGGGCGAAGCCGCTGGCGGTGCCCAGCATACCGATGCTGGCGCCGGCAATCACGAAGATGCGCATGATCGAGGCGCGCGAGGTGCCCATGGTACGCAGGATGGCGATGTCGCGGCCCTTGTCCTTCACCAGCATGATCATGCTGGAGATGATGTTGAACGCCGCCACCACGATGATCAGCGTCAGGATCAGGAACATCACGTTGCGCTCGACCTCCAGCGCGCTGACGAAATGGGCATTGGCCTGCTGCCAGTCGTAGATGCGGTATTGCGGGCCCAGCCGCTGCATGATCTGCCGCGCCGCCTGGCGCGCCTGGTCGGGATTCTCCAGCCGCACTTCCACGGCGCTGGCCGCATTGGGCAGTCGGAAATAGGTCTGCGCCGCCTCGAAGGGCACATAGACAAAGGCCGAGTCATACTCGAACATGCCAACGTCGAAGATCGCCGCCACGCGATAGCGCACCAGCCGCGGCACGCTGCCGAACGGTGTGGTGTTGTTCTGCGGCGAGACCAGCGTAATCTGGTCGCCCAGCCGCAGGCCCAGCTTGCGTGCCAGCCGGTGGCCGATGGCAACTGCGTCGTCACCCTGGAAATCGCGCAAGGAGCCCTCGCGGACGCCTTTGGCGATGGCGCTTTCCTGCATCAGGTCGACCTGCCGCACGCCGCGCACCATCACGCCGGCGGCCGCGTTGTTCGCCGTGGCCATCACTTGGCCTTCGACCATCGGATTGGCCAGCACCACGCCGGGCATCTTGCCCACTGCCTCGGCCACGAATTCGTAATCCGGCAGGCTGTTGCGTGATTCCAGCTGGATGGTGAGATGCCCGTTCAGGCCGAGGATACGGCCCAGCAATTCGGCGCGGAAGCCGTTCATCACGCTCATCACGATGATCAGTGTTGCCACCCCCAGCATGATGCCGAGGAAGGAGAACACCGCGATCACCGAGATGAAGCCCTCCTGCCGGCGGGCGCGCAGGTAGCGCAAAGCCAGCAGCCACTCAAACCGGGAAAAGAAGGGCATGCGTGATCCTTGGGTGATTACGCGTTACGCAGGGCAGAAAGCTTGTTCAACACGGCCTCGGGCGTGATCTCTTCCTTCTCGCCGGTGGCACGATTCTTTACCTCGACCACACCGGCCTTCACGCCACGCGGACCGATGGTCACCTGATACGGCAGGCCGATCAGATCCATGGTGGCGAATTTGGCACCAGCGCGCTCGTCGCGGTCGTCATACAGCACATCGAAGCCGGCAGTCTGCAGCTTGGCATAGAGCGCTTCCGCAGCCGCGTCGCAATCCTTGTCGCCGACCTTCAGGTTGATCAGGCCGACATGGAACGGCGCCACGCTGAACGGCCAGATGATGCCATTATCGTCATGGCTCGCTTCGATGATGCCGCCGACCAGGCGCGACACGCCGATGCCGTAGGAGCCCATCTCAAGCGTGATGCTCTCACCGCCTGGCCCCTGAACCACTGCGCCCATCGGCTTGGAATACTTGGTGCCGAAATAGAAGATGTGCCCGACTTCAATGCCACGAGCCGCCACCTGGCGCTCGTTGGGCAGGGCCTCGAAACGGGCCATGTCGTGTTTTTCCTCGGTGGCCGCATACGGCGCGGTCCAGGAATCCACGATGGGCTGCAGGTCGCCATTATAATCGACTTTTTCGCTCAACACGTCGCGCTCGATCAGGGCCTTGTCGCAGAACACGCCGCTTTCGCCGGTTTCGGCCAGCACGATGAATTCATGACTCAGATCACCGCCGATCGGGCCGGTGTCGGCCTGCATGGGGATCGCCTTCAGGCCGAGCCGCGCGAAGGTGCGCAGATAAGCCACGAACATGCGATTATACGAACGACGCGCGCCAGCCTGATCAAGATCGAAGGAATAGGCATCCTTCATCAGGAATTCGCGGCCACGCATCACGCCGAAACGCGGACGCACCTCGTCACGGAATTTCCACTGAATGTGATAGAGAATCTTCGGCAGGTCGCGATAGCTCTTCCACTCCGACGCCACGATGTCGGTCAGCATCTCCTCATTGGTCGGGCCATAGAGCATCGGACGCTCGTGGCGGTCGGTGATGCGCAGCATCTCCTTGCCGTAATCCTCGTAGCGGCCGCTTTTCTGCCACAGCTCGGCCGACTGGATGGTCGGCATCAGCATCTCCTGCGCGCCGGCGGCATCCTGTTCCTCGCGCACGATCTGCTCGATCTTCTTCAGCACGCGATGGCCCAGCGGCAGCCAAGCATAGATGCCGGCGGCGGTCTGCCGGACCATGCCGGCACGCAGCATCAGCCGATGGCTGACGATCTGCGCTTCGCTCGGGTTTTCCTTGAGAACGGGCAGGAAATAGCTGCTGAGCCGCATGGGTGTGACGATCCTGATAAGAAACGGAGATGGCGGGATAATGGGGCGTTTTTAAGGCCGTAGCGGAAGGGTCGCAAGGACCCGGACAAGGCAACTGTCGGCGGGCGACTATCGGCGGGGGGCCGGGTGCTTGGCCAGATAGTCGCGGCAGGCCGCAGCCAAGGCATCCTCGCCCTTCGGCTCCAGCGGCTGGCCATTGAAGGCCAGACGGCCGGTCTTGGGGTCTACGGCCACCTTGCCCACGCTGGTCTCAGCCTTGCCCATGCGCGGCGGCGTACGGCTGCCCAGCAGGGTTTCCAGCGGGATCAGCAGGTCGAGCGTGATCGGTCCGTCCATGGGAAACGGATTGCTGCCCGGCAGATCGGCCTGGGCGATGGGGCGGCCCTGGGAATCGACGTCTCGGCCCGGCTGGTAGGTCACGTCCGGGGCCGGCTGGTGCATGGTCACGCTGCCCTGCCGGGCCAGAAGGCGGCGGCAGTCGGCGGCATCCAGCACAATCACAGTTTGGAGAGGCTCAGGCTGCGACTCGGGGGCTTTTTTCGGGACCTGTGAGGTCTGTGCCAGGACGCCAGAAGCCAGCAACAGGGTCGCCAGCAGGCCGGGTAGAATTACAGCGGTCGCAAACCGAGGCATCCCACAACCTTGACGGCGTATTATTACCATTTTGTTAGGAACCTATAACTTTTCGGGTGACACCGGTTTCATCATTCGGTATAGAAAATACGCAACCGCTTGGTAACAGGCGGCCCAAGTCTGGGGAGGCTTAAACTTACCCGCGAGACGGGATACGGAGCGAGGCACGTCCTTGCTCCTTTCTTTTTTGTGCTTCCCTGTTCTTCTGAATCCCGGGACTTTCGCGCATAAGTAGCGATCAGCGGCTATCAAATACGCCGTTTTGGAGCTCGCTCTCAGAGCCCCCGGCCGAGCAGAACATTCAGGCCCAGCAGGTCGTAATAACCGATCACGTAATAGACCCCGAACAACGCACCGCTGATCCCTAAAGCCAGCAGGAATTTGAAGCCCAGCCTCGGATTGACCGGCGCGGAATCGGCCTGGCCGGGCAGCTTGTTTTCGCCCATTTCGTCCGGCGTCTTCACGCCGATGGGCAGCACGCAGAACAGCACCACCATGTAGATTATGACGAAGGCTATGCTGTTGTTGAACCAGGTCATGCTTAAGGGCTCGCTCAGATCTGCTCGATCTCGACCAGGGTGCCGCAGAAATCCTTCGGATGCAGGAACAGCACCGGCTTGCCGTGCGCGCCGATCTTCGGCTCGCCATCGCCCAGCACACGGGCGCCGTCGGCCTTCAGCTTGTCGCGGGCGGCGATGATGTCGTCCACCTCGTAGCAGACATGATGCATGCCGCCCGAGGGATTGTTGGCCAGGAATTTCGCGATGGGCGAATTCTCGCCGAGCGGATGCAGCAGCTCGATCTTGGTGTTGGGCAACTCGACGAAAACTACCGTCACGCCGTGGTCGGGCTCATCGACCGGATCCGAGACCCTGGCACCCAGCGTGTTGGCATAGGTGGCCGCGGCGGCGGCAAGGTTGGGCACGGCAATGGCGACGTGGTTGAGGCGGCCGATCATGGCGGTCGTTTCCCTGTGGTCTGTGGTCGTTTCTGCGCTGCAATATGGGGCCGGCCGGGCCCGGGGGCAAGGCGTGACGCTGCGTCAGAAGCGCGCGACGCCGCCCCCTAATCCGCCATCCGGATGATATGGACCTGGGTGATCGGCTTGCGGCCGGTCAGCCCCTTCAGTACCGACCGCAGGGCCCGGTGGGCGGCCTGTTCCAGATTATTGTCGTCGCGGTGGGCACCGGGTTTCAGCCGGTCGATGGCAGCGGCGATCTCGGCGGCGATCTCGGCGGCGATCAGGTCGACATCGCCGTTCACCACGCCCGACAGCTTTACATGGGGCCGGGTCTGTAGCCGGCCCTCGCCGTCCACCACCAGGCTGACCGAGGCAGCGCCGTTGAAGGCGAGCTTGCGGCGCACCTGCAGCGCACCGCCTTGCACAGGCACCAGCTCGTCGCCGTCGATGGCCAGCCGGCCTGAGGGCACCTGCTCGACCACGTCAGGCGCGCCGGGCGCCAACCGGATCAGGTCGCCATTGCGCGGCACGATGCCGTGCGGCACCTGCAGGCTCTGGGCGAAGCGGGCATGCTCCACCAGATGACGTGGCTCGCCATGCACCGGCACGGCGATCTGCGGCCGGGCAAGGCGATACATCTCAGCCAGTTCGTCGCGCGATGGGTGGCCCGAGACATGGATGAAGGCATCCTTCTCGGTGATCACCTCGATGCCGTTGCGCACCAGTTCATTATGCAGGCGGAACAGCGTGCGTTCGTTGCCGGGGATGATCTTGGAGGAAAAGGCCACCGTGTCGCCGGGCGACAGCACCACATGGGGATGGCTGTTGAAAGCGATGCGCGCCATGGCGCCGCGCGGCTCGCCCTGGCAGCCGGTGCAGACATACATGACTTTCTCGCGCGGCAGGAAACCGGCCTCGCGTTCATCGACCAGATTTGGGATGTGCTCCAGATAGCCATTCTCGCGCGCCGCCTGGATGAAGCGGTGCAGCGAACGGCCGATCAGGCAGATATGCCGACCGAGATGGTTCGCCACATCGAACAGGCTTTCCAGCCGAGCGAGGTTTGACGAAAACGTGGTCACGGCGATGCGGCCGGGCTTATTGGCCAGCACCTGCATCAGGCTGTCGCGCACGTCGCCTTCCGAACCGGACTGGCCGCGATTGAACACATTGGTACTGTCGCAAACCAGCGCCAACACACCCTTGTCGCCATAGGCACGCACGGTTTCGATTTCGGTCTGCGGGCCCAGCACCGGCCGTGGATCGAGTTTCCAGTCACCGGTATGCAGCACCACGCCGGCCGGCGTTTCAATGGCCAGCGCCTGGCTCTCGGGCGTGGAATGCGTGATGTTCATCGAGCGGACCTTGAACGGCCCCAGATCGATCAGCTCGCCGGGCTTGTAGACATGTACCGGCACCTCGTCGGCCAGCCCCTTCTCTTCCAGCTTCTTGCGCAGCACGCTGGCCGCGAAGCCGGTGGCCCAGACGGGACAGCGCAGTTCCTCCCAGACATGGCTGATGGCACCCAGATGGTCCTCGTGGGCATGGGTCAGCACGATGCCCAGCAGGCGTTCGCGCCGGCCGGCGATCCAGGTCACATCCGGCAGCACCAGATCGACACCCGGCATGCCCTCATCGGCAAAACTGGTGCCCAGATCGACCATCAACCACCGGTCGCCGAACCCATACAGGTTCAGGTTCATGCCGATCTCGTTTACCCCGCCGAGCGGGAGGAAATACAGGCTGTTCTGGTCCAGGCGTTCGGACATACAGATTATTTAGTGCTGCGCCGGTGGATTTCGATCAGGCCGCGCACGGTGATGTCAGGCACGATCTGCTCGATCACGGCGGTGGCGCCATCAAACACCGGGGCCAGACCGCCAGTGGAAATCACCTTCATCGGCCGCCCGAATTCCTCGCGGATGCGGGCAACAATGCCCTCGATCAGGCCGACATAACCCCAGAACACGCCGGAATGCATGCAGGCGATGGTGGTGGTGCCGATCACGGTCTTGGGCTTTTCCACCACGATGCGCGGCAACAAAGCCGTGGCATTCACCAGCGCCTCGATGGACAGGTTGATGCCCGGCGCGATCACACCGCCGCAATAGCTGCCCTCTTCATCGACTACATCGAAGGTGGTGGCGGTGCCGAAATCGACGACGATCATCGGGATATTCGGATACAGGACGCTGGCGCCCACGGTGTTGCAGATGCGGTCGGCGCCGGCGCCCTGCCCCTTGATCTGGATGCCGTATTTAACGTTCGGCTCGCCCAGCACCATCGGCTCGGTATTGAAATAGCGGGTGCAGAGCCGGCGCAGGTTGAAGGTGGCCTGCGGCACCACGCTGGCGATGATGGCGGCATCGATACCTTTGGGATCTATGCCCTCGATCTGCATGAGCTGCAGCAGCCAGACGGCATGTTCGTCCGCCGTGCGCATGCCTGACGTATGCTGGCGCCATTCGCCCACGATCCGGTCGCCGTCGATGACGCCGAATTTCACATTGGTGTTGTTGGCATTGATGGCGAGCAGCATGGCGTCGTCCTTTCAAGCAGCCGGGAATACGTCACCGGCCGTGACAGTCTGCACGCGGCCGTCGGGCAATTCCAGCAGCAAGGCGCCACTATCGTCCAGCGCCACGAAACGGCCATGCAATTCCCGATCCGGCAGACGCACCACAGCCGAAAGACCAAGCCCCTGCGCTTTTCTCAGCCATGCCTCACGCACCGGCGCAAAACCTTCTGCCCGCCAGCGACCATACCAATAGCCGTAGCGCGCCAGCAGCCAAGGGGCAAAATCCTCTGGCGCAACCTGAACACCATGCGCGGCGAGCGCCGTGGCCGGATATGGCGTCTGGTCGGGATGGTGCGCCAGATTCACGCCGATTCCGACCGTGACCCAATCCATGGCGCCATCAGGTCGCGTACGGGACTCCAGCAGGATGCCGGCGATCTTGGCGCCATTCACCAGCACGTCATTGGGCCATTTGCATGTGATCTGCGCCCCGAGCTGCGGCGCGGCCAATTCGAGAGCTTCGGCCAAGGCAACGGCCGTAAGGAAAGATAGCGTGGCGGCCTGCGCAGGACTGGCTTTGGGGCGCAGCAGCAGCGAGATAAACAGGTTGCCGGCTGGCGACTCCCAAGCCCGGCCACGGCGACCGCGGCCGGCGGTCTGGCTGTGCGCCAGCACGGCAAGCCCTTCCGCCATGCCCGTTTCGACCTGACGGCGGATTTCCTCGTTGGTGCTATCGAGGACGTCGAATATCCGCAGATCCCACTTCATCGGGTGGGTCCGCGCCCGGTCCCGCTTACGGGAACAGCGCCTTGGCGGCGGTTTCAGCGGCAGCGAGCAGCGGGCCGGGCATCACGAAGAACAGAATCGTGAACAGGCCGGTCACGGTCATCACCGCGCCAAGTTCGCCGCGCACCGGTTTTGCCAGTGGCTCGGCTGCCTCGTCGAAATACATGATCTTCACGATGCGCAGATAATAATAGGCGCCCACCACCGAGCTGAGCACGCCGAGCACCGCCAGCACATAGAGCTTGGCGTTGATGGCGGCCATGAAGACGTAGAACTTGCCGAAGAAGCCGGCCAGCGGCGGCACACCCGCCAGCGAGAACATGAAAGCCGCCAGCAGCAGCGCCATGCCCGGATGGGTCTTGGCCAGGCCGGCCAAATCCTGCACGCCTTCGACCATGCGGTCCTTCTGGCGCATGGAGAGGATGATGGCGAAGGTGCCGACATTCATGGCCAGATAGATGGCCAGATAGATCAGGATGCCGCGTACGCCTTCCTGCGTGCCGGCGGCAAGACCGATCAGGGCATAGCCGACATGACCAATCGAGGAATAGGCCATCAGGCGTTTGACATTGCTCTGCGCGATGGCCGCAAAGGCGCCGAGAATCATGCTGAGCGCGCTGACCACGATGATGATCTGCTGCCAGTCATGGGCGATCTCGCCAAACGGGCTGAGCAGAGATCGGACGAACAGCGCCATCGCCGCCACCTTGGGTGCCACGGCAAAAAAGGCCGTCACCGGCGTGGGCGCGCCCTCGTAGACGTCAGGCGTCCACATATGGAACGGCACCGCAGAAACCTTGAAGGCCAAGCCTGCGCAGAGAAAGACGATGCCAACCACCAGGCCGATGGACGCCCCGCCGCCACCAGCCAGGGCTTTGGCGATCAGCGGGAAGCTGGTCGAACCGGCGAAACCATAAATCATCGAGCTGCCATAGAGCAGCATGCCGGACGACAGCGCGCCGAGCACGAAATACTTCAGGCCCGCTTCGGTGGCACGGCCGGAATCGCGTTTGAACGCCGCCAGCACGTAAAGCGATAGCGACTGCAGCTCCAGACCCAGATAAAGCGCGATCAGGTCGTTGGCCGAAACCATCATCATCATGCCGGTGCTGGCCAGCAGGATTAGCACGGGATATTCGAAACGCTCCATCCGCTCGTAGCGGATATAGCCAAGCGACTGGATGATCGAAAACGCCGAGCCCAGCAGGATCAGCACCTTGGCAAAACGACCGAAGCCATCGGCGATGAACATGTCGCCGAAGGTCGTCACGCTGCCGGCCGGCTGCATGGCAACAAGCAGGATGGCGACGGCCAGCACGGCCACCGCGAGCCAGGATACCAGGCGGGTCGAGGTATCGCCGCGGAAGACGCCGAAAATCAGCAGAGCCATCGAGGCCAGGGCAAGCCAGATTTCCGGATAGGCCGGCGCCAGGGCGGGCATGGTCGAAGCGGTCACGGGTCGAACTCCTCTTCCGCTTTAGCGGGCGGCGGTCGCCACCGCCTTGGCGGCGGCAAGGGCGGTCTGATGCTGTTCCAGCAAATGCTTGGCCGAAGCGGCGATCACATCGAAGAAGGGCGCCGGATAGATGCCCATCCACAGGGTCATCACCACCAGCGGAGCGAAGATGGCGATCTCGCGCGGGCTTAGGTCCAGCATGTTCTTCAGATCAGCCTTGGTCAGTTCGCCGAACACCACGCGACGATACAGCCAGAGCGCATAGGCCGCGGCGAAGATCACGCCAGATGTGGCGATCAGGGCCACCCAGGTATTCGCCTGGAAGGCGCCGACCAGGGTGAGCAGCTCGCCGACGAAACCGCCGGTGCCCGGCAGGCCCACATTGGCCATGGTGAAGAGCATGAAGACGAAGGCGTATTTCGGCATGTTGTTGACCAGACCGCCATAGCGCGCGATCTCACGGGTATGCAGGCGGTCGTAAACCACGCCGACACAGAGGAACAGCGCACCCGACACGATGCCGTGGCTGAGCATCTGGAAGATCGCGCCCTCAACTCCCTGGGTATTGAAGGTGAAGATGCCCATGGTGACGAAGCCCATATGGGCCACCGACGAATAGGCGATCAGCTTCTTCATGTCTTCCTGCACCAGCGCCACCAGCGAAGCATAGACGATGGCGATCACGCTGAGCGCGAAGACAAACGGCGCGAAATATTCGCTGGCCAGCGGGAACATAGGCAGCGAGAAACGCAGGAAGCCGTAGCCGCCCATCTTCAGCAGCACGGCGGCCAGGATCACCGAGCCGGCCGTCGGCGCTTCCACGTGGGCATCCGGCAGCCAGGTATGCACCGGCCACATCGGCATCTTAACGGCAAACGAGGCAAAGAAGGCCAGCCACAACCATGTCTGCGCCTGCGCGGAGAACAGGCCGGTCTTCATCAGGCTCGGGATGTCGGTCGTGCCGGCGGTGAAATACATGTACAGGATCGCCAGCAGCATCAGCACCGAGCCGAGCAGCGTGTAAAGGAAGAACTTGAAGCTGGCATAGATGCGACGCTTGCCTCCCCAGATGCCGATGATCAGGAACATCGGGATCAGACCGGCTTCGAAGAACAGGTAGAACAGCACCAGATCGAGCGCACAGAACACGCCGATCATCAGGGTTTCCATGACCAGGAAGGCGATCATGTATTCCTTGACGCGGGTCTCGATCGCTTCCCACGAGGCCAGGATGCAGAACGGCATCAGGAAGGTGGTGAGGATGACAAACAGCATGGAGATGCCGTCGACACCCATATGATAGTTGATGCCGGTCGCGACCCACGCGGTCTTCTCGACGAACTGGAAGGCCGCGGTCGAATTATCGAAGTTCAGCCAGATCAGCAGCGACACCGCGAAGGTGATCGTGGTGGTCCACAAGGCTACCGCGCGGGCATTGCGGGCCACAATCTCCTCCGGCCCGCGGGCCAGGAAAATGAACGCAGCACCCGCCAGCGGCAGGAAGGTGACGATGGACAGCAAGGGCATGCTCGACATCGGATTAGTGCCCCATCGCACTGAAGAAATAGGTCACCAGCGCCGCCACGCCGATCAGCATGGCGAAAGCGTAGTGATAGACATAGCCGGTCTGCAGGATCGACGCCCGCTTAGCCAGCCGGACCACGGTGGCGGCAAGTCCATCCGGCCCGAGGCCATCGATGATCTTGCCATCGCCGCCTTTCCAGAACACGCGGCCGAGCCACATCGCCGGCCGCACGAAAATGCGGTCGTAAAGCTCGTCGAAATACCACTTGTTCAGCAAGAACTGATAGAGCATCCGGTGCTGCCGGGCGGCTTCCACCGGCAGGCTGGTGTCGCGGATATAGGCCAGCCAGGCGATGGCGATGCCGATGACACCGACGATGATTGGGCCCACCTTGACCAGGAAAGGCACATGATGGGCGTCTTCCATCGCCTTGTGGTTTTCCAGAATCAGGATCGAATTGCCCCAGAATTCCTTCCAGTGATGGCCGATGAAGCCGTCGTGGAAGGCGATGCCGGCGAAGACCGCGCCGAAAGCCAGCACGAACAGCGGCAGCAGCATCACCATCGGGCTTTCATGCACGTGCTCCATCACGTGATGGTCGGCACGCGGTTCACCGTGGAAGGTCATGAACAGTAGACGCCAGGAATAGAAGGCCGTCAGGATCGCCGCGGCCATGCCCAGCACATAGGCATAGGTACCCACGCCACCGGCCGCATAGGCCACTTCCAGGATCATGTCCTTGGAATAATAGCCGGCAAAGATCGGGAAACCAGCCAGCGCCAGCGAGCCGATCCACATCATCACGTAGGTGATCTTGATGTGCTTCCACAGGCCGCCCATGTTTCGCATGTCCTGCTCACCGCTCACGGCATGGATCACCGAACCGGCGCCCAGGAACAGCAGGGCCTTGAAGAAGGCATGCGTGAACAGGTGGAAGATCGCGGCCGGATAGGCCGAGACGCCGAGCGCGAAGAACATGTAGCCGAGCTGCGAGCAGGTCGAATAGGCGATCACGCGCTTGATGTCGTTCTGCGCCAAGCCGACCGTGGCAGCGAAGAAGGCCGTGCTGGCGCCGATCACGGCCACGAAGGCCAGCGTGTCGGGCGCGTATTCGAACAGCGGCGAGCAACGCGCCACCATGAAGACGCCGGCGGTGACCATTGTTGCGGCATGGATCAGGGCCGAAACCGGGGTCGGACCTTCCATCGCATCCGGCAGCCAGGTGTGCAGGCCAAGCTGGGCCGACTTGCCCATGGCGCCCAGGAACAGCAGGAAGGTGGCGACCGTCAGGATGTCCCAGTCCTTCCACAGGAAGTGGAAGGTCTTGCCGGCCAGATCCGGCGCGGCCTTGAACACGGCATCGAAGGTGACCGAACCGGTGGCGAGGAACAGCGCGAAGATGCCCAGCGCGAAACCGAAATCGCCGACGCGGTTGACCACGAAAGCCTTGATGGCGGCGGCATTGGCCGATGGCTTCTTGAACCAGAAACCGATCAGCAGGTAGGAGGCCAGACCTACGCCTTCCCAGCCCATGTAAAGCTGCACGAAATTATCCGCCGTGATCAGCATGAGCATGGCGAAGGTAAACAGCGACAGGTAGGCGAAGAAACGCGGCCGATGCTCGTCGTGGCTCATATAGCCGACGCTGTAGACATGCACCACGGCCGACACGGTATTGACCACCACCAGCATGACGGCGGTGAGCTGGTCGATCTTCAGTGCCCAGTCCACGCTGAAACTGCCGGAGTCGATCCAGTCCAGCACCTTCACGTTGACGGTCATGCCCTTCGAGATCACCAGATAGAAGGCGACCCAGGACAGGATGGCGGAAATGCCCACGGCAACGCAGGTGACTGCCATGGCGGCGGCATCGCCGATACGGCGCCCGAAGAAGCCGGCGATGATCGCGGCCAGCAGGGGCAGGAAAACGATCAGATGGTACATCGTCATCGCCGCCTCAGCCCTTCATCATGTTGATGTCTTCAACCGCGATAGTGCCGCGGTTGCGGAAATAGACCACCAGGATCGCCAGACCGATCGCCGCCTCGCCTGCCGCCACGGTGAGCACGAACAGCGCGAAGACCTGGCCGACCAGATCATTCAGGTGGGTGGAAAACGCCACCAGGTTCAGGTTTACCGCCAGCAGCATCAGCTCGATCGACATCAGGATGACGATGACGTTCTTGCGGTTGAGAAAGATGCCAATGATCCCGAGCGTGAACAGGATCGCCGCCACAGTGAGGTAATGTCCGAGGCCGATAGTCATGGTCAGATTCCCTTCCGCGGCTCGACCTTGCGGATCGCCACCGCCGCATCGCGCGGGCGGCTGACCTGCTCGGCAATGTTCTGGCGCTTCACGCCCGGACGCGAACGCAGTGTCAGCACGATGGCGCCGATCATGGCGACCAGCAGGATCAGGCCGGCACCCTGGAACAGGTAGATGTATTTGGTATAGAGCACCGCGCCCAGCGCATGAGTGTTTGTGACCTGATCCAGCGCCGGAATCGGATCGGTCGCAACCGACTTGGCCGCCGGCGTGATCACCCAGCCGCCCAGCACCAGCGCCAGCTCGACCAGCAGGATGAAGCCGATCAGCCCGCCGATCGGCAGGTATTGCAGGAAGCCCTGGCGCAGTTCGACGAAGTTGATGTCGAGCATCATCACCACGAACAGGAACAGCACCGCGACGGCACCGACATAGACGATCACCAGGATCATGCCGAGGAATTCCGCCCCCATCAGCACGAACAGCCCGGCCGCATTGAAGAAGGCCAGGATGAGGAAGAGCACGGAATGCACCGGGTTGCGCGAAGCGATCACCATGAAGCCGGAGGCGACGGTGATCGCTGCGAACAGGTAGAAGGCCAAAGCCTGGATGATCATAGTTTACCCCCTCGCCTGCGATGCGCTCAGCGGTACGGCGCGTCAGCGGCGATGTTGCGCGAAATCTCGTATTCCCAACGTTCGCCATTCGCGAGCAGCTTTTCCTTGTTGTAGAAAAGCTCTTCGCGGGTTTCGGTGGCAAACTCGAAATTCGGCCCCTCGACGATGGCATCCACCGGGCAGGCTTCCTGGCAGAAGCCGCAATAGATGCACTTGGTCATGTCGATGTCGTAACGCGTGGTGCGGCGCGAGCCGTCTTCACGCGGCTCGGCCTCGATGGTGATGGCCTGGGCCGGGCAGATCGCTTCGCACAGCTTGCAGGCGATGCAGCGTTCCTCGCCATTGGCATAGCGGCGCAGGGCATGCTCACCGCGGAAGCGCGGGCCCAATGGGCCCTTTTCATAGGGATAGTTCAGCGTCGCGCGCTTCTTGAACATATAGCTGAAAGTCAGGCCAAGCCCCTTCACCACTTCCCAGAGGAAGATCGTGCGGGCGCCGCGGTCGAGCAGAGCCATGGCTTACACCCCTTTCGGCAGCAGATCGAAGGCGACGAGCACGCCCGCGGTAGCCACCACCCAGAACAGCGAGAACGGCAGGAAGACCTTCCAACCCAGGCGCATCAGCTGGTCGTAGCGGTAGCGCGGCACGGTGGCGCGCACCCAGATGAACACGAACAGCAGCACAAAGATCTTGAGGCAGAACCAGACAATGCCCGGAACCCAGTTGAACGGCGCGATGTCAAACGGCGGCAACCATCCGCCGAGGAACAGGATCGTGGTCATGCCCGACATCAGGATCATGTTCGCGTATTCGCCCAGGAAGAACAGAGCGAAGGTCATCGACGAATATTCGACCTGATAACCGGCCACCAGTTCGGCTTCCGCTTCCGGCAGGTCGAAGGGGTGTCGGTTGGTCTCGGCCAGGGCCGAGATGAAGAAGACGATGAACATCGGGAAAAGCGGCAGGGCGAACCACACCGTCTTCTGCGCTTCCACGATTGCACTCAGGTTCAAAGAGCCGACGCAGAGCAGCACGGTGATGATCACGAAGCCCATCGAAACTTCGTAGGACACCATCTGCGCCGAAGAACGCAGCGCGCCGAGGAAGGCGTAGCGCGAATTCGACGACCAACCGGCGATGATGATGCCGTAGACGCCCAGCGACGAGATCGCAAAGAGATACAGCACGCCGACATTGATGTTGGCGATCACCCAGCCTTCCGAAACCGGGATCACCGCCCAGGCGATCAGCGCCAGGATGAAGGTGATGCAAGGGGCCATCACGAACAGGAACTTGTTCGCACCCGAGGGGATGATGGTTTCCTTGAAGATCAGCTTCGCCGCGTCGGCAAAGGGCTGCAGCAGGCCGAAAGGCCCGACCACGTTGGGCCCCATGCGCAGCGACATCGCCGCCAGCACCTTGCGTTCCATCAGCGTCAGATAGGCCACCGCGATCAGCAGCGGCACCGTCAGCATCAGGATGTGAACGAGGATCAGACCGCCCGGAAAGACGTAGCCGGTCCAGAGCGTGTTCCAGAAAGCGTCAGTCATGGGTACCCGTCTTCGGCATGGCGGCGCCACGTGCAAGGGCCGAGCATTCGGCCATCGTCGCCGAGGCGCGGGCGATCGGATTGGTCAGGTAGAAATCGGCCACCGGCGACACGAACGGCAGGTCGCCGACCGTGCCGGCTGCGCCGAAATTGCCCCAGGCAGCCGGCGTGATCTTGTCGACGGCACCGAAATGCGGCGCGGCCTGCAACATGCGACGGCGCAGCATGCCCAGGTTGTCATAGGGCAGTGTCTGGCCCAGCACATCAGAGAGCGCGCGGATGATCGCCCAATCCTCGCGGGCCTCGCCCGGCGGTGCCGCAGCGCGGCGGCCGAGTTGCACGCGCCCCTCGGTATTCACCCAGGTCGCATCCTTCTCGGTATAGGCGGCACCAGGCAGGATCACGTCGGCACGCTTGGCGCCGGCATCGCCGTGGCTGCCCTGATAGATCACGAAGGCCGAGCCGAGCTTGGTCGTGTCGATCTCGTCGGCGCCCAGCAGATAGACGGCCTTAATCTCGCCCGCCTGCGCGCCGGCCAGGATGCCGGTCGCATCCTTGCCGCCCGAGCCAGGCACGAAACCGAGATCCAGTGCGCCAACGCGGCTGGCGGCCGTGTGCAGCATGTTGAAGCCGTTCCAGCCGTCCTTCACCAGACCGCAGCCATCGGTCACCTGCCTGGCCAGCGCCAGAATGGCGGCGCCGTCGGCGCGGGCAATCGCGCCCTGCCCGAGAATCAGCATGGGTTTCTGCGCGCCCTTCAGCACCTCGGCGAAAGCATGGCGCCCTTCGGCGATATCTTTCAGCGTGGCAGGGCCGGCACCGAGATAGTCGTACTTGTAGGTCAGCTGCGCCTGCTCGCCGATCAGGCCGATCTTCACCTTGCCGGTGAGATAACGTTTGCGGATACGGGCATTGATCAGCGCGGCTTCGCGGCGCGGGTTGCTGCCCACGATCAGGATCGCGTCGGCCTCGTCAATTCCGGCGATGCCGCTGTTGAAGAGATAGCCCGCACGCACCGTTGGGTCGATCCGGGCGCCATCCTGACGGCAATCGAGGTTCGGCGACCCCAGCTTCTCCATCAGATCCTTCAGCGCGATAACGCTTTCGGCGCAGGCCAAGTCGCCGGCAATCGCCGCGATCTGGCTGCCGCCCAGGCCCTTCAGACCAGCGGCGACGGCGGCAAAGGCTTCGGCCCAGCTGGCTTCCTGCAGCTTGCCGTTCTTGCGCACGTAGGGGCGATCGAGACGGCGCGCCTTCAGGCCATCATAGGCGAAGCGGCTCTTGTCGGAGAGCCATTCCTCGTTCACGTCCTCGTTCAGGCGGGGCAGCACACGCATCACTTCGCGGCCGCGCACATCGACGCGGATATTGGCGCCGACGGCATCCATGGCGTCGATGCTTTCGGTCTTGCGCAGTTCCCACGAGCGGGCGGTGAAGGCATAGGGCTTGGAGGTCAACGCGCCCACCGGGCAGAGGTCGATCACATTGCCCGAAAGTTCGGACGTCATCGCCTTTTCCAGATAGGTGGTGATCTGCATGTCCTCGCCGCGGCCAATGGCGCCGAGTTCCGGCACGCCGGCCACTTCGGTAATAAAGCGGACGCAACGCGTGCAATGGATGCAGCGGGTCATCACCGTCTCGACCAGCGGGCCCATGTATTTGTCTTTGACCGCACGCTTGTTTTCGTCGTAGCGGGAAGCGCCGCGACCGTAGCCCATGGCCTGGTCCTGCAGGTCGCATTCGCCGCCCTGATCGCAGATCGGGCAATCCAGCGGGTGGTTGATCAGCAGGAATTCCATCACGCCTTCGCGGGCCTTCTTGACCATCGGCGAATCCGTGTGGATCACCATGCCGTCGGCGGCCGGCATAGCGCAGGAGGCGATCGGCTTCGGCGCCTTTTCCTGTTCGACCAGGCACATGCGGCAATTGCCGGCGATGGTCAGGCGCTCGTGATAGCAGAAACGCGGAATTTCCTTGCCGGCCAGTTCACAGGCCTGCAGCACGGTGGTGCCGGGATCAACCGTCACTTCGATGCCGTCGATGGTCAACTTGGGCATGCTTGTACCCTTCCCCGCCTACTCAGCCAGCCGTCACTCGGCCGCCGCCGGCAGAACCGGCGAACCCGAATGGTAGGCGTCGATGCGGCGTTCGATCTCGCCGCGGAAATGCCGGATCAGGCCTTGGATCGGCCACGCCGCGGCATCGCCGAGCGCGCAGATCGTATGGCCTTCCACCTGCGTCGTGACTTCCAGCAGCATGTCGATCTCGCGCTTCTCGGCGCGGCCTTCGACCAGTCGCTCCATCACGCGCCACATCCAGCCGGTGCCTTCGCGGCACGGCGTGCACTGGCCGCAGGATTCATGCTTGTAGAATTTCGACAGGCGGGCAATGGCACGCACGATGTCGGTGGATTTGTCCATCACGATCACGGCGGCGGTGCCCAGGCCCGAACGCTGGGCGCGCAGGCTGTCGAAATCCATCAGCACGTCGTCACAGATCGCCTTGGGCAGCAACGGCACGGACGAGCCGCCCGGGATCACGGCCAGCAGGTTATCCCAGCCGCCGCGCACGCCGCCGGCATGCTTCTCGATCAGCTCCTTGAGCGGGATACCCATCTCCTCTTCCACGTTGCACGGCTTGTTCACGTGGCCGGAGATACAGAAAACCTTGGTGCCAGTGTTGTTCGGACGACCGATGCCGGCGAACCATTCGCCGCCGCGGCGCAGGATGGTCGGCACCACCGCGATGCTTTCCACGTTGTTTACCGTGGTGGGGCAGCCCCAAACACCCATGTTGGCCGGGAATGGCGGCTTCAGGCGCGGCTGGCCCTTCTTGCCTTCCAGGCTTTCGATCAGCGCGGTCTCCTCGCCGCAGATATAGGCGCCGGCGCCGCGATGCACGAAGACGTCGAAGTCGAAGCCGGTGCCGCAGGCATTCTTGCCGATCAGGCCTGCGGCATAGGCCTCGTCGATGGCGCCCTGCAGGTTCTCGGCCTCGCGGTAGAACTCTCCTCGAATGTAGATGTAGGCGGCCTTGGCGCGCATGGCAAAGCCGGCGATCAGGCAACCCTCGACCAGCTTGTGCGGGTCATGCCGCATCATGTCGCGGTCCTTGCAGGTGCCGGGCTCGCCCTCGTCGGCATTCACCACCAGATAGCTGGGGCGGCCATCAGACTGCTTGGGCATGAACGACCATTTCAGGCCGGTCGGGAAACCCGCGCCGCCACGGCCGCGCAGGCCGGACTTCTTCATCTCCTCGATGATCCAGTCCTGGCCTTTCTCGATGATGGCCTTGGTGTTGTCCCAGTCGCCGCGCTTGCGGGCGGATTCCAATCGCCACGACTGCTGGCCGTAGAGATTGGTGAAGATGCGGTCTTTGTCCTGAAGCATGGGGCTGGCTCCGCCTCAGTCGTCATTCCCGCCAGCCGAAGCTGCGGGATTGAAAGTGGTGAGAGTGGTGGCGCCGCCCTGCGGCTCGGACGAAAGCCGGCCGTTCTGCGGGCCGGGCTTGGGCGTCTCGCCGCGTTTCAGCGCCTCGAGGATCTTGCCGGTGCTTTCCTCGTCGAGATCCTCGTAGAAATCGTCGCCGAGCTGCAGCATCGGGGCATTCACGCAGGCCCCCAGGCATTCCACCTCGATCACGGTGAACTTGCCGTCCGGCGTGGTTTCGCCCGGACCGACGCCCAGATGTTTCTTGCAGGCGCTCAGCACCTTGTCGGAACCGCGCAGCCAGCAAGGCGTGGTCGTGCAGACCTGCACGAAATGCGTGCCAACGGGGGCGAGGTTGTACATCGTATAAAAGCTGGCCACTTCCAGCACGCGGATCGCCGGCATGCCCAGCAGATCGGCGATATAGCGGATCGCGGCCTGCGGCACCCAGTTGTTGTGCTGCCGCTGGGCGATGTCGAGCAGCGGCATCACGGCGCTCTGCTGCCGGCCTTCCGGATACTTGGCGATATGCTTCTTCGCCAGCGCCATGTTTTCTGACGTGAACTCAAAGCTGGCGGGCTGCAGCTCCGGGGGTGCGATATGGACGCCACTCATCGGTCGATCTCCCCGAACACGATATCCATGTTGCCGACGATGGAGACGGCGTCGGCCAGCATGTAGCCCTTCGACATGAAGTCGGTGGCCTGCAGATGCGGGAAGCCCGGAGCGCGGATGCGGCAGCGATACGGCTTGTTCGAGCCGTCCGACACCAGATACACGCCGAACTCGCCCTTCGGCGCCTCGACGGCGGCATAAACCTCGCCCTCGGGCACGTGATAGCCTTCGGTGTAGAGCTTGAAGTGGTGGATCAGCGCTTCCATCGAGCGCTTCATCTCGCCGCGCTTGGGCGGCACTATCTTGCGATCGTCGGACGCGACCGGGCCGCCGGGCAGGTTGGCAACCACCTGCTCGATGATTTTCGCGCTCTGGCGCATTTCCTCGATGCGGCAGAGGTAACGGTCGAAGCAGTCGCCGTTCTTGCCCACCGGAATATCGAAATCGTATTTCTCGTAGCCGTCATAAGGCTGCGACTTGCGCAGATCCCAGGCGATGCCCGAACCACGCAGCATGACGCCCGAGAAACTCCAGTCCATCGCGTCCTTGGCACCGATCACGCCGATATCGACGTTGCGCTGGCGGTAGATGCGGTTCTCGGTCAGCAGACCCTCGATATCATCGATCACCTTCAGCATGCGCGGCAGGTATTTGACGATATCCTCGGCCATGCCCTTGGGCAGGTCCTGGTGCACGCCGCCGGGCCGGAAATAGGCGGCATGCATGCGGGCGCCGGAAACGCCCTCGTAGAATTCCATCAGCTTCTCGCGTTCCTCGAACCCCCACAAAGCCGGCGTCATGGCGCCGCAATCGAGGGCATGCGTGGTCACGTTCAGCAGGTGGTTGAGCAGGCGGCCGATCTCGGCGAACAGCACGCGCACAGCCTGGCCGCGCGCCGGCACTTCCAGGCCCAGCAGGCGCTCGGTGGCGAGCGCGAAGGCATGCTCCTGGTTCATAGGCGCGACGTAATCCAGGCGGTCGAAATACGGCACCGCCTGCAGATAGGTTTTGTGTTCGATCAGCTTCTCGGTGCCGCGATGCAGCAGGCCGATATGCGGGTCGCAGCGCTCGACGATCTCGCCGTCGAGTTCCATGACCAGGCGAAGCACACCGTGGGCCGCCGGATGCTGCGGCCCGAAATTGACCATGTAGTTGGCAATGGAGACTTCGGCCATCTTACTTCTGCCCCTCGCCTGCCTTCTCGTCGCCCGGCAGCACGTATTTCGCGCCTTCCCACGGGCTCATGAAATCGAAGCGGCGGAATTCCTGGTTCAGCTGCACGGGCTCGTAGACCACGCGCTTCTGCGCCTCGTCGTAGCGCACCTCGACATAACCGGTGAGCGGGAAATCCTTGCGCAAAGGATGCCCCTCGAAGCCGTAATCCGACAGGATGCGGCGCAGATCCGGATGGCCGGAGAACATCACGCCGAACATGTCCCAGGTCTCGCGCTCGAACCAGTTGGCCGCCGCATAAACGCCGGTCACCGACGGCACCGGCGTCTCCTCGTCGGTGCTCACCTTGATGCGGATACGCTGGTTCAGCTTGAGGCTGAGCAGGTGGTAGACCACATCGAAGCGCTGCGGCCGCTGCGGCCAGTCGAGGCCGGTGATGTCGACCAGTTCGGCGAACTGGCAGTTGCCATCGTCGCGCAGGAAGGTCAGCACCTTGACGATACGCTCGGCCGGCACGCGGATGGTGAGTTCACCGCGCGCCACCGAGGTCTCGATCAGGTCGGCGCCCAGACCGGCCGACAGATGGTCGGCCAGGTCGCGCAGCGCCTGTTCCTGTTCGCGCAGAAGGGCCTTGGCTTCGCTCATCGCTTCAATCCCTTCAGCGGGCGATCGTGCCGGTGCGCCAGATCTTCTTCTGCAGCTGCAGAAGGCCGTAGACCAGCGCCTCGGCGGTCGGCGGACAGCCGGGGACGTAAACGTCGACCGGCACGATGCGGTCGCAACCGCGCACCACCGAATAGGAATAGTGATAGTAGCCGCCACCATTGGCGCAGCTGCCCATCGAGATCACGTAGCGCGGCTCGGCCATCTGGTCGTAGAGCTTGCGCAAGGCCGGCGCCATCTTGTTGGTCAGCGTGCCAGCCACGATCATCACGTCGGACTGGCGTGGCGAGGCCCGCGGCATCGCCCCGAACCTGTCGAGATCATAGCGCGCCATATAGGCGTGGATCATCTCGACGCCGCAGCAGGCCAGGCCGAAGGTCATCGGCCACATCGAACCGCTGCGCGCCCAGTTGGCCAGCTTGTCGAGCGTAGAGATCACCACGCCCTTGTCGGCCAGCTCGTCCGACAGATCCTTGAAGAACGCATCCTGCGAGGAACCAAGCTGCATGGCCGTATCGGTTTTCTGGGGCGCCGTCTGCATGGCGTTGCTCACTCCCATTCCAGCGCCCCCTTTTTCCACTCATAGATAAAGCCGATGGTCAGCACGCCCAGGAAGGCGAGCATGGACCAGAAGCCATAGACGCCGATCTCGCCCAGCGAGATGGCCCAGGGGAACAGGAAGGCGACTTCCAGGTCGAAGATGATGAAGAGGATGGCGACCAGGTAGAATCGCACGTCGAACTGCTTGCGGCTGTCGCCGAACGGCTCGAAGCCGCATTCGTAGGTGGAATTCTTTTCCGGGTCCGGCGCGCGCTTGGCGGCCACGAAGGGCAGCAGGGCCAGAACGGCGGCCAGCACGATGGCGAGGCCAAGGAATAGGAGTATCGGCAGATATTCCCGCAGCAGGGCGTCCACGGTCATTCCCCTCCGAAAAAAAACAAGTCTCCCCGGACTGGTCCCACCCCGCCCAAGGTCGGTGGCTGTTCTAGCCGTTTCCTTCTCGCGCTGCAACACGCTGGCCCGGCGCAAATAAATGGCAAGTCACGACGCTTTCATCGCTTTTTCTGATTGCCATCAAATAAATCACCTATCGCCGGTGGTAGCGACTCCGTCCACGGAGCGCATCGGCGCATGCCGGCGCCAAGTCGGCTGGTTTCGGGCAAACGAATCGCGTAGCCTGCATAGAGGGGTGGTAAGGCATGATGGTTGGGGGGCTCCGGTGAAGACTGCGCCGGCAAAAATAAGCGTTATCGTTTCCACATATAATTCGCCGGTTTTCCTCGAAATGGTGCTGCGCAGCCTGGCGCGGCAGCATCTCGACGGCCATACGGCCTATGAAGTCGTCGTCGCCGACGACGGCTCAGGCGGGGAAACCCGCGCATTGATTGAGCGGCTACGGCCCGAGATGCCCTGCCCGCTGCTGCATGCCTGGCAACCCGATACGGGTTTCCGCCTAGCCGAATCGCGCAACAACGCCCTGCTGCAGGCCAGCGGCGATTATGTCGTGTTCATGGACGGCGACTGCATGGTCCTGCCCGATTTCATTGCCACCCATGCCCGGCTGGCCGAGCGCGGCTGGTTCGTCGCCGGGGCACGCTGCTACATCAAGCAGGGGCAGACCCGCAAAATGCTGGCCGACCCCCTGGCCTGGACCCGCCCCGGCCGCCTGGCCTGGTTCGCCCGAGCCCTGCTTGGCGGGGCCAACCGCCCCTTCCAACTCATCAGCCTGCCAGGAAACTGGCGCCGCCATCGTCACCCTGACCGCTGGCAGAGGGTGCAGACCTGCAACCTGGCCGTCTGGCGCGACGACATAGACCGGGTGGACGGTTTCGACGCCACCTATGTCGGTCATGGCCTGGAGGATTCGGATTTCACCCTGCGGCTGCTGCGCGCCGGCCTGCGGCGCAAATCCGGCCGCTTTGCCTCGGTGGTGCTGCATCTGTGGCATCCGCGCCCCACCGGCACGCGCAGCCCGAATGTCGAACGGTTCGAAGCCCTGGTCGCCAGCGACCGCCAGCGGCCGGTGATCGGGATCAGCCACCTGGCCCCCGCCGGCAAGGAAATCGCCTGACCGCATTCATTTGAAGCAGGCAAACAAAAACCCGCTCCAAAGCATTGGGCGGGTTCCGTTTTTCCGGATTGCGCGGAAATGGCGAGAGTGACGGGACTTGAACCCGCGACCTCCGGCGTGACAGGCCGGCGCTCTAACCAACTGAGCTACACCCCCGCGGCAGGCGGCGGTTTACCCTTCGCCCCTTCCGATGTCAAGCACGGCTCCGGGCCGTCAGCGCAATTCCGGCAGATTTATGCGTGGGTGGGCTCGAAGGCCGTCAGGCCTTCCAGTTTGCCGACCAGCTTTTCGCCGGCCTGACGGGCACGGCGTTGCACCGCGCCCTGCAGCTTGCGGAAAGCCTTGGTCTCGATCTGGCGCACGCGTTCCTTGGTCACGCCCAGCCGACCGCCCAGTTCTTCCAGCGTCGCTTTCTCATCGTTGAGCATGCGCTCGACGATGATGAGCTGCTCGCGCGGGCTGAGTTCCCTCAACGATTCCGTCAGCCACACATGGCGCAGGCCGCCATCCATCTTGCTGGTGACGATTTCCTCGGGATTGGGGCCCGGATCGACCAGGAAATCCTGGAAGGCGTCGCCGCCCTCCTCGCCGCCGACGGTTTCGTTCAGCGAATGGTCGCGGGCCGCCAGGCGCTGGGCCATGTTGGTCACGTCATTCGGCGAAACCTTGAGCGCGGTGGCGATCTCGTCACGGGTGGCGTTGTCCAGCGTCAGCGTGCCGCCGCCGGCGCGTTCCAGTTTGGCGCGCAGCCAGCGCAGATTGAAGAACAGCGCCTTCTGGCCGGCCGAGGTACCGGAGCGCACGATCGACCAGTTGCGCAGCACATATTCCTGGATCGAGGAGCGAATCCACCAGGACGCATAGGTCGAAAACCGGACCCCGCGCTCGGGATCGAAGCGGTTCACGGCCAGCATCAGGCCGATATTGCCCTCCTGGATCAGGTCGGGCATCGGCAAGCCGTAATTACGGAAACGGGCGGCGGTGGCGACCACAAGACGCAGATAAGCCGTCACCAGCTTCTGCATCGCTCTTTGATCTCCATCAACGCGCCAGCGGCGCGCAAGGCTTAATTCCTCTTCCTCAGACAGCATGGCCTTGGTCATGACGGTCGAGAGGTAGCGCCGGTCGGCACTATCGAGAGTCCGGGGGGCACGCGCGATGGTCATTGTACGTCCTCCATCGACTTTCACCCTGCGCTGCACTACCATTATGTGTCGGCGACCGGGCGGGGGCTTTTGGTATCGTGTCGATACGACCAAATCCTACGCCTCGCCGCCCACCCGCCGCAAGGCTTAATAGCGAGTCGAAACAAAACTGTGATGCCTGTCACCGCACCGTCGCTCGCCACGGCCAAACAGCCGGGCACCGCTCCCCTCTCCGGCCCCTTTCCTGGTGAAAAAGACGCGCTGGCTCAAAGGGTTATCCTTCTATTGGATCGCTTGGGCCGCCTCACTCGCGAATTGCAGTTCGCCGATGGGCTGAACCCGGCCCAATGGGAAGCCCTGCGCTTCATAGCCCAGGCCAACAAATACTCCCGCTCGCCTACCGCCCTGGCCGAATATCTCGGTGCCACCAAAGGCACAGTTTCCCAGACCCTGATCGCCCTGGAAAACAAGGGCCTGATCACCCGCTGCAAAAAAACCTGCGACCGTCGCCAGGTGGACCTCTGCCTCACCGAGGCTGGCCAGGCGATGCTGGCCAAAGACCCGATGCAAACCCTTGAACAGGCCAGCCAGGAAATCGCCGAGGAACTCGGCGGCGCCATGGTAAAGGGCCTCACCCGCCTGCTGCACGACCTGCAGGCCCGCCATCAGGTGGGCGGTTTCGGCGTCTGCCAGGAATGCTCGCTGTTCTGCGTGAATTCCGGCAATGGCAGCCTGGATGCCGCGGACGGTACCTGCGGCTCGACCGGCGAAACCATCGACGGCGACGAGAAGTCGAAAATCTGCATCAATTACAAGACCGTCAGCTAGGTCGGATCGCAGGCTGCATCTCCGCCTGCCGCAGGCTTGACGTAACGTCACGGCTTGCACTGATGCCGTGTGCGACCTAGCGTTCTGGGCTGATCACAGCCTCCACAGAAAAGTCTGGGAAACGTCGCATGAAGTTCACCGGTACCGAGTCCTATGTCGCCACCAATGACCTGAAGGTGGCGGTGAATGCCGCCATCACGCTCGAGCGTCCCCTGCTGGTGAAGGGCGAGCCCGGCACCGGCAAGACCGTGCTGGCGATCGAGATCGCCAAGGCGCTGAACGCGCCGCTTCTCACCTGGCATGTGAAGTCGACCACCAAGGCCCAGCAGGGCCTGTACGAATACGATGCCGTCTCGCGCCTGCGCGACAGTCAGCTCGGTGACGAACGGGTGAAGGACATCCGCAACTACATCAAGAAGGGCAAGCTGTGGGAAGCCTTCACGGCGCCGCAGCGCCCCGTGCTGCTGATCGACGAGATCGACAAGGCCGATATCGAGTTTCCCAACGACCTGCTGCTCGAGCTCGACCGCATGGAATTCTTCGTCTACGAGACCGGCGAGACGATCAAGGCGGCCGTGCGCCCGATCCTGATCATCACCTCGAATAACGAGAAGGAACTGCCCGACGCCTTCCTGCGCCGCTGCTTCTTCCACTACATCCGCTTCCCCGAACGCGAGACGATGGAAGAAATCGTCGAAGTGCATTATCCGGGCGTGCAGAAAAACCTGGTGCGCGATGCCCTGAATGTCTTCTATGACATCCGCGAGACGCCGGGCCTGAAGAAAAAGCCTTCCACGTCGGAACTGCTCGACTGGCTCAAGCTGCTGATGGCGGAAGACCTGCCGGCCGATGCTCTGCGCACCAAGGATCAGGGCAAGCTGATCCCGCCGCTGGCCGGCGCGCTGCTCAAGAACGAGCAGGATGTGCATCTGTTCGAGCGGCTGGCCTTCATCGCCCGCCGGGAGCGTGGTTAAGCACGAGCGCGGCTAGGACATAGCCCCGCCGGGAGGATGCCATGTTCATCAATTTTTTCCTCGAATTGCGCAAGGCCAAGGTGCCCGCCACTTTGCGGGAATACCTCACGCTGATCGAGGCGATGGACAAGGGCGTGCCCGAGTATCGCGTCGAGGATTTCTACTACCTCTCCCGCTCTGCCTTGGTGAAGGACGAGCGTAATCTCGACAAGTTCGACCGCGTGTTCGGCCAGTGCTTCAACGGCCTGTCGTTTATCGGTGCCGGCAACGAAATCACGGCCGAGATTCCCGAGGAATGGCTGCGCAGGCTGGCCGAGAAGGTCCTGACCGAGGAAGAAAAAGCCCAGATCGAAGCTTTGGGTGGCTGGGACAAGCTGATGGAGACTCTCAAGAAACGCCTTGAGGAGCAGAAGGAACGCCATCAGGGCGGCAACAAGTGGATCGGCACCGCCGGCACCTCCCCCTTCGGTGCCTATGGCTACAATCCCGAGGGCGTGCGCATCGGCCAGGACAAATCGCGCAACCGCCGCGCCGTGAAGGTGTGGGACAAGCGCGAATACAAGAATCTGGACGACACCGTCGAGCTCGGCACCCGCAACATCAAGGTGGCCATGCGCCGCCTGCGCAAGTTCGCCCGCGAGGGCGCCGACCTGGAACTCGACCTGCCCGACACCATCAAGTCGACGGCGGCCAATGCCGGTTACCTCGATATCAAGATGGTGCCCGAGCGGCACAACAAGGTGAAGGTGCTGCTGCTGTTCGATATCGGCGGCTCGATGGACGACCATATCCGCGTGACCGAGGAATTGTTCTCGGCGGCCCGCGCCGAGTTCAAGCACATGGAGTTCTTCTATTTCCACAACTGCGTCTATGAGAAGCTGTGGAAGGACAACCGCCGCCGCCACAGCGAATTCCTGCCCACCTACGAGGTGCTGCGCACTTATCAGCACGAATACAAGATCATCTTCGTCGGCGATGCCACCATGAGCCCCTACGAGATCGTGCAGCCCGGCGGCAGCGTGGAGCACTGGAACGAGGAAGCCGGCGCGATCTGGCTGCAACGCCTGCTGGATGCTTATCCGAAGGCGATCTGGCTCAATCCGGTGCAGGAAAAATACTGGGACTTCACGCCTTCGGTGGGCGTGATCCGCCAGATCATGGGCCAGCGCATGTTCCCGCTCACCCTGGAAGGGTTGGAACGCGGGATGCGTGAGCTGAACCGCTGACGCGGTTCAGCTCACCCTGATCAGCGAATCCTGAATTGCCGGACCAGATCGGCCAGCTGTTCCGCCTGACCGTTCAGGGCCTGGGCCGCCGCTGAGGTTTCTTCCACCAACGCGCCGTTGCGCTGGGTCATCTCGTCCATCGAACCGACGGCGGTGTTGACCTGTTCCAGACCCGTCGCCTGCTCGCGGCTGGCGGCGGCGATTTCCGCCACGATATCACTCACCTTCTTGATGGCGGAAACGATCTCGGTCAGCGACGCGCCCGTCTGGTTCACCAGTCCGGCCCCGGTCTTCACCTGGGCGTTCGATTCCTGGATCAGCGCCTTGATCTCCTTCGAGGCGTTGGCAGAACGTTGCGCCAGGGCGCGCACCTCCTGCGCTACCACGGCGAAGCCCTTGCCGGCTTCGCCTGCCCGCGCCGCCTCCACACTGGCATTCAGCGCCAGCAGGTTGGTCTGGAAAGCGATCTCGTCGATCAGGCCCACGATGTCGGAAATCTTGCGGGCGCTTTCCTCGATCTGCGTCACCGCCGAAACCGCCTCGCGGACCACCTCGCCGCCCTTCTGGGCGGTTTCGCGCGCCGTCGTCGCCAGTTGGTTGGCGGCCTGGGCACTGTCGGCATTCTGCTTCACCGTCGTGGTGATCTCGTGCATCGATGCTGCCGTTTCTTCGATTGATGCAGCCTGGCTTTCGGTACGCTGTGCAAGATCCTGGCTTCCGGCCGAAATCTCGCCGGAAGCGCGGCTCACGGTATCGGTCGCCTCGCTGATGTGGCGCACCGTGTCGGCCAAGGTTTCGCTGGCCCGGTTCACATTGTCCTTCAGTTGTCCAAACACGCCGTGATATTCGCCTGTTACCCGGCGGGTCAGATCGCCCGATGCGATACCGGCAACGACATGCCCGACCTCATCGATGGCCTTGGCGACCGAGCCGAGCAGCACATTGATGCCCTCTCCCAGTTTTTTCATCACGCCCGCCAGCGTCGAAGTGTCGATCCGGGTGGTCAGGTTGCCTTCCGCCGCGGCAGAAACGACCTCACCCACCGACCGGTCCAGCATAGCCTCTTGCTCGGCCCGATCCCGTTCACGCTGCTGCCGTTCATTTTCGACATTGCGGCGAAGCTGCTCGTTCTCGATGCCGTTGTCCTTGAATACCTGCACGGCGCCGGCCATACCGCCGATTTCGTCAGACCGGCCGACGCCAGGAACCGCGACATCGTATTTTCCTTCAGCCAGGCTGCGCATGCAGGTCGTCATCTCGGCAATCGGCCGCAAAATCTGCCGGTTCGAAACGATGAATGCGATACCGATCAGGGCCAGCGCAATAAGGCCAACCACGACGGCAAAACCAAGTCCGATCATGCCCGTGACGGTGAGATCGTGGGCCACGGCATTTGCACGTTCGCCGGCCAGGGCCGACAGGGCCAGCACGGTATCGATGGCGGCCGTTGCCTCAGTGAACCATTGCTGTGCCGTCATTGGATAGGGTTGCCCAGCCCTGCCGGCAGCAACCACGGATTGGCGTGTTGCTGCGAACCGGTCCATCACGGCCCGCCGGGTTTCGTTTACACCTTTCACCAGCGCCGCCTCGGCCGGCATCATGGCGACCATCATGTCGAGTTCGGGCCACAGCAGGTCGATCCTGGCCTGCACGCCGGCAAGGAACGCAGCCTGTTCCGGACCAACCGGACGCCCTGCCACAATCAGGCCATTCACGTAGGCGCGTTCACGGCCAATGTTTTCCGAAATGCCCCAGGCAAGATGGGCAATGCCCTGCAACCGCTTCAGATCAAGACGAGCTGATTCCAGATCTTCCTCAACCGCACGCCGCAGCAATTGCGACATGTCGATCAGTTCCGTGAGTTGGGCGACCAGTCGCGGAGCGATTTCGGGCGATCGCTGGTCCAGCGGTTTGGCCATTTCTGCCTCGGCGGTGCGCCGCAGGGCCTCAACTGCAGCCAGCAGGGCCTGGGTCTGCGTCATCCGTTCGTCCACGGTCTTGGAATGCGGCAGCCCCTTCAGCACAGCCTGTGCTTCCCGCATCAGTGCGCTGCTTTTTTCGCGCTCTGCCCCAATCGCAGCCAAAGTCTGGCCGCTGGCAGCGGCCTGTCCGGCCAGCGCGCCATTGCTCAGTCCACGCTCGACGGCAAGGTGCTTGGCCGCGCCGATGAAGGCTGCGGCGATGGTGTTGATCTTCTCGCTGCGCCGAACATCCGAAAGTTCGCTCATCACTCCGGCGCCCAGCCAGGCTGTCAATCCAACAAGAACGAGTGAAATCACGCTCAACAAAATCATTAAACGTGCGCGAATAGTCATGCTTTCTCCCCAGCACACTTTCTGTGCATTTTAGTTAATTATTATCGATTCGATATTGTATATCCATTTTTCATACTACATCTATATGTTGAAAAAATAAAATATTGATTTTGCTTATATTATTTGGATATGCGGGGGATTTTACCGGTATCAGAAATAGAATTGCTGGCTGTTCAACCTGTGTTTTTCGGTATTTTAGTACCGCCAAATCCGCTTATTTTAAGCACAAAAAGAATAATAATTGAGCAATATCAATTTTCTTATTGCATACAATGAAGTGTAAATCTGGCGGGAATAAGGGCCCGGGGGCCCTGTCCAGGGGGAGCGTTTATACGGGGTCAGCCCACTTCGGCTGACAGCGCGTCTTTCACATCCCTGCTGCCGGGATCACGCGCCGGTTCGACGCTGTAGCCGTCGCGGGCCAGGAAACGGGCCTGCATCATCTCGACGGCATATTCCATGTTCGGCGCCGGCACATCGAACAGACGCCCCTCGATCCAGCGATGCGCCGGATGGCTGAACGAACCGGCATCCGCGCCCAGATCCGGGTTGCGCACCACGACCCGCCACGTGCGGTAACGCCGGTCTACGATATCAACCGGGGTGGCCGTATACCCTGCCGGCAAGTCTGTCTCGCGATGACGCTTGTGCAGGGCTTCCATATCCTGCTCGGCGCGCTGCACCTGGGATTGCAGGGTGGCGATATCGTCGCGCAACTGCTGCACCGCGCGCTCGCTCTCGGTGGCGGCGACTTCCAACTCGGCCTTCATGGCAATGAATTCCTCGGCGCGCAGACGCACCCTAGTCCAGGCCGCATGCGAGCGTTCGCCCAGCAGGATGATGATCATCAGCGCGATGCCGATATTGGCCGCCGCCGCCAGGATGCCGATGAATTGCGGAAGCGATATCTCAGGCATCGCCTAGCCGCAGTTTGCCGTCGAAAGGCCGGATCACCATGATTTCCGACAACGCGCCGAACGTCTTCTTGGCGCGCAGCCGGACGGCTTCTTCGTTCGGCAACCCCCAGATCACCAGCCGCGCGGCCCGCCGGCCAGGAAACGGACAGACGGTGGAGCCCGGACCGCTGAACATCTCGTGCATTTCCGGGCCGATCGCCTTCACATACCAGCCGGTCATGCGCGGTTTCGGGATGCCGATCTCGTAAACTACCATGTTGCGCGGATCGCTGAATTCCACCTCGCGCGCCATGATCGAACCATAGGCCGATTGCCGCTCGCCCAGACGCAGTTCCTGCTCGGCCTTGGCTTCCAGCAGATCGTCATACTCGACGCGGATCGTGTTGATGCGCGCCCGCGTCTGTTCGACATCGGCCGCCAGGCGGTCGAGTTCAAAACGGCCGCGCGCATAATTGAATACGTAGCGCTCCAGGCTGTTGGCCCCAAGCGAAACGGCGAAGAACATCAGCAGCGACGGCAGCAGCGCAAAAACGATATCGACGGGATCCATCCCGCGAGCCCCAGAAGTTTTCCCCTGGGGATGACTGTCGGGCAAAGGCCGGACCAAATCAACGGATCATTTGCCGGCGACTCGCCTAGGGCTGCTTTTAACCATAAATCGCAGAAAATGCCTGGAAAAGCGGCACCAATCCTAGTTCGCCGTGGGCGCGTTGGAGACGATGGCGCCAACCGCGACGATGGTGAAGCCGCGATGGCGCGGCAACAGGCGGTCCATCACCGACCGCGCCTCGGACTGGTTGACGGTGGCGACGATATAGGTGCGCCCGGAATCCCATTGGGCGGCGGGGTGATCGGCCGGCGCGCCTTCGGCCAGGGCCGGCTGGCGCGCCACGAAACGCCAGGTGGGGCCATACATGTCGCCACTGGCGATCGGCACGGTGGTATAGCGGAACGGCAGCTCGCGATTGTCGAGTTCGGCCTTGATCTTCTGTATCTCGCGCGCCAGTTCGCCGGCCTTGCCTTCCTTGTTCACCAGATCGGCCTTCTGCTCCTCCATCACGCGCTCCATATGCTGGATGCGCTCGGCCATATCCTCGTATTGGCGGCGCCGTGCCGTGGTTTCGGCAGCGGCCCGCGCCCAGCCCATGCGGCCACGGTCGATCACGATCGCAAGCGTCAGGCCGACCAGCGCAAGGATGATGATGATGGCGAGGATGGAAACGAGATCGGGCATCTTCAGGCCTCGTGCCAGAGCAGGCGTCCTTCGAAGGGCCGCACCGCCACCAGCCGCGCGCCATCGCCGGCCCAGTTCATGGCGAAGTTCTGCGCCTCGAGCTGCGCCAGCCCCCAGGTAACGAGCCGTACCTGGCGCCGGCCGCTCAGCGCTGTGGCCGTCGAGGCCAGACCTGCGAAGGGCATCTCTTTCGACGGGCCTTCCAGCTTGATGAAATAGCCCAGCGCGCCGACGGTGGGATATCCGGCCTCGGCGACGAAATTCGCGGTCACATCGGCCAGCGCCCGCTCCTGCCCCAGCAGATTGGCGCGTTCGCGTTGCAGGCCCTCGATGTGATCGTCCATGTCGGCGACCAGCACGCGCAGGCGCTCCTGCTCGCGCCGGCATTCGCCGTGACGGGTTTCCAACTGCACCGGCGACATGCCGTTGATGCTGCGCAGGTCGCCCGCGTCATGGAGATAATAGGCCATGCGCTCGATATGCGGTGCCAGACCGCCAGCAGCCAGCAGCAGCAGCAGGGCGGGAATCACCAGGATAAAGGCATCGGTCAGCGTCATGATGTCAGGATACAGGGCGGAGAACAGGGAAATTCCACAGCGAGAATCCGCCCGGTATCGTTAACCGGGCGTAAAAAAGGGGCCGGGATTGTGTCCCGGCCCCGTTCTGCACCGGACCGTCGGTCCGGGAATTTTTAACGCTTCGAGAACTGGAAGCTGCGGCGGGCCTTCGGCTTGCCGTACTTCTTGCGCTCGACCACGCGCGGATCGCGGGTCAGGAAGCCCTGGGCCTTCAGGGCCGGGCGCAGGCCCGGCTCGAAATAGGTCAGGGCCTTCGAGATGCCATGGCGCAGCGCACCGGCCTGGCCCGACAGGCCGCCGCCGACGACGGTGGCCATGATGTCGAACTGGCCGACCCGGTTGGTGACCACAAGCGGCTGCTGCAGCAGCATGCGCAGCACCGGACGGGCGAAGTAGTCGTTGCTTTCCTTGCCGTTCACGGTGAACTTGCCCGAACCGGGCTTGATCCACACGCGGGCAACCGCATCCTTGCGCTTGCCGGTGGCGTAGGCACGACCGAACTTGTCGAGCTTGCGCTCTTCACCAGTGGCCTTGGCGGCCACGGCAGCCTTGGCGGCGGCGTCGGCCTTGCTCAAATCGGCGAGTGTACGTCCCTCGGCCATGATCAGTCGTTCCTCTTGTTCTTCGGATTGAGCGCGGCGACATCCAGCTTCACCGGCTGCTGTGCCTCATGCGGATGCGTCGGGCCCTTGTAGACCTTGAGCTTGGTGAGCTGACGGCGAGCCAGCGGGCTCTCCTTCGGCAGCATGCGCTCGACGGCCTTCATTATGACGCGCTCGGGGAAACGGCCGGACAGGCTCTCGCCCACCGAACGGCCCTTGATGCCGCCCGGATGGCCGGTATGCCAGTAGAATACCTTCTGCTGTTCCTTGCGGCCGGTGACGCGCACCTTCTCGGCGTTGATCACCACGACATGATCGCCGGTATCGGCGTTCGGCGTGAAAATCGCCTTGTGCTTGCCGCGCAGACGCATGGCGATGAGCGACGCGAGGCGGCCCAGAACCAGGCCATCGGCGTCGATCAGCACCCACTTCTTGTCCACTTCGGACTCTTTGGCGTTGTAGGTCTTCATCGGACTTCCTAACGGGTAGAAATAACCGCCGGCGGACCGGCGATCGGATCGGCGCGCACTATGGCGATTTCTGGCGCGCTGTCAAACCCTTTCCACCCATATAAATCAATAGTTTATATTGCGGTATTATATTACCGCCACATCATTGCAATAAAATCAACCACTTATCTAAAATTCAGGCCTGCCCTTGGCTGCGCAATCTGCATTTTCTGCCGTCCGGCCGGTATTATCGCGCCGGCGGGATGGCGTAGGTCAGCACCGAATGGGCCACCGGCTCGTCCACCCCGGCGGAAAAAAGCCCGATCTCGATGATCGCCAGCGACTTGCCCAGCTTGAGCATGCTGGCCTCGGCCAACAGATCGCCCGGGCCAGGCTTGCGCATGAAATTGATGTTCAGATTGGTGGTGACGGCCAGCGCCACCGGACCGATGAGGCCCAGCAGCAGCAGATAGGCCGCGCAATCGGCCAGAGTCATCATGGTGGGGCCCGACACCGTGCCGCCGGGGCGCAACTGAGCTTCGCCGATCGGCATGGCCATGCGCAGGGTCATGCCGTCCCAATGCTCGATTCGCATCCGCAGCGGCGCCATCTGCGGAAATTCACGGTCCAAAAAGGCGGCCAGTTCGGCCTTGTCCATTTTCATGCTGCGGGCTCCTCCCCTCTCCCGCTTAGCATTGGCGCAAGACACGGAAAAGGGCCGTGAAATTTTTGAACACGAGGTCTTGCGGTCGGGGGCCCGGGTCGCTAGTTTGCGCGCCGCACTGATCCCAGGTAGCTCAGTGGTAGAGCAGGCGGCTGTTAACCGCCCGGTCGGGGGTTCGAATCCCTCCCTGGGAGCCATTCTTTCAAAATGGCTCACTGTTGTGCTTCAACTCCGATAAGTCCGATCTTGCCCTGTGACAGCGGTTCGGTCCATTCACCGGATCGCGCGATCGGCACCGCATCTGACGGTTGCGTCAATCGCACCCGATACAGAAAAGAAAACGCTTTCCACCGAGACAGGCGTCCTGCCGATCCAGTAAATTTTCTGGCACGGCAAAAACCTGGTTTTTGGCTTTGGGGAAATCGCAATGTTCCGGTCAATTCTTGTTCCAATCGATCTTGCCCATCCCTCAAGTTGGGAGCCGGTGCTACCCGAGGCCATCGCATTGGCCCGTCAGAATGCCGCAACCCTGACAGTGACCACTGTGGTCCGGGAAACAAGTTCGTTTTTTGAAAGCCGATATCTCGCCTTCCAGATGGAGGAAGCCGTAGCCGGGGCCCGCCGGGCTTTGGCCGCGATTGTCACACCTCTCGCGACGCAGGACCTGCCCATCCGTCAGGCCGTACGACTGGGAAATATTGGCGGCGAGATCCTTGCCGAAGCCGGCGAGTGCGGCGCCGACCTCATTGTCATGGCCTCGCATCGGCCGGAGATGAAGGACTATCTGATCGGACCAAATGCAGCCTATGTCGCGCGGCACGCGACCTGTTCGGTCCTGGTGCTTCGCCCACCGGCCCAGGCAGCGGCCGGCTGACGCCACCGCTTGATGCACCGCGCCCTGCCTGACGACCGGCTGGCCGCTTGCGGCAGAACTGGTCTTACCAGTATCGACGCTGCCGCTCGGCTCAAGCAGTTTGGCGAGAATATCGTCATCGAATCCGGCCGACATGGATTGGCCGTGCTTGCTGCCGATACGGCACGCGATCCGATGTTGTGGTTCCTGGTCGTCTCATCGCTGCTGTTCTTCTTCCTGGGCGATCATTTTGAAGCTGTCATCCTTGCTGTCGCCATCCTGCCCTTGCTGGGTATGGACGCTTTTCTGCACCTTCGCACGCAGGCCTCCAGCGAAAGTCTACACGGCCATATAGCCGATCATTGCCGGGTATGGCGCGATGAGCGCGACCAGATGGTACGAACAGCTTCCCTTGTCCCCGGCGATCTGGTGCTGCTTCAGGCGGGTGACAGCATCCCGGCCGATGGCCTGTTCGCAAGCGGAAGCAACATACAGATTGATGAATCGGCGCTGACCGGCGAAGCCTGGCCAGTGGCGAAAAAAACGCTTCCTGCCATTCTTGCCCTAAAAGGCGGTCATGGCATAGATGACGCCCATTGGGGCAAGGCCGGCACGCGGCTGCTCACCGGCGAGGCGCATCTGCTGGTGACTTTCACAGGCACGGCAACAATGTACGGGGAAATCGTCAGGCTTGCCCGGATCGGCAGCCATGCCCATACACCGCTGCAACAGGCGATCTCGAAACTGGTTGGCGTGTTGCTGGTGGCGGCCCTGGGGCTTTGCCTGCTGCTGGCGGCAGTCCGCTGGATGCAGGGCTTTGGTTTGGTCGATGCCCTTACCAGTGCGATGACACTCGCAATCGCCGCCTTGCCAGAAGAGTTCCCGGTCGTTTTCTCCTTCTTCCTTGGCGCCGGCATCTATCGTATGGCGCGACGGAACGCGTTGGTGCGCAGGGCCGTGGTGGTCGAAAGCATCGGGCGAACCACGGTGATTTGCAGCGATAAAACTGGCACGCTCACCGAAGGACGACTTCGCCTGACCGCCGCTCTGCCCGCGCAGCAGAATGGCGTGACAGAGCCACGGCTAACCGCCCTGGCGGCGCTGGCAAGCCGGTCAGAGAGCGGCGACCCCCTGGACGTCGCCATACTTGCAGCTTCGGCAACGCCGACGGAAATCAGGGTCCACAGCATCCCTTTCACGGAGGACCGGCGCCGGGAAACGGCTTTCTGCCGGGACGAAGCAGGACGGATTTTTGCCGTTACCAAAGGCGCGCCGGAGACCGTGATCGGCATGTGCCACGCGGACGCATCACTGGATATGAGCCACTGGCTGCGCATTATCGCGGGTCAGGCGGCTTTGGCGCATAAGGTGATCGCCGTTGCCGTGGCCAGGGTATCAGAAGGCATGGCTGGCGACGGCATCGCATCCGGCCAGATCTCGGATGCCAATCTGCCCTTCCGCTTTGCCGGCTTGCTGGCTTTCGAGGATCCATTGCGTCAGGGCGCCGCCGCCGCCGTGTCGGCCGCGCGTGCAGCAGGAATTCGCGTGATCATGGTCACGGGAGACCATCCGCAAACGGCCTTGGCGATAGCCGAACGGCTTGGCCTTGGCAAGCGACTGGTCGCCGCAGACAGCGACCCGACCTGGTTGACGCAGGATGTTGATATCGTTGCTCGCGCTGTTCCTGCACAAAAGCTTGATCTGGTTCGCCACCTTCAACAGCGGGGCGAGGTCGTCGCTGTTACAGGAGATGGCGTCAACGATGTGCCCGCCCTGCAGGCCGCAGACACCGGCATTGCGATGGGACAGCGCGGCACACAAAGCGCCCGGGAAATCGCATCGATCGTACTTCTGGATGACAACTTCCGCAGCATCGTCTCTGCGATTGCCGAAGGACAACAGCTGTTTCGCAATTTGCGTGCCTGTTTTGCGTGGCTCATAGCGGTCCACATCCCATTTGTGGTGACCGCCGCCCTTATCCCGCTGTTGGGATATCCGCTTCTCTACTTGCCGGTCCATATTGTCTGGCTTGAACTCATAATCCATCCAACGGCGATGCTGGCCTTCCAATTACCGGCACCGGATGGCACCGATGGCATGGCGGGGCTGAAAAAGCTTGGGGCACCAAG
Organism: Ferrovibrio sp.; assembly: GCF_041906005.1. Lineage (GTDB taxonomy): Bacteria > Pseudomonadota > Alphaproteobacteria > Ferrovibrionales > Ferrovibrionaceae > Ferrovibrio. The sequence goes on from NZ_JAYRJY010000001.1 coordinate 75,471, forward strand.
ACGCGAGGCATTCTTCACGCCCCGGCAATGGCTCGCCATCAGCGGAGGCGGATTTCTCATCACCGCTCTTGTGTTCGGTGCCTATGCGGCCGCTCTGGCGGCGGGCCATGACGCCGGATATGCCCGGAGCATCAGCCTCGTGCTGCTCGTTCTGGGCAGCGTTGCCTGCGCCGCGATCCTTAGCGCTTTTGCGACGCAGGCAATGCGGGTGATCGCTGTGGCTGTTGCCATCTCCACGCTGGCGATAGTGTTGACGCCAGCGTTTGCGCAATCTCTGCACCTTGCTGTGTTGCACATAGACGACCTGCTTTTGACGATTGGTGCGGCGCTAGCCTCGAGCCTGCCGGCCTTCCTGATCCGCAGAACCCTGATCGCCGCCAACTAGGCAAACCTCACCGCTGTTGGCAGACTGGCTATCATCCGGACCGACGGCCCCTTCATCGAGAACAATCGCTTTGGAGAGCAATGTATCCACCGCGATGCGGCCGGCGTTCGTGCCAGCCGCATCATCGGTTCAGATATTCACGCCCTCACCAATCCCTGTACGATGCGCCGCGCCACCGGCGCGACCACCAGCACGACTGGGAAAGCCACCAGCCATGACGGCAACCAGGCCGATACCCACAAGCCGGCAAACCCGTCAACCAATCCGGCGGTGCGCAACGTGGCAATGCCCGAGACGATGAACGACATCAGGGCAGACAGCACGAAGCCGAAGACAACGGGTGCAAATCGGGGAGAGATCATCTGTGTTTTCCTTTCAGGTTTGAGAAGCCGTTCACAGCATCGCCGTCAGCCGGGCGGCGATGAAGAGTCCGGTGCCGAACACCAGATGGGTGATCAGGCTGCGCAGGCGCGACGCCGTCGGGTCGGGCATGCGCGATGAAGCGATGCCCATGCCGAAGGCCGGTTGCATCACCAGGAATGGCGCGGCCACGGTGACCAGTCCGGTCAGCAGGGCGGGCATGATCGTGGGCTCCTGTAGCCAGCCGGTGCCGAACACCGCAACAAGGCCAGCGGCAAACATGATGCCGATGGCGTAATGTGCGGCCCAGCCGATTACGGCCTCTCCCGTCACCGGCGGCGCCTTGCCGATGCCGGCATGGCGAAACTCCCCGCGCGGCAGATGTCCGAGCCAGCGGCCCACCATCCGGTAATCCAGCCCGGTCACGCCATAGACGCGCCGGAGCACAAGGCCCCACAGATCCATCGCCAGCGTGGCGCCAGCGCCGACGACGACAATACGCAACATAACCTCTGACATTTCATTCACCTTTTGCGGTTCGGTCCGGGCTTGCTTCAGCCGGGAATGGCGCTACCCTACAAATTCAAGTTCACTTGAGGTCAAGCATGCAATTGCTCGATATCGCCGAAGTTGCGCAGCGTTCCGGCCTGCCCGCCTCCGCCCTGCGCTTTTACGAGGAAAAGGGCCTGATCGTTTCGGTCGGCCGGCGCGGCCTGCGGCGCCTGTTCGAGCCGAATGTGCTGGAGCGGCTGGCCCTGATCGCCCTGGGCCGCACGGCCGGCTTCAGTCTGGAAGACATCGCCGCGATGTTCGGCCCCAATGGCAGGGTAAACATCCGGCGCGAGACACTAAACGCCAAGGCCGACGAACTGGACCGCACCATCCGGCACCTGGCCGCGATGCGGGACGGCCTGCGCCATGCCGCCGTGTGCAAGGCGCCCAGCCACATGGAATGCCCCAGTTTCCGCCGGCTGGTCCGGGTAGCCGGTGCCGGGCGACTTACCGCACCCGACAAGGGCAAACCGAACCGACGCCCCCACAAAACATAGGGGCAGAAGGGCATAGCGGCATTGTAGCGTTACATCTCTGTGCTTGCCTTTATGCAGCGGGCCCGACCAGATTTATGTCATGCTGAACGAGATCAACCTGCCTCTCATCCTGCTGGCCGCGCTGATGGCAACATCCAGCCCCGGCCCGGCCACCGTCACCATCGCCGGCACATCGATGAAAGCCGGCCGCAGATATGGCCTCGCCGTCGCCACCGGGATCAGCACCGGATCGCTGATGTGGTCGACGGCCGCCGCCTTCGGCCTCGGTGCGGTGATGCTCGCCAATGCCTGGGTGTTCGAGCTGCTGCGCTATTGCGGCGCCGGCTATCTGGTCTTCCTGGCCGTGAAATCGGCGAAGTCGGCTTTGACGCCGGGCGAGATTCAGCCCAGAGGTCTGGCGAACCCGACCTGGAAACGCGCTTATGCCGCCGGGTTGGGCCTGCATCTGACCAATCCGAAAGCGATCCTGTTCTTCGGTTCGCTCTATGCCGTGGGCGTGCCGGCCCATGCCGCGCCATCGACGCTGCTGGTCATCATCACCGCCGTGGCGGTCCAGAGCGCCCTGGTTTTCCATGGCTATGCCCTGCTGTTTTCCAGCCCGCCGGTGGCGCGCGGCTATATGCGCCTGCGCCGCTGGTTCGAGGCGACCTTCGCCCTGGCCTTTGGTTATGCCGGCGTGAAGCTGCTGACCACCCGCCTGCAGTGATCAAATATAGTCTTTTATAAACAATAAGTTATGTCTTGAAAATCGCTGCGCATCATGCATCGGCCCCGTTTTCATTAAATCCGCCGCTTTCTCCGAAAGTCATGCCGTCTACACGTTCCGGTTTGTCAAACTATCGGTTATTATGCGCGTGACACGGGAGACGGACCCCAGTGGCGGAAAACTCGCTGAACTTCATTGCTGAAACCCGACCTCCTGGCGGGCCAACCGACGGCTCGTCGCCGGAACGGCGGACGTGGAAAGTGCTGATCGTCGACGACGAGCCAGACGTCCATTCCCTAACCAAGCTGCTGCTCCGCAATTTTAACTACCGCAAACGCGGCCTCAGCTTCCTGAGCGCCTATTCCGCCACCGAGGCGCGCGACGTGATGCGCGAACATCCCGATACGGCGCTGGTGCTGCTGGATGTTGTGATGGAGACCGAGCATGCCGGGCTGGCGCTGGTCGATTACATCCGCAACGATCTGGCCAACAAGTCGACCCAGATCGTGATCCGCACCGGCCAGCCAGGCCAGGCGCCGCCGCTGACCGTGGTGTCCAACCACGGCATCAACGACTACAAGGAAAAGACCGAGATCACGCAGCAGAGCATGATCCTCACCGTGGTGAAGGCGCTGCGGCTGTACGAGGAATTCCTCCCCAGCTACATCGCGGCGGCGAAATTCGCCAGCCTGACCGACCGCGCCCGCAACGGCGCCGACGACCGCGAGCTGCTGCGCCTGCTGCGGCAGGAGGCCGATATCGGCGAGGATGGCGTATTGCCGCGTCCCAGCGAACCGGCCGATCCGCGCCTGGCCGCGCTGACTGACCGTGAGCGCGAAGTGCTGAAATGGGTCAGCCAGGGCGATTCCAACAAGGCCATCGCCATCCGCCTGGGCGTGCAGGAAGTGACCGTGAAGGCCCATCTGCGGCAGATTTTCGCCAAGCTGCAGGTGTTCAACCGCACCCAGGCCGCGTCATTGGCCCTGCGCCTGCTGGAACGCGACGCCGATACCGGCCGCTGAACCTCCATCCATCCGTCATCGGAAAAAATACCGCGCCGAACTGATCCGGCGGGCCGAATTTTGCGTATCAAATAGCGAACACTTGATACGACGTCGGCATGGCAGATTCCCGCTCCCCACTCATCCTCTGGTTCCGCCAGGACTTGCGCCTGAACGATAACCCCGCGGTGGCAGCTGCGGCCTTCTGCGGCCGGCCGGTCTTGCCGCTCTATATTCTCGACACGGCGCCGCATGCGCGCCAATTGGGCGGCGCCAGCATGTGGTGGCTGCATCATTCCCTCGCGGCGCTGGCCGCTGATCTAAAGCGGCGTTATGGCCTGGAACTGATCCTGCGGCGCGGCGATGCGGCGCAGGTCTTGCCAGCGCTGGTGCGCGAAACCGGCGCGGCGGCCGTGTACTGGAACCGCTGCTACGAGCCGGCGGCCATCACGCGCGACACGGCGCTGAAAGCCGCTCTGAAAGCCGATGGCATCGCAGCCGAAACCTTCAATGCATCGCTGCTGTTCGAACCCTGGCAGGTGAAGACGCAGACGGGCGGCTGGTTCAAGGTCTATTCGCCGTTCTGGCGCGCCTGCCGCGCTCTGCCCGCCCCCGGCGCGCCCACACGCGCGCCACAAACCTTGCATGGCTTTACCGAGCCGGTGCGCAGCGACCGGCTGGATGAGTGGCGTCTGCTGCCGCACAAGCCCGACTGGGCCGGCGGATTGCGTGCGGCCTGGCAGCCGGGCGAGGCCGGCGCAGCGAAACGCCTGCGGGATTTTCTCGATCGCGCGCTGCAGGGTTATGCCGATGGCCGCGACCGCCCCGATCATGCGCTCACTTCGCGTCTGTCGTCGCATCTGCATTTCGGTGAAATCGGGCCGCGCCAGGTCTGGCAGGCGGTGCAGATGGCCGCCGGACAAAACGGCGCGGCGGCACGCAATGCCGAGAAATTTCTAAGCGAAATCGGCTGGCGTGAATTCTCCCATCACCTGCTGTTCCATTTCCCCGACCTGCCCAAGCGCAACTTCCGCGCCGATTTCGACGCCTTCCCGTGGCAGGAGGATGCCGCGCTGCTGCGCCGCTGGCAGACGGGCCAGACAGGGTATCCCATCGTCGATGCCGGCATGCGCGAGCTGTGGCAGACCGGCTGGATGCATAACCGCGTGCGCATGATCGTCGCCTCCTTCCTGGTCAAGCACCTGCGCCAGCACTGGCGCCACGGCGAAGCCTGGTTCTGGGATACGCTGGTGGATGCCGACCTGGCAAACAACGCTGCCAGCTGGCAATGGGTGGCCGGTTCAGGTGCCGATGCCGCGCCGTATTTCCGCATCTTCAACCCGATCCTGCAGGGCGAGAAATTCGATCCCGATGGCGCCTATGTGCGCCGCTGGCTGCCCGCACTGGCGGGTCTGCCCGAGAAATACATTCACAAACCCTGGCTTGCACCGGCCACGGTGCTGCGTGATGCCGGCCTGCGGCTCGGGCAGGATTACCCGCAACCGCTGGTCGATCACGACGCTGCCAGAAAAGCGGCACTGGCGGCCTTTGCCCAGTTGCGCAATGATGACCGCCAGACAGCGGGGGCTGCATGAGCAGGCACGAAACCATCCGGCGACAGCGTATCGCCGTGATCGGCGCGGGCATCGCCGGACTGGGCGCGGCCTGGGCCCTGTCGCGCCGGCATGACGTCACCGTCTTCGAGGCGAATACCTATCCCGGCGGTCACAGCAACACCGCCGAGATCGACTATGACGGCATGCCGATCGCGGTGGATACCGGCTTCATTGTCTTCAACGACTGGAACTACCCCAACCTGACGCGGCTGTTCGCCCACCTGAAGGTGCCGGCGATCAAGAGTGACATGTCGTTCGCCGTCAGCGTTGGCGACAGTCAACGGCCCGGCCGGCTGGAATGGAGCGGCAGCAGCATCGCCACATTGTTCGCGCAGAAACGCAACCTGCTGAGTCCGCGTTTCCATCGTATGTGGCGCGACATCCTGCGCTTCAACCGTGCCGCCGTCGCCGACCTGGACTCCGGCCGCATGGCGAGCCTGAGCCTGGGCGACTATCTCGCCGCCGGACAATACGGCGAAGGCTTCATGCTGGATTACCTGCTGCCGATGGGCGCCGCGATCTGGTCCGCGCCGCTGGCCGAGATGCGGGCCTTTCCCGCCCAGACCTTCGCGCGCTTCTTCAAGAACCACGGCCTGCTCAGTATCAACGACCGGCCGCAATGGTACACCGTGCAGGGCGGCAGCCGGGAATATGTGCGCCGCCTGCTGGCCGATTCCGACATCACGCTGCGTCTCAACCGGCCGGTGCAGGCGGTGATGCGGCAGGGCGACGGCATCATGGTGGCCGGCCATGCCAATGCCGAGACTTTCGACCAGGTGGTGCTGGCCTGCCACGGCGATCAGGCGTTGCGTATGCTTGGCCATCATGCCACACCGGCCGAGCACGAGCTTCTCGGCTGCTTCCGCTTCCAGCCCAACCGGGCGGTGCTGCATCGCGATGAGAACCTGATGCCGGTGCGGCGATCGGTCTGGGCAAGCTGGAACTACCTGTCCGAACCGCGCCGCGACCTGCATCGACGCGTCGGTCTGACCTACTGGATGAACCGGCTGCAGTCGATTGACGACAGCCGACCGCTGTTCGTCACCATGAACCCGCTGCAGCCGCCGCGGCGCGACAAGGTTTTCGCCGAATTCGATTACGAACATCCGCTGTTCGACCAGGCCGCGGTTGCGGCCCAAACGCGGCTGCACGAGATCCAGGGCAAGGATCGCCTGTGGTTCTGTGGTGCCTGGTGCCGGTACGGCTTCCACGAGGATGGCTTCACGGCGGGGCTGACCGTGGCGAAGCAGCTCGGCGCCGACCTGCCCTTCGAGCCGGCGATCGACAGGCCGCTGGAGCCTGTCGCGTGAACGGCGCCGACCTTTACTGGTGCCGCGTGATGCACGAACGGCTGCTGCCGTTCCGCCACAAATTCGAATACCGCGTCTTTTCGTTGCTGCTGGATATCGACCGCCTGGGAGAACTGGATCGCGGCCTGCGGCTGTTTGGCTACAACCGCTTTGCGCTGATCGGCTTCAACGACCGCGACCACGGCCCGCGCGATGGCTCGCCATTGCGGCCCTGGGTGGAGGCGGCGCTGGCCGAATACGGCTTGCGGGATGCGGCAGCCCAGATTCGCATCTTCTGTTTCCCGCGCCTGCTCGGTTATGTGTTCAATCCGCTTAGCGTGTTCTTCTGCTACGACGCCGAGGGAAGGCTGCGCGCCACGCTGTATGAGGTGAAGAACACCTTCGGTGACCAGCATGCCTATCTGATCGACGTACCGCCGGGAAAGAACAGCGGCAAGACCGTGGACCAGAGCGTGACCAAGCGCTTCCACGTCTCGCCATTCCTGCCGCTGGAGGGGGAATACCAGTTCCGCATCCTGCCGCCGGGCGAGAAGATCGGCATCATGATTCGCCAGATCGGCCGAAGTGGCGCGCTGCAGATGATCGCCACCCAGAGCGGCCGCCGCGAGGATCTCAGCGATCACAGTCTGTTGAAGGCCTTCATCCGCCATCCGCTGATGACCGTAAAAGTCATGGCTGGCATCCACTGGGAGGCGCTGCAGCTCTGGCGCAAGGGCGCAGCCTTCTTCCGCTGGACGGCGCCGCCGCAAAAGGCCGTGTCGGCAGGAAAAAGCAAAGACGAAATCAGGGAGTCCCAAGCATGAGCGAAGCCTACGCCGAACGGCAGACCCGCCTGGACCGCGCAGCGGAAGCGGCCCTCGATGTCGCCGTCGACGCCATCGCCCATCTCCACCGCGCCGAACCGCGCCAGGCCGGCCAGGTCATGCTGCTGCGATCGGCGCAGGATGCCCTGCGACTGTCGCGCGTGCCGCGCTGGACGCGGCTGATGCTGTCGCTGGCAGCAAAGGTCAGTCATGGCAGCATCACGATCACCTTGCCCGATGGCCGCAGCCTGATGGCGCAGGGCCAGGAACCCGGCCCGGCCGCCACCCTGCATATCCGGCATCACCGCTTTGCCAAACGCCTGCTGCTGGGCGGCAATCTGGCGGTGGGTCAGGCCTATATCGATGGCGATTTCGACTGCGACGGCCTTGCCGCTCTGACCGAATGGGCCTGCCTCAACAGCGACCTCGACGCCACCCTGATGGGCAAACCCTGGCTGCGCGCCTTGCGCCGTTTTGGCTTTGCCCTTGCCGCCAATTCGCGACGCGGCAGCCGGCGCAACATTGCCTACCACTACGATCTGGGCAACGACTTCTATCGCCTGTGGCTGGACCCATCGATGACCTACTCGTCCGCCCTGTGGCACAATGGCGACGAGAGCCTGGAAGAGGCGCAACTCAACAAATACCGCCGGCTTGCTGGCGAGGTTCTGCGCCTGCAGCCGGATCAGCGTGTGCTGGAGATCGGCTGCGGCTGGGGTGGCTTTGCCTGCCTGGCGGCAAAGGAATATGGCGCCCGCGTGCATGCCGTGACGATCAGCCGCGAACAGCATGACCACGCCTGCCGCCGTGTGCAGCAGGAGGGCCTGAACGACCGCGTGCGGATCGAACTGCGCGACTATCGCGACCTGACAGAGCAGTATGATGCGGTAGCGTCGATCGAAATGATCGAGGCGGTGGGGGAGAAATACTGGCCGCTGTATTTCAGCCAGCTGCGCGACCGCCTGAATCCCGGCGGCCGAGCCGGCATCCAGGCCATCGTGATCGCGGACCGGTATTTCGAGGATTATCGCGGCACGATGGATTTCATCCAGGCTTACATCTTTCCCGGCGGCATGCTGCTGTCACCCGACACGGTGGCCCGCCAGGCCGCCGCCGCGGGTCTCGATATCGTCGATGATTTCAGCTTCGGCCGCGACTATGCCCGCACGCTGAATGACTGGCATCGCCGCTTTGAAGCGGCCTGGCCGCAGATCCGCGACGTGAAAGGCAACGGCCTGCCATTCGACGATCGCTTTCGCCGCATGTGGCGTTATTACCTGGCCTATTGCGAGGGCGGCTTCAACGCCGGCACCATTGACGTGCTGCAATACGGGTTCGAAAAACCGCTTTAGGCCAGATCGTTTCAGGAGTGTCGCAGCCGGTTGCGCACCCAGCGCACCAGCGCGCCGACGACGGGCAGCCGGGCATAGAACTGGCTGCCGGCATCCCAGTGATCGAGATGGGCCTTCACCCGGCCATCCGGCGTGAAATGCAGCTCGCTGACGCCGATGGCCTGCCAGGGCTCAGCCCCGCCGAAACGCCGCGGCGTGTAGAAGAACGTCCATTTCAGGAAAGCCTGGTCGCCTTCGCGCACCGAACCGTCGATGCGGAACTTCACGTAAGAGCAGTCGCGGAACATGTCAGCGAACAGCGTCTTCATGATCGAGCGGCCCCGCACGTCATTGAAGGGGTCGCGAAAATGCACGTCCTCGGTGACCAATGCGTCCAGTCCATCCAGAGTCTGCACTGTGATCCCGGCGAAGAAATCCGCATAGCGCTGCAAGCCGCCGGCAACTGGATCGGCCGTCATCGGGTGAATCTCCGCACCAGGGGGAAATAAGCCGCATAGGGCAGCAGCCGGAGGATTTTCAGAATCATCGCGAACTGCCATGGAAAGGCGATCTCGAAGCCGCGCTCGAAATCCAGACCGCGCCATAGCCGTTCGGCAGCCTCTTCCACCGGCATCAGGAAGGGCATCGGAAAGGTATTGCGGTCGGTCAGCGGGGTTTTGATGAAGCCCGGCGAGATCAGGCGCACCGCCACGCCGCTATTCTCCAGATCGAGCCTTAACGACTCCGCCATGTTGATCAGCGCGGCCTTGCTGGCGCCATAGGCCGACGCCAGCGGCAAACCGCCATATCCGGCCAGCGAGGCATTGATCGCCACCTGGCCGCTGTGACGAGCCAGCATGGCCGGCAGCACGGCTTCAAGTCCGTTGGCCACCGTCATCACGTTGCTGTCGAGCAGCGCGCGCACCGTCCCGGCCTTGAAAGCCTTGCCCGGCGATGGGATATGCGTGCCGGCGTTGAACACCGCCAACCGGATCGGCCCGATCTCGCCCTCGATCCGCGTCACCACATCCTGCACGGCAGCCGGATCGGTCATATCAGCCGGCATGGCGTGAAATTTGCCACCGGCGCCACGGGCTTCACCCGGAATGCTGTCCAGCGTATCGACACGGCGCGAGGTGCCGGCCACGATGGCACCCGCGCGCAGATAACGGACCGCCAATGCCCGGCCGATGCCTGATCCCGCTCCGGTGATCCAGACGATTCCCGGGGCGCTCATCGCAGGCGATACTCGACCTGCGAGCCGTCTTTGGCCCTGAATGCCGATTTCACCCAGTGCCCGTCACGGTCGTACCAGAGCGTGAGGTCGATATCGCCGGTCAGATGGAACCGGCGCGCCGGGATTTCGTCGCGGGCGGCGCTGGCCGTTTCGAAGGATTCCGGCTGCACCCGCAGATCCAGCACGCGACCGTTCTGGCTGTCCATGATGGTGTGGCGCCGCACGAAATCGCCGCGCCAGTAGCTGGTCGGCATGGTATCCGCCGGCAGCATGCCGGTGAAACGGGTGCCATTCACTTTCAGGCCGTCGCCTTCGGCCACGGCGCGCAATGTTTCCGCGTCTCCGTCGTTATCGGTGCTGGAAACCAGGCTGACCAGACGGTCGCCCCGCCATTCCTCGCGGGACTGGTGGACATACCGATACAGCGTCAAGGGACCAAAGGTTACCCGCAGGTTGATGTCGACATTCACCACGCTGCGTTCACCGTCGCGAGCGATCTCGACGCGGTGATGACCGATCCGCTCACCATTCCGGAAGACTTCGAAATCGCGGGTTTCAACCTCGGTCGCCAGCGCGGCGCCGAAGCCCGAGGTCGCGGTCAGAACCGCGACGCATAGCGCTAAGCCGACAGCCTTGCCCATTGGTTCAACACCCAGCCAAAAGAGCCGCGGAAATTCAGCGGCGCATCCGTCACGGCCAGGCAAATGCAGGGGCCGTCATTCATCGCCACCGGACGGTGTTCGGTATTGCCATCGGCGATTTCAACATCGCCGCGCGTGAAGGCGCCCCCCTCATCGGTGAAACCGCCGCTCAGCACCAGGGTCATTTCCTCGCCGCGATGGGTATGCAGCGGCATAGCCGCGCCAGGAGCGATCTTGAGCAGGCTGACCATGCCACCCCGCGCCTTGGCCACCGGCAGGGCCCAGGAATGCAGGCCAGCACCGCTCCAGCGCCAGTCGATGCGATCGATCCCGTCCCTCAGGTATTCGCGCAAGGGGGCCGGAATGCCGCCCCCCCTGCGGGCAGGTTGCGCCTTGCGAGCCGGGGCCGGCTCCTGCTCGCCCAGGCGCGCCTCGATGGCGGCGAAACCGGAGGATTTCAAGGTTTGCGGCGCTGTCTCGTCGAGCATCGCACCGGCGACCCGCTCGATGGCGGCCAGTTCGGCACGGCAATGGGGACAAAGTGACAGGTGGCAGGCCACCACCAGCGACCACGGTTCGGCCAGCGAGCCGGATGCGTAATCAAGCAGCAACTCGGCCGGAATATGATGAGTCGGCGCCTGACTCGCCGGGGGTATGGCGGATAAATCGTTCACAACCATGCTCTTTGCTAAGTCCCCGTCACTGGATTACTACATTAGGTACGCATCCGACACGAATTTGGATCACCCTTCAGACGCGTCAACCCGGCAGGCCATGGATTACTTCTTTTACGGTACTTTGTGCGACCCGGATGTCCACCGCCTGATTTTGGGCTATCGGCCCGGCCCCCGCCAGATCCGCCCCGCCAGCCTGGCCGGCTTTCGCCGCAAGGTTGCCCGCGGCCGCAGCTACCCGCTGTTGATCCGCGCTCCGGCCGGCCGGGTACAGGGCCTGCTGTTTACCCCGCACCGGCGCGGGGATGCCGAACGACTCGCGGCGTATGAAGGGCCGGAATACGTCACCCGCCGCCTGTGGGTACGCCCCCGGGGCGCCGATGGCTGCCAGCCGGCGCAGGTGTTCCTGCCCGCATCCGGCATGCTGCCGGCTGGCCTGGCGGACTGGCACCCGCAGATCTGGCGCCGCCGCGAGAAAGCCGCATTTGTTCTGTCTCTTCATCGCCAGGGTTCCATGCCATGCGCAAACCGTTAGATACCAGTCATCAGCCCTTTCCGGTCGAGGTCTCCCGCATCGACCCGGTGTTTCGGGGCCATTTGAATGTCGACGAGTTGCATCTGCGCCACGGCCTGTTCGCCGGCGGCATGAGCGACCAGATGAGCCGCGAGGTGGTCTCGCGGCGCGATGCCGTCTGCGTCATGCCTTACGATCCCAAACGTGACCAAGTCGTGCTGATCGAACAATTCCGCGCATCGGCCCTGTTCAATGGCGACCGGGCCTGGATGGTTGAGGCCGTCGCCGGCCTGATCGAGGATGGCGAAACCATCGAGGATGTCGCGCGCCGCGAATTGAAAGAGGAAAGCGGGCTGGAGGCCATCGGCGCGCTGCTGCCGATCAGCATGGTCTATTCCACGCCTGGCTTTTGCAGCGAGCGCTTCTACATGTTCTGTGCCCAGGTCGATGCCGGCAAGGCCGGCGGCATCCACGGACTGGACCACGAACACGAGGATATTCGGGTCTTCACCCTGCCCTTCACCGAGGCATTTGCACGCTGGGAAGCCGGGGAATTCCCCAATTCGCCCGCCACCATCGGCCTGCTCTGGCTTGGCCTGTATCGTGAGCGGCTGCAGCAAAACTGGGCCGACCCGCGCGGGTTGCGACCCTGATCCCCCCTCGGTATAGGATTGGATCGGGGGAATTAGCCCGATACCCAGATACCGAGAGTAAAATGGACATCCGGAAAGATTTCATCGACAGCATCGGCCGTACCCCGCTGATCCGCCTGCGCCGCGCCTCCGAACTCACCGGCTGCGAAATCTACGGCAAGGCCGAGTTCATGAATCCCGGCGGTTCGGTGAAGGACCGCGCCGCCCTCTATATTGTCCAGGATGCCATCAAACGCGGCACCCTGCGCCCCGGCGGCACCATTGTCGAAGGCACGGCGGGCAATACCGGCATCGGACTGGCGCTGGTGGGCAATGCGATGGGTTTCAGGACCGTGATCGTGATGCCGGAAACCCAGAGCCAGGAGAAAAAGGATTTCCTGCGCCTGTGCGGTGCCGACCTGCGGCTGGTGCCGGCGGTGCCCTACAAGGACCCGAACAATTATGTGAAATTTTCCGGCCGTCTGGCCGAGGAGATGGCGAAGACCGAACCCAATGGCGCCATCTGGGCCAACCAGTTCGACAACGTCGCCAACCGCGAGGCGCATTACCGCACGACGGGGCCGGAAATCTGGACCCAGACCGAGGGCAAAGTGGATGGCTTCACCTGCGCGGTGGGTTCGGGCGGCACCTTCGCCGGCGTGCTGATGGCCCTGAAGGAACGCAATCCGAAGGTGCAGGTGGCGCTGGCCGATCCGATGGGCGCGGCGCTGTACAGCTATTACAAGACCGGCGAGTTGAAAGCCGAAGGCAGCTCGATCACCGAAGGCATCGGCCAGGGCCGCATCACGGCGAACCTGGAAGGCATCACGCCGGACGACGCTTTCCAGATCCCGGACGAGGAAGCCCTGCCCGTGGTGTTCGACCTGATCCAGCATGAAGGTCTGGTGCTGGGCGGTTCCAGCGGGGTCAACATCGCCGCGGCGATCCGCCTGGCCAAGAAGATGGGCCCGGGCCATACCATCGTGACCATCCTGTGCGACGGCGGCGCGCGTTATCAGAGCAAGATGTTCAACCCCGAGTTCCTGCGGGCCAAGAACCTGCCCGTTCCGTCCTGGATGGCCTGAGCATGACTACCTTCCTGTTCCGCGACGACGCCTACCTCACCCATTGCGATGCCGTGGTGACCGCGATCGACGAACGCGGCTTCCAGACCAACCAGACGGTGTTCTATCCGCTGGGCGGCGGGCAGCCGGGCGATGTCGGCCGCTTCGTGCTCTCGACCGGCGAGATCGTCGAAATCACCGATACCGTGAAGGGCGACGGGCCCGATGGCATCATCCACAAGACCGGCACCGGCTCGGCCGCGCTGAAAGTCGGCAGCACCGGCAAGCTGGAACTGGACTGGGCGCGGCGCCATCGCCTGATGCGCATGCATACCTGCCTGCATCTGCTCTCGGCGCTGGTGCCCTTCCCCGTCACCGGCGGTTCGGTGGGCGACGGCAAGGGCCGGCTGGATTTCGACATGGCCGACAGCATCCCCGACAAAGATACCCTGACCGCGAAGCTGAACGAGTTGATCCGCGAGGACCATGCCGTGACGGCGCGCTGGATCACCGATGAGGAATTGCTGGGCAATCCCGAACTGGTGAAGACCATGGCGGTGAAGCCGCCGATGGGCCATGGCCGCGTGCGCCTGATCGAGGTGGCCGGCATGGACAAGCCGCTCGACCTGCAGGCCTGCGGCGGGACGCACGTGAAACAGACCGGCGAGATCGGTCCGGTGACGGTGCGCAAGATCGAGAACAAGGGAAAACAGAACCGCCGCGTGAATATCGAATTCGCGGCTTGAAAGCACTGGAGTTCAGGGAGCGTTACATGGCTTATGTGAATGCGGATGCGCTGGTTTCCACCGAATGGCTGGCCGAACACCTGAAGGCGCCAGACCTGCGCATCGTCGATGCTTCATGGTACCTGCCCTTCATGAACCGCAATGGCAAGGCGGAATACAATGAGGGCCATATCCCCGGCGCCGTGTATTTCGACATCGACGATATTTCCGATACCGACAGCAAGCTGCCGCATATGCTGCCCAGCCCGGAGAAGTTCGCTTCGCGCATGCGCCGGCTGGGCATCGGCGACGGCAACCGCATCGTGGTCTATGACGGTTCCGACAACCACCTCTCCGCCCCGCGCGCCTGGTGGATGTTCCGCGTCTTCGGCCACACCGATGTCGCCGTGCTGAATGGCGGCCTCAAGAAGTGGAAGGCCGAAGGCCGCCCGGTGGAAGACCTGCCGCCGCTGCCGCGCGAACGGCATTTCACCGCGCGCCGCAACGACCTGCTGGTGCGCGACGTGGAACAGGTGCGCGCCAACCTGGCCAGCGGCCGCGAGCAGGTGCTCGATGCCCGCAGCAAGGGCCGCTTTGACGGCAGCGAGCCCGAACCGCGCCCCGGCCTGCGCGGCGGCCACATCCCCGGCTCGAAATGCCTGCCGGCCGCCACCCTCACCGATCCCGCCACCGGACTGTTCCGCAACGGCCCCGAACTGAAGGCCCTGCTGCAGGATGCCGGCATCGACATGTCGAAGCCGGTGATCACCACCTGCGGCTCGGGTGTCTCGGCCTGCTCGCTGACGCTGGCGCTGCATCTGCTGGGCCATCGTCAGGTGGCGGTCTATGATGGCTCGTGGACCGAATGGGGCGGCCGCGCCGATCTGCCGGCGGAAGTGGCCTGAACGAGAGGCCCGGCATGGCGGAGGCGCGGGAGGGCCGCGTGGAACAGGCGATCTTCCGCCTGCCGCCGGCAAAGCTGCTGGACGACGGTCGCTACAACGTCACCGTCGTCTATCTCGACATGACCAGGGCGCCGCCCGAGGCACCCAATCCACCGCCGCTGGTGCCCAAGCTGGCGCTGCTGCGGCTCGACAAGCCAACGGTGGGGTTCTACCGCTACCTCTACGAGGCGGTGGGCAGCCGCTGGTACTGGGTCGATCGTCACCGCATGAGCGACGTGGCGCTGGGCCATATCATCAACGACCCGCTGGTGGAAATCTGGGTGCCCTATGTGGGCGGCGTGCCCGCCGGCTATATCGAGCTTGATCGCCGCGCCGAAGAGAGCGACGACACCAAACCGATCAACATCGCCTATTTCGGCCTGGCGCCGGAATTCTTCGGTCGCGGCATCGGCCCATGGCTGCTGCGCGCCGGCATCCGGCAGGCGTTTTCCTATGAGACGAAGCGCCTGACGGTGAATACCTGCAACCTGGATCACCCGGCCGCCCTGCCGCTGTACCAGAAGCTCGGCTTCCGCCCCTATCAGACGCGCGAGGCGCTGTTCGATCCGCGGCGCTAGCCGGCAGCTTTGACGCGCTGGTAATGCCGCCGCGCCTTGGCGCGGTTGCCGCAGGCTTCCATCGAGCACCAGCGGCGGCGCTTGTTCGGACTGGTATCGTGGAACAGCCAGCCGCAGCCCGGCCCGGCGCAACAGCGGATACTTTCCGGTTCCGCCGTCACCAGCAGGTCGGCCGCCAGCCGCGCGATGGCGCCGAGCGGCGAGCCGAGGTCGATACCGTCGCCATGGCTGCGCCAGACCAGGCGGCCATGCGAAGCGGCCAGCGCCCGTCCTTCGGGATATTCCAGCAGGCAGCGGTTCAGCACGGCCAGATCGGCTTTCGGTGCGCCGCGGCCATGGCGCGAGGCATCGGCCAGATGGAACAGTGCCTCGCGCAGGGCGATGGCCTCTTTGCACACGGCTGCCGCCCTGACCGGTGTATTGGCCGCCAGCCGCTCCAGCTCAGTCGCGGTGGACGCGCTCAGGATGCCGGCCCGCCGGCACCAGGCCAGCAGGGCCGCGTACGACACCAGGGTCTCTTCCGGTCCGCCCTCGGCCGGTTTGCGCCCGCGCCAGTCCAGCGTGTTAACGAAATCGAGCGCCGGATGGCCGCCGAGCAGGTCGAGAGTGAGGACGCGGAGCGGCTCTTTCATATAACCATCATACCGGTTGACTGCCCAACCGCCAATGCCTAGTTTCCGCCCGATGGAATCCGACGCCCAGCAATCCGCCAGCGAACAATCCGATGCCGAACCGGCCGTCTTCACCCGTGCCGGGGTCTGGCGCGGCATGAAGCTGACCCTGCCCTTCAGCGTCAGCGCGATGCCCTTCGGCCTGGCTTATGGCGCGGCGGCGGCCGGCGTGGGGGTGACGCCGGGCGAAGCCACGCTGATGAGCGCGCTGCTCTTTGCCGGCAGCGCGCAGTTCGCCGTGCTCAGCCTGTGGGTCTCGCCGCTGCCGCTGATGGCGATGGTGCTCACGGCGTTTCTGGTGAATGCGCGTCATGTGGTGATGGGCGCGGCCTTGCATCCCTTTATTTCCAACCTGCCGCGCAGGGTGGTGCTGCCGCTGGCCGGCGGCATGACTGATGCCGGCTGGGCCATCACCCTGCAGGAAATGATGCGCGGCCGGCGCGACCTAGGCATCCTGCTCGGCACCATCATCATGCAATGGCCGATCTGGACCGGCGGCACGCTGGCCGGCGCGCTGGTCGGCGGCGCCGGGCTGGAACCGAAACGCTGGGGCCTGGACGTGCTGATCGCAGGCGTGTTCGCCACCTCCGTCGTCGGCCTTTATCGCGGGCGTGGCGATGCGCTGCCCTGGGCCGCCGCCATTGCCGGCACGGCAGCCAGCCTGCTCTGGCTGCCCGGCAACTGGTATATCCTGATCGGCGGCCTCTGCGCCGGCCTCGCGGGGCTGCTGCGCCATGCCGACTGAGATACTGGGCATCAATACCATGGCGCTGCTGGCCATCGCCGGCATGGCACTGGCAACTTACATCACCCGTGCCGGCGGCTTCTGGCTGATGGGTTATGTCACCATCTCGCCGCGCATCGAACGCTTCCTGCGCCAGACCGCCGGCGGCGTGCTGATCGCCATCGTGACGGCGGCGGCGATGAACGGCGACTGGACCATGTGGTGCGGCCTGGGCGCCACTTTCGCCGTCATGCTGCTTTTCCGCCGGCCGATGACGGCGATCCTGATCGGCATGGCGGTGGCCGCCGGCCTGCGCTGGCTGCCACCACTATAGTGTTATTTCAACAGCAGATGTCTTGCTTGTTGATCACTTAAACGCGCCGATTTGCTTGATATGTATCTTTGTTAAACGGAATATTGAACTCTGGTAACAGTGCCTGATGAATGACAATTCTGCTTTTTAGATTGATCTCTGAATCATCTCTGAATGCAAATCGCATAGTATTATTTTCACGATTTCTATTTCCTATTGCCCCAAGTTTGTATAGCTCTCTGAGAATGTCTCCATGCTTTACAGCCTTTGAAAGCATCTCAACTTCAGTGTTTTCTTTAGCAAGTGAATTTAAGTGCCGAACAAACTCGTCATAACTGAATTCAGCTTTGAATTCAGTCAAAATTACAGGAAAAGCCTCTATCTGCTTTTTATCTTGGTACTTTACAGCCAATTCAGCCTGTATCTCGCGCCAACTGAATTTGGCGTATTTCTTTGCGACTGCATCGATAATCGTGTTGGTAAATACCCAAGCATTTGGGGCTTTATCTATACATAAATTCAAAAGACGAACCAAATCTCTAGGTTTAAACCACGTCTTATGCAGGATGTATTTAGGCGAGAGCCGATTGCCATTGTGAGAGAAATATCTATCCCAAATGCCCCGCAACTCACCGCTCACCGCAACTCCCTGAATCTGTTCACTGACCATAATTTTGTGACAAATCATCTTGATTAAAGGGTGAGATACGTCTTCTTCCGAGACTGAGGCCGTCCAATTCAATTCGCGGCCGAACCCCTGTATTAATTTCTCGATCTCTTTATCGATAGTATGAACAGCATGAACCACCTCAGATCTAACTGCGGCCACAATTTTTAACCAACGGCCTGCAGCATGAGACATTTCATTAAATTGATGGATGACAACAATAAGATCCCTTATTAAGCGAGCATCCCGCTCATATTGTCTTTTTGATGCGAGCTTTGGCTCAAGCTCATCGATAAAAAGATAAAATGAACCTGAGTTCATCGTAATATTTTTGAACAACTCATCCGCTTTGAACAAAATATCAGTGATTTTAAACTTCTTTTTATCTGAATCGTTCGCCCCCCATTCCAAAAAGAGTTTTGCGCTCGGCGTAGCAGAAACCTCAATTTCACCTTTTGTAATTTTTGGTATTAGACGCCGCAATCCGCTTACTCCGCTGGATTCCGATGAGATTTCAGTAACGAATTTGGCATAACGAGCGCAATCAGATGAAGAAGAACTAAAGCGCGACATATTACTCGCGATTGTGTCCGCTATAACTCTATGAAAATACCAACGCCAAATATTCTCAAAATCCTGATCAAAGATATTGCCTGTGTTGTCGTCGGTGACAGAGAAAGCACCTTCTTGAGATGCAAATTCTTCACGCTGCTCTTCAGAAATTTTGGACTTAAAAAGCACGAACTCCGCGAGATTATCTTTTCGGCGAACATTTAAGTCTATGTAACGAAGAAGCGCTGTCTTTCCGGTTCCTTTCAGGCCATATACGTAAAAACGACGACCTGAAATAAAATCATCCACATCAATATAATCGGGTTTGTAAAAAGTTTTCAGGAATAAGTCTTCAGCGGCCTTATCAGCAAAGATCAACTCGTCTTTAGCGTCAGGCTTTCCAATATAAACTTGAGATATCTTTAAATTATTCATTTCCGCCCTCAACTCATTGAATTCAAGGAATGATGCAAAATTACACTGATCGAATTAACTAGAAAACTAATTATTCGAGTCCCATTCCACCACCTGCCAGGTATTGCCGCGCCGCTGCACGCGATAGCGCGTGGGCGGCGCCGGCGTGGTGGCGCAGTCGGGCTCGGCCATCTGCAGGCCGCAATTGCGCCCGGCAATGGCGATCACCGCTTCATCCGGCGCGGCCTGCTCAGCGGCGGCGACGCGATAGCTCCACCAATAACGGATATGCGATGCCCCGGCGAAATCCAGTGAAGCCGCCTGCGGCCAGACGACGCGGCAAAGCGCT
Organism: Ferrovibrio sp.; assembly: GCF_041906005.1. Taxonomy (GTDB): domain Bacteria; phylum Pseudomonadota; class Alphaproteobacteria; order Ferrovibrionales; family Ferrovibrionaceae; genus Ferrovibrio. Next base: position 94,731 of record NZ_JAYRJY010000001.1, read on the forward strand.
GGGTCGCGGCGGGCGAAACAGGCCAGTAGGGTTTCGACGGCGCAGAGCGGCGTGTCCGGCCGGCCGATGCAGCGGCTGTCGCTGCGCTCGGCCGGGCCGATCAGCCGATATTGCCCGGCCGGGTCAACAGCTGGCAGTTGCGCGACGGCCGTGATTGGGGCGGCCATGGGTAACAACGCAAGAAGTACGGCGACGATGCGGCGCATGACGCTCCTCCCCGGTTATCTGCGGGGAAGAGCATAACATAGATTCTGCCGGGATCAGTGCAGGATCTGGCTCAGGAACAGCTTGGTGCGGTCGTTCTGCGGGTTGGAGAAGAACGCATCGGGCGTGTTCTGCTCGATGATTTCGCCGCGGTCCATGAAGATCACCCGGTTGGCGACCTTGCGCGCGAAACCCATCTCGTGGGTGACGCAGAGCATGGTCATGCCGCCCTCTTCCGCCAGCCCGACCATCACGTCCAGCACTTCCTTGACCATTTCCGGATCGAGCGCCGAGGTCGGCTCGTCGAACAGCATGATCTTGGGATTCATGCACAGCGACCGGGCGATGGCGACGCGCTGCTGCTGGCCGCCGGAAAGCTGGCCGGGATATTTCTTGGCCTGTTCGGGGATGCGCACGCGCTCCAGGTATTTCATCGCCGTCGCCTCGGCTTCCGCCTTGGGCTTCTTCAGCACCCAGATCGGCCCCAGCGTCAGGTTCTCCAGCACGGTGAGATGCGGGAACAGGTTGAAATGCTGGAACACCATGCCGACCTCGCGACGGATGGCGTCGATGTTCTTGATGTCGTTGGTCAGTTCAGTGCCATCGACGATGATATGGCCCTGCTGATGTTCCTCCAGCCGGTTGATGCAGCGGATCATCGTGGACTTGCCCGAGCCCGATGGCCCGCAGATCACGATACGCTCGCCACGCGTCACGGTCAGGTTGATGTTCCGCAACACGTGGAACTCGCCATACCACTTGTTGACTTTCTGCAATTCGATAATCGGTGCGGCCATGGGTGAAGAATCCCCTTAACGCTTGTGTCCGGTGGCCAGGCGCTGTTCCAGCGACTGGCTGTATTTCGAGATGGAGAAACAGAAGATGAAGTAGATCGCCGACACGAAGACATAGGCTTCGATCGAGAACCCGCGCCAGGCGGGATCGGTGAGCGAAACCTTGGTCGACTGCATCAGGTCATAGATGCCGATGATCACCACCAGCGAGGTATCCTTGAATACCGCGATGAATAGGCTGACCAGCGGCGGGATCACGATCTTGAGCGCCTGCGGCAGAATCACGAACCCCATCTTCTGCGCATAGCTGAGTCCCAGCGAATCGGCGCCTTCATACTGCCCTTTCGGAATCGCCTGCAGGCCACCACGCACCACTTCGGCCAGGTAGGCGGCGGCGAACATAATGATGGCGATCTGGGCGCGCAGCAGCTTGTCGATGCTGAAACCTTCCGGCAGGAACAGCGGCAGCATCACCGACGACATAAACAGCATGCTGATCAGCGGCACGCCGCGGATCAGTTCGATATACATGATGCACAGCGTCTTGATCGCCGGCATCCGTGAGCGCCGGCCCAGCGCCAGCAATACGCCGAACGGAAACGCCAGGGCGATGCCGAAGGTGGCCAGGATCAGGGTCAGCGGTAAACCGCCCCACTGGGTATTCTCGACATAACGCAGGCCCAATACCCCGCCCCACATCAGAACCGCCACGGCGATCAGGCCACCGACCCAGATGCCCAGCAGGCTGAGATTCCAGAAGCGCGGCATGCAGCTCATGACGATCATCGCCACCAGCAGGATCGCGGCGATCAATGGCCGCCATTGCTCGTCGTAGGGATACAGGCCGAACAGGATCAGGCGGTATTTCTGGCCGATGAAGGCCCAGCAGGCGCCGCCGCTGGCGCGGCATTCCTGATAGGTGGAGGCCGTGAAATTCGCCTTGATCAAGGCCCATTCGATGAAGGGCGGAAACGCCATCAGCACCAGCCAGACCGACAGGATAGTCAGGATGGCATTCAGCGGCGTGGCAAATAGCCGCTCGCGCATCCAGGCAATCGGCCCAGTGGTGGAGGTCGGTGGCGGCAGGGATTCGGTCGCTGTCGTCATCTTACCGCTCCACCAGCGCAATATGCTTGTTGTACCAGTTCATGAAGAGCGAAATCGACAGGCTGATGCACAGATACACCGCCATGATGATCAGAATGCCCTCGATGGCCTGGCCGGTCTGGTTCAGTGTCGTATTGGCGATGGAGACGATGTCGGGATAGCCAATCGCCACGGCCAGCGAACTGTTTTTGGTCAGGTTCAGATACTGGCTGGTCATTGGCGGGATGATGACGCGCAACGACTGCGGCAACACGATCAGGCGCAGGGTCTGACCCCGGCTCAGCCCCAGGGCACTCGCCGCCTCCCACTGACCGTAATTCACGGCCTGGATGCCCGAGCGCACTACTTCCGCGATGAAACCGGCAGTGTAGAGCACAAGCCCGAACAGAAGCGCGGCGAATTCCGGCGACAGCGTGGCGCCGCCAACGAAGTTGAAGCCCTGCAGCTTGGGCACGTCCAGCTCCAGCGGCGCACCGCCGATCAGCCAGCCGAGGAACGGCATGCCGACCAGCAAGGCAATGCCGGTACGATAGACCGGAAAGGCTAGGCCGGTGGCATCCTGCCGCCTGCGGGCGTAACGCACGACCAGGATGATCAGCAGGATCGCCAGCAGGAAGCCGATGGCGGCGAGATCATAGGCGAAATGATCGGTCGGCGCCGGCACCTTTACGCCGCGATTGGAGACGAAAACCCCGGGCAGCAGGTTCAATGCCTGGCGCGGGCCGGGCATGCTTTCGGTGATGACCGCATACCAGAAGAACAGCTGCAGCAGCAGCGGGATGTTGCGGATCACCTCGACATAGATCATCGACAGCTTGGCGATCAGCCAGTTCTTCGACAGGCGCGCGATGCCGATGATGGTGCCAAGGATGGTGGCCAGCACGATGCCGACCACGGCCACACGGATGGTGTTCAGCAAGCCGACCAGGATGGCACGGGCATAGGTGTTTTCCGGGCCATAGGCGATCGGCGATTCGCCGATGGCGAAACCGGACTCCCTGGAGAGGAAGTCGAACCCGGTCGAGATGTTGCGGATCGAAAGGTTATGCAGCGTATTGGAAACCAGGAACCAACCGATGGTCACCACCAGAATGAGCGCGACTGCCTGATAGACAATCGACCGGACATCCGGATCGTTCCAGCTTAAACGCCGTGGCGGCGCAGCTTGTGCGCCGTTTACGCTACCTTTGGCCATGTGCCCCCCATGGCTGTTACAGACACGAACTCAAATCAGAAACGTCGGCTGGCACGCAGAGACCGGCGGCGCCCTGTTTCGCCGCCGGTCCTGCGCGTCAGTGCATCAGCGGATCGGCCAGGCGTACAGAGCGCCGCCCTTCGACCACTGCTGATTGACGCCGCGAGCCAGTTTCAGCGGGCTGCCCATGCCGACATTACGCTCGAAGCTCTCGCCGTAATTGCCGACCTGCTTGATGATGTTGTAGGCCCACTTCTCGTCGAGGCCGAGCGCCTTGCCGGCACCCGGCGTGACGCCGAGAATCCGCTTGATGTTCGGATTCTCGCTCTTCAGCATCTCGTCGACGTTCTTGGAGTCGACGCCGTATTCCTCGGCTTCGATCATCGCGTTCAGCGCCCAGCGAACCACGACCAGCCATTGGTCGTCACCCTGACGGACCATCGGGCCGAGCGGCTCCTTGGAGATGATCTCAGGCAGGATCAGGTGGTCGTCGGCCTTGGCGAGCTGGGTCGCGCGGGTGGCGGCCAGACCCGAGGCATCGGTGGTGTAGACGTCGCAACGGCCCGAATCATAGGCGGCCACCACTTCGTCCAGCTTCTCGATCACGACCGGCTTGAAGGTCAGTTTGTTGGCGCGGAAATAATCGGCGAGATTCAGCTCGGTGGTGGTGCCCGGCTGCACGCAGACGGTGGCGCCGTTCAGTTCCTTGGCGCTCTTCACGCCCAGGGACTTGCGGACCATGAAGCCCTGGCCGTCATAGTAATTCACGCCGACGCCGATCAGGCCCAGCGAAGCGTCGCGGGTGAGCGTCTGGGTGGTGTTGCGCGACAGCAGGTCCACTTCGCCCGACTGCAGGGCGGTGAAGCGCTGCTGCGCGGTGAGGCCGGTATACTTGACCTTGGTGGCGTCGCCGAACACCGCGGCGGCAACCGCGCGGCAGACATCGACATCGAGGCCCTTCCAGACACCCTGGCTGTCCGGCGCGGCAAAACCGCCCAGGCCGGTGTTGGTTCCGCACTGCACGAAGCCCTTGGCCTTGACGGCGTCGAAAGTCGCGCCCGCCTGCGCCCCGTGCGCAACGAACACCATCACCGCCGCGGCAGCGGCCGTTTGCAGAAGTTTCATCTTGTTACCCTTCCCTGTTGTGACTTGGACTGCGTTTCCGCAGAGCCGTGGTGAAATTATCACGACGCTGCAAAAACCGGCAAGACAAGCTCAGTTATCCACAGGACCGCCGCGTAACGGGCCGCCTTACCGAGACTGACTACTATCAAGAAACGGGCCAAAGGATAGCGCAACGCACCTGCAGCAAAGGTGAGAGGGTCGCCAATTATGGGAATCCAAGAGAAAAGCAGGGCTATCGCACCCCAGCGCTGAAATTGCATTTGCGCTTTGTGCAATTGCACAGACCTGATCGGAAACCAGCGCTTGTGCTCAAAGCGCAGGCACCACATGCCGAGACCCCAGTTAATCAGTGCACCGAGGACATTCCCGCCGGTCGCAGCCGCAAAAAGAATAAGGGGCGATGCGATTTCATGTGCACGTGCAGCCGCCAACGCGGCTTCCGACGACAGCGGCACCAGCGTTGCCGCCAGCAGCGACCACAGAAAGAGACCCGCGACGCCGAATTGCGCCGCCAGCGCCGGATCGAGCGTCACGCCGCGCGGCTGCCTGTCAGATCCAGGCTCGTCTCGCCCAGATCCCACAGCAGGCCCGCCATCATGGCGAGGCCCTCGCGCATCACCGGCAGCAGCACATGCTCGTTCGGCGCATGCTGCGAACAGGCGGCATAGGAATGCGGCATCCACACCGTGGGCAGGCCCATCGTGTCGGCAAAGACGTCGTTGGGCAGCGAACCGCCCAGATTGGGCAGCAGGGCCGGCCGGCGGCCCATGGTGCGCTCTACAGATTCAAGCGCGAAATGCACATAGGGATGATCGGGATCAAGCCGCGTGGCCTTGAAGATATCGGCGCGCGCCTGCGTCACCTGCACTTGCGGGAAACCGTGCCGGTCGAGATGGCGGCGCAACGCCGGCAGGAACTGGGTATGATCGGGACCGACGACGAAGCGGATCTGGCAATGCGCCGTGGCGATGCCGGGGATTGCGTTCACCGGCGCTTCGGGGTTGCCGGTCTTGAAGGCGAGAACGTCGAAGCTGCACCAGCCATAGACGCGTTCCGCCGGAGAAAGCCCCGGTTCACCCCACCATGTATCGATGGCCGGGCCGTCGCTGCCGCCCCCCACTGCGCAATCGGCGAGGGCGCGCCGCACGCCGGCCGGCAATTCCGTCGGCACCCATTCCGGAATGCGGATCTGCCCGGTCGGGCCGACGATGCTGGCAATCGCATGAGCCAGGATGATGCCGGGATCGGCCAGCAGGCCACCCCAGTTGCCCGAGTGGTGGGCGCCTTCGCGCAGGTTCACCGTGAGGTCGAAATTCAGGCCGCCACGGGCGCCGCAATACAGCGTCGGCCGCTCGGGCGACAGACGCGGCCCGTCCGAGGCCAGGAACAGGTTCGCACCCCACTCCGCCTTGTGGGCCGCGCAGAACTCGTTCAGGCCGGGCGAGCCGACTTCCTCGCCGGTTTCGATCAACAGCACGACATTGAAGCCCAGCTTGCCGCCGCGGGCCTTCAGCACGGCCTCCAGGGCCGCGATATTCACCGTATGCTGGCCCTTGTTGTCGGCTGTGCCGCGACCATAGAGCCTGTCGCCATCCTGCACGACCTGCCATGGATTGAGGCCGCTGCGCCATTGCGCATCCTGGCCGCGGATCACATCGCCATGGCCGTATGAAAATACCGTTTTTGTCGCGCCCGGCTCGCGCCGCGTGGCGACCAGGAACGGGCCGCCCTTCGGCGAGGGATTGTCATGGACCGCACAGGAGAAACCGAGTTTCTCCAGAGTGCCTCGCATCTCCTTTTCCAGGTAATCGGCCAGGGCCTGCCGGCGATCAGGATTCTGGCTCTCGGTCGGGATGGCGACGCGACGGGCAAGATCGGCTTTGAAACCGCCCTGATCGAGATAGTCGGTGGCGGCTTTGACGGCGGTTTCGCGGGTCATCGGCAAACTCCTTTGCCCTTTTCATAGCGCCGGGCCGCGCGGCTGGGAAGCCTGCCCCAGCCTGCTTGGCCAAGTCTTCTCATTGACGCCGGCCTTTGCGATAGTCGGGGCTCAGATTTGGAGTCCGCCATGAAAGACGAAACCAAGCTCGCCACGCTCGGCCGCGATCCGGAAGGCCACCACGGCGCGGTGAATATCCCGGTCTATCGCGCCTCGACCATCCTGCAGCCCGACCTGAAGACGCTGAAGGAAGTCTATGCCGCCCGCGAGCGCGACGAGCAGGTGACGTCTTATGGCCGCATCGGCACGCCGCTGACCTACGCCTTCGAGAATACCCTAGCCGAGCTGGAAGGCGGCTATCGCGCGATCAGCTTTCCTTCGGGCGCCGCCGCCTGCTCCGGCGCGATCCTCAGCGCGGTGAAAGCGGGAGACCACATCCTGGTCACCGACAGCGTCTATGGCCCGACCCGGCATTTCTGCGACACCGTGCTGAAGCGGCTGGGCGTCGAGACCGAGTATTTCCGCCCCACCATCAATGCCGGGATCAAGGATCTGCTGCGGCCCAACACATCGCTGGTCTTCCTGGAATCGCCCGGCTCGCTCACCTTCGAGATGCAGGACGTGCCGGCCATGGCCGAGATCGCGCACAAGCACGGCGCGAAGGTGGCGATGGACAACACCTGGGGCACGCCGCTCTATTTCAAGAGCTTCAGCCACGGCGTCGATCTCTCGGTGCATGCGGCGACGAAATACATTGTCGGCCATTCCGATGCGATGCTGGGCGTGGTGATCGCGACGAAGGAATCCTGGCCGATGCTACGCGACAGCGCCCGCGCGCTGGGCAACAATGCCGGCCCGGACGAGGTGTTTCTGGGGCTGCGCGGATTGCGCACCATGGCGGTGCGCCTGCCGCGTCACATGGAAAGCGGCATCACCGTGGCCGACTGGCTGCGCGGCCGCGCGGAAGTGACCAGCGTGCTGCACCCTGCCCTGCCGCAGGATCCGGGCCATGCGATCTGGAAACGCGATTTCCTCGGCGCCTGCGGCCTGTTCTCCTTCGAGCTGGACCGCAAATACAGCGACGACGCGGTGGCTGCCTTCGTCGATCACCTCGAACTCTTCGGCATCGGCTATTCCTGGGGCGGCTTCGAGAGCCTGGTCACCGTGGCCAAGCCCCACGGCATCCGCAGCGCCGAACCCTGGCGCGACCACGGGCCGCTGCTGCGCCTGCATATCGGCCTGGAAGCGACCGAAGACCTGATCGCCGACCTGAAAGCCGGTTTCGACCGCCTGAACAAGGCGCAAGGCTGATGACCGATATCCGCCTCCTTACGCCACAGGACCAGCCCAGGCTGGAGAATTTTCTGCGCGCTCATGTCGCCGAAACCATGATCCTGCGCGGCAACCTGGCACATGGTGGCATCCAGGACGGCACGCAGTCCTATCAGGGCCGTTATGCCGGCGCGTTCGAAGGCGGCCGCATCATCGGCGTCGCCGCGCATTACTGGCAGGGCATGCTGGCCGTGTTCGCGCCGGGCCATGCCGGTGCTGTCGCCAAGGCCGCCGTGTCGAATCGCGCCGTCGCCGGCATCCTCGGGCCCTGGCAGCAGGCGCTGGATGCCCAGGAGGCCCTGGCGCTGGACGACCGCTATCGCACCCTGCGGTCAAAGGAAGTGCTGATGGCCCTGAATCTGGGCGATCTGCGCCAGCCACCCCCGCTGCCCAACCAGGCCCTGACCTGCCGGCTTGCGACGCCCGCCGATCTTGAACTGCTGACCGAATGGCGTATCGCCTTCACCAAGGAAACGCTGGGGGGGACACCTTCGCAAGCCACCGCAGAGCATTGCCGCGCCGAAGTGGAACGCTGGGTTGCGGAAGGCAGCCAGTTCCTGTTGCTCGACGGTGCCCATGCCGTGGCCGGCTGCTGCTTCAACGCGCGCCTGCCCGATGCCGTGCAGGTCGGCAATGTCTGGACGCCGCCGCAATTCCGCAGCCGCCGCTATGGCCGGGCGGTGGTGGCCGGCGCGCTGGCAAGCGCGCGGAGCGAGGGCGCGTCCCTGGCGATCCTGTTCACCCCCACCGACCACGAGGCGGCAAAAACCGCTTACGCTGCGTTAGGCTTCACGGCCATCGGCGACTATGCGATCCTGCTGTTCAAACAGTAGGGGAGCTGCGCCGTGAGCGAGATTCTGACCAACAAGGCCGATGGCATCCTGACCATTGCCATCAACCGGCCCGACAAGAAAAACGCGCTGACCAGCGCCATGTATGCCGCGATGGCCGATGCACTGGAGGCCGCCGAGGCTGACGCCGCCGTGCGCGTGATCGTGTTCGCCGGCAATGGCGGCGCCTTCACCGCAGGCAACGACCTGCAGGATTTCCTCAACAACCCGCCGCAGGGCGACGACAGCCCGGTCTTCCGTTTCCTGCGCGCCATCAGCACGGCCTCCAAGCCGCTGGTCGCGGCGGTCAGCGGCGTTGCCGTCGGCGTCGGCACCACCATGCTGCTGCATTGCGATCTGGTCTATGTCGGTGCCGGGGCACGCCTGTCGCTGCCCTTCGTCAACCTCGCGCTGGTGCCCGAGGCGGCCTCCTCGCTGCTGCTGCCCGCCATGATCGGCTATCACCGCGCCGCCGAACTGCTGCTGCTGGGCGAGCCTTTCGATGCCGCGACGGCGAAGGACTACGGCATCGCCAATGCCGTGTATGCCGATGACCAAGTGCTGGCCGAAGCCATGAAGGTGGCCGCCAAGCTGGCCGCCAAGCCGCCAACGGCCATGCGCCTGACCAAGCAGCTTCTGCGCCAGACGCGCGGCGACATCGCCGGCCAGATGGCCGCCGAGGGCGTGTATTTCCGCAGCCAGCTCAAATCGGCGGAAGCACGCGAGGCGATGACCGCCTTCTTCGAAAAGCGGCCGCCCAAATTCGGCTGATAAAGAATACGGCTCAGTGCGCGGTGCCGATCCGGGCATGCATGGCCTGCGGCAGCAGGCGCTGCAGGTCGCGGCCGCGGATATGCACCAGGCTGCGGTGGTCTCCGCCTTCGAAATAGAGATCGTCGCAGCCATCCAGCCGGTCGTCGATCACCACCTCGATGCCATAGGGCGTGCCGAGTGCCGGAATCGCACCGGTCTCGCAATCCCCGAACAATTCGATCGCCTCGTTTTCCGTCGCCAGTCCGACCCGCCGGTGCAGCAGCTTGCCGAGCCGCCCGAGTTCAACGGCGCATGAGGCCGGCACGAGAGCCAGCATGTAGCCGTCTTCATCTTCCAGCAGAACCGCCTTGGCCACCTTGTCTTCCGGCACACCCGCGCAATGTGCCGCCGCGCGCATCGTGTTGGCGCGCTGATGTTCGATGACTTCGTAGGGTACATCGCAGCGGTCGAGATATTCCTGCAGGCTGATCGCGAGTCCCATCGCTTCCTCCTCTGGCAAGGGGGCCTCTGGCAAGGGAGCGGTCGCCGCCTGAATGTTGGAACAGTTTTCGGCCGCGCCGCCGATGCCCTACAGGCTACACCCGATCAGGCAATCCGCAAGAAAACTGTTTTGGCGGAATCCCGCCCCTCCGCCGCGCTTCAGCGGCAGTCGCGACAGATGCCGACGACCTCAATGGTCTGGCGCTCCACCGTAAAGCCCAGCCCCTTGGCATCCTGCAGGATACGCTGGCTCAGTTCAGGATCGTTGATCTCGATGGCCGTGCCGCAGGTTTTGCACAGGAAGATTTCCTGCTGCACGGCATGCCCCGGATGGGTGCAGCCGATGAAGGCATTGAGGCTTTCGACGCGATGCACCAATCCCTGCTCGACCAGGAAATCCAGCGCGCGATACACGGTGGGCGGCGCCACCTTCTGGCCGTCGCCACCCATCTGTGCCAGCAGGTCATAGGCGCCGGCGGGCTTGTGGCTCTGCCAGATCAGTTCCAGGACACGGCGGCGGATCGGCGTCAGCTTGGCGCCGGTCGTGGCGCAATGGGCTTCGGCCCGGCTCAGGGCATCACTGATGCAGGCCGCATGATCATGGCCGTGCCGGTGACTATGGGCGTGAGTATGGGGCTGAGGCGAGGCGCTGGACATAAAACCAGTATAGGGCGGCCGTCTGCCGGGGCCAACGGCCCGCCCGGGGTCCGGTATCCCCCTATTCGGCCAGGAATTGCGTGATCAGGGCCACCTGCTCGGCCGTATCCAGCGCCGGGGCATGGCCGATGCCGGGAATGTCGACGCGCCGCGCCTTTGGGCCGCGCCGGGTCATCTCGGCGGCGGTTTCATCGCTCAGCAGATCCGAGATGGCGCCCCGCAGCAGCAGCGTCCGGGCCAGAATCTGGTCGTAGATCGGCCAGGCATCGCCCGAGGCGCCCGCGCTCTGGCGGCCCAGCACGGCGGCGATCTCGGGGTCGTAATGGGTGGTCAGCCGGCCATCGGGCAGCCGGCGAGCCGAAGTCTCGGCCAGACGGCGCCAGCCTGCATCCGAGGCAATGCCGAACGGCGCATAGATAGTGCGGAAATACTGTTCCAGTTCGGGCAGGCTGGCAAAGCTGGGCGGCGTGCCGGCATAGGACAGGATGCGCTGCACGGCATTCGGCGCGATGGCCGGGCCCACGTCATTGAGCGCCAGATGGGTGATGCGGTCCTTCAGGGCCGTGGCGGCGCAAACCATGCCGATCAGCCCGCCCATCGAGGTACCCACCCAGCGCACGGTCTGCAGTTTCAGTAGATCGAGCAGCGCCACGGCCTGCCGGGCATAGAACGGCACGGTGTATTCCGTATCGGGTTCCGGACTCCAGGCGCTGAGGCCCCGGCCAATGGTGTCGGGGGCGATCAGGCGGTAGCGGTCGGCCAGGGCGGCGGCCAGATGTTCGAAGTCATGGGCATTGCGGGCAAAGCCGTGCCACAGGATCACCGCCGGCGCGGCCTCGTCGCCCCATTCCAGGCAATGGACCGAGCGGTCGAGCAGATCGTAATAGCGCGAGCGCACGGTCATGGCTTCAGGCCTCATGATTTCATCTGCCGAAGCTTGCCCACGATGCCGACCGGGAAGAAATAGACGCTGAGCACAAACAGGATGCCGAGCCAGAGCAGCCAGCGGTCGGCATGGAACAGGCCGGGCAGCAAGGGAATGCCGGCGGCTTCCAGCATGCCGCTGAACTGGCCCATCAGCACCTGCAGGTAATTCTGCGCCAGGATGAAAATGGTGGCGCCCAGCACCGCGCCATACAGCGTGCCCATGCCGCCGATCACCACCATCAGCAGGATGTCGATCATGATGGCGAAACTGAGCGTGGTGTCGGGCCCGGTATAGCGCAGCCACAGGGCCATCAGCACGCCGGCCAGCGTCGCCATGCCGGCCGACAGGCAGTTGGCGATGGAGCGATAGACCACGACACGATATCCAAGGGCCTCGGCGCGGAAATCATTCTCGCGGATCGCCTGCAGCACGCGGCCGAAAGGCGAATTCACCACCCGCAGGGCCAGCAGGAACAGGATCAGGGCGGCGAAGAAGATCAGGTAGTATGTGAGGATGCGGCCATTGATCATCACGCCCAGCACCGGCTCGTCGAACAGGCGGAAGGCCGGGCGCAGCATTTCCGGGATGCGGTAGCTGCGGCCGTCCTCGCCGCCGGTGATCTCGTTGAGTTGCGAGGCCAGGATGGCGAAGGCGGAAGCCACCGCCAGGGTGATCATGGCGAAGAAGATCGCCCGCACCCGCAAACTGAACAAACCGATCAGCAGGGCCAGCAGCATCGCCAGCACCAGCGCCGCCAGCACGCCCAGCCCCAGCGCACCCCAGCCGGCGTTGAAATTGTACATGGCGATCGCCACGCCATAGCCGCCGATGCCGTAGAACATCGTATGGGCAAACGAGACGATGCCGGTATAACCCAGCAGCAGATCGTAGCTGGCGACCAGGATCACGAAGACGCAGATCTTGGCGGCGACATTCAGCGGCTGGCTGCCCGGAAACAGGAAGGGCGCGAAGGCCAGGCTGAACAGCACGATGACCAGCGCGGCCGACAGCGCCTTCGAGCGCGGATAGTCGCCCGAAAGGATGCTGTGGATGGGATTGTTCGGCAGCATGAAGGCGTCCCTCCCTTACCGCTTGGCCACGGGATAGAGGCCCTGCGGCCGCCACAGCAGGACCAGCACCATCAGCAGGATACTGGACCCCAGCGCCAGCTTGGGCGCCAGGAAGCCGGTGTAATTCGCTACCAGCGCCACCAGGATGGCGCCGACGAAGCAGCCGCCGATCGAGCCCAGGCCGCCGATGATGATGACGATGAAGATCAGCACGTTGACTTCCATGCCCATGCCGGCGGTGAGCGTCTGACGGTAAAACGCCCAGAGCACGCCGCCCAGGCCGGCCAGCGCCGAACCGGCGATGAACACGCCGACGAACAGGCGACGGATCTTGTAGCCCAGCGCCTCCACCATCTCGGCATTCTCCACGCCGGCGCGGATCAGCAGACCGATCTTGGTGCGGTTGAGCAGCAGATGCATCAGGCCGAACACCACCAGCCCCAGAACCACGGCAATCACGCGATATTTCTCCATCGCCGCCTCGCCCACCACGATGGCGCCACGCAAACCTTCGGGCAGCCGCAGCGGGATCGGGCTGGCGCCCCAGATCACATGGATCATCTGTTCGGCCACGATCATGCCGCCCATGGTGATCAGGATCTGCTTCAGATGCTGCCCATAGACCGGACGGATCACCACCCGCTCGAAGGCATAACCCAGCGCGCCGGTCACCAGCATGGCAACGATGATGCAGGCCAGCAGCACGGCGATATTGAGCCAGATATTCGGGCTCTCGACCCAGCCGGCCAGCGGCCCCAACGCGATCAGGCTGACATAGGCGCCGAACGAGATGAACACGCCATGGCCGAAATTCAGCACATCCATCAGGCCGAAGACCAGCGTGAGGCCCGACGCCATCAGGAAGATCATCATGCCCATGGCGAGCGCCGCCACGGTGAGCGTGACCCAGGTGGAGAAACTGCCCACCAGCGGCAGGGCGGCCAGGGCCAGGATCGGCACCAGCAGGGCCGGCAGCCAGTCGGTCTTCACCTTGGGCAGTACGGCGGTTTCGGTGGTGGTGGCGGCAGCGGCGGTCATTGATGCGCGTCCATGCTCAGGCCCAGCAGTTTCTGCTGCAGCGCGGTGTCTTCTGCCAGTTCGGCCATGGCGCCGCGATGCACGACGCGACCGTCGTCCATCACGGCCACCGTATCGCCGAGCAGCTTGGCGGCCATGAAATTCTGCTCCACCAGCAGGATGGTGGCGCCGGTGGACTTCAGTTCGCGGAAAGCCTGGATCATGTTCATGATGATGGCCGGCGCCAGGCCCTTGGTCGGCTCGTCGATCAGCAGCAGTTCGCGCGGCTCGACGATGGCGCGGGCAATGGCCAGCATCTGCTTCTGCCCGCCCGACAGCGTGCCGGCGGCCAACGACCAGAATTTCTCCAGTGCCGGAAACAGGCCAAAAATCCATTTCAGGCGTTTTGGATCGATCTCGCCGTTGCGGGCGGCCAGGATCATGTTCTCGCGCACGGTGAGGTCGGCGAAGATGCCCATATTCTCGGGCACGTAGGCGATGCCGCCCTGCGCGATTTCCGGCGTGGGCAGCTTCGTGATGTCGCGGCCGTCGAAATGCACATGGCCTTTCGACGCCTGCCACAGGCCCATGATGGTGCGCAAAGTGGTGGTTTTGCCGGCGCCATTGCGGCCCAGCAGCATGGTGAGCTGGCCGCGCGGCACCACGAGGTCGACGCCGTGCAGGATGTGATACTGCCCGATATGGGTATGCACGCCTTCCAGGCGCAGGATGGCGTCCTTCATCGCGCGGCCTCCCCTGCTGATTCCGGCGACAGGCCCAGATAGGCTTCCTGCACCACCGGCGAGGCGATCACCGTCGCCGGCTCGCCATCGGCAACCAGTGTGCCGTTATGCAGCACGATGATGCGGTCGGCCAGCGAGCGCACCACATCCATCTTGTGCTCGACCAGCAGAACGGTCTTGTCGCCGCGCGCCTTGATGCCATGGATCAGGTCCAGCACGGTCGGCACTTCATCGACTGACATGCCGGCGGTGGGTTCGTCGAACATGAACACATCGGGCTCCAGCGCCAGCAGCAAAGCCACCTCCAGCTTGCGCTGGTCGCCATGGGGCAGCGCGCCGGCCATGGCGTTGCGCTTCTCCAGCAGCTTCACGGAATCCAGCAGGTTGTCGGCTTTTTCGATCAGGTCCCGGCGATGGCTCCACAGTTGCAGCAGTTGCATGCCGGCGCCGGCGCGCGACTGCACGGCCAGGCGCACGTTTTCCATCACGGTGAGATTGGGAAACAGGTTGGTGAGCTGGAACGCGCGCCCCATGCCGCGCTTGGTGCGCGCCGAAGCCGTGAGCCCGCTGACATCATGGCCGCGCAGCAGCACGTGGCCGGCGGTGGCCTTGAGCTGGCCCGAGATCAGGTTGAAATAGGTGGTCTTGCCGGCACCGTTCGGCCCGACGATGGCGGTCAGCGTGCCGGGGTGGAAGGCGCAACTGACGGCATTGACGGCGACATGGCCGCCGAAGCGGATCGTCAGGTTGCGGGTTTCAAGGGTTGGCGTCGCAGACATAAGACCGGATATGGAAATGGGGGCCGGATATGAAAATGGCCGGGACGACGGATCGTCCCGGCCGGGTGAGCGATAATCAGCGCTTGTTGCGGATCGGCAGCGGCATGGCCGATTCCGGGATCACCTGCACGAGATCGAGCAGATCGGTATCGTCCTTGCCGTCCTTCTTGACCCGGAAGTGATACATCTGCTGCATCGCCTGGTGGTCTTCCTTGCGGAAGAACATGGTGCCCTTCGGGGTGTCGAAGGCCATGCCTTCCATGGCGGCGATCAGCTTGTCGGTGTTGGTGCCGCCGGCCTTCTGGATGGCGGTCAGCGCAGCCGACGCGGCGGCAAAACCACCGGCGGTGAAGAAGTCAGGCGGGGCGCCGTTGTTGCGCTTCTTGTGCTCGGTCACCAGCCAGTCGTTCATCGGGTTTTTCGGGAAGTCGTAGTAGTAATAGATCGCGCCTTCCATGCCCGGATACGGCTTGTACAGCTTCATCACCGGGAGGATGTTGCCGCCCGGCGCCATCTCGATGCCGAAACGCTCCGGCTTCAGGTCGGCGATCTTGGGCAGCGGATGCGGGCCGGCCCAGACGATGGCGATGATTTTCTTGCCCGGCTTGTCCTTCAGCGCGTCGAACAGGCGCTGGGCCGAGGCGGTGAAGTCGGTGGTCTGGGTCGGGGCGTATTCCTCGAACACCACCTTCACATTCGGACGCAGGGTGGACAACGCATCCTTCATCGCCTTGATGCCGTCGCGGCCGAAGGCATAGTCCTGTGCCAGGGTGGCCACGTTTACTTCGCCCGACGTGGGGAAGGAAGCGGCCGCGGCATAGGCGTCCTGCATCGAGTTGCGCGCGGTGCGGAAAATATACTTGTTCCACTTCTCGCCGGTGATCGCGTCGGCCACGGCCGGCTCGACGATCAGGATCTTCTTGAATTCCTCGGCAACCGGCAGCATCGCGAGCGCGCCGCCCGAACCCGTGGTGCCGACGGCGAGATCGACATTGTCGTCGCCGTAGGCCTGCTCGAGCAGCGACTTCGCCACGTCGGGCTTGAACTGGTCGTCCTTGACGATCACCTGGATCTTGCGGCCCTGCCAGGTCATGGAACCCTTGGTCAGGTATTCCAGGCCCATCATGAAGCCGGTTTCGGTCTGCTTGGCATAGGCTTCAAGCGGGCCGGTCTTGCTGGCGATCAGGGCGATCTTGAGATCGGCGGCCTGCGCGGTCATGGCGCTGCCGGCGATCAGGGCGGCGGCGAACGCCGCCGTCTTCATCACGCGCTGCATTGTGTTCTCCCTTGCGACGATTGCGGACGATTGGCGATGGAGACGCGACTACAGGCGTGCGTTATGCGCGACATCGTGCTCCTCCCTTGGCTGCGGCCCGGGTGGTCCCGGTGCCGGTGACGGGGCGCCGTCCGCAATGGACGCCCGCCAAACATGACACTTGATTCATGTCTCGACTATTCGTAGCCTTGCGCCATAAGCCCGTCAAGCTGGATTCCGACGATTTCGGCCGTGGGCGGAGGAAACGACGGATAATCCAAACATGACGGATGAATCATGTTGAATACCGCGCCGAGAGCCAAGAAGCGCACCCTACCCCTGCCCAAGACGGGCCGGGGCGAGATGACCCGCCGCAAGATCCTGGATGCCGCCAAGCGCGAAATCGGCCGCCGCGGCTTCGCCGAGGCCTCGATCAGCACCATCACCTCTGAGGCCGGCGTCGCTCAGGGCACCTTCTATATCTACTTCCGCAGCAAGGAAGACGTGATGCGCGAGCTGGTCCTGCATATGGGCCGCATGCTGCGCCATCACCTGACCGAGGCCACCGAAGGGGCAAAGAACCGTATCGAGGCCGAACGGCTGGGCCTGCGCGCCTTCCTGGATTTCGTGCGTCGCAACCCCGACCTCTACAAGGTGGTCGAGGAATCGCAGTTCGTCGACGAGAAGGTCTATCGCCAGTACTACACCGAATTCGCCAAATCCTATCGGATCGCCCTGGCGGCGGCCGAGAAACGCGGCGAAATCACGCCTGGCGGCACCGAGAATGCCATCGAGGTGCGCGCCTGGATGCTGATGGGCATCGCCGTCTTCCTCGGCCAGCGCTACGGCCTGTGGGACCCGAAAGCGCCGCTCGATCCCATCGTCGATGTCGCCACCGCCCTGCTGGCGCATGGCATGGCGGCACGCTAATCCAATGCCTCTCACCCGTCTCGAGATTGCCGGAGCGGTCGCGCGGCTGACGTTCAATCGGCCCGAGCGGCATAACAGCCTGGTGCCGGACCTGATCGCCGCGCTGAAGCAGGATCTGGCGCGCGTTGCCGCGATCCCCGAGTTGCGCGCGCTGGTGCTGCAGGCCGAGGGGCGCAGTTTTTCCACCGGCGGCGATGTCGGCGGCTTCTTCGCCGTGCCGCAGGGCCAGCGCCGTGCCTATGCCGATGGGCTGGTCGGTGGCCTGAACGACTGCATCCTCGCCCTGCTCGACCTGCCGATCCCCGTGCTCGGCCGCATCCAGGGGCCGGTCACCGGCGGTTCGCTCGGCTTCCTGCTCGCCTGTGATCTGGTCGCGATCACACCGCAGGTCTTCGTCCAGCCCTATTACACCGAAGTCGGCTTCAGCCCCGATGGCGGCTGGACCGCCCTGCTACCCGCCCGCATCGGTGAATCTGCGGCACGCGAAATCCAGTTGCGCAACCGCCGCATCGGCGCCACCGAAGCCGTCCGGCTGGGCCTTGCCACCGCACTGGTCGAGCCGGACGCGCTGGATGCCACCATCGACGGCTGGCTGCAGGAGATGACGACCAAGCAGCCCGGCGCCATGCGCCACACCAAAGCCAACCTGCTGCCGCCCGCGCGTCGTGCCGCCATCGTCGCCGCACTGGAGCAGGAAAAGCAGTCCTTTCTGGAACAGATCGACAGCGAGGAGGCCCATCATGGCATGGCGCGTTTCCTCGGCAAGTCGGCATAACGGGGGAAACCATGCACAAGGTTTTCGACATCGCGGCGCGGCGTGCCGAACTGACGCCGGACAAGACCGCTTTCATCGAACCGGAAAGCGGCCGCGCCCTCAGCTACCGCGACCTGGACGACCGCGCCTGCCGCTTCGCCGCCTGGCTGGGCAACAGCGGCGTGACGACCGGCGACCGCGTCGCGATCCTGTGCCTGAACAGCGCGACCTTCTTCGAAATCCTGTTCGCCTGCGGCAAGCTGGGCGCCATCCTGGTGCCGCTGAACTGGCGCCAGCCGGCGCCGGAGCTTGGCCCCGTGGTGCAGGATGCCGCACCCAGGCTGCTGATCTTCGATGCCGACAATGCCGCCGTGGCCGATGAACTGGCGCGGATCTACGACCTCGATCTGCTCTCTTACGCCGATTATGAAGCCGTCGTCGCAAGCACCACGCCGGGTGTCTTCGACACCTACTGGGCCAGTGACCGCGTCTGGTACATGCTCTATACCTCGGGCACCACCGGCAAGCCCAAGGCGGTGATCCAGACACCGGGCATGGCCTATGCCAATGCCATCAATATCGGCCAGGCCATCGACCTCACCTCCACCGAGACGACCCTGAATTTCCTGCCGCTGTTCCACACCGCCGGCATCAACCTGCATACCCTGCCGGTACTGATGCATGGCGGCACGGTAGGGGTGTTGAAGAAATTCGAGATCGACCCGGTGATGACCGCCCTGCAGGCGGGCGACTGCACCGCCTTCTTCGGCGTGCCGGCCATCTACCAGGCGATCAGCCTGCATAAGGATTTCGGCACGGCCGATTTCTCGAAAGTACGGTCCTGGGGCTGCGGCGGCGCGCCATTGCCGGCCACGCTGATCGCGCAATTCGCCGCGCGCGGCGTGAAGGTGTGCAACGGCATGGGCATGACCGAGACCGGTCCGACGGTATTTCTGATGGATACCGCCCATGCCGAGGCCAAGATCGGTTCGGTCGGCAAGCCGCAGATCCTGGCCGAGGTGCGCGTCGTGGACCTGGACGACAATCCCCTGCCCGCCAACGAGGCCGGCGAGTTGCAGATCCGCGGCCCCGGCGTCACGCCCGGCTACTGGAACAACGAAGCAGCTACGAAAGCGGCCTTCACACGCGACGGCTGGCTCAAGACCGGCGACGTGGCCAGGCGCGATGCCGATGGCTATTACTACATCGTCGATCGCATCAAGGACATGTACATCTCGGGCGGCGAAAACGTCTATCCGGCCGAAGTCGAGATCGTGATCTACAAATTCCCCGGTGTGCTGGAATGCGCCGTGCTGGGCGTGCCGGACGAGAAATGGGGCGAGGTCGGCCGTGCCTGCGTGTTGCCGCAGCCCGGCGCCAGCATCGACCCGGAAGGCCTGCGCGCCTTCTGCCGGCAGAATCTCGCTGCCTACAAGGTGCCGAAATACATCGACGTCGTCGATGATTTCCCGCGCACCGCCGCCGGCAAGATCCAGAAACACGTGCTGCGCAACCGCGCCGCCGGAAAGTGAGTGCCATGCCTTCGATCAGCCATGACCGCACCCTGACCCAGGCCGAATTCGACCTGTTTGCCAGGGTGAGCGGCGACAACAACCCGATCCATGTCGACCCGGATTTTTCGGCCCGCACGCGCTTTGGCCGTACAGTCAGCCACGGCATGCTGCTCTATACCGTGCTGTGGGGCCTGCTGCAGAGACAGCATCCCGGTGCGCGCCAGATCAGCCACAGCATGATGTTCCCCAACCCCGCCTATGCCGGCGAAGCCCTGCGTTTCAAACTGGACGAAACCGCCGCCAGCGAAGGCCGCCGCAGCTATGCCGCCAAGGTCACCCGCATTGCCGATGGCGCCGTGGTGCTGGACGGCCAGACGGAGATCACCCTGTCATGACCGACACTGCCGTTACCCTGAAAGGCATGCGCGTCGGCGATCATGCCAGCGTCACCCGCAGCTTCTCGGCCGACGACCTGCGTCTGTTCCAGCAACTGGCAGCCCATGATGGCGCCGCATTGCAGGCCGTGCCCGAACCGCTGATCGGCGCGCTGTTCTCGTATCTGCTCGGTGTCGAGCTGCCGGGCTTTGGCACCAATTACCTGAAACAGGAAATGCAATTCGAACGACCCGCCCCTGTCGGCCAGCCTTTGACGGCAAAGGTCGAGATCACGCGCCTCCGCCCCGAGAAGCATCTGGTCGATCTCGCCACCACTTGCATGGACGCAACCGGCACCGTGATCTGCCGCGGCCGCGCGCTGGTGCTGGCCCAGGATGTCGGCGCTTAAGGGCTCCGCGATGTATGTTGCCGAAAGCGGGCTTCAAAACGGGCGCGCGCTGGTTTTCCTGCATGGCTGGGCCGCCCATGGCGGCTATTTCGCGCCGCAGATCGCCGCTTTCGGCGCGCGGTATCGCATCCTGCTGCCCGATCTGCCCGGTCATCGTCATTCGCCTGCAGCCCCTGCCGACCTGACCATTCCATATCTGGCCGACCAGTTACACGTCATGTTCAATGCGCATGATCTGCACGAGGCCGTGCTGGTCGGCTGGTCGATGGGCGCCATGGTGGCTTTCGACTACATCACCCGCTATGGCAGCGCATCGCTGGCCGGCCTGGTGATCGAGGACATGACACCCCGCATCGTCAACGACCGCGAATGGCAGTTCGGCATCCGCAACGGCTTCGACCAGGCGCAGAGCGAAACCGCCATGCAGATGATGCGCACCGACTGGGAATCCTACGCCCATAACGCCCTGCCCCATCTGTTCGCGCGCGACAGCCGGATCGATCCGGCCCTGGTGAGATGGATCGGTGAGGAGATGGCGCGGAACGATGGCGCGGCCATGGCGACGTTGTGGCAGTCGATGGCACAACAGGATTACCGCTGGCTGCTGCCGCAACTGGAATTGCCGGTTTTGATCCTGCACGGCAATGAGAGCCAGCTTTACGAACCCGCCGTCAGCCAATGGCTGGCGGCCAATATCGCCGGTGCCCAGCGCCGCTGCCTCGATGGCGCCGGACATTCACCGCATCTGGAGATGCCGGATACCTATAATGCCGCGCTGCGCGACTTCCTCGACAGGCTCTAGCGCCGGTCCGGTTCAGACCACGCCGTGCTGGCGCACGTCCAGCCGCACGATTGCCTGCTCCAGCGCCTCGCGGTCGGTCAGGTAATAGGTCTTGTCCTTGCGGGTCATCTGCCCGCCATGCAGCAGGTTGGCCAGCACGCGCGCCACGGTTTCGCGGGTGGTGGCGGCGCGGCGGGCGATCTCGTGCTGCTTGGGCATCGGATAGATCAGCCAGCCATCGGTATTCAACGGGTCGCGCCGCGCCAGCTTCAGCAATTCGCGATAGACGCGCTGGATCGCCCCCAGCGTCGCCAGATCCATGATGCGTTCGTTGTTGGCGCGGATGATGGTTGTCAGCCGCCGCATCACCTTCAATGCCACGGCCGGTTCGCGCGCCAGCAGGGCCTCGAAAGCCTTCGGCGGCAGGGTGGCAAGGCGGCAGGTGGTCTGCGCCACCACGCTGGCGGAACGACGCTCGCCGTCGATGGCGGCGATCTCGCCGAAATAGCTGCCGGCAGACACCAGGGCATAGGAGATCTCGCGGCCGTTGCCCGAGAAATTCACGACCTCCACCGTGCCCTCCACCACGAAATACACATCGCGGCTGTCGCTGTTGCGGTCGAGGATCTGTTCATGCGAGGCAAACCGGCGCCACTGGCAGGCCCGTTCCACCTCGGCGCGCGCCGCGGGGCTCAGGTCGCACAGCAGGTCGATCTTCTCCAGGCTGTCGGGTGCCGATAACGCGGCCGCCCGGCCCCTGCCGGTGGTCTTGACGGTCTCTTCGGTCATTGGATCCCCCTTGCCGCAAAACCGGCGGCAAACGGCCGGGGCAGCCAGCCTAGCGGGCGGCTCGCCCCAATGCCGCAAACAGATTGAGCAGCATCTGCTTCCGGTCGAGATTGACCGATTCCCCGCGATCGAGCAAGCGACCGAACTGTTCCCAGTCCTCGGCCCAGCGTTCCGGCCCCTGCCAGGTCGCCAAACGGCGGGCCAAAGCCGTCTCGCCCGGGAAGATTTCCGCCCAGCCGGCCCCGCCGATCCGGTCGGCGGCGGCGGCACGGGCCAGCCGCGCCAGCCACCAGCGGAACAATTCGGTCATCAGGTGGAATCCCGCCCCGCTCTTGTCGCGGTTGATGGCATCGCCGAAGGCATGCAGCTTGGCGATATCGGGTTTGGGCAGTTGCCCCACCATGTCGAGCAGGCCATGCAGCAGTTTCAGCCCGCCCTGCGCCGCCAGCATCACGGCGCGGCCCGGCGAACCCTCTGCCAGCACTGCGAGGCCACGCCGCTCGGCCGCATCCAGATCGGGCAGCAGGCGATCCAGCGCCGGCAGCAGAGCCCCGTCATCGAGTGGCTTCAGCGCCAGCCGGCGGCAGCGCGAACGGATGGTCGGCAGCAGGCTGCCCGGCGCATGGCTGATCAGCAGCAGGATCGCGTTGGGCGGCGGCTCTTCCAGGATCTTCAGCAATGCGTTCGCCGCATTCACGTTCATGTCGTCGGCGGCATCGACGATACACACACGATAACCGCCCTCGGCCGCCGTCATGCCGAACCGCTCGTTCACCGCGCGCACATCCTGCACCACGATGTCGCCGCGCCAGCGCTCGGCCTTGTCGTCCCAGCTGCGTTCCACCGTGATGAGGTCGGCATGGCCCGCACTGGCGATGCGGTGGAAGATCGGATGCTCTTCCGGAATCGCCAGCGTGTCGGGCAGAACCGGCGCATCGCCAAACAGGCTGGGGCCGCTGTCGATGGCGGAAGCCGGACCATGAGCCAGCAGGAAACGCGCGAAACGGAACGCCAGGGTCGATTTGCCCACGCCGCGCGGCCCGGTGATCAGCCAGGCATGCGGCAGCCGGCCCGAGGCCCATGCCTCGAGCAGGGCTTTCTCGGCCGCGGCATGGCCAAACAGCACGGAAGCATGGCGCGGCCCCCAGGTCGCAGCCTGTTGCGGATCGTGACCACTCATGGCTTCAGACTAAACCGCGCCACCACGACCTGCCACAGCGCCACGGCCACGCTGTCCACGTCGCGATCGGCATCGATCAGGTGGCAGCGCTGCGGTTCGCGCGCGGCGATGTCGCGGAAGGCGTCGCGCAGCTTTTCATGGAAGTCGCGGCCCATGCGCTCATACCGGTCTTCGGCGGCCTTATGGCCATGCATGCGCTGTTTCGCCCGCGCCAGCCCGGTTGCCACCGGCAGATCGAGCACCAGGGTCAGATCGGGTGCGAAATCGCCCAGCACCAGTTTGTGCAGCGCGGCCACCACGTCGCGTCCCACGGCGCCGGCATAGCCCTGATAGGCCATGGTGGAGTCAGCGAAGCGGTCGGAGATCACCCAGGCGCCGCGGCTCAGCGCCGGTTTCACCGTCTTTTCCACATGGGCGCGGCGCGCGGCGTAATGCAGCAGGGTTTCGGTCATGGCATCCCAGCGGTCGGGCTCGCCGGTCACCAGCAGGCTGCGGATCGCCTCGGCCCCCGCCGTACCGCCGGGCTCCCGGGTCAGCAGCGTTTCGATGCCGCGTTCGGCCAGCCGGTCTGCCAGCAGCCTGATCTGGGTGGACTTGCCGGCGCCCTCGCCGCCTTCCAGGGTGATGAAGCGCCCGGGAAAGCTGCTGGTCACTGCTTCTTCGCGCCCCACAGCAGATAGCCGACCGCCGCGCTGATGCGGCCGGTGAAACCAAGCTGCTGCACATCCGCGCCCGCCACCAGCGGCAGTTCCAGCAGCGGGCCATCCTTGCCGGCCACGGTGAGGGTCGCCACCGGCGTACCCTTGACGACAGGCGCCGGGATCGGATTGTCGTAAGACACCGTCACCTTCACGTTGTTCTTGGTCTGGCGCGGCAGGGTCAGGGTCACGTTCCGGTCGATGATCAGCGGAATGCGCGCCGCATCGCCCAGCCAGATATCGGCCTCGTCCACCACCGCGCCGGCGCTGAACAGCTTGTAATTGTCGAACTGGCTGAAGCCCAGTTCAAGCAGCCGCTCGGACTCGCGGGACCGCTCGTTCATGCTCTTCAGGCCGTTCACCACCAGGATCAGGCGGCGGTCGCTCCGCTTGGCCGAAGCCGTCAGGCCGTAACCGGCCGCATCGGTGTGGCCGGTCTTCAGGCCATCGGCGCCGATATCCTTGTACAGCAGCGGATTGCGGTTGCCCTGCGTGATCGGCTTCCTGGTCACCTGGTCGACGCCGTAGGTGAACTCCTTCTCGGAGTAGAAATGGTAATACTGCGGGAAATGCCGGATCAGCTGCTTGGCCAGGATCGCCAGGTCGCGCGCCGTGGTCAGGTGCTGCGGATCGGGCCAGCCCGAGGCATTGCGGAAGGTACTGTTCTTCAGGCCGAGCGCGCGGGCGCGGTCGGTCATCATCTCGGCAAATCGTTCCTCGGTGCCGGCGACGCCTTCGGCCAGCACCACGCAGGCATCGTTGCCCGACTGGATGATCACGCCGCGCAGCAGGTCTTCCACCTTCACGCGGCCGCCCAGCGGCACGAACATCTTCGAGCCCTGGATACGCCAGGCCTTCTCGCTGACCGGCAGCATGTCGTCCAGGCGCAGCTTGCCGGCGGCGAGCTGCTCGAACACCATGAAGGCCGTCATCAGCTTCGACATCGACGAGGGCGGCATCAACTCGTCGGCATTCTTCTCGAAGATCACCGTGTCGGTGTCGGCATCGATCAGGATCATCTGCCGCGCCACGGTTTCAACCTGTCCCAACTGGGCAAAGGCCGGGCGGGTCAGGCCCGCCGCCAGCACGGCGGCAAGGCAGAGGGCGGCAAACTTATTCAACGACGATACGCGCATTGGTCTGTCCGTTACTGAGTACTTGCTGCAAGGCCTGGTCGGCGGCGGTCACCTGGTTGAAGGGACCGAGGCGAACCCGGAAGAATTCCTGCTTGTTGACGAAGGTGGATGTCACGTTGGCCGGGCCGATCAGCGACATCTGGGCGGCCAGCTTGTGCGCATTCTCGTGCAGGGTGAAGGCCCCGACCTGCACATAGATCTGGCCGCCGCGCG
Organism: Ferrovibrio sp.; assembly: GCF_041906005.1. GTDB lineage: Bacteria > Pseudomonadota > Alphaproteobacteria > Ferrovibrionales > Ferrovibrionaceae > Ferrovibrio. The sequence continues at coordinate 119,739 of NZ_JAYRJY010000001.1, forward strand.
CCGGGCCGATATCCACTTTCTGCTGCTTCAGGTCGGTGGAGGCGACCTCGACCGGCTTGGCCGCGACCGCCCCTTCCGCCGGCCGCTGCGCGGCGAGGATCTGCATCGGCGACGGCTGGCCTTCGGCCGGTTTGGTGATTTCCGCGGTTTTGCCCTTCACACCGGGCGGCGGCGGCAGGGCTTCGGCCGAGACGCCGCCACGCGGCGCGGCGGCGGGGCGTTCGTCTCCGCCGGCACTGCGCGAGGCCACCATGGTCGGCGCCGCTTCGCCACCCAGCGGAGCCGGACCGATATATTGCACGCGCACTTTCGCGGTGCCCTGGCGCTCGTAGCCGAGGAGCTGGGCCGAGCGGCGCGATAGGTCGATGATACGATTATTGGCATAAGGGCCGCGATCGTTCATGCGCACCACGATCGAGCGGCCGTTTTCCAGGTTGGTAACGCGGACCAGCGAGGGCATCGGCAGCGTCGGATGCGCTGCCGTCACTTCGTTCAGGTCGAAAACCTCGCCATTGGCGGTCTGCTTGCCATGGAACTGCTCGCCATACCACGAACCGATGCCGGTCTCGTCGTAATTCGGGTCTTCCTTGGGGTAATACCAGACGCCATTGATCTGATAGGGATTGCCGACTTTGTAGATGCCGCCCTTGCCCGCGCCCGAAGCCTGGGAATCACCCCCCCGGATGACCGACTTGGCGGCATGGTTGAACAGGGTGGTTTCGGCGCAGCCGGCCAGCCCGAATGTGGCGGCGAGGACCAGGCCGGCCAAGCGGGCACGCGTCGGCCAGGCGGTTCGGGACTCCCCCCGACCCCCCAGGATCAAGCAAGGGATGGCGTGCCGACGACGGTGCATGGTCTATATGTGGTGCATATTAACCGTCGCCCAGCCGGTCGGCAAGCAAACTGACGGTCAAAGCATAGTGATGGGCGCAGTTATAGCGCAGCACCGAACGGTAATTGCCATAGACCAGGAAGGATGCCCCCCCGGCCCCGTCCGGCTGCACCAGGGCGCCGGAAATCTGGGCCTTGGGCAGCTCGCCCCCATCGGTACGGCGCAATCCCAGCTTTTCCCATTCGGCAATCGGCAGGTCCCTGGTCATCTGGTCGATGGCGCGGCAGCCCGACTTGCCCTCCCGGGCCAGTTCCCCCAGCCGGGCCTGCAGCGCCGGAGGCACCTTCACCTCGCGGCCCCAGGTCTGCGCCGTGTTCCAGCCCGCCTTGGCTAGGTAGTTGGCGATGGAGGCAAACACGTCGGCGCGGTTGTTCCAGATATCGCGCTTGCCATCGCCGTCGAAATCTTCGGCATAAGCCAGATAGCTGCTGGGCATGAATTGCGGCTGGCCCATGGCGCCGGCCCATGAGCCTTTCATGGTGGCGAAATCGATATAGCCGCGATCCAGCATGGTCAGCGCGGAAAACAATTCGTTGCGGAAATAGCTCGACCGGCGGCGATCAAAGGCCAGTGTCGCCAGCGAGTGGAACAGCGGCACATCGGCCTTCACCGCACCATAGCGGGTCTCAATCCCCCAGATCGCCAGCACGAAACGCGGCTGCACGCCGTAACGCTGGGCCACCTGGCGCAGCAGGGCCTGCTGCTCATCGCGCAGCTTCTGCCCGCGCGACACGTTGGCCGGCGTGATCACGCGGTCGCGATAGGTGGCGAAATTGAGCTTGAACTCAGCCTGGTTGCGGTCGCGCTCAATGATGCGCATCACCGGCTGAACATCGGCCAGCGCGGTATTCACCACATCCGACTTGATGCCTTTTTGCAGCGCTTCACTGCGCACCTCAGCCAGAAACGCGTCGAACTCGGCGCGATTGAAGGCGATCGGTTCGCTCGGCTGGCCCGCAGGCGCGCCCGGCGCGGTCGCGGCGACATTCTGCGTGGGGACGCCCGGAGCGGCCTGCGGCACGGCCGCATCCGCCGGCTGGCCGGACTGCCGCATGCCGCAGGCAGCGACCACCAGACCGAGCACCACCGCGCCATACCGCATCCGCCGCATCATCCCGCCTCCGAATCCACACATCATTCTCACTCAGGGGTGTTACCCCGCGCCGCGCGCGGGGCCAAGACCTAACCTGTGATATTTCGCGTCTTGTCCTCTGCTGGCCGCGGCGGCAGGAAATCCTGCGTCTGTCCGGTCAGCCAATAGACCAGCAGGCCGATCCATTCCTTGCTGAGCGGCGTGAGGCTCGAGACAGCCCGCAATGGCTGGAACGCGAAGCCCCGCGACGCCCCGGAGACGTAATCGACCGGATAGGGCAAGACCGGCCAGCCGACCGCATTGAAGCAGTTGACTGCCCGCGGCATATGCCGCGCCGACGTCACCAGCAGCCAGGTTTCACCCGGCACCGGCCGGGCGATCTCCCTGGCAAACCGGGCATTCTCGATCGTATTGCCGGCCTTGGCGTCGTATTCGACACGGGACGGCTCCAGTCCCAGCAGGGCAAAGACCGCGGCGGCCACATCCGCCTCGTTACGGCTGCGGCCTTCGGCGGCAACCGCTGCCCCGCCGGTGAAAACCAGCCGGGCATCCGGATAGCGGCGCGCCAGGGCGGCGAAGGCGATCAGCCGGTCGGCATCACCATTCACCTCCGGCCAGCCATGGGTCGCAAAGACACCGGGTTCTTCCGCGCCACCCAGCACCACGATGCCGGCGATGCGCTCGGGCAGCGTGGGAACCGGGAAATACCGCTCCAGGGGCGAAACCAGCCAATCGCGCGGCGGAAACATGCCCAGCAGCACAAACACGCCCAGCATCGCGAGGCCAAGGCCGATGCCGAAGCGACGACCGCGACGCCACCACGACAACAGCAACGCCAGCGCCAGCAGGGCGAAGAGCAGATTGCCGGGATTCAGAAATCCCCACAGGATGGTATTCAACGTGGCTGACATGACTTTCCGGCAGGCCGATTCGGCTGGCGATGCGTAAACAGTGACATTGCCGGCACGGATGGTAAATTTCCGTTAACCACCTCGCAGTTCAGGCCACAGCATGACCGCCCTCGCCTCGCTATCGCTTACCGGCCGGCTGGCCGCCCTGATCGCCGCACGGCCAATCACGCCGCAGGACGAACGCGCCGCCGCGCTGTTCACGCTCGATGCCATGGCCAATGCATTGGCCGGCCGCAGGACCAGACCCGGCGCGATCCTGCTCGACTGGGCCGCCGCCGAGCCGCTGACCACGGGACGCGAGGCGCTGCTGCTCGGCGGCCTGACGCACATCCTGGAAGTCGACGACCTGCATCGCGCCTCCGTTGTGCATCCGGGCTGCGTGGTGGTGCCGGCGGCTTGGGCGCTGGCGCGGCGGCGCGGCATTCGCGGCCGTGCTTTCCTCGCCGCCGTGCTGCGTGGCTTCGATGCCTGCTGCCGTGTCGGCATGGCGGTCGGCCCGGCGCATTACAAAATCTGGCACAACACCGCCACCTGCGGTCCCTTCGGTTCGGCCTATGCCGCCGGCGACCTGCTTGGTCTCGATCATGCGGCGATGACCGATGCGCTGGGCAATGCCGGCACGCAATCTTCCGGCCTGTGGCAGTTCCTCGCCACCGGCGCGATGAGCAAGCACCTGCATGCCGGCCGCGCCGCCGAAGCCGGCCTGCTGGCCGCCGATCTGGCATCGCGCGGTTTCTCGGGTCCGCCGCAGATTCTGGAAGGCGAGAAAGGCTTCTTCAAGGCCACCTGCGCCGATCCGAGACCCGAGCGGCTGCTGGCCGACGCGGACGCGCCGTGGCAGCTCACGCTCACCTCGATCAAACCCTGGCCCAGTTGCCGCCACACGCATCCCACCATCGATGCCGGCCTGGAGATCGCGGCCAGGATCGGCAACCGCCCGATCGAACGCATTCATGTCGTCACCTACCAGGCGGCGCTGGATGTCTGCGACCGCGTGGTATCGAACAGCGAATACGAAGCGAAATTTTCCCTGCAGCACACCGCCGCGGCAGCGTTGACGGACGGCAGGGTCGACTTCGCCAGTTTCGACGCACCGGCGCGGGCACGGCTGGCCGCCACGGCCGCCACGGTCAGCATCGAGGCCGCCAAACCCTTCAGCACCCGCTATCCCGATGCCTGGGGGGCGCGCGTCACCGCCTGGCTGGGCGACGGCGCCACCATCAGCGCCGAGCGCGAACATGCCTATGGCGATCCGGAAAACCCGCTGGATGAATCCGCCATGCGGGCCAAGGCCGCGATGCTGCTGGAATATGGCGGCATCGCCCAGCCGCAGCGTTTCATCGATGCCGTTTTCGCCATGGCCGAAGACGCGCCGATACCGGAGCTGCCGCAATCCGTGCTATAAGCGTCCCGTCATGTACCGTCGTCTCGTTACCTTGCTGATCCTGCTTGCCGCACCGGCCTCCTGGGCGCAGGCGCCGAACCAGGGCAATCGCGGGCCCGGCCCCTGCTTCACGCCGAAGGAAGCCCAGGCCGAGGCGGAGGTGCGCACCGGCGTACAATTGCGCGAGATCCTGCGCCGCTGCGTGCAGATCGATCCGGCCGGCCAGGGCTCGCTGGATGACTGGTACGCTTTTGACCAGGAGAATGCCGACCGCCTGCGCGCCGCCGTCGATCTGCGCCGCCAGGCCATTGCCCGCATCTATCCGAACCGCAGCCAGGCCGCCCAGTGGGAAACCGATTCCATCGTGGCGACCATGAAGGCCGTGCAGGTGAACGAAGCCGTCTGCAAGGCCACCTATGATGTGATCGAGCGCATCAAAAAGGACAAATGGAAGGGCTTCGAATATTACGCCAGGCTGCAGACCAACCTGCTGGCCAACGAACTGCCGCTTTGCCGCCGCTGAAACAGCGGCGGCCATTCGCATCCCGTCCCGCCATTCCCTGCTGGGCAGCCGGACGTTCCGGCCTATAATCCAGGGCAGCACACCGTTCTGATCCCGAGGTGACTGCCATGCGGCATGGTCCGGTTTCGCGTCTGGTGGTTTTGTGTGTCGCGCTTCTTGCCCCGGGCCTCACCCTGCTGCCCGCACCGCTGCTGGCGGCCTGCCTCGGCGCCGTCGCCAGCCGTCCCCCCACCCAGATCATGCCGGCCCAGGTCATGCCGGCCAGCTATCGGCCGGCCACCGCCGAGGTCAACACGGCCCGCATCACCTTTATCGGTCACGCCACTTTCCTGATCGAAAGCCCGCAGGGCGTTTCGGCTGCCACCGACTACAACGATTACATCCGCCCGCCGGTGCGGCCCGACATCGTGACGATGAACTATGCCCATACCACGCATTTCACCGACAGCCCGGAACCCGGCATCGTGCATGTGCTGCGCGGCTGGACGCATCAGGGCAAACCGGCCCGTCACAATGTGCAATACAGGGACATGCGGGTGCGCAACGTGCCCACCAATCTGCGCAACTATGGCAGCGGCACGGAATACGACGGCAATTCGATCTTCATTTTCGATGTGTCTCAGCTCTGCATTGCCCATCTGGGCCACCTGCATCACAAGCTGACGCCGGGCCATCTGGCCGACCTGGGCAAGATCGATGTGCTGATGGTGCCGGTGGATGGCGGCTTCACCCTCAACATCTTCGACATGCAGGAGGTGATCGCACAGATCGGCGCGCCGCTGCTGATCCCGATGCATTATTTCAGCGACAGCACGCTGGAGCGTTTTCTGGTCCGCCTGCGCGACAGCCACGAGATCCGGTTGAACGAAGGCCCCAGCCTGGTGGTTTCGCGCGCCGCCCTGCCGAAAAAGCAGACCGTGGTGGTGCTGCCTGGTCCTCATTAAACTTGGCCCATTAAACGTGGTGCTCATTAAGTCCGGCCTCATGATCCGGTGGCCCGCGGGCTGCGTATAATCGGTTATGCCCCCGTTAGCCGGATATCATTCATGACCGCGTATAGCCCCCTGTCCTCTTCCACGAACCGCGCCTGGCTGAAAACCGGGGAACACCGGGATTTGCCGATTTCGGATCTGGTGACCTATCCGCTGTTGCGGCAGGCCACGGCGCTGTGGCAAGCCGAGTTTGACGCCGCCGGACGCCTGCCGGCCCGGCTCGATCCGCTCACCCTGCCGCGCGACCTGCTGCCCTACGTGATGCTGCTCGACCTGGAACAGGCCGGCCAACGCGCCTGCCTGCGCATCCGTCTGGCCGGCACCGAGGTCTGCGCCAAGCATGGCCGCGAGATGAAGGGCCTGACCACCGACGATTTCTTCCATGCCGACGATGCCGATGCCGTGGTGACCGCCGCCCTGACGGTGGCCGCCAGGCGCCAGCCCTCGCTGGCCCGGCGCAGCTACATCACCATCAACGACCGCGTCTGGTCGTATGTCAGGCTGATTCTGCCGCTCAGCCGCGACGGCGAGACGGTCGACAGCTTCTTCAAGGTCGCCGACCCGGCCAGCATGCGCGCCCTGTCGGCCTGACGCACCGCCTGACCTAGGCCGACCTGGGCCGGCCGGAGGGGCGGGGTACGGGTTGACGGACCCGCCCGCCGCGCCGTATCACCGCCGCACCCGCACAAGGATGGGTGGCCGAGTGGTTTAAGGCAGCGGTCTTGAAAACCGCCGTACCGGGAACGGTACCGTGAGTTCGAATCTCACCCCATCCGCCAAGCTGGCCGGCTTTTGCCCGCCACCCAGGAGACAATCGTGGACGTGAAAGACAGCAACGGCAACCTGCTGGCCGATGGCGACAGCGTCGTGCTCACCAAGGACCTGAAGGTGAAGGGCGCCAATACCACGCTCAAGCGCGGCACCGTGATCAAGAACATCCGCCTCACCGCCGACGAGGAAGAGATCGAAGGCCGCACCGACAAGGTGAAGGGCCTGGTGCTCAAGACCTGTTTCGTGAAAAAGGCCTGAGCCTACTCTCCAGCTACTCTCCGGCGCGCACGCAGTTCCGCCCGGCCTGCTTGGCCTGATACAGCGCCGCGTCGGCACGGGCGATCAGGCCCTGCATGTCCTCGGCCGCCGAGAGGTCAGCCCGCTGGGTCCTCAGGGTTTCTGCCGCTTTTGAGAACCTGACGGTTTTGGAACCATTATGGTCGGATCGCCGCGTCCGCCATACACAAGTATTCGCCGCGCCGCGCATCCAAAAAGCTCCTCGCTTCCCGGCCGGAACCGCTAGAATAGCGCCAAGAGCTGGCCCCGACGGATGGGGGATGGGCATGGCGGAATCTGCGCAAAACATCAAAGCTGCTCTTCGCGCGGCGTCACCGCCATTCATTCTTACATTACTCATGGCCGCAATCGCATGGTGGATCAGCCATACGGTGGACCGGATCACCAGCGCGCCGACCGTCAAATACAGCCTGGAAGAAGGCAGGGACAACAGTTGCCATCCGTCGCCATGCCTTACCGTCACTTTCAGAATCCATAACCTGTCCGACACGCTCTTCGAAAATCTGGTTTTCAACATCGAACCGGCGAATGCCGAAACGAAATCCAGACTTGAAGGGGCGACGCCGATCACAGAATCTCCTGCTATGACGCCACAGGTGGTCGAAGCCAACAACGCCTTCACTGTGGCCTTCAGCCAGCTTCACCCAGGCGCGAAAGCAACGGTTTCCGCGAGGATCAGCGAACTCACCCCGATAGTTGTAACCTTAATCAACTCCGACAAGGCCATTAACCTGGTGAAACCATCCATCGAAACCGTGTTCGTCGAGTGTGAAATGTGGCTGCTGCTGGCCGGTCTGATCGGGATGGGTGTCCTGACCTTCTGTGTATTAAGGAGGAAATAACATGATGCGCGCTGCATTCGGTCTGCGTTTACTTGCTGTCGGGGCGACCCTGGCTTGCATCTGCCAATCCGCACCTGCCCAAGCTATCGAGATCAGCCGGATCGAGATTTACGACGACCAGCAGCGCCCCATGCAGGCAGATGTCTATCTGATATCGCCCAAGCAAGGCGACACCCCTGTGCGTCTCGGCGTAACCAATTCCGATGGATTTCGGGAGTGGTCTCCTGCCAGTCAGTGTCCCCCCGGATATCGCCTGCGGCTGCAGGCCGTTGCAGGCCGATACCTGCCGAAGGACATTGAATGCGACGAAGCCAGGAATCCGATGAAGGAAAAGCTGTCGGCGTGGAAAACGGTGGAGAAACTGGGGCGCAACTTCGAAGAAGCAATGAAAAACGGCGACACAGGCGCCGCGCTGATCATTGCGAACGACCTTGCCTTCCGTCTGGCCCATCTTTCGATTGAGATCATGCGCGAACAGAGCAAGCTGGCGGAGCAGGCAAACGAGCCTGCCATCAAAATGCTGCTGGACCGCGAAATCGTTGCCCGCACCTCCAAGCAACCGGAAAAAGGCAGCGGGCTATGGTCGTTTCAGGCATATAAGCTGGCAGGTGATCTACTCAAGATCGAAACGCCGGTTATATATGACACCCAAAAATATAAATTCGTGATGAGCCAGGATATGGCCGATCGCATCATGACCTTCCAGGCCGGCAATCAACTCCCGGTAAACGGCAAGCTCGACTACAATACAGTTCAGAAGCTGACCAAGAGTCAGATCGGCAATTTCATACAGTAAGATTCATCTCCTCCGACCGCACGCGGTTTCGCCCGGCCTGCTTGGCCTGATACAGCGCCGCGTCGGCGCGGGCGATCAGGCCCTGCATGTCCTCGTCCGGCCGCAGCACGGCCACGCCCACGCTGACCGTCGCCGGAATGGCGCGCCCCTCGAAACTGAAGCCGGCATTCTCCACGGTCTGGCGGATCGTCTCGGCCACGCGCTCGGCATTGACCAGATCGCAGTTGCGCAAGGCCACCTGGAATTCATCGCCGCCCCAGCGGCAGATGATGTCGGAGGCGCGCAGGCTGGCGCGGATCGCGTTCGCCACGCCGCACAGCACACGGTCGCCGGCCAGATGGCCGAAGCTGTCATTGACCGTCTTGAACCAGTCGACATCGATCATGATCGCGGCCACCGGCTGCGCCAGCCGTCCGGCGTCGCGCACGGCCTGCTGCAGCAGGATATCGAAGGCATGCCGCGTCGCCAGCCCGGTCAGCTTGTCGGCCGCCGCCGTCGCATCCAGGCGTTTCTGGAACCGCGTGAGCGTCACCCACAGGGCCAGCAGCACCAGCACGGTGACCAGCAGGCAGATCGCGAGATTGACGTACAGCGCGTTGCGGATTTCGGCCAGGTCGCCATCGGCATCCTTCTCGACCAGCAGATACCAGCCCAGTTCGGGAATGAAGCGCACATTGAGAAACCGGGTGTGGCCGAGATAGTCGTATTCCAGGCTGCGGGTTTCGGTGCGCGACCATTGCGGCATCAGCCGGCCGAGATCGCCACGATCGGCAACCCTGTCTTCCGGCACCGCCTCGCCTTCGCCGATCAGCACGATGCGGCCAGTCTGGTCGGCGAAATAGACGGTGCGGCCGAAACGGCGCTGGTAATCGTTGATCAGGCCGCGCACGGCGTTGACCGTCAGGCCGATGCCGGTGGCGCCGATGAAATTGCCCTGGTAATCCAGCACCCGGTAATTGATGAAGATCGTCATCGCGTCCTGGTTCGCCAGATCGGGATCGACATTGATCTCGTAGGGCGCCGTCATCTGCCGCACGCGGAAATACCATTCGTCGCGCGGCTCGGTTTCCAGCACGGATTTCAGCACGCTGTCGGCATGGTAGTAGCGCCGCGTGCGTTCGGAGACGAAGAAACTGGTGAAGGCGCCATAACGCTGCTTGATGTCGTGCAGATACTGGATGATGCGGGTTTCATCGCCCTCGCCGTCCAGCACCCAGTTGCGCAGGAAGGTATCGGTGGCCATCACCGACGAGATCAGGATCGGCTGGATCAGATCCTTCTGGATTTCGGAATAGATGTTGTCGGAGGTCAGCGGCAATTCGGTGTCGATCACCGCATGGCGCAGGGATTGCCGCGAGACGAAATAACTGGCCAGGGAGGTCGCCAGGAAACCGCCGATCAGCAGGACACTGACTATTACCACCAGCCGCTGCCGGTCCATGCCGCCGTAATTCATAGGCCCTCTGCCGCAATCAACGCATATGCCGGGCGAAATTACCCGCGCAACGAGTGTTTAGTACAGAGACAGGGGCGTGTTTTTGATTTGGGTCAGAAGAAAAAGCTGAAAACGAAGCGGGCGCAAACAACTGAGAGGAACAGACCGAACAGAACCTCCAGTTTCCGCTTGGGCAGGGCATGGGCCAGGCGGGCACCGATCGGGGCGGTCCAGATGCTGGTCGGCACGAACAGGATGAAGCCGATCACCGAGACATAGCCGAGCGCCAGCGGCGGCTGCAGGGCGACGACATCGGGGAAGTCCGCCGCTTTCGGCCAGCCGGCATAGATGTAGCCGAGGGCGCCGGGGATCGAGATCAGCACACCCAGGCCCGACGAGGTCGCCACCGCCTGGTGGATCGGCCGGCCGTAGAAAGTCATGAACAGGTTGGAGAGCTGGCCGCCGCCGATGCCCATCAGCGACGACAGCACGCCGATCAGCACGCCATAGGCGCGCATGACGGAGTTGCCGGGCATGGTGTCGCTGATCTTCCACGACTCCCGGCCGAACAGCAGGCGGAAGGCGGAAATCCCCGCCACCACCACGAACACGCCCTTGAACACATCGGCCGGCGCGAAGCGGGCCACATAACTGCCCAGCACCACGCCGATGATTACCGGCAAGGCCCAGATCTTCACGATCGACATGTCGACGGCGCCCTTGCGCCGATGGGCATTGAAGGAGCGGATCGAGGTGGGAATGATCACCGCCAGCGAGGTGCCGACGCAAAGAGGCATGCGCACCTCTTCTGGAATGCCGATGATCACGAACAGCTCGTAGAGCACCGGCACCACCACGGCACCACCGCCAACGCCGAACACCCCGGCCAGGATGCCGGTGACGGCCCCGGCCGCCAGCAAAGCCACGGCCAGCCAGGCCAGTTCGGAAAACGGGATGCCGAAAATCATGGGAAACTCGCCGGTCGGGACAAAGACAAGGAACGGAGACAATGGATGGCACCGGCGCGGATTCGCCTCCGGCAACGCCCGGATTGTCGGCGTTGTGCCGGCCAGGGGCAACCCTCAGTGGAAGCCTGACCCCTAAAATTTGCATACAATTATCAATGGCAGGCTGTTTTCAGGGCATGCTGCAAATGGCGTCAGCGCAAAAAATCATCAAAACCGCGCTTGCGATGAATCAATGCGCGCCATGCCCATCGCGGTAGGGTGTTCATGCCCTCCCGATGGAGGGTGGGAGGTGCCCATGCTGAGCTATGAGGATTGCCTGGCCTTTTGCCGGCTCACGCAGGCGGAAATCGAGGCCATCGCCGAACATGAGCATATCCCCCAGATCGTCGCGGCCGAATTCGGCAACTACCTGCTCGCCGCCCCCGATGGCGGCATGCGGATCCGCCGGATCATCCTCGACGATATCGCCGCCGCCAGGGCACGCGGCGATACTGCCCATGCCCTGGCGCTGAAACTGATACTGTCTGAGTTCGTTAAACGTTATCCGCCGAAAGGAAAGGCCGTCCATGACTCTGAAGACCATTCGCCTTGAGCTGGCCCGCAACCCCGATTTCCCCGAGGGGAGTGCCGCGCATGGCTATGATCTGAAGGCCCCGCTGGATGCGGCCGGCCATCTGGACGCCGACGCCTGGCGCACGCAGCGGGCGGAATGCCGCGTGCGGCGCTTCTGGGCCGGTGAAGGCGACCGCAACGGCGAGCTGATCCATACCCGTCAGGGCTGGGCATTTTCCTACGAACCGGGCGATGCGGATGATGAGGCGATCTACAAGCTGGACCGCCATCTGTTCCGGACCGGCGAATACGTCACGATCACCGAGCCGGACGGAGACTACCACACCTTCCGGATCGCCAGCGTCAAATAAACGCCGGGATGCCGAAAGGCTGCGACATCACACATTGTAGGGGATATCGGGGAATGCTCGATGATGCGCCGGCGGGTCACTGCATCCCGCGTTACGGGCGGCGATCATCGTGGTCTTGACGACCTGTGAGTAAGATAGGCGCTTTGGTCCGGCATTCAAGCCCGCGATGCGCAGGTTATCGAGAATTCACATTCTTGCCTTATTTCGGCATCTGGCGCTGCCTCGTTGCAGGCCAGATGCCGGGATTGACAGGGCGGACTCCTGTCCTTTCTATGACTGGGCAATGATGTTTGCCCAGAGCGGCAGGCGATCATGCTGACCGGGTCCTCTGCGGACAATCCACGCCGCATGCCCTTTCAGCCGGCCTCCTTCCGCTCTGCCAACCCGCATTGCGCGGCATGCCGGCGGCATGCCGTTGCTTGACTATGCCGATCAGGAGTTTCCTATGGCGAATGGTACTGTGAAGTGGTTCAACAACACCAAAGGCTATGGCTTCATTCAGCCGGATGCCGGTGGCGCCGACGTATTCGTGCACATCTCCGCGGTGGAGCGTGCCGGCCTGTCGACCCTGAACGAGGGACAGAAGCTGGAATACGAACTGGCGACCCAGAAGGGCAAAACCTCGGCGGTCAATCTCAAGCCACTCTGATCGCTGCGCGACAGGAACACTCGGAACGGCGCCCCTGTGGCGCCGTTTTTGTTTGTCTACTCTCGTTTCTTTTTGATTTCCCGCTGCCCGCACGCCGCTTATAGTTGTTTTGTCTAGGGAGGGGATGGTCAGAATGACAGGTCCCAATATCGGCCTTGTCCTCGATCCGGATCTTGGTCACCTGCTGCCGACCGCGCAGGACCTGTTGACCTATTGGCAGGCCAACCGCAGCGTCAATGGCCTGCCGGACCGCACCGCTTTTGACCCGATCTCACTGCGCCGCTATCTCGGCAATCTGGTGATCGCCGATATCGAACGCGACGATCACACCCGGGTGCGTTACCGCTACCGCCTGATCGGCACCGATCTGGCCGAACGCAGCGGCCGCGATGCCACCGGCCGTTATTTCGAAGACATTTACGACCCGATATCCCTTGCCGAGATGAAATATTGCTTCGGCTGGGTGGCCGAGCATAAACGGCCGGCCCGTGTGTTCGGGACGTTCCGCCACGCCAATCGTGCGTATCAGGGCTTTGATGGCCTGTTTCTGCCCATCGCCACCGACGGCGGAAATGTCGTGAACCAGGTGATCGGCTACGTCGTGCCGACAGGCTGAGAAACCCGGTCGCGCCCGAACACCTCCTGCGGTTCCGGCAATCCGCGCAGGGGATGGAAACCCAGAGACACCAGCCCCTGCCCCGCGCCGGCCGCCTTCGCGAAGGACGCCGAAACCACAAGGCTGCGATCCAGCGAGGCACAGAGGTTCTCCAGCCGCGCCGCCTCGTTCACCGCCGGCCCGATCAGCGTGAAATCCAGCCGCGTCCCGGTGCCGACATTGCCATACATCACCTCGCCGCGATGCAGCGCGATATCCAGCGCCAGCACCGGCTGGCCTGCCTGATCGCGCGCCGCATTCAGCGCGGCGACGGCCTCCTGCGCTTCGTCAGCGGCCGCCAATACCGCACGGCAGACCGGCCCGGCATCCTGCCCCGCCTGCAACTGGAAACTGGCCAGCAGGCCATCGCCGAGGAATTTCAGCACCTGCCCGCCATGCCGTTCGATGGCCGGCCCCAGACAATCGAAATACGCATTCAGGGTTTCGGTCAGCGGCTCGATCGCCAGCCGGTCAGCCAGCGCCGTGAAGCCGCGCAGATCGGCATACAGGATTGCGGCGTCGATCTTCTGCGCCATGCCGCGCCGGATCGCACCGCTGAGCACACGGTTGGCGGCATCGCCGCCGAGATAGGCCGCCGTCACGTCGCGGCTCAGCCGGGTCAGCATCGATGCCTTCATCGCCAGGGCCAGCAGCGGCACCAGCCGGCGCAGGCGGGTCACATGATCGTCGCTGAATCCGCCGGGCCGGATGGTGGTGAAGGAAGCGATCATGCCGATGCCGGCGAAGCGGTCGGTGACGAACAGGCCCTGGTCGAAGGTCCAGCCGAAATTATGCGCCTGGGCGAACCAGTCGGTCAGGCCCTGCTCGGCGAATTCGGCGAAAACAGGAAAATCATAATGCGCGGCAGGCCCGCTCAGGCGCTGGCGCATTTCGGGCACGGTATTCGCCAACATGTGGCGCAGCGGGCTGGCGCGCCAGGCTTCGGGCTCATCGGTCGGATCACGATGGGGCATGGCATCGTTGCCGACCAGCCCGCCCTTCTCGACCCATGTATAGCCACGGGCCCGAACCAGGGGATGCAGCGTCGCGATGCCGACGAACACACGTTCCAGCGGAATGCCGGCCTCCAGTACATGGCTGCAGAAATCGGCGACCAGCATGTCGGGCGAAACATCGTCCAGCCCGGCCTTGACCAGCCACATCGCCACGGGGATATCGCTGGGCGGCATGGCATCGGTATTGGGAATCATCATGGCACCACCCTACACGACCTTGCCGCCGCTTTCCTGTGACGATGGCACATTTTCGGCGCGCAACGGCTGCAGCAGCATGCGGTCCAGCCTCAGGTCGGCGGGATCGCGAAAGTCCGCCAGGCCGATTGTCATGCCCTGATGGCCGTCCCGCGGCTGGTCGCGATAGGTGCCGAACACACGGTCCCACCACGACAGGCTGAACCCGAAATTGCTGTCGGTCTCGTCGCGGTGCCAGGAATGATGCACCCGGTGCATGTCCGGCGTTACCAGCAGTCGCCGCAGCACGCGATCCACCCGGCCCGGCAGGGCAAGGTTGGCATGGTTGAACATCGAGGTCGCGTTCAGCAACACCTCGAACAGCAGCACGCTGACGGCCGGCGCGCCAAGCGCCAGAACGGCAATCAGCTTGATGCCCAGCGACAGCAGGATTTCCGCCGGGTGGAACCGCGCCCCGGTGGTAACGTCGATGTCCAGGTCGGCATGGTGCATGCGATGCAGCCGCCACAGCGGCGCGATTCTGTGGAAAGCCACATGCTGGCCATAGATCAGCAGGTCGAAGGCCAGCACACACAGCGCAACCGCCAGCCAGCCCGGCGCGGCAACCATGTTGAACAGGCCGATCCCGTGCGCCGAGGCCCAGATCGCGACCCCCACCGCCGCGCCCGGCGCCACCAGTCGCAGCAGCAGCGTATTGAGAACGGCAACCCCCAGATTGGCCGGCCAGCGGCGCAATCGCCCTTGCCCCAGCGCACGCCGCGGTGCCAGCATTTCCGCCCCCATCAGCAGGCCGAGAATGCCCAGATAAACCGCCAGCCGGATGGCCGGTTCATGCGCAAGAATCAGATCGCCCATGGGCGCAATCTAGACCGGATCGCCGGCGCGACGAATGGTCCGGTCATGCCGCCTCGCGGCCATCTACGTTCCCGCTCCCCTCCTCGGCGCGCGGATCCAGATCGGCCCGCACCGGGGCGGTGGATGGCATCGGCACGAAATCCGTCTTTTCCGCCTGGGCGGGTGCTGCCCGCTGTCGCGTGCGATACAGCGCGAACAGGGCCATGGCGACATGCGTCACCGCCGTGAAGCCGAACAGGCCAAGCGGGCCGATCCGCTCCATGGCGATGCCCGCGATCAGCGGCCCGATCACCGAGCCGGCACCGTTGATCAGCAGCAAACCGCCGGCAATGGCGACGAAATCGACGTCCTTGGCCATGTCGTTGGTATGCGCGGCACTGAGCGCATAGAGCGGGAACGAGAAAACCCCGAACAGGAAGGCGGCGATCGGCAGCATGGCCGGCCATACGGCATAGCCGAACACGATCAGCAGTCCGGCCCCGGCAGCACAGGCACAGGCGATCAGGATGGTATGGCGGCGGTCCATGCGATCCGACAGGCGGCCGAATGGCCATTGCGACAGCGCGCCGCCGATCACCGTGGCGCTCATGAACCAGGCCACCTGCGATACGCCCAGGCCGGTCTGCGCCGCGAAGGCCGGCCCCAATGCCCAGAAGGCACCGTTGGCCAGACCGACGGTGAGCACGCCGGCCACGCCCACGGGCGAGACGTCATACAGCTTGCGCAACGACAGCCGGGTCGAGGAGATCGGCGCCGGGGCCGGCGAACGCGTCATCGCCACCGGCACGGCCGCCAGCGAGACCAGGATCGAGGCCAGGCTGAACAGGTGAAACCGCAGCGGATCGTCGGCCAGCATCAGCATCTGGCCCAGGGTGATCACGGAGAAATTCACCGTGGTATAGGTGGTGAAGATCAGGCCGCGGTTTTCCCGCGTCGCCCGCTCGTTCAGCCAGCTTTCGATAATCAGGTACAGGCCGGCCATGCAGAAGCCGGTCAGGCCGCGCAGCAGCCACCAGGGCGCCGGCACCACCAGGATCGCGTGCACCAGCGGGATCACCGAAGCCGCCGACACCATCGCCGTGAACAGGCGGATATGGCCGACGCGACGGATAAAGCGCGGTGTCAGCAGGCAGCCGCCGACAAAGCCGATGTAATAGGCCGAACCGAGCACGCCGATGGAAATCGCCCCGAAGCTTTCCAGGTTGGCGCGCACCGGCAGAAGGGTGCCTTGCAGGCCATTGCCGGTGAGCAGCAACGCAACGCTGAGCAGGAGCGCGCCAACGGGCGCAAGCGACGACACCATTCTGCTTCCACTTCGATCTGCTGGCCGGCACCAACCGGCACAAAGCGTTACATGATTTTTTCTCGCTGCGCTCAATCCGCCACAGGAATGCGGCCAGGCTGAGGCAAAAAGTTCAAACACAGCGGGAGGTTGTTTTTTGGCATTCGCGCTCCGGCATCGCTCCTCTCCGATTGAAGAAGTGTAGCGACCTAAGTTGAAGGAATAAATGAATTAATAACCATTTCTTCAAACCGGCCAAAAACTACTTACGGTATTTTAATGCGATGATTTGCAAGTATCCGGATAAACAAGGTTCAACCAGCCTCCGGATTACAAACACGCAATGTACATGCTTCCGCTCAAACCCCAGCAACGCACCCTTGGCCGTATGCTCAGGATCGCGCTCGGGGTCTTCCTGCTGGGCCTGTTCGGCTACGCGCTGCTGCCGGGTGTGGTGTTCAGTCAGTATCCGCTAGGCCGCGTGAATGCCGAATTGGTCACTTTGCGCGCGCCGATTGATGGCCAGATCAGTTTCGGCGACATCCGGGTCGGCGACCGCATCCAGCGCGGCCAGGTGCTGGCCACCCTGCGCGATCCGCCCGGCCGCGATGTGCGGCTTGCCAATCTGGAAGCCCAGCATGATGGCCTGAACGAACGGATTGCCGGTCTGCGGCAGCAGATCGCCGAGCTGGAGCCTTTCGTGCAGCGGCTCGGCAAGGACAGCCAGGTTTTCCGTATGGCGGTGATCAACAACCTGTCAGCCCAGATCGGTGAAGCCGAGGCGCGCGTTCGTCAGGCCGAAGCCAATGTCCGCCTGCTCGACGCCCAACTCAAACGGGTCGCACCGCTGGCCGCCAAGAACTATGCCAGCGGCGCCGAACTGGATCGCCGCCGTGCCGAGGCCGATGTCGCCCATGCCGAACTGGCGGCCCAGCGCCAGACCATGGCGCGCCTGCGCCAGGAACGCGCCGCTGCCGAACAGGGCGTTTATCTCAGCGACTCCTACAACAACGCTCCCTATTCCCAGCAACGGCGCGACGAAGTGGAATTGCAGCGCCTGACGCTTCAGACCCGCCTTGCCGAACTGGTCGCCGAGCAGGGCCAGTTGCAGCGTCAGGTCGAGGCCGAGCGCCGCCGCCGCGAACAGATGGGCGAAGCCGCCATCCATGCGCCGGTCGACGGCCTCCTGTGGCGGCAACTGGAGAGCAACGAAAGCACCATTGGCATCAGCGCACCGCTGTTGCAGGTGGCCGACTGCGCGCGGATTTTCTTCGAGGTGCCGCGCGACCGCCGCAATGATGAGACCCTCTCGCTGGGCGACCGCGTGACGGTGGAATTCGAACAGAACGGCCAGATGACCCAGCATCCGGCGCGCCTGGTTGGCCTGCGCAGCGATCAGGATGCCGACCGCCGCGAATTCGCGCTGGCGGGCGGTACCGGCAATGACCAGCTTCGCTGGATCTTCGCCGTGGATTTCACCGGCACTGCCGAAACCTGCCCGATCGGCCGTACGGGCCGGCTGCGCCACGGCGACAGCCTGATCGACCGCATTGCGCGGCGCTAGGCCATTGCGATTGTTTCAAGTCGCTATGGTCGTTTACCAATCAGGTGCAATTTCAGACCCGCGATCATTTATACTCCCCATAGCCGACCTCAAGTGTTATTTTCCAGATTGCAGAAATCGCAGAGCGAGTGGGATGTCATGTTTCCTCTCATGCCGGCTCCGACATGTATCTGTCGACGATAACAGCAACCAAAACCAACTTGGGGCGTCTGCTGCGCATTGCGCTCGGCCTCTTCCTGCTGGCGGTGTTTGGCTATGCCCTGCTGCCCGGCGTGTTCTACGCCCAATATCCCCTTGGCCGTGTCAACGCCGAACTGGTCACGATGCGCGCGCCCATTGAAGGCCAGATCGAGTTCAGTGGCGTGCGGACGGGCGAGATGGTGAGGTACGGCCAGACCCTGGCTGTGCTGCGTGACCCGCCCGGTCACGATGTGCGGCTGGCGGATTTGCAGGCGATCAGCGCCAGCCTTGCCGAACGGACCGCCGTGCTCGACCGGCAGATCGCCGCTCTTGAGCCGATCATGCAGCGCCTGCACGAAGACAGCCAGGATTTCCACCGCGCCGTGAACAACAACCTCTCGGCCCAGATCGCCGAAACGGAATCCCGCATCAGGGGCGCTGAGGCAAACCTGCGCCTGCTGGAAGCCGAGCTTAGGCGGGTGCAACCCCTGGCCAGCGCCGACTATGCCAGCCGCGCCGAACTCGATCGCCGGCGAGCCGAAGCCGAGATCGGCCAGGCTGAGCTGGCGACGCTGCGCAATACCCTGCAGCGTCTGACTTTCGAACGCGAGGCGGCGGGTCGCGGCATCTATCTGAGCGATTCATACAACAACGCTCCGTATTCGCAGCAGCGCCGCGACGATATCGAATTGCAGCGCTTGACCCTGCAAAGCCGGCGCGCCGAGCTGGAAGTCGAACGGCTTCAGACGCTGCAGCAGATCGAAACCGAGCAGCGCCGCCGCACGGTAGTCGATGAAGCGACCATCACCGCCACCGTGGATGGCATATTGTGGCGACGACTGGAAAGCGATGGCGCCATGATCGGCACCAGCGCCCCGCTGCTGCAGATCGCCGATTGCAGCCACATATTCTTCGAAGTCCCGCGCGACCGGCGCAGCGACGAAACGCTGTCGATCGGCGATGCCACCCAGGTGGAATTCGAGCAGAATGACAGGATGACCACCTATCCGGCCCGTCTGGTCGGGGTGCGTGGCGAGCAGGATGCCGGCAACCGCGAATTCGCCGTCTCCATGCCACTGGCTGCGGGACAGCTGAGCTGGATCTTCTCCGTCGATTTTTCCGACAACGACGAAGGCATGGCCTGTCCGATCGGCCGCATCGGCCGGCTGCGCCACAGCGACACCATGCTGGATCGCCTGACCCGCCGCGCGACGACCCTGTTCGACCGTTGAAGCGATGAATGATCTGCTGGCCACCCTGCCCGGCGTCGCCCTGCTGCTTGGTGCCGTCCTGCTGCTGCCCCTGATCCGGCCAACCAACATGCTGGTGCGCCGCGGCCTGATCCTGGCGACCTTCGTGCTCAGCCTGCGCTATTTCTGGTGGCGCATCAGCGAAACCCTGCCGCCGATGGACCAGCCGGCCGATTTCGCCTTCGGCCTGCTGTTCATGGTACTCGAGCTGATGCTGGCCTTCAGCACCTATATGTGCCTGCTGACCTTCTGGCGCCATCGCGATAACAGCCCCGCCGCCGATGAATACGAGCATGAAAGCCGCCGCGACGGCAACCTGCCTGCCGTCGACGTCTTCATCCCGACCTATAATGAACCCTGGGAGGTGCTGGAGCGCACGATCCTCGGCGCCAGCGCCCTCGATTATCCCCATTTCACTGTCTGGGTGCTCGATGATACGCGCCGCGACTGGCTGCGCGACAAATGCGCCCAGCTCGGGCTGCGTTACCTGACACGGCCGGGCAACGAAGGCGCCAAAGCTGGCAACATGAATAACGGCCTCCATGTGTCGAAGCAGGAGACCAATGCTCCCCTAATTATGGTGCTGGATGCCGACTTCGTCCCCCGCCGCAATTTCCTGCGCCGCGTGGTCGGCTTTTTCCGCGATCCGCGCGTCGCCCTGGTGCAGACCCCGCAATTCTTCTTCAACCCCAACATGCTGCAGCACAATTTCATGCTGTCGGAATCCTGGGTCGACGAGCAGCGCTTCTTCTTCGACACGCTGCAGCCGGCCAAGGATGGCTGGGATGTGTCCTATTGCTGCGGCACCTCCTTCGTGGCGCGCCGCGCCGCCGTGGAGGAGATCGGCGGCTATCCGACGGAAACCATCACCGAGGACATCCTGCTCAGCTTCAAGCTGATCGACGCCGGCTACGTCACCCGCTATCTGAACGAGAAGCTGTCCAGCGGCCTGGCGCCGGAGACCATCGGCGAATACATCAAGCAGCGCAGCCGCTGGGGCATTGGTGCCATCCAGTCGCTGTTCGTCCATTGCGGGCCGTTCGGACGCAACAACCTCGATTTCATTCATCGCCTGCTGTTCCTGGAGACCGCGAATTACTGGCTCAGCCTGCCCACCTTCTGCCTGTTCGGCCTGTTCGCGCCGCTGCTCTACTGGATCGGCGGTATCGCCATCCTGCGCGCCGAGGCCGCCGAGTATGCCTATCATTTCCTGCCCGCCTTCATCGCCTCCACCACGCTGTTCGTCTGGATCTCCGGCGGCCGCATCATGCCGCTGCTCACCGACCTGACCGAGTTCGTCTGCGCCTCGCGCGTGGCGCCGGCGGTGTGGAAAGCGCTGCTGTTCCGCAAGGCACAGCCCTTTCGCGTCACCGCCAAGGGCATGCTGTCCGACCGGGTGCAGATCAACTGGACGGTCATGCTGGAAGCCGGCGCCCTGTTCGTGCTGACCACCATCGCCCTGCTGTCCTATCGCACCGCGCTGGTGGACGGATTGCAGCCCGATGGCGGCGACCCGACCCTGTACACCTTCTGGAGCTGCTGGAACCTGCTGATCCTCGCCCTGGTGATGCTGCTGGCGGTGGAACGGCCGCGCCGGCGCCGCGAGGAGCGCTTCGACCTCAACGAACCAGCCCACCTGCTCTGGCGCGGCAGCCGCGAGCCGGCCCGGCTGCTCGACATGTCGGTTTCCGGCGCCCGGGTCGAAATTGCTCCGGCGCTGGCAACCCAACTGCGCGATGCCGACGTGATCATCGAGATCACCGGGATTGGCCCGGTCACCGCCCATGTCACCAATGCCGGTGGCGGCAATGTCAATCTGCGCTTTGGCGCCGGCGCGCCACGCGCCGCGATCATCGTCAAGCTGTATACCGGGGACTATGACAGCGTCGCGCTGCGGACCGAGATTGGCAGCGCCTTCAGCGGCATATTCCGGTGGGTTTTCGGGATGCGGTAGGATATTACCGGAAAAATAGGCGAAAATCCGGGCGGAATTTGATCCACTTCCCTTCCAATCGGTCCGCCGCTTTTGCCCGGGACCGGGCGTACGAACGAGAAAGCCATGCTACCCGAAGCCATCAAAGCCAAGGCCCTGCTGAAACTGGCGCGCGAGATCAGCCAGCACAAGGCCGGCTATTCCGCGTTGATTATCGACCTGTCCGGCGTGCCGGCGATCCGCAACCGGGTGCTGTTCCGCGCCTTCGTGCGGTTCGTTGAAGAACATGCGCTGGAACGGGCGACGCGGGTGCATCCATTGGCGATGAATGTGGTGGTGCTGGTGGCGCCGACCAACGACTGCCCGCAGATCGCCCGCCGCATCGAGGACCTGAACGACTTCCTGCTCAGCCAGCGTCACGGCCGGATCCAGCTGGTGCATTATGACCTGGAAGCCAGCCCCGACCGCTTTGTGGCCTATTGCACGCGGCTGATGGAACAGGCACCCGCGCCGGCGCCCGACCGCTCGGTGCCGATCACCGATCCCGCCGCGCCCGATATCGCCAGCCTCGACCGCATGATCGATATCCACCGCAGCATCGGCCAGGCCGATCTGACGCTGCAGATCCGCTCGCAGACCGTCTGGCAACTCGAACAGGAACGGCCGCCCGCCGCCTTCGCCGAGGAATTCTGGGTCTCGATCGCCGCCATCGAGCAGATCACCGGCCAGCTCATCCATTCCGATGCCTGGCTGTTTGGCCGCAGCACCGAACTGCTCGACCAGCGCATGCTGAGTCACCTGAGCAAGGACCCGCCGGTCACGCCGCTGCGCCTGTTCCTCAACCTCAATCCCTCCAGCATCGTCGGCGGCAATTTCCGCAAGCTGGTCGCCAACCTGCCGGCCGAGCAGCTGCGGCGTCTCACCATCGAAACCGCCCTGCTCGACTGGCGCCGCTCGGCCGACGTGGCCGGCCGCATCCTCGATCAGTTGCAGCGTCTGGGCATCGCCCTTGCGCTGGATGGCATCCGCGCCCAGGATATCGCCACGCTGACCCCGGAAGAGCTGGCCGCCGCCGACTACCTGAAACTCGATGCGGTGGCACAGGACGAAGCGGCGCTCGACAAGGCGCTAGCCGGTGTCGCGCCGGAGATCGCGGCCAAGATCGTGCTGTGTCATTGCGAAAGCACGGCGCAGCTCCGCATCGGCCTCCAGCACGGCATCGCGCTGTTCCAGGGCAGCCATCTGGCCAGCTTCCTCGACAATCCGGCCGAGATCGAAAGCCTGCTCGGGCGCGCGGCGGCCGAAGCCACGCCGCAGGCGGTGAAAACCGGCCAGTTGCCGGAAAACTGAACCGGCATCGCCCCGATTCTGAAGCCGAATTAAGCAAAAGCCCTCTTGCCGGCTTTTCCGCCTTGCCGCCATAATCCCGGCCAACCGGGGGATGCATGCAGGCCGAGGCCATCAAGATACAGGGGCTGATCAAGCTCGCGCACGAGATCAGCAACCGCAAATCGCAATGCTGCGCCCTGCTGGTCGATTTCTCGGGCATTCCCGGCATCCGCAACCGCGTGCTGTTTCGCGCCTTCGTCAGTTTCGTGGAAGAACGCTGCCTCGACCACGCCCTGCATGCCCATCCGCTGGCGCGCAACGTGATCGTGGTGATCCTGCCCCATGCCGAGGAGACCACGGTTCTGAACCGCCTCTCCGAACTGAACCATTTCCTGCTGCAACAGCGCCATGGCACGATCGGCCTGCACCGCTTTCATCTCGACACCGAAGTCAGCGAATTCATCGCCTTTGCCAGCCGCCTGATGGAACAGGCGCCGGCGCCACCGGTGCATCGCAGCATCCAGACCGTCGATCCCGCCCCGCCGGATATCGTCGCGCTCGATCACCTGATCGGGATCGAGCGCAGCATCGGCCAGGCCGACCTGACGCTGCAGATGCGCAGCCAGACGATCTGGGACCTGCAGAAAGACCAGCCGCCGGGCGACTTCGCCGAGGAACTCTGGGTCTCGATGAGCGCGGTCGAGAAGATCACCGGGCAGGACCTGCACGACGATGCCTGGATGCTGGGCCGCAGCACCGATCTGGCCGACAAGCGCCTGCTGGCGTTTCTGGTGAAGGAAATCCCGCTCGCCGATGCCCGCCGGGTGCGCCGCTTCATCGGCCTGACGCCGGCGAATGTGGCCGGCAGCGACTTCCACCGTCTGATCGGCGAGCTTTCGGCGGCGCAGCTCAGCGATCTGGTGATCGAGCTGACCCTGCTGGACTGGCGCATGGACCCGCAGGCGGGCCGCGAGGTCGCGGCCATGCTGCGGCGGAATGGCATCGGCCTCGCGCTCAGTTGCCTGCGCGCCGAGGACCTGCCGCACCTGACCCGCGAGGATATCGAAGCCGCGCAATTCCTGAAGCTGGATGCCTCGGCCCAGCCGATCGAGCAGCTCGCCACCGGGCTGAAGACCCTGAACGGCCCGCTGCTGTCGAAGACCATCCTGGGCCATTGCGACACCGAGGAACAGATCGCCGTCGGCATCCTGTGCGGCATTCGCCTGTTCCAGGGTTCGCGGCTGACGCATTTCCTCGACAACCCCGACCTGGTCGAGAAACTGCTCGGCCGCAGCGCGGCGCTGCACACGGCCGCCGCCATCCGCACGGCGCACAAGGACTAGCCCACAAAAAAACAGGCGGGCTTTTGCCCGCCTGTCCAGAGAAGACCTGTCCAGAGAAGAGATGCGGCCGTCGCTTAACGGTCGCTGTGATGGGCCTTGGCCTTCAGGCCGGCGGCGCGGATGTCAGACAGCGACGCGCGCGGCGTCAGCGCCTCGGGGTCCAGCTTCACCTCGATGATCGCCGGCTTGCCGGCGGCCTGGGCGCGCTGGAAGGCGGCGGCGAAATCCTCGGTGCGCTCCACCGTCTCGCCATGGCCGCCGAAGGCGCGCGCATAGGCGGCGAAATCGGGGTTGACCAGCTGCGTGCCGCTGACGCGGCCGGGATAGTCGCGCTCCTGGTGCATGCGGATGGTGCCGTACATGCCGTTATTCACCACCACCACGATGATGTTCACGCCATACTGTATGGCGGTGGCGAATTCCTGGCTGGTCATCATGAAGCAGCCGTCGCCGGCGAAAGCAACGACCGTGCGCTGCGGATTGGTCAGCTTGGCCGCGATCGCCGCCGGCACGCCATACCCCATCGAGCCCGAGGTGGGTGCCAGCTGGCTGGTATGTCGGCGATAGCGATGGAACCGATGGAGCCAGGTGGCGTAGTTGCCGGCGCCGTTGCAGAACACCGCATCGGCCGGCAGCGTATCGGTCAGCCAGCGCATGAGGCTGGTCATCTGGATATTGCCGGGCGAGACCACCGGCGCCTGCCAGGCTTCGTAATCGGCACGTGCCTGCTTGGTTTCGGCGGCCCAGGCGCGGCCATCCACCGGACCGATCTTTTGCAAAGCGGCGGCAAAAGCGGCGGCGGAAGCATGGATCGGCAGATCGGCGGTGTAGACGCGGTTCAGTTCCTCCGCGCCGGCATGCACATGCACCAGGGCCTGCTTCGGCACCGGGATGTCGATCATGGTGTAGCCGCCGGTGGCCATCTCGCCCAGCTTGGCGCCCATCACCAGCAGCAGGTCGGCCTCCTTGATGCGCGCCTGCAGCTTGGGATTGATGCCGATGCCGACATCCCCCACGTAATTCGGCCAGTCGTTGTCGATGTAGTCCTGGCGACGGAACACCGCGCCGACCGGCAGGTTGGAAGCACCGGCCCAGGCCTGCACCTGCTCGCGCACGCGCTCGCTCCAGCCCGAACCGCCGACGATCAGCATCGGCTTTTTCGCCGCCTGCAGCATCGACTTCAGCTTCGCCATCTGCTCGTCGGAGGGATGCGCCTCGGCCGGGATCACCGGCTTGCCGTCCTCGCATTCCACCTCTTCGGTCAGCATGTCTTCCGGCAGCGCCAGCACCACCGGCCCGCGCCGGCCCGACATCGCCACGCTGAAGGCGCGGCTGATGAATTCGGGGATGCGGCGGGCATCGTCGATCTCGGCCACCCACTTGGCCATCTGGCCGAACATGCGGCGATAGTCGATTTCCTGGAAGGCCTCGCGCTCCATCATGTCGCGGCCGACCTGGCCGATGAACAGGATCATCGGCGTCGAATCCTGATAGGCGACATGCACGCCGGCCGAAGCATTGGTGGCGCCGGGGCCGCGCGTCACCATGCAGATGCCCGGCTTGCCCGTGGTCTTGCCATAGGCATCGGCCATCATCGCCGCGCCGCCTTCCTGGCGGCAGATCACGAAGCGCATGGCATTGGCATGGTCATGCAGTCCGTCGAGCACGTTGAGGAAGCTTTCGCCGGGCACGCCGAACATGGTGTCGACGCCCTGGATGCGAAGCTGCTCGACCAGGATATGCCCGCCTGTACGTTTCATGACTCTAACTCTCTTCGTCTGTTGGTTCGGGAGGCTTTGGTGTTATCGCTTGATCGGCGCGAAGGAGGCTGGCGTCATCAGGCGGTTTTCCTGCGCCACCAGGTTGCCGGCCTCGGCGCTGCGGCGCAGGTAATCCTGCCATTCGGGATCGGCCTGCATCGCCGCGCGTCTCGTCTCGCGGTCGCCGGCATTCTCGTAAGCCCAGATGTGGATATAGGTGTTGATCGGTCCGGTTTCGGTGATCAGGAAGGCGAAAGGCTGTCCCAGGTGGCGCGTCTGCGCCTTGAGGCCGTATTGCTCATAAAGTTCAAGCTGCGGCTTCAGCCGGCCGGGCCGGCAGGTATAGGTGCGAACATCGAGCAGCATGTTTCAGGGTCCCCCTCGATCGTGCGGAAGGACACTAGGCAAGCCGTCCCGGCCTCGCAAGGCATACTCCGGCATGGGCACCGAATAACCCCGGGATCATACTTCCCGCGCATGACGTCATGCTGAAAACGCGGTCGAACTGATGCTGCACCGCCGCGCCAGCTTGCCGATAGGCCGGAATCCCGTCATAAGCAGCCGGAGAAACCGGGAGGAAAACATGCAGATTGCCGCGTGCATGTCGCGACTGGGCACGGAAAGCGCCTTTGAGGTTCTGGCCCGCGCCAAGGCTCTTGAGGCCCAGGGGAAGAGCATCATCAACCTCGGCATCGGCCAGCCCGATTTTCCCACCCCGCCCCATGTGGTGGAGGCCGCGATCAAGGCCCTGCGCGACGGCCATCACGGCTACACGCCGGCCAACGGCATCCTGCCTCTGCGCGAGGCGGTCTGCGCCGAGATCGCGCAGCGCTACAAAACCACCGTGTCGCCCGACCGCATCGTGATCGTGCCCGGCGGCAAGGTGACCATGGCCACCGCGATCATGATGTTTGGCGAACCCGGCGCCGAGATCATGTATCCAGATCCCGGCTTCCCGATCTATGAAAGCCTGGTGAAATTCACCGGCGCCACGGCGGCCGGCTATCCCCTGCTGGAAAAGAACGGCTTCGCCTTCCGCGCCGACGACCTGCTGGCCCGCATCACGCCGAACACGCGCCTGCTGATCGTCAATTCGCCGGCCAATCCCACCGGCGGCGTCGCCCCGGCCGAAGAAGTGAAAAAGCTGGTCGAAGGGCTCCAGCGCTTCCCCCATGTCGCCATCATGGCCGACGAGATCTATTCCCGCCTGGTGCTGGATGGCGATGGCGCCTATGCCAGCTTCATCCCGTATCTTCCGCTGCTGCAGGATCGCCTGATCATCCTGGAAGGCTGGTCGAAGACCTATGCCATGACCGGCTGGCGTCTGGGCTGGGGCCTGTGGCCGGCGAAGCTGGCCGAGATCGCGACACGGTTCGCGATCAACACCCATTCCTGCGTCAACGCCGCCACGCAATATGCCGGCATCGCGGCCCTGCAGGGCCCGCAGGATGCCGTGGAACAGATGCGGCTGGCCTTCCGCCGCCGGCGCGACCTGTGCGTCGCCGGCCTGAACAGGATTCCCGGCCTGAGCTGCATCAAGCCCGAAGGCGCCTTCTATGCCTTCCCCAACATCGCCGGCACGGGGCTGACGGCGCGGCAGATGCAGGATGGCCTGCTGGAACAGGCCGGCGTCGCCACCATTGCCGGCACCAGTTTCGGCCGCCATGGCGAAGGGTATCTGCGGTTGTCCTTTGCCGCGTCCGATGAGGCAATCACCGAGGCTTTACAACGGATTGCCAACTTCCTCGGCCAGAACCAGCCAAAACAATAGGCAAATTTCAGCCTATTTTTCGATCATATGGGTTATTTTCTATGCAAATAGAGCCGAAAACCTATCCACAGCCCCCACCTGACGGCGGGAATCCAGCACGTTAAGCCCTGGTTAATACTGGCACAAAGCGTGCATACTCCCACCCGTCTTTCAAATCTGGCCAAAAAGCGTTGTCGCACCCATGAAAAAGATCGAAGCCATCATCAAGCCCTTCAAGCTCGACGAAGTGAAAGAAGCCCTCCACGAGATCGGCCTGCAGGGCCTGACCGTGACCGAGGCCAAGGGCTTTGGCCGCCAGAAGGGCCATACCGAGCTCTATCGTGGCGCCGAATATGTCGTCGACTTCCTGCCGAAGGTGAAGATCGAAGTGGTGCTGGACGACGCGATGGTCGAAAAGGCCGTCGAGGCCATCACCCAGGCGGCCCGCACCGGCCGGATCGGCGACGGCAAGATTTTCATCTCGACAGTCGAAGAGGTAATTCGCATCCGCACCGGCGAAAAGGGCGCGGAAGCAGTCTGACGGCGGGGCAGTCCATCCCCGCCATTCCATCTCATCGAGTAGCCCGTATCGAACATTCCGCGCGGGACCCCTCCGTGAGCATTACCAACCCAGGGAAGAAGCAGCAGGAAAACAGCCATGGCTGATGCAAAATCCATTGTGAAGCAGTTGAAGGAAAAGGACGTCAAGTACGTCGATTTCCGGTTCACCGACCCGCGCGGCAAGTGGCAGCATGTCGCTTTCGACATCACCATGTGCGACGAGGCGACCCTGAAGGAAGGCATCATGTTCGATGGCTCCTCGATCGCCGGCTGGAAGGCGATCAACGAGTCCGACATGCTGCTGAAGCCGGACCTCGATAGCCTCACGTTCGACCCCTTCGCGGCCCAGACCACCGCGATCCTGTTCTGCGACGTTCTCGAGCCGCATGAAGGCACCCCGTATAACCGCTGCCCGCGTTCGATCGCCAAGGCCGCCGAAGCCTTCGTGAAGTCGAGCAAGGTCGGCGACGTCGCCTATTTCGGCCCGGAAGCCGAGTTCTTCGTGTTCGACGATGTCCGCTTCAAGACCTCGATGAACGAGACCTTCGTCTACCTCGACGACATCGAAGGCGACTACAACTCGGGCAAGGTCTACGAAGGCGGCAACATGGGCCACCGCGCCCCGATCAAGGGCGGCTATTTCCCGGTTGCCCCGCTGGATCAGGGCGGCGACCTGCGTTCGGAAATGCTGTCCACCATCGCCGCGATGGGCGTGACGGTCGAAAAGCACCACCACGAGGTGGCGAACAGCCAGCACGAACTGGGCATCAAGTTCGCCACGCTGCTGAAGTCGGCCGATGGCATGCAGATCTATAAGTACTGCGTGCACAACGTGGCCCATGCCTGGGGCAAGACCGCGACCTTCATGCCGAAGCCGATCAAGGGCGACAACGGCTCGGGCATGCACGTGCACCAGTCGATCTGGAAAGGTGGGAAACCGCTCTTTGCCGGCAACAAGTATGCCGGCCTGAGCGAGCTGGCGCTGTTCTACATCGGCGGCATCATCAAGCACGCCAAGGCGCTGAACGCCTTCACCAACCCGCTGACCAACAGCTACAAGCGCCTGATCCCCGGCTTCGAGGCCCCCGTGCTGCTCGCCTACTCGGCGCGCAACCGTTCGGCTTCCTGCCGCATCCCGTTCGGCGCCGGCGAGAAGGCCAAGCGCGTCGAGGTCCGCTTCCCCGATCCGGGCGCGAACCCCTATCTCGCTTACGCCGCCATGCTGATGGCCGGTCTGGACGGCATCAAGAACAAGATCCATCCCGGCGCGGCCATGGACAAGAACCTCTATGACCTGCCGCCCGAGGAACTGAGCAAGGTGCCGCAGGTTTGCGGCAGCCTGCGCGAAGCCCTGGAGAGCCTGGACAAGGACCGCGCCTTCCTGAAGGCCGGCGGCGTGTTCAACGACGACTTCATCGACGCCTACATGGAGCTGAAGTGGGAAGAGGTGTATGCCTTCGAGCACACCCCGCACCCGATCGAATTCTCCATGTACTACTCGGTCTAAGACCCGCTTCCCTGGGCCCGCGGCCTAACAGCCGAGAGTCCAACGAGCCCCGCCGGTTCCTGCCGGCGGGGCTTTTCTTTTGCGCCCGCTTTTGCCCTTAGGGGGCGGGCGGGAAAGGCATTATGATGGGCTTCCCCACAGGGAGGATAAAACCATGCGCCTGAACCGCCATCTTGCCCTCGCCATCGCGGCCCTGTTCAGCCTCGGCCTGTTCGCCGCCGCCGGCCCGCTCAAGGCCCAGACCGCCACGCCGGCCAAGCCGCCCGCCCAGGCTCAGAAGGGCCCAGAAAAGAAAACTGAAAAGAAAGCTGAAAAGAAAACCGAGACTTCGAAAGACAAGGCCACCAGCGCCAAGAAAAAGGCCGAGACCGAAAAAGGCCGCACCCATGGCATGGACCAGGGCCAGAAGAAGGGTATGGACAAGGGCCAGAAGAAAGGCATCGAAAAGAAGAGCTGAGCCGGGATCACCGCGCCGGCGGGCCGCACTGCCCCTTGATTCCGGCAGGCGGCCCGACGACACTCCGCCGCCATGACCGCCACCGTTACTGCCCCAGGCCGCCGCAGCGACAGTCCTGTCACGCTTGCACCGATTCTTTATTTCGTCAGCATCATTGTCTGCTGTTTCGGCATTGCCATGTTCGCGCCGATGCTGATCGATCTGGTGGACGGTCACGAGGACTATCGCATTTTCCTCACCTGCGCGACCGGCACACTGTTTGTCGGCGGCGGCATTGCCATGGCCAACCGGGGCCGCAATGTGAAGATGAACCTGCAAGAAACCTTGCTGGCCATTCCAATCGCCTGGCTGACCGTTACCTTCACCAGCGCGATCCCGTTCATGCTGTCGGATTTCCACCTGAGCATGACCGATGCGGTATTCGAAACCATGTCGGGCTTGTCGGCCACCGGCTCAACCGTGATCGTCGGCCTGGATACCGCACCGCGCGGCCTGCTGCTGTGGCGTTTCCTGCTGGTCTGGTTCGGTGGCTTTGGCGTGGTGACCATCGCCGTGCTGCTGCTGCCCTTCCTGCGTATCGGCGGCCTGCAGCTGTTCAGCATCGATCTCTCGGCCCAATCAGGAAAATTCCTGCCGCGCATTACCGAGGTGGTGACGCAGATCGGCTTCATCTATATCGGCCTCACGGTTGCCTGCTCGATTTGCTACTGGCTCGCCGGCATGGAAAGCTTCGACGCCATCGGCCATGCCATGGCGGCGGTGGCGACCGGCGGGTTCTCTTCAAAGGATGCCAATATAGGGCATTACCAGAGCGCTGCGGTGGAGTGGATCAGCGTGATATTCATGGCACTGTCTGCGATGCCCTTTGTGCTGATGCTGCAGACTGTGTACGGCCGGCTCGATGCGCTGTGGCGCGACAGTCAGGTGCGGCTGTTTCTCGCCTTGATCGTTATCGGCATCGCCCTGATCGCTTTCTGGCGTGTCAGCGTCAACAATACGCCATTCGGCCAAGCGATCCGCGAGGCGGCCTTCAATGTGGTTTCGATCATCTCCTGCACCGGCTTCACCAGCCAGGATTTTTCCTCCTGGGGTGCATTTCCGGAATTGCTGCTTTTGATCGCCATGTTGATTGGTGGCTGCACTGGCTCGACTGCCGGTGGAATCAAGATATTCCGCATCCTTACCCTGATGCAGCTGCTGCGCGCCCAAGTGCGCCGCCAAGTGATGCCGCATGCCACCATCCGCATCACGTTCAACGGTGACAACATCCCCGATTCCGTACGTGCCGGCGTCACCAACTATTTCTTCGTCTACCTGCTCAGTTTTTTCCTGTTATCGTTGGCGATCAGTTTCACAGGCCTAAGCATTCCGGAAAGCATGGGTTCCGCCGCTACTGCGCTGGGCGGTGTTGGTCCCTCGCTCGGGCCGAATATCGGCCCGTGCTGCACCTTCCGGGATATTCCAGATCCGGCGAAATGGTTCATGGCCCTGGGTATGCTGGCCGGGCGGCTGGAAATCCTGATCCTGCTGATCCCCTTCAGCCGCTCCTTCTGGCGCCATTAGGCGTTCTGCCGCCATCAGGCGGAACCGGCTGCGATCCCGGGCGTTTATCGCGGGAGACCCGAGCCCGAGGATCCGAGGAAGAGTCATGTCCAGCGAGAAATTGCACGCGCCGCGCGACCGGCTGAGTGCGAAGACCATCGCGATGCACCACGCCATCGTTTCGCTGATGGAAGAGCTTGAGGCCGCCGACTGGTATCGCCAGCGCGCCGACGATTGCGATGATTCATCGCTGCGCAGGATCCTGCTGCACAACATGCGCGAGGAAATCGAGCATGCCGCCATGGTGCTGGAATGGCTGCGCCGCAACGACCGCGACTTCGCCAAGCAGCTTGGCGAGTATCTGTTCACCGACAGCGATATCGCCGTCCGCGAGGAACAGGCCGCCGGAAAAAGCTGAACGGGAAAAAGCCGATCAGCCGTTCAGCCGCGCCACCGCCCGCGCATCGGTTTCCGCCATCGCCGTGGCATAGGCCCCCAGCCGGCCGCGCAGGCTGGCCACAATGGCGGGATCGGCCGTTTCCGGCGAGCCACCGTAAGGCGGCTGCGGCTCGTATTCGATCTGCAGCTGGATTTCCCGCGCCAGCGTCTCGCCGGCCAGCATCGCCACCAGCGTCAGCCCGAAATCGATCCCCGCCGTGACGCCGCCGCCGGTGACGCGGTTGCGGTCGATCACCACACGCTGGGAGACGGGCGTGGCGCCGAAGGCGGCCAGGCGGTCGAGCGACATCCAGTGCGTGGTGGCGCGATAGCCGCGCAGCAGCCCCGCCGCCGCCAGCACCAGCGCGCCGGTGCACACCGCCGTCACGAAACGGCAGCCCGGCGCCTGGCTTTTGAGGAAATCCAACGTGGCGGCATCTTCCATCGCCTGCAGATGCCCCGGCCCGCCGGGCACGCAGACCACATCCAGCTGCGGGCAATCGGCATAGCGCGTGGTGGGCAGGATGGTCAGCCCGGCGCTGGAACTGCGCACCGGCTCAAGCGTTGGCGCGAGCAGATGGCAGGTGGCGCCGGGCAGCTTGGCGAAGACCTCCCACGGCCCGGTCAGGTCGAGCTGGGTCAGGTTGGGAAACAGCAGCAAACCGATCTGCAACGCCATGGTCTTTGCCCCGCGGGATGAACAGCGCACCGAGCCTGCCGCAGGCCCGCCGGCGCGGCAACAGCGGAATTGTCGCCATCCATTCCCGCCGCTTTCGTGGCAATGACGAGTATGTCAGAGTTTCCGGAATCATCATCCGCGGAGCCGCCCATGGCCCATGCCCTCGATCCCCGCCCTTCCCCGAACACCGGCCATAACCGTCCCGATCTCGACACCCCCGAGATCCGCCAGGCCCGCATCGACCTCGCCGCCTGTTTCCGCATGGCGGCGAAGCACGGCATGCATGAGGGCATCTGCAATCATTTCTCCGCCGTGCTGCCGGGCCATGACGACCTGTTCCTGGTCAATCCCTACGGCCAGGCTTTCTCGGAGGTCAGCGCCTCCAGCCTGCTGGTCTGCGATTTCCATGGCAACGTGATCGCCGGCCAAGATCAGACCTGGGGTCAGCCCGAGGCGACGGCCTTTTTCATCCATGCCCGCATGCATCTGCGCGTGCCGCGCGCCCGCGTCGCCTTCCATACCCACATGCCCTATGCCACCGCGTTATGCATGACGGACCTATGTGCGAATGGCGGCGATCCACTGGTCTTCGCCGGCCAGACCGCGCTGAAATTCTACGGCCGCACCAAAGTCGACGCCGATTATAACGGCCTGGCGCTGGATCATGCCGAGGGCGACCGCATCGCCGCCAGCGTCGGCGACGCCGACATCATCTTCATGCGCCACCACGGCGTGATGGTGCTGGCGCCCAGCATCGCCGAAGCCTGGGACGACCTGTATTACCTGGAACGCGCCTGCCAGGTGCAATGCATCGCCATGGCGACCGGCCGCAAGGTGGTGCCGGTGCCGCGGCAGATCGCCGAGGCGACCTATGCCCAGATGCGCGAGGGCGACCGGGAATCCGCCCGCCTGCATCTGGAAAGCTGCAAACGCCAGCTCGACCGCGAACAGCCGGATTACCGCTTCTGAGGCTCGGCCCGTCCAACCACCCGCTGAGATCAGCAATATCTGTCTGGAACATAGACAAAAAGGATAGTCACCCCGGGGCATCCTCTTGAAAAAAGGGCGCATGCTCGCGTAGCGTGTAGATGGGTCTGGAGGCAGGCCCATTTGAAAAAGAACTGCTACCTTTGGGGGATGAATGAAGAAACTGGCCGTATTTTCGGCCGTCGCGGCGATGGTCGCCGTGACGGGCTGCTCGACCATTGTCGAGGGAACATCGCAGACCCTCTCCTTCAACACCGATCCGTCCGGCGCCACCTGCTCCCTGGTGCGCAATGGCGCCACCATCGGCAAGGTGGTGACGCCCGGCGCGGTGCGGATCGACCGCACCAAGCATGGCATCGATGTGACCTGCAACCTGGATGGCTATGAGCCGGGGACCATGCATCTGAAGTCGCATGCTTCGGCTGCCACCTTCGGCAACATCATCGCTGGCGGCGGCATCGGCTGGGCCATCGACTCAGCCGCCGGTTCCGACAACAAGTATGATGAAGCAACCTTCATCACGCTGAACAAGAAGGTCGCCTCACGCTGACCTTTGCCAGGCCGGGGACGCACCCATGGCCGAACAGACCAGCGGGCAGTCGGGAAACCGGCTGCCCGTTCTGTTTCAGCTCTCGCTGTCCGGTTTTGCCACGGCCAGACGCCAGCCGCGGCGTAACGCGGCGATGCGGATGACGAAACACAGCACGCCGCCGGCGATCACGCCGGCATGCAGGTCCAGCCCGGCGGCATCCATCGCCACCACCAAAGCGGCGCCGGCCAGAGCCGCCACGGCATAGACCTCGGCGCGCAGCACGGTGGGGATTTCCGCCAGCAGGATGTCGCGCGCCATGCCGCCGCCGATACCGCTGAGCGTACCCAGCAAAGCGGCGGCCAGCGGGTTGAGCCCGTAGACCAGCGCCTTCTGCGCGCCCAGCACGGCGAACAGCGCCAGGCCGGCGGCATCGAAGATCTGCACCGGATGCTTCAGCTTCTCGACCTGGGCATGGAAGAAAAACACGATCAGGCCGGCGACCACGGCAATCGCCAGATAGGGCCAGTCGCGCAGGGCCGCCGGCGGCAGCGCGCCGATCAGCACGTCGCGCAGGATGCCGCCGGCCGAAGCGGCGGCGAAGGCCAGCACCAGCACGCCGAACACGTCCAGCCGGCGGCGCACGCCGGCCGTGGCGCCAGAGAGCGCGAAGACGAAGGTGCCGATATAGTCGAACAGCGTGAGCAGCATGGCTTAGTCATGCCATGGCTTGGCCGCTCAGTCAGTTACTTTTACGCCTTGTGGTCGCGTTTCTTGAATTTCGGCTTGCCGGCGAACTTTGGCTTAAAGGGCTTGTGATCGCCGTCCGTGCCGTCTGCGCCCGGCTTGCCTCCGGAGAATTTGCCGCCGCCAAACTTGCCCTCGCCGCCCTTGTACTGCCCCGGCTTGTAGGGCGTCTTCTTGTACGGCTTGGCATCCTCGCGCGGCCGCGCCTCGGCGGCCTGTTCGGTCGGCCCGTTGGGCAGCCGCGTGATGGTGATCTGCTTCTCGCCGGTGCCCTCGCGGGCGATCTGCGCGGCGAAGCGTTCGGCGGCCTCGGCCGAAATCTCGAACTGGCTTTCGGTGTGGAAAATCTTGATCGCGCCGACATCGCGGCGCGTGACATGGCCGACCCGGCAGATCAGCGGCAGCAGCCAGCGCGGCTCGGCATTCTGCTTGTGCCCGGCCGAGATGCTGAACCACGCGCCGCCCCTGCTCTCGCCGCTACCGTATTCGCGACGCGGACGCGGCTGGAACTCGGGCTCCGGCGCGATGTCCAGCAGCTCCTCGGGCGCCGGGCGGCTGGCCTGCTGCAGGCGCAGGTAGGCCGCCGCAACTTTCTCGGCGCCATGCAGGGCCAGCAGCTCGGTGGCGAAGCTCCGTTCGTCCTCGCTCACCTCGGCCAGCAGGCTGGCATCGTTGAGCATGCGCGTGCGGTCGGCAGCCAGGATGTCGGCGGCGCGCGGCGGCGTGCCCCATTGCGCCGTGATCCTGGCTTCCTGCAGCAGGCGCTGCACCCCGCGCTTGCGGTTATGCGGTGCCAGCACCACGCAGATGCCCTTGTTGCCGGCCCGGCCGGTGCGGCCCGAACGATGCAGCAAAGTCTCGGCATTCACCGGCGGATCGGCATGCACCACGAGATCCAGGCCCGGCAGATCGATGCCGCGCGCCGCCACGTCGGTCGCCACACAGACCCGCGCCCGGCCGTCGCGCATCGCCTGCAGGGCATGGGTGCGCTCGGTCTGCGACAACTCGCCCGACAAAGCCACCACGGCAAAGCCGCGATTGCCCAGCCGGGCGGCCAGATGGGTCACCGCCATGCGGGTGCCGCAGAACACCATGGTGCTCTTGGCATCGAAATAGCGCAGCACGTTGATGATGGCATTCTCGCGTTCGTTCGGCGCCACGGCCAGCACGCGGTATTCGATATCCACATGCTGGGATTTTTCCTGCGCCGTGGAAATGCGCACCGCCTCGCGCTGGAAGCGTTTGGCCAGCATGGCGATGGGTTTTGGCACGGTGGCCGAGAACAGCAGGGTGCGGCGCTCGGGCGGCGCCGCGTCGAGGATGAATTCCAGGTCCTCGCGGAAGCCGAGGTCGAGCATCTCGTCGGCTTCGTCCAGCACCACGGCGCGGAGCGCGCCGATATCCAGGGCGCCGCGCTCGATATGGTCGCGCAGGCGGCCCGGCGTGCCGACCACGATATGGGCGCCGGCATTCAGGGCCTGGCGCTCGGTGCGCATGTCCATGCCGCCGACACACGACACCACGCGGGCGTTGGTGGGGGCATAGAGCCATTCCAGTTCGCGGCAGACCTGCAGGGCCAGTTCGCGCGTGGGCGCGATGATCAGCGCCAGCGGCGGCGCCCAGCCGCCGGGGCGGAAGGGTTCGAAGCCATCGGAGCCCTGCAGCAGCGTGGGCGCGATGGCCATGCCGAAGGCCACCGTCTTGCCCGAGCCGGTCTGGGCCGAAACCAGCAGATCGGATTCAGTGAGATTGGGGCCCAGCACGGCGAGCTGCACGGGGGTGAGCGTGGCATAGCCGCGCGCGGACAGGGCCTGCGCCAATGGCGGCACGACGCCGGCAAAAGCGGCGTTTTCGGAATCGGTCATGGAATCAGTCTTCCGGGAAACAGAGGGCGGCGATATCGCAACGGCCCACCCAGCATAGTCAGGGCCGATCAGGGAATGGCGACAATCATCCGCCGGCCCTGCTGCGGCGGGGTATAGGCGCAGACGCGGCAGGCGTCAAGCGGAGGGTGGGAGGAACAGGTGGTTCAGGGGGTTAGGCCCACCTCTCCACCTCCTCAATCGTCATGCCCCGCCTTGGGCGGGGCATCCACGAGTTATTTTCTATGGCATCAGGGAAGATTGTTATTTTTCGCAGGGCGGCAATCTATTCTCATCAGGCACAATGCTAAATTTCTTAATTGATAGCCTCGCCCCAAAGGTGATCGCAGTGGAATATTTTTCAGCAACCATTGCCCTGATCGATTCAATAGATGCTTGGCAATTTACACCTAAGATGACCTCAGCAAGCCGAACATCTTTGCCAAATTCATAAAAATACAAACTAGCTTCTTTCTTCATGTCCGCAAGAGCAAGAAAAACTCTATGCTCTTCCTCATACTTCCAATTATCAAACTTGGTACAACGAATTTTATCTTCCTGCTCACGGGTGAGGCGTGGCTTAGAAATATCCTCGACTTCAGCTAGATCCCTCTCCCCTACATAATGAACCGCTTGAGCAATGTCTCTTTTTACGTCAAATCCTAGACAAACTCCTTGGTGCTTCGCACCGTAATGACTCCACAAAACAGGATTCGTCCAGTCCCCACTAAAGCAGAGCAGTCCTGTCTGCTCATTTTGAATCGCTTTCAGATCTTGCAACGCTTTCTGCCCTGATAGACCACCTTTTAATTTTAACGCCATATATTCGAACGGGTCATTTACTTCTGAAATTCGAGCTACTTTTAAGCGCCCTAGGGCGAGATTATTAATCGCGTATTCCAATGTGGTTAGGTGATACAAACGAATGAACTCCTTTGGCGGAGGCTTCATTGCGGTAACGCTACCCATGTTTCCACGATATCCGGCAGCTTCCCATTCTCTACGTAAATCTTCGTTCAGCTTCATTCTCTATCCTTAAATTTTAGCTTTACCTTCAAATGTAAAAACAAACTCGTGGATGCTCGGGCCAAGCCCGAGCATGACGATGGTGGGCGCGGTGGTACTCGCCTTCACCGCCCGAGTATGATGGGTGGTGGGGGGACTTCCCTACCTTCGCTACCCGAGCATGACGGATGGGGTTCAGGGCACGAAGAAAAACCCCTTGCCCGCCGTTTCGCGCCACGCAATCCTGCCGCATGTCTGGTGGCTGGGTCTATATCGTTTGCAACAAACCCAACGGCACGATCTATGTCGGCGTCACGGCCGATATCCGCCGCCGCGCCCATGAGTATCGCGAAGGACTGGTCGAAGGCTTCAGCAGGACATACGGTCTTAAGCGGCTGGTCTATGCCGAAGAGCATGCCAGCATCACCGATGCGATCAGGCGCGAGAAGACGCTGAAGCGCTGGCCGCGCGCCTGGAAGGTGCGGCTGACCCATGCGGTCAATCCAGACTGGGCTGATCTGTATGAGACGCTATAGCTGAAAAAGCCAACTCGTGGATGCCACACCCAAGGCGTGGCATGACAATTTGGGAGGTTAGCCCGCCTCATCCTCCTGCCCGCGCCGGAAGCGCGGCATGTCTTTCGGGAAGATCTGTCCCGCCAGCAGCAGCGGCATCTCGCCGTCGCCATGGGAGAGCGGCAGGATCAGGGTTTCGCAGGCCCAGGCCTGCTTGAAGGATGAGAGCTTGTAGGTGAACCGCACGGCGCGCTGGCCGCGCCAGGCCAGGCTCAGCGCCGCCGCGATCTGGTCGATGCGGCCGGCATCGGGATGCTGGTCGAGCCAGGAGCCGGTGAGTTCGACGCCCAGGTGATCCACCACCTCGGTGCCCACCAGGCGATAGCGGAAACGCAAAGGCTCGGGCTGCACATCCATCAGCACGATCATGCCGATCATGAAGCGCAGCCGCAGCGGATCGACGAAAGCGCGGCCGGGCGCCCGCAGGCCATGGGCATGGGCCTCACGCCACAGGCCGTAGAGCCGGCGCAGGCGTTCGTCGCCCAGCACCACCGGCGCATCCACGGTTTCTATTTTTGTCGAGCCCACCGTCAGCATGGCATGCCCCCTGCCACGGAAACATGCTAGCAGTTTCGCGCGCCGGCGGCAGCGGCGAATTGCAGGCGTATGTTAATACCGCCGATCTTCAGACAGACAATTCGTATGCGGTATTACAGCGTCTCCCCAAGTTTCCCGAGCAGCCATGTCGTGCCTTCCTCGCGGGCCTTCGCATCGTCGTAGCCGTCGAGATAGACGCCCTGTTCGGTGAAGGTGAGCTTCGTCTTGCCGCCCGCCTCCGCCTGCAGGTCGATGGTGGTGAGCGACACGGAAATGCGTTTCTCGTTCAGATGCATGTCATAGGCATAGACGATGCGCGCATCCGGCACGATGTCGTAATAGATCGAATCGAAGACATGCATCACGCCGCTGCTGTCGCGCGCGCTGCTATGCTCGCGGCCGCCGACGCGGAACTCGACGCTCTGTTTCACATCCACCCAGTCCGGGGGCGGCGAAAACCATTTCGCCTTGGCCTTCGGATCGGCGAAGGCGGCGAACACGCGGGCCGGCGGCGCGTCGTAGACGCGGGTGATGGTGAAGGTGTTGTGCAGGGCGGAACGCGGCTTCGGCGTGGCGGTCTGGCTCATGGGTCTCTGTTTCACTCCTGATCGGGTTTGGTCGCATTGAGGAAATCGCCCAGCGCATCGAGGCGGCGTTCCCACATCGCCTTGCGCTCGGCGATCCAGCGTTCCGCCTGGGTCAGCGGCGCCGGATTGAAACTCAGCAGATGCTCCCGCCCCTGCTTGCGCCGGCGCACCAGGTCGGCGCGTTCCAGCAGGCGGATATGCTTCGACACCGCGTTGAGCGACATGGCAAAGGGCAAGGCCAGGTCGGTGACGCGGGCCTCGCCGCCCTGGTCACACAGGCGTTGCAGGATGGCCCGCCGGGTCGGGTCGGCCAGCGCCAGCAGGGTGTGATCCAAAGCTGTGATCTGAAAATCGGGTATCGGGCTCGCGGTCTGCATGGCGACTAAATATTCAACCTTTTGGTTTAATGTCAAGCCGCGATCTTGCCTCAGGACATATTCACCCTATGTTCTCATTTGCGGCTGTTGCGCATCGTGAATCCGTGTCATCCACCACCCGCCGCACGGGTGCACTCCCCGGACAAGCCCGGACGGAATTGGCGACGATTGGCCAAAGTTGGCAATCATTGTCGATAATTGGCGATTACTGGCAGGCCTCTGGCGACGGCTTGCCGCTCTCCGGCCGGTCTTGGCTGGATAATTTCCATTCCCGATCAAGGGCATGCCGGCAGCCGGACGGAGTCCGGCCCACCGGCTGCCCGCCCATCCCTACTTCCGGCTGTGCCGGCGGCTAGCCCTGCGGCGCCAGCACATCCCGGTTCGGACAGAAGGCCGGCGCGCCGGCGCCCTCGTTCGCCGCCAGCCAGTCCCGGCATTCCGGCCGCTCGGCGCAGAAGGCGCAGTTATGCTGCATGTCGCGCAGCAGTTCCGGCGCCAGCCGGGCTTTGCCGGCGGCAGCCCGCCGGGCCAGCAGTTCCTCCAGCTCGGCGCTGCCGCCGCCATCGCGCACCAGGGCCGCCAGGTCGCCGTCGCTCATCGCCATATCCTGGGCGATGCGGTGGCGGTCCTCGCTGGCCAGGCCGCGCCATTCCTGCTCCTCGGCCAGTTTGTTCCACACGGCCTTCAGCCAGCAGCCGAGGCCGGGTTTCTGATATGTGTGCTGCGCCTGCATGGGTCTCCTCCCGCTGCTGCTGCATTGCTGCACACCAGCCTAGACCCGCCCGGTTTAGCGGCTTTGTTCCAGATCAAACTATCGCGTCAGCCCAACCCTGCTAACCCTTGGCGTAACGCAGGAACACCTCGCCGGCCAGCAGATGGGCGATCTCGCCGCGGCCGTCCAGCAAAGGCAGGATCAGCCGGTCGTATTGCAGGATTTTCGGCCCGTCCCAGCGCGTCACGCTCACATGCACCGGCCGGCGTTCGGTCACCGCCAGGTCGAAATGCTGGCGCACCACCGGCCGGGTTTCGATCACGGTGCCATCCGCGCCCACGCTCAGCGCCTCGCCCGCCACATGGCGATAGCCGTTGCCCATGGCCAGATAGCGGTAACGCCCGTCGGCCAGCGCCTCCACCAGCGCCAGGTCGGCGACGCCGGGCAAAGTCTCCACCGGCGGCAGCGCGTCATAGGCCAGCAGCGGCTGCCGCCCGCGCCGCTCGTCATACAGCGCCTGCAGCGCGATCAGCTCGGGCGCGACGATCTCGTCGGCCGCGTAATGCCGGGGGCCGTTACTCATGCGCCCTCTTTGGGGACTGGCCGCGGCCTGCCGTTCTCGTCGATGGCGACGTAGGTGTAGACGCCCTCGGTCACCTTGATCTCGGTGGGGTCCAGCCGGCGCGCCACGATGGTCTCCAGCTTCACCGCCATCGAGCTGCGGCCGACGCGGATCACGCTGCCGTAGATCGACACCACGTCGCCCACCTTGATCGGCTGGTGGAAGGTCATGGCATCCACCGCCACGGTCACCACCCGGCCCTGGGCGCGCCGGGCCGCCACGATGCCGCCGGCGATGTCCATCTGGCTCAGCACCCAGCCGCCGAAGATGTCGCCGTTGCCGTTCATGTCGGCCGGCATCGGGGCCGAGCGAATCACCGGTTCGCCGCGCGTCGAGGTCTGGGTCATGGTCCTATATTCCTACCATATGTTGGTTGTGCCGCCGGCACGGGCCCCACTATACTGCGGCGCAAATCCGAGTCACCCCTTAATCGAAATCCGTGAATAGTATGAACGACTTGTTCCAGCAGGGAAGCAAGGGCGGCAGCGATTACACCGCCAAGGACATCGAAGTTCTCGAGGGCCTGGAGCCGGTGCGGCGCCGGCCCGGCATGTATATCGGCGGCACCGACGAACGCGCCCTGCACCACCTGTTCGCCGAAGTGCTCGACAACGCGATGGACGAGGCCGTGGCCGGCCATGCCGACCGCATCGAGGTGACCCTGCAGGCCGATGGCAGCCTGAAGGTGTTCGATAACGGCCGCGGCATCCCGATCGACAAACATCCCAAGTTCAAGGACAAGTCGGCGCTGGAGGTGATCCTCACCACGCTGCATTCGGGCGGCAAGTTCTCGTCGAAAGTCTATTCCACCGCCGGCGGCCTGCATGGCGTGGGCATCTCGGTGGTGAACGCCCTGTCCGACCGGCTCACCGTGGAAGTGGCGCGCGACCGCGAGCTGTGGCGGCAGGAGTATTCGCGCGGTGCGCCGCAGGGCAAGCTGGTCAAGGTGGGCAGCGTGCCGAACCGGCGCGGCACCACGGTGATCTTCCATCCCGACGAGCAGATCTTCGGCAAGGGCGCGCATTTCCGCGCCGCGCGCATCTTCAAGATGGCGCGCTCGAAGGCCTATCTCTATCCGGGCGTGAAGATCTTCTGGGCCTGCGCGCCCGAACTGCTCAAGGATGGCGACGAGACGCCGGCCGAGGCTGTGCTGCATTTTCCCGGCGGGCTTCAAGACTATCTGAACGAACAGCTCGAGGGCCAGCAGACCGTGACGCCGACGCCATTCGCCGGCCGCGCCGAGCTGGCGGGCGAACGCGGCAAGGTGGAATGGGCGATCCACTGGCCCAGCGACATCGACGAAGGCTGGCTGCAATCCTACTGCAATACCGTGACCACACCCGAGGGCGGCACGCATGAAGCCGGTTTCCGCAGCGCCCTGATGCGCGGCCTGAAGGATTACGCCGAGCTGACCAACAACAAGAAGGCGGCGCAGATCACCGCCGACGACATCCTCACCGCCGGCACGGCGATGCTTTCGGTCTTCATCAAGGACCCGCAGTTCCAGGGCCAGACCAAGGACAAGCTGGTGACGGTGGAGGCGCAAAAGCTGGTCGAGACGGCCGTGAAGGACCATTTCGACCATTGGCTGGCCGGCGCGCCGCAACATGCCAATGCCCTGCTCACGCGCCTGATCGAACGCGCGGAAGAACGCCTGCGCCGCCGCGCCGAAAAGGAAGTCAACCGCAAGTCGGCCACGCGCAAGCTGCGCCTGCCCGGCAAGCTGGCCGACTGCGCCGACGAAGCCGCCAACGGCTCGGAGATCTTCATCGTCGAAGGTGACTCGGCGGGTGGTTCGGCCAAGCAGGCGCGCGACCGCCGCCGCCAGGCCGTGCTGCCGCTGCGCGGCAAGATCCTCAACGTCGCCTCGGCCGGTTCGGGCAAGCTGGCCGCCAACCAGGAGCTGGCCGACCTGATCCAGGCCCTGGGCTGCGGCACCGGCGGCAAATACCGCGAGGAAGAACTGCGCTACGACAAGGTCATCATCATGACCGACGCCGATGTCGACGGCGCGCATATCGCATCCCTGCTGATGACCTTCTTCTTCCGCGAGATGCCCAAGCTGATCGAGCACGGCCATCTCTATCTGGCGCAGCCGCCGCTGTATCGCCTCTCTGCCGGCGGCAAGACCTTCTACGCCATGGACGACGACGACAAGGACCGCCTGATCAAGCAGCATTTCGGCAGTCGCAAGGTGGAGATCAGCCGCTTCAAGGGCCTGGGCGAGATGCCGCCCGCGCAGTTGAAGGAAACCACCATGAACCCGAAGAACCGCACCCTGCTCCGCGTGCAGGTGCCGGTGGACGAGGCCAAGGAAGCCGACGACCTGGTGGAACGCCTGATGGGCCGCAAACCTGAACTGCGCTTCCAGTTCATCCAGGAACGCGCCGCCTTCGCCACCGATATCGACGTGTGAATCTGCATGCCGGGGATGATTGGTGTCGACAACCTGCCGATCATCGCCCTGGCAACCATCGCGGTCGCCGTGATCAACACGGTGATCATGGCCGGTGTCAGCGCGGTGCATCCGCGCGAGTCTGGCCCGTCCACCTGGGCATTGGCCAATATCACCTTCGGCGTCGGCCTCGCCATCCTGGTGCTGCGCAAGCCCGGCAACGAACCCATCGTGGCCCTGTCGGGCAACGCGCTATTCGTGATCGGCTATATCCTGTTCTGGTTCGGCAGCCGCCAGTTCAAGGGCCTGCCCCTGCCCTGGCGCAGCGCGGGCCTGCTGTTCGTCATCTTCTTCGGCCTGTTCTCCTGGTTCCTACTGGCCAGTCCCGACATTGCCATTCGCGCCGCCATCGTCGCCGCAGCGATCGCCCTGATCTGCATCTGTATCGCATGGACCATGCTCTATCGCATCGAGATCGGGCTGATGCAGACCCAGGCTTTCGTCGGCCTGCTGTTCGGCATGCTGGCGGCGCTTTACATCATGCGGAGCTTCGCCGCGCTGGCCGGCCAACTGAACGTGGATGGCCT
The DNA here is from genome assembly GCF_041906005.1 of Ferrovibrio sp. GTDB lineage: Bacteria > Pseudomonadota > Alphaproteobacteria > Ferrovibrionales > Ferrovibrionaceae > Ferrovibrio. The sequence goes on from NZ_JAYRJY010000001.1 coordinate 164,033, forward strand.
GCGCGACGGTCCGATCGGCAACGGCATCTTCCTGATCCCGGCGATGGCGGCCCTGCTCGCCACCATTGCCTGCGCGCTGATGGTGAGCCAGCGCCTGCTGCAACGGCTGCAGACCAGCGTACGCACCGACCAGGTGACCGGCCTGGTCAATCGCGGCCTGCTGAACGAGATCGGCGCCAAGGAAGTTTCGCGGGCGCGCCGGCATGGTTATGGCCTGTCGGCGATTATACTGGACATCGATCATTTCGAGGCCCTGATCCGCGAGCAGGGTTATGCCCTGGGCGATGCCGTACTGCGGCAGATTGCCGGGATCATCAGTTCCAGCATGCGGCGCGAGGATTACCTGGCGCGGGTCGATGGCGCCGCGTTGTGCATCCTGCTGCCCAGCACCCGACTGGCCGGCGCGCAGCAACTGGCCGAGCGCCTGCGCCAGCAGATCGCTTCCATGCGGCTCGAGGGCAATCCCGACACAGCCATCACCGCCAGCTTCGGAATCGCCACGCTGGGCCTGCATGGCGATGACTGGACCAGCCTGATGCAGCGTGCGGAGACCGCGCTGAATCACGCCAAGACCGATGGCCGCAACCGGGTGTCGGTCGCCCGGCTGGCTGAAGTCAGCCCCGATCCCGCCTAGATCAGGCCGCCAGCCATTCGCGCAGGGCCGCCGCCGTCTCGTCGGGCTTTTCCATCGGCGGCAGGTGGCCGCAATGCTCGATCACCTTCAGCTTCGCCCCGGGAATCAGCGCGGCCATTTCCTCATGCAGTTCCAGCGGCGTGAGCGCATCCTGCCGGCCGCACAGCACCAGAGCCGGCAAGCGGTATGCCTTCAGATCCTCGCGGCCATCGGGCCGGGCGATGATGGCGGTCTGCTGCTTGATGAAACCGTCACGGCCGATCTGCTCGGCCATCGCCATCAGCCGATCGGTCATCGCCGTATTCGACAGGTTGTCGGGATGCAACAGAACCGGCAGCAATTGCGGCGTCACGCCGCGAAACCGGCCGATCTGGCCCAGCTTGATAAGAGCGCGGCGGCGCTCGGTCTGTTCCGGCGTATCGGCACGGGATGATGTATCCATCAATGTGATCCGCGTGACACGCTGCGGCGCCTGTCGCATGATTTCCTGCGCAACATAACCGCCCATCGAAAGGCCGCAGAGCGCAAAAGTCTCGGGCGCCTCGGCCAGGATGGCGCGCGCCATGTCGCTGAAATTATCCATATCGTAATGGCAGGACGGCACGATGCATTGCGCGACATCGGACAGGCGGGCAATCTGCTCGCGCCAGAAATCGTCAGTCAGCAACAGGCCTGGAATCAGCACCAGCGGCTGGCGCATGGCGGCATCCTTTCGTTTCAGATTACTTGATCAGGCGGGACAGGCTCTTGAAATCCGGATGCGCCGCGCTGCCCAGCCATTCGAACAGGCACATTTCGGTGGTGACGAGTTCCGCGCCTGCCGCCTGCAGGCGTTGCAACGCCACGGATACGCTGTCGGCATGACGCGAAGATACCGCATCGACAACAACGGCAACCTGGCGGCCGGCCTCCCGCAAGGTCAAGGCCGTCTGCAACACACAGACATGCGCCTCGATCCCGGCGATCACGATCTGCGGGCGGTTTGCCGCTTCGATACGGCTGCGGATGGCAGGGTCGCTGGCGGCCGAAAAATGCATCTTGGCCAGCACCGGTACATCCCCGGCCTCGGCCATCACTTCCGGCATTGTAGGACCCAGCCCTTGCGGATATTGCTCGGTGATCAGCGCCGGAATGGCCAGCCGCCGCGCCGCCTGCAGCAGAATACCGGCCTGGCGCATCACGCGCGCGCCATCCAGCATCACCGGCAACAGCCGGGCCTGGATGTCGATCACAAGAAGCTGGGTTTCAGGCGCGGCAAGCAACATGGCGGAATCCATCGGGTCCGCCCAATGTAGTGCGCCGCTATCATTACGGCAAATGCCGCACGGCCACTTACGGTCTAGTGGCTGAACAAAACCGGCAAGCTGGCCTCGGCGAGCATATGCGCGGTGGCACCGCCCAGCACCGTTTCACGCAGCCGGCCATGACCGTAGGCCCCCATGACAACCATGTCGGCCTTGGTGTCCCAGGCCGTCTGCTGCAGCATCATGCCCGCATCACGATCATGGCCGTCGCGGATCAGCAGGTCGGCCACCACGCCCTGTCGCGCCAGATGGCGAGCCAGTTCGGCGCCGGGCAGACCATGCTTGCGACCGGGATCGACGCACAGGATCGTCACCTTGGTTGCCTGCAGCAGCAGCGGCAAGGCGTCATGCACGGCGCGGCTGGCCTCGCGGCTGCCATTCCAGCCGATCAGGACGTTTTTCGGCATGCCCGGTTTCGGCTCGCCGGGCAGCAGTAGAACGGGCCGTCCGAGCGCCAGCACAACTTCGTCGGCCAGCGTCTCGCGGTCATAGGATCGTGCCGTCTTGTCGCCTGGCACCACGCCAGACAGCAGCAGCAGGTCGCTGGCCCGGGCCTGCATGAGCACCGTCTCCAGCGCCGAGCCCGGCATGTCATACCACTCGGCCAAGACGCCCTGGGCCTGCACGGCTGCATCAAAAAGCTGCCTGGCCCTCACTGCGGCGCGTTCGCATTCCGCCTTGTGGTGGGCGATCACCTCGGGCGGCATGTAATGCCGGACCAGCGGCAGGGCCGGCCGGTTGAACAAGCCGGCCAGATGCGCGCCGCAGCCGGCAGCCAGGGCCGTGGCGTAGGCAAGTTGCGCCGGCAACTCGTTGCCGGCATCAACCCCGATATGAACCGCTATGTCGCGATAGACCACGGCAGACATGAATGATCAATTGCTGAGCAGAACCGGAACCGTCATCGACGAGAGGATGGTCTCGGTCACGCCGCCGAACACCACCTCGCGCATGCGCGAATGGCCATAGGCGCCCATCACCAGCAGATCGATGCTGCGGTCGGCCACCGCCGACAGCAGGGCCTCGCCCGCTTCCATGTCCTCGACCACCGTATTGGCCACATCCACCTTCACGCCATGGCGGGCCAGATGGCGGGCCAGTTCGGCGCCGGGCGTGCCGCGGCTGCGGTCGGCATTGATGCCATAGACGGTGACATGCTCGGCCTTGGTCAGGAACGGCAGGGCATCATGCACGGCGCGCGTGGCTTCGCGGCTGCCATTCCAGGCCACCATCACCCGGCGGCCGATTTTCGGATAACTGCCGGCATAGGGCACGGCCAGGATCGGACGCCCGGCGCGCAACGAAATGTCATGCGGCAGCACATCCATGCCCGAAGGAACCAGTACCGGGTTCTCCGGATCGGGATCGGGCTGGCCCAGCACCAGCAGATCGAAGGCGCGGCCATAGGTTTCGATCGCATCTACCGGCAGACGTTCGCTTTCGATCCATTCGACGCCAACGCCCTGCTTGGCTGCCGCGGCTTCGAATTCGCCCTTGGCCTTCTTCGCAGCGGCGCGGGCCTCGTCGATCTGACGCTGATAGAATTCGGGCGGGACGTATTCGCCCATGTAGAAGAGATGCTGGGGCGGCGGCAGGGTATAAAGCGCCGTCACATGCGCGCCATCACGCTGGGCAATCTGCAGGGCCGCATCGATCTTGGCGCTGTTGCGCGGATCTTCCGAGAGATGAACAAGAATATCGCGAATGGCCATGAGCGCCCTCTTCCGGTTGACATCAACTGCCGGGTTCACCCGGTCATGATTGCAGCCTAACCCGCAATGCGTGCGGGGCATTGACCTGCATCAACCAGATTGTCCGTTGGCGGCGGGTCTGCCGCAAGCCCTCAATTGCTCAGCAACACAGGCAGCGACATGCCGGACAGGATCGTTTCGGTGACGCCACCAAAGACCATCTCGCGCAAACGCGAATGACCAAAGGCCCCCATCACCACCAGATCAGCCTGGCGTTTCTGGGCTTCGGCCATCAGGGCCGTGCCGACCTTCTGCCCGGCAGGATCGACGATAGCGGTTTCCAGGCGCAGGCCGTGCCGTTGCATATGCTCGGTCACCTCGGCCAGCAATGTACGGCCCTTGCGTTCGGGCCCGACGGTGACGAGATGCACTGTCTCCGCGCTGCGCAGCAGCGGCATCGCATCATGCAGAGCGCGCGTCGCCTCGCGCTTGCCATTCCACGCCACCAGGATGCGGCGGCCGATCTCCGGGACCGGACCGCCATGCGGCACAGCCAGCACCGGCCGGCCGGCCTGCAGGGCCAGTTCATGCGGCAGAACATCGGTGCCGTAGGGAACGGACGACGGATCAGACGGATTGGGATCGGGCTGGCCAACGATGGCAATGTCGCTGGCGCGCACGGTGAGCCGCAGCGCCTCCACCGGCGCCAGTTCGCTGCTGAGCCAGCGATGCTCCACACCCGCACTGGCGCAGGTCGACATGAATTCGGTATGGGCCGAGACCGAAGCCTTCTGTGCCTCGTCCATCTGCTTCTGGATCAGTTCGGTGGGAATATACTCGCCCATGTAATAGGGCACGTTCGGCGGCGGCACGGTATACAGCCCGCTGATCCGCGCGCCAAAGCGGCGTGCCAGACCGATGCCAAGCTGGATGCGCGCAGCATTGCGCGGATCGAGAGTCAGATGAACGACTATATCGCGGTAACTCATCGCCCGGCCTCCTTGTTCTGAGCCCAACCGCTGTATCCCCCGGCGGCGGGCCTGTTATCGGAAGGTGGTATCGGCTTGCGCCGCTGACGACTGCATGACGGGCATCGACGGCCCGCATAACAAGTGTAGGCATGCGGCCGCACCGTTACAAGCGCGGCCGCATCACGGCAATCCGTTAATTGGGCAGGGTCAGGCGGCCGCCTGGGCCTTCCAGGGCGGCAGACGCCCCTCTTCCACTGCGTGGCAGGCCACTGCCCCGCCCTCGACCGTCAGGCTCTTGGGCGCTTCACGCTTGCAGCGTTCGTTGGCCAACGGACAACGCGGATGGAAGCTGCAGCCGGACGGCGGATTGAGCGGGCTGGGCACTTCGCCCGCGACCGGCGTGCGGGCACGACCGGTCATATCAAGATCCGGGATCGCATCCAGCAGCATGCGCGTATAGGGATGCAGCGGGCGGCTAAACAGCGTATGCGTATCGGCCCATTCCACCAGGCGGCCGAGATACATCACACCGACCTTGTCGGAGACGTGATAGACGACGGCCAGGTTGTGGCTGATGAACAGATAGGTCAGGCCCAGTTTGCGCTGCAGGTCCTTCATCAGGTTGAGGATCTGCGCCTGCACCGAAACGTCGAGCGCCGAGGTCGGCTCGTCGCAGACCAGGAATTCCGGTTCGCCGGCCAGGGCTCGGGCGATCGAGATACGCTGGCGCTGGCCGCCGGAGAATTCATGCGGATATTTCTTCGCATCAACCGGAGACAAACCAACCTGGCTGAGCAGTTCGCCCACCCGCTTGTCGATGGCGGCCTTGTCTTTCAACAGGCCACGGAAACGGATGGGTTCGGCGATGATATCGCCCACGCGCCAGCGCGGATTCAGCGACGCATAAGGATCCTGGAAGATCATCTGCATGCGGCCCTGGATATCCTGGTGCCGCGCGCGATCCGCAGCCGAAGACAGCTCGACGCCTTCGAAGTTGATCGAACCGCCGTTGGGTTCGTACAGGCCGACGATCAGGCGTGCGACCGTCGACTTGCCGCAGCCGGACTCGCCCACAAGGCTGAAAGTCTCACCCTTGTTGATCTCAAAGCTGACGCCGTCCACGGCGCGGACCAGGCTCTTGCTCTTGCCTTCCAGCAGCCGGTTGAGCCACGGCGCCGAGACGTCGAACACCTTGCGCAGAGCCTTCACCGACAGCATCGGAACGCTTTTCTTCCGGTTCTCAGACATGGGCCGGCTCCTTCACCAGCCAGCAAGCTGCCTGGCTCTTGCCGGCAGGCATCGGCTCGGGGCGATCATGATAGCATTTGTCGAAAGCCTTGGGGCAGCGCGGATTGAAAGCGCAACCCTTCGGAATGGCGTTCAGCCGCGGCATCGAGCCATCGATCTGGGTCAGGCGCTCAACCTTGTGGCCCATGGCCGGGATCGCGCCCATCAGGCCCACGGTATAGGGATGGTGCGGCCGTTTGATCACATCCTGCACCGGCCCGATCTCGGCGATGCGGCCGGCATACATCACGGCGACGCGGTCGGCGGTTTCGGCGATCACGCCCATATCGTGGGTCACCAGCATCACCGCCGTACCATGCTCGCGGCACAGACGCTTGAGCAACTGGATGATCTGCGCCTGGATCGAAACGTCGAGCGCCGTGGTCGGTTCGTCGGCGATGATCAGCTTTGGTTCGGCCGCCAATGCCAGCGCGATCACCACGCGCTGGCGCATACCGCCGGAAAACTGATGCGGATAGGCATTGATACGCTCGGCCGCCGAGGGAATGCCTACATCCTCCAGCAGTTTCACCGCGCGATCGCGCGCCTGGGCGTGGCTGAGCGGCAGATGGGTCAGGATTGTCTCGACCAGCTGGTCGCCCACCTTGTAGAGCGGATTGAGGCTGGTGAGCGGATCCTGGAAAATGGCGCCGATCTGCCGGCCGCGGATCTTGCGCATTTCCGAATACGGCAGGTTGTCGATGCGACGGCCTTCGAGACGGATTTCGCCGGCGGCAATGCGACCCGGCGGCTCCAGCAGGCCGATGATGGCGGCGCCGGTCATCGACTTGCCAGCGCCGGACTCGCCCACCACGCCGAGCACCTCGCCAGCGGCAATGTCGAGGGATACGTCATCGACGGCGACCAGCGTACCACGCCGGGTGGGGAACTCGACGCGCAGATTACGGACTTCGAGAAGCTTGGGGCTGCTCATGATAGCACGCTCCTCACCTAAGCTTGGGATTCAGGGCGTCACGCAGCCAGTCGCCCAACAGGTTGACCGACAAAACGAGAGCCGCCAGTACGGTGCCGGGGAAAATGGTGATCCACCATTCGCCCGAAAACAGGAAATCGTTGCCGATGCGGATCAGCGTGCCAAGCGAAGGCTCGGTCGGCGGCAGGCCAACACCAAGAAAGCTGAGCGTCGCTTCGGTGATGATCGCCAGCGCCAGATTGATGGTGGCGATCACCAGAACCGGTCCCAGCACATTGGGCAACACATGGCGGATCGCGATCAGCGGTCCGGGCAAGCCGATCACACGCGCGGCCTGCACGTATTCCTTGTTTTTCTCGACCAGAACCGAGCCACGCACCGTGCGGGCATACTGCACCCAGTAGCTGAGGCCGATAGCCACAACCAGAACAGCTTCGGCAAAGTCGGAATGCCTTGCCTCGCCCAGAATGCCACGGGTGACGCCGTCGACCAGCAGTGCGATCAGGATCGCCGGGAAAGACAGCTGCACGTCGGCGACCCGCATGATGAAGGCATCTATGCCGCCGCCCATATAGCCGGCGACCAGCCCCAGGCCGATGCCAAGAACCATGGCAAAGATGACCGACAGAAACCCCACCACCAGGGAAATACGGGAACCATACATGATGGTGGACAGCAGGTCGCGGCCCTGGTCATCAGTGCCGAGAATGTATTTGGCCTCGCCCCCCTCTTCCCAGAATGGCGGCTTGAAGGCATCCGAGAGTTCCAGCGACGCCAGGTCGAACGGGTTATGCGGGGCCAGCCAGGGCGCACCGAAGGCGGCCAGGAAAAACACCACGACGATGAGAGCCGACAGCATGATCAGCTTGGAACGCTTGAAGCTCCAAAAGATGTCGCTGTCGGCGGCGTTGCGCCAGAATTCGATGACGCGCGCGGTGGGCAGCATCATTTCGCACCCGCCTTGGCCCCTTGGCCACGAAGCCGCGGGTCCACAACAAAATAAAGGATATCGACGGCCAGGTTGATCAGCACGAACAACAGGCCAATCATGACCAGATAAGCCGACATCACGGGAATATCTACGGCCTGCACGGATTGCAGGAACAGCAAGCCGACGCCGGGCCACGAGAATACCGTCTCGGTGATGATCGCGAAGGCGATGATCGAGCCAAGCTGCAGGCCGGTGATGGTGATCACCGGCACCAGCGTGTTCTTCAGGGCATGGCCGAAATGCACGGCGCGATTGGTGAGTCCGCGCGCACGGGCGAACTTGATGTAGTCGGCGCGCAGGACTTCCAGCATCTCCGACCGCACCAGGCGCATGATCAGGGTCATCTGGAACAGGCCAAGCGTGATGGCTGGCAGAATGACCGCTTTCCAGCCCGAGATGGTGAGGAAGCCGGTACTCCAGAAGCCGAGCTTGACCACATCGCCGCGGCCAAAGCTGGGCAGCCAGCCAAGCAGCACGGCAAAGATCAGGATCAGCAGGATGCCGATCAGGAAAGTCGGCAGCGAGATGCCGATCAGGGAAACCGTCATCATGCCGCGGCTGAGCCAGTGATGCGGATAGAGACCGGAAAAGACGCCCATCGGTATGCCTACCGCGAGCGCGATGATCATGGCGATGAAACTCAGTTCTAGCGTCGCTGGCAGGCGATCAGTGATCATGCGGGCGACCGGTTCGGTCGTCCGGTAGCTGAGTCCGAACTTGCCCTGAACGGCATTGACGACGAAACGACCGAAGCGGATCGGCATCGGATCATCCACGCCCAGGGTTTTGCGGAGTTCGATGATCTCGTCGACCGGAGTGTCCTGGCCGACCATGTTGATGACCGGGTCACCAACAAAATTGAACATCGCAAAAGCGATGAAGGCAACCGCCAGCATCACCAGCGCGGCCTGTACGAGGCGGCGAACAATAAAAGCAATCATGGGGGCATGTCCCTAACGGATGCGGCCCAGGCGCAGAGCCCGGGCCGACCGTTATGAGAAGTACAGACTTACTTGACCTTGACGAAGCGCAGCGGGAAGTAGTTATCCGCCGGCTGCACCAGATCGATGTTGTCCTTCGACGCCCATACCACATACTGCTGATGCAGCGGGATATAGGCATAGTCGTCCAGATAGATCTTGGTGGCTTCCTTGATCATCGCATTGCGCTTGGCGACGTCGGTTTCCTGCTCAACCTTGTCGGACAGCTCGTCGAACTTGGCGTTCGAGTAACCACCGGCATTGAACAGGCCCTTCTTCGACTTGGCGCTCGGGCTCTGGATCAGCGACTCGAAGACGTTGTGCACGTCATAGGTCGCGGCCGGCGACCAGCCCAGCATGTAGAAGCTGGTGTTCGGCGACTTCTCGATATCCGACGCGGTGCGCAGGATTTTCGCGAAGTACTTCGAACGGGTCTGGGCCAGCAGGTTCACCTTGATGCCGACCTTGGCCAGCATGGCGACCGACGCCTGGCAGATCGCTTCGTCGTTGACGTAGCGGTCGTTCGGGCAATCCATCCCGACCTCGAAGCCGTTCGGATAGCCGGCCTCGGCCAGCAGCTTCTTCGACAGTTCGGGGTCGAACTTCGGACGCACGTCGAGGTCCTTGTCGTAGCCATTCAGGCCCTGCCCCACCATCAGGGCGCTGGGACGCGACTGGCCACGCATGACAGTGCGCTTGATCGCCTCAACGTCGATGGCGCGATAGAAGGCTTCGCGCACCCGCTTGTCCTTGAACGGGTTCTTGCCCTTGACATTCGAGTCCGGCAGCTCGTCGAGCTGCTGGTTGAAGCCGAGGAACACGATACGGGTTTCCGGACCTTCGATGATGCGCCGACCCGCAGTCTTGCGGATGCGCTCCACGTCCTGCGGCGGCACGGTGTAGATCATGTCGATCTCACCCGACAGCAGCGCAGCCACGCGTGTGGCATCGTTGGCGACGCGCTGGAAGATAACCTCGGTCAGGTTATGCTCCGGCGTGTCCCACCAGCCCTTGTTCGGCTCGAGAACCGTGCGCACGTCCGGCTCGCGCACCTTGACCACGAAGGGGCCGGTACCGTTGGAGTTGCGGGTGGCGAAGTTCTCTTCGTTCTTGGTCATGTCGGCGGCGAACTGGGCATTGTTCTTCTCGGCCCAGGCCTTGGACATGATACCGATCAGCGCCAGCTTGTCGGCCAGCAGCGGGTCCGGATACTTGGTGTCGATTTCGACGACGAAGTCGCTCACCTTGCGGACTTCCTTCACCGACGTGAAGTTGCCGCCCAGATTCGAGCCCTTGCCCATTGCACGGTTGTAGGAAAACACCACGTCGTCGGCCGAGAAGGTCTCGCCGCCGGCAAACTTCACGCCCTGGCGCAGTTCAAAGCGCCACAGGGTCGGGCTCGGGTTGCTCCACTTCACCGCCAGCGACGGCTCGAGCTTCAGGTTGCGATCGCGACGGACCACGGGCTCGTAGATGTTGGCCATAAAGGTCAACAGGAAGGTCTCGTTGCGGGCGTAGGGATCCATCGAGCTGACGTCGCCGTCATTGCCCCACTTGAAAGTCTTGGCCGAACCTGGCTGCGCGCCAAGCAGAGCCACGGTGGCCACTGCGGCGACCAGAGCCGCCTTGAAGAACTTGCCTCGTTGCATCGTCCCCTTGTCCTTCTCCCAAACGAAGAATATGGCCCGTTTGCCGGACCGGTATGTAATACTGCCGCCTTGCAGGGCCGCAGGTTGCCCGGATCATAGGGCCGTAAACGTATATACGTCTACACCTGACTGTAAAAACATCATGCTGAAAAAATCGGCCGGCTGCATGCCCTTAAGGCATGGCCGCAAACCTTTGGGGTAAGTGGTTCAGCCCGAGCGTTCAGCTCAGCCGCTGGGCCAGTGACACCACATCCCTGCCCTTGATGACGCGCCGAGCCGGCATGATCAGCGTGCAGCCCTGCGCCGGGGCGCGGATTTCCTCGTCACCATCGGTTGCAATCAGGGCGCCACCCGGCAGGTCCTCGAAACCGATGAAGGGGGCCGCAAAACGGAACTGCTCGGTTTTCGCCAGCAGAATTTCCATGATTTCGTAGCGTTTCGGCTCGCCGGTCTCGGGCGGATATTGCGCTGCAAGAGACGACGGCACCATGCCGTAGAAATCGAGAAACCGCATGGTGACGCCGATCGCGATGTCACCGCTCGTGCGCGCAAAATGCTGGCCGCATTCGACCACAAGTCCGACCGGCATCGCCTGCGGATCGCCGAAGGCGCCATACTGGATCAGCGGGCGCCCCGGATGCTTGACGCCCTGCAGCATGACATGATGCAGCGGCGCGTGCAGATGACGGGTCAACGGCTCGATCTTGGCCATGCGCTCGTGGATCAGCATCGGCGGCACGGCATAGGATGTCGAATGGATGTCCAGCAGGGCATCGGCTTCGGCATAGATGTGGCGCAGCGCACGGGCGCGTTTCACATCCACGGTCTCGTCGGGGCCTTCCAGGGTGTCGATATCCCAGACCCGATTGAAATCGCGATCGACGAAACGCGACTCAAACGGCCGCGCCGGATCGAAGCGGTGATAGGCATCCACATTGGCAAAGGCCAGGGTCAGCTTGCCGCGCAGCGGACGGATGCCCTGCTCCAGCAGATGCGTCACGGCCACCATGCCGCAGAACTCATTGCCATGGGTCAGGGCGTTCACGATGACATGCGGACCTGGCCGGCCGGAATCGAAGGTATGAACGTAGTCGACGCCCCGGTTGCCCTGGCGATAAGCCGAGATGTCTTTCGGCAGCAGTTCGATGGGCGGCAGGGCCGCGTGCTGATCCGTCATTGCAATCCTTTCAACCACACGACACTGCCAATCCCGTACAGGCCGAAGCCCAGGATCAGCAGGCCCGACAGGCCGTTGATCCAGCGCAGCCCGCCATTGCCAAGCCGGCGGCGGAAAGCGCCGGCCAGCGCGGCAAGCGACAGCCACCAGATCGACGAGCCGGCAAACACGCCCAACACCAGCCAGGCCGCCATGGCCTGCGACAGTCCGAGCGAACCGATGCCGAAGAACGCGAAGATTCCCAGGAAGGCCACGATGGTAATCGGATTGGTGGCCGTCAGGATGAAGGTGGAGACCAGGCCGGTGATCGGACCGTCGCGGCCATGCAGCGGCGCGGCGGCGACCTCGGGCGAGGGATGCACGGCCGCACGCAGCATGCGCCAGGCCATGAAGATCAGGAAGGCGCCGCCGCCAAGCCGGAACGCGATTTCATGATCGTGCAGCCAGCGTGAGATCAGGCTGAGGCCGAAAGCGGCAATGCAGCCATACAACGCATCGGCCAGCGCGGCTCCCAGACCGGCGGAAAGCCCGGCCAGCCTGCCCCGATGCAGGGTGCGCTGGACGCAGAGCACGCCGACCGGCCCGACCGGAGCGGCAATGATGAATCCCGCGAGCGCGCCCTTGCCCAGCATCAGCAGGATATCCCACACCGTCTCCGCACTCCGTAATCTGACCAACCAGAACGAGGTTCCGCGCTGTAGCATGACGGACACGGTAGGTAAACCAAGCACGCCTTCTTTCTGGCACCATAACTATTGCTGAAACTGGCACTTACCATGGTTCCGGATAAAGGATAATCCCAACGGCACCAAGGAGATGCCGTTCCCGATGTCAAAACTGACCACAAAGCCCATTTCAGCCAAATCCGCCGCCCCCAGCCCGCGCAGCCGGGTCAAGCGCGTTCCCGATCGCGGCCATTATGAACGCGACACCGTGCACGCCGTGCTGGATGCCGGGTATGTCTGCCATGTCGCCTTCTGCAAGGATAACCAGGCCATCGTGATCCCCACCGCCTACTGGCGCGAGGGCGACTATCTCTACATCCATGGGTCGACCAAAAGCCGCATGGCCATGATATTGGCTCAAGGCACGCCAGCCTGCGTCGCCGTCACCCTGCTGGATGGTCTGGTGCTGGCCCGCTCGGCTTTCCATCATTCGATGAACTACCGTTCGGTGGTGGCCTTCGGGCATTTCGAACAGGTATCCGACGATCACAAGATGGCCGCCCTGGAAGCCTTCACCGAAAGGCTGGCGCCCGGCCGCTGGGCCGAAATCCGCGGGCCGAACAGGCAGGAATTCAAGGCGACCATGGTCCTGCGCATGCCGCTCAATGAGGCCAGTGCGAAAATCCGCCGCGGGCCGCCGAAGGACGATGCCGAAGACATGGCGATCCCGGCCTGGGCCGGCGTGCTGCCCTTCAAGACCGGGTTCGCCACGCCGGAACCCGACCCGCAACTGGCCGCCGGCACGCCCCTGCCCGGCTATCTCAGGGCCCTGGCCAACCGCTGAACCGCCGCCTCCAGCTCGGCTTCCGGAAAAGCCGCGAAGCCGAGCAGAAGGCCACTGAGGCGTCGCGCCACGGCATAGCGCGATAGCGGGGCGACAACCAGTCCAGCCGCCTGCGCCGCCGCAGCCGCCATCCTGTCGTCGCGGCCGTCGCGGAATTCAAGGGCAACATGCAGACCCGCTTCCGACAGACGCGGCAGCAACAGATCGCCGGCATGGCGTTGGATGGCGGCCAGCAAAGCCATGCGGCGGCGGCGATACAGCACGCGCATGCGCCGGATATGCTGGACCAGATGCCCCTCGGCGATGAATTCGGCCAGAATGGTCTGCGGCCAGCCCGGCGAGAAACCGTCAGCCGCCGCCTTCAGGCGCAGGAAACCGTCGACCAGTTGCGCTGGCAGGACGACATAGCCCAGCCGCAGGCCGGGAAAGAGCACCTTGCTGAAGGTGCCGACATACAGCACACGTTCGCCACCATCGAGCCCCTGCAACGACTGCAACGGTGGACCGCCATAGCGGTATTCGCAGTCGTAATCATCCTCGACGATCCAGATGCCGCGGGCCCTCGCCTCGGCCAGCAGCGCCAGCCGGCGCGCCACGGGCAGGGTCATGCCCAACGGGAACTGATGCGATGGGGTCAGCATCGCAAGTTTGGGAGCCGGATTGATAGCGGCCAGAAGGGCCGGATCCAGGCCCTGATCGTCGACGGCGATCGGAACCAGCCGCGCACCGGCGCTGGCCAGAGCATCCCGGGCGCCGACATAGCCCGGATCCTCAACGACCACGGCATCGCCCGGATCGAGCAGCAGACGGGCAATCAGGTCCAGCGCCTGCTGGGCGCCCGAAACGATCACAATGGTTTCCGGCGAACAGACCACGCCTCGACTGTCGGCCAGATAGGTAGCCAGGGCCCGGCGCAGGGCCGGCAGCCCGCGCCGGTCACCGTAACCCAGAAGGTCGGCAGGCCGGCGGCGCAGGGTCTGTACCGCTAGCCGCCGCCATGTTTCCAGAGGGAAGGCATCTAGGGCCGCAGCCCCCAGGGCAAAGGGCCGCGATACGTCGGACTCGCCTTCTGCGTGCAACCCGGGTGCCGCGGCAGACCGCCGCGACAGGATTGGGGGGCGTGCTGGCGAGCCAACTGCCGGAGCCCGGGCAACACCCTCGGCGGGAAGGTCGGCAGCCACAAACAATCCGGCGCCACGCCGGCTGGTGAGATAGCCCTCCGCCACCAGGCGCTCGATCGCGGCCACCACCGTATTCCGCCCCAGGCCCAGATCGGCGGCCAGCGCACGGCTGGATGGCAGCCGCTCGCCGGCAGACAGTTCCCCCTGCAGGGCAGCCTGCCGGATAGCGGCATATAGCTGGTCCTGCAGCGTCCCTTTGCTGCTGTCCCGGTCTGGCCGGAACCAGCCGACGAACCGACCTGCGGCGCGACGTGCCATTTATCTAACTTTTTAAGTTATTTAATTTATTTAAATATATATTTTTAAATGTATATTTCATTTTTTATGATCTTGATTATGGATGATATGCCGGAACACCGAACAATATTGCATGTGCCCACAGAAAGATTGCATAAAGCGCTGCAGCTCCAAGAATATTGACCCATCCAATATCACTGAATCGCAGTTTCACCCGGCCAGCCTGCACCGCAGCGAAAGGCAGAATTGAGGTTTTTGCGATAAACCTTTTCCAACTCTCGCCAAAAGTCGCAGCGCGCTTGCGGTCGATCGAAAACATCCCGTTCACCGCCGTAACCAGGATGGCGCCCGCCAGAAGCAGGGTTGCGAGATCGCCATTGGCGATCATGTGCGAGGCGGCCCAGAGGCTGAATGCCCACAGCATGGGATGCCGGGTGATCTTGGTGAAACCCCGGACAGGCAGTTCCTCCCCTTTGCCACGCTTCAGCATGTCAGGTCCGGCCGAGGTTGGATTATTGGGCCTCAGGCTGCCGACCAGCAGCAACAGGGCCACCGGCATGACCACCACGGGCACGGCAGAAACGGCCGAGGTGGTCGCCCAGAACTCAACGTAAGGTGCCTCCCGATAGGTCCAGATCAAAGCCGTCAGCGCAACGATGCTCAGAACCGAAAACAACCCACGATAGGCAGGCAGACCCAGCCGGCCAACCAGCGCCGGCCGCAACGGACCGGCGACCACGACATGCAGCAGGACCCAGGCCAGGGCCGCCAGGGCAAGGTCAGTCATTCGTCCTCTCTTTCCCGCCGGATGTCACCGGCCAGTTGCTGTAACAGGGCGATCGCCCGGGCCCGCTCGGCCGGGACCAGTCGGGCCTCGATAAATCGTCGGCCGCCACCGGCCTCCGCCATGCCGATCTCTTCGGCCAGACGCAGATGGGCCCAGGCCATGGCCGGGTCCGCTGCCCGGCCCTCGCCACGCGCATATTGCTCGCCCAGCACTAGCAGGGCATGGGGGTAGCCCTGCCGGGCGGCGCGCCGGAGCCATCCATCGGCCGCCGCCGGGTCGGCCGGCACGCCATCGCCGTTGAACAGGATTCGAGCCATCTGGAATTGCGCATCGGCATTGCCGCGGCCGGAAGCTATCGCATACCAGTGCCGGGCCGCAGATGGGTCGGCGGCGATACCCTCCCCGGCTTCAAGATAGCCGGCATATTTGAAGGCACCGGCGGCATGGCCGTTTTCGGCAGCGCGGCGGAACCAGCCGATGGCCGCAGGCAGATCCTTGGCGATGCCACCCCAGCCCTGTTCAAGCCAAAGCGCCAGGCGGAACTGCGCTGGCCCATAGTCTTTCCCGGCCTGCCGGGTGATCAATGCCCGGGCGCGGGCCGGATCGGCCGCGCGGCCCCCCTGGCCAGTGGCCAGGTAGGTGGCGAAGTTGTTGGTGGCGGCGGGGTGATCCTGGGCGACCGCCTTTTCCCACCAGTACATGGCGACGGCAGGTTCCACCGGACCGGCCAGGCCGTTGAACAGGATCATCGCCAGATAGTTCTGCGCATTGGCGAAGCCGGCCTCGGCCGCCTGCTCCAGATAGGGTCGCGCGGCGAAAGGATCGCGCGGGCCGCCCACGCCGCGAAACAGCATCCGTCCCGCCATGTCGGCGCCGCGCAAATCCCCTTCATCGGCGGCCCGGATTGCCAACCGCCGGGCCTCGGCCTCATCAGGCTGCCCCAATTGTCCGGTTTCATGCATTTCGGCCAGATTGAGCCAGCCCGTGCTGTTGCCCAGTTCGCCGGCCTGCCGGAACAGCGTCGCCGCCTGCGCCGCATCGCGCGGCGTCGCAATGCCGTGCAAATGATAAAGACCCAACTGATTCAGCCCTTCGGCCAGCCCTGCCTTCCCGGCCTGTCGCGCCAGATCCAGTCCCCGTTCAGGCGTGCCTGCCGCAGCATTGCCTTCCAGAATCAGGCCGGCAAGATAGCTCTGGGCAGGCGGATTGCCCTGGTCAGCAGCCTCGTTCAGCAAGGCAATGCCGCGCGCCTCGTCGGCATCGACCACACGCCCCTCGACCAGCACGCGTCCCAGGCGATACCGCGCATTCACCGCGCCGGCGGCAATCGCGCGCTCGAGCACCGCAATGGCCTGGGCCTTTTCGGCCGGACGGTATTCCAGGATCAGTTCGGCGAGATTGGCCCAGGCCGTGGCCTCGCCGCGCTCGCCGGCCTGGCGCAGCGCCTGTTCGGCGCCGGGCAGATCCTGCGGCCCGCCCTGACCGATCAGCCGCATGAATCCCAGGCCGGTCAGGGCGCGGGAATGCTGCTGCGCCGCCGCACGCTCGAACCATTGCCGGGCAGCCGGCAGATCGCGCGCGACGCCGAGTCCGAGTTGATAGGCCAGTCCAACCTGAAACTGGGCCCCGGCTTCCCCCGCCTCTGCCTGCCGCAGCAG
The DNA here is from genome assembly GCF_041906005.1 of Ferrovibrio sp. Lineage (GTDB taxonomy): Bacteria > Pseudomonadota > Alphaproteobacteria > Ferrovibrionales > Ferrovibrionaceae > Ferrovibrio. The sequence goes on from NZ_JAYRJY010000001.1 coordinate 181,023, forward strand.
TTCCGGGAAAGCCGCCACAGGCCCAACCGGCGCATCATGCGGGGCGGAAAAACGGTCATCCGGCCGCGCCTGCACCAAGGCAGGTGCCATTGCGGCAAGACTGCCGGAAAGCAGCGCAAGCACAACAGCCCGCGCCGGTCTGAAAGCATGCATGATCAACGCCCGGGGATATCGAATAAGGCCCTGCCCTGCGGCGTCAGTTTGCAGACCAGCCAGTCCGGCTTGATCGGGTTCTCGAACCACGGTTCGGCCCAACCGGCCTTGATGCAGGACACGATGGTATGGGTGCTGATCTGTTGGCCGTGTTCATCGAACAGGGGCAGTTTGCCGCCGGCCTGGCGCAGACCACGGCGCAGATATCGCATCTGGGCATCGGTCGGTTTGACCTGCCCGTTGCGAAGACCCCGCGCGCCGTCTGCCATCCGCCCCTCCTGTGCCTGCCCGGCCAGAATAGGAAAGCTGCCCACGGGGAGCAATTCCGCAATGCAGCCATTTCCACTCCGGCGACCGACCTGCGACGGCCCGGCATTTGCGAATGCCTTGCAAATGACGTAAGCAGGGCATTCTTTCCGTCATCATTCGACCTGACCGCGTGACCGATACCGCCGCCTCTCCAATGATCGCCGCCGCATCCCCTGCCGGGCTGCGTCATGGCCGGCTGTGGATCGTATTCGCCGCCCTGCTGGCATTGGCGATCGCGGCACCCATCCTCGCCATTCTGGTCAATCTGGCCCAGCCGGCCGGCGAAGTCTGGCGGCACCTCTTCACCACAGTCATGCCAGAAATGCTGCTCAACACCGTCGTATTGATGGTGTGCGTTGGCGGGGGCGCCGTGGCAATCGGCACGGGTTGCGCGTGGCTGGTGACGATGACCGAATTTCCCGGCCGGCGCTGGCTGGCCTGGGCGCTGTTCCTGCCACTGGCCATGCCGGCCTATGTCAGCGCCTTCGTCTACAGCGATCTGCTGCAATTCGCCGGCCCGGTGCAGAGCGGCTTGCGCCAGTTGTTCGGCTGGCAGCGCGGCGACTACTGGTTCCCCGACTTCCTGTCGCTGCAGGGGGCCGTCGCGCTCTTCATTGTCAGCTTCTATCCCTATGTCTTCATGCTGGCGCGCGCCGCTTTCCTCGACCAGTCGATCTGCGTGCTGGAAGTCGGCCGAACGCTGGGTTTGGGGCCGTGGGCGCGGTTCTGGCGCATCGCCCTGCCACTGGCGCGTCCGATGATCGCCGGCGGCGCGGCGCTGGTATTGATGGAGACCCTGGCCGATTTCGGTGCCGTGAGCTGGCTTGGTGTGCCCACCTTCACCACCGCGATCTATCGCACCTGGTTCGGGATGGGCGATGTCACGACAGCGGCGCAACTGTCTGGCGTGCTGCTGATCTTCGTGCTGGCGGCCGTGATGCTGGAACGCACCAGCCGGCAGGCCAAACGTTTCCACCATACTTCGGCGCGCACCCGCCCGCTGCCGTTGCGGCCGCTGCCGCCCGGCCGTGCCATTCTGGCGATTCTGGCCTGCCTGCTGCCGATCCTGCTTGGCTTTGGGATTCCGGCCGGCTGGCTGCTGCATCTCGCGATCGGCGAAGGCGACCAGATCGGTTACGCCCGCCTGGCTGATTTCACCACGAACAGCTTCATCCTGGCCGGACTGGCGGCCGTGCTGCTGATCGTGGCGGCCCTGGGACTGGCTTATGCCAACCGCCTGGTGCCGCGACGCATGACCAGCTGGCTGATCCAGCTTTCCACCATGGGCTATGCCGTGCCCGGTTCGGTGATCGCCATCGGCGTGATCCTGCCGCTCGCCACCTTCGACCACGCCATCAACCGCTGGGCCGAGGCCACGTTCGGCTCAGGACCCGGCTTGCTGCTGAGCGGCAGCCTGGTTGCCCTGTTCTATGCCTATCTGGTGCGCTTCCTGGCCGTGGCCTTCAACACCGTGGATGGCGGCCTGCACCGCATCCGGCCCAGCCTGGACCAGGCCGCCCGTGTGCTGGGCGAAACGCCGCTGGGCGTGGTGCGGCGGGTGCATGCCCCGATGCTCCGCGGCAGCCTGCTGACCGCCGCCATGCTGATTTTCGTGGATGTGCTGAAGGAACTGCCCGCCACCCTGATCGTGCGCCCGTTCGATTTCGATACCCTGGCGGTACGGGTCTACCAGCTCGCCAGCGACGAGCGGCTGGGCGAGGCATCGACCGGCGCGCTGATCATTGTCGTGGTCAGCCTCATTCCCGTAATCTGGCTGCATGCCGCCGTGGCCCGTTCGCGCCCCGGTGAAAAGTAACGCTAGACAGTGACCAGGCGGCCCGCCAAGCATCGCAAGGCGCGCCGCAACAGCAGGCAGGATTGAGTGGTATGGCGAATCCGGTAAGCGACGCGCTTTTGCAACAGGCTGGAATCGGCGGCGATCCGCTGGTGACGGCCAGCGCCCTGCTGCAGCAAGGCCAGACCGATGCCGCACGCGATCTGTTGGCGGATCTGGTGAAGAAGAACCCGCGCCGCGCCGATGCCTGGTTCAGCCTCGGGCAGCTTCACACCATGCTCGGCGAACTCAAGGCCGCCGCCCAGGCCTTCAAGCGCGCCATCCAGCTTTCGCCGGACGTGGTGGATGGCTACGTCAATCTGGGCAACACCTATCTGCGCCTGGACCGCGTCGGACAGGCCATCGAGACGTATCGCAACGGCCTGAAGCAGCAGCCCGAGCAGCCCCTGCTGCATTTCAATCTTGGCATCGCCCTCAGCCGCAGCGGCAACCTGCCGGCGGCCATCGCCAGTTACCAGACGGCCATCCGCCTGCATCCGGCATATGCCCAGGCTTACTTCAGCCTTGGCAACGCCTATCGCGATGCCGGGCAAATCGACGAAGCCGAAGCCGCCTATCGCAAATCCGTGGCGCTCGAATCCGGCTATGCGGATGCCTTTGCCAATCTGGCCGGCCTGCTCGCCACCAAGGAAGATTTCCTCGGCGCCATCGAGAACTGCCTGAAAACCGTGGCGCTGGTGCCGAACCATCCCCATGCGCTGCGGAACATGTCGCTGTCTCTCTACAAGATCGGCGAATACGAGCAGGGTGCGGAAGTCACTTTCCGCGCCATTGCCGCCGCACCCAGCGATACGATGCTGCAATACCACATGGGCGAAATGCTCTATGGCATGATCCGAACCGGCAAAAGCGAACAGGCGCAGCGCTATGCCCGGCAATGGCAGGAGACCTGCGCCAAGGACCCGATTGCCCAGCATATGGCGGCGGCGATCCTGGGCGAGAATGCGCCAGCCCGCGCTGACGATACCTATGTGCGCGAAACCTTTGACCGTTTCGCCAGCGATTTCGAAACGACCCTGGCCGGCCTAGGCTACCGCGTGCCCGAGATGCTCTGCGCCGCGATGGAACAGCGGCTCGAGGGCCGGCGCGGCCTGACAATCCTGGATGCTGGCTGCGGCACCGGCCTGTGCGCCCCGCTGCTCAAACCGCTGGCCCGAACGCTGGTCGGTGTCGACCTCAGCGGCGGCATGCTGGCCAAGGCGAAAGCGCGTGGCCTGTATGATTCATTGCATGAGGCGGAACTCGGCCGTTTCCTGGCCGATACCGCCGATCGCTACGACATGACGGTCGCGGCCGACGTGTTCTGCTATTTCGGCCAGCTTGATCCCACCCTGAAAGCCATCGCGGCGAAAACGACGCCGGGCGGTCTGCTGGGTTTCACCGTCGAGGCGATGCAGGGTGCTTCGCCCGCGCAAGGTTTCAAGCTTGGCCCGACCGGCCGCTATCAGCATGACGAAGGGTATGTGCGCCGCGCATTGCAGGATGCGGGATTCTCGATCCTGAGCCTGGAGCAGACCCATGGCCGCGAAGAAATGGGCCAGCCCGTGCCCTGCTTCATGGTGATCGCACGCCGCGACTGACATCGCGACGTCTTAGCCTGCGGCACCGAAAAAGGGCGGGGTTTCCCCCGCCCTTTTGTCATTTAGGCCCGGCGGCTTATTTCCAGCCAGCCCGATCCATCAGCTTCAGCGCCGCTTCGTTGTTCTTGCCGAACACGGCTGCATTCAGCGTGTCTTCCTTGAATTCCGACCAGGCCGCGATCACCGGATGCAACGGCACGCCGCCGATCACCGGAAATTCGTAATTGCCCTTGGCGAAATATTCCTGCGCCTGCTTGGAGGCGAGGTATTCCAGGAACTTGATGGCATTCGCCTTGTTGGGCGAATGCTTGGCGACGCCGGCGCCGCTGATATTCACATGGGTGCCGCGATCACCCTGGTTGGGGAAGATCACCGCCAGATTGGCGACCACCGCCTGATCCTCGGGCTTTTTCGACCCCATCAGGCGCGCGAAGTAATAGGTATTCGACAGCGCCACATCGCCCTCGCCGGCCGCCACCGCCTTGATCTGATCGGTGTCGCCGCCTTTGGGCGCGCGGGCGAAATTCGCCACCACATGCTTGGCCCAGGTCTCGGTCGCCTCGGGGCCGAGCGTGGCGATCATCGAGCCGACCAGCGACTGGTTGTAGACATTGGTCGACGAGCGGATCAGCAGGCGGCCCTTCCATTTCGGATCGGCCAAATCTTCATAGCGGCTCAGTTCGCCGGCCTTCACCTTGGTCTTGTTGACCACGAAGATGCGGGCCCGCTTGGAGAAACCGTACCAGTAGCCATCGGGTTCGCGCAGATGGGCCGGGATGGCCTTTTCAAGCGCGGCCGACTTCACCGGCTGCAACAGGCCGGCTTCCTGAGCCCGCCACAGACGGCCGGCATCGACGGTGATCAGCACGTCGGCCGGGCTTTTGTCGCCCTCGGCGCGCATGCGCTGCAGCAGCTGATCCTCGCTGGCTTCCAGCCGGTTGATCTTGATGCCGGTTTCCTTGGTGAAGTTGGTGTACAGCGCCTCGTCGGTATCGTAATGGCGCGAGGAATACAGGTTGACCACCTGATCCTGCGCCGCGGCCGGGCCCGGCAGACCGAGGATCGCGGCCCCTGCCAGCAGGCCCAGCATGAGGGCGCGGCGGGCGATGGCGGATTGGCTGAGAGTGGCGAGACGCATGCCTCTGCTCCTGTAAGCGGAATGGTTGTTTCTGCGATTAACTTTCAGGAGCAGAAACTAGCATCGGCGCTTTCCAGCAGCAAGTGAGACTGACTTTCAATTTTATGTAGGCGAGTCGCGCCTTATGCCGTCAGCTTACGGATGAAGCCGGCAATCGCGTCCAGGGTCGCCTCGGGCTGGTCCCGTTGGGGCGAATGGCCGCAAGCCGGCAGCATCAGGGTCTCCGCCCGCGCCACCCGACGGGCGATGCTCTCGACCTGTGCCGCCGTGCCGTATTCGTCATCCTCACCCTGGATCACCAGCACCGGCACTTTGATGCGATCGACGTAGCCTTCGATATTCCAGCGCATGAAATCGGGATCGAGCCAGCCGTCGCACCAGCCATGGAAAGCGCAATCGACATTGGCGCCATGATATTTGGCCAGCCGGACGCGCAGATCGCCATGCGTGAAGGCGTCATTGGCGGCGCGGATCGAGGCGACCGATACTTCTTCGCAGAAACTGTGCGGAGCCATGACCGCGATGCCCAGCAGATCCTGATGCTGCGCGGCACCGGCATAGATCAGCGAGATCGAAGCGCCATCGGAATGCCCGACCAGGATATGACGCCGGATGCCCAGCGCGGCAAGCAATTCGGGCAACCCCTGCTCGCCTTCCTCATGCATGTAGGTCAGCGGTCGGGGCAAAGCGCAGGGGCTTGACCCGCCATACCCGATGCGGCTGTAGACCAGCGCCGGCAGACCAGTTGCCTCGGCCACACGGTCCGGGAAATCCTTCCACAGCGCGACGCAGCCCAGCCCCTCATGCAAAAAGACCAGCACCGGCAGGCCGGACCCGCGCGGGCCGATCCAGCGGTATTCGACGCGGCCCCGGCTCAGTTCGACGGCCTTGTAATCTGCGGTCATGCCCCGGTCATCACGCCTTGTCGCGCAGCTTGAAACGCTGGATCTTGCCTGTGGCGGTCTTGGGCAGTTCGTCGACGATCTCGACCCAGCGCGGGTATTTGTACGGTGCCAGACGATCCTTCACGAAGGCCTTCAACTCGTCGACCAGTGCATCTTCCGCACCAATGCCGGGCTTGAGCACGACATAAGCCTTTGGCTTGATCAGGTCATCGGTATCGGCATGGGCCACCACGGCGGCCTCCAGCACCTTGGGGTGCGCCAGCAGCGCGGATTCGACCTCGAACGGCGAAACCCAGATGCCGCTGACTTTCAGCATGTCGTCGGAACGACCGGCGTAGATGTAATAACCGTCGTTGGTGCGCAGGTATTTGTCACCGGTGCGCGTCCATGGTCCCTGGAAGGTGTTGAGGCTCTTGGTGCGGTTGTTCCAGTAGGCCATGGCGCTGGATGGACCGCTGACCAGCAATTCGCCGATACCGCCCTGCTCCACATCCTTGCCATGCTCGTCCACGATGCGCAGGTCATAACCCGGTACGGCCGTGCCGGTGGTGCCATAGCGCACATCGCCCGGCCGGTTCGACAGGAAGATATGCAGCATCTCGGTCGAGCCGATACCATCCAGGATCTGGACGCCGAACAGCTTTTCCCAACGTTTGCCAATATCCTCGGGCAAGGCCTCGCCGGCGGAAACACAACACCGCAGTCTTGCCGATCCGCTTTCTTTCGTGATGCCCTCGGCCGCGAGTATACCGGCATAGAGAGTCGGTACGCCATAGAAGATGCTGGCCTGATTGTCCTTCAGGCGTTTCATCACGGCCGACGGCGTCGGCCGCTCGGCCATCAATACGGCCGTGGCACCGACATGCAGCGGGAAGGTCATGGCATTGCCCATGCCGTAGGCGAAAAACAGCTTGGCCGCAGAGAAGACGACATCGTCCTCTTTGATACCCAGCACCTCTTCGCCATACAGAACGGCGGTATGCACCAGATCGCCATGCAGATGCATGGCGCCTTTCGGCGCCCCGGTCGAGCCCGAGGAATACAGCCAGAAGCCGATATCGTCCGGCGTGGTTTCAGCCGCATCAAGCTGATCGGACTGTGCCTCCATCAGCTTGTGCAGCGGCGTCACGGTCGGCGGCACCTGCCCCGAGATCAGAACCTGCTTGAGGTGCGGTTGACCGGAAATGATCGGCCGGAATTTCTCGAGCAGCGCATCGGAAACGGCCAGCACCACGGCCCGGCTGTCGCGCAGCAGGAAATCGTAATCGGGTGTGGTGAGCAGCGTGTTCACCGGCACCGGTACGGCGCCAATCTTCATCGCGCCGAAAAACAGCGCGGGAAAATCGATGCCATCCAGAAGCGCCAGCATCACGCGCTGTTCGGGCTGCACCCCCTGGCTTTTCAGCAGATTGCCGGCGCGGTTCACGCGTGCGGCCAGATCGGCATAGCTGTAGCCGCCCTTATCGTCGATAAAGGCGGTTTTCGCCCCGCGGCCTTCGACGATATGACGGTCGACGAAATGGCTCGCGGCGTTATACCGCCGCGGCAGCTCAAGAAAGCGCGGCATTGTTTCCTCCCGGGGAATTATGTTTTTGCCGCCCGCTTATGTCAGCGAGCGGTTATGCGGCCTTGGCCAGGGGCTCGGCCTGTTCCACCCAGTCCAGCGCCCAGGCCACCGCGTCCTCTTCCGGCAGCGTGCCACCCGAGGCGTTGTGCTGCATGCGCTCGCCCACCAGCGTGGCATTCAGGCTTTTCAGCAGGGCTTCAAACTGCTGGCCGCCATGGTTGAAGGTATCCTGATAGGTGGTATCGCCCAGGCCGATGATACCGGCCGGCTTGCCAGTCAGGTCGGGCTTGGCGGCCTGCAGGTCGGCAAAGAAGTCGCGGGCATTGTCGGGCACATCGCCCTGGCCGTAGGTGGAAGTGCAGATCAGGAAGGCACCGGGACGCTGAAACACTTCGGCCTTCAGATTGTCCATCAGCAGCACCTCGACGCTGTGGCCCTTGCCTTCCAGCGCCTTCTTCACGTCACCGGCCACCAACTCGGCGGTGCCCGTCATGGTGCCGACCAGAATGGAAACCTGCATCTACGCTCTCCTGAACCTGTGTAATGGGGGTGGCCGTTTTTTATTGCGGCCGAACTATAACGCAGTGTTTGCTGGTGCTCCAGCGAAAATTGCACTATAATGCATGCCATGAACGAGAGCCGCGACAAGGCCAGCCCCGACGATACCGCTTTCCTGCAGGTTGTGGGCGAGCGCGTGCGCAATGCGCGTGCAAGGCGCGGCATGAGCCGCAAGATCCTCGCCCGTGATTCAGGCGTGTCGGAACGCTACCTCGCCCAGCTTGAAGGTGGTGCAGGCAATATTTCGATCCTGCTGCTGCGCCAGATCGCCCGCGCGATGGATTTGCCGATCACCGATTTCCTCGGCGACCGTCCGCCGCTGGGCGTCGATCAAGCCTTGCTGCTGCGGCAGATCGAGGACCTGAGTGCCGAGCAGCTCCAGGAATTGCAGGCTTTTGCCCGCGACCGGTTTGGGGTCGCGCCCAGCGTGAAGCGCCATATCGCGCTGATCGGTCTGCGCGGCGCCGGAAAAACCTCGCTCGGCCAGCGACTGGCCGCCGCTTTTGGCCTGCAATTCGTGGAAATGGCCAAGGAAATCGAGACCGAGGCGGGCCTGTCCCTGAATGAGATTTTCGATCTTTACGGCCAGGCGGCTTACCGGCGGTTCGAGCGCCGGGCATTGGAGCGCATCACCGCCGATACGGCGCCCAAAGTGATCGCCACCGGCGGCAGCCTGCCGTCCGAACCGACCACCTATGCCCATCTGCTGTCGCATTGCTTCACCGTGTGGCTGAAAGCCAACCCCGAAGAGCATATGGGCCGCGTCGTGGCCCAGGGCGACCTGCGGCCGATCACGGGCCAGTCGGAAGCCATGGCCGATCTGAAACGTATCCTGACCCAGCGCGAATCCCTCTATGCCCGCGCCGACATGGCATTCGATACCGCCGGCAAGACCCTGGACCAGGCCGGCACCGAACTGGCTGCCGCCCTGCGCGCCCACCCGGCCTGGCTGGCCCGCGAGGCGGCAGAATAGCCCCGGGCGGGGCAAAATATGCAAAATAATTCTTGTCGTCCCGAAACTGTGTATTATAATGCATATCAGTTCGAGGGAGGACCAGCATGGCCAACAGCCAGCCCAACGGCGCCGCTCCGGTAGATTTCCGTACCGAGCCCAGCCAGTACAAACATTGGAAACTCAGCATCGACGGCTCCGTCGCCACGCTCGCGATGGACGTCAAGGAAGACGGCGGCCTGCGCCCCGGCTATGAGCTGAAGCTGAATTCCTACGACCTCGGCGTCGATATCGAACTGCACGATGCCGTGCAGCGGCTGCGCTTCGAGCATCCGGAAGTAAAATCGGTGATCATCACCTCGGCGAAGGAGCGCATCTTCTGCGCCGGCGCCAACATCCGTATGCTCAACCAGTCGGCCCATGGCTGGAAGGTGAATTTCTGCAAATTCACCAACGAGACCCGCAACGGCATCGAAGAAGCCACGGCGGAGTCGAAGCAGACCTACATCGCCGCCGTGAACGGCCCCTGCGCCGGCGGCGGGTATGAACTGGCTTTGGCCGCCGACTACATCCTGATGGCCGATGACGGCAACACCTCTGTCTCGCTGCCCGAGGTGCCGCTGCTGGCCGTGCTGCCGGGCACCGGCGGCCTCACCCGCCTGGTCGACAAGCGCATGGTGCGCCGCGACCGCGCCGATTTCTTCTGCACCATCGAGGAAGGCATCAAGGGCAAGCGCGCCGTGGATTGGCGCCTGGTCGACGAAGTCGTGCCGCGCACCAAGCTGAACGACGCCATGCGCGAACGCGCCGAAGCCTTTGCCGCCAAGTCCGACCGGCCGACCAACGCGAAGGGCGTCGCGCTTTCGAAGCTGGAACGCAGGATCGATGGCGACACGATCCGCTACAGCCATGTCGAAGCCAAGCTGGACCGCGCCAAGGGCATCGCCGAGATTACCGTGCATGGCCCCAAGGCCCCGCCGCCGGCTTCCGCCGATGCGATCCAGGCCCAGGGCGACGCATTCTGGTCGCTGGCGCTGGCACGCGAGCTGGATGATCTGATCCTGCACCTGCGCACCAATGAAGAAACCACCGGCATGTGGGTGTTCCGCACCCATGGCGATGCCGATCTGGTGGCCGCTTACGATGCCGCGCTGGAACAGCATAAATCGCATTGGCTGGTGCGCGAGATTCGCCTGTTCCTCAAGCGCGTGTTCAAACGCATCGACGTTTCGTCGCGTTCGATCTTTGCGCTGATCGAGCCCGGCTCCTGCTTCACCGGCACATTGCTGGAACTCGTTGTCGCGGCCGACCGCTCCTACATGCTGGACGGCCAGATGGAAGGCGACAACCGCCCACCCGCCACCATCCGTCTGACGCCGATGAATTTCGGCGCCTATCCGATGGGCAACGGATTGAGCCGCATCGCCAGCCGCAACCTCGACAATCCGGCGCGTGTCGACGAAATAAAAAAGCTGATCGGCAACGATCTGGACGCCGAAGCCGCCGACGAGGCCGGCCTGGTCACCTTCACGCCCGACGACATCGACTGGGAAGACGAGGTGCGCATCGCCATCGAGGAGCGTGCCGCCTTCTCGCCCGATGCCCTCACCGGCATGGAAGCAAGCCTGCGCTTTGGCGGCCCCGAGACGATGGAAACGAAAATCTTCGGTCGCCTCACCGCCTGGCAGAACTGGATTTTCCAGCGCCCCAACGCCGTCGGCGATCAGGGCGCCCTCAAATTGTATGGCACCGGCCAGCGCGCTGCGTATGACCGCAAACGGGTCTAGGGAGAAAACAAAAATGGCTATCGACTACAACTCGCGCATCCCCAACAACGTCAACCTCTCCGACAACCGCCGCCTCCAGCGCGCGCTGGAGGAATGGCAGCCGAAATTCCTCGACTGGTGGCAGGATATGGGCCCGGCCGGCTTCCAGGCCCGCGAGGCCTATCTGCGCACCGCCGTCAGCGTCGACGCCGAAGGCTGGGCCCAGTTCGGCTATGTGAAGATGCCGGACTATCGCTGGGGCATTTTCCTCGCCGAGCCGGAAGCCGAGCGCAAGGTGAATTTCGGCGATCACAAGGGCGAAGCCGCGTGGCAGGAAGTGCCTGGCGAATATCGCGGCGTGTTGCGCCGCCTGATCGTGACCCAGGGCGACACCGAACCGGCCTCGGTGGAGCAGCAGCGCCTGCTGGGCCAGACCTGCCCGTCGCTGTATGACCTGCGCAACCTGTTCCAGGTCAACGTGGAAGAAGGCCGCCATCTGTGGGCCATGGTCTACCTGCTGGATGCCTATTTCGGTCGCGACGGCCGCGAGGAAGCCGAAGCATTGTTGCAGCGCCGCTCGGGTGATGACGACAAGCCGCGCATCCTGGGCGCCTTCAACGAGAAGACGCCGGACTGGCTCAGCTTCTACATGTTCACCTTCTTCACCGACCGCGACGGCAAGTTCCAGCTCGCCTCGCTGGCCGAAAGCGGCTTCGATCCGCTGGCGCGCTCCTGCCGCTTCATGCTGACCGAGGAAGCCCATCACATGTTCGTCGGCGAAACCGGCGTGGGCCGGGTGATCCAGCGTACCTGCGAAGTCATGCGCGACTTCAAGACCGATGATGTGCGCAAGCATGGCGTGATCGATCTGCCGACGTTGCAGAAATACCTCAATTTCCACTTCTCGGTTTCGATCGACCTGTTCGGCTCGGAAATCTCCACCAATGCCGCCAATTACTACACTATGGGCATCAAGGGCCGCTTCGACGAGACCCGCATCGGCGACGACCACAAACTGACCGATGCCGCCTACAAGGTGCTGGAAGTGGATGGCGATGGCTTCCGCGAGAAGGAAGAAGCCGCTCTGACAGCCCTGAACGAGCGGCTGCGTGACGATTATGTGGCCGATTGCGCGCGGGGCGTGATGCGCTGGAACCAGATCATCAAGCGCCATGGCATCGACTTCGAGCTGAAGCTGCCGCACCGCGCCTTCCACCGCCAGATCGGCCAGTTCTCCGAGCTGCGCGTCGATCCGAACGGCCGCATCATCAGCCAGGCCGAATGGGATGCCCGCCATCATGAATGGCTGCCCACCGACGCCGACCGTGCCTATGTCATCAGCCTGATGACCCCGGTGACCGAACGCGGCAAGTTCGCCAACTGGGTCGCCCCGCCGGCCCGTGGCATCAACAACCAGCCGGTCGATTTCGAATATGTGCGTGCGTAAGTAGGGTTTATCCTCCCCCTCCTAGACAGGCGTCCGGTCCCCCTGCCGGACGCCTTTTCTTTTCCCCGCCTTCGGCCTGCCCGCGCTTTTTTTTCGTCCCGGCCCTCCTTATGATCCGCGGCTATGACCGATTCCGCCAACCGATCCTTCACCCCCGACCGCCCCTTCGCCTGCCCCCGCATCGTGCAATGGGGTGAATGCGACCCTGCCGGGATGGTCTACACCACCCAATTCCTCGACTATGTGATGGAGACGCTGGAAGCCTTCTGGCGCGACATCATCGGCTACAGCTTCCTGCGCCTGCACAAGGAACTGGGTCTGGGATCGCCCACCGTCAGCACAAAACTGGATTTCCAGCGCGCCCTGAAGGGCGGCGATCCGTTCACCGTGGAACTGCGGGTCGAGAAGCTGAGCCGCGCCACCATCACTTATGACTTCAAGGGGCGGAACGCCGCGGGCGAAGTCTGCTTCACCTGCACGCACGTGTCCTGCATTGTCGACGAGAAGATCCTGAAATCGGTGGAAATCCCGGACCTCATCCGCGGCCCCATCGAAGCCTATCGCCAGGCCACCATACCGGCACAAGCCTGAAGACCGGAGCGCATCATGACCGAAGGCCATGGCTATACAAAATTCTTCCCGGTTTCGTGGGAAGAGCTGCACCGTCACTGCAAGGCGCTGGCCTGGCGCCTGCTGGATGCAGCCCAGGCCAACGGCGGTTACAAGGGCATCGTGGCCATCACCCGCGGCGGCCTGGTGCCGGCTGCCATCGTGGCGCGCGAGCTGAACCTGCGGATGATCGAGACGATCTCCTGCTCCACCTATAACGAGCTGGAGCGCGGCTCGAAGGTAAACATCCTGAAGACCGCCGAGGCCGCCCTCGCCGACCAGGGCGATGGCTGGCTGATCGTCGACGATCTGGTGGATACCGGCGTGACGGCGAAGGCGGTGCGCGCCCTGCTGCCCAAGGCGCATTTCGCCACCATCTATGCCAAACCGAATGGCCGGCCGATGGTGGACACATTCATCACCGAAGTAAGCCAGGACACCTGGATCCTGTTCCCCTGGGACCAGGAAGCGGTGATGTCGAAGCCGATCGTGGAACTGCGCAGCGGGCTGTAAGCCCACGCGGCCAGGCTATGCGGCGGGCTTCTTCCCCGTCATCAGCGTCCACTGCACGGTTTCGCGCAGCACATAACCCAGGGCTTCGTCGAAAGCCGCCACCACGCCCAGCAGCGAGGCGTTTTTCGCCCTCACCCGCTGGCTGAAAGTCGCCGCCGCCACGATCTGCTGGCGCGGCTGTGCCACCAGCTTCACCTGCAGAGCCACATGGGCCTCGGGTAAACCGTTGCCGTCCTTCAGTTCCGCCTGGAATTCGCGCAGCTCGCCCTTGAGATTGAAATCCGAACGCAGGCCGACGGACTGGCGGCCGACCGCAACGATCTTGCCGGTATTCTCGAAGCTTTCCACCAGCAGGGTCTGCACCATGCGGGGAGCCCGTTCGCTCCAGCGCGCCTCGGCGTAGTATTTCACCTCGTAGGGATTGGTGAAGATCGCGATTTTGTGGGTATCCAGCCCGCCAGCGGCGAAAGGCTCCTCCACCACGAGCTGCCAGTCCACCCGCGGCAAGGTTTCGACGAAGGTGGTTTTGGGCGACAGACTGTAGAGATTGGATGGCGGCGTCTGCGGTATCAGGCCGCCGCACGCCGACAACGGCACTGCGGCACCGGCCAACAGAATGCTGCGTCTCGTAATATTGTTCATCGCCGCTGTCCTCCCCCTTCGCTGCGATACTCGGCGTCGCGATTGCCGAACAGGACCGAGCTTGGATCATCTTCAAGCCGCTGCGCCACCCGCGCCAGGCTGGAGACCAGAATGCGCGTTTCCGACATCAGGCGGCGGAATTCGCCGAAGCCCTCTGTCGTCATGGCATGCAGCGGCACCCGGTTCTCTTCCATGATGGCATTCAGCTCGGTCAACAGGGTATTGAGCTGGGCCATGGCCTGCCGTGCATCGACGGCCGCGGGGGCGGCGTCAGTTTCCAGAATCCGGTTTGCGTTCTTCAGCGTTGCCTCGGCTTCGTTCATTACCCGATCCAGCTTGTCAGCGATCTCGCGCGCCGCCGAAGCCGCCTTGGCAATGTCGCCGCTGGTGGAACTGAAACTGTCGATGGCGCGGCCAATCGATTCCTGCCGTGCGGCCAGCGTTTGCGACACCTCGCGCAGGTTGGCGATGAAGCCGGTCAGGTTCTCAAGATTTTCGTCGCTCAGGATTCTGGCGGCGCGCTGGAAAAGCTCTGGCGCCGCTTCGACCAGCGCTTCGATGGCGGACGGTTTGGAGCGGATGGTTGGGTATTTGCTGGCGTCCCGCCCGGACACGACGGGCAGGATCGGGGCATCGCGGCTGCCGGGCAGGATCTGTACGAACGATACACCGGTTACGCCCTGCAATTGCAGTGTCGCTTCGGAATCGGCGCGGATCGGCGTATCGGCATCGACTTCAACGGTAACGCGCACCCGGCTGGTATCCTGGCGGTCGATGGTGATCTGCGACACGCTGCCAACCTTGATGCCATTGAAGCGGACGTCGCCCCCAAGGCCCAGGCCGGCGACCGACCCGGTGAAGAAGATGTTGTAGCGGGCGACCTCGCGGTCGACCTCGGATTTTGCCAGCCAGAGCACGAAGGCCACAATGCCGGTCAGGAATACCAGCATGAAGCTGCCGATCAGCAGATGATGTGCCCGCGTTTCCATGGCTTCACCTCTTGTCCAGCGCCGCGGTGATCGCAGCCGCCCGGGCGCGCGGCCCGTGGAAATATTCCATTACCCAGGGATGCTTGTCCTGCAGCATCATCTCCATCGGACCGGCCAGCAACACCTTCTTCTCTGCCAGCACGGCAATACGGTCGCAGATGGCGTATAGCGAGTCCAGGTCATGGGTGACCATGAACACGGTCAGTCCCAATGCCTGCTGCAGGTCGCGCACCAATTGGTCGAAGGCAGCGGCGCCAATGGGATCGAGGCCGGCCGTCGGTTCATCGAAGAAGACCACTTCCGGATCCAGCGCCAGCGCGCGGGCCAGACCGGCACGCTTGCGCATGCCGCCTGAAAGCTCGGCTGGATATTTCGCGCCAGCATCGGACGACAAACCGACCATGTGCAGCTTGGCGGCCACGATCTCGTCCAGCAGGTCTTCCGGCAGATCGTAAAATTCCTTCAGCGGCACCTGAATATTCTGCGCCACAGTCAACGAGGAAAACAGGGCCCCGTCCTGAAACAGCACGCCGAACCGCTGGCGCACCGCCCGCAAGGCTTCCGGGTCGCCATTGACCATGTCGGTGCCCAGCAGATCGATACTGCCGGCCGCGGCCTGGTTCAGGGCAATGATGGTGCGCAGCAGCACCGACTTGCCGGTGCCTGATCCACCCACCACGCCCAGCACCTCGCCGCGATAAACGTCGAGGTCGAGATTGTCATGCACCACATGCGCGTCGAACCGGTTCACCAGTCCCCGCACCGTGATCACCCTCTCCCTGTTTTGCTCCCCCGCCGCCATGCCTAGACCTTAAGGATGTTGAACAGGATGGAGAACAAGGCATCGAACAGGATGACCAGGAAAATCGACTGCACCACCGAACGGGTGGTGAGGCGGCCAACACTTTCGGCATCGCGTTTGACCCGCAGGCCTTCATAGCAGCCGACCAGCGCGATCAACGACGCGAAGACCGGCGCCTTCACCATGCCAATGACAAAGGTACGCGGCACGATCACCTCGTTCAGGCGGTTGAAAAACAGCACCGGATCGATTCCCAGCGTGTTCCATGCCATCAGCGCACCGCCGCACAGGCCCATCAGGTCGGCAAAGAAGGTCAGCACCGGCAAAGTCAAGGTCAGGGCGAACAGCCGCGGCAATACCAGCACCACCACCGGGTCGAGGCCCAGCGTGCGCATGGCGGCGATTTCCTCGTTCACCTTCATGGTGCCGATCTGGGCGGTGAAAGCGCTGCCCGAGCGGCCCGCAATCAGGATGGCGGTCAACAGCACGCCCAGTTCGCGCAACACCGAAATGCCGATCAGATCGACGACGAAAATTTCCGCGCCGAATTTCTGCAACTGGCTGGCCCCCTGATAGGCCATCACCATGCCGATCAGGAAAGACAACAGCCCGACGATGGGAATCGCCTTCAGCCCGGTTTCCTCCATGTGGTGCACCATGGAGGTGAACCGCATGCGGCCGGGACGCACGGCGATCAGCACCGCGGTTTCCGTCACCTGGCCGATAAACGCGATGAAGCGCCGCGCCTCGCGCACGAAGAACAGCGTCTGCCAGCCCAGGTATTCGACGATGCCAAGCAGCCCGCTGCCGGTCTGCGGCCATACCGTGATGGCGTCGCCCGAGCCGGCCACATAATCGAACAGGGCACGATGCTCGCGCCGGGCCTGCGGCCAGTCGATCTCGAATCCCTGATCGGCCAATTGGCGATGCAGCCGCACCAGCAGGATGGCACCGGCGGTGTCCAGCCGGGTCAGCGCGTCGGTATCCAATACGGCCTTGCGCTCTCCACCCTCGGCGACGTGCCGGCCGGCCAGTCCGGCCGTGGCCAGGCCCGCCAGACGCGGCAGAAGCGTGCTGGCATGGGCCAGCGTCCAGTCGCCCGTCAGGCGCAGCCGCAACGCCGTTCCATCACGCTCTGTTTGCAACCGGCCGTCGGCCATCGATCCTCGGACAGAAAAAGAACAAGACTTGCCCAACTGTTAGCAGAAATGACAGTCTCGGCAAACCGATGCTTCCGCACGGGCGGGACCGACAGGCCGGGAAATGGCCGGGGGGATGCCATGCCACGCTTTGCCGCGAATCTCAGCTTCCTGTTCCAGGACCTGCCTTTCCTCGACCGCTTCCGGGCCGCCGCCGATCAGGGCTTTGCCGGGGTGGAGTTCATGTTCCCCTACGATCACGCGCCGGCCGCCGTGGCCGGCGCGATGCGTGACGCCGGCCTGCAGGTCGCCCTGTTCAACGCCCCGCCCGGCGACTGGACGGCAGGTGAACGCGGCCTGGCCTCCCTGCCCGCCCGGCGCAAGGAGTTCCGCGCCGCCATGGCCAAAGCCTTCGACTATGCCGCCGCGCTGAATTGTCCGCGCATTCATGTGGTGGCCGGCGTCGAACCGGCCCAGGCCGATCGCCGCGCCATGGAGGCCTGCTACATGGACAACCTGGCCTGGGCAGCCGAACAGGCTTCGGGCGCGGGGTTGCTGCTGCTGATCGAGCCGATCAACCGGCGGGACATCCCCGGTTTCTTCCTCAGCGATTTCGATTTTGCCCAGAAGGTGCTGGAAGACATTGGCGCACCGAACCTGCGGTTGCAGTTCGATATCTATCACGCCCAGATCATACACGGTGATATCACCAGGCGGCT
The DNA here is from genome assembly GCF_041906005.1 of Ferrovibrio sp. GTDB lineage: Bacteria > Pseudomonadota > Alphaproteobacteria > Ferrovibrionales > Ferrovibrionaceae > Ferrovibrio. Next base: position 198,666 of record NZ_JAYRJY010000001.1, read on the forward strand.
GGAGCGCCAGATGCCGTGGATCGGCCATATCCAGATCGCCAACCCGCCCGACCGGCGCGAGCCAGGCAATGGCGAAATCGATTATCGTTACGTCTTCGGGCGGCTGGATGCGCACGGGTATGACGGCTGGGTGGGCTGCGAATACCGCCCCGAAGGCGACACCGCCGCCTCGCTGGGCTGGATCAGGGAATACGGCGTGCTGCCGAAAAAAAACTGATCAGTCCATCAAGCCGTCACTCCATGAGACCTGGCAGCCACAGCACAATCTGCGGAAAGGCGATCAGCAGGCCGACGCGCGCCAGGTCGGCCAGCACGAAGGGCAGGATGCCACGGATCACAGTGGGCAGTTTCACCTGCCCCACCCCCTGGATGACAAACAGGTTCATGCCCACCGGCGGCACGATCATGCCGATCTCGACAATGGTGACCATGTAGATTCCGAACCACAGCGGATCGATGCCCAGCGCCTGCACCGCCGGAAACACGAAGGGCAACGTCAGCAACATCATCGCCAGATCGTCCATCAAGGCGCCAAGCACCACGTAGAACACGGTAAGCAGAATGAGGAACGGCACCGGGCCGACATTCAGGGTCTGGATCTGCTGCACCACCAGTTGCGGCGCGTTGGTAACCTCAAGGAAGAAATTGAACAGGCCGGCACCAATCAGGATCAGGAAAATCATCGCGCTGGTGGAGGCCGTTTCAAGCAGCGAGTCCTTGAACCGCGAAAACCCCATCGTTCGGCCCGCCAGGGCAAACAACAGCGCGCCCACCGCGCCCACCGAAGCCGCTTCATTGGGCGAGAATACGCCGGCGAACATGCCGCCAATCACCAGCACGAACAGCAGGAAGACGGGCCAGACACTGCGCATGGTCCGCAGACGCTGCGGCCAACCCATACGCTCGCCCGCCGGGCCACTGACCGGATTGAGACGCACGGTCGCCGCGATAGCCAGCATGTAGAGGCCGGTGCCCAGCACACCGGGCAACAGGGCGGCAACATAGAGTTTGCCCAGCGACTGTTCGGTCAGCAGCGCGTAGATCAACAGGATGATCGAAGGCGGGATGAGAATGCCCAGCGTCCCGCCGGCGGCAATCGTGGCCGTGGCCAGGCTGTCGGCGTAACCACGGCGGCGCATCTCGGGCAAAGCCACGCGGCACATCGTTGCCGCCGTGGCGATCGCCGAGCCGCAGATCGAACCGAAGGCCGCACAGGCCCCAATGGTGGCCAGCGCCAGGCCACCGCGGAAATGCCCGAGGAAGGCATAAGCCGCCTCGTATAGCTGGCGCGAGAGGCCGGCATAAGTGGCGAACACCCCCATCATCACGAACAGCGGCACCACGGAAAGGCTGTATGGAAACACGCTTTCGAACGGCGACGAGCCCATCACATAAGCGAGGCCGTCCCAGCCTTGCAGCAGCAGGAAACCGCCACCGCCGACCAGACCCATGGCCACCGCCACCGGCACGCGCAGCAGCATCAATGCCAGCACGACGCCGAAACCCAGAATGCCAGCCAGCGCCGGGCTCACGCCGCAAGCTCCGAGTCCGGCGCCGGCAGCGGATCGCGGCCGGCCAGCATAGAAACCAGATGGCGCAAGGCCACGACCAATGCCATCAGGGCGGCGAACACCGCGCCGCCCAGCAGCGGATACCAGTACCACGTCATCGGTAGCGCGATGGTTTGCGACCGGTCTCCCATCAACGCCACCGTATTGAATTGCTGCCATCCGAAGCCGGCAATCGCCAGCATCAGCAGCGCGCCGGACAGGGCGGCCGCCATGCGGCAAAACGCCTGTATCCGGAACGGCAGGCGTTCAACCCCCAGGTCGACCGCGACATGGCTGTCGGCGATGAAGCCATAGGGGATGGTGAGAAAGGCCGTGGCCATGATCATCAACTGTGTGATGTCGACCGTGCCCAGAATACCCTGCCCGCCGGCATGGCGGATCACCACATCGGCACAGGTGGCAAGGCCGGCCAGCAGGGCACATAAGGCACCCACCCGCGCGGCCCAGGCAGCGCCCCATTCAGCCGCACGATAGATCGGCGTCATACCAGCATTCCGTCAGAAAAAACTGCGGCCCGCCGCACCGGACATCCGGTGTGGCGGGCCACGGGGTTATAACGCCTCAGCGCTTGCCGCCTTCATACTTGGCGATGCGCTGCTGCATTTCACGATAAATTTCGCGGGCATTCTTCACGCCCTGGCCCTCCAGGTCGGTGAGCAGCTTCTCGGTGGTGGGCTTCAGGGCATCGCGCCAGCGGTTGCGTTCCGCCTCGCTCAACGACGACATCACGTTGCCCTTCTTGCTCGCCGCTTCCAGACCGGGCGCATCCCACTGGTTCCACCAGTCGCCGAACTTCTCGGTCAGCGCCGCGCCGGTGGTGTCATCGATAGCCTTCTTCACCTCGGCCGGCAGGCTGTCATATTTGCGCTTGTTCATCACGAAATAGAAGCTGGCTGTGTAAGACCGCGCGTCGAGGTGATACTTGGTCACTTCAAACAAGCGGAAGGAATTGATCGGGTCCCACGGGAAGACGGCACCATCGATCACGCCGCGCTGCAAATTCTCGTATACCTCGCCGGGCGGCAGGCCGACCGGCGTGGCGCCAAGCTGCTGCAGCATGGCATTGATCTGCGGGCTGGGCGAACGGATGCGCAAGCCCTTCAGGTCGTCCATGCTTTTCACCTGCTTGTCGCGGGTGTGGATCAGCCCGGCGTTATGGGCATGCAGGCCCAGCACTTTCACCGTGTCAGGGAATTCCTGGGCAAAATGCTTGGGATACATCTCCCACAGGGTCCGGCTGGCGGCATTGGCGGTTTCCACCAGGAAGGGGAACTCGATGATCCCCATGCGGTTGAACCGTCCGGCCGGCACGCCGCGCAGGCCATGGGCGATATCGACCACACCGCTGACCGCCTGCTCAAGCTGGCGGGCCGGATTGCCGAAAGCCGAACCGGCAGGGAAGATCGTGACCTTGACCTTGCCGTTGCTGCGTTTGGTCAGCTCCTCGCCCCACGGCAGCAGCCAATCACGGTGGATGCCATGGCCCGGTGGCAGGAAATGACTGAGCTTGAGTTCGATTTCTTGCGCTGCAACAGGCTGCACCGGGGCAGCCGCGAACAGGGCGACGCCAGAGACAACGGCAAAGGCGGCCCGGGCCATCATGGCCTTAAGGTTGTTTTGCACGGCAATTCCTCCCGAGGAATTTGTTATCGGTTTTTTACCTTCCCAAAAGGTAGTTACAAGCGAAACTAAGAGTCAAGCGAGTGGCCCGGACCGATAGACGAGCCGCCCGCCAGCCCCTTAAGGTGACGCCCGGCAGTTGCCAGAGGCATGTTTCCGGTGCCCGGCGGGGAGAAAGTGAAATTCTGATGGCGCGTCTGGTCACCGTAGCTGGCCTCGCATTGGTATTGGGAATTCTGATCGGCATCGGCTCCGTGTCTCTGCAACGCGCGGCCAATGCGCCGGAGGCGCGTGCGATCAAGGACCCCGAGCCCACTGCCAGCATCACACCGCCGGCCGTGGTCGAGGCGCCAGGCAATTCGAGCATGCTCAAACTTGCCAGCCCCTCGCCCTCGACGGCGCCGCTGATCGGCACCATGGCGACGTCGATGGTGGAAAAGCTGGCCATCGCCTCGGACGGCAAGATCGAATTCAAGCTGTTTGAACCCAATACCCTGGCGCCGAATGCCGAGTTGTTCGACAAAGTATCGAGCGGCGAGATCGACGCGGTGTGGTCATCGGCCAACTTCTTTGCCTCGCGCGATTCCGCTTTCTGGCTGTTCTCCAGCGTGCCCTTTGGCCCGCCGGCCAGCGAATACCTGGCCTGGCTGTCTTACGGCGGTGGCCAGCAGTTGATGGATGAGAGCTTTGCCCGCTTCAACATCAAACCGGTGGTCTGCACCATCCTGCCGCCTGAATCGGGCGGCTGGTTCCGCCGGGAGATCAATTCCGCCGAAGACCTGAAGGGGCTGCGCATGCGCTTCATGGGCATCGGCGCCCGCGTGATCAGCCAGCTTGGCGTCGAAACCACCCCGATGAGCGGCGGCGAGATATTCTACGCCCTGCAAAACGGCGATATCGATGCGGCGGAATTCTCCCTGCCCGCGACCGACCTGCGTTTCGGCTTCGACAAGGCGGCGCAGAATTTCTATTTCCCCGGCTGGCACCAGCAGAGTTCGCTGATCTCGCTGCTGATCAACATGAAAGTGTGGGAAGGCCTGAGCGATGCCCAACGCGGCCTGATCACCAGCGTCTGCGGCGATACCGTGCGCGAAAGCCTGGCCGAAGGCGAAGCGCAGCAGGTGAAGGCATTGCAGGAAATCCGCGCCCGCGGCGTGGCAATCCGCACCCTGCCCAAGCCGGTGATCGAGGCGTTAAAAGCAGCCTGGATCAAGGTGGTGAAGGAAGAAAGCGCCACCAATCCCGAATTCAAGAAGGTCTGGGAATCCTATCACGGTTTCCGCAAGGCTTATGCCGAGTGGCGCACCCTCGGATATCTGCCTTAAGGCTTAAGCCGCCAGCGAGCGGCGCAACTGCCGCATCCGGCGCTCCACCGAGATATCCAGCGACGCGGTCACTTCCAGGCTGCGGTCTTCCAGCGCGTCGCCACGGGGATTGGCGCGACCGCGCGCCTCCACTGCGGCATCGCGGCGACGGATCAGTTCGACGATCTCGGGCTGGAATAATCGCAACAGACCGTTCAACCAGCGATTCACCTCCGGCAGCGGCCAGTTATGACGCAGTTCGAAGCGATCCAGCATGGCAATCAAATCGCGTGACGAATACCAGGTTTCGTCGGTGACCCAGCGGTTGACGGTGAACAGCCGGATCGGCTGGCCGTAATGATCCATCGCCACGGCAATGATATGCGCCAGCGCATGGTCGCCGCGCGGCCAGTGCGGGCCGATTTTTTCCTTCGGCGAACAACGGCCGACACCCGGCTTCACGAAGCGCACCGGTTCGAATTTTTCCGGCAGCAGATGCGGGCGCTGAAAGACATGGAAATGACCATGCTCGCGGCCGTCGTTGCGATGGGCATGATAGTAATATTGTGCGCCTGTCTCGGGGTCGAACACATCGCCGGCCGGATAATGCTGCTGCTCGTAAAAGTCTTCTTCGCCGCGCAGCAATTCAGCCACCAGATTGCTGCGCTTGGCCGCCAGCGCCTGCTGGATCCGCAGCACCTCGTTTCCGGCTGCCACCATCGCCTGCAACCGGCCATGACCCAGATTGGCCATCATGTTCATCTTCAGCCAAACTCCCGCTCCGCGAGGACGTTTTTCCGTCCAGGCGGGGCAGACTAAGCAGCGGCCTGTTAAGCGGCGGTAAATGCGGCAACGCGTCGCTGTTGATACAGCGAGTCGCTATGCTATTTTCCATCCGGCTTCGGGGATTTCGCCGCGCCATGAAGGCGTATACGTTCCCGGATCGACACAGAATCACGCGAGGAGCCCCACGAGATGTCGCGAGTCGTTTTTTCCGCCCTTGCCGCCCTGGCGGTGTCATTTACCCTTGTCAGCGGCGCCCAGGCGGCTGGCGATATTGAGGCCGGCAAAAAGGCCTTTGCCAAATGCCGCGCCTGTCACCAGCTGGAAGCCGGCAAAAACGGCGTCGGCCCCAGCCTAGCCAAGGTCTTCGGCCGCAAGGCGGGCACCGTGGACGGCTTCAAGTATTCCGATGCCATGAAAGCCAAGGGCGTGACCTGGGACGAAAAGACCATTGCGGAATATATCGCCGATCCGAAGGCCTATGTTCCCGGCAACAAGATGGTCTTTCCCGGCATCAAAAAGGAAAGCGAGGTGGCTGACCTGATCGCCTATCTGAAGGACGCCACCAAGTAACTGCCTGATTTTCCAGCGGCCTCCCCTCAGCGGGAGGCCGCTTTTTATTTATCGTATATTTTTGTGAATATCTGATATCACATAATATAATGCGATTTGATTTGTATTTCACAATCAATGTCTATATATTCGCTCTATGTCCACCGTAACCAGCATGACAGCCCAATCCCCGGCAGGCTCAACCCTGGCCGGATCGGTCACGGCCGAAACCGTGCTGGCCTGGCTGGCCGCCGATGAAGCTGTGCTGATCGACGTGCGCGAACCGGACGAATATGCGGATGAATACATCCCCGGTTCGGTGCTATTGCCGCTCTCGACCCTGGAGGCCACTGCTCTGCCGGCGGTTCCCGGCAAGCGGCGCATCCTGCAATGCCTGACCGGCAAGCGTTCGGCCATCGCCCTGGCCCGCCTGGCCGAAAACGGTATCGACGATCTGCTGCATCTGGATGGCGGTTTGCTGGCCTGGAAGATCGCCGGCGGCAAGACCATCGAGGCTGACGAGCCCGTGGCGGCCTGACCGGACTGCTTGACCAGGCCCCGGTCCACCCTTTTTCCCCTCGCCGCGCTTGGTTAAGGTCGTTTCCCAGAGATGGAGGAACACCGATGCCCGTGCATGGCCCTGATGTGGCGCTGAACAATCCCGCCTATATCCACGACACCGCGCAGATTTACGGCAAGGTGCGGCTGGAGGAAGGCAGTTCGGTCTGGATCAATGTCGCCATGCGGGCCGAGAATTACGAGATCGTCGTCGGCGCCTATACCAATATCCAGGATTTCTCGATGCTGCATGTCGGCAGCCAGACCGGCACATATGTCGGCGCCCATTGCTCGATCACGCATCACTGCACCATCCACGGCTGCACCATCGGCGACAACTGCCTGATCGGCATTGGCTCCACCATCATGGATGGCTGCGTGATCGGCAGTAACTGCATCATCGGGGGCCATACCTTCCTGAAGGAGGGGACCGTGATCCCGGATAATTCGGTGGTGGTGGGAAGCCCCGGCAAGGTGATCAAGACACAGAACAATTACGTGCGCTGCCGCCTCAATGCCTGGCTGTATTACCGTAACGCCCTGGCCTACCGGCAGAATCAGTACCGGGACTGGGACCAGCCCGACATGGCCCGGGCGGTGGGCGAGGAAATCGCCCGCCTGACCGAGGAACTGAAGGCCCTGGAGGCGGCCGGCCAGGCCTGATCCGCAGCATGACCCTCCTGCGCAGGATTTTCCGCCCGGCCCCGTATAGGGGATATGGGAGAAATCCCGGCCACCATTCCGCCGGCCAGAGCAGGAAAGATTCGGATGTTTGCTTCTACCGCGCTGCCCCGCCCCTCTGCTTTGCCGGGCGCGCTTTCTTCCACCCTGCTATCCCTTCCGCTGCCGCGGAATGAGACCGTGCAGGATGTCGATGCCGCGCTGATGTTGCGGGTTGCCAATGGCGACCATGCCGCTTATCGCCTGCTGGTCGACCGTTATCTGCGCCACGCCGTGACCATGGCCTATCGCGTGCTGTTTGATCGCGCCGATGCCGAAGAGGTGGCACAGGAAGCCTTCCTGCGTGTCTGGCAGCATGCCGCCCGCTGGCGCGCCGATGGTGGCGCGAGTTTCAAGACCTGGCTGAATCGCGTGGTGGTCAACCTGTGTATCGACCGCAAACGCAAGCCGGGTATGGCTGCTCTGGACGACCAGCCCGAACCCATCGACGAGACGCAGCCCACCCCCTACCAGGCGCGCCTGGCGGCAGAGACCGGCGACCGCGTAACGGCGGCTTTGGCGAAACTGCCCGAACGCCAGCGCGCCGCCATCCTGCTCTGCTTCTGGGAGGGTGAAAGCAACATCACCGCCGCCCAGGCTCTCGGCGTCAGCGTCGGGGCCCTGGAATCCCTGCTGGTGCGGGCCAAGCGCAGCCTGCGCGACGATCTTGGCGCCGCCTTCGGCATAACGGAATGAGTCTGGAGTGAAACGATGAACCTCGACCGCTTCGCTGACCTGATCGATGCCTTTGGCGGCGATATCGAGCATTGGCCCGCACGCGAACGCACGGCAGCCGAGCGCCTGCTGATGGATTCGCCGGAAGCGCGCGAACTGCGGCGGGCCGCCATGCAATTCGACAATCGGCTGCTCGGCGCCGCCCTGCCCGAACTCGAACCCAGCGACGCCCTGCGCGCCCGTATCTTTGCCCAGGTCGCCGCCTTGGCCGCTGCCCCGGCCGTCACCCAGCCTAGCTGGCGTGCGCAGGTCGCCGAAGCCCTCGGCCTGCTGTTCCCGACCGGCCGCGCGATGCCGCAGGTCGCGGCTCTGGCGCTTGCCCTCGCCATCGGGATCAGCGCCGGCCTGAGCAATTTCTCTCTGATTGATACGCAGGAAGCAGAACTGGTAGCCGTGCAATTGGCCAGCACAGCACCGCTTCTGTACGAGGAATAAGAATCATGGCCGACCCCAATCTCACTCCCCCGCCGGCTACACCGGCGCCGAAATCTCGCCTCAATCGCTGGCTTGCCATTGGCCTGATCGCCTCGGTGGCGATCAATCTGGCTTTCGTCGGCTGGGGCGCCGTGCGCTTTGTCAAATACAGCCGCTGGATGGACCGCGACCGCGCCCATATCGAGGAGCAGTTCGCCCGCCGCCTGCCCGATGACGCCGGCAAGGCTTTCCGCAAAGCTTTTGAGAAAACGCACAAGGGCAATGCCTTCACGCTGCGCGACATGAACCGCGAGCTTGGCGCCGCCCTGGCGGCCGAACCCTATGACCGCGCGAAGCTGGAAGCCGCCCTGCTCGAACATCGCCGCCGGCTCGACGAGTTGCAGCAGGGCCTGCAGGCCGGCCTGCTGGCGGCGGCCGACGCCATGACGCCGGAACAGCGCGAGAAATTCGCCCAGAGGCTGCTGCGTCACGGCCCCCCCATGCCGCCACCGCCGGATGCGCCGATGGGTGGTCCCATGGGTGCTCCTGGTGGTCGCCACATGGACGGCCCGCCGCCGCACCGCCTGCCCCCGCCGCCACAAGACTGAACCACCGCGTACCATGCCGGCCGGCTTGTTTCCGCCGGCCGGCATCGTTAGCGTGAACGCTTTCCCGACAGCTCCTGGGGGCGTTCATGCTCAATGTCGTCATCACCGGCGGGGCCGGCTTCATCGGCCAGAAACTGGCGCAGGAACTGCTGAAACGCGGCAGCCTGACCGGCCCGAGCGGCCAGCCGGAAGCCATTCACCGCATTACCCTGTTCGATACCGTCGAGGCGGCTGGCCCTCAGGACGAGCGCATCGTCTGCATGGCGGGCGATATCGGCGATCACGGCGAAGTCCTGCGCTTGATCGGGCACAATACCCATTCCGTGTTCCATCTGGCCGCCATTGTCTCGGCTGGTGCCGAAGCCGATTTCGAAGGCGGCTACCGCGTCAATCTGGAAGGTACGCGCCATGTGCTGGAAGCCTGTCGCGCCATCACCACCCATACGCCGCGCATGGTCTTTGCCTCTTCCGTCGCCGTGTATGGCGGCGATGCCCTGCCCAAGACGGTAACCGACGAAACGGCCCAGCGTCCAACCACATCTTACGGCGTGCAGAAACTGACCGGCGAATTGCTGATCAACGACTACAGCCGTAAAGGCTTCGTCGATGGCCGCGCCATTCGCCTGCCCACCATCATGGTACGCCCGGGCAAACCAAACAAAGCCGCCTCAACCTGGGCCAGCTCGATCATCCGCGAACCGCTGTCGGGCGTGGATGCGACCTGTCCGGTACGGCCGGATTCGCCGATGGCCTGCCTGTCGCCACGCCGCACGGTGGATGCCTTCATCCGCGCCCACAACCTGCCGGGCGACAGCTTCGGCAAGGACCGTACTTTGCTGCTCAGTGGTATACGCGTCACCGCGGGCGAGATGGCGGCTGCCGTCGAACGCAACAAGGGAAACCGCCGGATCGGCCAGATTCACTGGCAGCCCGATGCCGCCATTCAGAAGATTGTCGATGGCTGGCCGGGCGAAACGCGTTCGGCCCGCGCCGCAGCCCTTGGTTTCAGCACCGATGCTTCCATTGACGAGATCGTGCAGGGCTTCATCGCCGACGACCTCGATAACCAGATCAAAAGCCTGCAGTCCAACTAAGCAAGAAAGCGTACCTCCCCATGACCAAGCCAAGTGCAGAAGCCCTCGCCATGGTTCGCCAACTCATCGAGATGCCAACGGTGAGCCGCGATTCCAATCTTGCCCTGATCTACTGGATCCAGGAGCACCTTGAATCGCTCGGCGTGGAATCCACCCTGGTTTATGACGACAGCGGCAAGAAAGCCAATCTCTATGCCACGCTGGGCCCGCAGGACAAACCCGGCATCGTATTGTCGGGCCATACAGACGTCGTTCCGGTCGATGGCCAGGAATGGAATACCGATCCCTTCACCCTGACCGAGAAGGATGGCCGGCTCTACGGTCGCGGCACCTCGGACATGAAAAGCTTCGTCGCCGTCGCATTGTCCTATGCGCCGAAATTCCTGGCCCAGAAACTGGAGACGCCAATCCACTATGCCTTCACCTATGATGAAGAAGTGGGGTGCCTCGGTGCCAAAAAACTGATCCAGGTTCTCAAGGACATGCCGGTGAAACCCAAAGCCTGCATCGTCGGTGAACCGACCGAGATGCAGGTGATCGCCCAGCACAAGGGCAAGAAAAGCTGGCGCGTGGATGTCCGCGGCTTTGAATGCCATTCCTCGCTCACGCATCTGGGCGCCAACGCGGTGGAAGCGGCCGCTGAACTGATCGCCTTCATCAAGGGGCTGGCGCGCAAGAAACGCGAACACGGCCCCTTTGATGGCGAATTCGCCCCTCCATATACCTCCCTGCATACCGGCACGGTGAATGGCGGAACGGCCCTGAACATCGTGCCGAAGGATTGCAGTTTCCTGTGGGAAATCCGCTACCTGCCACAGGACGATGTGGATGCTCTTTACGCCGAGGTGGTGGCCTATGCAAAGAACAAGCTGGAACCCGAACTGAAGGCCATCGACCCCAATTGCGGCTTCACCTTCACCCAGATTTCGGAATTTCCCGGACTGGCGACCGATGATCGTGCCGGCGTCGTCGAACTGGCCAAGGCACTGACCGGCGCCAATCGCGTGCAGAAAGTCGCCTTCGGCACCGAGGCCGGACTCTTCTCCGAACTCGGCATCCCTACCATTGTCTGCGGCCCCGGCTCGATCGAGCAGGCGCACAAGCCCGATGAATTCATCGCGCTGGAACAGATTGCCTTATGCGAGGCCTTCATGGCCCGCCTGCTGGAACGTGTGAAACAGGGCGGCGCTGCCCTGCCAATCTGATTCCCGCTTCGTCTACACACCGCCATGGTATCGCGGTACCATGGCGGTGTTCATGTATTTGCATTGGCCGCTGGCCTTTCCAGGCCGGCGAAACCATAATTTGGCATGGCAACCCACCCCAATATCGCGGCGATTGATGACATCCTGACCCGGGTGCGCAGCAATGTGGTGAGCGATTTCCTGCACTACATGCGACAGATCCATCCGGCCGACCGCCTGCCGGCGCGACGCGACTTCGATATCGCCGCCGTGCCGCATCTGCTGCCGAACATGGTTCTGGTGCAGGTGGAGCGCCAACCCGCGCCGCAACCGGCGCGATTTTTCGTGCGTGTGGCCGGCGAGATCATACTCGAAGCGGCACCATCGCCGATGATGAACCGCTATATAGACGAGATCGTCGCCACGAATGCCCGCCTGTCGGGCCGGCCTGCCAGCGTGATCCTCGATGTGCGCCAGCAGGTGTTGCAAACCGGCCTGAGCTATTACTGGCATGGTCCGCCGCGCATGAAGTTCCGGCATGATTACGCCGATCTGGAATACGTTCACTGCCCGCTGGCCAATGACGGCATTACCATCGACCGCATCATTTCGGTGTTTTACTACCACGGCGCCACGGATTGAGCGCCGCGCTGCTCACCAGCGGGTGAAACGCACCGCCGCCAGCGTAGCCAGCCCATAGATCGCCATTGCGCTGCCGGCCAATGCAAACAGCGTCCAGACCGGAGCTGCCTGCGCAGTCAGCAGCCAACCGCCCAGCGCCACCAGCATCAGGCGCAGCGTGCCGGCCAGAACGGGCCCGACCAGCCTGCCCGCCCCCTGCGAGGCAAAATACAGGCACAGGCCAAGGCCGAAAAACGGAAATCCGGCGCCGGCCGCGATCAGATACTGCCGCGCCGCTGCAATCACGGCGGCATCCTCGGTGAACAGGCCCGACCAGGCATCGGGCAGCAGGATCACCAGCAGTCCGATAACCCCCAGTGCAGCGAAGGCCAGGCCGCCGGCGGTCCAGGCCACGCGGCGGGCACGTGCCACATCGCGGGCGCCGATCGCCATGCCAACCATGGGCACGCTCGCCACGCCGACCGAAAAAGCAATCGGGATCAACAGGAACTCCAGCCGCGCGCCGATGCCATAACCGGCCAGCGCCACGGTGCCGAACCGCGCCACCAGGCCGGTGAATATCAGGATGGTCAGCACGGTCTGCAACGACGACAGGCTGGCCATCGCGCCGACCTTCAGGATGTCGGCAAACATCTCGCCCTGGGCCTTGAAACTGCCAGGGCTGAGCCGTAGCCGGGCCCGCCCGGCCAGCAGATGCCAGGCCAGGTACAGCGTGCCCAGACTGAAGGCAATCACCTGCCCGAGCGCAACGCCCATCATACCCAGCCGTGGCACGGGACCGAGCCCGAGGCCAAGCGTGCCACCTATCATGATCTGGAATACGGCCACGACCAGACCCAATGCGGATGGCACAGCCATGTTGCCGGTGCCGCGCAACACCGACGACAACGTGTTGAACAGCCAGACGGCGATGGCACCGGAAAACACCGTGTTGGAATACAGCACGGCCTGGCCCAGCGTTTCGCCGCGACCGCCCAGCACCTGATAGATCATGGGCCCCAGCAGCCAGAAGAAGGCCGTGAAGAACACCCCCGCGCAAACCGCGATCACCACGGCATGCAGAGCCAGGGCATTGGCGCGGGCGATATCGCCACCGCCCAAGGCGCGAGCGATGGCCGACGACACCCCGCCGCCCATCGCACCCGCCGAGGTCATCTGCATCAGCATGATCATCGGAAAGGCCAGTGCCATAGCCGCCAGCGGCTCGACGCCCAACAGGCCGACATAGGCAGTCTCGGCAACGGCTGCCAGCGCGGTGGCGCTCATCGCCACGGTATTTGGCAGTGTCAGACGCAGCAATGTGGGCAGGATCGGCGCGGCCAGCAATTTCTCGCGCGGCGGCGAAACAATCGGCCGTACGAACGGGCGCGGCGCGGCGGCAACAGGGCTCTGCTCGTTCATGCCGCCACCTGCGTCAGTCGGGCCTGCAGGCTGTCTCGCGCCGATTGCAGGATGCGGTCCGACATTGCGCGGTCGCCAACGGCACGCGCCAGCGCCACGGCCCCCGCCATCTCGGCCAGCATCGCCATGGCGAAGGCTTCGGCGTCGAATCCGTCCCGTGCCGGCAGATAGGCCGTGAAGCGGGCGACGATACCGCGCAGCCCTGCATCGAAAGCGTCATGCCCGGCATAATCGAGCCGGGCAACATCGCCGCTCAGAGCCGCCAGGGCGCAACCACCGCCCGGATTGTCACGATGGGACGGCGAGACATAGGCATCGACCCATAGGCGCAACGCCTCGATGCCCTGCTTGCCGGCGATACGCGCGAAGAAGCGATCGCGCCCCTGCTCAAACATCGTGGAGATCGACGCTGCGACAAGCTCGTCCTTGGATTTGAAATGGGCGTAGAAGCCACCATGGGTCAGGCCGGCCTCGCGCATGATCTCCAGCACGCCGACGCTGGCGGGGCCTTTTGCACGGATCGCCTTGGCCGCCGCGCGCAGGATTTTCTCCCGGGTCGTCTGCCGACGCGGCCGCCGATCATCAGAAATCGCAGATTGGGACATAGCACCGCCCTGGGCATCGCCCTGGTATTATTATGATGATCATCATATTTCCACTTCCGGACGAAAGTCAAATCCCGCTCCGCCGCCCCGGTTGCGGACACAATCCGTAAATTACTGGAAAATATACTATTTTTAATATTATCGACTCACTGCATCAGATGGCGCAGAGTTGTTTCAGGATTACAGTTTTGAAATCCACCTGTCCTTGCGAGGACGGCGCCTCATTGGGAAATCGAGCCAAACGCCAATAAACGTCCTGCAATGGAAAGCGAGCGTACGTCACTCATCCAGAGACTGGGCCAGTTGCTCGGTGGAAGGGACACCCCGCCCGGCCCCGCCATACCCCGGCAACGGGAGCCTGCTTCCATCGCTCGAGGCAGGACGGGTGGTCAGTCCAGTCTCGAAAACCTGAGAGCCGCACAGGACAGGATCGCAGCCGGATCGCTTCAACTCATCGGCCTGTCTGGCATCCGCAACACCCTGGGTGAACGCTGGGAAGCCCGCAATGAACAGATTTCCCGTCTCATCGAAGCGATCTTTCGCCGGCGCCTGGATGTCACCGACGCCTATTTCCGCGTGGATGACGAGAATTTCCTGATCCTGTTCACCCGCTTGCGCCGCCATGAGGCCGAATTCAAGGCCCGTGCGATTGCCGAGGAAATCGAGAAGCTGATCGTCGGGGAAGACATCAGCGGCCAGGAAATCGCCATCGTTTCATGCGTTGCCGAGATCGATCGCCGGTTCGTGCTGGAAAAGGTCAACTCGCTCGACGAGCTGCTCGACCATGTCCGAACCGCTGCGGATACGGAATGGCATGAGGTCGACGTGAGCGAGCCGTTACCCCACCCGGCCGGCGACACAGCTTATTCATCCTATATCCCCGAACTGGAACAGGACTTCAGCGTGCTGTTTCAGCGCACCAGCATCGAGGATTACCTCAAGCACTGCAGCGCCAACTTTCGCCCGATGTTTAACACCAAACGGCGAACTTTCTCGTCTTTCCTGACCAGCGTCATCAGCAAGCGCACGGGCCGCATGGTTCTGGTTGATGACGACCCCCTGCTCGACAAGCCGGAGGAATTGCTGCCGGCACTAGACCGCTTCACACTTGGCGCCGCCCTGCTCGGGCTGCACCGCATGATCAGCGCCAACCAGCAGACCAAGCTGGTGATCCCGATCAGCTATGACACGCTGAGCATCAGTCGTCTGCGTGAACAGTATTTCAGCCGTTTGCGCGAAGTGCCCGATGGCATCCGCACCTTCATCGCCTTTGCAGTCACCAATCTGCCGGTCGGCATGCCGGCCAGCCGGCTGGGCGAGCTGATATCCTATCTGCGCCCATTATCGTCATTGCAGGTCGCGCATGTGGCAGCCGACGTCAAACTGGTCGATATCTATGCTGGCACCGGCTGCTATGGACTGAGCACGGAGATGCCGGTCGACCAGCCGGATTCCGGCCGGCTGCATACAGAAATGAGCAATTTCGCGCGCCGCGCGCATTTGCATCGCAGCGTGGCGATCCTCGCCAATATCAACAGCCGTGATGACCTGCGCATGGGCATCACGGCTGGATTCGATATCATCTGGGGCGATGCGGTCAGCGGTACGGTCGGTACGCCGGGCCTGCTGGACGGATTACGCAGCGACCACATTCCGGGCTAGTATGGCGCATGAACCAGCCGGAACAGACTGCCAGCCCTGCTCAGGCCAAGCCGCGCATCGCCATTGCCTATTGCACGCAATGCCAGTGGCTGCTGCGCGCCGCCTGGATGGCGCAGGAACTGCTCTCCACCTTTGGCGATGATCTTGCCGAGGTTGCCCTGCTGCCGGGCAGTGGCGGTATATTCGAGATCAGCTATGACGGCGCCACGCTCTGGGAGCGCAAGCGCGATGGCGGCTTCCCCGATATGAAAACCCTCAAGCAGATCGTGCGCGACCGTCTTGATCCCCAGCGCGATCTTGGCCACATCGATCGCTAACATAAAAAACCCGGCATAAAACGCCGCCCAAACATATCTGTCGGCAGAAAATTCCGCTTAATACGCGTTTACCAAACCCTGCAACAATATGATTTTGCTGATTTCCGCAACATCCTGACATGCCCCCGACCGCCATGTCATGGCATGCGTGTTGCTTCCCTGCTGCACAAAGCAACAGGAGGACAGCATGTCGGTTTCCGGTATCGGCGGTGGCAGCAGCCGCTTGCAACTGCTCTCGTTCGACAGCGAGACGATGGAGCAGTTCGTCGCGCAGGCGCGGGCGAAACGCAAAGACGCCGAAGGCACCGACCCGCTGAGCCGGCCGGCCTGGCTGACCACGGCGGCCGGTGCAGTCGACGAGGTGCAGGCAACGCAATCGGCCACTGCGACCCAGACCACCGAGGCGGTTGAAGCCACCAAGTCGTCGAAGAAAACCGACGCGGTCCAGGACTTCCTGGATTATGCCAAGATGTCGATCCCCGAGCGCATCCGGGCAAAATACCTGGAAGAAAACGGCCTGACCGAGGAAGGCCTCGCCCAGCTGGACGAGAAGCTGCGCAAGAAAATCGAGGAAGAAATCCGCGAGAAAATCGAGGAAGCCGTCAAACAGGGTACTGGCAAAACCGCCGGCGGCATAGCCGACATGCTGGTCTGAGCCGCCTAGGTCAGAATCCTCTTCAGCGTCAGTGCCGCCGCTGCTGCGCCCAGGGCGGCGGCAAAAGCCGCCACACCGAAGGCAGCGGCATAATTCACGCCACCGGAGACTGCACCAAGCAGTGCGATGCCGATGGCAAAGCCGGCCTGCCGCAATGTCGTTGCCATCGCAGACGCCATGCCGGCGCGGTCTGGCGGCGCCAGCGCCACCAGCGCGCCCGAGACCTGCGAATTGCTGACCCCCGCCCCACTTGCCAACAGCAGCATGGCGCCCAGCGCGAACCAGAGCGATACACCCGTGAAGGCAGCATAGGCCAGCAGCGTCAGCCCGGCCGTGAGCAGCAGCAGGCCGCCGGTAAACGTCGCCTGCCAGCCATACCGCTGCGTCGCCCAGACGCCGACCGGCGGCAGCGCCAGCATCGGCAAAGTCGCGCAGAGCATCGCCAACCCGCTCCGCTCGACATCGAGGCCAAATGCCGCCAGCAGATAGAGCGGCAGATAGATCAGTGTAGCCCAGTAGCCGGCCGACAATGACAGCAGCAAGCAACCGATGCCAATGGCCTCGCGCCGCCGGAACAGCATCGGGTCGAGCATCGGTTTGGCGCGGCGCTTCTGCTGCCGCACCAGCGCGATTCCGAACAACACGCCCGCACCCGTGGCGAACCAGCGCCAGACCGGCGCGCCATCGCTGTGCAGCAGCGCCTGCACTGGCAGGGCGATGGCCAGTGTCAGTAAAACCACACCGATGATATCGAGAGCCCGCCCCTCTTCGTCGCGCGATTCTGCAATCACCCGACGTACCGCCCAGGCGCAGATTGCACAGACCGGCAGATTGATCAGGAATATCCAGCGCCAGCCGAAACCCGCGGCGACAAAACCACCCAGCGTGGGGCCCAGCGCCATCGCCGCGCCGCTGGTAACGCCGATGATGCCGAAGGCCCTGGCACGACCATGATTGGCGTGGGCCGCATTGTCCGAAGGCGGATAGGCCAGCGAGATCGCCGCCAGACCGCCAGTGATATAGAAGGCCGCGCACACCCCCTGCAACGCACGGGCAAACCAAAGCGAAGGCCCGTCCCAGGTCAGACCACAGAGCAGCGAGGCCAGCGCGAAGCCGGCGTTGCCCAGCAGCAGCATGCGGCGGCGACCGAAACGATCGGCCAGTGCGCCGGCGGCGAACAGTGAACCGGCAAAGGCCAGACTGTAGGCATCCATCACCCAGGCTGTGGCACTGATCGAGAAGCCGAGTTCGTCACGGATGGCCGGCAAAACTACGGCGACGACAGTGACATCGAAGTTGGCCAGGCTGACCGAGAGTGCCAGCACCCAGGCCACGGCCATGGGGTGCTTGAGGCTGAGGCCTGTCGTTGATTGCGCAAGATCTGACATGGCACTGCATCGCATGCCGGCCAGCAAGGCGCCAGCGAGATCGCTTCACTGCATCATGAATTTCATTCATACTGCGGAAATGCCGCGCCTGCCGCCTTTCGATTCCCTGATCGCCTTCGAGGCCGTGCTGCGCCATGGCAGCATGACCGCCGCGGCCGCCGAACTGGGCGTGACCCAGAGCGCAGTGAGCCATCGCCTGCGCCGGCTGGAGGCTTTCATCGGCACCCCCCTGCTGCGCCGCCTGCGCGCTGGCCTGCAACCCACCCCGGCCGGCAACGCGCTGGCCGAAGGTTTTGACGAAATCCTCGCGGGCATGGCGCAGTTACGCGCCCGCAGCCGCGCGGCGCTGGCCGGTCGGGCAAGACTGCGTGTCGGGCTCGGTTCGGCGCTGGCCCAGCACTGGCTGGTGCGCCGCCTGCCCGACTTCACCCGCCGCCATCCCGGTATCGGAATCGAACTGATGGTTTTTACAACGCGGGCCCAAGCCGAGGCGCACAGCGGCGAACTCGATCTGCGCATCCTCTGGGTCAGGCCGGAAGAGGCCCGCAGCACCAGCACGCAGCGGCTGCTGTTCCGTGAAGAGGTCTTTCCGGTCTGCGCGCCGGCCCTGCTGGAAAAGCCCCTGCGCAATCCAGCCCGGCTCGCCAGCCTGCCGCTCATCCACAAAGGTGCCCAGGAACCCGACCGGCGCGGACGCAGCCCGGAAAAGCAGGGGCCCGAATGGGAGTGGAGCACATGGTTCCGGCGTCTTGACCTGCCCGGCAAGCCGAAAACCAGCCTGCATGTGGACGAAATCGGCACGGCGATTGCGGCCGCCCTGGAAGGCAGCGGCGTGGCCCTGGCCCGCTCGCTGCTGGTGCATGATGCGCTGCGCGAGGGCCGTCTCCTCCGCCCGCTCGGCACCCGCTGGGCGATGCCATCGGGCAAGGTGCATATGGCGCAATGGCCGGCGGCATTGTCGGGCGATCCACGTCTGCAGACCTTCGTCGACTGGCTGGCAAGGCAGTCGGAGGCGACCGTGGCAAAAGTGACGGAATCCGCCCGCCGGTCGCCTCGACGGCCTATGGCAAAATAACTCATTGAAAAAGAAAGAATTGTTATCGCTCGCCGCGCCCCACCGTCGCCGTCACTGCGGCGCAACAAATCTGTCCTTGTAACAATCGGTCTCGCACCGTATATACCCGCCCAACCCTAGCCGATTTAAAGGAATCGCGCCCGGCCGCCTGACCCCAGGATGGACCGGGCCTTTTGTGTAAGCCGCATGGATATCCGCAATATCGCCATCATCGCCCACGTCGACCATGGCAAGACCACTCTGGTTGACGCCCTGCTGCGCCAGTCCGGCTCGTTCCGCGAGAACCAGCAGGTGGCCGAGCGCGTGATGGACTCCAATGACCTGGAGCGCGAGCGCGGCATCACCATCCTGGCCAAGTGCACCTCGGTCGAGTGGCATGGCACCCGCGTCAACATCGTCGATACCCCCGGCCACGCCGATTTCGGCGGCGAGGTCGAGCGCATCCTCTCCATGGTGGATGGCGTGGTGCTGCTGGTGGATGCGGCCGAAGGCCCGCTGCCGCAGACCAAGTTCGTGCTGGGCAAGGCGCTTGGCCTTGGCATGCGCCCCATCGTCGTCATCAACAAGGTCGACCGCCAGGACGCCCGCCCGGTGGAAGTGCATTCGGAGGTGTTCGACCTGTTCGCCGCGCTGGATGCGACGGAAGAGCAGCTCGATTTCCCCTGCATGTTCGCCTCGGGCCGCAGCGGCTGGGCCGATGACAGCCTGGAAGGCCCCCGCAAGGACCTGGCCCCGCTGTTCGACCTGATCGTGCGCCACGTACCGGCCCCGAAGGCCGAGATCGACGCACCGTTCAAGATGCTGGTCACCACGCTGGAAGCCGACAACTTCCTCGGCCGCATCCTCACCGGCCGCATCTATTCCGGCAAGCTGAAGGTCAACGCGCCGATCCATTCGCTGCGCGCCGACGGCACCGAGATCGAAGCGGGCCGCGCCACCAAGCTGCTGGCCTTCCGCGGCATCGAGCGCGTGCCGGTGGACGAGGCCGAAGCCGGCGACATCATCGCCATCGCCGGCCTGACCACCACCACCGTGGCCGATACCATCTGCGACCCCGCCGTCACCGAGCCGGTGCCGGCCAATCCGATCGACCCGCCGACGCTCGCCATGACCTTCTCGGTCAACAACTCGCCGTTTGCCGGCAAGGAAGGCAGCAAGGTGCAGAGCCGCGTGATCCGCGAACGCCTGCTGCGCGAGGCCGAGGGTAACGTCGCCATCCGCGTGACCGAGACCGACGAGAAGGACGCCTTCCAGGTCGCCGGCCGCGGCGAATTGCAGCTCGGCGTTCTGGTCGAGGTGATGCGCCGCGAAGGCTTCGAGCTTTCGATCAGCCGCCCGCGCGTGATCTTCCAGAAGGACGAAAACGGCCAGCTGCTCGAGCCTATCGAGGAAGTGCACGTCGATGTCGACGACGCCTATACCGGCGTCGTGGTCGAGAAGATGAGCCTGCGCAAGGCCGAGCTGCGCGACATGCGTCCCTCGGGCGGCGGCAAGACCCGCGTCACCTTCCATGCCCCGTCGCGTGGCCTGATCGGCTATCACGGCGAGTTCCTGACCGACACGCGCGGCACCGGCATCATGAACAAGCTGTTCCATGGCTACGGCCCGCATCGCGGCCCGATTCCGGGCCGTCGCAACGGCGTGCTGATCGCCAACGGCACCGGTGAAACCGTGGCCTATGCGCTGTGGTATATCGAGGAACGCGGCGTGCTGTTCGTCGATCCCGGCACGCCGGTCTACGAGGGCATGATCATCGGCGAGAACAGCCGCGACAACGACCTCGAAGTCAACCCGATGAAGGCCAAGCAGCTCACCAACATGCGTGCCTCGGGCAAGGATGAGGCCGTGCGCCTCACCCCGCCGCGCAAGATGACGCTGGAACAGGCGATCAGCTATATCGGCGACGATGAACTGGTGGAAGTGACGCCGAAGTCGATCCGCATCCGCAAGAAGCTGCTGGATCCGAACGATCGCAAGCGCGCCTCTCGTGCCGCCGAGGCTGCCGCGTAAAGAACTTCAGATTTTCCAGAATGCAAAAGGCCGGGTTAATCCCGGCCTTTTCTTTTTTCGTCACTTCCGCGCAAGCGGGCATGACGAAGATTAATTGTCCTATTCCGACACCGCCGCGCAGTAGCGCGAACCCGAGCGCAGTTTCGCGCAGGCTGCTTCGGCCGCTTTCCTGTCCGGGAAACCGACCAGCTCCAGCCGCGCGAATGAACCCCGCCCCTGCAGTTCCACCCAGGAGACCAACGGATCGTACTGGCCATAAAGCTGTGGATTGGCCTTCAGCAGCTCCTGCCATTCGTTGATCGCCGCCGATTCCGTGCGGTGCGAGGCCAGATGCACACGCCATGATCCGCCGGTGACGCTGCCCGGTTCTTTCATGCTGCCGGCCATCTTGGGCGGCTCGGGCACGGCTCCGGTGGCAGCGGCGATCTTCTGCTGCTCCATCGCCTGGGCGGGATTGTCCATCACCGAGGGGGAAGGCTTGTAGCCGGCCGGCAGACCCGGCGTGGCAGCGGCGGCGGGCGCCGTCGCTGTACGGCTCGCCGTCGCGTTGTTGGTGGGAGACGGGGCCGCTGTCCGTGCCGTGCGTGTGGGAGCCGGCGATGCGGCTGGCATGGTCGCGGCGGATGCTGGCGCGGCGGCAGATGTGCCGGCTGGCGTCTCTGCCGGTTTTTCCGGTTCCTTGTAGCCGACCGGAGCGGTGTTGCCCTGGTTGGCCGCCGCAGCCGAGGCCGCGCGCTGCGCCGCCCAGTTGGCCTGTGCCACGCCGCCCTGCACGACAGGCGCCGGCGGCGCGGACGGCATGGGCTGCTGGGGCATCTGCTGCGGTACTGCCTGCTGCATCGGAGGGTCGCGCGGATCGATGCCGATATCGCGGCGGATCGCGTTATAGGTATCGCAGCCCGCCAGCAGGCCGGCGGCGACTAAAACCGCAATGACGTTACGGCAGGACATGACAGCCTTTCGTGACTCGGCACAGACACCGCATTTTACGCTGGCGCGACAGGCACTTCCAAGGCAGAAACAGGGTTAATGGACCGAGGAGGACACATGCCCGTTATCGTCAACAGTCCTGATTCGGCTCCGCGATACAAGCACTTAGGCAGCCCCCAAAATCCATGTAACCCGTAGTGTCACCATGAACCCGTAAGTGTCGCTTAGGGGATGCACGACAATGAACCGTCGGAAAATTGCTTCAACCCGAGAGGCAGAGCATGCCTGCGTTGCTTACGACCAAAGAGGCTGCCCGCCTCCTCCGCGTCGATCCCCAGACTATGTTCCGTTGGCGTAAAGACGGAACGGGACCAGCTTACATTCGGGTTGCTCAGACCATCATCCGGTACCGCGAGATTGACCTGATCTGGTTCATTGATAACAACCGCCATCGTAGCCTTGCAGACGAGTCATCGAAGGTGACTAAGAGAAAATCGAAACTATCCAAATAAGATGACTACCGCATGTGAAAAGCAGGTTTGGCAGAATACATCTACTTTCTGCCAACCGGCGATTTATCGAATGATCGAGTTCAGTAGTAGAGCCCATTCCAGTGGCTCCATCCGCCCCCACCATCGAATGCCGGCTGCTTCAGCAATTGCTCCGTAACTACTGACTGGGGCCAATGCCTAATATTGCCCCTACCCTGTGGGCTCAGCACGGTTCTGTAGTATTCAGACAAGTTTCTAAGTGTCGGGTCTTCCCAAGCCAATCGTGTAGTTGTGTAGTTGATCGCGTTTGCGATTGGATTGCCCTCGGCTTGCATGAACGAGGTCATGACAGGGCCTTCTAGCTGGGGTGGTGGGCGGTGAAAAAGGAATTGCATGACCGAGTGGTGCCACGCCTTGAGATCAGCCACGCAGACAAGATCGATCTCCTTGATGGGATGATCGACATAAGTTTGGCTAGCCGTGAGAATCTCAAGATGAATCTTCTCCTCGGCATTCGCTCCAAAATCGTGGCTATGCGCGAGAACGCCAAAGATCATCGGTGCTACCAGCTCTTTGTAAGGAGAACCGTAACGCTTAGGGAGAGCGGCCTTCAATTCGGCACACTTCTTTACCGCCTTCGTTATATCGCCAGGCCGCAGGGTCAACTTGCACTCAAACACGGCTGCCACCCCACCGGCCAAGTGCATCTTCTTCTCTCTTAGACGGCGCGGATAAGCGCGATTGTGCACGACCACATCAACCTGACCGCCTGACCAACCATTAGGTACCATGACGCGCCCTTTGGTCGTGACGTTATATTCGGATGGCAACCAGCCGCCTAAAATCTCTCGCCAGTTTTCCTCGCCCTCATCTCCAGCAGTTCCTGCATCCTCTCTGGATCGCTTGCGAATACGTTCATACTCGGCCGCGATCTCCACGGCTTGTTGCTGGAAGAAATCGTGGAGGTCGTTGTCAGCCATATTCGTCTCGAAAGCTAATATCAGGCAGTTGGCCAAATATCATTTTAGCCCGTATGGCGTCTTCCTCATTCTCGGGACATGATGACGACGTAAGCACTACCAGCCCAGCCACCAGAATACTGTGCATCAGCACCTACGGTTGCCTATGACGGCCTATAGCGGGACTATTCGTGAGTTTGAAAAACTCAAGAATTTATATTAATTTGCTGGAAAACCGGTATTTTCTTTAGGGAGCATAATGACATGCCCGTTATCGAGATCAAGGCCGATGTCACCGGCAAGGTATGGAAGATCGAGGCTGAAGCCGGTGCGTCCCTGGGCAGCGGCGACATCGTGATGATCCTTGAATCGATGAAAATGGAAATCCCGGTCGAGGCCCCGAAGGCCGGCAGGCTCGCCGCCCTCACCGTTGCCGAGGGCGACAGCGTGAAGGAAGGCCAGGTGCTGGCTAAACTGGAGGCGTGAGGGGGCGCTACGCCCTCGCCGTCCCTACCTGTCAATGTCCGCTTTTCGCCAGGTGGTCGAATTCCAGCAATTGCTCGAGGATCGGTTCCAGCTTGTCGAATTCCACCATGTTGGGGCCGTCCGACGGCGCTGAATCCGGGTCCTTGTGGGTTTCCATGAACACGGCGGCCACGCCGATCGCCACGGCGCCACGCGCCAGCACCGGCACGAAGCGGCGGTCGCCGCCCGAGGCCGTGCCCTTGCCGCCCGGCTGCTGCACCGAATGCGTGGCATCGAACACCACCGGGCAGCCGGTCTCGGCCATGATCGGCAGCGCGCGCATGTCGTTGACCAGCGTGTTGTAGCCAAAACTCACGCCGCGCTCGCACAGCATCACGTTCGGATTGCCGCAATAGTCGAATTTCTCGACGATGTTCTTCATGTCCCAGGGGGCGAGGAACTGGCCCTTCTTCACGTTCACCGGCTTGCCGGTCTGGGCGGCGGCAACCAGCAGGTCGGTCTGGCGGCACAGGAAGGCCGGGATCTGCAGCACATCCACATGCGGCGCCACTTCGCGGCATTGTTCCTCGGTGTGCACATCGGTGATCACCGGCAGGCCGAGCGTCGAGCGGATTTCATCGAACACCGGAATGGCATTTTCCAGCCCGAAGCCGCGGTTGGAGCGGATCGAGGTGCGGTTGGCCTTGTCGAAGGAGGATTTGTAGATGAAGCTGACACCGAGCTTCTCGGTCAGCTCCTTCAGCGAGCCGGCCATGTCCAGCGCGTGTTCGCGGCTTTCCATGGCGCAGGGCCCGGCGATCAGCGTCAGCGGCAGATCATTGCCGATCTCGAATTCACCGACCTTCACGTGGCGGATGGGGTTCTGGGTATCGCTCATTCTGCGTCGCTCCTGATCACTCGCCCCGCAACCACTCTAATCCGTCATGGCCGGGCCCAGAAAGGGCTTCATTGCCGGCCATCCACGAGTAAATCTGTCGTCGGTTGCCAAAACGTGGATGCCCGGCACAAGGCCGGGCATGACGGTAATATATTGGAGACGATGGTGTTTTTCCAGCCGGCCTAGACCAGCCGCGACTGGTCCAGCGCCGCTTTCACGAAGCTGGCGAACAGCGGATGCGGTTCAAAGGGCTTGGATTTCAGTTCGGGGTGATACTGCACGCCGATGAACCAGGGGTGGTTCGGCAGTTCGACGATCTCGGGCAGCAGGCCATCGGGCGACATGCCGGAGAAGACCAGGCCGCAGGATTCCAGCTTGTCGCGATACTTGGTGTTCACCTCGTAGCGGTGCCGGTGGCGCTCGGAGATCGTCGTGCTGCCATAGATCTCGGCCACGCGCGAGCCCGGCTTCAGCGCGGCATCGTAGGCGCCCAGCCGCATGGTGCCGCCCAGGTCACCGGCCTTGCTGCGCTGCTCCAGTTCATTGCCGCGCATCCACTCGGTCATCAAGCCCACGAGCGGCTCTTCCGCCGGGCCGAATTCGGTGCTGCTGGCTTTCTTGATGCCGGCCTTGGAGCGGGCATATTCAATCACCGCCATCTGCATGCCGAAGCAGATGCCGAAATACGGCACGTTGCGTTCACGGGCGAAGGTGACCGCACGGATCTTGCCTTCCGAGCCGCGTTCGCCGAAGCCGCCCGGCACCAGGATGGCATGCACGCCATCCAGCGCATGCAGGGCGGTTTCGTCCTTTTCGAATATCTCGGACTCGATCCACTCGATGTTGACGCGCGCGTTGTTGGCGATGCCGCCATGCGCCAGCGCCTCGGCCAGCGACTTATAGGCATCCTTCAGGCCGGTATACTTGCCGACGATGGCGATCTTGACGCTGTTCTCCGGCGCCACCACGCGCTGAACCACGCTTTTCCAGCGCGACAGGTCGGGCTCTTTCGCCGCATCGATGCCGAAGCTTTTCAGCACCTGCACATCCAGCCCGGCCTCGTGATAGGCCAGCGGCGCGGCGTAGATGGTGTTCACATCAAGCGCGGGGATCACCGCCTCTTCGCGCACGTTGCAGAACAACGCCATCTTCTTGCGGTCGCCCTGCGGAATCTCGCGGTCGGCGCGGCAGAGCAGGATATCAGGCTGGATGCCGATGGAACGCAGCTCCTTCACCGAATGCTGCGTCGGCTTGGTCTTCAGCTCGCCCGAGGCGGCGATGAACGGCACCAGCGTCACGTGGATGTAGATCGCCTGGCCCCGGCCGGCTTCCAGGCCGAACTGGCGGATCGCTTCCAGGAAGGGCAGGCTTTCGATGTCGCCCACCGTGCCGCCCACTTCCACCAGCATGAAATCGACGTCGTTGCGGTCGGCCGCGATGAAATCCTTGATGGCGTCGGTGATATGCGGGATCACCTGCACGGTGCCGCCCAGATAGTCGCCGCGGCGCTCCTTGGCGATCACGGTCTGGTAGATGCGGCCGGTGGTGATGTTGTCGGTCTTGCGGCCGGGCACGCCGGTGAAGCGCTCGTAATGACCAAGATCAAGGTCGGTTTCGGCGCCGTCATCGGTGACGAAGACCTCGCCATGCTGATACGGGCTCATGGTGCCCGGATCGACGTTGATATAGGGATCGAGCTTGCGCAGGCGGACGGAATAGCCGCGGGCCTGCAGCAGGGCGCCGAGCGCCGCCGAAGCCAGACCTTTGCCGAGGGAGGAAACCACGCCGCCGGTGATGAAGATGTACCGCGTCATGGGCCTCCTGTTTAATCTAATCGCTCGACACAATGAAGGGCTTTGCGTACCGCAGTACGCGATTTAATTGATCTGTAAATTCAGATGCTTACTGCGACAGCGGCACGGCCGGCTTGGGCGACTCGGCCGGGGCCGACGGTGTCGTGGCCGGGGCGGCGTCGAGAATCGAGCGCGGCTTGGAATGACCGCCGGCCATGATCGCCAGCACGATACTGGTGCAGATGAACAGCGCCGCCAGGATGGCCGTGGTGCGGGTCAGCAGGTTGGCCTGGCCACGCGCGGTCATGAACCCGCCGCCACCGCCGCCCATGCCAAGGCCGCCGCCTTCCGAGCGCTGCACCAGGATGACGCCGATCAGCGCCAGCGCCAGCAGGATATGCACCACCAGAAGGAAGGTCATCATGGTCTTGAATCTCCGAAAGTCCGGGGGCTTTTACACCCTCAGGTCAGATAGGGAAAGCCCCTGCGGCAGGCAAGGTGGAGGCTTCAACAGTTTTTGAGCCTGAGCAATGGGTTAACCCACCGCCGGGTCGTCATACCGATGGCTGCAGCCCCAGGGGTCGGTGACGGTCCAGGAGCCATCCTTCTGGGGCTCGGCATAGGCCGGGCCGACCGGCACCTTCCCGTGGCCACCGGGGATATCGAGGATATAGGTCGGCTGCAGCAGGCCCGAGGTATGGCCGCGCAGGCGGCGCATCAGTTGCTGCCCCTCTTCCAGCGACAGGCGGAAATGGCTGGTGCCGCGCGCCAGGTCGCCGTGATGCAGGTAATGCGGCTTGATCCGGTTGGCCACCATGGCGCGGAACAGGTCGGTCAGCGCCGCCGGGCTGTCGTTCACGCCCTTCAGCAGCACCGACTGGCCCAGCATCGGAATGCCGGCATCCACCAGGCGGCGGATCGCGGCCACTGCCTCGGGCACGAATTCGCGGGCATGGTTGGCATGCAGCAGCAGCCACACGGTCTTGTCGCCGGATTTCAGCGCCGCGACCATCTCATCACTGATGCGCGCCGGATCGACCACAGGCACGCGGCTGTGGATGCGGATCACGCCCAGATGCGGGATGGCATTCAGCCGCGCGATCACCTCTTGCAGTCGGCGCGGCGAAACGATCAGCGGATCGCCGCCGGTGAGGATCACCTCCCAGATCGCCGGATGCTGCGCGATATAGTCGATGGCGGCATCGAGCTGTTCGGCGCTGAGGCCCTTCGCACCATTCTTGATACTGGCCGGCCCCACCATCTCGCGGCGGAAGCAGAACCGGCAATAGACCGGGCAAACATTCACCAGCTTGAGCAGCACGCGGTCGGGGTAGCGGTGCACGATGCCCGCCACCGGGCTGTGGGCCTCGTCGCCGATGGGGTCGGTGCGTTCATGATCATGCGTCACCAGTTCCGCCGCATCGGGCAGGAACTGGCGCGCGATCGGGTCTTTCGGATCGGCGGGATCGATCTGCGCCTGCAGATGCGGTGTGACGGACACGGCGAATTGCGCGGCCACCTGTTTCAGTGCCGCGATGCTGCCGTCCCGATCCCGCTCCTCGGCGCCCATGGGCTTACTTGAAGCCTTTCGCCTCGACGATGGGCCAGAAATCGTTGGCCTTCAGGCTGGCGCCCCCCACCAGCGCGCCATCCACATCGGCCACGGCCATCAGTTGCTTCGCGTTGTCGGGCTTCACCGAGCCGCCATACAGGATGCGGAAACCGGCGCCATCATCGAAGCGCGCCTTCAGGTCCTGCCGGATCGCGGCATGCACCTCAGCCACCTGCTCCAGGGTCGGCGTGCGGCCGGTGCCGATGGCCCAGACCGGCTCATAGGCGATCACGGTGTTGGCGGCGTTGGCATCGTCGGGCAGCGAACCGCGCAGTTGTGAGCCCACCACCTTCAGCGTTTCACCGGCATCACGCTGGGCCAGAGTTTCGCCCAGGCAGACGATGGCGACCAGACCGGCCCGATGGGCCGCCTGGGCCTTGGCCCGCACGGCTTCGTCGCTTTCGCCATGGTCGGCACGGCGTTCGGAATGGCCCACGATCGCATAGGCCGCGCCGGCATCCTTCAGCATCTCGGCCGCGATATCCCCGGTATGGGCACCTGCGGCCCTGGCGTGGCAATCCTGTCCGCCGACACCAATACCGCTGCCTTTCAGGGTCATGGCCATCGCCGCAACCAGGGTGGCGGGCGGACAAAGGCCCAGTTCGGCCTGCGGGGCCTGGGCCTGCACCTTGCCGGCCAGCGCCGTGGCCTCGGCGAGGGAGGCCGTCAGGCCGTTCATTTTCCAGTTGCCGACAATCAGGGGGCGCCGCGCCGCCATGGAAACCTCACAGGACTAGGGGGTCGAGAGATGGGGAAAAACCGGGTTTCTCCTAGCAAGTTCCGACCCGAAAGGCAAAGCCGGCGCCTTGCCGCCTCCCCGCCCCGGCCTTACTATGCCCGACCGCTCCGGCCGGGGTCGCAGGATCAGGCCGGAGCCTTTGTTTCGCTTCACTTTTTCGGGTGTTTTCAATGCTGCAGCAGATGCGTTCCGGCGCCGCCTCGTGGATTGCCAAGGGCCTGATGATTCTCCTGATCGTCAGCTTCGGCGCCTGGGGCATCGGGGACTATATCGGCGGCTTCAGCGGCCGCGGCGATGTGGCCACCGTCGGTTCGGCCAAGATCAGCCAGCCGGAATTCGCCGATGCCTATCGCCGCGAAGTCAGCAACCTGCAACGCCGCTTCGGCAGCGCCTTCACCGCCGAGCAGGCCCGCCAGCTCGGACTGGATGAAACGGTGCTGAACCGCCTGATCGAAGACAAGCTCTATGTGCAGGTGGCCGACAAGCTCGGCATCATGATCACCGACGCCCAGATCCGCGAGGCGATCACCAATGCGCCAGCCTTCAAGGGCATCACCGGCCAGTTCGATCGCCTGGCCTACGAGACTTACCTGCGCAACGAAGGCTACACGGAAGGCATGCTGGTCGTGCTGCTGCGCCAGGACCTGGCTCGCACCCAATTGCTGGGCAGCCTGTTCGGCAGCATCACCGGCGTTCCGGACGCGATGGTCGACACCATCCTGGGCTATCGACTGGAACGTCGCCTGGCCGAATATTTCGTCATCGACGCCGCCAAACTGCCGGCACCGGCGGCGCCGACCGATGCGCAGATCGAAGAATATTACAAGGCCAATCCGCTGGCCTATACCGCACCAGAACGCCGTAGCCTGGCCTGGATCGCCATCACGCCGCAGCAATATACCGGCCAGATGCCGGTCAGCGACGAGGAACTGCGCGAGGAATATGACGCCCATCGCTCCGCTTACGTGACCCCGGAGAAGCGCGCCATCGAACAGGTGGTGTTCGCCACCGAAGCCGAAGCCAAGGCGGCTTATGACGCCCTGCAAAAAGGCGAGGATTTCATCGCCATGGCCGCGCGGCTGCAGAAGCTGAAGGCCGAGGACGTGAAGCTCGGCACCGTGACCAGGGACGAACTGCCGGCCAGCATCGCCAATGCCGTCTTTGCCCTGCCGCTGAACACGGTGGGTGAACCAGTCACCTCGCCTTTCGGTTGGCATCTGGCCCGCGTCACCGCGATCCAGCCCGGCACGACCAAGAGCCTGGACGAGGCCAAGGCTGAACTGCGCCAGCAGATCGCCCTGCGCAAGGCGACCGAAGGTCTGATCAAGCTGCGTCAGCAGATCGACGATCAGATTGCCGGCGGGGCCACTCTTGAGGAAATCGCCACCGCGCACAAAGCCAACCTGAATCGCGTGGTCGACATCGATGCCCAGGGCACGCCTCCCGATGGCAAGCCGGTGGAAAACCTGCCGAAGCTGCCCGCTTTCCTGACGGAAGCCTTCGACATGGATGCCGGCGGCGAGCCGCGTATCGTCGATGATGTGAATGGCGGTTTCCTGGTGTTGAAGGCTGTGGATGTAAAGCCGGCAGCCCTGCGCCCGCTGAATGACGTGAAGGACAGCGTCGTCGCCGCCCTGCAGCAGCGCGCGCGCAGCGAGGCCGCGGCTGAAGCCGCGAAGCAGATCGCCGAACGCCTGCGCGCTGGTGGCGACATCGCCAAGGAAGCCGCCGCCGTGGGCGCCAGCGTACAGCTCAGCGCCCCGCTGTCGCGCGGCGGCCAGCCGGCCGAACGGGCGCTCTCGCCCGCGGTGATCACCGCGCTGTTCGGCGCCAAGCCCAGCGAAATCGTCACCGGCCCCGCCGGTGCCAATGCGGCCAACGCGATCGTCGCCAAACTCACTCGCATCGAACCGGCCGATCCGGCAGCGATTGCCCGTCAGAAGGACCAGACCGCGCAGCAGCTGGCCGGCGGCATCGCCCAGGATCTGGTGCAGCAGTATCGCCAGACCGTGCAGAAGGATATCGGCGTCAAGATCGATCCGGCAGCCCGCGTCCGCGCTACCGGCCTGTAAACAAACGCGCCGCCGATGAAGATCACGCCCGATTACGCCAGCTTCGCCAAGGCCTATATGGCCGGCGAGGCCCAGGTGCTCTCCACCCAGCTTGTCGCCGACCTGGAAACGCCGGTCTCGGCCTTCCTCAAGCTGGCCGATACGCGGCCGTGGTCCTGCCTGCTGGAATCGATCGAAGGCGGGGCCGTGCGGGGCCGGTATTCGATCATTGGCCTGAAGCCCGACCTGTTATGGCGCTGCACGGGCCAGAAAGCCGAAATCAACCGCAAGGCCCGCTTTGATCAGGCGGCTTTTGAACCCTGCCCCGAGCCAACGCTGGAATCCCTGCGCAAGCTGCTGGCCGAGAGTCATATCGACCTGCCCAACCACCTGCCGCCGATGGCGGCCGGCATCGTTGGCTTCATGGGCTACGACATGGTTCGGCTGATCGAGCCGAAAGTGCCAGATACCAATCCGGATACGCTGGGCCTGCCCGACGGCCTGCTGATGCGGCCCACCGTGATGGCGATCTTCGACTCCGTGCTCGACATCATCACACTGGTCACCCCGGTACGGCCGCAGACCGGCATGGATGCCCGCGCCGCCTATGCCATGGCGAGCGAACGCCTGAGCGACGCAGTGGCGGATCTGGACCGGCCATTGGGCGCCGTGCGCGACCAGATCGCCGATCTGGATGCCCTGCCCGAGCCGCAGTCGAACATGTCGCCCGACGATTACATGGCGATGGTCCGCAAGGCCAAAGACTACATTGCCGCCGGCGATATCTTCCAGGTCGTGGTGGGCCAGCGTTTCAGCCTGCCGTTCCGCCTGCCGCCTTTCGCGCTCTATCGCGCCCTGCGGCGGACCAACCCCTCACCCTTCATGTTCTATCTCAATCTGGGTGGGCCCTGCCTGGTCGGCTCGTCACCCGAGATTCTGGTGCGCCTGCGCGACGAAACGGTGACGATCCGGCCCATCGCCGGCACCCGCAAGCGCGGCGCCACGCCGGTCGAGGACGAAGCCCTGGCGCAGGACCTGCTCAGCGATCCCAAGGAACTGGCTGAACATCTGATGCTGCTCGATCTCGGGCGTAACGATGTGGGTCGTGTGGCCAGGATCGGCACGGTCAAGGTCACCGAGCGCAACCAGATCGAACGCTACAGTCATGTGATGCACATCGTATCCAACGTCGAGGGCAAGATCCGCCCCGATCTGGATGCGCTGGATGCCATGTTCGCCGGCTTCCCCGCCGGCACCGTTTCGGGCGCGCCAAAAGTGCGGGCGATGGAGATCATCGACGAACTGGAACCCGTCCGCCGCAGCTTCTATGCCGGCGGCGTCGGTTATTTCTCGGCCAATGGCAGCATGGATACCTGCATCACCCTGCGCACGGCACTGGTGAAGGACGGCACCATGTATGTGCAGGCCGGCGCCGGCATCGTGGCCGACAGCGATCCGATGTCGGAACATGTGGAATGCGTCAACAAGGCCAAGGCGCTGATCCGCGCCGCCGAAGAAGCCGAGCGCTTCGCCAGCCGCGGCGGGCGCGGCCAGTAACCCCCGACCCGGCTTAACCCCTTTCACAATCCGGTTGCCGCTCTCAGGTCCATGGCGCTATCGTTGCGCCATGCAAAGTGATCCATCCGCAGAAGCCGCAGACTGGGAACGCCGCGGCATCGAGGCCGACAGCCGGGGCCAGCATGCCGAGGCCGAAGCCTGTTTCGCCAAAGCGGTGGCCTGCGATGAGAGCCGCGAGATATCCTGGGTCGGCCTCGCCTTCAGCCAGATAAACCAGCGACGAACCGATGATGCCATCGTCAGCTTGCAGCGCGCCAATACCGCACGCCCCCATTGCGGGGTGGTCAGTCATTTGCTGAAAGCCATGACCGGCGAAACAACATCCCGCGCGCCGAACGATTACATCACCTTCCTGTTCAATGGCTATGCCGCGAATTTCGACCAGCACCTGACCAGCCTGCAATACCAGGGCCCGCAGATGCTGGCCCAGTTGATTCAACGCGCCGGCTGGGCCGCCGACGGTTCGCGGCGCATCATCGACATTGGATGCGGAACGGGGCTGAGCGGCATGCCGTTGCGTGCCTATGCCGGCCATCTTGAGGGCGCCGACCTGTCCGCCAGCATGCTGGAGCAGGCATTGAAGCGCGGCGTCTACAACCATCTGTGGCACGGCGAGGCTCACGCCGTTCTGCGCCGCCTGCCGGCCGGCAGCTACGATGCCGTGGTAGCTGCCGACACCCTGGTCTATATCGGCGACGTGGCGGAGCTGTTCCGCATGGTGCATGCCGCGCTGAAACCAGGTGGCGATTTCCTGTTTACCGTGGAAGCCTGCGACGAGGGTTTCACGCTGGTCAAATCCGGCCGCTACCAGCATTCTCATGCTTACCTGCAGCAATGCGCCGCCGGCCTCTTCACCTGCGCCGACCGTGTCGAGGGCGCCATTCGCACCGAGGCCAAACAGGCCATCCCCGGCTATGCCTATCGGTTCAGCAAAGCCGCGTCCTGAGAAAGTCCCGCCATGCCCACCGCGTTCAAGACGATTTATGCCCGCGCCGCCAAGCGCAAGGGTGGCGAAGCCAAGCTCAAAAAACTGCTGCCGCCCAAGCCGGATATGAAGGCGCTGGCGAAACTGAAAGACGACCGCGCCCTGGCCGAAATGGCCAAACGTGTCTTTTCTGCCGGCTTTGTCTGGAGCGTGATCGAAAACAAATGGGACGGCTTCGAGGCCGCTTTCCTGGGCTTCGAGCCCCGCAAGCTGCTGCATAAGCCCGACGAATTCTGGGAAAAACTGGCTTCGGACAAGCGCATTGTGCGCAATCCGCAAAAAATCCGCTCCGTACGCGACAATGCCCAGTTCGTGCAGGATATCGCCGCCGAATACGGCAGTTTTGGCAAATTGCTGGCCACCTGGCCGATGGACGATCAACTCGGGCTACTCGATCTGCTGGCCAAACGCGGCTCCCGCCTGGGCGGGAATACCGGGCAATACCTGATCCGTTTCCTTGGCCGCGACAGTTGGATTGCCTCGCGCGACGTGGTGCTTTGCCTGCGCGATGCGGGCGTGGATATTTCTGAGAATCCCACTTCGAAACGCGACCGTCAGAAAATCCAGGCCCAGATGAATGTCTGGACCAAGGAAAGCGGCCTGCCGCTTACCCATATCTCGCGGATTTGCGCCATGTCGATCGGCCAGAATTACGATGCCGAGACACTGCAAAAGGCCATGGGCGGCGAAGAGTGAAATGGTGAATTTCGGTTAACTATCCCCCGCGGCCGGCATGGTTAGCGCGGCGTAAATGGCTGCAGTAATTTTTCCAAATAATTTGGTCGTATTGACGTCTGGCAGCTCCTAGCTTGAGGGCATGCAACACGATGCGACACTCGATGCGATCAGCTGGCAGCAGCGCGGTATCCGCGCGCTGGAAAACGGCCGTCATGCCGAGGCCGAAGGTTATTTCTCGAAGGCCGTGACATTGGCCGATTCTGCGCTGTCGTGGCTGGGCCTAGCCATGAGCCAGATCGACCTGAAACGGAATGACGCGGCCGTCAAAAGCCTGCAGCGCGCCCAGAAACTGTCGCCGCAATCGGGTGTGATCAATCATCTTCTGGCCTCTCTTGAAGGTCGCAACCCCGAGCGCGCACCGGCCGTTTTCGTGAACTGGCTGTTCAACAACCGTGCGGCCAGCTTTGACACGCACCTCTCCCGCCTCGCTTATCGCGGACCCGAGATGTTGCAGCAGCTCGCCATCAATGCAGGCTGGGCTGCCGATGCCAGTCGACGCATCGTCGATCTGGGTTGCGGCACCGGTCTGAGCGGTGTGCCTTTCCGCCCCTATGCCTCCCGCCTCGATGGCGTCGACATGGTGCCCGGCATGCTGCAGCAGGCCCAGCGTCGGGGTATCTATGACGCCCTCCAGCAGAGCGAGCTGCATGCCGCTTTGGAGACGATGGGCAGTGACGCCTATGATGTGGCAATAGCGGCCGATACGCTGATCTATGTTGGCAAGCTGGACGGGCTGTTCGTCGAGCTGGACAGGGTTCTGGCATCCAACGGCAGCATTCTGTTCACCACCGAACTCGGTGCCACCGGCAGCGGGTACACCCTGCTGCCGACCGGGCGTTACAGTCATGCCGAGGATTACCTGCTGGCCTGCGCCGGCGACCGCTTCCGCTTGGAAGATCGCGTCGACGGCTGCATACGCGTGG
Source organism: Ferrovibrio sp. (assembly GCF_041906005.1). Taxonomy (GTDB): domain Bacteria; phylum Pseudomonadota; class Alphaproteobacteria; order Ferrovibrionales; family Ferrovibrionaceae; genus Ferrovibrio. The sequence goes on from NZ_JAYRJY010000001.1 coordinate 233,726, forward strand.
AAGACGGCCGCATGACGGCTGGCTGCGCCTACCGCTTCACGAAAGTCTAATTCGCCGTCGTCCGGTTCAGGAACGGGTTGGTATACCCACGGCCTTTCGGTGGAAACGCCTTGGCTAGGTAATCCAGCGTCCTTTTCAGGTCCTCGCCTTCCAGCGGCGCCATGTTGTGCTTTTCCACCATGATGCTCAGCACTTCGGCCCAGCGCTCGCGGCTATGGCCCTGCGCGCGGACCAAGTCTGAACCGTGACAGGCCGTGCAGGTATAGAAGACCTCGTCACGGTTCTCGCCGTCGGGAAATACGGTCGGTTCTTCGGGTTCCCGTTCGGCAGGTGACGACTGGGCGAGGACGGCGCCGCCGGCAGCAAACGCCAGCGACGCCGCCATGACAGCGGCAGCAAACCAACGCATCATGGATGTACGATCCTCTCCGATACCTCAGGCGGGGATCAGCACGGCGACGCGATGCATCACGTTGCCGCCATAGCCTTGCGGATTCCAGTTGGCCGCCACATGACTCTGGCCGCGACCGGTGCTGTCCACGGCACGGACCCAGAATTCGTAATACCCTTCCGACGGCACCGTCAGGTCGGCATTCCAGGTCTGCCAGGCATATTTGTTGGCCGGCTTGGCCACCTTGGCCTTGCGCCAGGTCTGGCCGTAATCCGCCGAAACATGCACCTCAGAAACGGAATGCTCCCCGGCCCAGGCATGACCACGCAGCGCAATCGCCCGCGTGCCGGCCTTCAATTCCGTGCCATTGGCGATATTGGTGATGATCGAGCGCACCGGCATCGATTCCAGGATGCGGAAATTATTGGGATCGGCTTTCGAACCGGGGATCATCGGCTTGATCGGCACGCGATAGCTGGTGCCCGTCATGCCCTGTCCATCATGTTCCTTGTCGCGAACCCAGATGCGGCTGAGCCATTTCTGCGAGGTGGAGCCCGGCCAGCCCGGCACGATCAGGCGCAGCGGGGCACCGTTGATATGCGGGATCGGACCGCCATTTACCGCATAGGCGACGATGGTGTGTTCCTCCATCGCCTTGGCGATCGGCACACCGCGGCTGATCGCCGGCTTGCCGGCATCGCCCGAGAGATGTGTGTCGCGGCCGTAATGGCCGGTATAGACAGCGCTGGATTTCAAGCCGGCGGCCTCCAGCACGTCCTTCAGGCGCACACCGGTCCAGCGCGCATTCGAGATCGCGCCGTTGGTCCACTGGTTGCCGCTGGCCTTGGGCTCGAAAAAGCTGCGGCCGTTGCCGCCGCATTCCATCTGCAACGCATACGTCACCGGCTTGAATTTCTGCTTCAGCTCGCCCAGCGTCAGCTTCAGGGCCTTGTTCACTTCCCCGTCGACGGTGAATTCCCAAGAGTCGGGATTGCCACTCACGGCATCCGGCGGGGTGCCATTGTTGCGGATGAATATCTTGTCATTGGGCGTGATGTCGTCATTGAGCAGATGCTCGGGCGTCTCGGCCACGAAAGGCTTGTCGCCCAGGATCACCAGTTCAGCCTTGCCATCCATCTTGAGGATTTTAGGTGCCGCAGCGCTGCCCTGCGCCATGGCGGCAGGGATCAGGCCGGACGGCATATTGCCATTGAAGGGGATCGCACCACCCACCATGGCGCCCATGGCCGCCAGGCCGCTGCCCTGCAGGAAACCGCGCCGGCTGGCGCCGCTGCGACGGCCAAAAACCAATGCATCGGCGCGTTCGGGATCGTCCTGGTACAGTTCGAAAAAGCCGCGTTCTTTCCAACCCTTCGCCATGGTGCGTCCTCCGCTTATGCCATGCCGGTCTGTCGCCGGCCGGATCAGAGCCTGCGTCAGGGCGAAAGTCTTGTCACGTAAATAAACGGTGTTTGTGTGTGAAAAGGATTGTGCGGCGCAAACCGCTTTTCAGCGTTCCTGCTGCTGGCGGCGCAACAGCACCGTGCTGACCGGCACCAGACTGAAGCCTTTTTCTTTCGCGCTGGCCATCCAGGTTTCCAGTGCGCTCAAGGTTGCGGCATGGGGATGGCCAATGGCGATCACGTCCCCGCGAGCACGGGCAATGCGCTCCATGGCCGCGATTTCATGACCAATGCCGGGCGAGCGATCGTCATCGAGGAAAAGATCGCGTTCGGCGGCGTCCAGCCCGCGCTTGCGGGCCAGTGCTGGCCCGGCGGAACTCGGGCCTGACAGGCTGTCGAGCCAGAACACCTGGCGATGGCCGAGCGCTTCCATCACCTGCGCCATGCGGGCGGCATCAGCGGTGAAACGGCTGCCCATATGGTTGTTGACGCCGACATAGTCGCTGAAGCGGTCGAGATGCCAGTCCAGGCGGCGCTGCAGCTCGGCGGCATCGAGATTGACATACAGCGCGTTCGGACCGGGATTATGCCGCTTGCTATCCAGCGGCTCCATCGGCAGATGCAGCATCACTTCGTGGCCGGCGCCCCGTGCCGCCGCGGCCTGCTCCGAAAGATCGGCCGCATAGCTCATGAAGGAAAGCGTGATCGGCCCGGGCAGTTTCATCGCCCGCTGGGTGCCGCGCCGATCCAGGCCGGCATCGTCGATGATGATCGCAACATAGGGCGGCTTGGCGCCCGATGGCGGCGGCACGGCGCGAACCCGCCAAGCCTGCACATCGCCGGCATTGCGCTGTGCCAGCGCAGGAGGTGGCACAGCAGCGGCCAGTTGTACGATTGGTTCAGCAGCCGCCTGCTTCGGGCCCACACGCTGCACCGTGACCGGCGTCTCGGTGGCGGGGCGCGGTGGTTTTGCCGTTTCCGTTCGGGCGGCTGGAGCCGGTGCCGGCGCCGGCTGAATCGGCAGCGTCGTCACAACCGGTACCGTTTCCACAGGCTTTGGAGCATCCACCACGGCGACAGGCGGCGCGGATGCGGCGGCGGCCAGCAACTCGGTCTGGCGCGACTCCGGCTGAACCGGCTCTGTCGGCGGCGGCGGCGGTGCCACGGCCATGCGGGCGAGATCGGAAACCGGACGCCATCCCTGCTCCTGCACAGGCGGCTTGGCAGCCACCGCTGGCGCCGAAGCCGGCGGTGAAGGCGGCATCACAGCAGCCACGGCGGGTTTCGGCACCGGGCTATGGCCAACCGCCAGGCCAACCACAACGCCGCCAGCCAGCAGGGCCGCGGCAGCGGTCATCAGCGGCCAGTTCGAGGCGATGAATCCACGCTGTTTCGTGGCCGGCGCCGCGACAGCAGATTGCGGTGCGATCCGGCCAGGAATGGGATGGCCGGGGGCCGCCTGGGCCTGCACGGCGCCATAGGCACCGGCCGCCGATTGCGCTGTGGCAGCGCGGCGCGGCTTCAGTCTCAGCGGCGGCATGTCGGCAGGATCGCTCATCTCGACCCGGTTAAAGGATTGCTGCAGGCCGGGCAAGCGCGGCGTGCAAAACGTTGTCGCCATTGTCGTTTCGCCATGGTTAGCGAAAGGTAAAGACAACCCGGGACGACGATTCGCAACCCTGCTAGGATTCGGCCATGCCGAACGCACGCATTTCCGTCATCAGGGATGACATCACGCGGCTGGACGTGGATGCCATCGTCAACGCGGCCAATGAAAGCCTGCTGGCCGGCGGCGGCGTCTGCGGCGCCATCCATCGCGCCGCCGGGCCCGAACTGGAAGCCGAATGCCGGCGCATCGGCCACTGCCCCACGGGCGAAGCACGGATCACTGCCGGCTACCGCCTGCCCGCCCGGCATGTGATCCATGCGGTGGGCCCGGTCTGGCAGGGCGGTCAGCACGGCGAGCCGGAACGGCTGGCCGCCTGTTATCGCAACAGCCTGGTGCTGGCACAGCAACATGGTCTTGCCAGCATCGCCTTCCCCGCCATTTCGACAGGCATCTTCGGCTATCCGCTGGAAGCCGCCACCGCGATTGCCGTGACCGAAGCGCGCCGCTGGACCGAAGCGCAGTCCAAGCCGGAGCGCATCGTCTTCTGCTGTTTCTCCGACCGCGATGCGGCAGTCTATTCAGCCGCCCTTGCCGCCGGTTCCTGATCGAGTCGGAAGAAAGTGATCGAGGCCGCCAGGTCACGTGCCTGATCGGCCAGCGACTGCGCCGAGGCCGTAGTCTGTTCGACCAGCGCGCCGTTGCGCTGGGTCATCTCGTCCATCTGCGTCACGGCATCGTTGATCTCGTCCAGGCCCGAGGCCTGTTCCTGGCTGGCAATCGAGATTTCCTCGATGATCCCCGCGACACGCTTCACCGCATCGACGATGCCGCTTAAGGAGCTGCCGGCCTCATTCACCAGTTTGGCGCCATCGCGCACCTGGGCATTCGATTCCTGGATCAGCGCCTTGATGTCCTTTGATGCATCGGCGGAACGCTGGGCCAATGCACGCACTTCCTGCGCCACCACGGCAAAGCCCTTGCCGGATTCGCCGGCGCGGGCCGCCTCCACGCTGGCATTCAGCGCCAGCAGGTTGGTCTGGAAGGCGATCTCGTCGATCAGGCCCACGATATCCACGATCTTGCGGGCGCTCTCCTCGATCTGCCCCATCGCCTGCACGGCGCGGCCAACCACGTTACCCCCCTGATCTGCCGTATCCCGCGCCGTGACGGCCAGTGAACTGGCCTGCCGCGCATTGTCGGCATTGTGCCGCACGGTGGCGGTGATCTCTTCCATCGAAGCCGCCGTGCGCTGCAGGCTGGCGGCCTGCTGTTCGGTGCGCTGCGCCAGATCGTTGCTGCCAACCGATATCTCGGCCGAGGCATCGCGTACATTGCCGGCCGTCTGGCTCAGACGCCCGACGATCTCGGCCAGCTTGCCGGCCAGGGTATTGGCATTCTCGGCCAGCTGCGCAAACAGCCCGCGATGGCCGCCGTCGATGCGATGCGTCAGGTCGCCGTGGGCCAGAGCTTCCAGCATCTGGCCGAGGTCGTTCAAAGCGCGCTCCACCGTACCCAGCAGGTCGTTCATGCCGATGCCAAGGGTACGCATGACCCCCTGCAGGGAGTCGGCGTCGATGCGGCGGGTGAAATCGCCGGCAGTGGCCGCCGCTACGATCTGGCCGATGGCCTGTTCCAGCAGTTCTTCCTGCGCCTTGCGCTGACGCTCGAACTCGGCGCGGCCCTGTTCCACTTCACGCTGCAGCTTTTCGTTTTCCTGCCCGCTCGTTTTCAGCACTTCGATGGCGCGCGCCATCTCGCCCAGCTCATCATTGCGTTTCGCCTCGGCCAACTCGACCGACCAGTCACGCTCGGCCAGCCGCCGCGTCACCGCCGTCAGCCGGTCGATCGGCGCCGTCACCTGCGGCCCGACGAAGAAGATTCCGATCAGCGCCGCGATGCCGAGGCAGAGCACCGTGATCACGATCAGCACGATCTGCGCCGTGCTCGACTGTCCGGCGGCTTGCGCCGCGGCCCCATCGGCCGCCTTGCTGGCATCGTCGACCAGCGCTTGGACCTTGACCGACAATTCGGCCGCCGCATTGCGGGCCTGGGTCTGCGCGATACCGGCCGTATTCACCGTGCGCAATTCGCCGCGCCGCACGCCGAACATGCTTTCGGTGCCCTGGCCATAACCAAGCAGCTTCTGCGTGGTGGCCAGCAGCTCGGAAATATCGAACTGCTTGGAAGCCCAGTCGAGTTCTTCCAGCGCCGTGCTGTTCAGCTTGGTGAATTCGGCAAACAGCTTATCGAGCTCGGCATTGCTGGGGCCTTGGGCCGCCACGGCCAGCACCCCGACAAGCTGATTCACCGCATTGCCAGCGGCGATCAGTGCATTGGCGGCCTCGGCCACCTCAGACTTGGCATTCGGTTGGCGCAATTCGAAAATCGCCCGATCCAGCGCCGGCCGCATCTGTGCCTGGAAGCTCAGATAATCGGTATTGATCTTGGCCAGAAGCTGCTCACGGTCGGCGGTGTAATTCAGTCGCGCGGTCACCGAACGGTTGATCTGCGCCATCATGCGATCCAGCGTCTCGATCGCTTTGTCGATGCCTTCGATCTGCTCGGCCTGCTCAGGCGCGGCTGTGGCCTTCACCCGCTCCACCGCCTGCTTCAGTTCATCCTGCTTGGCCTTCAGTTCGGCCGCCGCCTTGCTGCGATCCGCATCGCTCAGCGCACTGGCCAGTACCGGCGCATTGGCGGTCAGCTCCGCGCTGGTCGCCGCCAGGTTCAGGGCCGCGACCACGGCAGGAAGGTTGGTATCGGTGATGCCGGCGTAACTGCCCTGCACACGACCGAAAAACAATCCGCCGATGACATTCGAAACCAGCGTCAGGCACGCCAACACGGCGATGGCCAGGGTGAGCTTCTGCCGAATACCCATTTTATCCTCCCTCCCCTCAGGCCGGTGATCCGGTCCCGTTGGCCTTCTGGCCGTACTGGGGCTTTGTTATCTTGACATATTTCCCGGTACGGATGGTTCCGTAAAGCCCGGGGCGGCCGGGTTGTAGTGCCGAATTCCTCAACCTGTAGATGGTTAGGTGTCGGTCCTACCCCACATATGTCCCAGGGCCTGTGGAAAAATACTTGACCCGAATGCAGAACCTCATTAGAACATTTGTGGATTTCTTGTTCGTTCCGCTTGGCCGGCGCTCCCGTTTATTCCGGCCTTCCGCATTTATTCCGGCCTTCTGCATTTGCGGGGCCGCATTTTGCGGATCATGGCGGTCGAACCCAGACTGAGGAGGCTGACCATGCTGACCCGCAAGCAGCACGATTTGCTGCTGTTCATTCACGAAAAGCTGGAGACATCCGGCGTCTCCCCCTCGTTCGAGGAAATGAAGGAGGCCATGAAGCTGAAATCCAAGTCGGGCATCCACCGGCTGGTGACCGGCCTGGAAGAACGAGGCTTCATTCGTCGTCTCGCCCATCGCGCCCGCGCCCTGGAAGTGCTGCGCCTGCCCGACTCGGCCGTGCCGACCCGTGGCGGCGTGGGCGGCGGCAATGTCCGCAGTTCCACCCCGCGCAACCGGCTGACTCCCCGCGCCGTGGAAGGCAGCGGCCCGATGCAGGGCACACCGGTCAATGTCAGCCCCTATAACGCGCGCGACATCGTCACCCTGCCGCTTTACGGCCGCATCGCCGCCGGCACGCCGATCGAGGCGCTGCGCGACATGAGCACGCAGATCGACGTTCCCATCGGCCTGCTGGGCAATGGCGACCATTACGCATTGGAAGTGGCCGGTGACTCGATGGTGGATGCCGGCATCATGGATGGCGACACCGTGATCATCCAGCGCAGCGACAATGCCGAGAACGGCAGCATCGTGGTCGCCCTGGTCGACGACCAGGAAGTGACCCTGAAGCGCCTGCGCCGCAAGGGCAACTCAGTGGCGCTGGAAGCCGCCAACCCGGCCTATGAAACCCGCATCTTCGGGCCTGACCGGGTCAAAGTGCAGGGCCGGCTGGTCGGCCTGCTACGGCGCTACTGATCGCGCCTCTCAAGACGGAACAAAAGGCGGGATCATATCCCGCCTTTTTTCATGCCTGCTCGCTGCCAAACCTCAGGCCACGATATTTCCGGCCAGCATGAAGGCTAGAAAAGTGAGGATCACCAGCGCGACCATGCTGCCGGGCACCACGCTCCAGGTGCGACTGTAGGGCCAGATCGGCAATACCAGCACAAACAGCGCGGCCATCAGGACGAGAATCGTGAGCACGGCGGCCTCCTCGTTCTTTTTCCGTCGAGCCAAACGCCAGGCCGGGACGAATGTTCCCCCGGCGATCAATCCCTTTCGCCGTCTGCGCTGTCGCGCGCGGCACCGTGGCCTTTGGCAATCACCCACGGCCGGCGCCCCCGCAGTTGCGTCGCCGTGACGACGCGGATCCCGGTTTCGCGATCCAGGTACAGCGCATGGGCACCGCCCCGCCACAGGTCGTTGCGGTCGATCACGATCCGCGCCGAGGGGCAGCGGTAACGGATCGGCATCTGTGTCGCGATCACGGCATCGGCGTGACGACAATCTTCGGTGATGGCCTGCGGCTGCTTTGGCAGTGCAACAAGGAAACCCTGATAGCGCCAGGCACAGCCGGCCGGATCGCATCGCAGGCTGCCATCGGCCCCGGCGCGGCCTTCGGTCTCGTTGCGCCGCAGGGTTGGCCAGGGATGGAGCGGCGGGGCGCCAAGCCGTTCCCACCAGGTCTCGGCGGCAAAGCCGCGCGGCGTGGAGGAAAGATAGACGCGGCCGTCATTGGCACGCGCCGCCAGCAGACGGCCATCGCCGGAAACCAGCAGATCGGGCTGCGCCGCCAGCCAGGGCGAACATGCCCCGAGGCAGATTCCGATCGCGCCAAGCCAGCGCCAGCGTCGCCGCCACAGGCAAAGCCACAATCCGCCCAGCGTGATCGCGGCCAGCCCCCACGCAGGCATCGCCGGCACAATGCCCAGCATATCCGGCCAGCCCGCCACCCACTGCGCCAGCGCGATCAGCAGATCGACACCCCAGACCATCGGCGTGAGCGCCAGAACTTCCAGCCCCAGCGGCATGAGGATGAATGCCACGACCACCAGAGGCATGATCCAGAAATCGACCAGCGGCGCCGCCAGCAGGTTGGCGATCAGCGCATAATCCGCCACGCGATTGAAATGATAGGCGGCGAAGAGCGACGAGCCCAGCCCGGCCACCAGGCTGGCCGCCATCACGCCCAGCAGCCAGAGCAGGGCGATGCGCAGCGGTCCGGCCTGCTGGCGCCAGCGCGTCAGGCGCGGCGCGATATCCTCAAAGGCCGCCACCAGCGCGGTGACAGCGGCAAACGACATCTGGAAACCCGGGTCGAGCAGGCTATCCGGCCAGATCGCCAGCAGAAGCAGCGCGGCCCAGGCCACGGCGCGCAGGGTGATGGCGCGACGATCCAGCATCACCGCCAGCAGCGCCAGCGCGATCATCAGCAGCGCACGCAAGGTGGGCAAAGCCGCACCCGAGAGCAGGGTATAGGCCAGCGCACCGAGCAATGCCGCGCCCGCAGCCCATTTCTTGATCGGATGGCGCAGGGCCAAGCCAGGGCTCAGTGCCAGGCCGGCGCGAACCAGAAAGAAAAGCAGACCGGCGACCAGGGTGAGATGCAGGCCAGAGATCGACAGGATATGCGCCAGTCCGGAATCGCGAAACGCGGCATCCACGTGATCGGGGATCGGTCCACGCACACCGGTCATCAGAGCCGTGGCGATGGCGCCGCCTGCGCCTTCGCTCTGGGCCACGATCCGACGGGTCCATTCCTGACGCAGGCTGCTCAGTCCCAGCATCATGGCATCGCGCGGGCCGATATCCTCGCTGGCCGGCATCGTCTCCGGTGTGCTGATGGCATAGCCGACGCCACCGATCTGCCGAAACCAGGCATGGCGGGCGAAATCGAATGAGCCGGGCATGGCGGGTTCGGGCGGCGGCAACAGCATGGCGCGTATCCGGATGCGCTCGCCCGGCCACAGCAACTCGCCATCGCGGCGCAGGGTGATGCGCAGACGTTGCGGGGTTTCAGCCACGGTGAACCCCGGCAGTGCCAGATCATCGAGCAGCAGGCGGTGGCCGGCATCGCGCGGTTCCACCTCGAGCACGCGGCCTTCCAGCCAGACCGCGCCACTCGGCCGTTGCAGCACTGGCGCGGAGACGGCGGCGCTGCGTTCGCCCCCCAGCCATAAGCCACACACCAGAACCAGCAGGGCCAGCACCGGCAGATACCATGGCGGCCGGCGCAGGGTCAGCAGCAGCACTAGCCCGCCCGCCGCCATCCCCAGCCGCAAGGGCAGCAGGGGCGGCTCGACCGGCAACAGGAAATACAGCGCGATCCCCGCCCCCAGCAGGGCCGGCAGCCAGAGGAACCAGCGGTCGCGCTCCGCCAGCAGGCACGCGACGGCGTCAAAGCTGCGCAGGTTGCGCCAGCCGGCTGTCAGACCGGCGGCAACCCGCTGCCAAAGAAGAGTACTGGCTAACCGTGCCATGGCTGAATTCTCTGCATGGCAGCCCTGCCGCCGCCAATCCGTGCAAAACGGGAACGCGACTTGCCCGCCTGCCCCCGTATGCTAAAACCCTGCTTCCTTTGCTTTCCGGATTGCACGATGACCAAAGTCGTTACCCGTTTTGCCCCCTCGCCCACCGGCTACCTGCATATCGGCGGGGCCCGTACGGCATTGTTCAACTGGCTGTTCGCCCGCCATCACGGCGGCACCTTCCTGCTGCGCATCGAGGATACCGACCGCGAACGCTCGACCCAGGATGCGGTGGACAAGATTTTCCAGGGCCTGAAATGGCTGGGGCTGGATTGGGATGGCGAACCGGTGATGCAGTTCGCCCGCATGAAGCGCCATGCCGAAGTGGCGCACAAGCTGCTGGCCGAGGGCAAGGCCTATCACTGCTACTGCTCGCCGGAAGAACTGGAAGAGATGCGCAACAAGGCCAAGGCCGAGGGCCGGCCGATGCGCTATGACGGCCGCTGGCGCGACCGCGACCCCAAAGACGCGCCGGTTGGCGTGAAGCCTGTCGTGCGCTTCAAGGCACCGCAGACCGGCACCACCGTGATCAAGGATCATGTGCAGGGCGATGTCACCTTCCAGAACGAACAGCTGGATGACCTGATCATCCTGCGTTCCGACGGCACGCCGACCTACAATCTTTCGGTCGTGGTGGACGATCACGACATGGGCGTGACCCATATCATCCGTGGCGACGACCACCTCACCAATGCCGCGCGGCAGACGCAGCTTTACATCGCAGCCGGTTTCGCCGTGCCCGAATTCGCGCATATCCCGCTGATCCATGGGCCCGACGGCGCCAAGCTTTCCAAGCGCCATGGCGCACTCGGCACCGAGGCCTATGCCGATATGGGCTATCTGGCAGCCGCGATGCGCAACTACCTGCTGCGCCTGGGCTGGAGCCATGGCGATGAGGAGATCATCTCCACCGAACAGGCGATCGAATGGTTTGGTCTCGACCATGTCGGCCGCTCGCCGGCGCGGTTCGACTTCGCCAAGCTGAACAACCTGAACGGCCACTACATCCGCCACAGCAGCAACGATGATCTGTTGCAGGCCGCCCTGCCATTCATCGAGAAGCATGCCGGCCGTTCGCCGAACCAGGCCGAGCAGGCGCAGATCAAAATGCTCCTGCCCGCCGTGAAGGAACGCGCCAAGGACCTGAACGAACTGGCCGAGGCGATGCTGTTCCTGTTCGCCCAGCGGCCGATCCAGCCCGATACAGCGGCACAGAAACATCTTGACGACGCAGCCAAGGCGCGCGTGAAGACCATGATCGAGACTCTAAATGATGTTTCCGACTGGACAGCCGCCAATACCGAAGCCGCGATCCGCTCGTTAAGCGAGGCGCAGCAGGTAAAGCTGGGCCAACTGGCGCAGCCCCTGCGCGCCGCGCTGACCGGCCGCACGGTATCGCCGCCGATCTTCGACGTGCTGGCCGTGCTGGGTCGCGAGGAAACTTTGGCACGCTTGAAAGACGCGGCTGGCTGAAGCGATGCAACCGCTGCGGCCACCGGTGCTGATCGTGCCCGGCCTGGGCAATTCCGGGCCGGAGCATTGGCAGACCCGCTGGCAGCAGCAAAACCCCGATTTCATTCGTGTCGAACAGGCCGACTGGGACAGGCCTGATCATGCCGACTGGCTGAACCGTCTGGATGCCGCGATCCGCGCCTGCCCAACGCCGCCGCTGGTGGTGGCGCACAGCCTGGCCTGCGCACTGGTCGCGCATTGGATCGCGCGCCATGGCGGCAATCTGCATGGCGCCCTTCTGGTGGCGCCGGCGGATATCGATTCCGACAGCCACACGCCACCCGAGACCCGTGGCTTCCGGCCAATGCCGCTGGTGCGCTTCGCTTGCCCGACCATCGTCGTGGCCAGCCGCAACGATCCCTATGTGGATTTCAGCCGGGCCCAGCATTTTGCCCATTGCTGGGGGGCACGTTTCGTCGATGCCGGCGCCTGCGGGCATATCAACTCTTCATCGGACCTCGGCGACTGGCCGTTCGGCGCCGCCCTGCTGGCCGAATTGAACACGGCGGAATGATCGCCGACCGCCGCGCGCTCAGGCGCGGCTGATCGCATAGGCCAGATAGCCCAGATAAGCGAGCACCAGCATCGCTCCTTCTCGGCGACTGATTTCGCGGCCGGATACGGCGAAAGCGATAATCAAACCGGTTGAAGCGACCAGCAGCGGCAGTTCAACCGATGTCATTTCAGGCGGCACCGGTCCTGGCGCCACCATGGCCGTCACGCCGCCAATGCCGAAGATATTGAAGATATTCGACCCCAGCACGTTGCCAAGCGCGAGCTGCCCCTGCTTGCGGAATGCGGCCATTACGGAGGTGACGAGTTCCGGCAGCGAAGTGCCGACCGCAACGATCGTCAATCCGATCAACGACTGCGACAGGCCCGCCGCCTCGGCCAGCCCGATGGCTCCCTGAACCAGGAACTGCGCCCCAAAGATCACGGCAGCCAGGCCGACCACCATCGGCAACAGCGGCACAACCATCATCACGAGTGTCCGCTTCGCGGCCGCCCTTGTCTGCGAATGCGCAGCAGAATGTTTTTCCTGATGGTAGGCAAAGACCACATAGCCAAGCAGCAACAACAGGAAGACCAAACCGGTTATTTGGCTCAGGCCGATGGTGAAACCGGCCGCCAGCAACAGCACCGAGGCAACCATCACGGCGCGGCAATCGCGATGCAACGCTGCTGTTTCGATGCTGAGCGGCGCCGCCAAGGCGGCAAGCCCCAATATCAGCAGGCCATTGGCAATGTTGGAGCCGACGATATTCCCCACCGCGATCCCCGGTGCGCCGATGCTCGCCGCCTCGATGCTGGTCACCAGTTCCGGCATCGAGGTTCCGAAACCAACCACGGTGAGGCCGATCATCAGTGGCGAGATGCCGATATTCTCGGAGAACCGCGCGGCACCGCGCACCAGCATCTCTCCACCACCCAGCAACAGGGCAAAACCGGCAATCAACGCAATGGCAGTATACATATTCTATTGTGCCGTGTGTTTCGGGGCAGCCGGAAGCTCGAAAAGATGAAACCTGGCCGGGTTGGAGGACTTCTACAGCCCGCGTCGGCGGGCTTCGGCCTGCTGCGACATGCGGGCCTGATCGGTCATGAACTGCTGCAGTTTTTCCATGGCCGGTCGCGGCATGGGATCTTGGCCACTCAGCATCAATGTCAGGGCAACGCGACTGACTCCGATGCGTTGCGCCAGTTGATCGAGCGAGATCGCAGCCGACTTGCAGGCCTGCGACACCGCCACGATCGAGCCCTTCTCAACATAGAAGCGGCCCCATTGCTCTTTCACGTTCAGTTTGGCCGGCAGGCCGGGCAGCCCAACGCTGAACATGGAGCGCGACACGGCCACGCTTTCCGGAGCCATCAGGGACGCTGACGGCATGGCCGGCGTGGCCGAGAGCTTGGGCGGCGGCGGCGCGGGCTGGAATTCATCCAGACGCGGCGCATTCTCGATGCTCTGTTCCAGCAGCTTGCGCACCGCCTCGATCAGCTCCTGGCTGATCGGCGGCAGATCGTGTTCCTCGCCGAAGCGGTCGTAGTACTGCGCGATCTCGCTCAGGCGATCCAAACGACGGGAGAGGAATTCACGCGAACCCAGCGGCAGGCGCCGGCCGGAACTGTGGATGTTGATCAGGTAGATGCGCGTGGTGTCGAGTTCGAGGATGGTGATCTTCCAGCGAATCTTCGAGAGATGTTTGCGCAGCGGCTTCTGTTTGGTTTCGTCGAATTCCGGGATGCGGCCATCGACCAGATCGACGAAGACATAGAAATGCTCGATCTTCTCGACGAACCGTTTGTATTCGGAGAAGTTGCCCGACAGGTTTGCAGGATCCTGACAAAAGGAGAGCAATTCGCGGCTCTGGCTTTCCACCACGCCGACCAGTTTCAGGGTTTCCTGAACTACCGGTTTGATCGCCTCATTCACTGCAGCAACCTGCCTGTCCGGTGCAATCCGGCCCGCTCGCAGGCCCCGACCATTGGCCGGATTCGCCATGCGATGCCTTCGCAACACGACGTTTGTGCCAGAAAACCGTTAACACAGCAATACAGGCACAACTGTAGGTTAACGAACGATTACCCCTGTTTCAGTACCGAAGCCGGCATGCCTTGTGCCGGCGTGGGAGCCGGGCGTGGTGCCGGAGCTGATGCCGGCGGAACTGGGGCGGGAACAACCGATGCCGGCGCAGGAGCCGGCGCTGCCGCGGGAACCGACGGCACTGGCGGCGTGACCGCGGCAGAGGGTGCGGCAGTCGGCGCGGTGGCAGGTGATATCGCCGCGGCCTCCGGCGCCGGCAAATCATGCGGTGCGCAATAGGCACCGGCGGCACGCAGGCTGCGGCAATAGCTCAGCGTCGCGTCACGATCTGGAAAGCCCCCAAGCAGGAGACGCACGACCTTGCCGCGATCGCCCCCCAGATCGACCTCGACATAACGCTTGGGCGCGTCCCGCATCACCGGAAAGCGTTCCGACAGTTTCGGCCAGGCGGCTTCGGCCTCCAGCAGGGTCTTGTAACTGGCGACATGACCCGCGAACACATTCGGCGGCGGCGCGGGCGGAGGTGGCGGGGGCGGTGGCGTCTCGATCACCGGCGGCGGCATCACCACAACCGGTGCGGCCGGGGCCGGTTCATCGGCGGCACAAGCCGCCAGTGCGAACAGGCAGGCGATTGCCGCAAGGCGGCGCGTGAGGATCACCGACGCCGCCGGCCGCATCACTTCTCGACCAGTTTGAACAGGTTGCGGTCCAGCAGGGCGCTGACCGACACGGTCTTGGTGCTGCTGGCGTCGCGCTCATTGACCAGCTGCACATGCACGGCATCCTCGCCGGGGAACTGGATCAGGCGCGTAACGCGCCAGATGAAGCCCTGCCGCTGTTCGAAACGCTGGCCCGGAACAATGTCGTCGGCCGTGAACTTTGCCATCGTAAACACCTTGAATCGCGAGGGTTACAGGCTAGCGCATTCATGATGCAGCGCCAACTCTTGCCGCGAATTCAAGTCTGGCTCAGGCCGCCTGCTGGATGCGGAACACGAAAACGCCGTTCTGCTCTTCCGATGACAGCAGGGTAAAACCTGCCGCCTCGCACAAGGCAGCCATGTCGCGCATGGTATTGGGGTCGGTTGCCTCCACCGTCAGCACCTCGCCCTTGGCCACTGTCTTCATCGCCTTCTTGGCACGCAGTACCGGCAAGGGGCAGTTGAGACCTTTGACATCGAGCGTCTGACTCATGGCGTGGTTCCGTGGGAGGCTGGCGGTCTATTTAACGGTAAGTTTTGTTGATTAATATAATACTTCACTTCTGCAATGTAAATACTATAATCCTCAATGATCCCGTCATAATTGCTGTTCCAGCCTCCTGCAACCGTATCACCGAGCCAGTCATGACTGCCTTGCCCCTGCCCTATCTCGTCAATCTTGCCGGCTTGGTGCTGGGTGTGGTGTTCGGCGCCGCCGTGCAACGCAGCAACTTCTGCACCATGGGCGCGATCAGCGATCTGGTGCTGATGGGCGACGGCAACCGGGCACGCGCCTGGGCCCTGGCGATTGCCACTGCCATGCTGGGCAGCCAGCTGCTGCATCTGGCAGGGCTGATCGATCTGAATACCTCGATCTATGCGACGACCAATTTCGGCTGGCTGGGGGCGGCCATCGGCGGCCTGCTGTTCGGTTTCGGCATGGTGCTGGCCGGCGGCTGCGGCAGCCGCACGCTGGTCCGGCTGGGTGCCGGCAACCTGAAATCGCTGCTGGTGGTGCTGATGATCGGCATTGCCGGCTATGCCACCCTGCGCGGCCTGATCGGACCCGCGCGGCTGTGGCTGGAAGGCTGGTCGGTGGTCGACCTGAAAAGCCGCGGCTTGACCAGCCAGACCCTGCCCGACCTGCTTGCCGCGCTGGGCGCCGATGCCAGGCTGCTGCGCTGGGTCCTGGCGCTGGCCATTCCCGCCATCCTGCTGGGCTGGGCCTTCAAGGATGCGCGTTTCCGCCGCCAGCCGGTGCTGATCGGTGCCGCCATCGTCATCGGCCTGACCATCACAGGCGGCTGGGCCGCCACCGGCATTCTCGGCGCCGATGAATTCGAGCCGACGCCGCTGGCCTCCATGACCTTCGTCGCGCCGATCGGCAACGCGCTGCAATACCTGATGACCTTTACCGGCGCCACGCTGGATTTCGGCATCAGCACCGTGGGCGGAGTCATTCTCGGCGCCTTCCTGATGGCGAAGGCCGATGGCAGCTTCCGCGTCGAAAGCTTTGCCAACGCGCAGGACGTGGTGTCCCATGTCATTGGCGGCACGCTGATGGGCATCGGCGGCGTCACGGCCCTGGGCTGCACCGTCGGCCAGGGCCTGACCGGGATCGGCACGCTTGCCCTGGGCAGCTTTGTCGCACTTGGCGGTATCGTGATTGGCGGTGTTCTGGGCGTCCGCTATCTTGAGGAAGGCAGCCTGCCGGGGGCGGTCCGCGCGCTCTTCGCCCGCGGCTGACATTCCGCCGGCGGCCCAACCGCCGGGAGTGAATACCGTTATGGGTGGTCTTGACGTTTCCTATGCCGCCGCCGCCGGCGCCGGCCTGCTGAGTTTCCTCAGCCCCTGCGTGCTGCCGCTGGTGCCTGCCTACCTGTGCTTTGTCGCCGGCACCACGCTGGACCGTCTGGTCAATGAAGACGGCGTCGATCCGGCACTGACCCGACGCGTGTTCATCTCGGCGCTCGCCTTCGTGATCGGTTTTTCCACCGTATTCATCATCATGGGCGCGACGGCCTCGGCGCTGAACCGCCTGATCGTCGAGAATATCGACATCATCGGCAAGGTTGCCGGCGCGGTGATCGTAGTCTTCGGCCTGCATTACATGGGGCTGCTGAAGATTCCGCTGCTCTACCGCGAAGCCCGCATCAACACCACCGAACGGCCCACCAACATCGTTGGCGCCTATGTGATCGGCCTGGCCTTCGCCTTCGGCTGGACACCCTGCGTGGGCCCGATCCTTGCCACCATCCTCACCGTGGCCGCCAGCCGCGACCAGCTGGGCTATGGCGTGTCGCTGCTGGCTACCTATGCGCTTGGTCTGGGCATTCCCTTCCTGCTGGCGGCCCTGGCCGTGAAGCCTTTCATGCGCTTCATGCAGAAATTCCGCCGCCACCTGCACAAGGTGGAGATCGTGGCCGGCGCCCTGCTGGTGATCACCGGCATCCTGATCTTCACCAACAGCCTGGGCCAGCTCAGCTATTACATGCTGGAGGTGTTCCCCTGGCTGGCCAAGTTCGGCTGAGTTTTCGCAACAAACTTTTTTGTTGCGAAAACTGCCTGTGGAAATAAGCACTTAATCCTTTGCCAGCGCGACGGCTTGCGCTACTTCGGTGACGTGAACACGATCACCGACGCCTTCCATCTTGCCCTTGGCCTGATCTGGCATTTCGACACCGAGTTGCTTCGCATCATCGGCCTGTCGCTGCGCGTCAGCCTTACCGCTGTTGTGATCGGCAGCATCATCGGCCTGCCGCTGGGTGCCTTCCTGGCGCTGGCCCGTTTTCCCGGCCGCAATGCCTGTATCGTGGTGCTGAATGCCTGCATGGGCCTGCCACCGGTGGTGGTCGGGCTGATCGTCTACCTCATTCTTTCCCGCTCGGGCCCGCTGGGTGCTTTCGGCTGGCTGTTCACTGCCGCCGGCATGGTGGTAGCGCAGGTGGTGCTGATCACGCCCATCGTCGCCGCGCTGTCACGCCAGGTGGTCGCTGATCTGTGGAGTGAATACGAGGAGCAGATGCGCTCGCTGGGCCTGACGCGGCTTGGCGCCATCGCCACGCTGCTGTGGGATGGCCGCTTCTCCCTCAGCACGGCGATTCTTGCCGGCTTCGGTCGCGCCATCGCCGAGGTCGGCGCCATCATCATCGTCGGCGGCAACATCGCCGGCGTGACCCGCACGATGACAACCGCGATCTCTCTGGAAACCAGCCGCGGCGACCTGGCGCTGGCCATGGCACTGGGCATCGTGCTGCTGGCGATTGCAATCAGCATCAATGCCGCCGCCACCACGCTGGGCAACGCCGCACGGCGCGCCCAGGGTGCCTGAGGTGCGCGCCATGCATGCGCCCGCCATGCTTCTGCCGCTGGTACTGGAAAACGTGCAATATGCCATCAATGGCCAGCCGCTGATCCATGGCATCGACCTGGACTTCCATCCCGGTCCGCCGACCCTGGTACTGGGACCGAATGGCGCGGGCAAAAGCCTGCTGCTGCGGCTTTGCCACGGTCTGATACAGCCAACGGCTGGCCGCGTGACCTGGCGGGGTCTGGCGGCGCAGAACCCGGAAGCCCTGCGTTTCGGCCAGGCCATGGTGTTCCAGAAGCCGGTGCTGCTGCGCCGCTCGGTGCTGGCCAACATGCTGTTCCCGCTGAAACTGCGCGGCCTGAATGCCGGCACGCGTTTCGCCCGCGCCATGGATGCGCTGGAACGCGTCGGCCTCACGGCGCTGGCCCAGCGTCCCGCCCGTGTCCTTTCAGGCGGCGAGCAGCAGCGGCTGGCATTGGCGCGCGCCTGGGCGCTGGGTCCGCAGATCCTGTTTCTGGATGAACCAGCCGCCGCGCTGGATCCGCATGCGACGCGGCAGGTGGAAGGCATCATCACGGATATCGCGGCCAGCCGTACCAAGATCGTGATGACCACCCATGATCTGGGCCAGGCGCGACGGCTGGCCGGGGATGTGATCTTCCTGCATCGCGGCCGCGTCGCCGAGCGCACGCCGGCCGCGGAATTCTTCAATGCACCGCGCAGCACGCCGGCGCAGGCTTTTCTCAATGGCGATCTCACCTGGTAAGCAAAAAACGGAGGCATCCATGCAGCGCAGACATTTCCTCGGCCTGGTGGCCGGCATCACCCTCGCCCTGACCAGCAGCATGGCTCTTGCCCAAGGGAGATTCATCGTGGTGGCCAGCACCACCTCCACCGAGCAATCGGGCCTGTTCGGCCATATCCTGCCGATCTTCACCAAGAAGACCGGCATCGAGGTGCGCGTGGTGGCGCAGGGTACCGGCCAGGCGCTGAAGACCGGCGAAAAGGGCGATGCCGACGTGGTCTTCGTGCACGATCCGGTGGCCGAACAGAAATTCGTCGATGCCGGTTTTGGTGTCGACCGCAAGCTTGTCATGTATAACGACTTCGTCATCGTCGGCCCGAAAAGCGATCCGGCCAAGGTGATGGGCAGCCGCAACGTGGTCGACTCCTACAAGAAGATCGCCGCCGCCAAGGCGCCGTTCGCCTCGCGCGGTGACAGTTCGGGCACCCATGCCGCCGAATTGCGCATCTGGAAGGAAGCCGGCATCGACGTGAAGACCGCCGGCGAAGGCTGGTATCGTGAAACCGGTTCGGGCATGGGCCCGACGCTGAACACCGCCAGCGCGATGAACGCCTATGCCTTCACCGACCGCGGTACCTGGCTCAGCTTCAAGAACCGCGGCGACCTCGTGATCGCCGTGGAAGGCGATGTGAAACTGTTCAACCAGTATGGCGTGATGCTGGTGAACCCGGCCAAGCATGCCCATGTGAAAGTGGCCGAAGGCAAGACCTTCATCGACTGGCTGACCTCGAAGGAAGGTCAGGATGCCATCGCGGCCTACAAGATCGGCGGCGAGCAGCTGTTCTTCCCCAACTATAAGCCAGGCCAGAACAGCTGAGTTTACGGACCCGTCGTTTCCTCCTACCATTCGGAAAACGGGAGGAAACGATGGATACCGCAGCCCTGCTGCAGGCCTTCAGCGAGGCGGTGCAGAAACGCGATGGCGAGGCTTTTGCCCGGCTCTTCACCGAAGACGCGGTCTATCACGACGTGTTCTACGGTGCCTTCCACGGCCGGGCCAGGATCGCCGAACTGGTGAACGACTGGTTCTACCGCACGGCGGAGGATTTCCGCTGGCATCTGCATGACCCGGTCAGCGACGGCAAGACTCTGTATGCCCGCTATACTTTCTCCTACAAATCGCTGCTGCCCGAAGCACAGGGCAGGCGCGTGATGTTCGAAGGCGTGGGCATCTACACCCTGCGCGACGGTTTGATCGCCGAATACCGCGAGGTGGCCAATACCGGCCCCGCCCTGCTCGATCTCGGCTTTCCGCCCGAACGCGTGGCGAAAATCCTTTCCCGTGAAGGCGCGGCGCTGAAGGCGCGGCCGGAGGCCAAGCCGCATCTGGGCTGATATGCAAACTGCAAGGGATATCGCAGACCTGATGGCCGAACATCATGTTCCGGGCCTATCCATGGCAATGGTCCGGGGCGATGAACCGCCGATCTGCTCAACACATGGCCTGCGGGATCGCGCATCGGAACAGCCGGTCGACCGTTTCACTGTTTTCGAGGCGGCTTCGCTGAGCAAACCGGTCTTCGCCTTCATCACCCTGCAACTGGCGGATAGCGGCATCCTGTCGCTCGATACGCCTCTGGCGAATCTTCTCCCTGGTTATCTGACGGATGATCCGCGTGCGGCTACGATCACACCCCGCCACATCCTGTCTCACACCGCAGGCCTACCGAACTGGCACAGCCGCGACTATCCGCTGAAAACCTATTTCGCGCCCGGCGAACGGTTCAGTTATTCCGGCGAGGGCTATGTATATCTGCAGAAGGCCATTGAGCAGGTCTGCGGTGAATCTCTGGAAACGCTCGCCAGCCGATTGGTATTCGAGCCGCTGGGAATGACCCGATCCAGCTTTATCTGGCAGGATCGGTTCAGTCTGAATTATGCCGCACCGCATACGGCCGCTGGCCACCGTTTCGAGGATGGCTTTGCCGGTCAGCGTGTCACAAGTGCCAATGCCGCAGGATCCCTTTGCACGACGGCGGAAGATTATGCCCGCTTCCTGCAAGCCGCATTGCGATTTCCTCGACTTGAGGCATGGCTGACACCACGGGCGAACGTGCAACAGGACCGTCTGACCTGCCTCGATGGCGACGAGCCTGTGCCAAATGCCAATGTCGCCTGGGCCCTTGGCTGGGGCGTGGAAACCGCCAGCCCGTTCTTTTTCCACTGGGGCGACCAGAAGGGCTACAAGGCCTTCACGATTGCCTCTGGGGAAACGGCGAAAGCCATGGCCGTATTCACCAATGGCGATGCCGGCCTGTCCTTCGTCTCCAAACTGGTCGCGCCGGTTTTCCCCGGTCGACGCCCGTCCCTGCTCTGGCTGGGATATGAAGCCGGGACGGGCTAGCCCGACTCGGGCGTAATCGGCTATGCAGGATGCATGTGCGGCCGCTACAGCCTGACCAAATCGCTTGATGACCTGGCCTCGTTCTTCGAGGCCTACGAGCTGTTGCAGCGCCCCAATCTGGCGCCACGCTGGAATATTGCGCCGACGCAGAAAAGCTTTGTGCTGCGCAGCCCCGCTCCCGGCAAGGGCGAACTCGTCGCGCTGCGCTGGGGCTTCGCCGGGCCCAATAATGCGCCGCTGATCAATGCCCGCAGCGAGACGGCGGCAAGCAAACCCACTTTCACAGAGGCCTTCGCCAAACGCCGCTGCCTGGTGCCGGCCGACAGCTTCTATGAATGGCAGGCCGTCGAAGGGCAGAAGGCGAAGCAGCCCCAGAAGCAACCCTGGCGGATCGGCCTGAAAGGCGGCGGCCTGTTCGCCTTTGCCGGCCTGTGGCAGAGCGAGCCGGCCTATGGCGGCGAGGAGTGTTTCACCATCCTCACCACGGCGGCCAACGACTATCTCAGCCCCCTGCACGAGCGCATGCCGGTGATCCTGCCGCCCGAACGCTTTGCGCTGTGGCTCGACCCGGCCACGCCGCCCGGCATCCTGCAGCGCCTGATGCAGCCCTATCCGGCCGAGGCGATGGCGCGCTACCGTGTCACCTCGGTGGTCAATGGCGTGAAGGTGGATGGCCCGGAATGCTTCGCGCCGCTCAACCCGGCGCTGAAGGTCGCCTGATTCTTACAGGTTCTGGCCGCCATCCACGGCCACGGTCTGGCCGGTGACCCAGCTCGCGGCAGCCGAGCACAGGAACAATGCCAGATTGGCGACCTCCTCCGGCCTACCCATGCGGCCGAAGGGAATGCCGCCGAGAATGGCATCATAGAGCTTCGGATTATTGGTTTTGGCCTGATCCCACACGCCGCCGGGAAATTCGATCGAACCCGGCGCGATGCAGTTCACCCGGATATTCTGTTTCGCCAGCGCGGCGGCCTGGGTCAGCGTGTACTGGATCAGTGCGGCCTTCACCGCGCCATAAGGCGGCGTGCGCACATTGGCGCCCAGGCCCGAGATCGAGGAGATATGCAGGATGCAGCCGCCGCCGGCCTTTTCCAGATGCGGAATGGCGGTGTGGCTGGCGCGCACGCTGCCCATCAGGTCGACATTGATCGAGGCGGCCCAGCCGGCCTCGTCGTCGGTGCGGCCGAAGCCCGAGGCATTGTTGACCAGGATGTCGATCCCGCCCAAGGCCGTCGCTGCAGACTCGACATAGGCACGCACGGCGGCGCCATCGCCCAGGTCGCAGGTGGCGGCATGGACCTGACCGCCGACACGCCTCAGTTCCGTCTCGGTTTCGCGCAACGCGCCTTCCGAACGGGCGCAGATCGACACGTCGGCGCCTTCGCCGGCAAAGGCCATGGCTATCGAACGACCGATGCCACGGCTGCCGCCCGCCACCACAACGCGCTTGCCCTTCAATCCGAGTTCCATGCCGGCCTCCTGTTCGCTGGCCGCAGCTTCACGGAAACCATTCCGTCATGCAATGCCTTCAGGTCTCTGGTATGCTTCTTGCTGATCATCGGCCGGTCATATCATGCCCTATGCTGCCAGCCTGAACGGAACCCGCCATGTCTTCGCCGATCTGAAGACATTGCTGGCCTGCGCCTCGCCCCTGCGCTCGGGCGACCAGCTGGCGGGGATCGCGGCGGAAAGCGACGAGCGCCGCGTGGCGGCGAAACTGGCGCTGGCCGATCTGCCACTGCGGCGCTTCCTTGATGAAGCCGTCGTGCCATACGAGCAGGACGAAGTGACGCGCCTGATCATCGACAGCCACGATGCGGCGGCCTTCGCGCCGGTCGCTGCGCTCACCGTGGGCGAATTCCGCGACTGGCTGCTTTCCTATGAAGCCGATGCCGCGACACTGGCGAAACTCGCCCCGGGGCTGACGCCGGAAATGGTCGCCGCCGTCTCCAAGCTGATGCGCAATCAGGACCTGATCGCCGTGGCGGCGAAATGCCGGGTAGTGACCGCCTTCCGCAACACGCTGGGCCAACCGGGCCGGCTGGCCAGCCGGCTGCAGCCCAACCATCCCACCGACGACCCGGAAGGCATCGCCGCCGCCTTGCTGGACGGTTTGCTGTTTGGCGTCGGCGACGCCGTGATCGGCATCAATCCGGCCAGCGACAGCGTGGCCGACGGCATCCGCCTGCTGGAAATGCTGGAGACGATCCGCCAGCGTTTCGATATCCCGACACAGAGCTGCGTGCTGGCGCATGTGACTGCCACGCTGCAGATGATCAAACGCGGTGCGCCTGTCGATCTGGTATTCCAGTCGATTGCCGGAACCGAGGCCGCGAACAAGGGCTTCGGCGTCGACCTTGCCATCCTGCACGAGGCGCGTGAAGCCGCGCTGGCGCTGAAACGGGGCAGCGTCGGCGACAACGTGATGTATTTCGAGACCGGTCAGGGCAGCGCGCTCTCGGCCAATGCCCATCATGGCGTCGACCAGCAGACGCTGGAAGTACGCGCCTATGCCGTGGCCCGTGCGTTCAGGCCGCTGCTGGTCAACACCGTGGTCGGCTTCATCGGGCCGGAATACCTGTTCGACGCCAAGCAGATCATCCGCGCGGGCCTTGAGGATCATTGCTGCGGCAAGCTGCTGGGCCTGCCGATGGGCGTGGACGTCTGCTACACCAATCACGCCGAGGCCGATCAGGATGACATGGACAACCTGATGACCCTGTTGGGCACGGCCGGCGTGAATTTTCTGATCGCCGTGCCGGGCGCCGATGACGTGATGCTGAATTACCAGAGTCTGTCTTTCCACGACGTGCTCGGCTTGCGTCATCTGCTGAATCTGCGGCCGGCACCGGAATTCGAGGCATGGCTTGCCCGCATGGGCATGCTGGATTCAACCGGCCGCCTGCCGCCACCGGATCAGGCCGTGCAGCGGCGGCTGGCCGATCTGACAGCGCCATGAATGATGTTGCACGCGATATCTGGGCACGCTGGCGCGGCACGACACGGGCCCGCATTGGCCTGGGCCGTAGCGGCGATGCGTTGCCGACATCCGCGTTGCTGGATTTTCAGGCGGCCCATGGCCGCGCCCGCGATGCCGTGCATGGCGTGGCTGATTTTGCCGCCGTGGCCGAACAGCTCAGGCCCCTGCCCTGTCTGACGCTGCACAGCCAGGCACCGGATCGCGCCGCCTATCTGCGTCGCCCCGATCTTGGCCGCCGGCTGGACGATGCCTCGGTCGCAATGCTGAAGGACCACGCCGGCGATTGGGATATCGCCTTCGTGGTCGCTGATGGCTTGTCCGCCCGCGCCGTGATGGCGCATGCCGTGCCGGTATTGCATCGTTGCATGGCAGGGCTGGCAGGCTGGCGCATCGCGCCGATCGTGCTGGCCGGCCAGGCGCGCGTGGCATTGGGCGACGATATTGCCACCTGCCTGAATGCAAAAGCAGTGGCCGTGCTGATCGGCGAGCGGCCGGGCCTGAGCGTGGCCGACAGCCTGGGCGTTTACATCACCTGGGCGCCGCATATCGGCCGCGTGGATTCGGAGCGCAACTGTATCTCCAACATCCATGCCGATGGCATGAGCCATGATCAGGCCGCGGCGACTTTGCTCTGGCTGTTGCGCGAAGCGCGGCGCCTGAGCCTGAGCGGAATCGGCCTCAAACTCGATCCGGCCGATATTGCCGCGCACCTGCCAGACGCTACATGATCATGTCGCCGCCATTGACGCGAACATGCTGGGCCTTCAGGTCACGTACCGATTTGCAGCCGCAGGCATGGGCGATGGCCTCCACGTCATGCTGCACGGCCTTGGCATAATTGGCCACGCGTACCGCCTTGCGTGTGGGATCGAGCCCCCGCATGAAACGCGGATCGTTCGAGGTCACGCCGGTCGGGCAATGACCCGTATTGCACTTCATCGCCTGGATACAGCCCAGCGAGAACATGAAACCACGTGCCGAGACCACATAATCGGCGCCCATGCAGATCGCCCAGGCCACCTTGTCGGGCGTGAGCAATTTGCCCGAGGCGATCAGGCGGATGCGGCTGCGCAGTTCGTATTCACGCAATCGCTGCGCCACGAGGGGAAGCGACTGCACGATTGACTGGCCGACATAATCAGCCAGCGGTGCCGGCGCGGCCCCGGTGCCACCCTCGGCGCCATCGATCTGGATGAAGTCCGGGGCCTCGGCGGGGCGATCCCGCAGATAGTCGAAGAATTCATCAATGAAATCGTAACTGCCGACGGCCATCTTGATCCCGACCGGCTTGTCGACCACGCGACGCACGCGGTTGATGAAGGCAACAAGCGAGGGAATGTCGGTGATATCGCGATGCCGGCTGGGCGAGATCGAGGATTTCCCCGCCTCGATGCCGCGGATGGCGGCGATCTCCTCCGTCACTTTCGATCCGGGCAGGATGCCGCCACGGCCGGGCTTGGCGCCCTGGCTCAGTTTGATGCAGAACATGCGCACCTGATCGATCCCGGCGATCTTGCGCAGCTTGGCCTCATCCAGGTTGCCATCGGCATCGCGCACGCCGTATTTGGCCGTGCCGATCTGAAAACAGATGTCGCATCCGCCCTTCAGGTGATAGGGCGACAAGCCGCCCTCGCCGGTGTCCAGCCAGATACCGGCCATCGCCGCGCCTTCCGACAGGGCGGTGATCGCCGCCGACGACAAGGCGCCATAACTCATGCCGGAGATGTTGAAAAAGCTTTTCGGCTTGTAGGGATTGCCGACGACATCCTTGCCGATCCATTTGCCGGTGTAAGTCTCGGCCTCTTCGTCATTCACCGGAAAGGCGGAATGCAGGAAATAGATGTGGCCGGGCTGCTGCGCATCGACCTCGGAGCCGAAAGCCACGTAATTCGACACGCCCTTGGCCGAACGATAGACCCAAGCGCGGGTCAGGCGGTTGAACGGGCGTTCCTCCCAGTCGGCGGTGAACCAATACTGGCGGAAATACTCGCCCAGATTCTCCATGATGTAGCGGAAGCGGCCGTAGATCGGGAAATTGCGCCGGATCGCATGATCGCGCTGGATCCAGCGGTCATAAACGTAATACCAGCCCACCGTGCCGGCACCGGCCAGCACGATGGCCGCAAAAACATACAGCATTCCGTCTCTCCCACCCCTTCATGCCGCCTCAACGGGACGGCTTGCACAGCAATCTAGCACAATCAGAACTGGTGGACCGGAATTAACATTCAATAATCCGTCCAATTCGGATCTAGGTCGCGTTTCTGCAGCCTATTTTTCGACCAATTGCCTTTAAACAATGCCGAAATTACAGCCAAGCCCGCCAGAGCCTTTGGCAGCGTATATGTTGAATAATGTGAGTATACATCCGATTTCAGCATACTGTTCTGGGGGCATTTCCCACGAAAGATGCGCAGCTCCTTCGATGCTCGCGCAAAACTCGTCGGCATACATCCTGCATTTACGACCCGGTCTCGCCATAACAAGAGTGCCTGAACAATGACCGCACAGACGCATCACCTGCAGGTGCATCAGTTGATCGATGGCATCGAACAGGATGTACAACAATTCGGTGCCAATAACGAAGAAATCGCCTTCCAGACCACCCTGCTGTCGCTGAACGCCTCGATCGAGGCGGCGCGGGCGGGCGAAGTGGGACGCAGTTTCGCCGTGGTGGCGCAGGAAGTGAAATCGCTGGCCAACCAGGCCTCGCAGAATTCCAAGCGCTTCCGCGAAGTGGTGATGAAGCGCATCACCGACTCCAAGCGCGCGGCGGAAGAAATCGTCGACCAGATCGTGAAGGATCTGGAAGGCCCGCGCCTGACCGACATGGCGCAGACCATGGTGCAGCTGATCGTGCGGAACCTGTATGAACGCACCTGCGATTGCCGCTGGTGGGCCACCGACGACGCCATGTGGCAGGCCCTGGCCGAACCGTCGGATGAACTGTTCGCCCGTGCCAGTGAACGGCTGGCGATGATCAACCGTTTCTACACCGTCTATCTCAACCTCGTGCTGGCGGATTCCCGCGGCCGGGTGGTGGCGACATCAAACCCCAAGCTGTTTCCGCGCGTGGCCAAGGCCTCGGTGGCGCAGACACGCTGGTTCCAGGGCGCCATGCAGTCGGCCAGCGGCGACGATTACATCGTCGACGACATCAGCCAGAGCGTCAGCCACGACAACAAGGCCGTGGCGATCTATGCCGCCGCCGTGCGCAGCGGCGGCCAGATCCATGGCGAGCCGCTGGGCGTGCTGGGCGTGGTATTCGACTGGGACAAGCAGGGCATGAGCATCGTCAAGGACGAACCGTCCTTAAGCGCCGAGGAATGGCAACGTTCCCGCGTGCTGCTGCTGGATGCCAAGCGCCGCATCATCGCCTCGTCCGACAATCAGGGCCTGTACCAGCCCTTCCCGCTGGACACCGGCGACAAGGACCGCGGCTATTACTATGGCAGCGACGGCTCGCTGATCGCCTTCGCCCGCACCATCGGTTACGAAACCTATGATGGCCTGGGCTGGTATGGCGTGATCACCCAGAAGCCGCGCGACTGATCATTCACGCCGCCGGCCGGCGCCACAGCCAGGTGAGTTCGTGCTTGTTGTGATGCAGGTGCAAAAGCCGGCTGCCGGGAATGGCGGCGAAGGCGCGCGCCGTTTCGAAATCCGTCTCGCCCTGGAATTTCAGCGTGCAGACGGCGTTCGCCACACCACCTGACTCCAGCCAGCGCTGCACCAGTTTCAGCAGCCGCGCCGGATAGCAGATCACATCGGAGCACAGCCAGTCGACGCGCGGAAACTCCTTCGGCTCCAGCGCGAAGGCGCTGCCCTGCCGCCAGCGCACATTGGGCATCGCCGCCACATTGGGCGCCAGCGGCGCCTTGTCGATGGCGGTGACATCCGCCCCCAGCGAACCCAGCACCCAGGTCCAGCCGCCGGGCGACGAACCCAGATCGAGGCAGATGTCGCCAGCCTTCGGCAATTGGGAGCCGAATTCCAGCCGGTGCCGCGTCAGCCCCTCCCACAGTTTCAGATAGGCACGGCTGGGCGGCCCTTCGCGATCCTCGTGGAAAACAAACTCGCCATTCGGCAGCGGGCTGGAACAGCGCGCGGCATAAAGCAGGCGATCCGGCGCCAGCAGCGTGAAACTGCCCAGCGGCGCCGTCGGCAGCGGCGCGCCGAAGCTGAGCGGCTTGGCCGAGACATGCGGCAGCTTTTCGACAATCAGCTTCGCGCGGCGGTGATGCAGCGGCGCATACGGCGCCCAGTTGCGCTGGATCGCTTTCAGCTTCGCCGCCGCGTCACCGATGGATTCGATGGCGACCTCCTGCACGTCGAACCATGTGTTCGCTGCCCATGCAGATGCCCCCTCGCCTTCGGCCAGGAACAGCCGCTCATGCTCGGCCGTGACACGCGCGCCGAGTTCCTCGCGCAGCTGCGCCTCGAACCCCTCGGCGGCCAGATAGGCTGTCTTCACATCAGTTCCCAAGGATTGATCACCCTGATCCCGCATTCTTCGTAGTCCGCCACATACCGCGTAGCCAGCGTGGCGCCATGGGCACGCGCGATGGCGGCAATCTGCGCGTCACGGGACCGGATCGGCCATTCGATATGGCGCCGCCACGCGATGATGTCGGCATATTCCACGGCAGCTGCCGCGTCAAAGGGCAGGACGCGGCCGCCAAAGCCTTCTCCGAAACAGCCGGCCAGGGCAGCCAGCATGTGTTCGCGTCGCGCACCGTCTGGCAGCAACAACGCTCCGTGGAGCATTTCCGCGACCGTGATGCTGGTGGTGTGCAGTTCGGTGTCGGTCTGCAGCCCCAGCCAGGTCCAGACCGTCGAATCCAGGTCAGGCTGCATCAGCGCCGCAGAGAGATCGGTATCGAGAACGATCATTGGTCCCTCCGGGTCAGCCGAAAGTGGGCGGCTCAGGCGTCCCGGCAGCGGCCGCTTCGGCACTGCGCCGGGCTATGCTGAACCACACATCATCCAACCCGGCGAAGCGGTGCCGGACCGATCGCCAGAAATCCAGGCCGGTGCGGGTTTCGGTCGCCAGCACGCCGCGGAGGATTTCGCGCGTTTCCTCCTCCATCGAGCGGCCGTGCCGGCGGGCGCGCTGCCGCAGCCGGGCCTTGAGGTCGTCGTCCAAATTGCGGATCACGATGCTGGCCATTGCCGGTCTCCGTATTCGTTAAAAAGTGATATCAGTGATATCGCCCATATAAATTCGACGTTTTCCGTCGGTTTGCGCCGGGATCCGTCATTCCCTGCGCTGTTCCGACATTTCCCGGCGCAACCCAACCAAATCTGATGATTTCCGAATAAAATCAGACGGTTTTGAGAAATTTTGCCGGATCGTGCCTGCCTGCCCCTTGCCGGCCGGCCACAAAGAACATATATGGAACAAGAGCGCGACTTCAAGTCAGCGATCCCGGCTTGCCAGCCCATATTGCTTATAAGGGGAAAATCGCTATAGTCCGCGCCCTCACATAGCTCCTTGCTGGACTCATACCGGGTCCGGCCAGGCCCGATCCGTCGTCGCATGGTGCGCCGCCGCCGGGCCGCTAAAGCCAGAAGGAGAGCTGCCGATGGCGTTCTACGAGAACGTATTCATCGCGCGCCAGGACATCTCGACCGCTCAGGTCGAGGCGCTGGTCGCGCAATTCAGCGAAATCATCAAGGGCCAGGGCGGCGAGGTCACCAAGACCGAGCAGTGGGGCCTGCGCAACCTCGCCTACCGCATCAAGAAGAACAAGAAGGGGCACTATGTGCTCATGAACATCCAGGCCTCGGGCAACGCCGTTGCCGAGCTGGAGCGCAACATGCGCATTCATGAAGACATCCTGCGCTACCTGACCATCCGCGTCGAGAAGCTGGAAGAAGGCCAGTCGGCCATGCTGCTCAACAAGGATCGCGGCGAGCGCGGCGACCGTCCGGAGCGTGGCTTCGGCGATCGCGGCTTCGGCGGCGGCCGTGGCGGCTTCGGCGGTGACCGTGGCGACCGCGGTGATCGTGGCGACCGCGGTGATCGCGGCGAGCGTCGTCCGCGTTTCGAACGTGAAGAATCCTCTGCTGCCCCGGAGAGCGCATAATGTCGAGCACTGGTACCAAGCCCGCCGCTGGCAGCCGTGGCGGCGCCGGTGGCGCCCGCCGTCCCTTCTTCCGCCGTCGCAAGACCTGCCCGTTCTCGGGCGCGAACGCGCCGAAGATCGACTACAAGGACGTGAAGCTGCTGTCGCGCTTCATTTCCGAGCGCGGCAAGATCGTGCCGTCGCGCATCACCGCAGTGTCTGCCAAGAAGCAGCGCGAACTGGCCCAGGCCATCAAGCGCGCCCGCAACCTGGCCCTGCTGCCGTTCGTCATCAAGTGAGCCACCTCCGGCTTCCGCAAGGAAGCCGGTGACGGACCCGCAGCCATGATGCGCAGCCTGATACTCGGTAGCCTCGCCGGTGGAGCGAGCGCGGTGCTGGTGCTGACCGCCGCAAGCGGTCCGCTCGGCATCATGCTCGGCTATCTGGCACCGCTGCCGCTGTTTCTGGCCGGCCTGACCCACGGCCTTCCCGCCGTGGTGATTGCCGGCGGCGTCGGCACGCTGATCAGCGCGCTGAACGGGCTGCTGTCGGGCGGCATCTACCTCGTCACCTTCGCGGCCCCGGCCGCGCTGGTGGTGCGGCAGGCGTTGCTGGCGCGTCCGGCCACGGAAGCTTCGGCCAATGCCGAGGTGCATGGCGACCTGGAATGGTATCCGGCGGGCCAGCTTGTGGTCTGGCTGGTTGGCTGGGCACTGGGCCTGTTTGGCCTGGCGCTGCTGCTGACGGCGGATCACGAGGGCGGCATGCCCGGCATGCTGCAGCCACTGCTGGAACAGTTCCTGGCCGCGATGCCGCAGAATGGCACGGCCCAGCAGGGCGGCGACATGGCGGCAATGGCGAAGAACCTGGCCACGATGATGCCGGCGGTGTTCGGCTTCAGCTGGCTGGTGATGATGACGATCAACGGCACCCTGGCGCAGGGCCTGGCACGGATGCTCAAGCAGAACCGTCGCCCGACCCCGCGTTACCGGCTGCTGGTTCTGCCGCGTCTGCTGGCCTTCGCGCTGGCGGCGGCGATCGTCGCCGGTCTCGTCCTGCCGGGCGATGCCGGTTTCATCGGCGCCACGGTGGCGGCGATCCTGGCCTTCCCCTTCTTCCTGCAGGGGTTGGCGGTGGTGCATGGCGTGGCGGCGAAAGCCGCTGTGCCGGGTCTGATTTTGGCCGCCTTTTATGCGGCCCTGGTAGTGGCTGGCGCACTGGTCGGCGTACTGGTGGTCATCCTGGGTTTCATCGAAGAATGGGCGGGTTTCCGCCGGCGTTTCGCCGGGGCCGGAGCCAGCCGGGAGAACGACTAATGGAAGTGATTCTGCTCGAACGCGTCGAGAAGCTCGGCCAGATGGGCGAAGTGGTGAAGGTGAAGGACGGCTATGCCCGTAACTTCCTGCTGCCGCGCAAGAAGGCGCTGCGGGCCACCGAGGCCAACAAGAAGGTCTTCGAGACGCAACGCGCCCAGCTTGAGGCGCAGAACCTGGCCAAGAAGGGCGAGGCCGAAAAGGTCGCCGCCAAGATGGTCGGCCTCAGCGTGGCCCTGCTGCGCCAGGCCGGCGACAGCGGCCAGCTCTATGGCTCGGTCAGCGCCCGCGACATCGCGGAAGCTGTCACCGCGGCCGGCTTCACGCTGAACCGCAACCAGGTGGCCCTCACCGACCCGATCAAGGCGGTGGGCGTTTACACCGTGAAGGTGGCCCTGCATCCGGAAGTCAGCCTCGAGGTGAAGGTGAATGTCGCCCGCTCCGAGGCCGAGGCCGAGAAGCAGGTGGCGGCCGAGAGCCTGCTGGACGAAGGCGTCACGCTGGAAGGCGAAGAAGCCGAGGAAGCCGAGGGCGAGGCCGAACAGGCCTGATCCCCTCTCCTGCTCTGCGTTACAGATCGGGCTGGCAGAAATGCCGGCCCGATTCGTTTTTGAAACGCGCTTTATACATATGAACGATGCCTGTGGATTTCTTCTGCTAACATACTGACTTATCGAATTGACTTATCCCCAGACAGATTTAGGGGGATAATGTGGCGTCAATGAAAATCAGGACTGGAAGTGCGGGGCCGCATCGCCGTTAATGCCGCCCCGCTGCGTGGCTTCGCAACAGAACCGTCATCGCGCAGTCACGAACAGAATGGCAGTACACTGAAGTTGGGAAGAAGTCCGCAATGGCTGTGGTGACCACGTTTTCCGCCCCGACCGCCAATGACCAGGCCACCCAGGGGGGCAATGGGGGCGGCCTGACCGCCGGCGAGCCGACCTTCCGCATCCAGCCCCACAACCTGGATGCCGAGCAGGAATTGCTGGGCGCGATCCTGGTCAACAACGACGCCGCCATGAAGGTGTCGGGTTTCCTGCAGCCCGAGCATTTCTTCCACGAAGCGCATCGCCGCATCTACCAGGCCGCGCTGTCGCTGATCGAGCGCGGAGAAATCGCCAATCCGGTGACGCTGAAAACCTATTTCGAGCGCGACGAGGTGATCGCCAAGGCCGGCGGCACCACCTATCTCGCCCGCCTCGCCGCCGCCGCCACCACCGTCATCAACGCCGAAGACTATGCCAAGGTGATCCACGACCTGGCCTTGCGCCGCGAGCTGATCGGCATCGGCGAGGAAATGGTCAACCTCGCTTACGACCCCAAGATCAACGAGCCGGCGACCGACCAGATCGAGCAGGCCGAGCAGCGGCTGTTCAAGCTGGCCGACGAGGGCAGTTCGGAAGGCGGCTTCGTCTCGTTCAAGGATTCGATCACCAAATCCATCGAAATGGTGCAGGCGGCCTACCAGCGCGGCGGCCTCTCGGGCGTCACCACCGGCCTGAAGGACATGGACGCCAAGCTGGGCGGTCTGCATCCCTCCGACTTGATCATCCTGGCCGGCCGCCCCTCGATGGGCAAGACGGCGCTGGTGACCAATATCGGCTTCAACGCGGCGAAGGCCTATTTCGAAAGCGGCGGCAAGGAAGGCGCGCCGGTGGCCTTCTTCAGCCTGGAAATGTCGTCGGAGCAGCTCGCCACCCGTATCCTGTCGGAACAGACCCGCATCCAGTCGGAACGCCTGCGCCGCGGCGACATCACCGACGAGGAATTCACCCGCCAGATCGTGCCGGTGTCGAAAACCCTGTCGCAGATTCCCTTCTTCATCGACGATACCGGCGCGATCTCCATCGCCCTGCTGCGCAGCCGCGCCCGCCGGCTGAAGCGCACGCACAATATCGGCCTGATCATCGTTGACTACCTGCAGCTGGTGCGCGGCGCCAATTCGCGCAAAAACGACAACCGCGTGCAGGAAATCTCGGAAGTGACCCAGGCGCTGAAGGCGCTGGCGAAAGACCTGAACGTACCGGTGATCGCGCTGTCCCAGCTCAGCCGCGCGGTCGAAAGCCGCGACGACAAGCGGCCGCAGCTGTCGGATCTGCGCGAATCCGGCTCGATCGAGCAGGATGCCGACGTGGTGATGTTCGTGTTCCGTGAGGAATATTACGAGGCCCGCAAGGAGCCGACGATGGACACGCCCGACCACGCCGCCTGGCAGGAGAAGATGGCGCGCATCGCCAACCTGGCCGAGGCCATCATCGGCAAGCAGCGCCACGGCCCGATCGGCAAGGTGGTGCTGCAGTTCGAGAGCGAGTTCACCCGCTTCAGCGACTACATCGCCCCGGACCACCTGCCCGAAGCCTATTAAGGCATTGGCCCCGTTATTTTCCGGTAACCCTGGAATTACAGACGAATAACCTTACCGGATATAAACTCCCCCTGATCGCGCCTCCCGCGTAAGAGACGGATAACGCAGGCAAATAGTCCGCGTCATCCGAATTTGCAGCGGGAGAGCTGTCATGTCTGTCTTCAACAATCTCAAGATCGGCGTACGTGTTGCCATCGTGCTGCTGATCGCCGCCATCGGTCTGGGCACCGTGGGCTGGCTTGGCGTCAACGGGATGCGCACCTACGAGACCAAGGTCGACGAGATGACCATGGCCGCGCGGCGCGCGCTCTATGCGCAGAAGATGAACGCCTATGTGCTGGCCGTGGTGATGGAATCGCGCGGCATCTACATGTCGAAGGACGCCGAAGCCGCCAAGCCGTTTGCCAAAAACCTGCTGGTCAATCTGGCCGAGATGGAAAAGCTGATCCCGCTGTATGAGAAAACCCAGACAGCAGACCGGATGCAGGCATTCCAGGAACGCAAGCAGACTCTTAACGATTTCATCAAGTTCCGCCGCGAAACCGCCCGGCTCGGCACGGAAGTCGGGCCGGCCGCAGCGAACGAACAAGGCAATAACGAAACCAATCGCGCCAACCGCAAGGCCGTCAACGACGCATTGGTTGAGGCCAGCGATCGCAATGACAAGGAACTGGATGCGCTGAACAGCGAGCTTGATGATTTCGCCCATACGCAGATTCCCCTGATCATCGGCATCACACTTGCCGTGATTGCCGCCTCGATCGGCCTGGGGTTCGCCATCTCGTTCCTCACCATCACCCGCCCGATCGCCAAGCTGGCCGGCGGCATGCGCATCCTGGCCGATGGCGACACCAAGGTCGAAGTCTTCGGCGCCGGCCGCAAGGACGAGATCGGCCAGATGGCCGGCACCGTGCAGGTGTTCAAGGACAACATGATCGCCCGCGAGAAGGCCGAAGCCGACATCGCCGAGCAGCGCCGCGTAGCCGAAGAGCAGCGCGCCGCCCGCGAGGCCCGCGAGCGCAAGGCCATCGAGGAAATCTCCGACCTCTGCGACAAGACGGCGGCCGGCAATCTCGATACCCGCCTCAACGAGGCCGACAAGGAG
Organism: Ferrovibrio sp.; assembly: GCF_041906005.1. Taxonomy (GTDB): domain Bacteria; phylum Pseudomonadota; class Alphaproteobacteria; order Ferrovibrionales; family Ferrovibrionaceae; genus Ferrovibrio. The sequence continues at coordinate 268,720 of NZ_JAYRJY010000001.1, forward strand.
GGCTTCCTGCTCACCATCAGCCAGCGGCTGAACGGTCTGACCGGCATGCTGCAGCAGATGACCGGCGAACTGGCCGGCGTGACCGCCAGCATGGCCCAGGGCGACCTGACCCATGAGGTGAAGGGCAGCTACCATGGCGTGTTCGGCACGCTGAAGGACAGCGTGAACGGCATGGCGGACAAGCTGCGCGATTTCGCCGGCCGCCTGAACGAAAGCGCCGAGCTGGTGAAAAGCGCCTCGGCCGAAATCTCGACCGGCAGCCAGGACCTGGCCCAGCGCACCGAAAGCCAGGCGGCTTCGATCGAAGAAACCGCCGCGTCGATGCATGAGATCACCACGACCGTGAAGCAGAATGCCGACAACGCCCAGGCCGCCAGCCAGATGGCGGCCATGGCCCGCGACGCCGCCAACAAGGGCGGCCAGGTGATGGGCGACGTGGTGAATGCCATGGGCCGGATCGAAGGTTCGGCCGGCAAGATCGCCGACATCGTCGGCCTGATCGAGGAGATCGCCTTCCAGACCAACCTGCTGGCCCTGAACGCCTCGGTCGAGGCGGCCCGTGCCGGCGAGGCCGGCAAGGGTTTCGCCGTGGTGGCGCAGGAGGTGCGCTCGCTCGCCCAGCGCGCCGCCGATGCCTCGCGCGACATCAAGGCGCTGATCACCGAGTCGAACGGCCAGGTCCGCGAAGGCGGCAAGCTGGTCGGCCAGGCCGGCGAGACGCTGACCGAGATCGTCGGCGCGGTAAAGAAGGTGACCGACATCGTCGCCGAAATCGCCGCCGCGTCGCGCGAACAGGCCACCGGCCTGGAGCAGATCAACACCGCCGTCGGCCAGATGGACGAGATGACCCAGCGCAACGGCGCCCTGGTGGAGGAAACCTCCGCTTCGGCCCAGGCTCTGTCGGAACAGGCGGCCGAACTGGCCAAGCTGGTCGGCTTCTTCAGAACCACCGGCGGCTCCACAGCCGCACCGGCACTGAGTGCCGCCCGGCCGGCCGCGAAGGTGGTGCAACTGCCCAAGCCCGCCAGCGCGAAGCCCGTGGTCGCCGCCAAGACAACCACGCAGGCCAAACCTGCGGCCAAGCCGGCGCCCAAGCCGGCCGCGGCACCCGCCGCACAGCAAGCCAATGACGAAGACTGGCAGGAGTTCTGATCATGGATACCTATGACGCCCTTCTCATCAACGTGACCGACCAGACCTATGCGCTGCCGCTGCTGCAGATCCAGGAAATCCGCGGCTGGTCGCCGGTCTCGCCGCTGCCCAACACCGACCCGAGCTGCCTCGGCGTGATCAACCTGCGCGGCCAGGTGCTGCCGGTCTTCGATGCCCGCCGCATCCTGGGCAAGCCGGCACCGGAAGCCCGGCCGCAGGATGTGATCGTGGTGGCGGTGCTGAACGACAAGCCGCTCGGCCTTCTGGTCGACAGCGTGTCTGACATCGTGAGCATCGACTCCGGCACGATCAGCCGCGCCGATGAAGGCGAGGCCTGGTCGTCAGGCCTGGTGGAGGGCATCGCCACGGTTGGCGAAAAGCTGGTGCCGCTGCTGGCCCTGCAGAAACTGGCCGGCAACCGCCTGTCGGATCAAAGCATGGCGGCGCTGGAAGACATGTCGGCGGCCGCGTAATTCCGCCAAATCCTGCGGCGGGGGACAGGCACCGCAGGAATCCGGTTTGCGTTGCGTGTTTATGGGTGACGACGGTGTTCAGTTTCCTCCCGCGCCGTCTCCGCTCCGGTTCCGAATACACCCGGGAACCGGAGCGGCACCCGCCCGCAACCCAGGAGTACGCCATGTCCGTCCGCAACCTTCTCATCGCCGCCAGCGTGATCGCCACCGGTTTCGCCGGCGGTCTTGCCCTCGCCCAACCCAATCCGCAGCCCGGCCCGATGGGTCCCGGCCCGCATGGTCCGCACATGCAGATGCAGGCCGACCAGGCTGGCCCGGCCCGCTTCATCGAAGGCCGCATCGCCTTCCTGCGCACCGAACTGAAACTCACCGCCGCCCAGCAGCCGCTGTTCGACAAGCTGGCCGACGAAATGCGGACCAGCGCCACGGCCATGCAGACACGCTATGAGGCGCATCGCCAGCAGGTCAGTGCGCAGGCCCAGGCGCCGCTGTCGGCCGTCGAGCGGCTGGAACAGCGCCAGACCATGATGAAGGAGATGGTGGCGGCGCAGGACCGTTATCTCGCTGCGCTGAAGCCGCTCTACCAGTCGCTGTCGGATGAGCAGAAGAAAACCGCCGACACCCTGCTGGCCCGCGGCATGGGCGGCCCAGGCATGGGTCATGGCATGATGGGCAAACACGGCTTCCGCCACCACTGAGCGGCAGCAGCATCCCAATACCGGGGCGGGGCCTGAACAGACCCCGCCTTTTCCATGACTGGCAGGCCATGCTACATCTGCGGCATGGACCTCAGCGCCGCCACGGCTTCCCTCTCCCCCTTCCTGCTTGGCGTTCTGGCCAGCGTCATCGCCGGCTTTCTGGCCACCACGTTGGGCGCCGTGCCGGTGTTTTTCCTGCGCACCATCCGCGACAGCACGCAAAACCTGATGCTGGCTTTTGCCGCCGGCGTGATGCTGGCGGCCACCTTCTTCTCGCTGCTGCTGCCCGCGCTGGATCAGGCCGAAGCCGGACTGGGCAGCCGCAGCCACGCCGCTTTCGCCGTGATCGCGGCGTTGCTGACCGGCGCCGTGATCATGCATCTGGCGCATCGCTACGCGCCGCATGAGCATTTCGGCGAGAAAGGCCGCGAAGGCATCGATGCCGGCCGGCTGGCCCGCGTCTGGCTGTTCGTCATCGCCATCGCGCTGCACAACTTCCCCGAAGGCCTCGCGGTCGGCATCGGTGCGGCCAGCGGCGATCTGGGCAGTGGTCTGGGCGTCACGCTGGGCATCGGCTTGCAGAACCTGCCGGAAGGCCTGGCCGTGGCGGTGGCCCTGCGCGGCCAGGGCTATGACCGCAGCCATGCCTTCCTGATCGCCACGCTGACCGGCGCGCTGGAACCGCTGGGCGGTATCGTCGGCGCCGGTGCGCTGGCCATTTCGGCCGGCCTGCTGCCCTGGGCACTGGCTTTCGCCGCCGGCGCCATGCTGTTCATCATCTCGTCGGAGGTGATTCCGGAGACGCACCGCCACGGCGTGGAGCGTGGCGCCACCATCGCCCTGTTCGGCGGTTTCGTGGTTATGCTGTATCTCGATGTGGCCTTAGGCTAAGCGCCCCGCTTCCATTCCGCCAGCAGGATGCCGCCCAGCACCAGCACCAAAGCGGCGACGTGGTAGAGCGCAAGCTGTTCGTTCAGGATCAGCATGGCAAAGCCGGTGCTGAACAGCGGCATGAGGTTGGTGAACAGGCCGGCGCGGCCGGCGCCGATCAGTTCGACGGCACGGATGAAAAAGATCTGCGACAGCAGCGAGGGGAAAATCGCCACATACAGCAGCACCAGCCAGCCCTTCCATGTTGGGACATAAAACTCCCCGGCCATGATCTCGACGCCCAGCAGGATGATCGACGAGATCGCCGCCGCCGGCGCCATGGCGGCGAAGAAGACCAGCCCGGGCACCAGCGGCCGGTTGCGCAGCAGCACGGAATAGCCGGCATAGAGCACGGTGGCGATCAGGATCAGGATGTCGCCGCGATTGATGGTGAGCGTCAGGAGGGTGGTGAAATCGCCCTTCGCCGCCGTCACCACCACACCCACCATCGATACGGCCATGCCGATCCATTGCAGCAGGCGCACGCGCTGGCCGAACATCATGAACGCGCCGATGAAGATCATCGCCGGCATGGCGGCGTTGATGATGCCGATATTGATGGCGGTGGTGGTATGCGCCGACCAGTAGAGCAGCGTGTTGTAGCCGGTATAGCCCAGCGTGCCCATGGCGCCGAGATACCACAGCCGCGGCTTCAGCGTGGGCCAGTGTTCGCGCAGGCCACGGCCACTGATGGCAAACATGATGCTGGCGACCACCAGCCAGCGCAGGCAGGTGAGCGAGGCCGGCGAGATTTCGCCAACGGCCAGACGACTGACCACCGAATGGCCGCCCCACATGGCAGTGGTGAGCACCAGCAGCAGGTAGGGGCTGGAATAGATGCCCTGCATGACGGGCTGGATCGACTGGAACACGGACCGGAACTCCCCAAGGGCGATACGAACGCCGAGCGATAAACAAGGCAAAGCGGACGCAAACCGACTCTGATCGCCCTCTTCCGTGGCCCGTCCCCCTTGGCCGTACTCTGGCCCAGCCCGTCGGGCCGGACAAGATCACAGAGCAGGCATTTAGCCCTGTCTCTTTCGGCGGGTCTGCGCTAAACACCGGCCATGACCGATTTCGGCGACCAGGCGATTCTCACCATCGATCTTGATGCGCTGGTCGCCAACTGGCGCCGGCTGGGCGGCATGGCGCCAAAAGCCGAGTGCGGCGCCGTGGTGAAGGCCGATGCCTATGGCCTGGGTGCGGCGAAAGTCGGCCCCGCGCTGTTCGCCGCCGGTTGCCGCCGTTTCTTCGTGGCCCATTCCACCGAGGCGCTGGCCCTGCGCGCGGCGGTCCCTGACGGCACGATTCATATCCTGCACGGCCCGGCAGCCGGCGCCGAAGCCGAACTAGCCGCCGCCAATCTGAGCCCCGTGCTCTCCACGCCGGGGCAGATCGCCGCCTGGAGCGCCGAGGCCCGCCGCCTGGGCCGCAGACTGCCGGCCGCGATTCATATCGACACCGGCATGAACCGGCTGGGCCTGAGCGAAACCGAAGCCAATATCCTGGCCCAGGATCCCAGTACGCTGGACGGGCTGGAGATCGGCTTCGTCATGACGCACCTGGCCTGTTCGGACGAACCCGATCATCCGCTGAACCAGGCCCAGCGCGAACGTTTCGCCACCTGGCGCCGGCGCTTCCCCGCCCTGAAGGGCAGCCTGGCCAATTCGGCCGGCATCTTCCTGGGCGCGGAATTCCATCACGACATCCTGCGGCCGGGCATCGCGCTGTATGGCAGCAACCCGCTCGACCCCGCCGCCGGCCCCCGCCGCGCGGCCAGCCGGATGACGGAAGTGGTTCATCTGCAAGGCAGAATCCTGCAGGTCCGTTCCGTTGACAGGGGCGACACCGTTGGCTACGGTGCCGGCTATATCGTTGAAAAACCGAGCCGAATCGCCACCGTGGCAGTCGGCTATGCCGATGGGTTCTCTCGTGCGCTGTCCGGCCGGGGCAGCGCCGTCATCAAGGGTCGCCAGGGCCATGTCAGGGTGCCTATCGCGGGGCGGGTTTCCATGGATCTGATCACGCTGGATGTCTCCGCGCTGGACGCGGATGACTGCGCACCGGGCATGAGCGTCAGCCTGCTGGGCGGCGGCATCGACATCGACGAGCAGGCCGCCGCCGCCGGCACCATCGGCTATGAGCTGCTGACCCAACTGGGCAAGCGCTACCGCCGCGTCTATAAGAGCGCCGCATGAACCCGCTTGCCGTCATCGGTCGCGTTTTCCTGAATTTCCTGGCCGCCATCGGCCGGGTCAGCGTCTTCACCTTCCATGGCGTGCGCCATGTGTTTGCGCCGCCCGTCTATCTGCGCCTGACCGGCAAGCAGATGATGGTGATCGGTTATTTCTCGCTGCCCGTTGTCGGCCTCACCGCCCTGTTCACCGGCATGGTGCTGGCGCTGCAGATCTATCTCGGCTCGTCGCGCTTCAATGCCGAAAATGCCGTGGCCTGGATCGTGGTGCTGGGCATCACGCGCGAGCTGGGCCCGGTGCTGGGCGGCCTGATGGTGGCCGGCCGCGTCGCCTCGGCCATGGCCGCCGAAATCGGCACCATGCGCGTGACCGAGCAGATCGATGCCCTGACCACGCTTTCGACCAATCCGTTCAAATACCTGGTGGCACCGCGCATCATCGCCGGCGTGGTGACCCTGCCGATCCTGATCCTGGTGGCCGACATCATCGGTGTGATGGGCGGTTATCTGGTCGGCACCCACAAGCTCGGCTTCAATGCCGGCACCTACCTGAAGAACACTTTCGACTTCCTCGAAACCCTCGATGTGGTATCGGGCCTGGTGAAGGCGGCGGTGTTCGGCTTCATCATCGCCCTGATGGGCTGCTACCACGGCTTCAATTCCAAGGGCGGGGCCCAGGGCGTGGGCCGCGCCACTACCGATGCGGTGGTGTCGGCCTCGATCCTGATCCTGATCGCCAACTACTTCGTCACCGAACTCTTCTTCTCGGGCAAATGAGCAGCGACGCCAAAATAGCCCTGAAGGGCGTTCACAAGCAGTTCGGCAAGAAGGTGGTGCTGGATGGCATCGACCTGGAAGTGCCGCGCGGCAAGTCGCTGGTGGTGATCGGCGGATCGGGCACCGGCAAGTCGGTGATGCTGAAATGCGTGCTGGGCCTGATCAAGCCCGAACGCGGCGAAATCCTGATCGATGGTCAGGATGCGATGAAATTCAGCGCCAGCGAACGCGAAGAGGCGCTGCGCAAGTTCGGCATGCTGTTCCAGGGCTCGGCGCTGTTCGACAGCCTGAAGGTCTGGGAAAATGTCGCCTTCGGCCTGATCCAGGGCCGCCGCATGGACCGCGACCAGGCCAAGCAGATCGCGCTCGACAAACTGGGCCAGGTGGGCCTGGGCCCGGAAGTGGGCGAACTCTCGCCGGCCGAACTCTCTGGCGGCATGCAGAAGCGCGTGGCGCTGGCCCGCGCCATCGCCGCCGAACCCGAGATCATCTTCTTCGACGAACCGACCACCGGCCTCGACCCGATCATGGCCGACGTGATCAACAACCTGATCAAGTCCTGCGTGCAGAAGCTGGGCGCCACCACGCTGAGCATCACCCACGACATGGCCAGCGCCCGCAAGATCGCCGACTACATTGCGATGATCTACAAGGGCCGCATCATCTGGCACGGCACCGCCGCCGAGGTCGACCATTCCGGCAATGAGTATGTCGACCAGTTCATCCATGGTCGGGCGGAAGGCCCGATCAAGATGGAAGTGCTGAAACCCTGATGGCGAAAGTCACGGAGTCCTTCGTCTGCCAGAGCTGCGGCGCCGTCTACCGCAAATGGCAGGGCCGCTGTGATTCCTGTGGCGGGTGGAACACCATCCTGGAGGAAGCCCCCAAGGTCGCGGTGCCCAAGGGGCTTTCCGCCGGCAAGGGCAAGGCGATCGGCTTCGCGAGCCTGAGCGGCCAACCCGACAAGGTGGTGCGCACCGTCACCGGCATCAATGAACTCGACCGCGTGCTGGGCGGCGGACTGGTGCCCGGCTCGGCCATCCTGATCGGCGGCGATCCGGGCATCGGCAAATCCACCATCCTGCTGCAGGCCGTGGCGCAACTGGCGCGACGCGGCGCCACGGCGCTCTATGTCTCGGGTGAGGAAGCCGTGGCGCAGATCGGCCTGCGGGCACAGCGTTTGGGGCTGGCCGATGCACCGGTGATGCTGGCCGCCGCCAATTCCCTGCGTGACATCCTGGCCGGCATCGACACGGCCATGACACAAGGCAAAGGCGCGCCTGCCGTCATCGTGATCGACTCCATCCAGACCATCTTCGCCGACAATATCGAAAGCGCGCCCGGCACGGTGAACCAGGTTCGCGCCTGCGCCCATGAACTGATCCGCGTGGCCAAGCAGTCGAATGCCGCCGTGTTCCTGGTGGGCCACGTGACCAAGGACGGCCAGATCGCCGGCCCGCGCGTGGTCGAACACATGGTCGACACCGTGCTGTATTTCGAGGGCGAACGCGGCCACCAGTTCCGCATCCTGCGCGCGGTGAAAAACCGCTTCGGCGCTACCGACGAAATCGGCGTGTTCAGCATGACCGATGGCGGCCTGTCGGAAGTGCCGAATCCCTCTGCCCTGTTCCTCGGCCGCTCGGAAGCCGGCAAGGGCGAACCGGTGGCGGGTTCCGCCATCTTCGCGGGTATGGAAGGCACCCGGCCGTTATTGGTGGAAATCCAGGCTTTGGTCGCGCCCTCGCCGCTGGCGACTCCGCGCCGCACCGTGGTGGGCTGGGACACAGGCCGGCTGGCGATGGTTCTGGCCGTGCTGGATGCCAGATGCGGCTTGCGTTATTCGGGCTGCGACGTCTATCTCAACGTCGCCGGCGGCCTCAGAGTCGTCGAGCCGGCCGCAGACCTCGCCGTGGCCGCCGCCCTGCTCTCGGCCCTGGCCGACAGTCCGGCGCCGGAGCGCACGGTCTTCTTCGGCGAGATCAGCCTGGCCGGCGAGGTGCGCCCGGTGAGCCAGGCAGAATCGCGGCTGAAAGAGGCTGCCAAGCTGGGCTTCGAGCATGCGGTGATGCCGGCAGGCGCGAAGAATAAGGTGAAGGGTATCGGGACGAGCGAGCTGATGCGGCTGAACGAACTGGTCGAACTGTTTCCCGCCGCCCGGGCTGCCGCCAAACGGGCCGCGGCCGGACGCGACCAGCGCAGCGGCTGGACCGCACAGGAGGAAGACGCCTGATGTCGTCCCTGCCGGTCAATATCGTCGATCTGATCGTCATCGTCGTTTTGCTGCTGTCGGCCCTGCTGGCGCTGTTCCGCGGCCTTGTGAAGGAAGTGCTGTCGGTGGCCGGCTGGGTGGCGGCGCTGGCGGCCACCTACTTCTTCTTTCCCTTCGCGCGCGATATCGCGCGCGTCTATATCAGCAACCTGTATCTCTACACGGCAGCAGCAGGCGCTGCCCTGTTCCTGCCCACCCTGATCCTGTGTTCCCTGCTGACCCACTGGATTTCCGAGCGGGTGCGCGCCTCGTTCATCTCGGCGGTGGACCGCAGCCTGGGTTTCCTGTTCGGCCTGGCCCGCGGCGCCCTGATCGTGGTGGTGGCCTGGTGGGTCACCGATCGCCTGGTTCCGGTGCCGACCCAGCCGGCCTGGCTGCTGGAGGCCCGCACCCGGCCGCTGGCCGTGATGGGCTATACCTGGGCGGCCGAGATGGTGATGCGACAACTCGACCCAGGCCGGGCGCCGGAAAAACAGGTACAACCCGGCCCGACATCGACCTTGACCCCGACCCCGGTGCCGACGCACCAGACCCAGGGTGTCCAAAACCAGTCCGGCAGCGCTGACTCGCGCAGCCAAACCGGCTATAAGACCGAGGAACGCCAGGGCATCGAGAGCCTTATCCGGCAGGACAAGCCTTGAAGCCGCCGCGAGCCTGCCCCATGTCTACCGCTCGCGGGCGACGGAGCCGCTGACCATGCAGACCAATCCCTTCGACGACGACAAGCTGCGTGAGGAATGCGGCATCTTCGGTATTTTCGGCCATCCCGACTCGGCCGCCAATACCGTGCTTGGCCTGCATGCCCTGCAGCATCGTGGCCAGGAGGCGGCCGGCATCGTCGCCTTCCACGAGGGCCGCTTCAACAGCCACCGGGCGCTGGGCCATGTGGCTCCCAACTTCTCGTCGGAAAAAGTGATCCGCGACCTCCAGGGCAACAGCGCCATCGGCCATGTGCGCTATTCCACCTCGGGCGCGACGCTCCTGCGCAACGTGCAGCCGATCTATGCCGACCTGGAACTGGGCGGTATCGCGCTGGCCCATAACGGCAACCTGACCAACGCGCGCATGATCCGCGACGACCTGGTGGCCAAGGGCAGCATCTTCCAGTCCACCATGGATACGGAAGTGATCACCCATCTGGTGGCACTCAGCCGGAAAGCCAATGTGGTCGACCGTATCGTCGACGCGCTGAAGCAGATCGAGGGCGCCTATGCCCTGGTGGCGCTGACGCCGAAGAAGCTGATCGGGGTGCGCGATCCCTGGGGCGTGCGGCCGCTGGTGCTGGGCAACCTGAAAGGCGTGGCGATCCTGGCTTCCGAGACCTGCGCGCTCGATATCCTGGGCGCGGACTTCGTGCGCGACATCGAACCGGGCGAACTGGTGGTGATCGACGCCGAGGGCATCCATTCGCACCGCCCCTTCCCGCCGGTGCAACGCCGCTTCTGCATCTTCGAATACATCTATTTCGCCCGTCCGGACTCGCAGGTGGAAGGCCTGAGCGTCTATGAGGCGCGCAAACAGATCGGCGCCCAGCTCGCCCGCGAAAACCCGATCGAGGCCGATGTGGTGATCCCGGTGCCGGATTCCGGCGTGCCGGCGGCCATCGGTTATGCCGCCGAGAGCGGCATCCCCTTCGAACTGGGCATCATCCGCAATCATTATGTCGGCCGCACCTTCATCGAACCGACCGACCAGATCCGCCATCTGGGCGTGAAGCTGAAACACAACGCCAACCGCGCCTATATCGAGGGCAAGCGGGTGATCCTGGTGGACGATTCCATCGTGCGCGGCACTACCTCGACCAAGATCGTCGAGATGGTGCGCGAGGCCGGCGCCAAGGAAGTGCACATGCGCATCGCCTCGCCGCCGACGACGCATAGCTGCTTCTACGGCGTGGATACGCCGGAACGTTCCAAGCTGCTGGCGGCGACGCACAGCGTCGAGGAAATGACCAAGTTCATCAAGGCCGACAGCCTCGCCTTCCTGTCGATGGACGGGCTCTATCGCGCCATGGGCCGCCCGGCCCGTGATGCCGCCAAGCCGGCTTTCTGCGATGCCTGCTTCTCCGGCGATTATCCGATCGGCCTGGCCGACGAGGCGGATCGCAACACCCGCGGGCCGCGCCAGCTCACCCTGCTGGCTGAAACCGGCTAGGCCACGCGACTGCTGGGCTAAGGGCGGCGCCAGACCGCCCGGCCATTCCGGGGGAAGGTGCATGTCCATTCACTTCAAAGCCGCTGTGCTGCGCGAGGCCGGTCTGCCCGCGCCCTATGCGCAGTCGCGGCCGCTGCGGATCGAGGATGTCTCCATTGCGGACTCACGCGAGGGCGAAGTGCTGGTGCGCATCGCCGCCGCCAGCCTTTGTCGCTCCGATCTTTCGGTGGTGAACGGCCGGCGCGCCTGGCCGATGCCCATCGTGCCCGGCCACGAGGCCAGCGGCATCGTGGAAGAAACCGGGCCGGGCGTGCGGCGGGTGAAGCGCGGCGATGCCGTGGTGCTGGTGTTCCAGCCGCAATGCGGCGCCTGCCCGGATTGCGTGGCGGGCGATGCCCATCTGTGCGGGCCGGGCCTGCAGGCCAATCGCGCCGGCGGCCTGCTGGGCGGCGGCACGCGGCTGCGCCTGGGCGGTCAGGCCGTGCATCATCACATGGGTCTGTCTGCCTTTGCCGAATATGCGGTGGTGTCCGAAGCCTCGGTGGTGCCGGCGGCCGAAGGCATTCCACTGGATATCGCCGCCCTGTTCGGCTGCGCGGTGATGTGCGGCGCCGGCACGGTGCTGAACACCGCCAATGTGCGCCCGGGCGACAGCGTGACCATCGTTGGCCTGGGCGGCGTGGGCTCCAGCGCGTTGCTGGGCGCCAGGCTGGCGGGCGCGGCACGCATCATCGCGGTCGATACCGATCCCGCGCGACTGGACTCCGCCCGCCGGCTCGGCGCCACCGATGTCGTGCTGGACGAGAACGGCAGCGGCGCTGCCCAGGTGCTGGATCTGAGTCGCGGCGGCACCGATCACGCCTTCGAGACGGCCGGCACCCTGGGCGCCTTCCAGACTGCCTATCAATCCGTGCGGCGCGGCGGCCAGGTGGTGACGGTGGGGCTGGTCGATCCGAAAACGCCCTTCAGCCTCGATATTGCCGGCCTGGTGACCGGCGCCAAGACGGTGAAGGGCAGCTATATCGGCAGCTGCAACCCGCAGCGCGACATCCCGAAATACATGGACCTGTTCCGGCGCGGCCTGCTGCCGGTGGACCGCCTGATCAGCCACCGCCTGCCGCTGGCCGAGGTCAACACGGCGCTGGACCGCATGGCCGGCAACACGGCCCTGCGGCAAATCATCCAGCCCTGAGGCGGGCCCGGCGCTTCTCCGGGCGCGCCATTTGGGCTATTTAGCCCCCTCGATGCCAGCCGGTGCGCCGGCCCAACCACACGGGAGTATCCATGCGCCTGAAGGACCGCATCGCGCTGATCACCGGCGCCAGCCGCGGCATCGGTGCCGCCATCGCCAAACGCTATGCCGCCGAGGGCGCGCATGTGATCTGCGTGGCCCGCACCACCGGTGCGCTGGAGGAACTGGACGACGAGATCAAGGCACAGGGCGGCAGCGCAACGCTGGTGCCGCTGGATCTGGAAAAGACCGAACTGATCGACGGCCTGGCCGCGCCGCTGTATGAGCGTTTCGGCCGCATCGACATCCTGGTGGGCAATGCCGGCATCTTCGGCCGCATGACGCCGCTGCACCAGTTCCCGCCCGACCTGTGGGAGAAGGTGTTCAAGGTCAATGTGCATGCCAACCAGCGCCTGATCCGCGCCGTGCATCCGCTGCTGAATGCCTCGCCGGCCGGCCGCGCGATCTTCGTCACCTCAACCGTGGCGCGGGAAATCCGCGCTTACTGGGGTGCCTACGCCGCCTCGAAAGCCGCGCTGGAAGCCATGGTGCTGGGCTATGCCAAGGAATGCGCGCAGAGCAACATCCGCGTGAACCTGGTCAATCCCGGCGGCACGCGCACCAACATGCGCGCCGAAGCCTTCCCCGGTGAGGATCCGAAGACCCTGCCGGCGGCCGAGGACATCATGGAAGTGTTCGTCGCGCTGGCCGAGGCAAGCTGCATGCGCAACGGCGAATGCATTTCCGCTCGCGAATTCTGCGGGATCGGCAAGTAAGCGATGCATGGCAGCGCCATCGCCGGCCTGCTTGCCGCACGCGGCGGTGGACCGCTTTTCACGCCGGATTACCCGCTTGAGAGCCTGAACGATGTGTGGGCCATCCAGTCGGGCGCGATGGCCGCACTCGGTCCGGTCGGCGGCTGGAAGGTCGGCCGCTGGGATGCGGGCCAGCCGCTGATCCATGCGCCGATCCGGGCCGCCACGATCAAGCCTTCTCCCGCCCTGCTGTCGCCGGCAGACAGCCGCCTGCGCGGCCTGGAACTGGAAGTGGGTTTCCGCATCGATGCCGCCCTGCCGGCCGCCGACGATCCCGATTTTCTGCACAAGCTGGCTGCCTGCGTCACCCCCATGCCCGTCTTCGAAGTGGTCGATAGCCGGCTGGCCGATCCGCAGAATGCCTCGCCATTGTGGCGGCTGGCCGATTTCCAGCTCAATGCCGGGCTGATCTACGGCGCGCCGCTAGCTGCCGGTTGGAATCCCAGCGACTTCGATCATCCGCATGTGCATCTGACCGCCGATGGCACGGATGTCTGCAACGGCCCCGCGACACTGAATACCGGTACGCCATTCAGCATGCTGGCCGACCTGGTGCGCCAATTGAGCACCCCGGGCGGCGATCATTGCGGCGGCGTGCAGCCGGGCCAGATCGTCACCACCGGTTCCTTCACCGGCCTGCGCTTCTTCGCCAAGGGCACCAAGCTCACCGGCCGCATTGCCGGCCTGGCTCCGATCAGCGCGACATTTGCGGCATAAGAAGGTAAGACGCGCTTATAGGATAGCGTCATGGCCGGGCTTGACCCGGCCATCCACGTCCATTCATCTAGAAAACACACGTGGATGCCCGGGCCAAGAAGGTTTCCTGGGCCCGGGCATGACAAGGCTGGTGTTGGTATCGTGATGTCCCCGCCCCGCTCTCCTCTCGCCGGCATGGCGCTGGTCGCGTTCGGCGCCATCGGCTTCGGCCTGATGCCGTTGTTTGCCCGCATCGCTTATGCCGAAGGTCTGCCGCCGCTGTCGCTCTTGAGCTGGCGCTTCGGCATTGCCACGCTCTGCCTGTTGCCTTTCCTGGGCAGCATGATTGCGGCAAAGCGCGAGATGCTGGTCGCGACGCTGAGCGGCGCCGGCTATATGGGCATCAACCTGTTTTACTTCCTGGCGCTGGAGCGGCTGACCGTCGGTTTGACGGTGCTGATCCTGTTCACCTATCCGCTCTTCACCATCCTGATCGGGTGGCTCGGCTTCAAAGAGAGGCTCACCTGGCAGAATGCCCTGGCCGCCCTGCTGGTTCTGGCAGCCGCCATCCTGATTCTCTCGCCCGCCGGCTTTGGCGATGGCACGCTGGACTGGGTCGGCATCGGCATGGCCTTCGTACCGCCGGCCGCCTATGCCCTGTTCGTGCATGTCGCCGCCAAGCGACTGAGCCGCATGGCCATCCCGGTTCGTCTGGGCGGCGTATTCCTCGGCGGTCTGATCGCGATGCTGGTGCTGGGCATGATTATGGATGGCGGCATCCGCAATCCGGCTTCCATGGCCGGCTGGGGCGCCGTGGTGGCGCTCGCGCTTCTGAGCACCGTCGTGGCGCTGGGCCTGCTGCTGATCGGCGCACCGGCCGCAGGTGCCGAACGCACGGCCATTGCCGGAGCCAGCGAGCTGGTGACCGCCCTGATGGTGGGTGCAATCGCTTTTGGCGAACGTATGGATATCCGCATGATCGGTGGCACGATACTGATCCTGGTGGCGATCCTCCTTGCCGCCCAAAGTCCTGCGGCGACGCACAACCAGCCGCATGCGAATTAAAACACATAAAAACTGTTTATTAGAATTATCAACAAACCAAATTGCTAAAACCTGCAGCTGCGCCTATCCTGCCCTCACGGATTTGCAGGGAGGGAAACATGCACCGTTTTGTCTCGCCATGGCTGCTGGCTGCCGCCATCGGGCTGGCCGGCGTGGGGCCGGCTGTTGCCCAGCAGCGCAATAACGGCATCAGCGACATCACGCTGGCCGCGCAGACCTGCAATGTCTGCCATGGCAGCGCCTCATACATCTCGCCCACCATGCCGGCGATCCACGGCCACGATGCCAATGCGCTGTATACCGCGCTGGTCGAGTTCAAGACCGACAAACGCCCCTACACCATCATGGGCCGCATCGCCCGTGGCTATTCCGACGAGCAGCTCAAGGCGCTCGCCGATTACCTGGCCAAGAACTGAAGCGGGGAGACACCATCATGACCAACTTTTCTCGCCGCCATCTGCTGGCCACCGGCGCCGCAGCAGCGACTGCCTTTGGCCTGCCCTCCATCGTCCGCGCGCAGAGCGCCGGCCGCGTCGTCGTGATCGGCGGCGGTTTCGGTGGGGCCACGGCCGCGCGTTACATCAAGCTGTTCTCGCCCAACACGGAAGTGACGCTGATCGAACGCGATCCCAGTTATGTCACCTGCCCCTTCTCGAACTATGTGCTGGGCGGCATCAAGCAGATCGACGACATCACCCACCGCCGCGACCCGCTGCAGCAGCGTTATGGCGTGAAGATCGTGCGCGGCGAAGCCACTGCCGTCGACACCAACGCCAAGCGCGTGCGCCTGAAGGATGGCGCGCAGATCAACTACGACCGCCTGGTGGTGGCGCCCGGTATCGAGCTGAATTATGCCGGCGTGCCGGGCTGGAGCGAGCAGGCCGCCAATAGCGTGATGCCGCATGCCTGGAAAGCCGGCCCGCAGACCCTGCTGCTGCGCAAGCAGCTCGAAAGCATGGCCGATGGCGGCACGGTGATTATCGCCCCGCCGGCCAATCCGTTCCGCTGCCCGCCCGGCCCTTACGAGCGCGTCAGCATGATCGCCTGGTACCTGAAGACCCATAAGCCGAAATCCAAGATCCTGATCCTGGATGCCAAGGATGCCTTCTCGAAACAGGGCCTGTTCGTCTCGGGCTGGGAAAGCCAGTATCCGGGCACGATCACCTGGATCGCCGGCAAGGATGGCGGCAAGGTCGAAAGCGTCGACCCCAAGGACATGACGGTGACGGCCGGCTTCGGCAAGGAGAAAGGCGCAGTGATCAACATCATCCCGCCGCAGACCGCCGGCAGGATCGCCATCGATGCCGGCCTGGCGGAAGCCAATGGCTGGTGCGCCGTCGACCCGGCCAACTTCGCATCCAAGAAGGCGCGCGATGTGTATGTGCTGGGCGATGCCTCGATTGCCGGCGCGATGCCGAAATCGGGCACCGCCGCCAACAGCCAGGCCAAGGTGGTGGCGGCCAATGTGGTTTCCAGCCTGCGCGGCACCACGCCGCCGGCCGCAGTGTTCCACAATACCTGCTACAGCCTGGTGACGCCGGACTACGGCATCTCGGTCACCGGCACTTACCGCCCCGGCCCGCAGGGCGTGGCGGAAGTACCGAATTCCGGCGGCGTCTCGCCCATGCAGGCCAACGCGGCCCAGCGCAAGGCGGAAGCCGACCATACCGCCGGCTGGTATGCAGGCATCATTGCCGACACCTTTGGATGAGAGCCTGGCGGCTGATCTGCCCAGACAGCAAAAAACCCCCGGAGCACGAGGCTCCGGGGGCTCAGTTGGGGAACACGAGGGTCATCCCTCGACGCTGACCCGGCATTTATCCCATGACGGAGCATCTCAAGGCTGTGACCACGGTCACAGGCCATAGAGCGCCGCAAAACTGTCATTCATCAAATATTTAGCCCTGTAACCGCTCCGGTTGCGCTAGGTCAAAGCGGGCCGGCCGGCACCATGCTTCAGTGGCGCCATGACCGACTCCGCCACTCCCCTGTCCACGCCGCTGCTGGCCGCGCTTGCCGCCCAGATCGGACCGGTGCCGCGCTATACCTCCTACCCTACCGCACCGCATTTCCAGACAGTGGATAACGACCGCGCCTGGCGCGGCTGGCTGGGCGAATTGCCCGATGACAGCGCCTTCAATCTCTATGTGCATGTGCCCTTCTGCCGGCAGATGTGCTGGTATTGCGGCTGCCATACGCAGGTGGTGAAGAACGACGACACGCTGGAGCGTTTCCTGCAGCTGCTGCTGCGCGAGATCGAATTGACCCTGCCGTATCTGCCTTCGCGGCCGCGCCTGACCGGCCTGCATTTCGGCGGCGGCACGCCCAGCATCCTGGGTGGCGACGGACTGCAGCGCGTGGCCGAGAAGCTGTATCATCATTTCACACCCGAACCCGGCGCCGAGATCGCCATTGAGCTGGATCCGCGCCGCTTCGATGCCAGCCTGATCCCCGGCCTGAAGGCACTGGGCATCAACCGCACCAGCCTGGGCGTGCAGAGCCTGGACGAAAGCGTGCAGGCGGCAATCAACCGGCGCCAACCGCTCGACATGGTGGCGCGCACCGTGGGCATGCTGCGCGAGGCCGGCATCACCTCGCTGAATCTCGACCTGATCTACGGCCTGCCGCGTCAGACCGTGGAGAACGTGGTCAGCACCGTGCAGCAGAGCATGATGCTGAACCCTGACCGCGTGGCTTTGTTCGGCTATGCCCATGTGCCGTGGATGAAGGCGCACCAGGCCCGCATCGACACGGCCAGCCTGCCCGATACCGCGGCCCGCTTCGCGCAGGAAGCCGCCGCCGCGCAAACCCTGGTGGAGAACGGCTTCTGCCGCGTCGGGCTCGATCATTTCGCCCGCCCCGACGACAGGCTGGCCCAGCATGCCGTGAATGGCGAGCTGCATCGCAACTTCCAGGGCTATACCACGGCGGTCGGCGAAGTGCTGCTCGGTTTCGGCCCCTCGGCGATCAGCACTTTGCCGCAGGGCTACGCGCAGAATATCCCATCGGTCGCATCGTGGCGGCAGGCCGTGCATAACGGCGACCTGCCGGTGGCACGCATGCGCGGACTGAGCCAGGAAGACATCCTGCGCCGCGCAGTGATCGAAGAGTTGATGTGCCATCTGAAAGTCGATCTGGCCGAGATGGCGGTCCGGTATGGCACGGCACCGGGCATTTTCGATGCCGACCTGCCACGACTGGCCCTGCTGGAGCGCCATGGCGTGGTGCAGCGCGATGGTTACCGCGTGGTGATCGAGGAAGCCGGCCGTCCCCTGGTGCGTCAGGTCTGCGCCAGCTTCGACAGCTATTTGCTGAAACAGACAGCGGGTTCCGTTCAGCCGCGTCACGCCGCCGCCTGATTGCGGCGGCGTATCGTGGTGACGGCGGCCACACCGGGCAGTCTTGTTTTTTGGCCGTCGCC
This sequence comes from Ferrovibrio sp., assembly GCF_041906005.1. Classification (GTDB taxonomy): domain Bacteria; phylum Pseudomonadota; class Alphaproteobacteria; order Ferrovibrionales; family Ferrovibrionaceae; genus Ferrovibrio. The sequence goes on from NZ_JAYRJY010000001.1 coordinate 286,595, forward strand.
CCCTTTCTGTATGGGGCGGATAATTCTTCCGCTCCTCCCAGCCAACGGATTTTCACATGACCGGTCTGTTTGATTCCCATCGCATGGGCCAGCTCACGCTGGCCAACCGCATCGTCATGGCCCCGCTGACGCGCAACCGCGCCGGCGCCGGCAACGTGCCCACCGCGCTCACTGCCGAATATTATGCCCAGCGCGCGGGCGCCGGCCTGATCGTGGCCGAGGCCAGCCAGGTCTGCCCCGAAGGCCAGGGTTATCAGGATACGCCCGGCATTCACAGCGACGCTCAGGTGGCGGCGTGGAAACAGGTGACCGATGCCGTGCATGCGCGCGGCGGCAAGATCTTCCTGCAGCTCTGGCATGTCGGCCGCATCAGCCATGTCTCGCTGCAGCCCAACGGCCAGGCCCCGGTGGCGCCGTCAGCGATCCGCGCCAACTCCAAGACCTTCGTGAATGGCGGCTTCACCGATGTTTCCGAGCCACGCGCCTTGCGACTGGACGAGTTGCCCGGCATCGTCGCCGCCTATCGCAAGGGCGCGGCGAATGCGATCAGGGCCGGTTTCGACGGCGTCGAGATCCACGGCGCCAACGGTTATCTGCTTGATCAGTTCCTGCGTGACGGCAGCAACAAACGCACGGATGAATACGGCGGCAGCATCGAGAACCGCGCCCGCCTGATGCTGGAAGTGGCGGCCGCCATCGTGGCCGAGATCGGCGCCGAACGCACCGGCATCCGCCTGTCGCCCGTTACGCCGGCGAACGATGCCAGCGACAGCAATCCGCAGCCGGTGTTCAACCATGTGGTCGAACAGCTCGACAAGCTGAATCTCGTTTATATCCACGTGATCGAGGGTGCCACCGGCGGCGACCGCAATTTCGGCGCCGGCTTCGACTACGAGGCCCTGCGCAAGCGATTCCGCAATACCTGGATCGTCAATAACGGTTACACGCTGGAAACCGCGCAGCAGGTGCTGGCCGAGAAGCGCGCCGATCTCGTCGCCTTTGGCCGGCCTTTCATCAGCAACCCCGATCTGGTGGAACGCCTGCGCCGCAACGCGCCGCTCAGCCCGCTGGATCGCGCCACGCTCTATGGCGGCGGCGCCAAGGGTTATACCGATTATCCGGTACTGGAAGCCGCCGAGTAATCGTCAGGCTGACGTAAGCGAAAGCCGGCCGGAGCGATTCCGGCCGGCTTTTCATTTCACCGTGATCGAACCGGGATCGGTGGAGAAAACTGCCCGCCGTCGCGTTACGCTGGGATGATCTATCTCCGAGGTCCACGATGCTTCTGCCCCACCTGGTTGCCCTTTCCGGTGCCGTGCCGCGTTTCGACCTGGACCAGGACGAGGTGGCCAGCCGCGCCGGCGCGATCTTCGCGCCGATGGTGAGCGACTTCCAGCGGCTGGCGCCGGTCTATCGCAATGCCGAGATCGAACACAGGCATTCCTGCGTGCCGATCGACTGGTACACCGATCATCACAGTTTCGCCGAACGCAACGAACTGTTCCTTGAGCATGCCACCGCCCTGCTGGCCGAGGCCGCGCGGAAGGCCCTGGATCAGGCCGGATTGCAGCCCCGCGACATCGACATGCTGATCACGGTCTGCTCGTCCGGCATCGCCACGCCCAGCCTGGATGCCCGCGTGATGCAGCGGCTGGAATTCCGCTCCGACGTGCAGCGCCTGCCGATCTTTGGGCTGGGTTGCGCCGGCGGCGTGCTGGGGCTCTCGCGCGCCGCGGCGCTGGCCCGCGCCATGCCGGACTCGCGCGTGATGCTGCTGGCTGTCGAACTCTGCGGCCTGACCTTCCGCCAGCAGGACCGTTCAAAGAGCAACATCATCGCCACCGCCCTGTTTGGCGACGGCGCGGCGGCGGCCATCGTCAGTTGCCGGCCCGAGCATGCCGGCGGCCCAGCCATCGGTGCCGCCGCCGAGCACACCTGGCCCCACAGCCTGGGCGTGATGGGCTGGGACGTGCTGGATGACGGGCTGAAGGTGGTGTTCTCGGGCAGCATTCCCGATCTGGTGCGCAACGACCTGCGGCCGGTGGTGGACGGTTTTCTCGCGCGCCAGGGCCTGGGACCGGGCGATATCGCAGGTTATGTCTGCCATCCCGGCGGTGCCAAGGTGATCGACGCCCTGGAATACTGTTTCGACCTGCCGCCGCGCAGCATGAAGGCTGCACGCGACATTCTGCGGCGGCATGGCAACATGTCGTCGGTGACAGTGCTGTTCGTGTTGCAGGAAACCCTCGCACAGGGTGCCCATGGCCGGCATCTGCTGACCGCGCTTGGCCCCGGCTTCACCGCCGCCATGCTGCTGATGGACCTGCCATGACCGTGCTGTATTGGGTGCTGGCCTTCGTGGTGCTGCAAAGGCTGGCCGAGCTGGCCTGGGCGGCGCGCAATACCAGACGGCTGCTGGCGCGCGGCGGCCGCGAAGTAGGCGCGAGGCATTATCCATTGTTCGTGTTGCTGCATGCCTCCTGGCTGGTCGCCATCGCCCTGACCATACCGGCCGATACCGTGCCGCACTGGCCGCTGCTGGGGCTGTTTGCGCTGCTGCAGCTTGGCCGCATCTGGGTGATCGCCACGCTGGGCTCCTACTGGACGACGCGCATCATCACGCTGGATGACGCGCCGCTGGTGCGGCGCGGTCCGTTCCGTTTCCTGCGCCATCCGAATTACTGGGTGGTCGCCGGCGAGATCGCCGTGCTGCCGCTGGCCTTCGGCGCCTGGCCGGTGGCACTGATCTGGAGTCTGCTCAACGCGCTGCTGCTGCGTCACCGCATCCGCATCGAGGAGAGCACCCTGCAACCCCGCGCCGGGCTGTCCTGATCAGATCTCGATCTGGCAGCCAACCTCGACCACACGGTCGGTGGGCAGGTTGAAGAACTCCATCGCCGTGTTGGCGTTGCGCGACATCCAGGCGAACAGCACCTCGCGCCACAGCATCATGCCCGGCCGCGCGCTGGTCGGCACGATGGTTTCACGGCTGAGGAAGTACGACGTCTCGAACGGAACGAATGGCAGGCCGTGCTTCTCGCCCAGCCGGAGCGCCGCCGGCACATCGGGATGTTCCATGAAGCCGTAATGGATGAAAACACGCCAGAAACCCTGCCCAAGGTCGCGCACCTCCAGCCGTTCCTTGCGCGACACAAATGGACGATCGGCGATGGCCACGGTGAGCAGCACGTTACGGGCATGCAGCACCTTGTTGTGTTTCATGTTGTGCATCATCGCATGCGGAATGCCGTCGCTGGTGCCGGTCATGTAGACCGCCGTGCCGGGCACACGATGAGCCGATTTGGCGCCTGACTTCAGGAACAGATCAACCGGCAAGGCCTCGCTGCGCAGGCGGCCGAACAGCAGGCCACGACCGCGTTTCCAGGTGACCAGCATGGTGAAGATGAACAGCCCCACCACCAGCGGGAACCAGCCGCCATGGGGAATCTTCACGGCATTGGCCAGGAAATACACAAGGTCGACAAACAGGAATACCGCCACCAGCGCACCCATCAGCAGCCGGTTTCCCTGCCACTGCTTGAACATCAGGATGGCAAACATCAGCGTCACGATCAGCATCGTGCCGGTAACGGCGATGCCATAGGCCGAGGCCAGGTTGCTGGACGAATGGAAACCCAGCACCAGCAGGGCCACGAAAAAGGCCAGCGACCAGTTGATGAAGGGCATGTAGATCTGCCCCCGCTCATCCGATGAGGTGTGCAGCACGCGCAGGCGTGGCAGGAAACCCAACAGGATGGCCTGCTGCGTCACCGAGAAGGCGCCGGTGATCACGGCCTGCGACGCGATCACGGTGGCCAGCGTCGCCAGCACGATCAGCGGCAGCAATGCCCAGCCGGGCGCGAGGGCGAAGAAGGGATTGTCGACCGAGCCGCTTTCGAGCAGCAGCGCGCCCTGGCCGAAATAATTCAGCAGCAGAGCGGGCAGCACGAAGCCGAACCAGGCGAGCCGGATCGGCCGACGACCGAAATGCCCCATATCGGCATACAGTGCCTCGGCGCCGGTGACGGCCAGAACGACCGAACCGAGAGCGAGGAAAGCCGTCCAGCCATCCAGCAGGAAGAACTGCAACGCATAATAGGGATTGAGCGCGAGCAGCACGGTGGGCTGACGTGCGATCCCCATGATGCCCATGGCGGCCAATGACAGGAACCACAGGACCATGATCGGACCGAACAGCATGCCGACGCGGGCGGTACCGCGGCGCTGGAACATGAACAGGGCCAGCAGAATAGCCAGTGTGATCGGTTCCACCGCGTGAGAGAGATGGGGTGTTGCCAGCTCCAGGCCCTCCACCGCACTGAGCACGGAAATCGCCGGCGTGATCATGCTGTCGCCATAGAACAAGGCAGCGGCAAAGATGCCCAGGATGGCGACCACGCCCGACAGGCGCGTCCCCTGGGTGACACGATCGACCAGCGCCAGCAGTGCCAGGCTGCCACCCTCCCCCTTGTTGTCAGCCCGCAGGATAAAGATCACGTACTTGATCGAGACGACCAGCATCACCGACCAGAAAACCAGCGAGAGGATGCCGAAGACATGCGCCTGATCGGTGGCCAGCGGATGCGGCCCAAAGAAGCTTTCCTTCATGGCGTAAAGCGGACTGGTGCCGATATCGCCGTAAACCACGCCGATGGCACCAAGCGTGAGCCTGGCCAGCGACGAACCCGCAGGGGTGCCGGTGGAAGATGGTGTCATGATGGGATCGGTGTCTGTCTGTCAGCGCCCGGCGTTACGCTTGGCAACGCGCTTTCGGCGACTCCTGTGTCAAAGACGCCGGCAGGCTGGTACGATTTCGGCAAAAGCGCAAGTGACAATTGCCCTGCATCAGCCACATTACTGGCATGCCGGATAGGAATTATATGGCATTTTAATACGTTAACGACCGATAGCGACTCCTTCCCGTCGCGGATCGGCACCCCCGACCAGCTTGTCGGGCCATACTTCGATACCCTGCAAACCGCTGCCCAGCTCGCCGACGCTCACCTTGTGGCCAAGCTGGCGCATCGTGTCGGCCATGGTCGCCAGCGGCGTATCTGCTTCCAGTTCCAGGCCGGCATTGCGATCGATGAAATGCGGCTGGGCAACGGCCTGCTGGATATCCATCTGCCAGTCCAGCACGCCGATCACGGTCTGCATCACATAGCCGATGATGCGGCTGCCGCCCGGCGAGCCGACCACCAGTCGCAACGAACCATCGCCATTGAAAGCCACCACCGGCGCCATCGAACTGCGCGGCCGCTTGCCGGGTTCAATGCGGTTGGCGACCGGCTGACCATTGCTGGCCGCATCGGCGGAGAAATCGGTGAGCTGGTTGTTGAGCAGGAAACCACGCACCATCTGGCGTGAGCCGAACACATTTTCGATGGTGACGGTCATCGACACGGCGTTGCGCTGGCTGTCGACGATCGAGACATGGCTGGTGGACGGCAGTTCAATCGCGGTGTCACGGCCGTAGAGCAGGCCCTGCTTCTGCGGCGGCTCGCCGGCCGCTGCCGGTTGCGGCGAAATCTGGCCCGGTCGGATCAGTGCAGCGCGGTCACGCAGATAGCCCTTGTCGAGCAGGCCCGCCAGCGGCAGGCGTACATGATCGGGATCGCCGATATAGAAATCGCGGTCCGCATAAGCCAGGCGGCTGGCCTGGGCGATGATATCGATAGCCTCGGCCCCATCGGGCTGCAACCTGGCCAGATCGAACTGCGCCAGCATGCCCAGCATCTGCAACATCGCGATGCTGGAGGATGGCGGCGGCATGGTGCAAACGTGATACACACGATAAGCGATGCAGGAAGGGTCGCGTTCGACAGCGCGATAAGTGGCAAGGTCGGCCATACTGATGGCACCAGGATTGGACGCGTTGCGCACAGCCGCCACGATATCGGCCGCAATCTCGCCTGCATAAAAAGCCAACGTGCCTTCTCTCGCAACGCGGCGCAGCGTATCGGCCAATGGCTGGTTCACCAGCAAGCTGCCGACCGGCTTCGGGCTGCCATCGGCCTGATAGAACAATTCGCGCGCGGCGGCATTTTCACGCAGGCGACGGTCCTGCGCCAGCAAGGCATGCAGTCGTGGCGAAATGGGGAACCCGCGTTCGGCCATGCGGATGGCGGGATCGAACAGTCGCGCCCAGGGCAGGCGGCCGTATTCCCCATGCACCAGCTCAAACATGCGCAGCAAGCCCGGCACGCCGACCGACGCACCGCCGACCACCGCATCAAGGAACGGCTTCTTCTTCCCGGCGGCATCATAGAACAGGTTGCGGTCGACTCCGGCCGGCGCCGTCTCGCGGCCATCGAAGGCGCGCAACCGTTTCGCAGCGGCATCCCAGACCAGCATGAAACCGCCGCCGCCGATCCCCGAGGATTGCGGCTCGACCAGGTTCAGCACCAGCGACGTGGCGATGGCCGCATCCACGGCCGAGCCTCCCTCCGCCATGATCTGCGCACCAGCCTGGGCTGCCAACGGATTGGCCGCCGCAGCCATGTAGTGGCTGGTTTGGTTTGCGGATTTCTCGACCCGGCCGGTCTGCGCCTCGGGTGCAATATTTTCGTATGCAGGGGGCGCGGCAGGCTGCGGCTGAGCTGCTGTGCGCTGCACAAAAACAGGGAGCAGAATTGCTGCGGTCAGGACCGCGATTCCGTGCTTTAATATTTTCCGCGTACCCATTCCGCTCACCCGGCCGATAACAATTCCGTAATGATAGAGCCATCCCGGCATCAGGAATAGGTAGTTCCCCTTAGGTAGAAGACCGGGATTATCCGAAGGCCGCGATTCCGGTAGGTCTCTTGCGTCAACGCAAACAGGCGGGGGATATCACGATGGCCATAGCACACGCAGTCCAGCAGCACAGCGACCTGCCTCGTGTCCGGCCGGCCATGCCGCTGCCACGCAAGGCCGACACAGGTGTCGTCCCTCTCCTGCCCGGCATCGCCACCGAGCTGCACCGGATCGGCACCCCTGTGGCTGCGACACGCGGCGAAGAGGTCTGTGCCGCCGGCTCGCCAGCCGATTATGTTTACAAAGTGGTGGATGGCACGCTGCGGGTTTCGCGGCTGCTGCCCGATGGCCGCCGCCATATCGCCAGTTTCCTGATGAAGGGCGACTTCTTCGGTTTTGCCGATTTGGGCGATTACAGCTATTCCCTTGAAGCCCTGAGCGACTGCGCCCTGATCCGCTACCCGCGCCGCCGTTTCGATGCGGTGCTGGAAGCCGACCCCCAGGCCGGTCGGCAGATGTTCCGCCTGCTCTGCCGGCAGTTCAATGCCGCCAACGAACTGCTGATGACGCTCAGCCGCAAGACCGCCGCCGAGCGCCTGGCCACCTTCCTGCTCACCATGATCGGCCGCCAGGGCGGGACCGACAGCCGCCACGTAATGCTGGCCATGCCGCGCGTCGACATTGCCGACCACCTGGGCCTGACCATTGAAACGGTCAGCCGCGTGGTGACCCAGCTGCGGCGGCAGCGCCTGATCGACCTGCGCGGCAGCAATGAAGTGGCGATCCTGAATCCCGATGGCCTGGAAGACCTGGCGGGCGACTGATCCCCCTCCCCAGTCCCCGCTTCCATCCAGGTTCCTGCGGCAGCGCCCGGCGCTGCCGCATTTTTTTGTACCCAGGTCTTTGTGGCCGGCCCGGCCGGGCGACAAAAAAGGCCGCGACCGGATCGGGCGCAGCCTTGAAGAAAACGGCCAACCGGTCGGTTAATGCGGAGCGAGGGCCTGTTCGATTGTCTGGAACAGCGTGGCATGGGACAGCGGCTTGTCGAGCAGCGCCAAAGCCCCCAACTCGGAGGCCTGATTCTGCAGGGCGGCGTCGCGCTTGCCCGTGATCAGGATCGTGGCCGCTTCCTTGCCGCGCTCGCGCATGGCCTGCATCAACTGGATCCCGGTCATGTTGGGCATGTGGACATCCAGGATCAGGCAGCAGCGCGACAAATCGGGATCGGCAGCCAGGAACTGCTCGCCAGACCCGAAATCCCGCACGGCATAGCGTCGCACCTGCAACAACGCCTTCAGCGAGTCGCGGACGACGTCGTCATCGTCGATGACATAGATGAGGGTTTCGGGCTGGTTTGCCATGATGATCAGAAGATACCGGCCCGCCTCAGCATTACAATTAAGGAACTCTACCTAAGGCGCTCAGGATGCATTCCCCGCACCGCCGCCCTAGTCCGTGCCGGAAAAGCCGGCTGCCAAAGCCATCCGGATCAGATGCGACAGACTGTCGGCATTCATTTTCTTCATCAGATTGGCACGGTGGATTTCTACCGTACGCGGACTGATGCTCAACTGAAAGGCGATCACCTTGTTGGGGTTGCCGATGATCAACTGCTGCAGGATATCGCGCTCACGGCCCGTGAGGCTGGCGATACGGCTGCGGGCATCGGCCACATCCATATCGGGCAGCATCCCCGCCGGGGCGGCCTGAAGCGTTTTGGCCACCGCGTCCAGGATGGCCGTGTTGGTATAGGGTTTCTCGATGAAATCGGCAGCGCCGGCCTTCATCGCACGCACTGCCAACGGCACATCGCCATGGCCGGTCACCACGATCACCGGCAGGGTGATATTGCGGTTCCGCAGGTGCTCCAGCAGGGTCAGGCCGTCCATGCCGGGCATGCGCATGTCGATAATGGCGCAGCCGCTGGCCACCGGACGGTAGCCCAACAGGAAAGCTTCGGCTGAGGCAAAGGGCACCGCTTCCATGCCCTTTGCAAGCAGTAGAGCGGCCAGGGAATCGCGGACGAACTCGTCGTCGTCGACAATGAAAACCGTAGGCTGCGTCATGACGTCGGGGCCTCGGGCGTCACCGGCAGACGGAAGCGAAAGATCGTGCCGCCTTCGGGATTGGCCTCGGTCCAGAGCCGGCCGCCATGCGAATCGATGATCGACTGACAGATCGACAGGCCAATGCCCATGCCATCCTTCTTGCTGGTGACGAAAGGCTTGAAGAGTTTCGCGGCTATCACGGGATCGATGCCGGGACCGCTATCGACAACCTCGACCTCCTGGTAATCCCCATCATCGCGCGTGCGGATCGTCAGGTCGCGGCGTTCGGCATCGCGCAGCGCCTCGACGGCATTGCGCACCAGGTTCACCACCACCTGCTGGATCTGGATCTTATCGATCCGCACCGGCCCGAGATCATCATCGAGATCGAACCGCACCTGGATGGCGTCGATCCGGGCGCCGATGGTAGCCAGATTGCTGGCTTCGATAACCAGACGGTTCAAATCTTCCGGATTGCGCTCGACCGGGCCTTTTTCGACGAAACTGCGCAGGCGGCGGATGATCTGTCCGGCGCGTTCGGCCTGGCCTACAGCCTTGGCGATGAATTCGGGCACCTGCGGCGGCACGTCGCTGCCGGCGGTTTCCATCATCTGCCGTGCGGCCTCGGCATAGTTCATGATCGCGGTGAGCGGCTGATTGAGTTCGTGCGCCAGTGACGATGAAAGCTGGCCCATCGCGCTGAGCCGCGAGATATGCACCAGTTCGGCCGTCAAGTCGCGCACCCGTCTCTCCGTCTGCTGCCGCTCGGTAATATCGCGGATTACCCCGATGAAACCGCTGCTGCCATTCGGACCGCGCATCTCGCCGATCGACAGGTCGATGGGAAATACCGTGCCGTTCTTGTGCTGGGCCTGCACTTCGCGACCGGTGCCGATGATCTTGGCCTTGCCGGTGGAGCGATAATTGTTCAGATAACCATCGTGTTCGCGGCGATAGGGCTGCGGCATCAGGATATTGACGTTCTGCCCGGTCACCTCGACGGCGCGATAGCCGAAAATGCGTTCCGCCGCACGGTTGAACACTTCGATACGGCCTTCCGGCGTGATGGCGATGATGGCGTCATGGGCGCTGTCGATCAGGGCGCGGAAGCGTTCCGCGGCCTGCTGTTCACCTGCTTCCGGCTGTTTGCGTCCGGCGATCTCGCTGCCCGGTTCACGGCTTGGCGCAGCCGCATTCTGCCGGGCGACCATCGTCATCTGGCGCTGCAACCAGGCAAAGGCAGCGAGCAGCATGACGGTAAGGCCAAGGCCCAGCATCGGCCAGCGCCAGTTCCCACTCGTCTCCCGATAGGCGACGTAAGACAGGATCAGGCCGGTGACCGCAATAGCGGCCATAATCAGGGGGATCTGCAAACGGGGCATACTGAAATGGCTGGCTTTTCGAATCTGCGGGTCCGGTGATCGATTTGCGGTCTGCATTTTGCGTTTGTATTCACTCGATATCAACCGGCAAGGCCATTGATCCACCGGCTTTTTCCAGCTTCGGACCCGCCACCGGCCCGGCGCGCACCGTAAGCCCTGCAACAATCGCGCACTTTGTTGCGTGCGAATACTTTGTTACGCGCTGTTGCGCCGGCGTTGTTAACCTTTAATGCCCGGCCCGTGACATGAGAGCGAAAGGCGGACGATCCAGACAGGAGACTTCGCCATGGTCACATCGGTCAGTTCCACCACCGGCACGACAACCACGACCAGCAGCAGCGCATCGACCGCGCTGGCCAGCGATTTCGACACGTTCCTCACCCTGCTCACCACGCAGTTGCAGAACCAGGATCCGACCGATCCGATGGATGCCAACGAATTCACCGAGCAACTGGTGCAGTTCAGCCAGGTCGAGCAGCAGATCAACATGAACAGCAACCTGGAAACCATCATCGCCCTGCTGCAAACCCAGCAGACCAGCACCAACCTGGGCTATATCGGCAAGGTGGTGGACGTGAACAGCACCGAAGCCGAGCTGGCCGAGGGCGGCACGGTGTTCTGGTCCTACGAATTGCCCGAGGGCACGACCAGCGCGCAGTACAGCATCCTGGATGAAGACGGCAACGTGGTGCGCACTGTCAGCGCCGCCTCAGGCGATGACGGCTTCGTCACCGGCAGCCGGATCGAGATTTCCTGGGACGGCACCGATGCCAGCGGCAATGCCCTGGAGGCTGGTACCTATACTCTGCAGGTGACGGCGAAGGATTCGAGCGGTGCGGTGCTTGAAGGCACCAAGGTCTATGCCCGCGGCTATGTCGAGGCGCTTGAAACCATCGATGGCGAGCAATTCCTGATCGTTTCCGGCATGCAGGTGTCGCCCAGCGATGTGGTGGCGGTTTTCGCCACTTCTGACACCAGCAGCAGCGAAAGCTGATCCTCACATGGCACGGCCTCTGATCTTCATCGCCACCCCCTGCTATGGCGGGCAGGTGCATCAATTCTACATGCAGTCGGTGATTCAATTGATGCAGCATGCGCGCGGCAGCATGTTCGATACCACGCTGGCCTTGCTGGGCAACGACTCGCTGATCACCCGTAGCCGCAATACCCTGGTATCGGCGTTCCTGGAAATGCCGCAGGCCAGCCACCTGATGTTCATCGACGCCGACATCTCCTTCGAGCCGGCGCAGGTGGAGCGCATGCTGAAGCTGGGCGAGGATGTGGTGGCCGGCATCTACCCGTTGAAGGTGCTGGACTGGCAGAATGCCCTGCCCCTGCCCGGCCGCGCGATCATCCATGAAGAAATGGCGCTACGGTATTGCGGCGAAGCCTGCCGCGGCGAAGACGCCGAGCGGCGCGGCGAGTTCATCAGCGGCACCTATGCGGGCACCGGCTTCATGCTGATCGCCCGCGCCGCGCTGGAACGGATGATCGCAGCCTATCCTGAATTGCGTTATGGCGGCGTACATGTCTATCCGCCGACCCGGTCGAACCGGCCGCAATATGCCCTGTTCGACTGCATGATCGATCCGGATAGCGGCACGTATTTAAGCGAGGACTATGCCTTCTGTCGGCGCTGGCGCCAGATCGGCGGCAAAATCTGGCTCGACACCAAAGGCCGCCTCACTCATTCGGGCATGCACGATTTTCACGGCAACCCGGCGCCACGTTTTGCCACACCGGCGATGGCGTGATCGCCATCACCAATCCTGCACCGCGAATACCGATACAAAATTGTGGTAAATGAAATTTAACTACGGATTGCAACACAGCGTTACAAAACCGCACTTTCGCCCGGTTGCATCGGCTGGCATCATGCAGCCATAAACGGCAGCAAACGATTCCTTCCTCAGATGTCGCGTATTCCTCATATCCTCATCGTTGATGACGACCGCGAGATCCGCAATCTGCTGATGCGGTTCCTCACCGAGCATGGCTTTCGCGTCACACCGGCAGCCGATGGTCGCGGCATGCAGTCGGCGCTCAAGAATGGTCGTTTCGACCTGATCGTGCTCGATCTGATGCTGCCGGGCGAAGACGGGTTGCAGCTTTGCCGCAAGATTCGGCAGGATATGTCGATTCCCATCCTGATGCTGACCGCGCTCTCGGGCGAAGCAGACCGCATCCTGGGCCTGGAGATTGGCGCCGACGACTACCTGACCAAGCCGTTCAGCCCGCGCGAACTGGTTGCCCGCATCAAGGCGATCCTGCGTCGTGCGGCCAGTGCGAGCGATCAGGATAGCGACCGGCCACAAGCCTACAGTTTCGGCGGCTGGATTCTGGAGATCGGCAAACGGCATCTGCGTTCGCCCGATGGCGCGCTGCTGCCGCTCACTTCGGGTGAATTCGACCTGCTGATCGCCTTTGCCGAGCATCCGCAACGGGTGCTGAGCCGCGACCAATTGCTCGACCTGACCCGAGGACGCTCCACGGTCCTCTTCGACCGCAGTATCGACGTGCAGGTCAGCCGCCTGCGCAAAAAGATCGAGCTTGATCCGAATATGCCCGATCTGATCAAGACAGTGCGCAGCGGAGGCTATATCTTTACGCCAGAGGTCAAGGCCCTGCAGGCGGCATAAATGCGTCCATTCCGGCAAGCGCTGCGGCGGATCGGCAGCGATCGCATTATCTGGCGAATAGCCGGTACGATACTGCTTGCCATCCTCTGCACCCAGATCGCCACCGTGCTGCTGCTGCGCAGTACGCGACCAGGCGAAATGCCGGTCTATGCCATCACGACATTGATGGCCGAGATGCAGCGCCATATCGCCGGCCTGCCGCCCACCGAAGCCGATATCCTGCACCGCCTGTCCGATCCGGGCCTGCCGCCCGAAACCGACACGCCGTTACTGTTCCCGTTCCGTGACGTGGAGTACCGGCTGCGGCAATCCCTCGCCAGGCCACAGATTGCCGAGATCCGTATCGGCGTCGACTTCCCGCGCCGCCCTGGCGGCCGCCTGCTGTTCTGGCCCCTGCCGGTTCCGCGCATTGCCGTAGAACCGCCCGAACCCGGCCCTCCCCCACTGGCTCAATCTCCATTGGGTCCGCCACCACACGGTCCACAGCCCCCCGGTCCGCAACCGCATGGCTGGCCTCCGGGGCCGCCACCGCCGGGGGGGCCTTATGGTCCGCCGCACCCGGCATTGGGCACCGAGGATTTCCAGGTGCCCGGCATCTTCACCATCTGGGTACGCCAGGCACCGGAGGGCGAATGGCAGGCATGGCGCCCCAAGCAGAGCTTCGAGCCGATCGAACCATGGCTGTTCACCCTGCTATGGTTCGTTGTGATCGCGGCCATCATCGCCGCCCTCACCTTCTGGTCGACCTGGCGGCTGCTGCGCCCGTTGAAAGCGCTGGTGGCCACGGCCCAGGACTGGCGCGCCGGCCAGGAGCCGACGCCGCTGCCTGCCCGCGGCCCGCTGGAATTCCGCGCGATTGCCACCGCCTTCAACGACATGCAGGGCGAAATCAGCCGCTTCGTGCGCGACCGTTCGGAACTGGTGGTCGCCCTGTCGCACGATCTGCGCACGCCGCTGACACGGCTGCAACTGCGCGCCGAATATGTCGATGATGCGGAACAGCGCCAGCGCATGCTGGACGAATTGCATTTCATGGAGATGCTGACTGACCAGTTGCTCAGCTTCGCCTCCTTCAATCCGCGCAACGAGGCGATGCAGCGCGTCGATATTGCCGTGCTGTTGACCACGCTGTGTGATGATCGCAGCGATGCCGGCGCCGTGGTGGAATATGCCGGTCCAGCCCATCTGGTGGTCGAGTGCAGGCCGACCGCGATTCTGCGGGCCATGATGAACCTGGTCGAGAATGCCATCAAATACAGTGATTTCGCCTATGTCTCGCTGCAATCCGAGCCCGACGGCGTGCGCATCTTCATCCGCGACAGCGGCCCCGGCATTCCGGAAGACGAGCTGGAACGGGTATTCCAACCCTTCTACCGCGTCGATGCCTCGCGCAACCGCGAGACCGGCGGCCTGGGCATGGGCCTGAGCGTGGCCCGCGCCATCGTGCTGGAACATCGCGGCAGCATCACTCTGCGCAACCGCCAACCCCATGGGCTGGAGGTTGAAATCCATCTGCCGGCGACGCAGCACAGGCCGCTCCTCGCCTGATTTGCCCATTTGATCTGCGGGGCCTAGCCCTTCATGTCCATAGCCTTGCTCAGCATCTCGTCGGCCGCCTGAATCACTTGCGAATTCATGGAATAGGCCTGCTGGGCCACGATCAGTTTGGTCATCTGGTCAGCCGTATCGACGGTGGATAGTTCCAGCGCGCTGCCGGCGACCGTGCCAACTCCATTGGAACGCGACAGGGGATGGCCGTAAACCGCATTGCCGGAGTCTTCCGTGGCGCGGAAAGCCGTGCCATCGATGCGGTCCAGCTTGTCGGGTTCGGCAAAATTGGCCAGCAGAATCTGTCCCTGCACTGCCGTCGTGCCGTCATCGTAGCTCGCCGTGATGCTGCCGCCATCGGTGATGCTGACGCTGGTGTAACTGGCGCCGGCGGCGTTGTCGTCGGTATCCACGGTGAAGATGCGGGGCGTGCCGTTGCCGCTGGCGGGAGCCGCCATCAGGTAATAACCAGCCGCATTGACCAGCCGGCCGCTGCTGTCCACATGGAAGTCGCCCTGGCGCGTGTAATACACCGTGTTTTCAAAGCCCGTGGGCTCACCGGTTTCAGGATCGAAGCCTGTGGGCTTGGCCACGGGGAAGAACCCGTTCCCGCTGATCGCCGCCGATGTGGTGCTGGAATCGGATACCACCTGGCCCTGGGCGCGATTGAGGAAATCGGCGGAGGCCGTCACGCCCATCTGCTTCGTGCCATTCAGCACCGGACTGCCAGTGCCATAACTGCCCTGGACCATGTCGAGGAACTGGGTCGACACGGCCTTGTAGCCTGCTGTGCTGCTGTTGGCGACGTTGTCCGATATATTGCCGATCGCCATCGCCTGCGCGTTGATCGCCAATATCGCCGTGCTCATCACGCTGTTCATCGCATCTTGCTCCTGTTGGCCTGAGCCTGCGGCTCTCCAGGGCTCATAGAGCAAGGGCCGTGCCTGACGCATCGCGACATCAAACCGGCGCGCCGCAGCGCCAATCCCGCAGAAATCAAACTGCAATGCCATGCCGCCCGTGCAGGCCGCTCCAACACGCTGCAGCCGAGATCGATCCTGCTAAGTTCCTGCTGGCGCTCGCAAATTGTTCCCGTAATATTCTTTCTGATTATGATTAACGCGGCTTCATGACTTCGTCTTGTTATTAACTTTTGTAACATGAAACAGACGGGAAATAATGCGACGAAATTCGGTAAACTGAAATAAAACAAGTACTTTTTTCCCAGCAGGCAAAACCTGCCGATCTGGCGGAATGACGTCAAAGGTTAACGCCCATTCATCCTTTGGCAAGAAATCCAGCAGAATGAAGGATGTAGGATCAGAGTCATAAACCGGCACGCTCCTTGCTCGACAGTAATCCAGTCACGGCAACCGACCACAGGAGCACACCATGTCGATCACCGGCGCCATGCAGACCGCCATCTCGGGCCTGAACGGCCAGTCGACCTCGATCAGCTACATTTCCGACAACGTCGCGAATGCAAGCACCATCGGCTACAAGAAGGTGGAATCGCGCTTCCAGACCCTGATCACGCAGTCGAGCGCGCAATCGAATACGCATTCATCCGGCGGCGTGCTGAACCAGCCCTATTTCGCCAACAATGTGCAGGGCTCGATCACTCAGGTTTCGTCTACCACCTCGGTTGCCATTTCCGGCAATGGCTTCATTCCGGTGTCGAAAAGCACAGGCGTCGATTCCGCGACCGGCCTGCCCACCTTCGAGACGACCAACTACTACACCCGCGTCGGCGACTTCACGCAGAACTCGCAGGGCTATCTGGTCAACTCCTCGGGTTATTACCTGCAGGGCTGGGTGGTTGATCCAGTCACCGGTGTTGTGGATACCTCCAGCACGACGGAAGTGCGGGTTTCCAACCTGCTTGATGCGCCGGTCGCCACCAGCACGGTCGACTACTATGCCAACCTGCCCTCCAACGTAGAGGATAGCAGCGGCAACCTGCCGGCGACGCTGCCGGTCAGTTCGATCCAGGTTTTCGATGCCCTGGGCAACGCCCGCACTCTGAATCTGACCTGGACGCGCATCGCCGACAATCAATGGACCCTGCAGGTCAATGCCCCCGACAGCACGCCCGCCACCTTTGGTCCGGCGACAGTGGATTTCGGCGGCACGATTGCCGGCGCCACGGTGGCGGCAGGCACGATTTCGGGGCTGACGTCGACCGGCGGCCTCACCGGCAGCGCGGCAGGTGCCACGGGCGATGATGCCTCGTTCAGCCTCAATCTCGACTTCGGTTCCGGTGCCCAGGCGATCACGCTGGATCTGGGGTCCTACGGCAACAATTCCGGCACAACGCAATATGCCGGTGATACGCTGACCCTGAACGACTTCAAGCAAAACGGCGTGCCGCAGGGCACGTTCAAAAGTCTGGCCATCGACGAGCAGGGCTTCGTATCGGTCACGTTCGATAACGGCAACGTCAAGACCTATTATCAGATCCCGATCGCGCGCTTTAACGATCCGACCGAACTGGATCGCGTGAACGGCAATGCTTTCGTGGCCACGCCCAGATCCGGCTCGGCCATCCTGGCCCAGCCCGGCGACAGCGGCGTGGGCACCTTCGTCTCGGCCGCGATCGAAGGCTCCAACGTCGATATCGCCGAGGAGTTCTCCAAACTGATCGTGGCGCAACGGGCCTATTCGGCCAATGCCCGCATCATGACGGCGGCCGACGAATTGCTGCAGGAAACCATCAACATCCGGCGCTGATGGCGCATCGCTAACCTGAACAGGAGGAGCGGCCATGTCGCTATCGGCAGCGCTCAACACATCCGTCACCGGTCTGGCCACCATCCAGACCCAGCTCAGCGTGATTTCGGGCAACGTCGCCAACGCACAGAATGCAAACTACACCCGCAAGACCGTCACCCTGACCACGCCCACCGCCGGCGGCCAACCCCAGGCCGCCCTGGTATCCAGCGTGATCCGGGCGACGGCGCCATATCTACAGGCGGATTACTATGCCGCCACCGCCAACTATCAACAACTCATCACGGCATCCGACAATGCCCGCACCCTGGCCGAGGCCCTGGATGCCACCAGCACCACGGGGAAACAATCCACCCTCGAAGGCCTGATGACGGATTACGAAGACGCGCTGAAACAACTGGAGGCCACACCGGAAGACACCGCGCTAAAGGCCCTGGTCGTGCAGCGTGGCCAGAGCCTGGCCACAGAGGTCAACCGGCTGGCTGGCTTGCGCAGCCAACTGGAAAGCCAGGCCCAGCAGGATATCCAGAGCAGCCTGTCGACCCTGAACGAGGCCAGCGCCAACATCGCCAAGCTGAATACCCAGATCGTCAGCCAGAAGGCCGCCGGCAACCCGACGGGCGATCTGGAAGACCTGCGCGATGCCGAGGTGGCAAAAATCGCGGAACTGGTCGGCGTGCGCACCGTGGTCAGCGATACCGGCGTGATGACCGTCTACACCGATACCGGCACCATGCTGGCCGGCAGCACGGCGCAGAAATTCAGCTACGATTCCACGACCGGCAGCATCTCCAACGCAAATGGCGTGGCCGTGACCGACGGTTTCCGCACCGGGTCGATCCGCGCCGAACTCGATTACCTCGACAGCAGCGCGCAGGCCCTGGCCAGCAATGACGGCAATGTCGGCACCCTGGCGAAATTTTTCAACCAGCTCGACTCCCTGGCACGGAATATCGCCGATGTGGTGAACGCCGCCTATGACGATCCGGCAACGGCAGCGGTGGAGCAGTTCTTCACCTATAACGCCGCAGATCCGGCCGGCAGCCTGGAGGTGAATGCTGCCCTGGTCGCCACCCCCACCAATGTCAATGCCGGCCGCGCCGCCGCCGTGCAGCAGGCCATGCGCAGCACCACCCTGACAGCGGCGCAGGTCAATCCCGCCGGCGATCCGAACGGCCTGCAGATATCCAGCGTGACCATCTTCGGCCTGGCCAGCGGCATCCTCGCCTATAACGCCAAGCTGACCAGCGAGAACGAGACCAACCGCGATACCGCCGAAAGCCTGCAATACACGCTGGACCAGAAGATCCGCAATCTCACTGGCGTCGACATGGATACCGAGCTGGCGCAACTGCAGACCCTGCAGACCAACTATGCCGCGCTGGCGCAGATCATGAACGCCATCACCGAAATGTTTGACCAGATGATCGCCATCGGGAGCTGACCATGACCGCCATTACCGGAACGTCGCAACTGGCACGGCAGATGAGCCTGACCCGCAATATCAGCCTGCTCAACACCATGCTGAACCAGCAGAACCAGCAGCTTGGCACCGGCATCAAGCTGGACGGCCTGCTCAGCACGCCCAACCAGGCCCTGGAGCTGGGCCAGCTCAAATCCAAGCTGGGCAGCGTGGAAAATTATGCCTCGGCCACCCAGACGGCGATGAACCGCGTGGAATTATATGCCGTCTCGCTGGAACAGATCATCGATATCGCCATCGAGGCGAAGGACACGATGATCAAGAATCGCGATACGTCTTTCGCCTCCACTTCGGCCCCGGCGGTGCAGGCCAATTCGCTGCTCGACCAGATCGGCGGCATTCTGCAGCTCAAGGATGGCACCCGGTATCTGTTCGCTGGCACCAACTATACCGACAATCCGCTGAACGGTTCCCTGTCGGGTATCCCGACCACCTATGCCGCCGGCGCCATACCGGGCGTGACGCCGGGCTATGACGATCCGCTGACTGTCGTGCCCGATGGCACCACGGTGCCGCAGCCATCCTACTTGAACACCACGCCGGCCGATCTGCAGAATTTCTACGACTATTCCGACGTGCAGCTTTACGTCGACGATGCCGAACAGGTTTCCTATGGCGTCTCGGCCGTGGAGCCGGGCATCCAGCGGGCGATCGACGCCATTGTGCGGTTTCGCGATGCCACCGCCGATATCAGCACCGATCCCACGAATTACCAGACCCGCGTCGACGATGCGCTCAAACAACTGGAGACGGCAATCGGCGAGCTGCAGACCATGGCCTCGCGCAACGGCTACAAGCAGCAGCAACTGACCGAAATCCAGGACCGGCAGGCGCGCGCCAAGGACCTGCTGACCATCCGGATCGGTGAAATCCAGAATGCCGATACCGCCGAGGTTTCGACCGCGATTGCCAACCTGCAAACGGCCCTGGAAGCCAGCTACGTGATCACCAACCAGACCCTGTCGCTCTCTCTGGTCAATTACCTGAAATAACCCTACAGATAAGCTGCTCGGTCACAGGGAAAGGGCAGCAATGCGGGGCGTATATCTGGCGATTCTGCTGGCGGTTCTGGCCAGCGGCTGTACCCGGCAACAGCCGGGACACCCGGTGCAGCTGGCTGTGGTCAGCCCGAACGGCGAACCGCTCGGCCGCGCCGGCGATGCAACCGCCTGTGAGGAACTGCTCGGCAACTGGTTCAGCCGCGCCGACCGCGACCACGACGGCCGGTTGTCGGAAGCCGAATGGCTGGCCGATTCCGATACCTGGTTCGGCCGGGCGGACGCTGATCACGATGGTTTCGTCACGGTCAGCGAACTGACGCTGCTGCGGCGCAGCCTGGAGCCGGCTGGCTCTGGCCAGCCTCAAGGCAATTCACCGGGCAATCCACCGGGCAATCCCCGCGACAGCCGCAGCCGTACGGTGATCGACCGCAGCCCCGATCCGGTAATGGCCGCCGACACCAATCTGGATTTCCGGGTGAGCGCGGCCGAGGCCCGCCTGCTCAGCGAGCGCCGCTATGCCCTGAAGGCGCGCGATGGTGCTGTGGAGCGTGGCGCCGTGCTGTCCGATTGCCGGCGCTATTGAAATCAGGCGAACAGGTTCAGCAGGTAACTGTCCTTGCCGCCGCTGCTGGCCTCGCTGTCCTTGATGCTCAGGTAACGCTGCACCATTTTCTCGACCAGGTCCGGGTCGCTTTTCAATTCGTCGATATCGACCTTCTTTTCCACCGTGGCGATCTGTGCCTCGGTCTCCTGGTAGGCCATCTCGGCGGGGATGTAATTCGCCACCGTGATCACCTCGCGCAGCACCGAATCGCCCAGTAGCTGTACCGTGGTGCTGACATCCTCCAGCCGGCGCTTGAATTCGATGGCAACGCGCACGCCGGGAGCCTGTTCGTCCAGGTATTTTTCGTATTCGGTCTGCTGGAATCTCTCCACCACATCATCGACGGTGGGAGAGCTGGTCAATTGCGTCGTGCCGAAGATGTAAAAGCTGAAATCCTCGGTCATCTCCTGATAACGCGGGTCCTGAAAGCGGTTGGCCAGCGAGTCGCTGTCGGTCAGGTCGCTTTCCAGAATCTTGCGGATCTTGCCGGGATACTGGGCCTCGCTTTCCATATCGTAGGCTTTGAGGATGAAGTTCAGCAGACGCTGGTTGGCGAACAGATCGTCCACGCTCTCCACCGTGCCGATATTCTCCCGATAATACTCCACCTCGCTCTGGATATCGGTGCGGGTCTTGAACCGCTCGAATTCCTCACCCTCATAGGCATAGGATTCTTCGGCCTCGGTCGCGGTCAATTCGCTGAGCAGGGTCTTGCCCAGGGCCGCGTTATAGGCACTGGCGTCGCCGGACACCACGTCGGTACCGGCGACCAGAGCGCCATCGCTGTCGAGCATGGCCTGCCCGCTGACATCCAGCGTCAATCCTCTCAGTTTCGCCAGACCGGCCGGCAGGTCGGTCACGCCGCTGCCGTCATTCACCAGATTGCCATCGGCGTCGACGCCGACCGTATTGCCGCTGGTATCGACCAGTGTGCCGCTGGCGCCAAAGCTGTATTTGCGCGCCAGCTCCTGCTCGGCCCATGTTCCCTGCCGGGCCACGGAGCTGGGGTCGCTCATATCGCTGGTCAGGATATCGCGCAGATGCTGCCGGTCGGAATCATAGAGATCTTCCATGCCATTGGCATAGGCGATCACCTTCAGGAACCGGTCGTCATTGATCAGTTCGTCCACCGTGGTGGCGCTGGCCGCCCGGTTCTGGAAATAGGCAACATCATTGGCAATCTGGGCGTTGATCTGCTTGTATTGCGCATTGCGCACGCGGATCGCCGCATTCTCCATCTCGCGGATCTGCGTCTTTATCTTCTCGGCTTCGGCCTGCTCGGCCTGCTCGTCGGCATTCTCGTCGGCCTGCCGTTCGAGTTTCTTGTACATCGCCAGCGCCGACATCGTGCCGGTGCTGCTGGTATTGCTATAGAGGATGCTGAGATCGATGCTCATCGCCTGCCGCCTTCTGCCGCCATGGCACCGGCCCGCGATGACGGGCCTGGCGCGATGGAGCCAGTCTAGGCGGCAGAGCGACAGCCTTAAGCAGGATCAGCGTTGCGACACACAGCGTAACAATCTTTCAGGGATTAACCTTAAGCAGCCTGCATGGCCGGCGAGAGCAGGCCATCGGCGAAATCCACCGCCGCTTCCGCATGCAGCAAGGTGGAATCGAATACCGGCAGATCGGTATGGCTTGGACCGATCAGCAGGCCGATTTCGGTGCAGCCGAGGATCACCGCATCGGCACCAGCCGCGCGGCCGCGTTCGATCACGTCGAGATACCCCTGCCGCGATTGCGACCTGACGATGCCGCAGCACAATTCCTCGAAGATCACATCATGCACCAGGCCGCGATCCGCCGCCTCGGGCACCATAGCCTCAATGCCAAAGCGATCGGCCAGACGGGTACGATAGAAATCCTGCTCCATCGTGTATCGCGTGGCGAGCAGCAGCGGGCGTTTCGCGCCGGCATCCGCCAGGGCGCGCCCCACCACATCGACGATATGGATCAGCGGCACACCGGCCTTCTCTGCCACGGCATCAGCCACCTTGTGCATGGTGTTGGTGCAGATCAGCACGCAATCGGCGCCGGCACCGGCCAACTGATTGCCGATCCGGGCCAGCGCATCGGCAGCCTGATCCCAGCGGCCGGCCTGCTGCAAGGCCACGATGCGGCTGAAATCCACCGACCGCAGCAGGATTTCGGCCGAGGCCAGGCCGCCATGCCGGCGGCGTACCGCCTCGTTGATCTGACGGTAATAAACCGCCGTGCTTTCCCAGCTCATGCCGCCGATCAGACCAATGGTTTTCATGGAAGCCCCCAGAATCGAAATCGGCCTCAGAGTAGCGGCCCGGAAGCGATAAATGCGTGCAAAGTCAGGCGTATATAAACTGGAAACCGACAAATAATTTCGGTTATATAGAAAATATCGAATTTATTTTCGACAATACGGCGAAACCATGCTCGATCCGCGCGACCGCAAAATTCTTGATGTTTTACAAGAGGATGCCGCCATCCCCATCGCCGATCTGGCCGAACGGACGGCCCTCTCGGTTTCGGCCTGCTGGCGCCGCATCCGCCGGCTGGAAGAGGACGGGCTGATCGCCAAACGCGTCGCCCTGCTGGACCGGCGCAAGGCGAAGGTGCCGACCACGGTATTCGTCAGCGTGCGCACTTCGCGACATTCGATGGAATGGCTGGAGAAATTCCGCCAGGCCATCGCCGATATCCCGGAGATCGTCGAGGCCTATCGCCTGACGGGCGAGATCGATTACCTGCTGCGCATCACCGTGCCCGACGTGGAAACCTATGACGCGGTCTACAAGCAGCTCATCTCGCGGCTCGACTTCACCGACATCTCTTCCTTCATCAGCATGGAAGAACTGAAATTCACCACCGCGATCCCGACGAAATACGCCTGACCGATACTCATCAGGCTGGCAGTCCGGGTTTGCGGAGATCAGCGCTCGGGAACCTTGAATCCCAGATAGATGCCCCCGCTGATCCCCATCAGGGCGAGAAGATTGGCGCCGAATTGCGGCATCTGCAAATCCCAGTAGACGCGGAAGATGTAGATCATGCCGAGGATGGCGGTCCACGCCAGCATCTGGAACCGATGAACCGTGGCGCCAGCCGCGTCATTGATCAAATCGCGGATGAATCCTTTGGAACGATATGGTTCGGTCAGATCCAGATAGCGGCGATGCAGCTCGGATAGCGTATTAACCGGCATCTCTGTCTGCTCGTCGCCGGCCGCTGGTGGAATGTCGAAATGCCGGCCGACCTCATGGCCGCCCTTGCCGCCTCTGACCAGCGCTTTCAGCCGGGCGGCATCATGGGCATCGCGAATGCCCATCGCACTCAGCCGCGCCTCCACATCGGCAGCCGACGATTGCTTGCTTTGATCCACCATCACGGCGGCAAGCGATGTGCCGGCCGAAATGCCAAGCAGAATGAAAGTCTCCGGATTGAGGGATTTCAACTGGCCGGTCACGGCCCAGATGAACACGAAGGCGGCGAAGATCAGGCAGAACCAGACCGACATCTGCAGCTTGCCCAGGCAAAACGGCAGATCGGAGGCAGCAACCTGTGAAACCGCAGACCGATTGCGCAGGGCGGAGCTGCGCAGCCCGATATAAAGAACGCAGGCAATGACCGCCAACGCGGCGCCGAAACCAAACAGCATCCATTCGTCTTCATAGCGCAGCAGGCGGAAGCTTGGCGGCAACGGTTCCTCCTCCGTGCCAGCCATGATGCTGCGGCCGGCATACTCAACATCGAAGGGCACGTTGATGACCTGCGTGGTGGCAAAAGGCGAGCCGAGCAGGCGAGACCACATTTCCCGATTGACGTCGCGGGCGTCATCGTGGCTGCCGACACCGAAGAGGAGCGGAAATACCACCAGCCGCGAGCTTTCGATGATGCGTGGCACCATATCGACAGGTGCGCCGTCGATCTTCAGTTTCAGCTTGGTTTCATCCAGGTTCTCAGCCCCGTTCAGAGTGAAGCAGAGATTGCCTTCCAGCGCCGGCGGATAGACACAGTTCCAATTATCGGAAAAGAGGCTGAGCCGGGTAGGCTTTTCGCTTTCCGCCGTCAGGCCTTGCGCCGGAAACATGAAAACAGCAAGAAGCAGAGCCGTATATGTCATCAAGCGTCGCATCGCGCCATTCTCCTGCTGAGAATGGCGCGACGCTAACACAGGGCATCCCGAGCAAAAGATGCCATAAGCTATGATCGCGGGCCAGGTTATGCGTGAGCGGCGCGGCCAGACTTAACGCCGTGCCGCCGCGATAACCTCCATTTCAATCCGCACAGGCGCAATCAGATCGGCTACGACGGTCGAACGCGTTGGCGGCCGCTCGGTGCCGAAGACCTGTGCATAGGTTGCGTTGAAGGCCGGATAATCTGCCTTGTCGGTGAGCCAGACCGTGACCTTGACGATATCGCCCAGCTCGCAACCCGCCTTTTTCAATTCGGCCTCGATCATGCCGATCACGTATCGCGTCTGCCCGGCAATATCAGGGGCAGCGGGCTGGCCGTTCAGCATCGGCACCTGTCCGGCGACAAAGACCAGGGCTCCGTCGACGCGGATGACCGGGGTGATGGGTTGGGCCTGTCCTCCGCGAAGGACAGGCCCGCCAATATGCTCGATCATTCCGGCTTGATCCCGGCTGCCTGCACCACGGCCTTCCATTTGGCAACCTCGGCGGCAACATAAGCCTTCGACTCATCGGGCTTGCGTGCCTCCACCATGAAGCCGCGCTCGGTGAAGAAGGTTTTCAGGTCATCCGCAGCCAGCGCCTTGGATACTTCCTGGTACAGGCGCGTCCGGATGGGCTCCGGAATTCCAGCGGGTGCGAAGACACCCTGCCAGGAAGTCGCCTCGTATTTCGGCAAGGCGGCCTCGGCCACGGTCGGTGTATCGGGCAGCATGGGATGACGGGTCAGGGACGTCACGCCCAGCGCGCGCAGCCGGCCCGATTTCACATGCTCGAGAACGACCAGAAGATCGCCGAACATGCTGTCGATCTGGCCGCCAAGCAGGTCCTGCAGGGCAGCCGCGCTGCCCTTGTATGGCACATGCTCCAGCTTGACCTTGGCCTCCAGTCCGAACAATTCGCCGGCCATATGCATCGAGGTTCCGATGCCGGGCGAACCATGGGTGAAGGTACTCGGTTTCGCCTTGGCGTAGTCGATCACATCCTTCACGGATTTGAAGTTGCTGTTGGCATTCACCACGAGCACCAGCGGCGAACTGACCACCAGGCTGATCGGCGCGAAATCCTTCACGGGATCGTAGGGCAGATCGGATCGCAATGCGGCGCTGATCGCATTCGAACCAGACACGCCCATCAGCAGGGTATAGCCATCGGGCGCGGCTTTCGCCACCAGATTCGCGCCCAGGGCACCGCCGGCACCGCCACGGTTTTCGACAATGACCGGCTGACCCAGCGGGCCAGAGATCTTGGCGCCGATCTGACGCGCCAGCAAATCGGTCGAGCCACCCGCCGCGAACGGCACGATCATGGTCACCGGCTTGGACGGATAGGCCTGCGCAATCGCGGCCGTCGCAGCCAGCACAACACCGGCGGCAACCATCAGGCTCGCCGCCCCCCTCATTACATTGCGATAAAACACCCCTGTCATCTCTCTCTCCTATTCTGTCGCAGTCAGTGTTGATACTCGGACTGTCCCCACCCTCCCGCACCCGCGGTTTCCACATGCAGCCGGTCTCCGGCTTGCCATTCAAACTGTGCCTTGGCGTCCAGGATCTCGACGCGGCCGTCATTGCGCTCGATCCATGCGCGCGACAATGAACCGGACGCACCACCCGCCGCGCCGCGCGCCGCATGGCGGTGTCGTTCGCCACGATAGGATACGGTGCCGCTGCCCTCAGCGAGGGCATAGATCCGCCGCAGGCCATCGCCGCCATGATGCCGCCCAGCACCGCCCGAACCATGGGCGAAACCGTATTGTTCGATGCGGATCGGGGTGCGTGCCTCCACGATCTCGACAGGCGTATTCCGCGCGTTGCTGATATCGGTGGATATCCCGGAGGTTCCTTCGCCGCCGGCATGGCCGCCGGCACCGCTCGCCACCACTTCGGTCAGCGCGTAATCCTGCCCATTCGCCCGCTTGCCCGCGAAGGCGATCACCGCCGCGACGCCGGCATTCGCGGCGGCGGCCGTCCCGCTGGCGATGCCGCTCCAGGCACCGATGATGGCGTTGCAGGCCAGTTTCACGGTGCCGGTGCGCGCATTGACGGCGGCCGGCCAGCGCGGGTTCACCACGCTGCCTTCGGGCAAGACAAGATCCAGCGGCTGCAGGCAGCCGGCATTGTTCGGCGCATCCGGCGCCAGGCTGCGCATGAAATACAGCGCCGCCGACAGAACGGCCGCCGGCGCGGCATTGACCGGGCCGCGCGTCTGCGGCGACGAACCGGTGAAGTCTATCCGCAGGCGGTTGCCGCGTTTTTCCAGTGTCACCCTGATCCGGACCGGACCATCGTCGATACCGTCGTTATCCAGCATGTCTTCCCAGTCGGAGACTCCATCCGGGCAGGACAGCAGCGCCTGACGGGTCAGGGTTTCGGTCTGCTCGATCAATGCATTGCACAAAGCCGTGTAATGCCCACCTTCCCGCAGCGCCAATTGCCCAAGCTCCCGCCCGCCGCCCGAGATGGCCGACCATTGCGAGGACAGATCGCCCAGCAGAAGTTCCGGCGTGCGGCTGTTGGCCGCCAGCACGCTCTTCAAGGCCGGATCGAGTTTGCCATCGCGATGCGACTGCACGGGCGGCAGCCGCAAGCCTTCCTGGAATATCGAGGTGGCGTGCGGCGGGATCGACCCGGGCGTGATGCCCCCGACATCCTGATGATGCAGACTGGCGGCGGCAAAACCGATCAGTATCTCATTCAGAAAGATCGGCCGCACCAATGTCAGATCCGGCAAATGCGTGCCACCGGCAAAAGGATCGTTCAGCAGGTAGCCATCGCCATCCCGCATGGTCGCGCGCGGAAACACTTTCAGAACCGCCTCCAGCGCGGGGATCAGCGAGCCCAGCAGCAGCGGCAGCGACCGCGCCTGCACCAGCAGCCGCCCATCGGGCATGAACAAGGCCGCCGCGCCATCGCCGGCTTCGCGGGCAATGGCGGAATAGGCACCGCCTATCAGGCTGTCCTGCATCCGGTCGGCCATGGCCTGAAGCGTCAGGCGCACCGGTTCGAGCCGGGGGATAAGGGCTGGCGGCAGGCTTTGCTTCATCACGCCGCCCCCTTCAGAAGGTTTGGCCGTGTCCCGGTCCGCGATACGCGCTGCATCTGGAAACCGCCATCGGCTGTCATCCGGCATTGCCAGCCAGCGGGAACCCAAAGGCTGGACGTCTCGGTGAAGATGGTGGCGGGACCCGCCTGCAAGACATCATCCGTTGCCGTCACAGACTTGGCTGGAATGGCGGCCTGCAGAATCGCCGGTCGCGTCACCCATTGGCCACGCAGACGCAGCAGGCGCATCTCGCGCTGAAAGGCATGGCCGCGCACGCGGGCATGCACCTGGTCAAACCGCTGCGCGATACTCGCCGGATCGTCGCCATCCGGGTGGAACACGAATTCCAGGGCGCCCGGTTGGCCTTGATATACGGCCTCCAGCGACCAGGCGATTTCGGTCCTGCCCTCAGTCTTGTCTGCAATAACCTGCACCGCGGCCCGCAAAGCAGGCCAACATGCCTCGTTCAGCGGCAGGTCGAGAGCAACCTCCGCTGCCGCCATTTGCGGCGCAGCCAGACAGCCCAAAGCGGAAATCACGCCGGCATCGGCAGGTACCAGCACATGATCGCAGCCCAGCAGCTCTGCCACCTCGGCGGCGTGCTGCGCCCCGCCCCCGCCACCCGCGATCAGCCGCGCCCCGGTTGGATCAATGCCATGGCGGTAGGCATGTGCCTTGACACCTTCGGCGATCGCCGCCGCAGCAGCCGCAACCACGGCATTGGCCGCCGCCTCCACGTCGCATCCCAAAGCAGCGGCAATACCGGCCATCACCTGATCGGCTGCGGCCGCATCCAGCACAAGGCCGCCGGCTAATGTTGTCGGCAACCGCTTCAGCACGACCAGCGCATCGGTCAAGGTCGGCAGCCGGCCACCCCGCCCATAGGCGGCGGGGCCCGGTATGCTGCCTGTGGATTGCGGCCCCAGGCGCAAGGCACCGGCCTGGTTGATCTGCACGATACTCCCGCCGCCAACCGGAACGGACAGGATATCCGTGGCGCGCAGGCTGATCGTCAGGCCATCGATTTCGATTTTCCGGCCGCAAACGATGGCGCCCTTCTCGATCAGTCCGATATCGGTGGTGGTGCCGCCCGTTTCCACCGAGATGCACGCCGCCGCATCATTCGCATCCTGCGCACCATGAAGACTGAAACCGCTCATAGCTGCTGCCGGACCAGCCAAGGCTAGGCTGAGCGGTTTTGCGGCGACCTCGGCCAGGGGACGCAGGCCGGCATCGGAATTCATGATCACCGGTTCAGGCAGGCCGCGCTGACGCAGCCCATCGCCGAACGCAGTCAGATAATCCTGCGTCGACCGCTTCACATAGGCATCAAGCGCCGTAGCCAGAAACCGCTCGAATTCGCCCGGCGCCACATCGACAACATGAGACAGAGAAATGGCAAGGTCCGGCCTTGTCGACGCCAATGCCCGTGCAACGGCCAACTCGTGGACCGGATTACGGGTGGCATGCAGCAGGCAGATCGCCACCCCGGCGACACCGCTATCGGCAATGGCATTGGCGAGGGAAACCAATTCGGTATGGTCCAGCGGCTGGATTTCCTCGCCGCCAGCGTCGCAGCGGCCGCCAATCTCAAAGCGTAGCCGATCCGGAAATAACGTCCTGGGTGTTTGCGGCGTCGCGACCGGAGCATACAGATCAACCCGGCTCTGGCGGCCGATCAGCAGGATATCGGCAAACCCCCGGTTCGTGACCACTGCAATCGGCGGCGCTTTGCGCTCGAGCAGCATGTTGGTGACCAGCGTCGATCCATGCGCAAGCTGCCTGACCACCTGCGGCGCAATCTCCATCGATTGCAGGGCATCATCGAGAGCGGCGAGGACGGAAAGAGCGGGGTCTTTATCGATGCGGGGGATTTTCTGGCGCAGATAGCGGCCGGCATGATCGACGGCGGCAACATCGACATAGGTGCCACCGACATCAATGCCGATCGACCATGCTTCAGTTGCGCTCACCCCATACCCTCCCTAGCTGAAACGATCAGGCCGGAATGGCGATAGGTCGATTTCCGGCGCGCGGCCCGCGACCAGATTGGCAACCTCGCGACCGGTCGTGGCGCCACCACACATCCCGACATGGCCATGGCCGAACGCCAGCCAGGCATTCTCGGCCCGCGGCGCGCGGCCGATCACCGGCATGCTGTCGGGCAGGCAGGGACGATGCCCCATCCAGAGACTGGTCTTGCTGGTATCCAGGTGAGGGAAAAGCTCTTTCCCCTTCTTCAGCAGGGCGTCGGCGCGCGCATAGCGCGGCGGCACATCCAGGCCGGCAAGTTCGACGGTGCCCGCCAGGCGCAACCCCATCGCCATCGGATTGACCATCATGTTGTATTCGGTGGCCATCACCGTGCGGCCCAGTTGCAGGTTCGAACTTGCAACGGTGACGTGATAGCCGCGCTGCGATTCCAGCGGCACGCGGGCGCCCACCTGACGCGCCAGTTTGGCCGACCAGGCACCGGCCGCGATCACCACGCCATCGACATCGATACCCGAGCCGTCATCGAACCGCAGCGCCTTGACCGCGCCGTTCGCCGTCTCGAATCCGGCAACGGTTTTCTTGAGATGCGCCGCGCCGTCGCAGATCGCCTGAGCGTAAATCGCCTTCACCAGCGCGGAAGGATCCGCCGCCGATCCGTTGTCGGGCGCGTAATGACCAAAGCGGAAGCGCCCTTTCAGGTCGGGCTCCATATCCGCCAGTTCGTCGCTGTCCACATCGCGCAGCTCGACACCCAGGCTGCGGCGCAGGTCCATGCCCCATTTCCACTGGTTGGCTGCCTCGCGCGAGGAATAGACGTAGAGGCAGCCCGTGCGGCGCACCAGACCGGTGGCTCCGGCACGCTGCAGCAGCGGCTCGTAGGCTTCGAATACCGGCTTCAGCAGGCCGCGCATGGCCGCTGCGATGCGCGAGACTTCCTCACGGCTGGAGGCGCGCAGGAAACGGATCAGCCAGGGCAGAATGACCGGCAGATGGGCCGGACGGATGGTCAGCGGCCCCTCGGGATCGAGCAGCCATTTCGGCACCTTTTTCCACATGCCCGGCATCCCCACCGGCAGGCAGGCACTGGGCGACAGCGACCCCGCGTTGCCGAAAGAGCAGGCCTCGCCGGCTTCACGCGGATCGATGAACGTCACTGTATGGCCATCACGCTGCAACCAGGCTGCCGAGCACACCCCGACAATGCCGGTGCCGATTACCGCAATATGCATGCCAATCCCCCAAAGAGTGTCGTTCGGACACGACACCGTTCCGCCGGATTGTCATACCGCCTTAATCATCATACAAATGAATTATATTGCTACTTTCATAAGGTATTCTTATGAACATAACGCTGAAGCAGCTCCGCGCCTTCTGCGACGTGGCCCAGACCAGCAGTTTCACCCTGGCTGGCCGCCGCATGAACCTGACCCAGTCGGCCGTCAGCATGCTGGTGCGACAGCTGGAGGACGATATCGGCCTGGCGTTGTTCGACCGGGTGAAACGCAAGGTGCAGCTGACCGAAACGGGGCGACAGCTGCTGCCGATTGCCGAACGCATTCTCGGCGACCTGCGCGAGGTGATCGATGGCGCCGCCGATCTGCGAGCCCTGCGCCGCGGCATCCTGCGCCTGGCCGTGCCCCAGATGCTCGCCTGCTCGTGGCTGCCGCCGGTACTGGCGCGCTACCGCGTCCTCTATCCCGATGTGGCGCTGAAGATGATCGACACGACGGCGGATCGCGTGATCGAAACCGTGCGTCAGGGCGAGGCGGAAATCGGCATCGGGCCGGAACGGCCAACGCCCGAGGATGTGCAGGCCGACCTGCTATGGCAGGAGAAGATGCAATGCGCCTGCGCCGCCGGCAGCCCGCTGGCCCAACGCGGCCGGATCGACTGGGCGGATGTCGCCGACGCCGAATGGATCCTGTATTCCGATGCCTTCAGCGGCCATCTCGAACGCACGGTCTGGTCGGGCATGTCGGTGCAGCTCCGCCGCACGACGCAGGTACGCTATCTTCCAACCGCGCTGGCGCTGGTTGGACAAGGAATGGGCGTGACGGCGGCGCCGGCCTATGCCGAGCCATTCGGCCGGCTGTTTGGCGCCGTCTTCATCGACATCGCCAATCCCGTCGTGGAGCGCCGCTTTTTGTTTTACACCAAGAAAGGCTACGAGCTTTCACCGGCCGCGCAGGCCTTCCGGCTGCTCGCCGGCCAGAAAAATCCGTGACCGCAAACCGATCCGCCGCGTCGTAGGAAAGCAGGATACCGGAGAAAATGGTGGGCGGTGAGAGGGTCGAACTCCCGACATCCTCGGTGTAAACGAGGCGCTCTACCACTGAGCTAACCGCCCGCCGGGTCGGCCAAAACGGCCGAAGACGGGGCTCTATAGCAGATCGGGCCCGGTATCGCTACCGGGCCCGTTGCATTTCGATGGGCCGATCCCGGCCAGCCGGCGTCAGCCGACGGCTTCCTTCAGCGTCTTGCCGGCGCGGAATTTCGGCTGCCGCGTGGGCGGCAGATCGATGCGCTCGCCCGTGCGCGGGTTGCGGCCCGGACTGGCCGCTCGGGTGCCGACAAAGAAGCTGCCGAAGCCGACAATCCGAACCTCCTCGCCGCGCCGCATGGCCTCGGTGATGAGTTCGAACACCGCCTCGACGGCGCGTTCGGCCTGTTCCTTGCTGAGACCCGCGGTATCGCGCACCTGGGCCATCAGATCCTGTTTATTCACGCTGCCGTCCTCCGGAACACGATGCGGTCAGTGCTTGACCATGCCTTCGCGATCGCCCTCCGCTTCGGGTTCGACCACAGCCGGCTTGTTGAGATCGTCAACGTCATTCCACTCGATTGGTTTCAACTCGGCGATCAGCGCATGCTTCAGCACCTCTTCGCAGGTGGAAACCGGCACGATCTCGAGGCCCTTTTTGACATTGTCCGGGATCTCGACCAGATCCTTCTCGTTGTCCTTGGGAATCAGCACCTTTTTGATGCCGCCGCGATGCGCGGCCAGCAGCTTCTCCTTCAGGCCACCGATCGGCAGCACGCGACCGCGCAGGGTGACCTCGCCGGTCATCGCCACGTCCTTGCGAACCGGGATGCCGGTCAGCACCGAAACGATGGAGGTGACCATCGCCACGCCGGCCGAAGGACCGTCCTTGGGCGTGGCGCCTTCGGGCACGTGGATATGGATATCGCGCTTGTCGAAGATCGGCGGTTTCACGCCGAAGGCGACTGCACGCGAACGCACGTAGGACCGCGCCGCCTGCACCGATTCCTGCATCACTTCGCCCAGCTTGCCGGTGATGGTCATGCGGCCCTTGCCGGGCAGCATCACAGCTTCGATGGACAGCAACTCGCCGCCCACTTCGGTCCAGGCCAGGCCAGTCGTGGTGCCGACAAGGTCTTCCAGCTCGGCCTCGCCATAGTGGAAACGCCGCACGCCGGCATACTTGTCGAGGTTCTTGGGCGTGACCTTGATCGACTTCACGCCCTTGGACAGGATTTCCTTCACCGCCTTGCGGGTCAGGTTGGCCAGCTCTCGCTCCAGCGAACGCACACCGGCCTCACGGGTGTAATAACGGACCAGATCGCGCAACGCGTCGTCGGTGATCG
This sequence comes from Ferrovibrio sp., assembly GCF_041906005.1. Classification (GTDB taxonomy): domain Bacteria; phylum Pseudomonadota; class Alphaproteobacteria; order Ferrovibrionales; family Ferrovibrionaceae; genus Ferrovibrio. Next base: position 319,577 of record NZ_JAYRJY010000001.1, read on the forward strand.
ACCACTCGCCCTTCTTCAGGCCGGCCGCCTTTATCTGCTTGTCCAGCAGGTGACGTTTGCAGATCTCGATCTTCTCGTCCTCGGTGTAGCCGGGGATGCGGATGATCTCCATGCGGTCAAGCAGCGGCTGCGGCATGCGCAGGCTGTTGGCCGTGCAGATGAACATCACGTCAGAGAGATCGTAATCGACTTCAAGGTAATGGTCGCTGAAGGTGCTGTTCTGCTCGGGGTCGAGCACTTCCAGCAGCGCCGAAGACGGATCGCCGCGGAAGTCCTGGCCCATCTTGTCGATCTCGTCGAGCAGGAAGAGCGGATTGTTGGTCTTCGCCTTCTTCATCGACTGCACGACCTTGCCGGGCATCGAGCCGATATAGGTGCGGCGATGGCCACGGATCTCGGCTTCGTCGCGCACGCCGCCCAGCGACACACGCACGAAGTTGCGGCCGGTGGAGCGCGCGATCGACTTGCCGAGCGAGGTCTTGCCGACGCCAGGCGGGCCGACCAGGCAGAGGATCGGGCCTTTCAGCTTGCCCGAGCGTTGCTGCACGGCGAGGTATTCAAGGATGCGCTCCTTGACCTTCTCCAGACCATAATGGTCGTCGTTCAGCACCTTCTCGGCGTTCTTGATGTCTTTCTTGACCTTGCTGCGCTTGCCCCACGGGATCGACAGCATCCAGTCGAGATAATTGCGGATGACGGTGGCCTCGGCCGACATCGGGCTCATCGAGCGCAGCTTCTTGACCTCGGCCAGGGCCTTTTCGCGGGCTTCCTTGCTCAGGCGGGTCTTCTTGATGCGCAGCTCGATCTCGGCCACTTCGTCGCGGCCGTCCTCGCCCTCGCCCAGTTCCTTCTGGATCGCCTTGAGCTGTTCGTTCAGGTAATACTCGCGCTGGGTCTTCTCCATCTGGCGCTTCACGCGCGAGCGGATCTTCTTCTCCACCTGCAGCACGCCGATCTCGCCTTCCATCATGGCGTAAACGCGCTCAAGGCGTTCGACCACGTTGGAGATCTCCAGCAGCTCCTGCTTGTCGCTGATCTTGATGGTGAGATGCGAGGCGACGGTATCGGCCAGTTTGGAGGCATCGTCGATCTGGTTCAGCGACACCAGCACTTCGGGCGGAATCTTCCGGTTCAGCTTCACATACTGCTCGAACTGGTTGATCACCGAACGCGACAGCGCCTCGGTCTCGCGGCCTTCACCGGAATCGTCGGTGATCACCTCGGCCTGGACCTGGAAGAAATCCGGGTTCTCGTTGAACTTGACGATCTTGGCGCGCTGGCTGCCTTCGACCAGCACCTTCACGGTGCCGTCGGGCAGGCGCAGCAATTGCAGCACCGAAGCGATGGTGCCGACGCTGTGAATGTCTTCGGGATTGGGATTATCCTGACCGGCATTCTTCTGGGCGACCAGCAGGATCTGCTTGTCGTCCTTCATGACATCCTCGAGCGCCCGCACCGACTTTTCGCGGCCGACGAAGAGCGGCACGATCATATGCGGGAATACGACGATGTCCCGCAACGGCAGGACCGGAAATACTTGGGCGCGAGGCGATGTAAACATGCGGCTTTCATCCTGAGGGGCGACGCCGGACAGCCCGGTTTTGGGCATCCCTTTGCCGCCTGACAGAGGTTAACATGGGAATTCCCACAAGGTCCGTCAAGGCACGGTGGCAACACACAGGAACACCAGAATGACACATCCCGAGTCGCATGCCACCAACATCATGGAGGGGGGCATTCTGGAGGTCGCCATGCTCGATGTCCGACAAGGCCAGGAAAAGGCTTTTGAAACAGCGCTGCAGCAGGCCCTGCCCCTGATCAGACGCCAACCCGGCTGCCGCCGGGCAGAGTTGCGGCCCTGCCTGGAAAATCCCGGGCGATACCTGCTGCTGGTGTATTGGGCGACATTGGCCGACCACGAACAGGGGTTTCGCGGCTCGGAGGATTACCGCCGCTGGCGTGCCCTATTGCACGGATTCTATGAGCCTTTTCCGACCGTAAAGCATTACGGGCCGCCCCTGTGAGGGGCGGCCCGCATAACGGCGAAACCAGGTGACGCGCGATCAGGCGCTGACGTCTTCCTGCTTGCGATCGGCATAAATCAGCAGCGGCTTGGCCCGGCCTTCCACCACGTCGGGGGAGATCACCACCTCCTCGACGCCGTTCATGTTCGGCAGGTCGAACATCGGGTCGAGCAGGATGGCCTCCAGGATCGAACGCAGGCCGCGCGCACCGGTCTTGCGGGCGATGGCCTTGCGGGCGACGGCGGCCACCGCCTCGTCCGAGAAGGTCAGCTTGACGTCTTCCATCTCGAACAGGCGCTGATACTGCTTGATCAGGGCGTTCTTCGGCTTGCTGAGGATATCCACCAGCGCCGCCTCGTCCAGGTCGTGCAGCGTGGCGATGACCGGCAGGCGGCCGATGAATTCCGGGATCAGGCCGAACTTGAGCAGATCATCGGGCTCGACTTCCGCCAGGATCTCGCCCGAGCGGCGCTCGTCCGGACCGCGCACTTCGGCGCCGAAACCGATCGAGGTGCCCTTGCCGCGGCCGGCGATGATCTTCTCCAGGCCGGCGAAGGCACCACCGCAGATGAAAAGGATGTTGGTGGTGTCCACCTGCAGGAATTCCTGCTGGGGATGCTTGCGGCCGCCCTGCGGGGGAACCGATGCAACGGTGCCTTCCATGATCTTCAGCAGGGCCTGCTGCACGCCCTCGCCCGATACATCGCGGGTGATCGACGGGTTATCGGACTTGCGGCTGATCTTGTCGACCTCGTCGATATAAACGATGCCGCGCTGCGCCCGCTCAACATTGTAGTCGGCCGACTGCAGCAGCTTGAGGATGATGTTCTCGACATCCTCGCCCACATAGCCGGCCTCGGTCAGCGTGGTGGCATCCGCCATGGTGAACGGCACTTCGAGGATGCGGGCCAGCGTCTGGGCCAGCAGCGTCTTGCCGCAGCCGGTAGGGCCGATCAGCAGGATGTTCGACTTGGCCAGTTCCACATCGTTGTTCTTGCCACTGTGGCCGATGCGCTTGTAGTGGTTGTGAACGGCGACCGAGAGTACCTTCTTGGCGTGGTTCTGGCCGATCACGTAATCATCCAGCACCCGGCAGATTTCCTGCGGGGACGGCACGCCGTCGCGGGTCTTCACCAGAGCCGACTTATGCTCTTCACGGATGATATCCATGCAGAGCTCCACGCACTCGTCGCAGATGAACACCGTCGGACCGGCGATCAGCTTGCGCACCTCGTGCTGGCTCTTGCCGCAGAACGAGCAGTACAGAGTGTTTTTGGAGTCACCGCCGCTCAATTTGGTCATACCTGCTCCACTGAGCGGGCCGGCGCCGGGCGACGCAGGCCCTATTCCATCGAATCGTCATCATAAGGAACCGAAGCCTTGGGCACAACGGACATGGGGCCCGGAGGGGGGCTTCGGCGGGCGGCGCACCGTCACATTATCGGTATTTAACGCGCTCCGGCGGCCCGGCAAGAACCTGGCAGGAACCCGCCCTGGCTGGCTGGCCTCCCCCAACCGCACCACGACCGGAGGTTGGTGGCGGACGGAAGGGGCCGGGAGGACCGAGGCGGCCGGCCGTCAGGACTTCTTGGTCGCCGTTTCGGGGCGGCGGTCGACCACCTCGTCGACCAGACCGAATTCCTTGGCCTCGGCCGGGGTCATGAAACGGTCGCGCTCCATGGCCTCTTCGATCACGGCGATATCCTTGCCGGTATGGCGGGCATAGATGCCGTTCAGGCGCGCCCGCATGTCCAGGATTTCCCTGGCATGGATCTCGATATCGGCGGCCTGGCCCTGGAAGCCGCCGGAGGGCTGATGGATCATCACCCGGGCGTTGGGCAGGGCGTAACGCATGCCCTTCTCTCCCGCGGCCAGCAGCAGCGACCCCATCGAGGCCGCCTGGCCGATGCACAGGGTGGCGATCTTGGGCCGGATATACTGCATGGTGTCGTAGATCGCCATGCCGGAGGTGACCAGCCCCCCCGGGCTGTTGATATAGAACGAGATTTCCTTGTTCGGGTTCTCGGCTTCCAGGAACAGCAGCTGGGCGGTGACCAGGGCGGCGACGGCGTCGTTGACCGGGCCGACCAGAAAGATGATCCGCTCCTTCAGCAGCCGGGAGTAGATGTCATAGGCGCGCTCGCCCCGATTGGTCTGCTCGACCACCATCGGAACCAGCATGTTCATGTAAGTATCGACCATCTTTTCCATGACGCGCCCTGAAATACGAGGAATGTTGCTGCCATAATGTGGCGCAGACCCCCGCCACCTTCAATGGCCGGAGCCCCAGAACCTGCGCACCTGCCGTCAGGGCCCGATTCCCCCGAACACGGAGATTGCCATGGAAGCCGTCTCACCCAAGCTCGCCTTCTGGGAATGCCTGTATACACCGGGTCATGATGCGGCCTGCCTGACCCGCCAAGGCGCGGATGGCTGGCTATTGCACGGCACGACCGTCTTTCGCCACCCGGCCGGACCGGCACGCCTGGACTATGCCGTGGAAATCGATGCCGCATGGCAGAGCCGGCGCGGCGTCATCCGGGGTTATCTGGCCGGGCACCGGGTGGAGCATCTGATCGAGCGGCATCATGACGGCTGGTATCTGGATGGCCGACCGCAGGGGCTGTCCACCCTGGTCGATCTGGATTTCGGTTTCACGCCAGCCACGAATCTGCAGCAGCTGCGTCGCGCCGCGTTACAGCCCGGCCAGGCCATCGGCATGGCGGTGGCCTGGTTCGACCTGCAGGCTGCCGGCCTGACCGCGTTGCCGCAGCATTACGAATGCCTCGATGCCACCCGCTATCATTACACCTCGCCAGACACGCCTTACGAAGCCGTGCTGGAACTGGCCCCGAACGGTTTCGCGCGCATGTATCCCGGTCTCTGGCGGATGGTGGAGTAAGGCAAAAAAAGAAAAGCGCCGGGCGGCAAGCCCGGCGCTCTCCATGCATTGTGTCTTGAAGCAACGGCGGGTCAGGCGACCTGCTCGGCTTCCTTCTGCAGCTCTTCCTTCGAGACCGGCTTGTCGGTCACGGTAGCCATCTCGATGATGAAATCGACCACCTTGTCCTCAAAGATCGGCGCGCGCAGGCTCTGTGCGGCTTCCGGGTTCTTCTGGAAATATTCCATCACCTGGCGTTCCTGGCCGGGGAAGCGGCGGGCCTGCTCGATCATCGCGCGGGTGATCTCGTCGGGCTTGACCTCGATGTTGTTGACGCGGCCGACTTCCGACAGCAGCAGGCCGAGGCGGATGCGGCGCTCGGCGATCTTGCGGTATTCGGCCTTCAGCTCGTCTTCCGTCTTCTTCTCTTCCGCCAGCTCGGCCTCGAAGCGGGCCTTGTCGGCCGTCACTTCACTCCAGATCTGGTTGAATTCCAGATCCACCATGCCCTGCGGCACCTCGAAGGTGTGCTGTTCGGAAAGCTGGTCCAGCAGGCCACGCTTCAGCTTCATGCGCGACAGGCTCTTATATTCCTGGCCCAGGTCGCGCTTGATGTTGTCCTTCAGCTCCTGCAGCGAGGCAAGGCCAAAACGCTTGGCGAATTCGTCGTCCAGCGTCACCGCCTGGCCGCCGCGCACTTCCTTCACCGTGCAGGCGAATTCCGCCGGCTTGCCCGCCAGCTCGGCATTGCCGTAAGCCTCGGGGAAGGTCACGGTCACGGTCTTCTGGTCGCCGGCCTTCAGGCCGGTCAGTTGATCTTCGAAACCGGGAATGAAGGTGTTGGAGCCCAGCACCAGCGGATAATCGTTGGCGGCGCCGCCCTCGAACTTCTCGCCGTTCACGCTGCCGACGAAATCGATCACGACCTGATCGCCCTTCTCGGCGGCACGCTCGACCTTCTCGTAGGTCTTCTGCTGTTCCGACAGGCGGGTCAGGAATTCGTCAACCTCGGCATCGGCCGGCTCGACCACCAGGCGCTCCAGCTTGATCACCTTGAAGTCGCCGGTTTCGATCTCGGGCAGCACCTCGATGGCGATGGTGCATTCGAAATCCTTGCCCTCTTCGAAATTCTGGATGTCGACCTTGGGCTGCAGGGCCGGACGCAGCTTGTTTTCGTCCAGGGTCTTCTGCAGGGCGGAATTCACGCTCTCTTCCATCGCCTCGCCCAGCAGGGCGCGGCCATACTGCTTCTTGATGAGGGCGGCCGGCGCCTTGCCCGGGCGGAAGCCCGGCATGTTGACCTGGCCGCGGATGGTCTCCAGCTTCTGGTTGACCGTGCTTTCCAGCGCGGCAGCGTTGATTACCACCTTGTATTCGCGCTTCAGGCCCGAGGCGCTGATTTCCGTGATCTGCATGACCGAAATACCTGTCTCTCGCTAAATTCCGTTGCGCCGCCCGCCCGTCTCGCGGATTTGGCGTCTCGCGGTCTGGCCGGCGGCGGGGGCGCTAGGGGGCTTGGTGCGGGCGGAGGGACTTGAACCCACACGCCTTGCGGCACAGGAACCTAAATCCTGCGTGTCTACCAGTTCCACCACGCCCGCTTCCCGCACCGGCGGCCGGCGCGAAGGCGCAGTCTATAGCATGTGAAAACCGGCGATGCGAGGCTTTTGGGCGGTTTTCCCGCACCCCGCAGTCAGCCCCTTAACTTGCTGCTTTGGCTGGCTTTTTTGCCCCTGCCTGATCGCAGTGGTTCATCAGCGCGCGCTCGTCCAGCCATTCCTTGGCATAGGAGCAATCACGGAAATCGTCATAGTAGGGTCCACCAATCGTATAGTGCACGATGGAGACGTCCTTTTCGAAGGGGTCGTAATCGGCCAGATGATTCCAGCGATGCGGGATTTCGCCGATCAGGTCGTCGTTTCCCAGCCATTTGAACTGGTGCAGTTCCAGGCCGGTGGCGGAATTGACGTAATCGGGCGTCAGCGCGGTGCATTTGGCGCAGTTGAACAGCATGACGCTGGACCAGTTCTTTTTCTCGTACTTGGTCTGCGCCTTGCCGAGGAATTTCACGTCTTCCTTGGGCACGTGATGGTGCTTGACCACCTGCACGGCATAGCGGTCATCGCGCAGCTCCCAGAGCTTGGCGATGTCATCCAGCACCAGCATGTCGTCGTCCATGAAGATCGCCCAGTCCTGGAAACCGGCCAGGTAAGGCGTCAGGAAGCGCGAGAAGGAGAAGTCGGTCGACTGCAGCTCATGGCGCGGCCGGGTGTAGATGCCTTCCAGCTGGTTGAGCGCCAGATGGGTGATCGCCACCGGCTTGGAGGCGCGGCGGTTGATGCTGAGGGCTGCGACGCTGGAAACCACGGGGGCCGCGCGGCTGTAACCGATGAAGACACGGATCATCTGGATTCTCTCGATTGCCTGAACATGCACTACAGCACCTTCTCCTACCGGAGCGTTAAGGGATCGGCGTTGATCCCGCGCAAAGCTGGGGCATATATCCAGGTGTGATTTATTTTATATCAATATTGATATAATTTACATTATATTGACTATTTATTATAGCTTTATCATTATATCAAGTATCCAAAAGGACATCTGAAACATGATCACCGGCGCACAGATGCGGGCCGCCCGCGCCCTGATTGGTATCGACCAGCGCAAGCTGGCCGAATTATGCGGCCTGTCCCTGCCCACCATCCAGCGCATGGAAGCCAGCGATGGCGTTGTGCGCGGGAATGTCGATTCCCTGATGAAACTGGTCACGGCCTTGGAAGCCGCCGGCATCGAGTTGATCGGCGACAATGTGCCCAGCACAACCGGCGGGCGCGGCGTGCGCCTGCGTCCTGTCCCCAGCACAGCAACGGGGTGACCCATGACCAGCCCGGAAAAACCCTCCACTACCCTGCACCAGCCCAGTTTCGCCGAATTGTTCACGCCAAAGCTGGTGACCATTCTGCGCGAAGGCTATCGGCTGGGCGACCTGCGCGCCGACGCGGTGGCTGGACTGACGGTCGCCATTGTCGCCATTCCGCTTTCGATGGCGATTGCCATCGCCTCGGGCGTCACCCCCGACCGCGGCCTTTATACCGCGATCATCGGCGGCTTCCTGATTTCAGCCCTGGGCGGCAGCCGTTTCCAGATCGGCGGACCGGCCGGCGCCTTCATCGTGCTGGTGGCCGCCACGGTGGAACGCCATGGCGTGGATGGCCTGGTGCTCGCCACCATGATGTCAGGCGCCATGCTGCTGGTCGGCGGTTTCCTGCGGCTGGGGACCTACGTCAAATTCATTCCCTATCCGGTGACGGTGGGCTTCACCGCCGGTATCGCCGTGATCATCTTCGCCAGCCAGATCCGCGACCTGCTGGGCCTGACCTTCGCCGGCAAGGAACCGGGCGAATTGCTGCCAAAACTGGCTGCCATCGGTGATGCACTGCCCACCTTCACGCCGGCAGCTTTTGCCCTTGCGCTGCTGACCATCGGCGTGATCGCGGGATTGAAGCGCCTGCGGCCGCACTGGCCCGGCATGCTGATCGCCGTCAGCCTCGCGGCCGCGATCACCGGCATCTTCGGCCTGCCCGTTGAAACCATCGGCAGCAAGTTCGGCGGCATTCCGCGCAGCCTGCCCCTGCCCTCCCTGCCCGTCTTCTCGTTCGATCTCGCCAAGGCCGTGTTGCCCGATGCCATCGCCTTCGCATTGCTCGGCGCCATCGAATCCCTGCTCTCGGCCATCGTCGCCGACGGCATGACCGGCCGGCGTCATCGCTCCAATTGCGAGCTTGTGGCCCAGGGCGCGGGCAATATCGGCTCGGCCCTGTTCGGCGGCATCTGCGTCACCGGCACGATCGCGCGCACCGCCACCAATGTACGCGCCGGCGCGCGCGGCCCGGTGGCCGGCATGCTGCACGCCCTGTTCGTGCTGCTGTTCATGCTGATCGCAGCACCGCTGGCAAGCTACATCCCGCTGGCCGCCCTGGCCGGCGTGCTGGCCGTGGTGGCCTGGAACATGGCCGAGAAACACGCCTTCATGACACTGCTGCGCTCGTCGTCGGGCGATGCGGCGGTGCTGCTGTCCACCTTCCTGCTCACCATCTTCCGCGACCTGACCGAAGGCATCCTGGTCGGCTTCGGGCTCGGCACGCTGCTGTTTCTCAATCGCATGGCGCAGGCCACCACGGTCGACAACCACGTGCCCTACGTGCCGCAGGACAAGGCGGATCACTACGACGGTGAACGCACGCGCTATGACGCGGCGCTGGCGACCGATCCCAACCTGCTGGTCTATCGCATTTCAGGCGCCTTCTTCTTCGGCGCGGCCTCCACCGTGGGCGCGGTGCTGGATCGCATCGCCGACCGGCCGAAAACCTTCATCCTCGACTTCTCGGCCGTGCCGTTCCTGGACTCGACGGCGGCCAACACCATCGAGGGCGTGGCGCGCAAGGCGCAGCGAAACGGCGTGACCCTGATCCTGACCGGCGTGCCCAAACATGTGCGCCACGTGCTGTGGGCCCATGGCGTGCATCCGCCACTGGTGCGCTACAAACGCTCGGTCGATGCGGCACTGGAAGAGATCAAGCACCCTGTCGGCGCAGCTGCGCCAGCGGAAGCCTGACAGCCAGGGGCAGATCGTCGGCGATCAGCCCCGCCCCCGCCACGTTTGCCGCCGCGCCGTGCAACCACACGGCGGCACAGGCGGCTTCGAAAACCGGCATCACCTGCGCCAGCAGTCCGGCGCAAAATCCCGCCAGCACATCGCCGGTGCCGGCCGTGGCCAGATCCGGCGGCGCGTTGGCGTTGATTGCCAATCGGCCATCGGGCGATGCGATCACCGTATCGGGCCCTTTCAGTACGATCACCGCGCGGCTGCGCTGGGCGGCCTTGCGCGCCCGCTCCGGCTTGGGCAGCACGGCAAGGTCGGGGAACAGGCGGACGAACTCGCCGTCATGCGGCGTCAGGATGCAGGGCCCGGCCACCGCCCGGAACAGGACCTTCGGGTTTTCGGCAAAGGCATTCAGGGCATCGGCATCCAGCACCGTGGCGCGGCGCGTGCCCAGCGCATCCAGCACCGCCTGCTTTGTCGCCGCACCGCCGCCATTGCCCGGCCCAAGCAGCAAGGCATTGCGCCGCGGATCGACAACGGCGTGCCGCCAGTCGGGAATGCCTTCGCAGGGCTGGCGCATCAGGGCATCGGGACCGCCACCCTGCATCAGAGCTTCGCGGGGCTGCGCCAACGTCACCAGTCCGGCACCGATGCGCAGGGCGGCATGGCCCGCCAACCGCGTCGCACCGGCCAGCGCACCGCCGCGCACCAGCACATGGCCATGCGCGTATTTATGACCATCCATATGCCGGCGCGGCAAAGCGGCCCGCCACAAAGCCGGATCGTTGCGCCACTGGCGCGGTTCGATGGCGATCAGCACGTCGTCGGGAATGCCGATATCGGCCACATGCAGATGCCCGCAGAGATGCCGTCCGGGCAGCAGCAGATGGCCGGGCTTGGGCCGGAAGAACGTGACCGTGCGCGTGGCGTGGATGGCCGCACCGCGCGGCTGGCCATCATCGCCATGCAGGCCACTGGGCAGATCAACGGCAACGATGGGTTTGCCGGATTCATTCGCCGCCCGCACCAGCGCCAGCGCCTCGCCACTCAACGGCTTGCTCAGGCCCGCGCCAAACAGCGCGTCGACGATCACGTCATGACCGGCGACCAGCGCCGGATCGGGCACAGCGATCAGTCCGGTCCACTGCTTCGCCATCGCTGCGGCATCGCCGCGCAGGGCCGACGCGTCGCCCAGCAGCATCACCGCCACGCTGCGCCCTGCCTGCGCCAGCAGCCGCGCGGCCACGAAACCATCGCCGCCATTGTTGCCCGGACCACAGAGCACCAGCACGCTGCCATGGGGATGGTGTCGCTGCACCATGCGCGCCACGGCCGCACCGGCCGCTTCCATGAGATGCAGCCCCGCGACGCCGCCGGCGATGGCGCGGCGGTCGGCCTCGGCCATTTCGGCGACGGTCAGCAGGACGGCATTGTCGCTCATCAGAATACCGGCCGCTTCTTGTGCCAATCGGTGGCTGCCTCATACGCTGCAGCGGCGCGCAGCACCAGATCGTCGCGATGCATCGGACCAACCAGTTGCAAACCGATGGGCAAACCGGATTTCGAGAACCCGCACGGCACCGAGATCGCTGGCTGCTGCGTCAGGTTGAAGGGATAGCTGAACGGCGTCCACGCGGTCCAGTAAGCATCGCCCATGGCTTCCGGTGCCAGCCGTCCGGCCTTGAAGGCCAGCACGGCCAGGCTGGGGGTCAGCAGCAGATCGTATATCGCATGAAACTGCTTCATCTGCACGCCGAGCCTGCCGCGTGCATTCGATGCTTCCAGATACTGTTTCATGGTGATCGCGGCACCGCCTTCATAGGTCTTGACGAGACCGGGATCGAGCAGGGCGAACTTCTCTTTCGGCAGGGTGAGCAGCGCGTTGTAGGCGCCGGCGAACCAGTGGGTGTGGAAAATATCCACCGGGTCGGCGAGACCGGGATCGACCTGCTCGACGATGGCGCCCAGTGCCGCCATCTGTTTGGCTGCCGCATCCACGGCGGCGGCAATTTCAGGGTCGACCTTCGCATAGCCCAGTGCCGGGCTGTAAGCGATCTTCAGGCCCTTCACGCCGCCAACCAGCGCCGCCGCGTAATCCACGTTGTCGTAAGGCAGCGAAAACCAGTCGCGCGCATCGGGTCTGGCCATCTCGCGCAGCATCAGCGCGGCATCGCGCACCGTGCGGGTCATCGGCCCCAGATGCGCCACCGTGCCAAACGGGCTGAGCGGCCAGGCGGGCACACGGCCGAAACTGGGTTTCAGGCCGACGATGCCGGCAAAACCGGCCGGGATGCGGATCGAGCCGCCGCCATCGGTGCCCACGGCGAGCGGGCCCAGATCGGCCGCCACCTGGGCCGAGGCACCGCCGGAAGATCCACCCGGCGTGGTGTCGAGATTCCAGGGATTGCGCGTGATGCCGGTGAGTGGCGAGTCGGTCACGCCTTTCCAGCCGAATTCCGGCGAGGTGGTCTTGCCGACGATCACGCAACCGGCCTCGCGCAGGCGCGCCGTCACCGGTGCATCTTCATTCCAGGGCTGGTTCGGATCGACCGTTTTTGAGCCGCGCAGGGTCGGCCAGCCTTTGGTGAGGATGATGTCCTTGATCGAGGTCGGTACGCCGTCGATGGGACTGAGGGGTTTGCCGGCTTTCCAGCGCGCTTCCGATGCCTGCGCGTCGCGCAGCGCGCTGTCGGGGTCGACCAGATTATAGGCATTGATCTTGGGATTGATCGCCGCGATCCGCGTCAGCAAAGCCCGCGTCGCCTCCACCGGCGAGAAGGAACCGGCGCGGTAACCATCAGCCAGTTCAGTGGCGGAGAGCAGGCACAGATCGTCACGCATCATGAAATCCTTGGTTCAACGCGGCAGGATGGTCATCGGCAGATCGGGCGATGGCCGCAGGGTGATTTTCGCCACCGGCGCCACCCTGGCACCCGGCGCCAGACGGGCACGCAATTTCTGCGCCAGCGTCGCCAGGATAATAACGGCCTCGATCATGGCAAAGCCCTGGCCGATGCAGATGCGTGGCCCGGCGCCGAAAGGCAGATAGGTATAACGCCGCCGTGCGGCGGTTTTCTCGGGGGCGAAATTCTCCGGATCGAAAACATCCGGATTCTGCCAATACAACCGGTGACGATGCATGATCCAGGGCGAAATGATGATCATGGTGCCGGCCGGAATCTCGATCCGCTCGAACCGGTCGTCGGCAATGGCCTGCCGCGCCGTGGTATGGGCAGGCGGATACAGCCGCATCGCCTCTTCCACCACCATGCGCGTATAGACCAGCTTGTCATAATCGGCATAGGTGGCCGGACGACCGCCCAGCACGGCATCCAGTTCGGCATGCAGCTTCGCTTCCGCTGCCGGGGCATGGGCCAGCAGATACCAGGTCCAGGCCAAGGCCGTGGCGGTGGTTTCATGGCCGGCGAGGAAGAAGGTCGCCATCTGGTCGCGCACTTCGTGGTCATCCAGCATGCTGCCGGTTTCATCGTCGCGCGCTGCCAGCAGCAGGCCGAGCAGGTCGCCGCCCATCTCGCCGCCTTGTGCCGCGCGGTCGCGCCGGCGCTGGATCAGGGTGTTGATGATGGCATCCATCTCGGCCAGGGCGCGCTGGCCTTCGGCTGCATCGGGTCGCGGCACCCAGCGCGGCAGGCCGAGCAGATCGGGGATATTGGGCCGCACCGTCACCTGATAGCGGTCCATCGCCGTGCCCACCGCCGAAACATCCGTGCTGGCATCGGCGCCGAACATGGTGCGGGCAATGATGTCGAGAGTCAGCAGCATCATCTGCTCGGCCATGTCGACACTGGCGCCGGCCGGCATTTGCACCAGCTTTGCCGCCAGTGCGGCGGCATATTCCGTCATGATCTCGGCGAAACCGGCCAGGCGGCGCGGCTGGAAGATCGGCGCCATCATGCGGCGCTGGCGTTTCCACAACGCGCCTTCACTGGTCAGCAGGCCCTTGCCCAGGCCGGGCTCCAGCATGCGCTTGCCGACCGGGTCGCGTTCGTAATTGGCGGCATTGTCGAGCATGACATGGCGGATCAGCTCCGGGTGATTGGCCATGATCATCGGCTTGAACAGCAGCCGGTAGATGATGATGTCGCGCTCGAACGTATCCTTCGTGTAGGTGCCGATGGCGTTCTCGCGCAGGGTGCGCACCAGTTGCAGCAACGGCAAGCGCGTCTCATGACGCGTCGGATAGGCCGGAACGAATCCCATGGTCTCGCTGGCGACAGACATGGCGGAGCCTCAGAAGGTGGTGGTCATGCCGCCATCGACGGCGAGCAGATGGCCGTTCACATAAGATGCCGCCGGCGAGGCCAGGAACAGCGCCGCGCCGGCCAGTTCCTCCACCTTGCCCCAGCGGCGCAATGGCGTGCGGTCGTTGACGAATTTCACGAATTCCGGCCGCGCCATCAGTTCCTTGTTGATCTCGGTCTCGAAATAACCCGGCGCGATGGCGTTGCAGGTGACGCCCGACGGCCCCAGTTCGGCGGCGAAGGATTTGGTCAGGCCCAGCAGGCCATGCTTGGCCGCCGTGTAAGCCGGAATGCTGGCGCGCCCCTTGATCGACAGTACCGAGCCGATATTGATGATGCGGCCATGGCCACGCTTGGCCATGCCCAAAGCCGCGACGCGCGACAGCGCGAAAATGGCGGTGAGGTCCACGTCCAGCACGGCGCGCCAGTCGTCCAGCGTGAAATCCTGCAGCGGCTTGCGGATATTGATGCCGGCATTGTTGACCAGGATATCCAGCCTGCCATGGGTCTTTTCGATGGCGGCGATGGCGGACTCGCCGGCCTGGATATCGGCCACGTCGAAAGCGGCGGTCTCCACCAATCCATGCTTGCGCACCACATCGGCGGCAGTGGACAGGGTTTCGGGATGGCGGCCGTTGATCACCACCAGCGCCCCGGCCTCGGCAAACAGTTTGGCGAATTCCAGGCCGAAGCCGCGCGAGGCGCCGGTGATCAGCGCCACCTGGCCGGTAAGGTCGAACAAACGCTGCAGCATATTCCACTCCCTGTATCGTTACGCCCGAGTTTAGCGGTTTGGCGGCTGGACTCCAGCCCGCCAGCCTTTCTACCATCGAGTGAACAGGAGGAAGCCCATGTCCATGCTGCGCTGCTATCAGGTGGCCGAATTCGGCAAGCCGCTTGCCCTTGCGGAAAAGCCCCTGCCCCAGCCTGCCGGCCGTCAGGTCCTGGTGAAGGTGGAGCGCTGCGGGGTCTGCCACAGCGACCTGCATATCTGGGACGGCTATTTCGACCTGGGTGGCGGCAAGAAGGTGGTGGCCGCCAATAATGGCACGCTGCTGCCGCTGACGCCGGGCCACGAGATCGTCGGCACGGTTGCCGCGGCCGGCCCCGAAGCCAGTCAGGCGAGACCCGGCCAGCGCCGGCTGATCTTCCCCTGGATCGGCTGCGGTATCTGCCCGCCCTGCCGCGATGGCAACGAGCATATCTGCGCCGGCGCCCAGCAGGCCATAGGCATCTTCACCGATGGCGGCTATGCCAGCCATGTGCTGGTGCCCGACGAAAAATACCTGCTCGATATCGGCAGCCTCGATCCCGCGCTGGCTGCCACCTATGCCTGTTCGGGCCTCACCGCCTATTCAGCTTTGAAGAAGATCGGCCGGCTGCGGCCCGATCACGACCTGCTGATCGTCGGCGCCGGCGGCGTCGGCCTGAATGCCGTGGCACTGGCAAAAGTGATGACCGGCGTGGCGCCGATCGTGGCCGATCTTGATCCCGCGAAACGCGCTGCCGCCATGCAGCTTGGCGCCAAGGCGGCCATCGATCCGCGCGAGGCCGATGCCGGCAAGGCCTTGTTCAAAAGCACCGGCGGCGTGATGGCGGCGTTGGATTTCGCCGGTTCGGATGCCAGCTTCGCCTTCGCCTATGCCGCCCTGCGCAAGGGCGGCCATCTGGTCACCGTTGGCCTGCTGGGTGGACAGGCAACGATTTCCATCGGCCTGCATGTGATGAAGGGCCTGCGCATCAGCGGCAGTTATGTCGGCAGCCTGCTCGAGTTGCAGGAACTGCTGCAACTGGCGCGGCAGACCGCCCTGCCCGCCCTGCCGATCACGGCCGCACCGCCGGACCAGGCGACTGCATCGCTGGAAAAGCTGAAGGCCGGCCAGGTGATCGGCCGTATCGTGCTGGAAGCCTAGACGACGGCCGCGCCGGGTGTCGCCAAGGGTCGCTCGCCGAGGCTTTCGGCCAGCATGATCAGATAGCCATCCGGGTCCTGCACGAAAAATTCGCGCTGGCCCGCCTCGACCGTTCCGACCCTGCGCCAGATGTCGCGTTGCGGAGTATGCAATGGCCAATGCGCCGCCTCCAGGGCCGCCAGGACTGGCGCAATGCCATCGAGATAAATCTGAAACATCACACCGCGACCGAAGGGTGGCTCCAAAGGGCCGGTTTCCCATTTGCCGCTGCGCTGGCACAGCATGAGCTGCGCACCGCTGATGTGTTCGAGATAGACAAAGCCCTGCTCCGGGCGCGCATAAGCGGCGCGAAAGCCCAACAGATCGCGCCAGAAGATCAGACTTGCGGTCAGGTCCTGCACCACCAATTCCGGCACAAGCCGCGCCCACCCGCTGCGCGGCGGGCCTTCTTTTCTGCTTGTCATGTGACACCTCCGGCCCAGCCTGCCGGAGAAATGTTACAGAAACAGCGCCAGCACGCCGGTATAGCCGTAGAGCCGCGACTGGGCGATCTCGCCGCCGCAATACATGCCCACCAGCGGCAGATCGGGGAATACCGTCTGGATGCGGGCCAGCTCGCTGGGATCCTGCACGAACTGGTCCTGGCAGCGCGCCATGCAGGAAAACCACAAGGCCCCACGCGGCATGCGGTCGCCGCAGCGGCGTTTGAGATCGGCCAGCATGCGGTCCATGTCACGCGCGGCGCTGTCGGGGTCGCGTCGGCAGAAGAAAAGCTGGTCGCCCTCTTCCACCATGGCGCCGATAGCAATGCCGCCAGCCTGCGGATCGATGCCGATGATGTTGCGCACCAGATAATCGGGACGATCGGCGCCACTGACCGGCAGGCCGACCATCAGGCCATTGGAGAGCTTGCGCAGATCCTGCAGCGACTGCACCGAGAAACTGTCGCGCAGCACGTTATAGGCCTGCTGGCCGTCGAGCTCGAGGATGATGTTGCCGTCGGCGGCAGTAACAGTGTGCAACTCGCCAAGCTGGGTGCAGCCCTGCGTCAGCGCCGTCAGCACGGGCTGGGCCTCGGAAAACACGATGCCGGAAACACCGCCTTCCGTGACGCTGCCGGCCCATTGCGGCCGCGGGCCACGCGCCGCGATCAGGCCGCCGACCAGATAGGCGCCGCAGGCTTCGGCGAAATCCTCGATCAGTTCGGGCAAAGCCGGCACCTGGGGATCGGCATGCACCACGCCAAGCCAGCCCTGCGGCCGCTCGGTCGGTCGGCGGAACAATGTCGCGCTGCCCTCGGGCACGGTACCGACCAGGCAGGCCACCACCGGCTCGTCACAATATTCGGTATCGCCGGCGGCAATGCTGTAGCCGCAGGCGCCGACCATGTCGGCAATGCCGGTGGCTTCGCTCAGGCGCTTGAGGATCTGCGGCAGGCGCTCGGCCATGCGGTCGCTGACATACACGAAACCGACATTGGCAGACTCGCTGAGCGGCATGAGCTGCAGCAGGCAGCCATCCACCGCCATGCGCCAGTCATCCGACGCGCCGACACCAAGACGGAATCGCGCACCCGTGGTCTGCTCGCTCATGCGCTTCTCCTCTGCCATGACTTCACACTATAATGATCCCCACCCGAGCGGGAATGCGTGATCGGCACAAAAATGATTTATGACAGGGAGACCGCAATGCAAAAAACCATCCTGACCGGTGCGCTGCTGGCCGTCCTCTGCCTTGCCGCTCAGCCTGTCCGGGCCGCCGAGCCGGTCCCCGTGGGGCGCTGGAAAACCATCGATGATGAAACCAACACCCCGCGCAGCATCGTGGAAATCCGCGAAGTGGGCGGCGAATTGCAGGGCCGCATCCTTCAGATCTTCTACCGGCCGGACGAAAAACCCGACCCGGTCTGCGAAGCCTGCGAAGGCGACCGCAAGAATCAGCCGGTGATCGGCATGACCTTCCTGTGGGGCCTGAAGCCCGATAGCGGCGACTGGGCGGGCGGCGCCGTTCTCGACCCCAAGAACGGCAAGATCTACAACGCCAAGCTCAGCCTCACCGATGGCGGCAACAAACTGCGCCTGCGCGGCTATATCGGCACGCCGCTGCTGGGCCGCACGCAGGTCTGGCTGCGCGAGTGACCCGCCCTAGAATGCCGATCTAGTTGCGCGATTTACGCGCAGCGCTGGCATCTTTTTCGTCCTGCCTCTTCAGGCTTCTGACCGAATCCTGAGCATGACCAAACCCGGCCGGAGGCGGCCGGCCTTGGAATCATTGCCAGATTTCCGCTGGCACACTCCTTGAATTGAATAGACCGTTCCGTCTATTCGGCAACCCAGCAGAGGAGCGTGCCATGAGCGGTAGCGTGCTGATTTCCCCCAATGAACTGTCTGCCCTGACCAGCCTGGGCGGCGTGGTGCTGATCGATACCCGCAACCCCGATGCCTATGCCGCCGGCCACCTGCCCGGTGCGGTCAACATCCATGACATCTTCACCTACCTGGCCACCTCGACACCCGAGGGCGTGGCCGCCATGCGCGAGAAATTCGCCGCCGTGTTCGGGGCCGCCGGACTGTCGGGCAGCGAAACCGCCGTGGTCTACGAACAGTCGATGAATACCGGCTTCGGCCAATCCTGCCGCGGCTATGTCCTGCTCAGCTATCTGGGCTATCCGAAAATCAAAATCCTGCACGGCGGCTATGCCGGCTGGGTCGCCGCCGACCTGCCGGTCACCACCGATCCCGCCATGCCGACACCGAAAACCTTCCCGCTGAGCGGCGCCAACGCCGGCATCCTGCTGGATCTGGAGGGGATGAAGGCAGCCGTGGCCGATAAGGCCGTGGCGATCCTGGATACCCGCGACGTGGATGAATGGATCGGCGAAAGCTCGTCGCCCTATGGCAAGGATTTCTGCCCCCGCAAGGGCCGCATCCCGCGCGCCGTGTGGATCGAATGGTATCGCATGATGAAGCCGACCGCTTCCGGCCCGATGTTCAAGAGCAAGGAAGAAATCCTGGCCGAATGCGCCACCGTCGGCATCTCGGCCAGGACGCCGGTGGTGCTGTATTGCTTCAAGGGCGCACGCGCCTCGAACACGCTTGTCGCCCTGAAGGAGGCCGGCATCGAGAATGTGAAGCTGTATTTTGGCTCCTGGAACGAATGGTCGCGTGACCCGGCCCTGCCCATCGAAGCCGGCTTCCCCGGTCCGGTAACCATGGCGGCGGCGGCGGAGTGAACAGACTTCCCTAACGGCAACGGAGCGAGAAAAGCCGGAGTCGTTCCGGCGGGCCGGCAGCCCAAACCACCAGCGGCCGAACCTGACGAAAAACGGCCGGCCAAGAGCTAACGCCTTGACCGGCCGTTCGAATTCATGGGGCGAGAGAGGGGACTTGAACCCCCGACCCCCAGGGCCACAACCTGGTGCTCTAACCAACTGAGCTACCCCCGCCACAGGGCAGGCGCTTCTTAAACCGCCCCCCTTCCCGGGTCAAGCTTTCCCTCGTCCGCCGCCACCGCGCCGAGTCCCGGAATACCCGCCCGGCGTGTCCAGACTTTAGGAGCTATTTCAGCACCTTGTAGGGATTCTCGCACTCGGCTAACACTAAAGGCATGACCAGCTTCTGGCTCATCATGGGCGCCCTTCTGATCGGCGTACCCGGCGCCACATTCATCGTGCTGCAGTTGATCTCGCAGCATAAGCGGCAGATTCTTGCCTATGAGTGGAGCGCCGCCGAGGTGGTGCGCCGTGGCCAACGCATGGACGAGCTGGAAAAGCTGACCCGCTCCGCCCAGCAGAAAATCGCGGAACTCACCAAGCAGAAATTCGAGCTGGAGGCGGAAGTCGCCAAGCTGGAGAAACTCGCCAGCAAGGCCGTGGCCGCCGAAGCCAACGTGAAGACCTTCAGCATCGGCATCTACAATTCCGAAGTCCGCCGTGCCCATATGATGGGCGAGAAGCACCGCCAGCTCGACGACAAATGGGGCGAGATCAATTACGTCGAGCTTCAGGCGACCAACGACGATGAAGTGCGCCGCACGATCATGCGCAAATTCCCGCCCGAACGCGGCTTCGTTATCGACTCTGTGCAGGAAGTGAAGAAGTAACTACGTTTCTGCGCTGCCCCAGCGTGACGCCTGCACGGTGATATCCAGACTGGTTTCGTTATCGATTTCGCCACGCGGCGCCACGGCCCAGCGCCATTCCCGGTCAGGCGCGGGCAAATCCACGCCCAGCAGGGCATCTTCGCTCATCACCACCTCGCCGGCGCGGCTGCGCCAGATACGGCGGCGATCCGCCGCCAGTCCGACCGGGCAGGCGATGGCCCGCAAGCCATCCAGATGCGCCTGCACGATGGCACGGCCGAAGGTTTCCGCTCCGGTGCGGCTGATGCCATGTTTCTGCGCATACTCCATCGGCAGCAATGGCAGTTGCGACAGCAGATTGAGCGACAGCACGCAATCCGGCGGTACGCCATCAAGCTCCATCACCGCGCGCGGCGACGGAATCGGCAGCGGCAGGCCGGCGCGCCATTCCGCCAGCGGCCCGACCACGCCGGTCACATCTGCCAGACGCAACTCCACATTAGGGAATTGGTTCGCGAGCCGCCGTGCAGAAGCAAGCCAGGCGATGTCGAAGACCAGGATTTGTTTAAACTGCGCACTGAATTCGGCCAGCGGCAGGTCGGCCAGCGTGCCGCCGCCCAGCAGCCACAGCCTATCCTGCCGGCGGCAATCCCGCGCCACGCTGAGCGCGAAATCGCGGGTGTTCACTTCATGCTCGGCCCAGGCTTTATGGCAACGCCGCCGCCGCGACCATAACGACACGGCCGCCTTCGCATACCCCAGCCGCCGCGCCGCCGGATCGGCCTGAATGCCGGCCCAGACGGCGAGTTCGGCCAGCATCGCCTATTCGGCAGCCGTGCGCGCGGGCGGCGTGACGCCGAAACGCGTGGCAATCTGCTGCGGCGTGTAATAGCCGCGTTCGATATCACGGGCGATCAGGGCCGGATCGCGTTTGGTCGGATCACCGTAGCCGCCACCACCCGGTGTGGAGACGCGCAGACGGTCCCCGACCTTGATCTCGATATCCTGATCCTTGGACAGATGCGGCGGCACATAGGTGCGGGTGCCGTCGGCCTGAACGGTTTCGATTGCCACGGTATTCAGGCCGCCATCTTCGCCGCCCAGCACGCCACGCGGACCGGTGCGGCCGTGATCCATCACCATGGATGCGCGCGCCTCGCCACGCCGCAGGCGGATCGTGTAATTCACGCCGAAGCCGCCGCGATGCTGCCCTGCCCCACCCGAACCTTCATGCAGCGAGTATTCCTCGAACAACACCGGATAATACTGCTCCATCACCTCGATCGGTGTGGTCTTGGAAATGCCGATGGTCGAACAGCCGTTGCTGATCCCGTCGCCGCCATGCCAGCCGCCATAACCGCCGCCCGAGATCACATACATCACATAACTGCGGTCGCGCTTGGGATCATAGCCGCCAAGCGCCAGATTGCCCGATGTGCCGGCGGGCGCGGCGAACAACCGGTCGGGCATCGCCTGCACCAAAGCATTGAACACGGCCTCGGCGATGCGCTGGCTGACCTCGGCCGCGCAGCCCGAGACCGGGCGCGGATATTTGGCATAGAGGAAGGTGCCATGCGGATCGGCGATCTTCAGCGGCTCGAAGGTGCCGGCATTGATCGGCACATCGGGGAAGATGTGCTTCACGGCGAGATAGATGGATGAATAGGTGGTGGCGATCACGCTGTTCATCGGCCCGCGGCAGGGCGGGCTGGAGCCCGTCATGTCGAAATGCAGCTCCTCGCCCTTCTTGTCGACCTTCATCTTGATCAGCAGGGGCTCGTCCACCACGCCATCGGAATCCACCACGGCCTCGCCGTGATAGGTGCCATCGGGGATGGTGCGGATGCGGGCGCGCATCTGCTGGCTGGCACGCTGTTTCAGTTCTTGAATGGCCTGCTTCACCACATCGGCGCCGTAACGGTCCAACAGGGCCGCCAGCCGCTTTTCGCCGATGGCGAGCGCCGCCGCCTGGGCCTTGATGTCACCGATGCGCTGGTCGGCGATACGGATGTTGCTGAGGATGATGGAGAGGATTTCCTCGTCCAGCACGCCTTCCTTGTACAGCTTCACCGGTGGCAGTCGCAGACCTTCCTGCTCCACCTCGGTGGCATTGGCCGAAAAGCCGCCGGGCACCATGCCGCCGATATCGGGCCAGTGCCCGGTATTGGACAGCCAGGCGAACAGCTTGCCCTTGTAGAAGAACGGCTTGACGAACCGCACGTCCATCAGATGCGTGCCGCCCAGATAAGGGTCGTTGACGATATAGACATCCCCGGGTTTCGGTGCCAGCAGCGGTGTGTTGCGCGCCCGCTCGATCACTGCCTGGGTCGAGAACTGCATGGTGCCGACGAAAACCGGCAGGCCAAGTTCGCCCTGGGCGATCAGCTCGCCGGTATCGCCATCGTAAATGCCATCGGAGCGATCCAGTGCTTCAGAGATCACTGGCGAAAAGGCGGCGCGGCAGAAGGCCAGATCCATCTCGTTGCAGACCTGCTGCAAGCCATTCTGGATGACGACGAGGGTGACGGGGTCGATGGGTTTGTTTGCCATGGTCCCTACTCCGCAGTCACGGCAACGATCAGGTTGCCCAGCTTGTCAACATGCACGCGATTGCCGGGCTCGATGACCACCGTGGTGTCGAGCTGTTCCAGGATCGCCGGGCCGGCGAAATCCGCGTTGCGCGGCAGGCGCTCGCGGTCATAGACCGGCGTGTCCTGCCAGCCACCGGCATCATACCAGACTTTGCGGCTGCCCTTCTTAGCCCCGGCAACATCCTTCGCCGGTTCGGCGGCCAGCAGGCGATCGAGCGAAAGCTGCGGCCGCCGGCCGATCACGGCCGTATGGAGATTGACCAGCACGGCGCGGATTTCCGGCAATTCGACCTCGAACCGCTGCCAGTAGGCCTCCTCGAACGCCTTCTGCAAGGCGTCGCGGGTGATGCCCTTGTCGGGCACGGCCACCGTGAGCAGATGGCTCTGGCCCTGGAACTGCATGTCGGCGGAATGCAGCACCTGCACTTCCTCCACCTTCACGCCGTCGCGCTCCAGTGTCGCCATGCCCTCGGCGATCTGGCCCTCCAGCACCTCGGCCACAAGACCGTCGGGCAGCACGCCCAGCGGCTTGTTCACCGTGCGCACATAATCGTGCCGCAGATCGGCCACCACGCAGCCCAGCGCATTGGTGATGCCCGGCCGCGCCGGGATCAGCAGCTTCGGAATACCCAGCTCGCGAGCCAGCGCGGCCGCATGCAACGGTCCGGCGCCGCCGAAGGCAAACAGGGCAAAGTCGCGCGGATCGTGGCCGCGACTTAAGCTGACCATGCGGATCGCGCCGGCCATCTTGTCGTTGGCGATGCGCAGGATCGCGGCGGCGGCATCGTCGGTGTTCAGCCCCAGTGGCTTGCCAACCTCGTGGTCGATGGCATTCTTCACATCCTGCAGCGAGACCTTGTTATCGACCGACAGCAGGCCGTCTGGATTGAGCCGGCCCAGCGCCAGGTTGGCGTCGGTGATGGTCGGTTTGGTGCCGCCACGGCCATAGCAGATCGGGCCCGGCCGCGCACCGGCGCTTTCCGGGCCGACCTGCAGCATGCCGGCCTCGTTGATGAAAGCAATCGAACCGCCGCCGGCGCCGATGGTATGCACGTCCACCATCGGCACATGGATCGGCATGGCATATTCGATCTCAAGCTCGGACGAAACCTGCGGCACGCCATCCTGGATCAGGCCAACGTCAGACGATGTACCGCCCATATCGTAGGTGATCACGTTGGGCAGGCCGGCGGCGCGCGCGGTATAGGCCGCCGCCATCACGCCGGAAGCCGGACCCGACATCACGGTATTCACGGCGGCCTCGGCCACGATGCCGGCGGCGATGGTGCCACCATTGCCCTGCATGACGAGAAGATCCCGCCCGAAGCCCTTGCCTTTCAGCTCGCCATTGAGGCGCTCGATGTAACGATGCAGCACCGGCTGGACGCTGGCATTCACGCACGCGGTCGTGCCGCGTTCGTATTCGCGGTATTCCGACAGCAACTGGTGTCCGGCGGTGACATAACCGTTCGGCCAGACCTCGGCCACGATCTCCAGCGCGCGCTTTTCATGGGCCGGATTGATGTAGCTGTGCAGGAAATGGATCACCAGCGCCTCGCAGCCGGCGGCCTTGAGCTGCTGGGCGGCCGAGCGCACGGCGGCCTCGTCCAGCGGCACGACCACGTCGCCATCGGCATCCATGCGCTCGGGTACTTCCAGGCGCCATTGACGCGGCACCAGCGGCTCGAATCCTCCCGTCAGGCCATAGGCCTGCGGCCGGGTGCGACGGCCCAGTTCCAGGCTGTCGCGGAAGCCCTTGGTGGTGATCAGGCCGACGCGCGCCACCTTGCGCTCCAGCAGCGCGTTGGTGGTGGTGGTGGTGCCATGCACGATGGTGTCGGCCTGTGGCAGGGCGATACCACCCTTTTCCAGCGCACCGAGCACGCCGAAGGCCTGGTTGTCCAGCGTGGTGGGCACCTTCGCCAGGGCAACGGCGCCCAACGACGGCTCGATCCCAATCAGATCGGTGAAAGTGCCACCGACATCGATCCCGACAATCCAACCCATAACGCCGTCCTCACACCGAAAGATACTGTTCGCGCACGGCCGCATTGGCCGCCAGTTCAGCCATGGTGCCGGAATAGCGGATGCGGCCCTTTTCGATGATGTAGGCGCGGTCGGCCACCATCTGGGCGAAATGCAGGTTCTGTTCCGACAGCAGCACGCACAGGCCCTCGTCCTTCAACTGCAGGATGGTTTTCGCCATCTGCTCGACGATCACCGGCGCCAGACCTTCCGAGGGTTCATCCAGCAGGATCAGGCGCGGATTGCCCATCAGCGTGCGCGCGATGGTCAGCATCTGCTGCTCGCCACCCGACATGCGGCCGCCAGGGCGATCCTTCATGCGGCCGAGATTGGGAAACAGCTCGAACAGGCGTTCCGGCGTCCAGGTCGGCGCCCCTTCGCGCGGCGGCTGCTTGCCGACGGCCAGATTCTCCATCACCGTCAGATCGGTGAAGATGCGGCGTTCCTCGGGCACATAGCCCAGGCCAAGCCTTGCGATGCGATGCGACGGCATGCGGTCCACCCGGGCACCGTCAAAGGTGATGCTGCCGCTCTGCGCCGGCACCATGCCGATCACCGATTTCATCGTGGTGGACTTGCCGGCGCCATTGCGGCCCAGCAGCACGACCACTTCGCCGGGATTGGCCTGCAGCGCGAGGTCGGCCAGGATATGGGCACGGCCGTAATAGGTGTTGAGCCCTTCGATCGTCAGCATCTCAGTGGCCCTCCCCGGCAAATACGGCACCCGAGCCGAGATACACCGCCTGTACCTCCGGATTCGCCCGCACCTCGGCCGGGCTGCCTTCCGCGATCAGCCGGCCGCGGTTGAGCACGATGATGCGGTCAGCCTGGGCGAAGACCACGTCCATGTCATGTTCGGTGAACAGCACGGCGATATCGTCCTGCCGGGCCAGCTTCGCCGTCAGGTCCATCAGAGCGATGCGTTCGGTCGGCGCCATGCCGGCCGTCGGCTCGTCCATCAGCAGCAATTTGGGCTGGTTGGCCAGCGCGATCGCCAGTTCCACGCGCTTGAGGTCGCCATAGGCCAGGATGCCGCAGGGCCGTTCACTCTGGTCGGCCATGCCGACCCGGTCCAGCAAAGCCAGCGCCTCGTCGCGGTAGAGCGCATTGGCCGGGCGCCAGAACGACATCAGGCCGTTATGGAATGACAGCAGCGCCATCTGGATATTCTCGCGCACCGTCATGGAATTGAAGGTGGCGGTGATCTGGAAGGTGCGGCCGACGCCCAGGCGCCAGATCTGGCGCGGCGCCATGCCGACCAGGCTGCGGCCGAGCAGGGTCACCTCGCCGGTATCGGGCCTGAGCTGGCCGTTCAGCATATTGAAGCAGGTGCTTTTGCCCGCCCCGTTGGGGCCGATCAGCGCCAGCAATTCGCCGGCGGCGACCTGGAAATTCACATCCTGCACTGCCTGCACGCCACCAAAGGATTTGTGCAGGCCCTTCACGGAAAGAACGCTCATCGCACGACCTCCCGCTCACGCGCGCTGGTAAATCGGGCCGTTGCCTGCTTGATGAAGCCGGCGATGCCCTGCGGGAAAGCGAGCACGATCACCAGGATGGTGAGGCCGAGAATGGCGCGCCAGTATTCGGTGTTGCGCGCAATCGAATCCTGCAGCCAGGTGAACACCGCCGCGCCGGCCACCGGGCCGGTCAGGGTCTGCACGCCACCCAGCAGCACCATCACAAGGCCATCCACCGAACGCGAGACCGCCAGCGTCTCGGGCGAGATACTGCCCTTGGAGAACGCGAACAGGCCGCCGGCCAGTCCGGCGAAGATGCCAGCCAGGATGAAACCGAACCACTGGAAGCGCCGCACATCGATGCCGATGGCATCGGCCCGCAGGGCGGAGTCGCGCCCGGCCCGCAGCACATAGCCGAAAGGAGCATGCACCACCCGCCAGAGGAAGATGATGCTGGCGGCGCAGATCACCAGGGCAAAGAAATAGAAGGCCGTGCGATCCTTCAGCCATTCGCTGGGCCACAGACCGATCAGGCCGTTGGAGCCACCGGTGAAGGCATCCCACTGATAGATCACCGACCAGGCGATCTGGGCGAAGGCCAGCGTGAGCATGGCGAGATAAACACCAGACAGCCGCACGCAGAACCAGCCGAACACCAGCGCCCCGAGGCCCGACAACACCGGCGCCGCAACCAGCGCCAGTTCCATCGGTAGTTTGAGTTTCAGCAATGCCAGCGCCGCGCCATAACAGCCCAGCCCGAAATAGGCGGCATGTCCGAACGACACCATGCCAGCCGGCCCCATCAGGAAATGCAGCGTGGCGGCAAACACGGCGAACACCGCGATATCGATCAGCAGCACCAGCATGTAATCGTCGCCGCCCAACGGCATCAATGCCAGCACGGCGACGAGGCCGAACACGGCATACCAGAAGGGTTTGCTGAGCGGATACAGCGGCGGTTCGACCGTGGCGGCGCCGCGCTGGGCGCCCTGCGGCTTGCCGAGCAGGCCAAGCGGCCGGACCACCAGCACGATGGCCATGATCACGAATTCCACCACCAGGGTGAATTTGCTGAAGGAGAAGACCATGCCGAAAATCGACACGTCGCCCAGACCGATGCAGAACGCCTTGGCCTGAGCGATGAGAAGTGCCGCGAGGAACGCGCCGCCGATCGAACCCATGCCGCCGACCACCACGACCACGAAGGCATCGGAGATCACGGTGATATCCAGCATCAGCTGGGCCGGTTCGCGCGGAATCTGCACCGCACCGCCCAAGCCGGCCAGGAAGGCGCCGAGAAAGAAGACGCTGGTGAACAGGCCGCTCTGGTTCACGCCCAGGGCGCCGACCATCTCGCGGTCCTGCGTGGCGGCGCGCACCAGCGTGCCCCAGCGAGTGCGGTTCATCAACAGCCACAGCAGGCCAAGCACGACGGGGCCAATGGCGATCAGTACCAGGTCATATTGCGGGAAACGCTTGCCGAAAATCTCGACGGCGCCGCGCAGGCCGGCGGCGCGTGGGCCGACCAGGTCTTCCGCGCCCCAGAAATAAAGCGCGGCATCCTTGATCACCAGCACCAGCGCGAACGTGGCCAGCAGCTGGAACAATTCGGGCGCGCGGTAAATGCGGCGCAACACCACCACTTCGATCGCCACGCCGATCAGGCCGACGGCGATGGCGCCGCCCAGCACACCGCCCCAGAATCCGAAGATCGAGCTGCGCCCGAAGAATTCGATCAGACTGTAGGCCAGGTATATGCCCAGCATATACAGCGAGCCATGAGCGAAATTCACGATCCGGCTGACGCCGAAGATGATCGACAGACCGGCCGCGACCAGAAACAGCGACGACGCGCCGGCAAGGCCGTTCATGAACTGGATGACGATATTGGCAAGCAAGGCCGCGACCCGTGGAGCAGGAAGGAAGAAGGAAGAAGGTGCCCCCTGCCCTGCGGCCTCGCGGCCATGGGCAGGGGGCGGCCTTGGAGTGTATTACCCGGCCGCCTTAGTCAGCAGGGCGCATCTTGGCGACGTCGGCATCCGACGGCAGGAACTTGGCGCCGTCAGCATAATACCAGTCGGTCATGATGCCCTTGCCGTCCTTCAGGCCGATCTTGCCGACATAGGCGCCCATGGTCGACTGATGATCCTGCGGACGGTAGGTGATGTTGCCCAGCGGGGTGCTGTGCGTCAGCCCCTTCATCGCCGCCACCAGCTTTTCGGTGTCGAGCGTGCCGGCCTTCTTGATCACGGCCGCCGCGCTTTGCACCATCGAGTAGCCAACGATGGAACCCAGGCGCGGGTAGTCGTTGAACTTCTTCTGGTAGGCATCGGCGAAAGCCTTATGCTCCGGGGTGTTGATGGCATACCAGGGGTAACCGGTGACCCACCAGCCGACCGGCGCCTCGTCCTTCAGCGGGTCGAGATATTCCGGCTCGCCCGCCAGCAGGTTGAAGACCGGCATGTTCTTGAACAGGTCGCGGGTCTGGCCCTCGCGCACGAACTTGGCCAGATCGGGCCCGAACAGCGACGAGAAGATCGCATCCGGCTTGGCGGCGGCGATGGCATCGGCCACCGCGCCGGCCTCGATCTTGCCCAGCGGCGGCGCCTGCTCGATCACGAACTCGACGTCAGGCTGGGCTTCCTTCATCAGCTTCTTGAAGGCTGCCGTGGCCGACTGGCCGTATTCGTAGTTCGGGTACACGATGGCCCAGCGCTTCTTCTTCAGCTTCACCGCTTCCGGCACCAGCATGGCCGTCTGCATGTAGGTCGAGGCGCGCAGGCGGAAGGTGTACTTGTTGCCCTGGTCCCAGACGATCTTGTCGGTCAGCGGCTCGGCGGCGATGAAGAGGGTCTTCTTCTCCTTCGCGAAGCTGGCCACGGCCAGGCCCACGTTGGACGGGAAGGTGCCGATCAGGAACGAGACCTTCTCGCGGGTCAGCAATTCCTCGGCGATGCGCACCGCGTCGCCGGGCTGGCCGTTATCGTCGCGGCTGACGATCTCCAGTTTCTTGCCCAGCAGGCCGCCGCTGGCGTTGACCTGCTCCACCGCCAGTTCCCAGCCCTTCTTGTAGGGCTCGAGGAAAGCGGCGAAGTTCTTGTAGGAATTCATCTCACCGATCTTGATGGTGTCCTGCGCCTGGGCGCCACTCCCCATCAGACCAGCCACTGCGATACCGAACGCTGCACTCCACTTCAACCAGGTCCTGCGATCCATAATCTGCCTCCTTGGTGATAGTTCTGTGGATCCCCCCGAAACGCGGGTACGCTAATCACTCTTCCTTAACCCCTATCGCTGCCCGTCCTCGCCCTTGATCTCGTGGACCTGCAGGCCGCCGACGCGGGCATGCACGCGTCCACCCGTGCTCATGGCCAGGATGAACGCGATCTCGTTGTCGCGCGGCCCGTCGGGCGCGCAGAATTCAATGGCATCGAAATGGCTCCGCACATAGGCGGCATTGATGTGATGCAGCGGAATGTCGATGCGGCTGCCCACGCCGGCCAGCTTGGTGGTCGATGGCACGATGGCCTTGGCATTGCCCAGCACCTCGCGCATCGAATAGCCACCGGGAACATGCCACAGCGCACCATGCTCCAGCTCACCGCCGGCGCCGACGATGGCGCCCTTGCCATAAGCCTCGATCTCTTTCGGATTGCCGCCCAATGCCGCCACCAGCCGGCGCGTCAGCTCGACGCCGACGGGCTTGAGCGCCTCCATCATCGGCGTGATGTCTTCGACATAACGGCCGGCATAGGGATTCTTCACCAGCGCCCCGATCACGCCGCGGCGCGGCGGCTTGGCAACCTTCGCGCCGCCATCGTGGAAAATCTCGTCGGTGATGCAGACGATCCTGCGGACCTCGACCGATACCATGTCCCTACCCCATTGCCTTTCGTTCACTGGCCAGCAGCGTCTCGCCGCCGATACTGCGATGCTCGCCCCGCAGCGAGAGGAATGCCGCGTGAATCAGTCCGGCGCGGCGCAAATCCTGCGCGCGACGCAGACCAGCCGACAAGGCTTCCTCTACGGCAAATAACGGCAGTGTACCTACGTTCACGGTCACGGGAATATCGCCCAGGTCGGACTCGTCGCGCAGGCTGTTGGCCGGCCGGCGCTCGACGGCAGGATGATCGATATTCACCGCGTTCGCCACCATTGTCGCCGCGGCATCTGCCATTGCCGCATTCGTCGCCAGAATGGTCACCGCATCGGCAATCCCACGCGAAAACGAACGCCCACGCCAACCGGAAGTAGCGATCCCGCGCGAAGCGTGTTCCGATGAGAGTGTCGCAACCGCATCCAGATGCGGCAGATCGGGATTGCATATTACAGCCGCGCGCAGCGACTCACCCGGCGCCAGGTGGAAAGCGATGTCGCCGCCATTATTCACATAGGCCTTGGTCAACGCCGTGTCGTGCCGCATCGCCTGCAGGATTTCATCCGCCACTGCCCCCGCCACGGCCGCCATCGGCGTGACAAAGACATCACGATACGGCCAGCAGGCTGCCGCCATGCGGCGTGCCACCGGGCCACGCAGCAGCGGATGCACCTTGCTCAACGGCCGGCGCAACTCATGCAACTCACTCACCAAAACGCCGAGGATATCCTGGAAGCGCGCGACGGCCTGCTCATAGGCGCGTTGGCGCTCCGCCGCCGGACCGAAGGCTTCGACGATCAGGTCGATCGGTCCGTGCTGCAGATGCAGCCGCGGCGCGGCCGGATCACGGCCACCAAGCCAGACGGCGCTGGGCGGCTGACCGGTCACGGCTGCTCCTCGGCGGTCGGCTTCGTGATCGGCCAGGGATTGTCCGGGCGCCAGGCCAGCTTGCTGAGACGGCCGGTCTGCAGCACATCATCAAGCTGGACCACATAATCCATATGGCCGCCCAGCGCGGCGTAATCGTCGCGCCGCAGGGTAAACTCGATGGGCGCCACCAGGGCCGGCGTCGGCACGTAGCCAAAGGAATTGTCGGGCATACGCGCCACATCCACCATGTAGGTGATGCCACCGCCCGGCCAGACATAGACCGGCGCGCCACCGGAAGTGACGCGCGTGAGGCGATCCTTCACCGAAAGCGTCAGGCGCACCGGGTTTTCCGTCACGCCGGCGCGCAAGCTGCCGCCGGCACCAGCCATGAACAGCACGGTACACAGCGACGGCTCGCAATTCTCGGCGATGCGCTCGACCACCTTGGTGATCGGGGCCGGCATTTCGGCCGGCTGCGGCTTCAGGTTCTGGTCCAATACATACCAGGCGCTGTGCTCGCCGGTGGTGGAAACCATCAGCAGCCGCATGCCCGGCCAGGCCGTCTTGGGATCGATGCTTTCAATGATCTCGAGCGGATCGGAAACATTGGTGCCGCCCCAACCCAAGCCCGGATCGGCCACCTGGAAATAGCGACCCGGCGTCGATTTGCGGCCGCGCACCCGGATGCCCGAGAGCTTCATGTCGAGGAAACGACCGGCCTGGTGTTCGGTCAACACGCCGGTGATGTGGTCGTCAACGACGATCACCTCGTCGGCATGCCCCTGCCACTGCTTGGCGAAGATACCGATGGTGGCGGAACCGCAGCCCACCCGCATGCGCGCCTCGGGTTTGCCGTTCACCACCGGCGGCTTGTTGGCCTGGATCACCACTTCGGCGCCGCCGTCGATCTGTACGGTCACCGCCTGCTTGTTGCAGAGCGCCAGCAGGGCGTCGCAGGTGACGGTGCCTTCTTTCTTGCTGCCACCGGTGAGGTGATGCACGCCACCCAGCGACAGCATCTGCGAGCCGTATTCCGTGGTGGTGACGTGGCCGATCGCCTCGCCATTCACCCGCACGGCGGCCTGTTCGGCGCCCAGGTAACGGTCGGTGTCGATCTTCACCTTCACGCCGCAATAGCTGAAAATGCCCTCGGTCACCACGGTCACCATGTCGACGCCGTCATGCTGCGAGGCGACGATGAAGGGGGCCGGCTTGTAATCGGGATAAGTGGTGCCGGCACCGACGCCGGTGACGAAAGCTGCGGGTGGTGGTGCCGCCACGCTGCCGTTCCAGCCCTCGCTGCCCGACAGGAAGGGTGTGACACTGCCACCCTGGGCGATGGCGCGTTCGGTGATGATCAGCGGATCGACGCGGGTGAGCACGCCCTCGACATTGGCGTAGCGATCGCAGGCGCCGGCCTTGCCCGGACGGATGCGGCACAGCACCGGACAGGCATCGCAACGAACGACGTCGTCCTTGACGGCTTCGGTGGTGGCAACGGCGGTCATGGCTGCCCTCCTCCCCTTACTCTGCCGCCTGCGGCAGGTTTTTCAGTGCCGCATGCAAACGGTGCGGCAGCACCGGTACTTCGGTAACGCGCACGCCAGTGGCATGGCGGATGGCGCCCAGGATCGCCGGTGCCGTGGCCACCAGGCCCGGCTCGCCAACCCCCTTGGCGCCGAAGGGACCAAGCGGCTCGGCATCCTCGATCATCAGCACCTCGATCTCCGGCACGTCGCCCACGGTGGGGATCAGGTAATCGTGCAGGTTCTCGGTGCGGCCCGGCAGGTATTCCTCCATCAGCGCAAGGCCCAGTCCTTGCGCGATGCCGCCATGGATCTGGCCTTCCACCTGGGTTGGATTCACCGCCTTGCCGACATCATGTGCGGCAATGATTTTCTTCACCTTCACGGTGCCAAGTTCGGTATCCACCTCGACCAGCGCCATCTGCGCGGCAAAGCCATAGGTGGCATAGGGCACGCCCTGACCATTGGCATCCAGCATGGTGGTGGGTGGATCGAACCGCCCTTCGCCCATCAGCACGTCACCATTGTCGTTCAGGCTCGGCAGGGCAGCCAGGTCGATGCGGCGCACCACGCCGCCATCCTCCACCACCAGCAACGCGCCATCGAAAGCCAGTTTCGCCTGATCGCCGGCATTGGCCAGTCGCAGAATCTGGCCGCGCAGGTCGCGGGCAGCCAGTTCCACCGCCTTGCCCGAGACGAAAGTCTGGCGCGAGGCCGAGGTCTTGCCGGCATCCTGCGTGCGGTCGGTATCGCCCATCACGTAGTCGATACGATCCATCGTCACGCCCAGCGCATCGGCCAGAATCTGCACAAAGATGGTGTTCGAGCCCTGCCCGATATCCACCGCGCCATTATAGAAAAACACCCGGCCATCGGCGCGCAGTGCGATCTGCATGGTGGAGGGATTCGAGATCGAGGTATTGCCGAGGCCGTACCACATGCAGCCGATGCCCACGCCGCGCCGCACGCCCTTGCGTCGGGCATTGAAGGCTTCGGCTTCGGCCTTCAGGGCCTGCCATTGCGGGCGCAGCGCATCGATGCAGGCGGCCAGGCCGGCCGAATGTTCCAGCTTGTGGCTGGTCGCAGTCAGATCGCCGGCACGCAGGGCATTGCGATGGCGAATTTCCAGCCGGTCGATTTTCAGCCGGTCGGCCAGATCGTCCATCAGGGTTTCATGGGCGATGGCGGCCTGTGGCACACCGAAGCCACGGAAAGCGCCCGCCGGCGGCGCGTTGGTGAACAGCGCGCAGCTGCGGTTCTTTACATGCGGCACCAGATACGGGCCGCTGGCATGCACCGGCACGCGGTTGGCGACCGTCGGCCCCCAGCTGGCATAGGCGCCGGTATCGAAATCGGCATGGGTCTCGACAGCCACCAGTTTGCCATCCTTGGTGGCGCCGAACTTGGCCTTGATGCGGGCCGGATGCCGTTTGGTGCTGGAAGCCATGCTTTCCGGGCGCGTGTAGACGCAGGCGACCGGACGATGCAGGTTCCACGCCGCCAGGGCGATCAGCGGCTGGACGGAAACATCCAGCTTGCCGCCAAAGCCGCCACCACAAGCCGTGGGCACGATGCGCACGCGGTCGGGCGGCAATTGCATCACGCTCGCCACCTCGTCGCGGTCCATGTAGGGCGCCTGGGTGGTGGCATGGATCTCGATGCGGTCGCCGACACGGATGGCCCAGCCGGCTTCCGGCTCGATATAGGCATGCTCGACAAAGCTGGTCTGGAACTGGCCTTCGACAATGGCGGCGGCCTGGGCAAAGCCCTGCTCGACATCGCCCTTGGTGACGTTGCCGCGAATCAGCACGTTGCCCGGCTTGTCGGCCTGCACCAGCTTGGCATCCGCTGCGGCGGCAGCGATCACGCCGCTGACCGGATCTTCCGGCACATACCGGATCGGCAATTCATCCGGCTTCACGGCTTCCACCGCCTCGCGCGGCCCCACCACGGCAATCACCGCCTCGCCGCGATAGCGCACCAGACCATCGGCCAGCACCGGCTGGTCCTTGGCCTCGAAAATGGCAAAGCCGTTGCGCGGCACGTCGGCCGCCGTGAACACGCGGTCCAGCCCGTATTTGCGGATCACATCCGAAAAATCGCCCAGCGTGAAGGTGGCGCGGGCATGCGGACTGCGGATCACGCGCAGCCACAATGCATCGGCCGGAATATAATCGGCGCCGTATTTCTCGGTGCCTTCCACCTTGGCCTGGCCGTCGACTTTCACCGTCCGGGCACCGACCGCCTGGCCCAGTTCGGGTTGCGCCGGCAGATCGGGAGTCCGTGCGGCATCCAGCACGGCTTCGACGATCTTGCGGTAGCCGGTGCACCGGCACAGCACGCCGCCGATGGCATCCATCACCTGGGTTTCGCTCGGCCGCGCCGTCTCGGCCAGCAGGTCGGTCGCCGCCATCAGCATGCCAGGCGTGCAGATGCCGCACTGCGCGGCGCCATGTTTCAGGAATGCGCGTTGCAGGCGCGACAATGCGCCATGGGCCTTCAGTCCCTCGACCGTCACCACCGGCTGGCCGACGGCCTGTCCGACCGGCGTGAGGCAGGAACAGACCTGCTTGCCTGCCAGCATCACCGTGCAGGCGCCGCAATCGCCGGCATTGCAGCCGACTTTCGTACCGGTCAGGCCCAGGTCATCGCGTAATACGTCGCTCAGGCGCTTCAGCGGCGAGCCCTGGTAGGTATGCTGCTTTCCGTTGACGATCAGACGCATCGGACCTCAGTTCCCCTTCTGCTTGCCCAGCATGGTGAGCGCACGGCGCACCAGCACTTCGGCTGCCTCGCGGCGGTAGCCGGCTGTGGCGCGGATATCGTCGATCGGTGAAAGCCCATCGAAATGCGCGGGTTTCACGCGGTTGGCCAGCGCGGCATTCAGCCGCCGGCCGATCAGTTCGGATTCGAGGAAGGACAGGCGCTGCGCCACCGCCGAACAGGCACCGACCGCCACGCTGGCACCCGATACCACACCGCCTTCGGTTTCCAGCACGACGGACACCATGGCGATCGAGATCACCAGATATTCGCGTGCGCCCAGCTTGAGGAAAACGCTGCGCGCCTCCTTTTTCGGGCGCGGCACCAGCACGGCGGCAACCAGTTCGCCGGGCTTCAACGCAGTGCGGCGGTTGCCGGTGATGAATTCGCCGAGCGGCACGTCCCGCCGGCCCTGCGGGCCATGGATTTCCATTTTTGCCCGCATCGCCAGCAACGGCGGCACGCTGTCGGCCGCTGGCGAGGCATTGCACAGATTGCCCGCCACCGTGCCGGAATTCTGGATTTGCGCACCGCCGATCTGGCGGGCCGCCTGGCGCAAGGCATCGAAAAATGGCGGCAGATCGGCATTTGCCACCGCGCTCCAGGTGGTGGCGGCGCCGATGCGCCAGCCTTCGTCGGTTTCGCCGATGCCCTGCAGATAGGGAATGCCGGTGATGTCCAGCACATCCTCATCCAGCGCGCGGCCGACGCGCGCGGGATAAAAATCGGTGCCGCCGGCCAGAATCACCGGCCCAGCCGCGTTCATGCGGGCTGCATTGGCGTGAACGGCACTCAGATGCTCAAGCGCTTCTTCCAGACTCGTCGGACGCACATACGACGCCATTGGACTTGGGGCCTCCCCGCTGGCATCTCGCTGCGTTGCCCGCCCTGCACGGACAACATCATTCGTATGCATATGATGCTGCGATGCTGCCTCAAAAGAGTCAACGTCAAAATTTCAGCACA
The DNA here is from genome assembly GCF_041906005.1 of Ferrovibrio sp. Classification (GTDB taxonomy): domain Bacteria; phylum Pseudomonadota; class Alphaproteobacteria; order Ferrovibrionales; family Ferrovibrionaceae; genus Ferrovibrio. Next base: position 355,418 of record NZ_JAYRJY010000001.1, read on the forward strand.
CGCTGCCCGCAAATGCGGCAGTGCAGCATAAGCCCAAGCGCGGCGCTTCCACGCCCTGTCTGCATATTCCATCCGACATGCCGACAAACGCCAGACGCAAGGCCGGCTTTTCCGGCGAAGGTCTATGCCGCGCCCCTGATCTTACGCTGCGGCAAGCACTCCAATGTTCCACTTGAACCCTCATTAATACTACGCTATGCGTATTATATTGATACGCATAGCGTAGTATTGGATCGGCAATCCGATGAATGATATCGACACCGACGAAGCGACACTGATCCTGCGCGGCGTGCTTGCCCTGGCCCGCCGCATGCGCACCGAGCGGCCGGAGGATTCGATGAGCCCGGCATCGGTTGCGCTGCTGGGTGCGCTCTATCGCCTGGGCCCTGTCCCCGCAGTGCAACTGGCCTCCGAACTGCATTTGCAGCCGCAATCGCTCACCCGCCTATTGGATGCCCTTGAACACAACGGCCTGATTGCCCGCAGGCCAGGAGCGCATGACCGCCGGGAACGCGTGATCACCCTCACGAGACGTGGTCGCGCTGCCTTCATGGCCGACATGCGGGACCGGCGGCACTGGCTCAAAACCGCCATGGCCGCCGCATTGACCGGTCGCGAGCGGGCGGCTCTGGCAGAGGCCGCCCAGGCCATGCTCAAGCTGGCGAAGCACGGTGCGGCTGCACCTGGATCAGAAACTGCGGGCTCGCCGACACGGCGCCGCGCACTGGAGGACGCCGCATGAGCAGCACGATTGCCATGATCTCGCTGGGGCTGCTGGTTGGCCTCGGCCTCGTCGAGTTCCTCTGGATCAGGCTGCTTCAGAAGAACAGTTATCCCTGGGCCGACGTTGCTGCCTCGATCGGCATCAAGATCGGGCGCCGGCTGATCAAACTGGCAACCGCCGGTCTGCTGGCGCCGGTTTATTTCTGGGCATGGGACCATCGGCTCTGGCAGATACCGTTAAAAGGCATCGCAGGCTGGGCGACGGCCTTCATGATGGTGGAATTCGCCTATTACTGGCAGCATCGGATGCATCACGAAATCCGCTGGATGTGGGCCGCCCACCGCACTCACCACTCGACCAACTGGTTCAACATCCTGACGACGTCGCGCACATCGGTCACCGGCCTGATCAGCGGCGACTGGCTGTTCTACGTGCCGCTGGCTTGGCTTGGGGTTCACCCCCTAGCAATCTTCCTGCTGATCGCGGTCAACCTGACCTATCAAATATGGCTGCATACCGAGATGGTGCCAAAGCTGGGGCCACTTGAATGGGTCTTGAACACACCGTCGCATCATCGCGTCCATCATGCGGTGAATCCTCGGTATCTCGACACCAACTATGGCGGCGTACTCATCATCTTTGATCGGTTATTCGGCAGCTTCGCCGCCGAGAACAAGACAGATCCCTGCCGTTACGGGCTGGTAAAACCCGAGACCAGCCACAATCCTTTCGTGATCGTCTTCCGCGAATATGTCGCCATCGCTCGCGACCTATACCGCGCACGCAGCCTGCGCGAAATCGCAGGCTATCTTTTCGGCCCGCCTGGGTGGAAGCCCGACGGCATGGGCGCCACGACACAGCGCATCCGGGCCGGCATCGACCCGGTATCTTGAGGCTTATGTGATGCGCTTGAGCAGCCCGAGGAACTGCTGCTGCTCGGCCGGCGAAAGCGGATCGAGCGTCGCCTTGCTCACTTTCGGACCATTGCCCAGCAGGCGTTCGACCAGTTCCCGACCATGCGAAGTCAGGCTCAGGCAGCGGCGACGCTTGTCGTTCTTGTCAGGGCGATGAGAGATCAGCTTGCGGCCGGTGAGCCGGCGGATCACGCCCTGGATGGTCGCCGGATCCATGGCGGTGAGCCGGCCGAGATGGTTTTGCGACAGTTCGCCCATTTCATACAGCTTCACCAGCGCGGCATATTGCGTCGGCGTCACCTGTGCATCGCCGATCATGGCAATGAACAGGGCCGTATGCCGCTGATGCGCCCGACGGATCAGATGGCCGACCTGATCCTCCAGCACATAGCCGTCGGGCATGCTGGCGGGCGCGGTCTTGATCTCGGGTTTCATGTTCATCGCGGGACACTTCCTCGGCAGCCGGCCACGCTCAGTCTGGCAGGTCCAGTCTAACCGGGGCGGCCGGCCGGGGCCAAGCCATTCAACAGGTGCGGCCCGCCCAGCGGCTACAGGACCTTGGTCGCAGCCTCCAGGCCGCGCGTCAGCAGATTGAGCCCACGCGAGGTCGCCTCGATCACCGTGCAGGAGCAATAATCGGGCTGCGAGACCACCATGCGGTCATCGTTCAGCGCCGCGCTGAGCGCCGCGTTGATCACCATGAAATGGGTGAATACGATGGTGTCACTGCGACAGGATCGCAGCATGCCGATCAGGCCCTCGCGCCAGGCGCGGATGATCGGCGGCTGGGCCGGATACCGCTGGCCGGCAAGCTGCTGCAACCAGGGGCCACGCGCCTTGATGCCCTGCTGGGCGATTTCGGGCGGGGTCGGAATCTCGCTGAAAGCCGCGCTCACCTCGGGGATCACGCCCCAGCGGTTGGCCAGCGGCAGGGCGGTTTCCCGGGCGCGCTCCATCGGCGAGGTATAGATCGGGATCGGCCCCAGGCTTTCGAGCTGCAAGGCGAGGTCGACCGCCGCCTCCTTGCCCTCTTCCGAAAGGCTGGGATCGGGATCTTCGTCGAACCGCGCGGCCGCCTTGGCGTGACGCACCAGATAAAGCCGTGCCATGTTTCCCCCTTACAGCAGATTGACGCGCATGTTCTCGCGCGCCACCAAGGCTCCGGACCAGAGTTGTCTGGCCTCGGCTTCCAGAGCCTCCATGAACAGATCCTCATGATCGGGATCATGATGGAAAATCGCAAGGGTCTTGACACCGGCGGCGCGACAAAGCCGCACTCCCTCCTGCCAGGTCGAATGCCCCCAGCCGACATGCTTCTCGAATTCCTTGTCGGTGTAGGTGCTGTCATAAATCACCAGGTCCGCCCCTTCGATCAGGGCCAGGATGTTCTGGTCGGGCTGGCCCGGCACATGTTCGGTATCGGTCACATAACAGACAGACTTGCCGCCATACTCGAAGCGGTAGCCGGTGGCGCCGTCAGGATGGTTCAGCGGCGCGGTGCGAACCTTGATATTGCTGCCCAGCTTGAAACTGTCGCCGGCCCGGAAATCGACATTGTCGATGCTGGCGCCCATCTTCTCCAGCGGCACGGGGAAGAAAGGCTGCTGCATCTGCGACGCCAGCACCCGGCCGATGCCGCCCTTGTCGATCAGATGCCCGGCATGGATGGTGAAATGGCGATCTGCCTTGAAGGCCGGCGAGAAGAACGGAAAGCCGTTGATATGATCCCAATGCGTGTGGGAGAGGAACAGATCGCCACGTGTCACATTGCGGCGCAGCAGCCAATGGCCCAGGTTGCGGATGCCCGTACCCGCATCAAGGATGATGACACGGTTGCCGATCTTCAACTCGACGCAGGACGTATTGCCGCCAAAACCGATATGGCGCGGGGACGGCGTCGCGATGCTGCCGCGAACACCCCAGAACTTCACCTTGAAGCCCATTGTCCCCGCCCGTATCCGGTTCAGCCCGCCGGCAGGATCGTCTCTACCAGCCGCGACCAATAGCTGGCGCCGATCGGCAGCACGTCGTCATTGAAGTCATAGCGCGGGTTGTGGACCATGCAGCTGCCTTCGCCGGCCCCGTTGCCGATCCACACATACGAACCCGGCTTCTCGCGCAGCATCCAGGCAAAATCCTCCGCGCCCATGCTGGGATTGAGGTTGCGCAGCACATTCTCGCCGCCAACCACCATGGCCGCCGCATTGGCGGCCAGTTCGGTTTCGTCGGCGGTGTTGATGGTGGGCGGATAGCGGCGCTGGTAATCGACGCTCGCGCTGGCGCCATGGGCCGCGGCAATGCCGGTCGCGATCTGCTTCAGGCGGCTCTCGATCATGTCCTGCACTTCGGGCAGGAAGGCGCGCGTGGTGCCGGCGATCATCACCTCTTCCGGGATCACGTTGGTGGTATGGCCGCCCTGGATCTGGCAGCAGCTCACCACCGCCGAATGCATCGGATCGACATTGCGGCCGACGATGTTCTGCAGCGCCAGAATGATCTCGGCCGCGATCACCACCGGATCGACGCCGCGATGCGGATAGGCGCCATGGGCGCCGACACCCTTCACCTTGATCCAGAACATATCGGCCGAGGCCATCATCGGGCCGACGCGCACGGCGAACTTGCCCACATCGATGCCGGGCATGTTGTGCATGCCGAACACCGACTCGCAGGGAAACTTGGTGAACAGGCCATCGTCCACCATCACCTTGCCGCCGGCCAGATTCTCCTCCGCCGGCTGGAAGATGAAATGCACCGTGCCATCGAAATTCTTCGCCTTGGCCAGATACTGCGCCGCGCCCAGCAGCATGATGGTGTGGCCGTCATGGCCGCAGCCATGCATCTTGCCCTCGTGCTTGGACTTGTGATCGAACGCGTTCATCTCGACCAGGTCGAGCGCATCCATGTCGGCACGCAGGCCAATGGCGCGATTGCCCTTGCCGGCCTTCAATGTGCCGACCACGCCGGTCTTGGCCAAACCGCGATGTACCGGCATGCCGAAGGATTCCAGCGTCTTGGCGACGAAATCGGCGGTGCGGTGCTCTTCGAAGGCGGTTTCGGGATGCATGTGCAGATCGCGCCGCCAGGCGGTCAGTTGATCCTTGTTGGCAACGATCTCGTCGATCAGCTTCATTGGGGCTCTCCGGCTACGGAAAAAATCAGGAAATGCACGATAACCGATTGATTTTGCTGTTTCTAGCCGCTGAGTTTGGCATTGACTCAGGGGGTACGCTGTGGTCTTGTCCGCCGGCGGACGGTGCGCATCTGTGCTGACGCCGTCAAGACATTACGGAAATCCATGGAATTTGCTGATCTAGGCTTGAGCGAGCCGGTTCTCAAGGCTGTCGCCGAAGCCGGTTACACGACCCCCACCCCGATCCAGGCACAGGCGATCCCGATCGTGCTGATGGGCCGCGACGTGCTCGGCACGGCGCAGACTGGCACCGGCAAAACCGCCGGCTTCACCCTGCCCCTGATCGACATCCTGGCCGGTGGCCGTGCCCGCGCACGCATGCCGCGCGCCCTGATCCTGGAACCGACCCGCGAGCTGGCCGACCAGGTGGCCCAGAGCTTCGACAAATACGGCAAGAATTCCCCGCTTTCGATGGCGCTGCTGATCGGCGGCGTGAACTACACCGAACAGGAAAAGCTGCTGGATCGTGGCGTCGACGTGCTGATCGCCACACCGGGCCGCCTGATCGACCATTTCGAACGCGGCAAGGTGATGCTGACCGGCGTGCAGATCTTCGTGATCGACGAAGCCGACCGCATGCTGGACATGGGCTTCATGCCCGATATCGAGCGGATCGGCAAAATGCTGCCGCCGCTGCGCCAGACCCTGTTCTTCTCGGCCACCATGGCGCCCGAAATGCGCAAGCTGGCCGACAAGTTCCTCAGCAACCCGAAGGAAATCGAGGTTGCCCGCCAGGCCACCACGGCGGAATCGATCGCGCAGTTCCAGATCCAGGTTTCGCATCGCATGAAGCGCGAGGCCCTGCGCACGCTGATCCGCAACGAGGATGTGAAGAACGCCATCATCTTCTGTAATCGCAAACGCGACGTGGATATCCTGGCGAAATCACTGATCCGCCATGGCTTCGATGCCGCTGCCCTGCATGGCGACATGGACCAGTCGGCACGCACCGCCACGCTGGAGAAATTCAAGAAGGGCGAAATCGGCATCCTGGTCGCTTCCGACGTGGCCGCGCGTGGCCTCGACGTCCAGGGTCTGACGCATGTGTTCAATTTCGACGTCCCGACCCATCCGGAAGACTATGTGCACCGCATCGGCCGCACCGGTCGCGCCGGCATGAACGGTCGCGCCTTCACGCTGGTCGCCGGCGAGGACGGCAAGTATCTCTCCGCCATCACGCGGCTGATCCAGCGCGACATCCCGGTGATGGAGCTGCATGGTTTTGCCCATGACGAGAGCGAAGCCGGCGAGGAGCGCAGCGACCGTGGCGAGGAGCGCAAAGGTCGTGGCCGCGGCGGCCGTGGCCGGGATCGCGACGGCGACCGCAAGCGCAGCCGGGACCGCACCCGCGAGCCGCGCGCCAGCGATGCCTCGATGCAGCCGCAACCCGCCTTTGCCGAGCCAGCCAACGAACCTTCTGTCGCCGAGGCTCAGGACGAACGCAAATCGCGCGACCGTGGACCGCGCCGCGACAAGCCGCGCCAGGACAAGCCGCGCCAGGACAGGCCGCGCGAGGACAGGCCGCGCCACGAGCAGCAAACCCGTTCCGAACAGGCCGAACCGCGCCGTGATCGCGGCGACCGGGATCGCAACGATCGGGACCGCAATCGCCGCGACAATCGTGAAGACCGCGAGCCGCCGGTGATCGGCATGGGCGACCACGTCCCCGATTTCCTGCTGCGCCCGAGCCGCCGGGCCTCCTGAGTCCGGTCCCAGCCCCTTGGCTGCCGACCTCGGCTTCGTTTACAGTCCGCAGCAGCCAAGTGAACGGAGCCGGCGATGCAAACGATTTTCGTGATGGTGAAATGCGAGCTGGGCCGCGCCTATGACGTGGCGGTGAAGGCCGTGGAGGAAATCGAACAGGTTTCCGAAGTACATTCCATCTCGGGCCAGTACGACCTGATGATGAAATGCTACCTGCCCGACGGCCAGGATATCGGCCATTTCGTGGTCAACAAGCTGCAGACCATCGCCGGCGTGAAAGACACCTTCACGCTCATTACGTTCAAGGCATTCAGTTAAAAATCAGCGCCGGCCGTTCGACGCCCGCGCCGGAGCCACGCCACTGCCGGCCGAAGGCGATACGGTCATGTCGACCTTGGAGCCATACAGGGTCGAGCGCTGGATCAGGATCGAGGCGACGCGGTCGCCGCCCCCCGACAGATAGGTGAGCAGGCTGGTTTCAGCCCGCACCACGGCGACTTCCGACCAGCCGTGGTTCAGCATCTCGCGGCGGATGAAATCGAACATGTCGTCGGCCGAGGAGCTGACGCTGTAGGACAGGCGGCCGATCCAGCGGTCGCCTTCGCCCAGGATGATTGTGCGGTTGGCATCCAGCGAATAACCGTCGGGCAAGGCCACGCCGGAAATCTGCGGCGGCGGGCCGCCCTTGCCGCCGGGATCGTTCGCGCCGGAACCGCCGCCCATGCCCATGCTCTGACAGCCGGCCAGCAGCACGCTGGCGGCAAGTATCAGAACTCCTTGACGGATCGTGCCATGTCGCAGGCGCGCAAAAGGCATTGTCGCTTTCCAGTCCCCCAGCGAATCGTGTGTAGCCTGTTTACCATACTTGCCCGGGCAAGTCGCCTTCACTGTCCTCCAATGCACCCGTAGCGACGGTCTTGCCGGCCCCGGATAATTATTTTAGACTTAAAACAATATTCGGGAGGGTTGGCGTGACGGCACAACCGCGGGAGACGACAGCGACGCAGCAGCCGCGCAATGGCAATGCCTTTGCGGGCCGGCATGTGCTGGTCACCGGCGCGAGCCGGGGCATCGGCTGGGCCGTGGCCCGGGCCTTCGCCGCTCAGGGCGCGATGCTTTCGCTCTGTGGCCGCGACATTGACCTGCTGGAACAGCGACGCACATCCCTTCCCGGCCGGCACGCCGCTTTCGTCGCCGACCTCACCGACCCCACCGCCGCCGGCAGGATGGTGGAACTGGCCGTCGCCGCGCAGGGTCCGCTCGATATCCTGGTGAACAATGCGGGTTACGGCGCCAGCCAGCCCTTTGCCAAGATGGCCGGCGAACACTGGGACCAGATGCTGGCCGTCAATCTCTCCAGTGTCTTCCATGTCACCCGCGCAGCCATCGGCGGCATGCTGGCCCGCAAAAGCGGCCGCATCGTCAACGTTGCCTCCACGGCGGGGCTCACCGGCTATGCCTATGTTGCCGCCTACGTGGCCGCCAAGCATGGCGTGGTGGGGCTGACGCGCGCGCTGGCCCGCGAATATGCCACGCAGGGCATCACCGTGAACGCGGTCTGCCCCGGCTATGTCGATACCGAGATGACGGCCGCCACCATCGACACCATCGTGCAGAAAACCGGGCGCAGCGCCGAAGAGGCGCGCGCCGAACTGGCAAAAAGCAATCCGCAGGGCCGGCTGATCCGGCCGGAAGAAGTGGCCGATGCCGTGTTGTGGCTGGCTGGCGATGCTGCCGGCTCGGTGACCGGCCAGTGCATCGCGATTGCGGGGGGAGAGGTGATGTCATGAGCGAACAGCGCCAGCCGGCGCCCATGCCGGCCAATGACCGCGAAACCGCGGCCACCCGTGACGACAAGCTGGAATTGCGGCTGTGGTTGCGGCTGCTCACCTGCTCCAGCCTGATCGAGCAGAATGTGCGCTCCGCCCTGCGCGAGCGTTTCGACACCACCCTGCCCCGCTTCGATCTGCTCGCCCAGCTCGATCGCGCGCCCGATGGCCTCACCATGAGCGAGTTGTCGGCTCGCATGATGGTATCGAATGGCAACATCACCGGTCTGACCGACCGGCTGGTGGAAGAAGGTCTGGTCAAGCGCACGCCTTCGGCCCGCGACCGCCGCTCCAGCCATGTCAGCCTTACACCGGCCGGCAAAAAGGCTTTCGACGCGATGACGCCGGAACACGAAGGCTGGATCGACGCCATGATGGCTGGCCTGAGCCGCCAGGAGATGCAGCAGCTTTTCCAGTTACTCGGCAAGCTGAAACAATCGGTGCACCAGAACGCCGTCGAACCGGGCAAGGGAGACAAGGCATGAGTACGTCGGGCGTGAGCAAGCTGGCGAAGGATTTCAAACCGAAGCATTTCGGCTGGTCGGTCGAGGGCAAGGTCGCCACCGTGACGCTCAACCGGCCGGAACGCAAGAATCCGCTCACCTTCGACTCTTATGCCGAGCTGCGCGACACCTTCCGCGCGCTGAATTATGTGGGCGACGTCAAGACGGTGGTGATCACCGGCGAAGGCGGCAATTTCTGCTCCGGCGGCGACGTGCACGAGATCATCGGCCCGCTGGTGAAAATGAAAGACTCCGGCGACATGGCCGGGCTTCTGGCTTTCACCCGCATGACCGGCGATCTGGTGAAGGCCATGCGCCATTGCCCGCAGCCGGTAATCGCCGCCATCGACGGCGTGTGCGCGGGCGCCGGCGCGATCCTCGCCATGGCCTCCGACCTGCGGCTGGCGACGCCGCGCACCAAGACCGCCTTCCTGTTCACCCGCGTGGGCCTGGCCGGCGCCGACATGGGCGCCTGCAACATCCTGCCGCGCATCATCGGATCGGGTCGCGCTGCCGAACTGCTCTATACCGGCCGCAGCATGAGCGCCGAGGAAGGTGAGCGCTGGGGTTTCTACAATCGCCTCGTCGCGCCCGAGCAGGTGCTGGCCGAGGCTCAGGCATTGGCGAAGGAACTGAGCGACGGCCCCACCTTCGCCCATGGCATCACCAAGACCTGCCTGCACCAGGAATGGTCGATGGATCTGGATGCCGCCATCGAGGCCGAGGCGCAGGCGCAGGCGATCTGCATGCAGACGCAGGATTTCGCCCGCGCCTACCACGCCTTCGTGGCGAAGCAGAAACCCGTCTTCGAGGGCAACTGAGATGGCCGATACCAGCTATCTTGCCTGGCCCTTCTTCGAGGATCGCCACCGTCTGCTGGCGAAAAACCTGCAGGCATGGGCGAAGCAGCATGCCACCCATCACGACGAACATGAGGATATCGACGCGGTCTGTCGCGGCTTTGTGAAGCAGCTCGGCCGCGACGGCTTCCTCGGACTCACCGTGCCAAGGGATGGCGGCGGCACGCTGGAAAAACTGGAAGTGCGCTCACTGGCGCTGGCGCGCGAGATTCTCGCCTATCACCACGGCCTGGCGGATTTTGCCTTCGTCATGCAGGGCCTGGGCTCGGGGCCGATCAGCCTGTTCGGCACGCCTGAGCAGAAACAGCGCTGGCTGCCCGGCGTGGCACGCGGCGACCGGATCGCGGCGCTGGCCATGTCGGAACCCGATGCCGGCTCGGACGTGGCGAATGTCAGCACCGTGGCCGTACCGGACGGGCAAGGCTATCGCCTGAACGGCATGAAGACCTGGATTTCCAATGGCGGCATCGCCGACCAGTACACCGTCGTCGCGCGGCTGGGCGATGCACCCGGCGCCAAGGGGCTGGCGGTTTTCGTGGTCGAAGCCGGTACGCCGGGTTTCAGCGTGCCCGAACGCATCGACGTGATCGCGCCGCATCCGCTTGGCCGCCTGGAATTCAAGGATTGCGTGGTGCCGGCCGGCAACCTGATCGGCCAGCCGGGCGACGGTTTCAAGATCGCCATGAGCAACCTCGACGTCTTCCGCTCCACCGTGGGCGCGGCGGCGCTCGGTTTCGCCAGACGCGCGCTGGACGAAGCCCTGCATCGCGTGCACGAACGCCGGGTGTTCAACCAGAAACTTGCCGATTATCAGCTCACCCAGGCCAAGATCGCCGACATGGCGACCGAGATCGATGCCTCGGCCCTGCTGATCTACCGCGCCGCCTGGACCAAGGATATGGGCGCCGCCCGCGTCACCCGCGAGGCATCGATGGCGAAGATGTATGCCACCGAGGCGGCCCAGCGCGTGATCGATGCCGCCGTGCAACTCTGGGGCGGCCTGGGCGTGACAAAAGGCAACATGGTGGAAAGCCTGTATCGCGAGGTGCGTGCCCTGCGCATCTATGAAGGCACCACCGAGATCAACAAGCTGGTGATCGCCGGCCAGACCTATGCCGCCTGGGCCAGCGAGAAGGCGCAAGACGCGGATAACCGGCCATGAAGATCCTCGAACCGCTGGCGCTGAACGGCATCACCCTGCCCAACCGCATCGCCGTGCCGGCGATGGTGACGCGGCTTTCGGGCGAGGACGGTTTCGTCAACCAGCCGATCATCGACCGTTATGTGCGTTATGCCCAAGGCAATGTCGGCCTGATCGTGGTGGAAGCCACGGCGGTGCATTCCAACAAATCCGGCCCGCTGCTGCGCCTGTCCGACGATGAATTCATTCCCGGCCACCGCGAGCTGGTGAACCAGGTGCATGCCACTTCCGACAGCAAGGTGGTGCCGCAGATCATCCATTTCCTGAAAGTGGCCCGTTCGGGCTGGCGCCAGACCATCGACAGCCTCAGCCCCGAAGATATCGAGCGCATCATCGAGCAGTTCGGCCAGGCCGCCGCCCGCGCGCGCCAGGCCGGCTATGACGGCGTCGAGCTGCATTCCGCCCATGCCTATACGCTCTCGTCCTTCCTCTCGCGCCGCAACCCGCGCCGCGACGACTATGACGGCCGCACCCTGGAAGGTCGGCTCGCCATGTTCGGCCGCGTGATGGCGAGCGTGCGCAAATATGCCGGCACCGACTGGACCGTGGGCGTGCGCTTCCTGGCCGAAGAGGCGATCAAGGAAGGCTACACGGTGGAGGATGCCAAGCTGATCGCCTTGCGCATGGCGCAGCTCGGCGTGGATTACATCTCGCTCTCGGTCGGCGGCAAGTTCGAGGATGCGGTGCATCGCGAGGGCCAGCCGCTCTATCCCTATACCGGCTATTCCGGCGACCGCTGCATGCCCGGCGACTGGTACCCGCCCCTGCCGCATGCCCATCTGGCAGCAAGCGTGAAGCAGTATATCAACGCCAAGGGCTATACCGTGCCGGTGATCTCGGCCGGCAAGATCAGCGATCCTGCAGATGCTGAACGTCTGCTGCAGACCGGCCAGGCCGACATGATCGGCATGGCGCGGCAACTGCTGGCCGATCCCGACTGGCCGAAGAAGGTGGCGCAGGGCCGCGCCGATCAGATCGTGCGCTGCATCTACTGCAACGTCTGCAAGCAGCTGGACGAGAATTTCAAGGAAGTGACCTGCTTCCTCTGGCCCAAGGGCGTGAACCAGGCACCGCCGGATGCCACCGATGGCCTCGGGCCCCGCTGGCCCGAGGGCGGCGCCGGCCTGACAGCCACCGTCGAGCGCGGCATTGTGAAACTGAGCTGGAAAAAGGCCGAGGCCGGCGCGTCGCCGATCGCCGGCTACAATGTCTATCGCGCCGAGGATGACAGCGCCGCCCGCGTCACCGAAGCCGTGAAGTCGGCCAAGCACACCGACAAGATGGTGCTGGGTGGCCTGCGCTATACCTATTACGTCCGTGCCCATGATGCGGCCGGACGCGCGACACCGCCGTCAGATGCGGTGCGCATCGACCTCCCCGTCCCGATCGCCGAACCCGCCTCTCCCCATTCCGAGGTGCATCATGCATAGGTTCGAGCCGTCCGCTCATATCGACACGTTTGCCCGCGATCATCTGCCGCCGCAGGACCAGTGGCCGGTGATGCTGTGGGATACCCTGCCGGAACTGAAAGCCTATCCCAAGCGCATGAACTGCGCCCGCGAGCTGCTGGACAGGCAGGCGGCGATCCACGGCAACCGGCCGGTGATCTATTATAACGACGAGGTGTGGACCTATTCCCGCCTGCTGGAAACCGCCAACCGCATCGCCCATGTGCTGGTGCAGGACCTGGGCGTGAAGCCGGGCAACCGCGTGCTGCTGCGCTCGCCCAACAATCCGATGTATGTCGCCTGCTGGTTCGCGGTGATGAAAGTGGGCGCCATCGCGGTCGCCACCATGCCGCTCTATCGCTGGCGCGAGCTCACCTTCATGACCGAGAAGGCCGAGATCGAGCTTGCCATCTGCGACTGGCGCCTGCACGACGAGATGGAAACGACGCTGAAGGAGTCCAAGCACCTCAAGCGCGCCGTCTATTTCTACAAGGATGGCGATGACTCTCTGGAAAGCCTGATGGCAGCCAAGCCAGCGGAATTCGAAACGCTGGATACCGCCTGGGACGATGTCTGCCTGATCGCCTTCACCTCGGGCACCACCGGGCCGGCCAAGGGCTGCATGCATTTCCATCGCGACGTGATGGCGATCTGCGACACCTTCAACCGCTATGTGCTGCGCCCCACGAAAGACGACATCTTCACCGGCTCGCCGCCTTTGGCTTTCACCTTCGGCCTGGGCGCGCTGGTCACCTTCCCCATGCATGTCGGCGCCAGCACCGTGCTGGTCGAGCAGTATAATCCGCAGAAGATGCTGGAGACGATCCAGCAGAAGAAAGTCACCATCCTGTTCACCGCGCCAACCGCCTACCGCGCGATGACCGACATGGTGAAGGATTACGACATCTCCTCGCTGAAGAAGGGCGTCTCGGCCGGTGAGACGTTACCGCTGCCGGTCTGGCAGGGCTGGTATGACGCCACCGGCGTCAAACTGATCGATGGCCTGGGCGGCACGGAGATCCTGCATATCTTCATCACCTCGGAAGGCGATGGCATCCGCCCCGGCGCTACCGGCAAGCCGATCCCGGGCTACGAGGCCGCGATCTTCGACAAGGACGGCAACCCCGCACCGCCGGGCAGTGTGGGCCGGCTGGCGATCCGCGGCCCAATCGGCTGCCGCTATCTCGACAATCCCGAACGCCAGAAGGCCTATGTGCAGAATGGCTGGAACTTCACCGGCGACGCCTATCTGTGCGACGAAGACGGTTATTACTGGTACCAGGCCCGCGCCGACGACATGATCATCTCCGCCGGCTACAACATCTCGGGTCCCGAGGTGGAGGCCGTGCTGATGCTGCATCCGCTGGTTCAGGAATGCGCCGTGGTGGGCGCGCCCGATCCCGAACGCGGCCAGATCGTGAAGGCGTATGTCGCATTGCGCGACAAGGCCAAGGCCGGGCCCGAAACCGCCAAGGTGCTGCAGGATTTTGTGAAGGCCGAAATCGCACCCTACAAATATCCGCGTGCCATCGAATTCATCGATGCCCTGCCGCGCACCGAGACCGGCAAGGTGCAGCGTTTCGTATTGCGTCAGCGAAACTGAGGGCTTGAAGATCGTCGCATGCAGAATAGTGCTTGCGGCGCTCCGAACCGGCATTATAGTACCTGTCAGACCATAAGAACGAGGAAACACCACGAGCGGGATTCGTGCGATATGCGCACCATGTTTCATGGTCCGCATTCATCCAGCGACATCTTCTGCTGCACCGCAATAAGCCTTCCCGGCATACATGCGACCTAGGCCGTATGGGACGCCGGATAAAGGCATGAAGTAGAGTGCGTAACCGGGCATGCGCGCCATCCGGCGGGTAAACCGGCAACGAGATCAATAGCGGCATTCCGGCAATCAGCCCGGCAGCCGCGCAAGGGTAAGAGGGAGGCCCGATTATGAAATTTTCAACGCTGCTCAGCATGACCACGGCATTGGCATTCGCCGCCGTGCCGATGATGGCCCAGCCCGCTGCGGCGCAGGTCAAGAAAGTGAAGATCGGTTTCATCACCACCCTGTCGGGTCCGAATGCCGCGATCGGCCAGGACATGAAGAACAGCGTCGAACTGGCGATGGAACATCTCGGCAAGAAGATGGGCGGGATTCCGGTCGAGGTGATCTACGAAGACGACGAGCAGAAGCCCGAAGTCGGCAAGCAGAAGACCGAGAAGCTGATCCAGCGCGACAAGGTCGATTTCGTCGCTGGCTATATCTGGTCGAACGTGCTGCTGGCCTCCTACAAGACGGTCACCGACAACAAGACCTACCTGATCAGCGCCAATGCCGGTCCCTCGCCGCTGGCCGGCGAGCAGTGCAACCCGTATTTCTTCGCCGCCTCTTGGCAGAACGACCAGAACACCATGGCCGCCGGCGAAGTGCTGAACCAGAAGGGCATCAAGTCGCTCTACATCGTGGCGCCGAACTACGCCGCCGGCCAGGACATGGCCAACGGCGTGAAATCCACCTTCAAGGGCCAGGTGGTCGGCCAGGACATGACCAAGTGGCCTGACCAGCTCGACTTTTCGGCCGAGATCTCGAAGATCCGCGCCGCCAAGCCGGGCGCGGTGTTCGTGTTCTTCCCGGGCCGCGCCGGCGTGCAGTTCTTCCAGCAATACAGCCAGGCCGGCCTGAAGAAGGACATCCCGCTGTATTCCACCTTCACCGTGGACGCGATCACGCTGAAGCTGCAGAAGGACCTGACGCTCGACACCTACCAGACCCTGTGGTGGGCGCCTGACCTGCCCTATGCCGCGAACCAGAAGTTCGTTGGCGAATTCAAGAAGAAGCACAAGGACACCCCGTCCTTCTACGGCGCCCAGTCCTACGACACGATCAACCTGATCAACTCGGCCGTGGTCGCCACCAAGGGCAAGCTGTCGGACAAGGAAGCCCTGGGCGCCGCCCTGAAGGCCGCCAAGTTCGACTCGGTGCGCGGCCCGATGAAGTTCGGCAAGAACCACTTCCCGATCCACAACATCTATCAGCAGGAAGTCTACAAGGTTTCCGACAACGAGTATGACATCCGCACGGTCAGCACGATCTATACCGATCTGGTTGATCCCTATGCGGCCAAATGCCCGATGAAATAAGCGGCATGTGATGTGTAAATCGGCGGGGCGCCGGCTTCGGGCGGCGCCCCGTTCGTATCTTCCCAAAGTCTTCGTATCTTTCCCGAGTCACAGTGAACGCGTCAGACTTCGATTGCCTGCCAGAGTATTTGATGCTTAAAATATCTCGACGGGGGGCTCCCAAGGGCTTGCAATACAAACGCTGTATGGCGGCGGTGCATCATGGATGAGCCGTCCGCAGGCATGTCACTGAAGGAGACACGAGCGATGCGTTCCAGCTTCAAGACCCTTGCCGTTCTCGCCGCCGGTGTGGCGGCCCTGCCCTTCCTGGCTGGCCCATTCCTGGCTGGCGATGCCGCTGCCCAGGCCGCCAAGAAAATCAGGATCGGTTTTGTCACCACGCTGTCGGGCCCCAATGCGGCCTACGGCCAGGACATGAAAAACGCCTTCGAGCTGGCGCTCGACCATATGGGCCGCAAGATGGGTGGCGTGCCGGTCGAGGTGATCTACGAAGACGATGAACAGAAGCCCGAAGTCGGCAAGCAGAAAACCGAAAAACTGCTGCAGCGCGACAAGGTCGATTTCGTCGCGGGCTACATCTGGTCGAATGTGCTGCTGGCTTCCTACAAGCCGGTGCTGGATGCGCAGGTCTATCTGATCAGCGCCAATGCCGGCCCCTCGCAGCTGGCCGGCGAAGGCTGCAACCCCTATTTCTTCGCCGCCTCCTGGCAGAATGACCAGAATCATATGGCCGTGGGCGAATTGCTGAACCAGAAGGGCGTGAAGCGTCTGTACATGGTGGCGCCGAATTACGCCGCGGGCGTTGATGGCACCAATGGCGTGAAGGCGCTGTTCAAGGGTCAGGTGATTGGCCAGGACATGACCAAGTGGCCTGACCAGCTCGACTTCTCGGGTGAGATTTCCAAGATCCGCGCCGCCAAGCCCGATGCGGTCTACGTCTTCTTCCCCGGTCGCGCCGGCGTGCAATTCTACCAGCAATACAGCCAGGCCGGCCTGAAGAAGGATATCCCGGTCTATTCCGCCTTCACCATCGATGCCGTGACGCTGAAGCTGCAGAAGGATCTGGTGCTGGATACCTATCTCACCATGACCTGGGGTACCGACCTACCCTATGCCGCCAACCAGAAATTCGTTGCTGACTACAGGAAGAAGTATAACGAAACGCCGGCCTTCTATGGCGCGCAGTCCTACGATGCCGCCAACCTGATCGCCAGCGCGGTGACGGCCACCAAGGGCAGCCTGAAGGACAAGAAGGCGATCGGCGCCGCGCTGAAGGCGGCGAAGTTCGAGTCCGTGCGTGGCCCGTTCAAGTTCGGCAACAACAACTTCCCGATCCAGAACATCTATCAGCAGGAAGCCTACAAGACCGCCGATGGCGGCTACGACCTGCGCACTGTCAGCACCGTGCTGACCGCGCACCAGGATCCGCACGCCGCCAAATGCAAGATGTAACCGTTTGAACTGACTTTGCCGCGCCCCGCACCGACGGGGCGCGGCTTTTACCTGACGAGCACCCCGCCCCCATGCTGCTTATCTTCGAGCAATTCCTGAACGGCCTGCAGATCGGCCTGTTGCTGTTCCTGCTGGCCGCCGGCCTGACGCTGGTCTTCGGCATCATGGATCTGGTGAACCTGGCACACGGCTCGCTTTACATGATGGGGGCTTATTTCGCCGCGGTCTTCACGCAGTGGACCGGCAACTTCTTTCTTGGCGCGTTGCTGGCACTGCCGGCCGGCGCTCTGCTCGGCATCGTGGTCGAGGTGATCGCGCTGCGCACGCTCTATACCCGCGACCATCTCGATCAGGTGCTCGCCACCTTCGGCCTGATCCTGTTCTTCAACGAACTGGCCCGTCTGGTCTTCGGTGTCGGCGGCATGACCATCGACATGCCGGAATGGCTGAAGGGCCAGATCCAGATCCTGCCCGGCCTGCCCTATCCGTCCTATCGCTTCCTGATCATCGTGGTTGGCCTGCTCTGTGCCGTGTTCCTCTATCTGCTGGTCCAGCGCACGCGCCTTGGCATGCTGATCCGCGCCGGCGCCTCCAACCGCGAAATGGCCGGCGCGCTCGGCGTCGATATCAAGCTGCTGTTCACCCTGGTCTTCGGCCTCGGTTCGGCGCTGGCCGCGTTGGCCGGCCTGATGGCCGGCCCGGTTACCACCGTGCAGATCGGCATGGGTGACAACATCCTGATCCTGGCGCTGGTGGTGATCGTGATCGGCGGCATCGGCTCGATCCGCGGCGCCTTCATCGCCGCCATTGCCATCGGCATCATCGACACCATGGGCCGCGCCTTCCTGCCCAACATTCTCGGCACCGTGCTCACGCCGTCGGAGGCCGGCACCCTGGCCACCGCCCTGTCCTCGATGCTGATCTACATCCTGATGGCCGCCGTGCTTGTGCTGCGTCCCGCCGGGCTGTTCCCCGCCCCCGGCCGTTAAGGAGCGTTTCGTGTCCGCCGTTTCCACACCCGCCAGTTCCGCCGGTACCGCGCGCATCAGCACCGTCACCGGTCTTGCCCTGCTTGGTTTCCTCGCCCTCGTGCCGATTCTGGCCGATGTCTTCGACGATCCCTTCCTGCTGACGCTGTTCACCCGCATCGTCATCATGTCGATCGCCGCCGTCAGCCTGAACCTGATCCTGGGTTATGGCGGCCTCGTCAGTTTCGGCCATGCCGCCTATATCGGCATCGGCGGCTACACTGTCGGCATCCTCGCCTTCCATGGCGTGCACGCCGCCTGGATCCAGTGGCCTCTGGCGGTGATCATCTCCGGCCTGGTCGCCGCGATCATCGGCCTGCTGTCGCTGCGCACCAAGGGCATCTTCTTCATCATGATCACGCTGGCGCTGGCCCAGCTCGTCTACTATCTGGGCAACGGCGCCTTCGCCTATGGCGGCGACGACGGTCTGACGATCATGAAGCGCTCGGATTTCGGCGGCCTGATCAACCTCGATGACCGGCCCAGCTTCTACTGGCTGTGCTGGGTGCTGCTCGCCGCGACCCTCTTCCTGTGCCAGCGCGTGGTGAATTCACGCTTCGGCCTGGTGCTGCAGGGCGCCAAGTCGAACGACCGCCGCATGGCCACCATCGGCTTTCCGGTTTTCCGCTATCGCCTCACCGCCTTCATCCTCGCCGGCATGGCCTGCGGTCTGGCCGGCGTGCTGACCGCCACCTTCACCAACTTCATCAGCCCCGCGATGATGCACTGGAGCCGCTCGGGCGACCTGATCGTGATGGTGGTGCTGGGCGGCATGGGCACCCTGTTCGGCCCGCTGTTCGGCACCGTCAGCTTCCTGCTGCTCGAGGAAATCCTCTCCGGCTGGACCGAATACTGGAAGATCGTGTTCGGCCCGATCCTGGTGCTGGTGGTGATCTTCGCCCGTGGCGGCATCGATGGCGCGATCAGCCGCGGCCAGAGCGGCGCGCTGCTGGCCGGCATCGCCGCTTTCTTCCTGATCTATGGCGTGCACATGGTCTACGAGGATGCCTGGCTCGTACCCACCCTGATCCTGGCCGGCGCCTTCGCCCTGGCCGGCTTCGCCTGGTGGCATTACCGGCGCAGACGCGGCGATAGCATGACGGGAGGCGACCATGCTTGAACCGGTTCTGCAGGCATCCAATCTGGTCAAACGCTTCGGCGGCCTCACCGCCACCGATGACCTCTCGCTCGATATCCGCGAGGGTGAGATCCATGCCGTGATCGGCCCCAACGGCGCCGGCAAGACCACCATGATCGGCCAGCTGATCGGTGAGCTGCGTCCCGATGCCGGCAGCATCCGCTTCATGGGGCGCGACATCACCCATCTGCCGGTGCACAAGCGCTCGCATCTGGGGATCGCGCGCTCGTTCCAGATCACCTCGATCTTCCTGAATTTCACGGCGCTGGACAACGTCGCGCTCGCCGTGCAGGCCCATGACGGCCATTCCTTCCGCTTCTGGGCCGATGCTCGCCGTGATGTGCGCCTGCGCGACCCGGCCATGGATGCCCTGAAGCAGGTTGGCCTGGCCCACCGCGCCGACGTGGTGGCCAGCGCGTTGAGCCATGGCGAACACCGCCAGCTCGAAATCGCCATGGCGCTGGCGACCAAGCCGAAACTGCTGCTGCTCGACGAGCCGATGGCCGGCATGGGACCGGAGGATTCCGCCCGCATGGTCACCATGCTGCAGGGCATCAAGGGCAGCGTCACCATGCTGCTGATTGAACATGACATGGATGCCGTGTTCGCCCTGGCCGACCGCATCACCGTGCTGGTCTACGGCCATGGCATCGCCACCGGCACCCCCGACGAGATCCGGCGCAACGAACAGGTGCGCCAGGCCTATCTCGGCGACGAAGCGGAGTAATGCGATGAGCCTGCTGGACGTCGACTCGATCGACACCTTCTACGGCCGCAGCCAGGTGCTGTTCGGCATGAGCATTGCCATCGCCCCGGGCGAGGTGGTCACGCTGATGGGCCGCAACGGCATGGGCAAGACCACCACCATCCGCTCGATCATGGGCCTGACTCCGGCCGCGCGCGGGAAGATTCGCTTCCGCGGCCAAGATATCCGCGAGCTGCCATCCTATCGGGTCGCCAAGGTCGGCGTCGGCCTGGTGCCGGAAGGCCGGCAGATTTTCCCCAACCTGTCGGTGAAAGAGAATCTGATCGCCACCGCCGCCAACCGCAACGACAGCAAGACCCCCTGGACCTACGAGCGCGTCGTCGAACTGTTTCCCCGTCTCGCGGAGCGCGCGAATAACATGGGGAACCAATTGTCGGGTGGCGAGCAGCAGATGCTGGCCGTCGGTCGCGCCCTGATGACCAACCCTCACCTGCTGATCCTTGATGAAGCCACCGAGGGGCTGGCCCCGCTGATCCGGCTGGAAATCTGGAACTGTCTGGAACGGTTGAAACAAACCGGACAGTCGATCCTGGTTGTGGATAAGAATGTCGAGGCGCTGACCCGCCTTGCCAACCGGCATTACGTGATCGAGAAAGGCCGCGTGGTCTGGCAGGGCGATTCCGCGGCCCTGCGCGCCGCCCCGGACATCCAGCACCGCTATCTCGGCATTTAGTCGGAAATACTTTCGAATCCCATTGCCAGCCGCCCCCGCCGGTCCCACAGTATGGGCCGGCGGCGTAACGATCCGGGAAGGGTCGCCGCCGGCAGGGGAGCAGGATGTATCACGACGATCTGCATCAGGCGGCTGAATTCGCCCACGCGGCGGTGGCCAGTATGACGCGGTTCTCGATTCCGCCGACCCCGATCAATTTCACCATCTGGTACGAATACCATGCCGGCCGCGACCCGGCCCTGAGCCGCGCCATCGACGGGCTGCTGGCGTCCAAGACGCCGTTCACGCCCGATACCACGCTGCAGCTCTACGAGGAATTCCTCAATCCCGCACGCATGCTGCGCGCCTCGCGCGAAACCACCGAGAAGCTGCAGGAGGCGATGGACGAACTGCGCGTCTTCGTCGGTGCGGCCGAGGTGGATACCCGCACCTATGGCGACAAGCTGGAGCATTTCTCCGACCGGCTCGACGCGCATGGCAACGGCCCTGCCTTCGGCTCGCTGGTCGGCGCCATGCTGCAGGAAACCCGCGCCATGCAGCAGCGCAACCAGTCGCTGGAAGATCGCCTGGCCGAAACCACGGCCGAGGTGCAGCAGCTGCGCGAGCATTTCGAGCAGGCCCGCCGCGAAGCGCTGTCTGACAGCCTCACCGGCCTGGCCAACCGCAAGAATTTCGAGCAGACGCTCACCCTCTTCGCCAAGGCCTCGGTCGACAACAACGAGCCGCTGGCCCTGATGCTGCTCGATATCGACCATTTCAAGCTGTTCAACGACCGCCATGGGCACCAGACCGGCGACACCGTGCTGCAACTCGTCGCCCGCACGCTCAGCGACAATGTGAAGGGCCAGGATCTGGCCGCGCGTTACGGTGGCGAGGAATTCGCCCTGCTGCTGCCCCGTACCCGGGCCGACCAGGCCGTGAAACTGGGCGACAACATCCGCGCCCTGATCGCGGCACGCAAACTGGTGAAGCGCAATTCCGGCGACGAACTGGGCCGCATCACCATCTCGGCCGGCGTCGCCGAATACCGCACCGGCGAGGCGCTCAGCGCTTTCGTGCAGCGCGCCGACGCCGCGCTGTATGGCGCCAAACGGGCGGGCCGCAACCGTGTGGTTGCCGCAACGGAAGCCACTGCGGCCAACCTGACCGAGACTGTTCTACCCTCCTGAAAAATCGGCTAGCGTATTCGCCATACAAGGGAGCGAAACGTTATGGCCTACAATACCCTGCTGGTCGACAAAGCGGATGGCGTCGCCACGATCACGCTGAACCGTCCCGACCGCCTGAATGCGCTGAACACCGAAATCATGGTCGAGATGCTGGCCGCCATCGAGGAGATCGATGCCGACAGCGCGATCCGCTGCCTGCTGATCACCGGCGCGGGCCGCGGCTTCTGCTCCGGCGCCGATCTCGCCAGCGGCGACCTGACGAAAGACGGCGGCATGCCGGATCTCGGCAAGGCCCTGCACAACAACTACCACCCGGTGATCCGCAAGCTGGCCGCCCTGCGCATGCCCATCGTCTGCGCCGTGAACGGCCCGGCCGCCGGCGCCGGCATGAGTCTGGCCCTGACCGGCGACATCGTGATCGCCGGCCAGTCGGCCAGCTTCCTGCAGGCCTTCGCCAATATCGGCCTGGTGCCCGATGCCGGCAGCACGTATTTCCTGCCCCGCCTCGTCGGCTCGGCCCGCGCCCAGGGCCTGACCATGCTGGGCGAACCCCTGCCGGCCAGCACGGCCGCCGAATGGGGCATGATCTGGAAATGCGTCGACGATTCCGCCCTGATGGACGAGGCGCGCAAGGTGGCCACCAAATTCGCCAGGGGGCCGACGGTTGGCCTCGGCCTGATCCGCCAGCTGATGCAGCAATCGTGGAATGCCTCGCTCGACAGCCAGCTCGAGGCCGAGCGTTCGGCCCAGCGCGTCGCCGGCCGCAGCCGCGACTTCGTCGAAGGTGTGATGGCCTTCCTGCAGAAACGCCCCGCCAAGTTCACGGGTCAGTGACCTTGGACGCCCAGGAGATTGCCGAGCGCATCGGCAAAGTCGCGTCCCAACGCGACCTGGCCGCGCAACGGCTCGGCATCGAATTGCTGGAAATGGGCCCGGGCCGCTGCCGCCTGCGCATGACGGTGCAGCCCGACATGGTGAACAGTCATGGCACCTGCCATGGCGGCGTGATCTTCACGCTGGCCGATTCCGCCTTCGGCTATGCCTGCAATTCCTTCAACCGCAACGCCGTGGCGCAGCAATGCGACATCACCTATCTGCGCCCGGTGCTGCCCGGCACGGTGCTGACGGCGACGGCCGAGTTGCGCGAAAGTGCGGGCCGCAGCGCGGTCTACGACATGGCCGTTCAGGATGCGGAGGGCAACACGGTCGCGCTGTTCCGCGGCCTGGCCCGCACAATCAAGGGCGAAACCATTCCCGGACTGGAGGGAGCCTGACCATGGCGAAACTCAACACCGATCCCAACCTGGCCGATGCCGACGCCTTCTACGCGGCGCTGGTGAAAATGACCGACGGCATGGACGACGCCACCGCGCAGAAGACCATGGCCAAACTGACGCTGCTGCTGGCGAACCATATCGGCGATGCCGCCGTGCTGACCGAGGCAATGGCGCTGGCGTGCGGCAACGGGCAAAGCAAGGCGGCCTGAAACAACGCCCGCCCCTCTTACCGCTAGCAGCGGTGAACTCTCTTGCCGCCTAACGGCGCCGCGCAGCGCCCAGTGTGATCCGGCGCGAGGGCGGCGGAGTGGCGGCTTTCTGGGCCTTGGCGATGGTCAATGCCCGCTTCGCCCAGGCCACAGCCTCCTCCTGGTCATCCACCAGACCGGCCGGCATTTGCCAATAGCTGGTACGCACAGGCTTGCCCTTGCCCTCATAGGTGAAGGGGCCGCAACCGCGCGCCAGGAAATCCTGGCTGCTCTCGGCATCGGCCTTGAGATAGATCGCGTCATCATAGACCAGCCCGAACATCACCCCCCGGCAATACAGGCCGGCCCCGCCGAACATGCGGCGGGCGCTGATGCCGCCCAGCGGGGCGAACAGGTCCTGGACGAATTCGGTGAAGTCGGGATTCGCGGGCATGGCGCGCAGACTAGCCAAGCCTGCGGCGGCGGCCAAGCGCGCTTTGACGCCTGCGACAAAAATCGCTAGCGTCGCCCGAAATGGCCAGTTTGACATGACCGCCTATCTCTATATCGCCGCCGGCGGCGCGCTGGGCAGCGTCGCCCGCTACTGGATGGCCGGTGCCATCGACGGGCGCCTCAATGCGGGATTTCCCCATATGGCTTTTCCCTGGGGCACCGTGCTGGTCAATATCGCCGGCTCGTTCGCCATCGGCATCTTCGCCGCCATGGCGGCCGGTGAAAGCCGCTGGGGCCTGAGCGATTCTGCCCGCCTCTTCCTGATGGTGGGCATCTGCGGCGGCTTCACGACGTTTTCCAGCTTCAGCCTGCAGACGCTCGGCCTGCTGCGCGAGGGCCTGCTGCTGCGGGCCGGCGGCAACGTGGCGGTATCGGTGCTGGTCTGCCTGGCCGCCACCTGGGCCGGCGCGGCGCTGATGCAGGCGCTCGGCCGCGGCGGTTCGTAAAGCCTTACTGCTCGACGAAGGCCTTCTCGATCACGTATTCGCCGGCGCCGGTGGTCGAACCTTCCTGCCAGCCCAGACCGTCCAGCATCGACCGCATGTCGGCCAGCATGCCGGGGCTGCCGCACAGCATGATGCGGTCGGTGGCCTTGTTCAGCGGCGGCAGGCCAAGATCGGTGAACAGCTTGCCCGACGAAATCAGGTCGGTGACGCGGCCCTGGTTGCGATAGGCCTCGCGGGTCACGGTCGGGTAATAAACCAGCTTCTTCTTCACCTCTTCGCCGAAGAATTCATTCTCCGGCAGTTCCTTGAGGATGAAGTCCTCATAGGCCAGTTCGCCCACCGTGCGCACGCCATGCACCAGCACGATCTTCTCAAAGCGCTCGTAGGCATCCGGGTCCTTGATCACCGACATGAAGGGCGCCAGGCCCGTGCCGGTGGAGAGCAGATAGAGCGTCTTGCCCGGCGTCAGGTTGTCCTGCAGCAGGGTGCCGGTTGCCTTCTTGCCGACGATGATGCGATCACCCACCTTGATATGCTGCAGCCGCGAGGTCAGCGGACCGTCCGGCACTTTGATCGAGAGGAATTCCAGGAATTCCTCGTAATTGGCGCTCACCATCGAATAGGCGCGCAGCAGCGGCTTGTTGTCGACGATCAGGCCGATCATGGCGAACTGGCCGTTGATGAAGCGGAAGCTGGGGTCGCGCGTCGTCTTGAAGGTGAACAGCGTGTCGGTCCAGTGATGGACAAACGTCACCGTCTCCTCACGCAGGTTGCCGCCGGGCTTGAGCAGCGGATGCGAGGGCGCCGCATCGGAGGCAGGATTGGCGGCGACGGCGGCAGTGGCAGGTGACGTCATGGCTCGGCTCGGTATTTGGCTGGGGCAGCGCGGGAATACAGCAAGGCTGACCGGAACTCACGGCCTAAATCATATGTGTACATATAATATGATTCCGTCGCCTTGAACAGCCTGATATTTACTTTCCCCACCCGGAATCAAGCATTGATGTCAATCAACACAGTGGCCCTGTTTATTGTCCGGACCGGGCAACGCGACGCTGCTGCCATGATGCTGTCAGCAGGGCTGGCCTAGTGTCTGGTTCTCACCAGATCGGGCCCCACAATGACCGCCACCCTCACCGCCTCCCCAAGCAGTGCCTCCCCAGACACCGCCTCCCCGATCTCCGCACCCACCGCGCTCGACCGCATCCCGATGCCGCCCTCTGCCGCCCTGCTCGGCTGGCACATGCTGGATCACGATGCCGAACGCGGCTGGGTGCGCGTCGGCTTTCAGGCCCGGCCCGAGTTCCGCAATCCGGCCGGCTTCGTCCAGGGCGGAATGCTGGCCGCCATGCTGGACGACACGATGGGGCCGGCCATCTGGCTCAAGACCGATGGCGCATTGTTCAGCACCACCATCGACCTGACGATCAGCTTTCTCAACCCGGCCAATCCCGGCCTGCTGATCGGCGAGGCCAGCGTGGTGCAGCATGGCCGCACCATCGCCTTCCTCGAAGGCCGCCTCAGCGATGTCCAGGGCCGCCTGCTCTGCCGCGCCACCGCCAGCGCGCGGCTGGTGCCGGCCGGCAGGATCACCGACACTTCACCGGTCAGTGCGGCGTAGCCTTCATCCGTTCGATGCTGCCATGCAGGCGTTGAAACGGATCAGGCCCGATCTGCACCGCGCCGCGATAGGGATGGTCGAATGACACGATCAGGAAAATGACCAGACCGAATGCGGTCGCCACCAGGCTGGTGGCGACCATATGAAAACCGCGATGCGGCGCGCCGAAGATCCAGCAGAAGCCAAGGGAAATCAGCCCGCCCAGCAATTGCACGACCCAGATGCTGGGATTCAACGCCTCATCGGCCGCCAGCAGGCGTTTCTTCCGTGCTTCATAGGCATCGTGCAGGCGGCTGAGCATTTCCTGCAACAACGCCGCCGACTTGGCATCGTTGGGCAGGGATTTCGCCAGCAACTCAGCGACCTCTTCCAGCAGCATTGCGCCATTCTCGCTGACCGGCCGGCCGGCCGCCATGGCCGGCCACTCCTCGCCGACCACCGTTTCGACATACAGTTCCAGCCGCCGCCCCACCTCGTCGCCGGGCCATGATTCCAACAGCCGGCTTGACCGGTAGAGATTGGCGATCTGCGACGCCTCGTCTACCGCGACCTCGCCGGCATTGTTGTAATTCTCCCACGCGGCGACCGCGATAAAAGCGAGCAGCACGGCGTAAATGATACCGACGGTGGAGGCCATATAGATGGTGGCATCCCGGTTCTCATCCCGCAGCCGGGCCGGCACCAGCCGGAAGATCAGCACCTGCCCGGCCAGTCCCAGCAGGGTAAAGAACCCGACCACCACCGGCCCCACGATATATCCCGGATGACCATAGAAGAAATCAGCCAGCATGGATCTGCCCTCGCCCGGTATGTTCGACCGATCAGCGCAAGGTCGCCTTCATTCGCTCGATATCGCCCAGCACCATGATGAATTCGTCGGGCCTGATCTGCACCGCGCCGCGAAATGGCAGGTCGAAGGACACGATCAAAAACATCACCAGCCCGAATGTGGCGGCCACGAGGCTGCTGACGAAGAGATGGAAGCCGCGATGCGGCGTGCCGAAGATCCAGCAGAACAGCATCGAGATCAGGCCGCCAAACAGCACCACGACCCATACGCTGGGTTCCAGTTCCTCTTCGGCGGCCAGCAGACGGTCGCGCCGGGCATCGTAGAGGTCATTCAGGCGGGTCAGCATTTCCTGCATCAAGGCGACGGATTTCGGATCCGACGGCGTGTCCGCCATCATCACACCTGCCACCTGCTCCAGCAGGATCCAGCCCTTGTTGCCGATCATGCCGCCAGAGGCCATCGCCGGCCATTCTTCCTCGATGACGGTGCGCACATACTGCTCCATCAGCCGGTCCATGGCCTCGCTGACGTCGGGATCGAGCATGCGGCTGTCGCGGTAGAGATCGCCCAGTTCGGCGGCCTCCTTGCGCGCCACCTCGCCGGCCTTGTTGAAGCTTTCCCAGGCCGCGACGGCGATGAAGGCCAGCAACACGGCATAAATGACGCCGACGATCGAAGCCATGTAGACCGTGGCGTCCTTGTTCTCGAGCCGCAACTGCGCCGGCACCAGCCGGAACGCCGCCAACTGCCCGGTAATGCCGACCAGGATGAAAAAGCCGACCACCACCGGGCCGACAATGAAACTTGGATAGCCGTACAGGAATTCGTTCAGCATATGCCTGCCCTTCCCCTTTGCGGTTGCAGCAACAGGCATCTGTGCGGACCACCATGGCCCTTCAAGTTCGGCTAGCGCGCTTTCCCTTCCGGCATATAACGGCCGTGCGGCATAGCCGCCTCAGCGGCCCTTCAGTTTGCGCCACGCCTCGAAATCCACCTTGGTCTGCGGATCGGTGGCGGGATAGAGGCCGCGGATCGAGCGGCCGGCCAGCACCTGCTCGGTGACGAAATCCTCGAATGCCGTCATCTCGACGGCCTCGGTGGCGATCTCGTCGGCGATCTCGGCCGGGATCACCATCACGCCATCGGCATCGCCCACGATCACGTCGCCGGGAAACACCGGCGCATCGCCGCAGCCGATCGGCACGTTGATGTCGATGGCCTGATGCAGCGTCAGGTTCGTCGGCGCCGAGGGCCGGCTGTGGAAGGCGGGAATCCGGAGTTGCGCGATTTCGCCGGAATCGCGGAAGCCGCCATCGGTGACCACGCCGGCCACGCCGCGCACCATCAGGCGCGAGACCAGGATCGAGCCGGCCGAGGCCGCGCGGGCATCCTTGCGGCTATCCATCACCAGCACGGCACCGGGCGGGCAGATCTCCACCGCCTTGCGTTGCGGATGTTCAGGATTCTGGAACACGGTGATCGGGTTGAGGTCCTCGCGGGCGGGCATGTAGCGCAGGGTGAAAGCCTCGCCCACCATGGTTGGCAGCGACGGATTGAGCGGCTTCACATCCTGGATGAACTGGTTGCGCAGGCCGCGTTTGTAGAGCGCGGTGGCCAGCGTGGCGGTGCTGACGGTCTTCAGCTTGTCACGGGTTTCGGGCTTCAGGGGCATGTCGTCTGATCCTGCTCAGAAAATGTCGGGTTCGCGCACCGGCGCGCCGAAGGCGGTTTCGAGGAAATCAAAATCGCAGCCCTGGTCGGCCTGTTTGATATGCTTGGAAAACATCCAGCCATAGCCGCGTTCGTAGCGCGGTTCGGGCTGTTTCCATTCGGCTCGGCGTCTGGCCAGCTCGGCCTCGGGCACATCGAGCGAGATGCTGCGCTTGTCCACATCGATGCTGATGATATCGCCATTACGCACCAGACAAAGCGGCCCGCCGATATAGGATTCCGGCGCCACATGCAGGATGCAGGCGCCATAGCTGGTGCCGCTCATGCGCGCATCGGAAATGCGCACCATGTCGCGCACGCCCTGCTTCACCAGCTTCTTCGGGATCGGCAGCATGCCCCATTCCGGCATGCCGGGGCCGCCCAATGGGCCCGCGTTACGCAGGATCAGCACATGGTCGGCGGTGACATCGAGGCTCTCGTCCTCCACCGCCTTCTTCATCGACGGATAATCGTCGAAGACCAGCGCCGGACCGGAATGCTTGAGGAAACGCGGCTCGCAGGCGCTGGGCTTGATCACGCAGCCGTCGGGCGCGAGATTGCCTTTCAGCACCGCCAGCGCCCCCTCGGCATAGATCGGATCGTCCACACTGCGGATCACGTCGTCGTTGTAGACCTGGGCATGGGCGATGTTCTCGGCGAGCGTTTCGCCCGTCACCGTCACGGCATCGAGATGCAGATGCGGTTTGATGCGTCCCATCAGGGCCGGCAGGCCGCCGGCATAGAAGAAATCCTCCATCAGGTAGGCCTCGCCCGAGGGCCGGATATTGGCGATCACCGGCACCTTGCGCGAGGCGATCTCGAAATCCTCCAGGCTGATATCCTGCCCGGCGCGGCGGGCCATGGCGATCAGGTGGATGATGGCATTGGTGGAGCAGCCCATAGCCATGGCCACGGCAATGGCATTCTCGTAGGCCTTGCGGGTCTGGATCTTCTGCGGCGTCAGGTCTTCCCACACCATCTCGACGATGCGGCGGCCGCACTCGCTGCTCATGCGGATGTGGTTGGCATCGGCGGCGGGAATGGACGACGCGCCCGGCAGGGTCATGCCGATGGCTTCGGTGATCGCCATCATGGTGGCGGCCGTGCCCATGGTCATGCAGGTGCCATAGCTGCGGGCGATGCCGGCCTCGATGTCGTTCCAGTCGCGGTCGGAGATGTTGCCGGCACGGCGTTCATCCCAGAATTTCCAGGCATCCGAGCCCGAGCCGAGGATCTTGCCCTTCCAGTTGCCGCGCAGCATGGGGCCGGCCGGCAGGTAGATCATCGGCAGGCCGGCGCTGGTGGCGCCCATCATCAGGCCGGGCGTGGACTTGTCGCAGCCGCCCATCAGCACCACGCCATCCACTGGATGGGAGCGGATCAGTTCCTCGGTCTCCATCGCCAGCATGTTGCGATAGAGCATGGTGGTTGGCTTAACGAAGCTTTCCGACACCGAGATGGCGGGCAGTTCGATGGGCAGGCCGCCGGCCTGCAGCACACCGCGCTTCACGTCTTCCACGCGATGCTTGAAATGGGCGTGGCAGGGGTTGATGTCGGACCAGGTGTTGACGATGGCGATCAGCGGCTTGCCGGTCCATTCGATGGAGGCATAGCCCATCTGCATGATGCGCGAGCGGTGACCGAAGCTGCGCAGGTCGTCGGGCGCGAACCAGCGCGCTGAGCGTAGTTGATCGGGGGTCTTCTTTTTGTCTGCCATTATCCCTACTCAGCAAATGCAGGCGGCAGGATCACCCGCCGCCTGCGATTCCTGTTGCTTATTCGGCGGCGATCTTGCCGGTTTCGATCACGCTCTTCCAGCGGGCAATTTCGGCGGCGAGGAAGCTTTCGAATTCCTTGCCGGTATTGGCCACCACGTCGAAGCCGATGTCGTTGAACTTGGCCGTGCTGTCGGCTGTTTTCAGGCCGGCGATGATCTGGCTTTCCAGCTTGGCCCGCACATCTGCCGGCAGGCCCTTGGGGGCGGCGGCGGCCTGCCAGGAATAGACATCAACGCCCTTCACGCCTGCTTCCGCCATGGTCGGCACGTCAGGTAGCACCGCGGTACGCTTCTCGGCGGTAACGGCCAGCGCCTTCAGCTTGCCGGCCTTCACATGGTTGGCGATGGCGCCCAGATTCTGGAACGAGACATTGGCATGGCCGCCGATCAGGTCGGTAATCGCCGGCGCACCACCCTTATAGGGTACATGCACGCCGGTCACGCCGGTCTTCTGCATGAACAGGGCCGCGGTCAGGTGATCGGACGAGCCAGTGCCAGACGAGGCGAACGACACCTTGTCAGGGTTCTGTTTCATATAGGCGATCAATTCGGCGACGCTGTTGGCCGGAAAGCCGGGATGGGCGACCAGCACGTTGGGCGTGCGCACGGCAACGCTGAGCAGATCGAAATCCTTCAGCGGATCGTATTTCAGATCCTTGAACAGGGCCGGATTGATGGCGTAGACGCCGATCGAACCGACCAGCAGGGTGTAGCCATCGGGCTTGGCCTGCTTGACCAGCCCGGCGCCGAGCGAGCCGTTGGCCCCGGCGCGGTTGTCGATGATCACGGTCTGGCCGATGGTCTCGCCCAGCTTGGCGGCGATCTGGCGGCCGGTGATGTCGGAGGCGCCGCCGGCGGGGAACGGCACGACGATAGTGATGGTGCGGTCGGGGTAGCCGGCGGCCAGCACGGCGGGCGCGGCGGCGAATATGGCGGCGGCCAGGGCAGCCGCCAGGATACGGATGGGTTTCATGGGGTTCCTCCTCGGTCTTGTTATACCCGCATTGAAACACTAATGCATTAGTGCGTCAATTCGGGTGGCGTGCTAGAACATGCCAGAAAAGTGGCCTGCCCCCTTCGCGCGCCGGCGACGGCTTTGCCTTCCCGCCCGGGCCGCGGACGGGTTAAACAGGAGAACCTTGAGACAGGGAATCGATGGGCAGCTTCACCTCCAGCCTGCAGCCGACCCGCGACCGCACCCGCCATGCGGCGCCGCAGGTGTTCGAGCAGCTGCGCGAGGCGATCATCAGCCTGGAGCTGGCGCCGGGCACGGTGCTGTCGCGGCAGGAGCTGCAGCTGCAGTTTGGACTGAGCTCCACCCCGATCCGCGACGCGCTGATGAAGCTGGCCGAGGAATCCCTGGTCGACATCTTCCCCCAGCACGCCACCATGGTGAGCAGGATCGACCTGGACCATGCCCGCCAGGCCGCCTTCCTGCGCCGCTCTATCGAGGTGGAGGCGGCCCATGACCTGGCCAGCCAGCCAGATCCCGAGCTGGTCGCGCGGCTGCGGCAGAATCTGAAGCTGCAGAGGGCTTTTGCCGAAGCCGGCGACCTGGCGCAGTTCAGCGCCACCGACCGCGCCATGCACCGCATGATGTATGACGCCGCGGGCGTGCCCGATCTGTGGACGGTCATGCAGCGGCGCAACGGCCATATCGAACGGCTGCGCCGCCTGCACCTGCCGATGAAGGGCAAGGTGGACCAGACGATCCGGGATCATGCCGCCATCGTGGAAGCCATCGCCGCCGGCGATCCGGCCACCGCCTGCCGGGAGGTGCGCGACCACCTGTCGCGGTCGCTGGCCTTCAGCGCCGAAATCCGCGCCCGCTTCCCGGGCTACTTCAAGGACTGAGGGGCCGCGCCCTCACATCATGTTGCGGGTGGCGGTCGGCAGGCTGACCACCAGGCCGTCCAGCGCCGGGGTCATGATAAGCTGGCAGCCCAGCCGCGAGGTCTTGGTCAGGCCGAAGGCGAGGTCGAGCATGTCTTCCTCGTCGGGCTTGGCGCCGGGCAGCTTGCCGTACCAGGCCGGATCGACGATCACGTGACAGGTGGAGCAGGCCAGCGAGCCCTCGCAGGCGCCCTCGATATCGATGCCGTGCTTGTGGGCGATCTCCAGGACCGACAGGCCGACCGGCGCCTCGACCTCGACGCGCTTTCCGTCCGGCTGGATGAAGGTCATTTTCGGCATCAGGGACTCCGTGACTGGGGCGGGCGAGGATATATCGTCCCGGCCAGTCCGCTGCAAGGTTACCCCCGCCTCAGCCCTCTCCCGGCCGGGGGGCGGACTCCCGTTCGCGGATGGCGGCCTGCCAGTGGCGCAGGCGCTGGTCGACGAAGCCGGCCGCCTCCATCACCCGCTTCTGCCCGGCCGGCGGCAGGTTGGCCTCGGCGGCCTGGCGGAACAGGGTGAGCCAGCGGTCGAACTGGGCCTCGCTCATCCGCAGCTTGCCATGGGCGCTCATGACGCAGCCGGCATAACGGTCGGTCCCCAGCAGGACCCGGGACCAGAAATCGGTCACCACGGCGAGGTGGCCCTGCCAGTCCGGGATCACCGCCCGGAACATCGGACCCAGCAGCGGATCGGCATCGGCGGCGGCATAGAAGTCGCGCACCAGGGAGGCGACTTGCTCCTCCGTTGCCAGTGCAGTTTCCTGCTCCTCCGTCGCGGGGGCCTCTGCCTGTTCCTCAACCTCTGCCATGACCGGCTCCCTGATCACAAAACCGGGCTTACGGATAGCTGAGTCGGCCGCCGCCCGGCCTTGCGCAGGATCAAAACCGGGCAAATTCACCGCCCAGTACCAACGCCGGCCCAAGACCGGAAAATCACTTTAATCAAATCAATTTATATAAATAACTTCAAATATTTAAATAAATAATATAATTCAAAACATTACTTCAAAACCTTCTGCACCAGCGTGATCCAGGCCGCCGCCGCGCGCTCGACATCGGCATCCGTGCTGGCCCAGCCGAGACTGAAGCGCAGGGCCTCGCGGGCGGATGCTTCAGGCAGCCCCATGGCGGTGAGCACATGGCTGGGCGTGACCTTTCCGGACGAGCAGGCCGAGCCGGCCGACACCGCCACCCCGGCCAGATCCAGGGCCATCACCTGGGTCTCGGCCGGCAGGCCGGGCAGGCCGATGCAGAGCGTATTGGGCAGGCGGGCAGCCCCTCCTCCATGCACGGGCGCCCCCGGGAGCGCGGCCAGCATCAGGGCCTGCAGCCGGTCGCGCAGGGCAGCCAGCCGGGGGGCTTCCGTGGGCAGGGCCAGCCGGGCGGCCTCAGCGGCGGCCCCGAAGCCGGCGATGCCGGACAGGTTCTCGGTGCCGGCCCGCATGCCCAGCTCCTGCCCCCCGCCGGCCAGCAGGGGCGCGGGGGTCCAGTCGTCGCGCAGCACCAGCGCCCCCACCCCGGTCGGGCCACCCAGCTTGTGGCCCGAGAGGGTGAGGAAGTCGCAGCCCAAACCCGCCAGGTCGACCGGGACCTTGCCGGCGGCCTGCACGGCATCGGTCAGCACCAGGGCGCCGGCCTCATGGGCCAGTCTTGTCACCTCGGCCACCGGCTGGATCGCCCCGGTTTCGTTATTCGCCAGCATGAGGGCGACCAGGGCCGGGCGGGGAAGCCCGGCCAGGGCTGCGGCGATGGCCTCGGCCGGCACCACGCCGTCCGGGCCGGCCGGCACCTCGCGCAACGGCAGGCCCAGTTCGGCCGCCAGCAGGCGGGCCGGCCGCAGCACCGAGTCATGCTCGATGGCCGAGACGATCAGGCTTTTCACCCCGCCCTGCCGGATGGCGAGGCGGAAAGCCAGGTTGTTGGCCTCGGTGCCGCCCGAGGTGAACACCACGCGTTTTGGTTCAGCGCCCACCAGCGCGGCAACCTGGCCGCGCGCCCGGCCCGCCAGCGCGCGGGCAGCGCGACCGAACCGGTGCACCGAGGACGGATTGGCCGGCGCGGCGAGCGCCTCGAGCATCGCAGCCCGGGCTTCGGGCCGCAGCGGGGCGGTGGCGTTATAGTCCAGGTAGGCCGCCGGCAGTGCCTGTGGGGACGCCGCAGGGGATGTATCCGGGGGTACCTTAAGGGCAGTCATCTGATTTCCTGCTTTTAAGCTTGAATTTCGCGCTGCCAACTATGGTAAAACTGACCCGCGATCAACCGAATATCCAGCGCCGAATCTCCCCATTCCGGCGAAAGCGACGAGCAGAGATGCCTGACATAATTTTCCCCGGTCCCGACGGGCGGCTGGAAGGCCGTTATACCCACGGGCCGGAGGCCAATGCCCCCATTGCCCTGATCCTGCATCCGCACCCGCTGTATGGCGGGACGATGAACAACAAGGTTGTCTACAACCTGTTTCACGTCTTCGCCAAGCGCGGCTTCTCGGTGCTGCGCTTCAACTTCCGCGGCGTCGGCCGCAGCCAGGGCACCTTCGACCATGGCACCGGCGAGCTTTCCGATGCCGCCTCGGCGCTGGACTGGCTGCAGGCCTATAACCCCAATGCCTCGGCCGTGTGGATCGCCGGCTTTTCCTTCGGCGCCTGGATCTCGATGCAGCTGCTGATGCGGCGGCCCGAGATCGACGGCTTCATCTCGGTGGCGCCGCCGGCGGGCATGTATGATTTCGGCTTCCTCGCCCCCTGCCCCTCCTCGGGCCTGATCATCCAGGGCACCGACGACAAGATCGTGGCCGAGCCGGAAGTGGCCAAGCTGGCCCAGCGCCTGTCGCTGCAGAAGGGCATCAAGATCGACTACAAGAAAATCCAGGGCGCCGACCATTTCTTCGAAGGCAAGCTGGATGAGCTGACCGCGGCCTGCGACAAGTATGTGAAGGTTTCGCTGGTGCCCACCTCGGCCCGCGCCGGCAAGGGCGCCGTGGCGGCGAACAGCAATCCGCAGTCGGGGCCGCAATCGGGGCCGCAATCGGGTAGCTGATCCCGACAACACGGTGATGCGCGGGTCAAGCCCGCGCATGACGTTTTGGATCATTGCCCTCTCCCACATATCGTCATGGCCGGGCTTGACCCGGCCATCCACGTCTTTTGCCTATGCCATGCGACGGATGCCGATCCCGGTGCAAAGGCATGAAAAATGAACTCGTGGATGCCCGGACCAAGTCCGGGCATGACGGAAGAGAAAAGCGCGGACCCTTGAGCGTTCGCTGCCGTCCTGACCTTCATCACGTCTCCATCTCCTCATCCGGATCGGGATCCCTGGCATAGCGGATGCGGTGCATGTCCGGCCCCGGCAGGTCGGTGATCGTGCCCAGCAGTTCGGCGCGGCTGCGCGGCGGCGGCGGATCGGGTGGACGGGGCGGACGCGGCTCCGGTTTCCAGTCTTCCGGGTTGCTGCGCGGCCGGGGCCTGAAAGATGGAGGATGCGGTGGCGATGGCGCGGGCGATGGTGGCGCAGCCGGCGCCGGCTTTGCGTCGTTTTGCGATGGTTTTGCATCGCTTAACCCTTGATTTTGCTCAGGCTGATTTTGCCCAGACTGGTTTTGCCCAGGCTGGTTTTGCTGGCGCGCCGCCTCGGCCGCCTGCCGGCGCCTGAAGCTCTCTTCCATGCGCGCCACCTGGGCATCCATCCTGCCGCGCTGGGCGGCGATGCGCTTGCGGAACGCCTGGTTGGGCGGCGGCGCGGCAGCGAGCCGCAGCCGTTCGCCGGCATCGGGGCGATCCTGCGAACTCGCGCCGCCCTGCAGCCCCGCCTGCTCGCCCAGCCAGCGCAACGTCGCCGGATCGTAGTTTTCGATCTGCGGCATGGCGCGCAGCAGGGCGTCGCGCCCTTCGCGCGCCAGCCGGACCTGCGCCTGCAGCCGCCGGCGGTCGCCGGCCTGCTGGATCAGGAAACGGAAGCGCTGGCTGTTGCGCACATGGCGCCAGAAGCGCTCCTCGTCGATGCCCAGCACCGCGCAGATGGCGGACAGATCCTCGCCATCGGCCCACATCATCGCCCCGCGCCGCCAGGCAATCTGCGGCCGGCGCGGCTTTAGCTCGGATTGCGGCTGGGCCGGGGGTGGAACGTATTCTTCCTTGAACGGATCGTTTTCCGGTCGGTACGGCATGCTCGCCTCCTGCTCTGGGGAGACGGACAAGGATAACGCGGATTTGGGAAAAATAAAACAAAAAAAGAACAGATAGGAAAATAGATAAGAAAACCACTCATAGCATCATATGCACGGCACTACTTATTGCCTCGCTATGGCTGCGAAATCTGCCAATAGCTGTTTAGGGAGCAGTCGACGCTCCGCCGCAGTGTCACAGTCAATGAAAACAAGCCGGCAGCAAGAACCGTGGCGAAGATGTCGCCAGTTGCCCAATAACAAATTCTTGGCGTTCTGCATCCAGAGCACACAAATCAGCGTTTCCCGAAAGCAACTTTCAAAATACCCGAGTTGAATATCACTACATCATACAAAGACATTTTTCTTAATCACTTTTCATCGTTGCCTTGGATACGTGCTGATTAAACTCGGAAAGTTCTACTGACAAATCTTCCCAGTAGATAGTTTTGTCATAAAATTTATGTCTAAGAACCATCGCACCTCCATCAAAGTACGCCCCTCTTAAATCTTCTTGCGTTATTTTCATTAGATTCCGAGAGGGCGGCTTGCGGCCATAAATAGTGATATGCTGTGAAATGTATTGAGCCAGCCAGTTCAACCTTTCATCTGGCGTAGCACTTAATAAATCACTGCCACCCAACTTCTCAGCACCTAAAGCGAGCAATCGATTTCCCCTGAGATTTTCCTCATACAATCGTGTTGTCGCCTCTCGCATCGATATGAATTTCGGCGAATTTAAACGAATATCTAGAAACTCGTTTGGTTTTCGGCCGACAATTAGCATCGTTTGGCGGGTCCTAGGCTTTTCATTTTCGCGGTCAACGCCGCTAAACGAAACCTCCCATCCAGTCGCATGCTCAATCGCATGCTTGAGAGCAGCGCCAAATGAATCCCGCGGGTGAATCACAAGCCCATCAGCACCTGTTGCATCAAATCCTCCCGATCCCGAAAGAGTCGGCCAACCTAGATCACGAAATATATTCGTGAAGTCCCGTGCCAAATGTTCGCAGTCACTGCCTTCGCAGGCGACATACATATCGGGACGGACGGGCCAATCCTTGATGGCTAACTTGATTTGGCGAATTTGTGTCTCAGTCAGCGGCTCCCATTCGAGCGGACCCAGCCCTGACGACAAAGACACAGAGGTCATAGGGGAATGTTTTTGCCGAAAGAGTGCCAATAGTGCGAACACAACTAAAATGAAGCCAATCACATAGGCCAATAATTCGAATGGCGGCGGCCGAGTTAGTACTGCCTCAATGAGGTCAGCCACCCATTGGCGTTCTTTGACCAAGCCAATAATGAAATCAAATCTGGAAATCCAATCAAAGAGCCACCAAATCGCACCCCAGCTGGGGGTGACCAGCCCTATGAATAAGGTCCACCATGGATGGCGCTTGATAGTTTCCCACATACGTTAACTTTACTCCGACAGTTGGGCGGTAGTCCAAAAGATACTCTTTGGAATCTACGAGGCTTTCACTAAGCTGGCTTTATCACTTCCGTTAGCCCATGCCTCCAGCCCTCCTCATCGCCGGCTATGTGCTGCTCACCCTCGCCCCGCTGGCTCTGGCCTGGGCACAGGGCAAGCCGCCGCGCCCGTTCATGGACGAGCTGTCGTCCGGGCTGGCGCTGGCCGCCTTTGCCATCCTGCTGATGGAGTTCCTGCTGTCGGGCCGCTTCCGCAGCATCTCGGAACGCATCGGCATGGATGTGACCATGCGTTTCCACCAGTTGCTGGCGCGCGTGGCCGCCGCCTTCATCCTCTTGCATCCCTTCCTCTATTCCACGCCGATTGGCCTGGCGCGGCCCGACGACGCCACCCATCGCGGGCATCTGGGCCTGACCGGGGCCGCGGCCTATAGCGGCGTCCTTGGCTGGCTGCTGCTTCTGCTGCTGGTGATCACCGCCATGCGGCGCACCCAGATCGGCCACAGTTACGAACGCTGGCGCATCGGACATGCCATCGGCGCGGTGCTGATCGCCGGACTGGTGGCGCATCATGCCTTTGCCGCCGGGCGCTACAGCGGCGAAGGGCCGCTGCTGTGGTTCTGGATTCTGCTGCTGGCATTGGCGGCGATGACCATGCTGGTGGTCTATCTCATACGCCCGCTGCTGCGGCTGCGCCGGCCCTATGAGGTGGTGGCCGTGACACCCGTGGCAGCAAACACCTGGCAGCTTGAGATCAGACCGCGCCATGGCGCGGCGCTGGACTACGAGGCCGGGCAGTTCGTATGGCTGCGCGTGGGCCGCAATCCGTGGTCGCCCGATGAACATCCGTTTTCGCTGGCCTCGGCGCCGGCGGACCGCACCAAGCTGTCGTTCGTCATCAAGGCGTTTGGCGATTTCACCTCAAAGCTGGGCGGGATCGCGCCGGGCACGAAAGCCTATGTCGATGGTCCCTATGGGCATCTGACGCTGGCGCGACGGCAATGTGAGGGCGTGGCCCTGCTGGCCGGCGGCGTCGGCATCGCGCCGCTGCTGGGCATCCTGCGCCAGATGCAGGCGAGCGGCGACGACCGCCCGGTCGTCCTGGTCTATGGCAACCGCAGCCGGACGCAGATCGTGTTGGCCGATGAGCTGGAGTCGCTGAGCGCCAGCCTGAACCTGAAGGTGGTGCATGTGCTGTCGGAACCCGACGATGCGTGGACCGGCCGGCGCGGCATGCTCGACGAGGCTTTGCTGCGCGAGCTGTTCGGCTTCGATGGTGCGGCGCGCTGGTGCTACCTGCTGTGCGGGCCGCAGGGCATGATGGAAAGCTGCGAACGCAGCCTGCTGGGTTTAGGCGTCCCGGCGCGGCAGATCGTCTCCGAACGCTTTTATTACGACTGAGGTCTCATGACGGCCGCACACCGCCTGCTGATCGTGTTCTGGGGCATCACTGCCGCGATAGTGGCCGCCGTGCTGGCCTTCGCCCTGCGCTGAGGGGAGCTGGCGCGGCCTTTGACTTGTGCATATGCATATGTCAGGGTGGGGCATGGCCTCACGTCCCCTGAAAGCCGCCAAGACCAAAGCCGCCGCCTGCCCGCCGTCCGTGCTGCCCGAGGGCATGGCCGATGTGTGCATGGTGCTGAAGACGCGGCGCGCGGCGCGCGCGGTGACGCGGCGCTACAACGCCCTGCTGAAGCCTTTTGGATTGCAGAGCACGCAGGTCTCGCTGCTGGCGGCCATCGCCAAGGGCGGCTTCGAGTCGGTGAGCGACCTGGCCGAAACCATGGCGCTGGAGCGCAGCGCCATGCTGCGCAACCTGAAGCCGCTGGAACAGGCCGGCCTGATCGCCTGCCCGCAGGGCGGCCAGGGCCGGGCGCAGAAATTCGCCCTCACCCGCAAGGGCGAGGCCTTGATCGTGAAGCTGGTGCCGCTGTGGCACAAGGCGCAGGACGACCTGCGCAAAGCCCTGGGCGACAAGGCCTGGCGCGCGGCGCAGCAGGGGCTGGCGGCGCTGGGGGCGCTGGCGTGAGTTCGGGGACCTGAAAATTTTTTGCCTTAACATGTGTATATGCACAGGAGAAAGCCATGAGCACACCTAACGCCCGCCCCGCCAGCGACCGTATCGTCGTCACCGGCATGGGCCTCGTCACGCCGCTGGGCTGTGGCGTGGCGAAAGTCTGGGAGCGGCTGGTGGCGGCGAAATCCGGCATCCGGCGCAACACGCGCATCGATGTTTCCGACCTGCCCAACCAGATCGCCGGCCTGGTGCCGACCCGCGAAGACGATGCCGAGGCCGGCCTCGATATCGACAGCGTGGTGGCGCACAAGGAGCGCAAGAAGGTGGACCTCTTCACCATCTATGCGCTGGCCGCCGCCGAAGAGGCGCTGGTCCAGGCGAACTGGAAGCCCGAGGACGAACCCGCGCGCGAGCGCACCGCCACGGTGATCGCCAGCGGCATCGGCGGCTTCCCCACCATCACCGAAGCCAAGGCGACGCTGGATGCGCGCGGGCCGCGACGGCTGTCGCCCTTCGTGGTGCCGGCCTTCCTCGCCAACCTCGCCGCCGGCAATGTCTCGATCCGCTACGGCTTCAAGGGGCCGCTGGGCACGCCGGTCACCGCCTGCGCCGCCGGATTGCAGGCCATTGGAGACGCCATGCGCCTGATCCGCTCGGGCGAAGCGGACGTGGCGCTCGCCGGCGGCACGGAGGCCTGCATCGACCGGCTCTCCATCGGCGGCTTCGCGGCCGCGCGCGCCTTATCCACCGCGCGCAACGAGGCGCCCGAGACCGCCTCGCGGCCGTTCGACCGCGACCGCGACGGCTTCGTGATGGGCGAAGGCGCCGGCCTCTTGGTGCTGGAGACGCTGGAGCATGCGCAGGCGCGCGGCGCCACGCCGCTGGTGGAACTCACCGGCTATGGCACCAGCGCCGATGCCTATCACCTCACCTCGGGGCCGGAGGATGGCTCGGGCGCGGCGCGCGCCATGCAGGCCGCGCTGAAGATGGCGGGCGGCGATGGCAGCGGGATCGGCTACGTGAACGCGCACGCGACCTCGACGCCGGTGGGCGACAATGGCGAGGTGGCCGCCCTGCGCCGTGTGTTCGGCGCCCATTTGCGCGACGTGGCGATTTCCTCCACCAAGTCGGCCATCGGCCATCTGCTCGGCGCCGCCGGCGGCGTGGAGGCGGTGTTCACCGCCATGGCGATCCGCAGCGGCATCCTGCCGCCGACGCTGAACCTGCATGCCCCCGACGATGGCAACGAGGATCTCGATTTCGTGCCGCTGACGGCGAAGGCGCGCGCCATCACGGCCGCGCTCTGCAACGGCTTCGGCTTCGGCGGCGTGAATGCCGCGATTGTCATGAAGCAGAT
The DNA here is from genome assembly GCF_041906005.1 of Ferrovibrio sp. GTDB lineage: Bacteria > Pseudomonadota > Alphaproteobacteria > Ferrovibrionales > Ferrovibrionaceae > Ferrovibrio. The sequence goes on from NZ_JAYRJY010000001.1 coordinate 396,345, forward strand.
TGGCGTCATGCGCGCGGTTTAATCCGGGCGATACATCCGCCCGCCGCTCACCGGCCTGCGCACGCCGGTGGTGCCGGGCAGGCTTAAGCTCAGGCCCCGCACGGCGCGGGCGGCGAGGAAGGCGAAGGCTTCGGCTTCCAGATGGTCGCCATGCCAGCCCACGGCTTCGACGGCCTCGACCGGCATGTTGAGCTGCTGGGTCAGCATGTTCATCAGCGTGGCGTTATGCCGGCCGCCGCCGCAGACCAGGCAGCGCAGCGGCCGCTGCGGCAGGTGTTGCAGCCCGCGCGCCACGCTGGCGGCCGTGAACGCCGTGAGCGTGGCGGCGCCGTCGGCCAGCGACAGCCCCTGCACGGGGGCGGCGCTGAAATCGTTGCGGTCGAGCGATTTCGGCGGCGGCGCGCCGAAATAGGGATGATCGAGCAGGTGCTGCAAGGCGCGCTCATCCACGCGGCCTTTGGCGGCCGTCGCGCCGCCTTCGTCATGGGCCTGGCCGCTGTGATGCAGCATCCAGTCGTCGATCAGCGCGTTGCCCGGGCCGGTATCGAAGGCGATCAGATCGGCTTCCGTGGCGCCGCCGATATACGTCACGTTCCCCACGCCGCCGAGATTGAGCACCAGCAAAGGCGGCGGCAGACCGGCATGGCGCGCGAGTGCGGCGTGATAGAGCGGCACCAAAGGTGCGCCCTGCCCGCCCATGGCGACATCGGCCGAGCGGAAATCGGACACGGTGGGAATGCGCGTGAGGCGGGCCAGCAGCGCGCCATCGCCGATCTGCCAGGTGCGGCCGGCTTCAGGGCGATGCAGGATGGTCTGGCCGTGGAAGCCCAGCCAGGCGATGTCGCTGGCCGCCAGGCCGGCCTTGTCCAGCAGAGCGGCGACGGCTTCGGCATGGGCCTGGGTAAGCTGCCGCGCCGCCGCGCCGGCCTCGTGCCCCCCCTTGTTGAGCAGCGTCCGGATTTTCTCGCGCAAGTCCGGGGCATAGGGCAGCGTCAGCGCCGGACCGAACCCGGCAATCGCCTCGCCGTCGGTGCGCAGCAGGGCGGCATCGATGCCGTCCAGCGAAGTGCCGCTCATCAGGCCGATGATCCAGGAGGGCTGCGGGGACAAGTCGGGAACACCTGATCGAGGGGGCGGAGGCTGGGAGAATCGGGTCCGCTATGATAGACCATCGGGCCTTTCCCGCCCACAGGACCCAAGCCGAACCAGAGCGCGCCATGACCGAGTTCCGTTCCGATTTCCTGCAGACCATGAGCCAGCGCGGCTATCTGCACCAATGCACCGATGGCGCCGCCCTCGACGCGCTGGCGCAGCAGCCGTCGGGGATCACCTGCTATGTCGGCTACGACTGCACCGGGCCGAGCCTGCATGTCGGCCACCTGCTCTCGATCATGATGCTGCGCCGCCTGCAGCAGGCCGGCCACAAGCCCATCGTGCTGATGGGCGGCGGCACCACCAAGGTCGGCGATCCCTCGGGCAAGGACGAGGCGCGCAAGCTGCTGACGGTGGACGACATCGCCGCCAACATGGCGAGCATCAAGACCGCCTTCTCGCGCTTCGTGACCTTCGGCGACGGCCCGTCGGACGCCATCATGGTCAACAACGCCGACTGGCTGGACAAGCTCAACTACATTGACTTCCTGCGCGACTATGGCCGGCATTTCTCGGTCAACCGCATGCTGTCGTTCGACAGCGTGAAGCTGCGGCTGGAACGCGAGCAGCCGCTCAGCTTCCTCGAATTCAACTACATGATCCTGCAGGCCTACGATTTCGTCGAACTGGCGCGCCGGCACAAATGCAATCTGCAGATGGGCGGCTCGGACCAGTGGGGCAACATCGTCAACGGCGTGGAGCTGGGCCGCCGCGTGCATGACCTCAGCCTCTATGGCCTGACCTGCCCGCTGCTGACCACCGCCGCCGGCCACAAGATGGGCAAGACCGCCTCGGGCGCCGTGTGGCTGAACGAGGACATGCTGCCGACCTACGAGTACTGGCAGTACTGGCGCAACTGCGAGGATGCCGATGTGGGCCGCTTCCTGCGCCTGTTCACCGACCTGCCGCTGGACGAGATCACCCGGCTGGAACGCCTGCAGGGCGCCGAGCTGAACGAGGCCAAGAAGGTGCTGGCCACCGAGGCCACCGCACTCTGCCGTGGCCGCGAGGCTGCCGAACTGGCCGCCGAGACGGCGCGCAAGGCTTTCGAGGAAGGCAGTTTCGGCGGCGACCTGCCGGTGGTGAAGGTGGAGCGCGCCAAGCTGGAAGCCGGCATCGAGGCCTTCGCGCTGGTGCTGGAAGCCGGGCTGGCGAAATCGGGCGGCGAGGCGCGCCGGCATATCCGCGGCAACGCCATCAAGCTGAACGACCAGCCGGTGAAGGAAGAAACCCAGCGCATCTCGGCCACCGACCTCGGCGCCGATGGCCGCCTGCGCCTGAGCTTCGGCAAGAAGCAGCATGTGCTGATCGAGACGGCGTAAGACTGAAAAATGGGATCCCCGCTTTCGCGGGGATGACGCTCCGCGTTTTGTCATCCCGGCCTTGAGCCGGGATCCCATTTGCTGCTCCGAGTCGCTTCCCCAGCGGCAGGATTGCCGCCGCCGTCGCGCTGGCGGATAGTCTTGCCATCAAGGGAGACCCGCCATGTTGAAGCGCATCGTCAAAATCCTGCTCGCTCTCGTGATCGTCGTCGCCGCCGCCATCGGCGGCGGGCTGGCCTGGCTGCGCTGGGGCAACGGCTACAAGACCGATGGCGAGCTGCAGATGGCGGGCCTGAGCGCGCCGGTGCGCGTGCTGCGCGATGCCCATGGCATCCCCTACATCTTCGCGCAGAACACGCCCGACCTGATCCGCGCTCAAGGATTCGTCACCGCGCAGCACCGCCTGTTCCAGCTGGAAGCCTATCGCGCGCTGATATACGGCCGCGTGGCGGAAGTGGTCGGCGAGGCCGGACTGGCCAGTGATAAGGAAATGCGCATTCTGGGCCTGGCGCAGAATGCGCAGCGCCACGCGAAACTGCTCAGCGCGGAAGCCCGCGATTTCCTCACCTGGTATGCGGAAGGGCTGAATGCCTATGCAGCACAGACCGCCGATCATCCCATCGAGCTGAAGCTGGCCGGCTTCCGCGTCGGGCCGTGGAGCCTGGACGACATGGTGGCCGTGCTGCATTTCGTGAATTACAGCCACGCCACCAATTACAAAGCCGAGCTGCTGATGCAGGCGATGATCGACAGGCTGGGATTCGAGAAGGCGAAGGCGCTGTTCCCGCTCAACGTCAATCCCGACCGTAAGGCGCAGCTGGCTTCGCTGGATGCTCCGGTGCAGGTCGTCGAGGGCCTGAACGTGCAGGATCTGATCCTGCAGGGCGGCGCACCGGTTGCCGCGCCCATCGAACTCGGCAGCAACAACTGGGCGGTCTCGGCCGCGCGCTCGGCCTCGGGCGCCACGATTGTGTCCAACGATCCGCATCTGGATGCGCGCACCCTGCCCGGCGTGTGGCATCCCGTCGGCCTGTTCGCGCCCGGCATCCAGGCCGTGGGTGCCGCCCTGCCCGGCGTGCCCGGCCTGACGGTGGGCCGCACGCCCCATGTGGCCTTCGGCGTCACCAACGGCTATGGCGATTCCCAGGACCTGTTCATCGAGACCGTCGATCCGGCCAGCCCGGCCAATTATCTGGATAACGGCGCGAGCGTGCCGTTCGACACGCGCGAAGAGATCATCCGCGTGAAGGACAGCAAAGCGGAAGGCGGCCTGCGCGAGGAGAAACTGACCGTGCGCAGCACCAAGCGCGGCCCGGTGGTGGGAACCGCCGCCAATGGCCGTGTGCTGGCCCTGCGCATGGCCTCGGCCGAGATTCCGGGCGGTGGCTTAGGGATCGAAAAGCTGCTGACAGCGAAGACCGTGCAGGAAGTGGATGCCGCCGCGCAGCAGATGGGCGTGATGTATTTCAACTACGTGTTCGGCGACAGCAGCGGCGCGGTGGGCCATCGCGCCACCGGGCTGGTGCCGCTGCGCGCCAGCGGCCAGGGCGTGTTCCCCAAGCCGGCGGAAACGGCGGCCAATGACTGGCGCGGCTTCATCCCGTCCGACAGGCTGCCGGGCCAGATCGCGCCGGCGCGCGGCTGGGTGGGCACCGCCAATCACGACACCCAGCCGGACAATTATCCCTATCACTACGGCAGCTATTTCTCGCCGCCCTATCGCTACGCCACGATCAAGAACCGCATCGAGAACGGCCCGGCGATGAAGGCCGAGGACCACCTGAAACTGATGCAGGATATCAGCAACGCGCAGGCGCGCATGCTGGCGCCGAAGATCGTCGCCGCCCTGCAGGGCGGCAAGCATGCGGACATCGCCGCCATCCTCGGGGCCTGGGATTTCAACGAACGCACCGACAGCGCGGCGCCCACCCTCTATCACAGCATCTACGAGGCCCTGGCGGCGCAGACCTTTGCCGACGAACTGGGGCCGGAGTTGGCGAAACGCTGGCTCTCGAACTGGTATACCTGGCAGTCGCGTTTTGATGCGCTGCTGGCCGATCCCGCCTCGCCGTGGTTCGACGACACGGCCACGCCGGCCGTGGAAACCCTGCCCGACATGATCCAGCGCGCAACCGATATCGCCCGCGCCGATCTGGAAGCCAAATACGGACCCAAGCCGCAGGAGTGGCTGTGGGGCAAGGTCCATACCATCGCCTTCGTCAGTCCATTGCGCCGCAGCGGCCCCGGCGCCGCCCTGCTCGGCACGACACCGCAGCCCTATGCCGGCTCGGGCGAGACGGTGCAGCGCGCGCTGTCAGGTTACGGCCAGGGCTTCGACACGCGCTTCTTCGCATCGTTGCGCTTCATCGCCGATTTCTCGGATGCCGAGAAGGTGATGGCGGCCGTGTCGGGCGGCGTGGCCGAGCGCCAGTTCGGCCCGCACCAGACCGACCAGCTCGACGCCTGGATGGGCGGTCGCCTGCTGCCCTGGTGGTTCGCGCCGCAGGCGGTGGAGGCCAATGCGCGGCACGTGCTGGTGCTAAAGCCGTAGAGGCGGAAAGAAGACGTGGATGGCCGGCCAAGGAAGCGGTCCTGGGCCCGGCCATGACGTTCAGGGAAACGCCTCAATACATCCGTCATGCCCGGCCTTGTGCCGGGCATCCACGCTACGCCCTAACCGCGACTACGGCGTGATGCGCTGCTCGAACGGGATTTCGGTCGATGGCGGCGCTTGCTGCGTGCCATTGCCTTCGCCGGTAGTCGGCGCCTGGAAGATGCGGCGCAGGAAGCCCGGCGCGATGGCCGACAGCGGATTGACGGTGAATTGCGGATCGTCCTTCGGCCCCGAGACGGCGAAATTCACGCCGATGATGCCGTCGCCGACGAACAGGTCGCCCAGCAGCGGAATCTTGCCCAGGATGGTGTTGAGCACGAAGGCCGGCACGGCCGTTCCGGTGATGCTGACACTGTCGGTGCGGTTGTAGATATTGCCCTCGAAGGTGATGCCGAGCTGCTGGCCGGTCAGGCGCGCGGGCCGGATCGTCAACACGCCATCCTGCTGCCTGAACGGCACTTCGCCGTTTTCGAACAGGATACCCTCGCCCGACAGCAACGCCGACAGGCCGGCAAACGAGCCGATGCCGAACAGCCGCGCCAGGAACGGCGCGCGCACCGCGCGCACATTCTGCATGGTCATCCTGCCGGCCAGCGGCTGGTTGGCCTTGGTGTCGTCGTAGGCGGCATTGATCTGCATGGTGCCGCCCTGCATGTCGGTGATGCCGAGAAAACGCAGCATGGCGCCGGCATTGTCGGAATCGAGCCGCAGGGAGCGGCCTTCCAGCGCCGGCGTGATGAAGAAGGCGACGCCGCCGGTGGTGGCGAAACCGCCGGTCAGGCTCAGGCGCTCCAGCCGCTTGGGTTCGCGCTGCACGCTGAGCGACAGGTTGCGCATTTCCAGCGCGTCTTCGATCTGCGCCTCGTCCAGCCGCAGGTCGAGCGTCAGCCTGGGCTTGATCTGGCCCGGTTCGCTGTCGTCGTCGAACACATCCTTCACGAATGGCCGCAGGTCGTAACGTTTGCCGCTCAGTTCGATCTGGGCATCGCCATTGGCGGCATAGCTGATGCGGCCGCGCGCGTCGTTGTCGCCGGCCTTCAGGCTGGCGATCTCGGTGCTCCAGCCGCCATCGGTGTTGAGCTGCGCCTTGGCACGACCCGACAGCGTGGGGCCGGTCAGCTCGATCAGGTCGAACATCACCGGCTGGCCCGCGCGGGTGCGGATCTGCACGCGGCCCTGCGCCGGCGTGCCCGCCGGCTTGCCCAGATGCGCCTCGGCGACGACGATGGTGGCATCCTTGAGATCGAACTCGCCGCCCACCGCCGTTTCGCCGCCGCGGCGTTCCTCGATCTCCATGGTGGCATCCACCGGCCCGTCGATATAGGGCGCCAGCGGATAGCCCAGCGCCTTGCGCTGCGCCTCGTCGATGCGGCCCATCAGGCGATAGCGCGCCGGCACGGCGGCACGGGCATTGAATTCCTGGCGCCAGACAATCTGCAACGGCACGCCGTTCAGCGCCGCCTTGCCGCTGGCTTCCAGCGCCTTGGTATCGACCTTCAGCTTCATCGTGCCGTCGGTGAGGCCATAGCGGCCCATCAGGCCATCCATGCTGAGCGCGGCGAGATCGGCTTCGGCCGTCACCGCGATATCGTCGGTCTTCAGCGCATTGAGCAGCGGGAATTTCAGCCGCCACTTCACCACGGCGTCGCCGCCCACGCCGGCCGGCTTGATGGCGAGCTTGGACGGGAAACCGAGCGGCTTCTGGTCGATCAGCGTCAGCACGTCGCTGCTTTTGCCGCGCGCCGTGCTGGTGATGTCGGCATGCTGGTCGGCATCCTGCAGGCCGGTGATCTTCACGCTGCCGGGGCCGACCTGCAGCGCGCCGCCGGGAAGGTTCACCGAGGCCGTCTCCATCGAGAGGTCGAACGTATCGGCATCCAGCGCGGCACTGCCCTTCGCCTCGCGCAGCCTGGTCATCGGCGCCAGGTAATCCACCTGCAGGCCCTCGAAGGCGAAATCGAGCTTCACGGCTTCGCGCGGCAGCCGTTCCTGGCCGGCCACCATGGCCGGCGTCAACGCCGCGGCGAAACGGCCGGCCGAGACCTTGCCTTCGCGGATATTGGTGGTGACCCAGTCGCGCGCGTTCTTCGCCATGCCGGGCGGCCAGTATTGCCCGAGCGCATCGGTCGGCAGGTCGAAGAACTGGCCTTTCAGCTCCAGGCCATAGCGTTCGCCTTCGCTGCGGCTGACCCAGCCACCGAAGGAAAGCCGGAACTGGTCGGCAAAGCTGATGCTGCCCTCGTCGATATACAGCCGGCCGTTGGCGGCATCGGCATAACCGCGAAACCGCGCCTCGGTGAGATCGAGGGGCGCGGCGAGGAAATCGGGCGCCTGGATGCGGCCGGCGCCGGCATGCAGGTCGAAATTGAGGCCAAGCTGCTCGCCACTTTCGTTCAGGCGCAGGGTCAGGCTGCCGCCGAGCGGCGCCGCGAAATATTCCAGCGGCTGCAATTCGGGCACCACATCGGCGAAATCGGAGGGCTCGATATTGTCGAACTGCACGTTCACGCTGGCGGCGCGTTCGGCCGACACATAATCGGCGCCGACGGTGAGATTGACCCGCCGGTTGCGCCAGTCCAGCGCGCCGGTGGCCGAGGCATAGACATGGCCGTCGCCGCGCCGGAAGGACAATTGCGCCTCTGGCACCACCCAGCGCTGGTTGAGTTTCCAGTCCTCGATCACCAGGCGCTCGGCCAGCATCGACACCATCTCGAGCTGGCTGAGGGGATCGCCCGGATCGGGTGTACGCGACAGCAGCTCGAACACGCCGGCGAACATGCTGGTGGCCAGCGCATCGCTGGGGGTGCGCACTTCCTCGGACTCGGTGGTGGCACCGGGCTGGCCGTCGTTTTCCAGCGGCAGGCCGATCTGGAACCGCCCCCGCGCATCGCGCACCAGTCGCGCCTCGATGCCGCTGGCGAAGACGTAACGCGGCGCGATCACGCCGCGCAGCAGCGAGGGACCGCTGAGCGCCATGTCGATGAAGGGAATGCGCAGGGTGACGCGTTCGTCACTGGCGCGGTAGCGCGCATCCACCACGCGCAGGCGCAGACTCTGGTCGCGCTCCGACCAGGCCAGCACCAGGTCGGTCATCTCGGCGCGGATGCCGAATTGCGGCAAGGCCAGCGCCTCGCTGACATAGGGGATCAGGAAACCGACCGAGATGGGCTCCTGCGCCACACGCCAGGCCAGCAGCCCACCCAAACCCACCAGTGTCAGCGCCACCGCCACAACCGAGCGAACCAGCAACCGACTCCATCGCAAAACCACGTATCGCGTCCTCAATTTCCGTCGGCCAGAGATGACCGGGTAGGCTTTATGTCGACAGGGGGCCGCCGCTGCTTGACCCTGTGCCGAGTTTAGCCGAACTTCGCCCACGGCACGAGGGAAACGCCATGCCATCCAAGCGATTACCGGCCAAACCCGGGAAAAAGACAGTCACGGCCCGCAAGGCAAAATCCGGCGGTGCCAAATCCGGCCCTGCAAAATCCAGTGCCGGGAAATCCATCGCCGCCAAACCGGCCGCAGCCAAAAAGGCTGTCCCCACAGAGATCGGAACGAAAAGCGGCACCCGCAAGGCAGCACCGGGAAAAAAGACCGGGTCCGCGAGAAAAAACGGGCCGACGTCGAAAAAACCGCTGGCGGCCGCCAGCGGCGGGGCCGGTATCGGCCGGTCGGGGGCCGACTGGTCCGGCCTGCCCCGCCCCTTCGATACCGAGGCCGCCGCGCGCGGCTTCGAACACTGGGCCGACATGCTGGCCGAATGGCCGGACCGGAGCCTGGCGAAGCATCTGGCCGCGGCGACGAAGCAGCCTCCTGCGAAGACTGAAGGGGGCGCCAGAACCCTGCTGGCCTGCCTGTTCGGCAACAGCCCCTTCCTGACCCAGCTGGCGCTGGATGAACCCGCCACCGTGGCCCTGCTGCTGGACAAGGGGCCGGATGCCGCCTTCGAGCAGGCCATGCAGGCGGTGAAGGATATCGTGCGCGGCTGCGACGAACCCGAGGCGCTGGCCGCGCCGCTGCGCCAGGCCAAGAAACGCGTCGCGCTCTCGATCGCGGTGGCCGATATCGCCGGCCTGTGGCCGCTGGAAAAGATCACCGGGTGCTTAAGCGACTTCGCGTCCTTGAGCATCGACAGCGCCATGGCCGTGCTGCTGCGCCATGCTGCCGCGCAGGGCGAGCTGAAGCTGCCGGATGCGAAAAAGGATCCGTGCCGCGGCTCGGGCTTCGTGGCCTTGGGGATGGGCAAGCTGGGCGCGCGCGAGCTGAATTACTCCAGCGACATCGACCTGATCATGCTGTTCGACCAGGACGTGGTGCGCTACACCGGCCGCAAGACGCCGCTGGAATGTTTCGTGCGCCTGACCCAGCAGATGTTCCGCCTGCTGCATGACCGCACCGAGGACGGCTATGTGTTCCGCACCGATCTGCGGCTGCGGCCCGATCCGGGCTCGACGCCGGTGGCACTGTCGATGGCCGCCGCCGAGACCTATTACGAAAGCTTCGGCCAGAACTGGGAACGCGCGGCGATGATCAAGGCGCGGCCCGTGGGCGGCGACATCGCGGCCGGCACCGGCTTCCTGCAGCGCCTGACGCCCTATGTGTGGCGCAAGAACCTGGATTTCGCCGCCATCGAGGACATCCATTCGATCAAGCGCCAGATCCACGCCCATAAGGGCCATGCCGAGATCGCGGTGGAAGGCCACAACATCAAGCTGGGCCGCGGCGGCATCCGCGAGATCGAGTTCTTCGCCCAGACCCAGCAGCTAATCGCCGGCGGCCGCGACACGCGCCTGCGCGCCGCCCCCACCTGCGAGGCGTTGCGCGCGCTGGTCGCCACCGAACGCCTGAGCCAGGCCGTGTGCGACGAGCTGATCGCGGATTACCGTTACCTGCGCCGCGTGGAACACCGGCTGCAGATGATCGCCGACGAGCAGACCCACACCCTGCCGCGCGACATCGCGCATCTGGCCTGTTTCCTGGGTGAGGAAAATCCGCAGGCTTTCCGCGCGCGCCTGCTGGCCGTGCTGGCGCGGGTGAAGCGCTATTACGACGACCTGTTCAGCGAAGCGCCATCGCTGGGTTCGGAAGCCGGCAGCCTGGTTTTCACCGGCACCGACGACGATCCGGAGACGCTGAAAACACTCAGCGGCCTGGGTTTCTCCGATCCGCCGGAAATCGCCGCCATGATCCGCGGCTGGCATTTCGGCCGCTATCGCGCCATGCGTTCGGAACGCGCGCGCGAAAAGCTCACCGCCATCATGCCGCACCTGCTGGAAGCCTTTTCGCGCACCGGCAGCCCCGATGTGGCGATCCGCCGCTTCGATCAGTTCCTTGCCAGCCTGCCGGCCGGCGTGCAGCTTTTCGCGCTGCTGCAGGCCAATCCCGCCGTGCTCGACACATTGGCCGAGGTGCTGGCCGCCGCGCCGCAGCTGGCCGAGACGCTGTCGCAGAACAGCGCGCTGTTCGACAGCCTGCTGGAATATGCCGAGCATCCGCCCAGCTTCGATGCCGAGACGCTGGCGGCCAGCCTGAAGCGCCAATTGTCGGCGGCGCGCGATTTCCAGGACGTGCTGGACTGGACGCGGCGCTGGACCACCGAACTGAAACTGCAGGTCGGCATCGGCCTGCTGCGCGGCACGCTGGACGGCGTGGCGGCAGGCGACAGCTTGAGCCGCGTGGCCGATGCGGTGCTGGCCGAATTGCTGGAGCGCGTGGGCGACGAATTCGCCGCCCAGCACGGCAAGATCCGCGACATGGAACTCACGCTGATCGGACTGGGCCGGCTGGGCAGCCGCGAACTGACGCTGGAATCCGATCTCGATCTGGTGCTGATCTTCGACTGCCCGGAGAATGCGGGCGAGTCCAGCGGCGCGCGGCCGTTGAGCCCGGGCCTGTATTTCGCGCGGCTGTGCCAGCGCTTCATCAACGCGATCACGGCGATGACCGGCGAAGGCCGGCTGTATGAGATCGACATGCGGCTGCGGCCCAGCGGCGGCGCCGGACCGATCGCGATCAAGCTGGATGCCTTTGCCGATTACCAGCGCAACGAGGCGTGGACCTGGGAGCATATGGCACTGACCCGCGCCCGCGTGGTCTGCGGCGCGCCGAAACTGGCGACGCGATTCGAGGCGGTACGGCAGGAAATCCTGACGGCCAAGCGCGACGACAGGCGTCTGTTGGCCAATGTGGCGAGCATGCGGGCACGGCTGGCGGCGCAGAAGCAGGGCAAAAGCATCTGGGACCTGAAGCAGAGCCGCGGCGGCCTGGTCGACCTGGAATTCATCCTGCAATACCTGCTGCTGCGCCATGGCGCCATGCATCCCGACATCCTGCAGGCCAATCCGCTGCAGGCGCTGGAAGCCATGGCGCGGGCCGGGCTGCTGGAGGCAAAGACCTTGCGCATCCTGCGGCTGGCCGGGCCGCTCTATGCCACCTTGCTGGCCGCCACGCGGCTGGCCGGCCGCGAGGAAGCCGGCGATCCGGCATTGTGGCCGCCGGCGCTGGCCAAGCGCCTGCCGCAACTGGTGGGCGACGACAATCTTGCGGCCCTGAGCGAACGGCTGGAGGATTGCCAGCGCCAGGTGCACAAACTGTTTGTCACCCTGGTCGAGCAGCCGGCCGCCCCCTATCTCTCGCTCGCAGATTCGCTGAACCAGGATTCCAACCGCACAGGACAGGACGATGGCAACGCCCGCTAAAAAGAAACCCGCCGCGAAGAAGAAGGCCACGCCAAAGAAAGTAGCCGCGCCGAAGAAGGCCAGCGCCGCCTCCACCGGTTTGCAAGTGGGAGACCGCGCGCCCGCCTTCAGCATGCCCACCGATGGCGGCGGCAAGGTTTCGCTGGCCGATCTGAAGGGCAAGGCGGTGGTGCTGTATTTCTATCCCAAGGACGACACCTCGGGCTGCACGATGGAAGCCATCGACTTCACGGCGGCCAAGGCGAAGTTCGACAAGCTGAATGCCGTGGTGATCGGCTGCTCGCGCGACACGGCCAAAAGCCACGACAAATTCAAGGACAAGCACAAACTGAAGGTGATCCTGGCCGCTGACGAGTCGGGGCAAGTCACCGACTCGTATGGCGTCTGGGTTGAGAAAAGTCTGTACGGGCGCACCTATATGGGCATCGAGCGCGCGACATTCTTAATCGACCGTACCGGGAAGATCGCGGCAATCTGGCGCAAGGTGAAAGTGGCCGGTCATGTGGACTCGGTGCTGCAGGCCGTGCAGGCACTTTAGAATCAAGCGCTTGCGGTTCTTATCCACATTCTGTGGATAACACGCGCGACACGGGTTAAGTCCGTGTTCGCGCGTGTTTTTCTGAGATTCGTAACAGATTCTTTCTTGCATTAACCAAGCCAAATAAGCCCTAATCCCCTCAGCCACAGGCGAGCGGTTTCCAAGACAAAACGGGGGGCTTAGTGACGCGACGCGCGAGACGGCAATGGCGGGAGTTGCGCGACCGCCTGTTCCCAGAACGGCAGATCATTTTCCGTAGCCGGGGCGACGTGCGTTACGTCGCTCTCTCCAGTCGCGCCCAGATCGCGATGGCTGCCGGTGTGGTCGCTTTCGCCGGCTGGATTGGCTACGCCTCCGTGAACGTCTTCTATCGCGACGCCCTGCTCGACACCCGCGACCGCCGCATCGCCGAACTCAGCCTGGCCTATGAGCGGCTCGCCGCCGATTACGAAAAGAGCCAGGAGAATTTCGTCGTCACCTCGCGCGACCTGGAAGAGCGCTATCGCCGCCTTTACGACATGGCGATGAAGCAGCGCAGTCCTGCGCTGCCGGGCGATTCCGCCGACGCCGGCAAGACCGATGGCGGCAAGGCTGGCGCCAAGGTCACGGCCAAGGCCGCGCCAGAGCCCCAGCAGGCCGCGCCGAAAGCCGCCGCCGAGGCCACGAAACCTGACAGCAGCAAGCTGGCCTCCGCCGCGCCGGTCCGCAGCAGTGACGATCCCGCCTCGATCGAGGATCTGGAAGGCATGCTGCGTGAGTCGAAGGCCAAGCCGCCGATGCCGGCAGTGAAGCCGCGCGACATCGAGACCCGCATCCTTACCGTGCGCGGCCGCCAGCGCGAATTGCTGGACGAACTGGACCATCGCACCGAGCAAAGCCTGGCCGCGCTGGAAAAGGCGCTGACCCTCACCGGTCTCGATATCGGCGGCATGCTGGCCCGCGCCACCGAGGCCCGCGCCGAAGTTGGCGTCGGCGGCCCGCTGCGCAGCCTGGAGCCGCATCCGACCCAGACCGCGTCGCTGGATCCGGTGGACCGCGACATGAGCAGCCTGGAAGGCAAGCTTGGCCGCTGGGGCGAATTGATGGCCCTGGCCCAGCGCCTGCCGCTGGCCCTGCCGATGGGCATCGAGGCGGAAACCTCGTCCACCTTCGGCCGCCGCATCGATCCCTTCACCAAGCAGCCGGCTTTCCATGCCGGCATCGACTTCATCGGCCCGAACAAGGCGCCGGTGATGGCCACCGCACCCGGCGTGGTAGTCTTTGCCGGCCGCAAAGGACCCTACGGTCGCGCGGTGGAAATCGACCATGGCCTGGGCGTGAAAACGCGCTATGCTCACCTGAGTTCGATTTCCGTGCAGGCGGGCGAGACCGTCGCTTACGGACGCCCGCTGGGCACCATGGGTTCGACCGGTCGCAGCACCGGTCAGCATCTGCACTACGAAGTGCTGCTCGATGACGAGCAGATCGATCCCGCCAAATTCATCGAGGCTGGCTATCATGTTTTCAAGCAGCAAGAAAACCAATCCGCAGCCCGCCGCTAAGCAGGCGCCGCCGTCGATCCTGAGCGCCGGCCTGACGGTGAACGGCGATCTCAATTCCGAAGGCGAGATGCAGATCGACTGCCTGGTCAACGGCGACGTGACCGCGGTGCGGCTCGCCATCGGCGAGAATGCCAAGGTGGTGGGCGAAGTGGTGGCCGAGCAGGTGCTGATCCGCGGCGAGGTGATCGGCCGCATCCGCGCCAAGTCGGTGGAACTGGACAAGACCGCGAAGGTGCGCGGCGACATCTGGCACGAGTTGCTCTCGATTGCCGCCGGCGCCAAGATCGAAGGCCTGTGCAAGTTCGCCGAGAACCCGCGCGACATGGTGGCCAAGCTGAGCGTGGTCAGCAGCGAAGCCAAGGACGAAACCGAAAAGACCGTGCAGAAGGCGATCAAGGGCGCGGCCGAAACCGGCCTGTCGGGCGCCCTGCCCGGCCTCGCCGCCCGCGCCGCCACCGCGAGCTGAGACAGCCCTTATCCGGCATTTTTAAGGCGGCCCCTGCGGGCCGCCTTTTTTCATGGCGCTAGAAACGTCCGTCTTTCAGGAACCGTTGCACGGCCGCGATCACGCGCGGATCACTGGGCAGGAAGCTGTGCCCGACCGGCAGCATCAGCGTATGCGTCAGTGCCGGCGGCAGGGCGGAATCCAGTTCCACCGTGCCGTCGCCCTGCTCCGTGGCACCATGCAGCAGATTGACCCAGGCGCTGGGGATCAGCGGGTGAAACCGCCGCGTGCCGGCAACCGCGCCGGTTTCCAGCGGCGGCCAGGGCAGATCCTGCAGCCACGGCGCATCGCGATAGAGGTCGCGCGCCGGGCGGCCGAATATTTCGGGCAAACGGCTGAAGGCCCTGTGCGCCTGCAGCCGCGCCACGGATAACGCGCCGCGATTGGGCACACCCAGCAGCACCAGGCGACCGGCGGAGAATGGCAAGGGTTCCGACAACAGGCTGCGCAGCAGCAGGCCGCCGAGCGAATGGCCGACAAAATGCGTTCTGGCGAAATGCGTGCGCTGCGCGCCCGCCAGCGCGGCGATGCGCGGCCGCAGCAAAGTCAGCAGGCCGGCATACTCATGCTGCCGCGAGGGATAGTCCCAGTTTTCGACAGCGTAGCCCTCGCGCAGCAAGGCCTGCGCCAGCCGCGCCATCGATTGCTTCGTGCGCGCCAGGCCATGCAGCAGGATCACGCGGTCGGGTCCGGAGTTCACGTCCATCCCCTATTGTCATGCCCGGACTTGGTCCGGGCATCCACGAGTTTTTTTGCCTGACCGGACCAAAGACGTGGATGGCCGGCCAAGACGAGTTCCTGGGCCCGGCCATGACGATTATAGTAGCGGAAAGGAATTACGCCGCGTCCTTGTCGCCGCCACCGACCTTGGCGGCGAGCTGGGCAGCCATGAAGGCGTCGAGATCGCCGTCCAGCACGCCCTGGGTGTCGCTGGTTTCCAGCTCGGTGCGCAGGTCCTTCACCATCTGGTAGGGATGCAGCACATACGAGCGGATCTGGTGACCCCAGCCAATATCGGTCTTGCTATCGAACACCGCCTGCTTCTCGGCTTCGCGCTTCTGCAATTCGCGCTCGTACAGCCGCGCCTTCAGCATCTTCATCGCCTCGTCGCGGTTGCGATGCTGCGACTTGTTGGTCTGGCAGGCCACCACGATCCCGGACGGCATATGCGTGATGCGCACGGCGGAGTCGGTCTTGTTGACGTGCTGGCCGCCAGCACCCGAGGCGCGATAGGTGTCGACGCGCAGGTCCTTGTCCAGCACCTCGATCTCGATGGTGTCGTCCACCACCGGGTAGACGCCCACGGATGAGAAGCTGGTATGGCGGCGCGCGTTGGAATCGTAGGGCGAGATGCGCACCAGCCGGTGCACGCCGCTTTCGTTCTTCAGCCAGCCATAGGCATTCGGGCCGATCACCTTGATGGTGGCCGACTTGATGCCGGCTTCCTCGCCTTCGCTCTCTTCCTGGAATTCGACCTTGTAGCCGTGCTTCTCGGCCCAGCGCACATACATGCGCAGCAGCATCGAGGCCCAGTCCTGGCTTTCGGTGCCGCCAGCGCCGGCATGCACTTCCAGGAAGGTGTCGTTCATGTCGGCTTCACCCGACAGCAGGCTTTCCAGCCGCGCCTGCGCCACTTCCTTGGACAGGCCCATGATCACGGCTTCCGCCTCGTCGATCACGCCCTGGTCGCCCTCGGCCTCGCCGAGTTCGATCAGATCGATATTGTCCTGCAGGGCCGCTTCCAGCCGGCGCTGGGTGGATACCGCGCGTTCCAGCTTGGTGCGTTCGCGCATCAGGGCCTGCGCCTCGGCAGGCTTGTTCCACAGGCTCGGATCCTCCGAGCGGGCGTTCAGTTCCTCGAGTTTCTTGACTGCGTTATCCCAGTCAAAGAGACCTCCTCAGCAGTCCGAGCGACTGCTGGATTTCATCGGCCATCGCCTGGATTTCGGCGCGCATACTGTTTCCTTCATCAACTTTTGTCGGGCGGAAAGTAATAAGTCGTGGATGGCCGGGTCAAGTACCCGTTGCCGGCTGGCAAAGCCAGCCGTTGGCCCGGCCATGACGCAAAGGTCTGGAAACGGCGACAAAAAATAACCGTCCTGCCCGGGTCCGGGATGGTTTCTTGGCCGGGCATCCACGTTTTTTATTCCCGAAACATCACCCCCGCGCCGCCTTCACCAGCTGGCGCATCGAATCCAGCGAGATCGCGCCGGGCACCAGTTCCTTGCCTATCACGAAGCCGGGCGTGCCGTTGATGCCCAGCTTTTCGGCCAGCGCGAGATTGGCGCGGATCACCTGCTCCACCTTCGGCGCGGCCATGTCGGCCTTCAGCCTGGTCAGGTCCAGCCCGCTGGCGGCCGCCATGCGGAACACCTCGGGCTCGGTGAGCTGACCGCGGAAGCCCATCATGGCATTGTGGAAGGCAAAATACTTGCCGCCCTTATCCTGCTCCAGCGCGGCGATGGCGGCGCGCGCGGCGATCACGCTGTCGGGCCCCAGCACCGGCAGCTCCTTCAGCACGACGCGCAGCTTGGGGTCTTCCTTGATCAGCGTGATCAGGCTGGACTGCACCTGCTTGCAATAGCCGCAGCGGTAATCGAAGAACTCGACCAGCGTGACATCGCCTTTCGGATTGCCGGCGACATACGACACGCCATCGTCGAACAGCGCCTTGGCGTTGCTGGTCAGCGCCTCGCGCTGGGCCTCCGCCTTCTTCACCAGCACATGGCTGGCTTCCTGCAGGATCTCGGGGTGGCGCAGCAGCACTTCCAGCACTTCCGGATTGTCGACCAGCACGTCGCGCACCGCGGCCCGCTGTTCGGCCGGAAAGGCGGGGGCCTGCACCTGGGCCTGCACCTGTTTCGGGATGGGTGCCGCCAGCAGCAGGACGAAGGCAACGGCGGCAAAACGGAACGGCGACATGGAAAAATCCTTTGGTGGAAACCCTTGGTGACGCTGCCGGACTATGCGGCGGGGCCGGTGCCGGAACAAGGCACAAGACCGTGAGGAAAACGGGGCCGTGAAGCCCCGGAATCAGCGGAATCAGCGGCGTTGCTGTTGCTGGCGGCGCAGATCCTTGGCGGCGGCGATGATGTCCTGCGCGCGCAGCCAGCCGGGCGAGCCCTCCTTCAGCAGGCGCGAGGCGCGTTCGGCCTGGCCCTCGGCATCGCGCGCGCTGCCGATCACCAGATACCGTTCGGCCGAGGCCAGCGAGGCCATGCCGATATCGTTGCGGCGGCCATAGGCGGTGGCGAGCTGCTGCCAGGCACCGCCGTTGTCGGGTTCGCGCAACGTCACCTGGCGCAGGATGGTGATCGCCTCGTCCAGCCGGCTGTCGTCGTTCAGGGCTACCAGGCGCTGGCCCACGCCATAGGCGATCAGCGGCTCGTTCGGCGCCAGGCGGTGCGCCTCCTGGATCGGCGGCAGGGAGTCGGCGACGCGGCCCATGTTGAGCAGGATGTCGGCCTTCAATTCGTGGAAGAACGGATCGTTGGGATAATCGCGGATCAGGCTGTCGGTCTCGGTCAGGCTGCGCTGAAAATCCAGCGCGCGGAAATAGGCAAAGGCGCGGGCATAGCGGCCGTAGAGCGACGTGTCGCTTTCAGGGTATTTGCGCAGGGTGGCCGGCAGCCCTTCCAGATAGCCGATCAGCTTGGCCTGCATGCGCCGGAACCGCTCGAGATTCTCCGGGCTGTCCTTGGCATTGCGATAGGTCGAGCGCTGCGCCCGCGATTCCAGCGCGGCGACGCGTTCGGGCGTCAGCGGATGGGTGCGCACGTAAGGATCCTGGCGTTCGACCACCAGCGCCTCCTGGCCGCCGATGATGCGCAGGAACTCGATCAGGCCCGAACTCGACTGGCCGGTTTCCTCCAGATAGGTGGCGCCGGCCTGGTCGGCGGCCGATTCCTGGGTGCGGGTGAAGGACAGCAGGCTGCGTTCGGCCACCTGCTGGCCGCCCAGAATGGCCGCCGTGGCCGCCTCGCCGGACCCGGCCACGGCGGCGGCGGCGCCGAACAGCATGGACAGGATCATCGCGGTGGAGGCCGTGTCGAGGGCATCGTACAGCCGGGCCAGGTGGCCGCCCGAGATATGGCCGATTTCATGGGCCAGCACGCCGATTACCTGGGCCGGCCGTTCGGCCCGGATCAGCAGGCCGGTATTGACGAAGATGCGCTGGCCGCCGGCCACGAAGGCGTTCAGGGTCCGGTCGTTGACCAGATGGACCGAGATGGCCTCGCTGGAGAGCCCGGCCGCCCCGAAGAGTGGCGCGGCATAGACGCGGATGGTATTTTCGATCTCGGCGTCGCGCACCAGAGATGCGCCGCGACGCTGGGCCTCGGCGGCGGTCGGCAGAACCGTCCCGGCGGCCGTCAGCAGCATACAGCCGACAGCAAGCAAACGGCGGAGAGAACGGCGCATGGAAGACCAGCGTACGGCCATGGCGAAGTATTGTCCCAATCCCGGATATCCGGGCCAAGCAAGACGGTTCATTCTAGGTAAGGGCACCTCCGCGATGCGTCAATGCACCCTTCTCGCGATAGTGGCGGTTCTGGCCGCCGGCTGCTCGAAATCCGACAGTAACGTCCAGGTCGGCCAGATGGACTACCTGAAGGGCTTCATCGGCGGCGTGGCGGCCGATGAGCCGCGCGCCGCCCTGGTGGCCCGCGACATCCTCTCGGCCGGCGGTTCGGCCGCCGATGCCGCCGCCGCCGCCGCGCTGGCCTATGCCGTGACCTATCCCTCGGCTGGCGGGCTGGGCGCGGGTGGCGTCTGCGTCGTGGGCGACGGGCCAACCAAACGCATCGAAACCATCGAGTTTCCCATCGTTGCGCCAAAGAATGGCGGCAATGTGACGGTGCCGCCGCTGGTGCGCGGCATCGGCCTGCTGCAGAGCCGTTACGGCAAACTGCGCTGGGAAGCCGCCGTGACGCCGGCCGAACAGCTCGCCCGTTTCGGCGAACCGGCCAGCCGCGCCTTCGTGCAGGCCGCCGTGGAAACCATCCCGCCGGTGACGGCCAGCCCGAGCCTGACGCCGATCTTCGGCACGGCGCGCGGCCTGGTGCCGCAGGAAGGCGAACGCCGCGTGCAGCTGGCGCTGGCCGGCACGCTGGGCCGCCTGCGCACCGCCGGCCCGGGCGATCTGTATCAGGGCCAACTGGCGCATATCCTGCTGGCCGACAGCCGCGCGCTGGGCGGCAGCCTGACGGCCGAGGAGCTGCGCGGCTACACCGCCGCCATCGGCAAACCCATCGAGGTGCCGTTCGAGAACAACGTCACCTTCTATGCCTCGAACAACGCCGCCGGCGGCGCGGTCGCCGCCTGGCTGATCGAACAGGCCTATGACGGCGGCAGCCTGATCGGCAGCGGCAGCATGAAGCCCGACAAATTCGCCGCCGCGCTGGGCCAGGCCTATCGCGCCGAGCCGCCGCTGACCATGTATGGCTTCGGTTCGGCCAGCATCGCGGTGATCGACAGCAAAGGCATGGCGGTGTCCTGCGCCTTCGGCATGGGTCCGGCCTATGGCAGCCGCCTGGTCGGCCGCGAAACCGGCATCCTGTTCGGCGCGCTGCCCGGCACGGCCGGCGAGGAAACCGCCTACCTGACCGCCGTGGTGGGCATCAACAAGCGCGTCAGCCTGACCTATTACGCCGCTGGCGGCAGCGGCGGCGCGCCGGCCCCCGCCGCCGTGGCCTACAGCCTGCTGCAGGCCGCCTTCAGCAAGGCGAAGGACCCGACCACGCCGGCGCTGGGCGCGCCGCGCCTGTTCCAGGCCAACCCGCAGGCGCCGCTGCAGCACGAGCCGGGTGCCGACCCGGCCGCCCTGGCCGGCGCCCGCAGCCGGGGGGTGAGCGTGGCCGAATTCGGCCGGCTCGGCCGCGTGAACCTGGCCTATTGCAGCAACGGCCTGCCGCGGTCGCCCGAGACCTGCAGCTTCGCCGCCGACCGGCGCGGCTACGGCCTCAGCCTCGGTCGCCAGTTCTGAGCACCCGTTTCCGTCTGGAGTCCATCATGTCGGCTTCCCCTCCATCGCCATCGCGGCGCGGCGCCATCGATCCCTTCTTCGTGATGGAGGTGATGAAGGCCGCCGCCGCGCGCGAGGCCGCCGGCGGCGACGTGATCCACATGGAAGTGGGCCAGCCCTCGACGCCGGCGCCGCGCAAGGCCATCGAGGCCGCGGTGACGGCGGCGCAGCGCGATCCGCTGGGCTATACGCTGGCGCTGGGGATTCCGGAATTGCGGGCGGCGATCTCGGCCCATTACCGCAGCTATTACGGCCTGGATGTGCCGGCAGAACGCATCGTCGTCACCACCGGCTCCTCGGCCGGCTTTCAGCTCGCCTTCCTCGCCGCCTTCGATGCCGGCGACACGGTGGCGCTGGGCGAGCCGGCCTATCCGGCCTATCGCAACATCCTCAAGGCGCTCGATCTCAACCCGGCAATGATCGTGACCGAGCCACAGACGCGCTTCCAGCCGACGCCGCAGCTCATCAACGCCCAGGCGCCGCAGGCGAAAGGCGTGCTGGTGGCCAGTCCCGCCAATCCGACCGGCACCATGCTGGGCGATGCGGAGATGAAGGCGCTGGTGGACGACTGCGCGGCGAAGGGCCGCTGGCTGATCGTCGACGAGATCTATCACGGCATCACCTATAACGGCCGCGCGCAGTCGGTGCTGGCGCTGACCGACCAGGCCATCGTGATCAACAGCTTCAGCAAATACTTCTCGATGACCGGCTGGCGGCTGGGCTGGATGGTGGTGCCGGAAAGCCTGCTGCGCCCGATCGAATGCCTGACGCAGAATTTCTACATCTCGGCGCCCGGCATCAGCCAGGTGGCCGGCGTGGCGGCGATGTCGGCTTACGACGAACTGGAAGAAAACGTCGCGCGGTATGCCAAGAACCGCGAGATCCTGCTGAACGAACTGCCGCTGGCGGGTTTCGACAGGCTGGCGCCGGCCGATGGCGCGTTTTACATCTACGCCGATATCAGCCGCTTCACCAATGATGCGAACGATTTCTGCAAGCGCATGCTGGCCGAAACCGGCATCGCCGCCACGCCTGGCTTCGATTTCGACCGCGGCCGCGGCCATTACTTCATGCGCTATTCCTTCGCCGGCAGCACCGACCGCATGATCGAGGCGGCGAAGCGGCTGAAGGACTGGCGGAAGTAGATCTCAGCCCTGCGGCTGGTTCAGGAAGGCGACGAACTCGCCTTCGAAGCGGCCGCCGGTCACATCGCCGCAGCGGACGACCGATTTCGCAAGGATGCGCGCGCGGCCTCTGCGTTTCAGCATTTTGACGAAGGACGGCCAGGCGGCCGAATCGGCGAGCCTCGCGGTGGCGGTGAAATCCCCTTCAACCGGCGCGTCGTAATCCATGTGGTTGGACTGGATCACCAGCCGGCCGGGCAGCCCTTCGGCATTCAGCCGCATGTTCACCAGCGCCCAGGCCGAAAGGATCGCCAGCGTCGAAAGGCTGCCACCGAAAGCGGTGCTGCGATGGTTGATGTTGGGTGCCAGCGGCGCGCTTAAGGCAACCGCATCGTCAGACGCCGCGACGACGGCCACCTGCATCGCCGCCGATAGCGGAATATGGGTATGCAGATAGGCTTCGAGTTCTTGCGTGGGGCCGGCGGTCATTGCCGACGCGCCGCTTACGCCGTCGCCACCAGCGACTTGGCCATATGCACCAGCTCGCGGCCCTCGAAGGTTTCCAGGCCCGTCTCGGCATAGCCGAGATGGGCATAGAGTTCGCGGTTCTCGGTGAATTGCGCGTTGGTGTAGAGGCGCACTTCATTCAGGCCGCGTGCGCGCGCCTGTTCCTCGGCGAAATCGAGCAGGCGGCGGCCCAGTCCGGTGCCCTGCTGGGTGGGATCGACCGCCACGCTCCAGATCAGCAGGTGATCCGGCGCGGAACGCAGCACCAGCGCGCCGGCCAGGCCATCCTCCACGCCATCCACCACCCAGACTTCATAAGCCTGCAGCAAAGTCGCGGCGGTTTCGGCCATCGGCTGCGGCTCGGCGCCGATGCGCGGCACGTATTTCACATAGGCCCGCTTCTGCAGCGCGCCGAGGCGCGCTTCATCTCGTGCAGCGGCGCGGCGAATTCTCGCCTCGCTGACCGGATCCCCCGCCGGAAGACTCACCGGCGCCACCAACCCTTCTTCGGGGCCGGCGCGGCGGCTTCGGCCTTCTCGGCCTTGCCATCGGTGTGAATCACCACGGTCTCGAAGACCGGGCCGGTGCTGGCCGGCGCGGGTTCGGCAGCCGGAGCAGGCTCGGGCTGCGGCGCAGCGGCAACGGCAGGCGGTTCGGCCACGGGAGCGGGAACGGGAGCGGGAACCGGGGCCGGTTCAACCTTGGCCTCGCCCTTGGGGGGCGCGGGTTTCGGGGCCGGTTCCTCGTCGTCGAATTCGTAACCCGGCAGGCCATCGAGCAAGGCACCGATGGAGGCCGGCGTCATCGCCGGGGCCATGACCTCGCGTTGTTCGCGCTGGGGCTGGCGTTCCTGGCGCGGCGTATCCTGGCGCGGAGCTTCCTGCACCGGACCGCCTTCGTCGCCGGCCACGGCCGTGCCATCCTCGCGACGACGACGGCGACCGCCACGGCGGCCGCGACGACGGCGACGGCCTTCGGCGCCATCCTCATCGCGGGCTTCGGCACCGCCTTCATCCTGGGCTTCATCACCGCCGGCTTCATCGGCGGCGGATTCCGCACCGTCTTCCTCGCCGGCCGCGGCCTCATCCACATCGGTTTCGGCCTCGGCACCGGCTTCGACGCCCTCGCCGCGCTCGCGACCACCACGACGACGGCGGCGGCGGCGGCGGCGACGGCGGCCATCGCCATCTTCCTCGGCCCCTTCGGCGCCCGGTGCCGCCATCTCCTCGCCTTCGATCTCGTCAGCGGCGATATCGTCGGTTTCGGCATAGGCCGATTCCTGGGTGATCGGACGCGGCGCCTCGCTGCGCGGCGCCAGTTCCGGCCGATTGACCTCGCCCGGCTGGCGCGGCTTGTTGCGCTCGATGCGGAAATCGGGCGGCACCAGGCTGGCATCGGCGGCCAGAATCACGCGCATCACGTAACGGCGCTCGATTTCGCTCAGGCGCTCGCGCTTGTGATTGAGCAGATAGATCGCCACTTCCGCCGAGGTCGAGACGGTGATCTCGGCCGAACGGTCGCGGATGCCTTCCTCCTCGATGGCGCGCAGCACCTGCAAAGCGGTGGATTCCACCGAACGCACATAACCGCGGCCCTGGCAATGCGGGCAGGTCATGGTCGAGCTTTCGATCAGGCTCGGCCGCAGACGCTGGCGCGACATTTCGAGCAGGCCGAAAGCCGAGATACGGCCGACCTGGATGCGCGCGCGGTCGTTGCGCAGGCATTCCTTCAGGCGCTGCTCGACCTTTCGGATATTGCGGTTCTCCTCCATGTCGATGAAGTCGATGACCACAAGGCCGGCCAGATCGCGCAGGCGCAACTGGCGGGCAATTTCCTCGGCCGCCTCAAGGTTGGTCTTGTAGGCGGTCTCTTCGATATTGTGCTCGCGGGTCGACTTGCCCGAGTTCACGTCGATGGAAACCAGCGCCTCGGTCGGGTTGATCACGATGTAGCCGCCCGAACGGAGCTGCACCGTGGGCGAGAACATGGCGTCGAGCTGCTGTTCAACCTGATAGCGGGTGAACAGCGGGATCTTGTCCTGATACTGCTTCACGCGGTCGGCGTGATTGGGCATCAGCATCTGCATGAAGTCATGCGCGAAGCGATAACCCTCATCGCCCTCGACGATCACCTCGTCGATCTGGTCGGAATACAGGTCGCGGATCGAACGCTTGATCAATCCGGCCTCTTCGTAGATCAGGGCCGGCGCCGAGGATTCCAGCGTGCGTTCGCGGATGCTGTCCCAGGTGCGCAGCAGATATTCGAAATCGCGCTTGATCTCGGGCTTGGAACGCTCCATGCCGGCGGTGCGCACGATCACGCCCATGCCGTCCTGGATGTCCAGCTCGGCGGTGATCGCCTTCAGGCGCTTGCGGTCGGCCTGCGACTGGATCTTGCGCGAAATGCCGCCACCGCGCGCGGTGTTGGGCATCAGCACGCAATAGCGGCCGGCCAGCGAGAGATACGTGGTGAGCGCAGCGCCCTTGTTGCCGCGTTCTTCCTTCACCACCTGCACCAGCATGATCTGGCGGCGCTTGATGACTTCCTGGATCTTGTAGCGACGGAAGGCGTTGGCGCGGCGGCGCCGGCGGCCATCGCTGGTCTCGTCGTCGCTTTTGCCGTTTTCCTCGGCCCGCGCGTCGGCAATCTCTTCAGACTGGCCGGTTTCAGATGAACCGACCTCGCCTGCTTCCGCCAAGCCCGATTCAGCCAGGGCGGCTTCGCCATCAGCGGCGTCGGGCGCGGCATCGTCGTTCTCGTCCACCGGTGCGCTGACGCTGGGCGCCGGGCTGCTGCTGGCCGGAACGTTCCAGTAAGCCGGCGCGGCAACATCGCTGGCTGCCTCAACGGCATCGGCAATCGCCTCGCCCTGGGCGGCGGCTTCGGCGCCTTCGTTTGTGGCGCTTTCGGTTGCGGCATCAGAGGCCGAGGTTTCCGGCTTGATCTCTTCGACGGTGTCGTAATCGCCATCGACCGTTTCGATGCCGTGATCCTCGACATGCTCATCGCTGGCGCCAGCGGCCTGCGCCATGGCACGCGCTTCCTCGGCAGCCAGTTCGGCTTCCTCGGCAGCCGCAGCAGCCGCTTCTTCCTCGGCCTGTTGCGCCAGTAGGGCCTGCCGGTCAGCGATCGGGATCTGGTAATAATCGGGATGGATTTCGCTGAAGGCCAGGAAGCCATGGCGGTTGCCGCCATATTCCACGAAGGCCGCCTGCAGCGAGGGCTCTACGCGGGTGACCCGCGCCAGGTAGATGTTGCCCTTGTTTACCTGTTTGGTGGAGGTCTCGTAATCGAATTCCTCGAGACGGGTCCCCTTCACCACCACGACCCGGGTTTCCTCCGGATGGGTGGCATCGATCAGCATACGCATGCCCATGAGGCACTATTCCTGCGGCGCGGCGCCGCCCGCGCGAATAACAAACGGCGGCGCGCCTTGGTTCTCGTGGCTGGCATCGGCCGGATCGGCCCGTCGCGCGGCACAAACCGGAAGAACCGGCGAGCCTGCGGCGGTAATGATCCTGACGACCGAGAGGGGGGACTTCATCCGGGGACTTTCGTTCCACCGGGCGCGCCGCGCGCTGTCGGTCTGCCGAGCCCCCGCCGGATCCAGTCGATCCGGACGGACGCCCCGAAGGTTCACTCCAAATCCGTGCTGTCTTGAGCGCAGCTTCCGAGGCCATCCGCTCCAGGCCGCCTCCTTTAAGGGCTGACAACTGGCTATCGCAGACTGGCTCAGGGCCGATGCGCCGATCTTTCCGCTCTTCCGGCCGGCTAAATCCTTGACGGGCAAGCCTTTGGTCTGAGAGTCCGATCTGACTCGGATATTCGCGATTGCATCGTACGCTTTGGCAGGGCATACCGACAAGGTCTTTCTTGCCGCGCCGCATGACGACTCCGGGGATTTCCATCAAGCAGCTGTTTTTATTGACTTTTATTGCGCTTCTGCTGCCTGGCGCCTTTGCCGGCACGGCGGCGGCGGATCCTGCGCGGGTCACCCGCCTGCAACTGGGCCTGAATGCCGGCCTGACCCGTCTGGTGGTAGAGGCTTCAGGGCCCGTGGAAGCCGAACTTTCCGCGCAGCCTGACGGTCTGGGCCTGAGCCTGAGCCTGACGGACCTGCGCTGGGCCGCCCCACCGGCACAGCCCAACGCCGCCGGGCTGGTCGCCGCGCTTGGTCTGCCGGTGCAGAATGGCGGCCGCACCGACATCGCCATCGACCTGATCGAACCGGCGGTGGTGGAACGCGCTTTCCGGCTGGAACCGCAGAACGGCCCGCTGGGACCCAGCGGGCACCGGCTGGTGATCGACCTGCGGCCGGCCGATCCTCAGGCCTATGCCGCCGCCTTCACCGCCCCCGTCGCCCTGCCTCTGCCGACCACGGTGGATATCGCGCCGCCGCCGGCCCATGGTGCCGACCGCAAATACACCATCGTCCTGGATCCCGGCCATGGCGGGCAGGATCCCGGCGCGATCAGCGCCTCGGGCCGTCATGAGAAGGACATCACGCTGGCGGTGGCGCTGGCGGTGGCCAACCGGTTGCGCGCCACCGGGCGCTATCACGTGATCCTGACGCGCGACCGCGACCGCTTCGTGCGGCTGAACGATCGCGTGGCGCTGGCGCGCCAGCACGAGGCGGCGCTGTTCCTCTCGATCCATGCCGACAGCCTGCGCGGCGACCGCGCCACCAGCGGCGCCACCGTCTATACGCGTGCCGATGCCGCCACTGATCTGGAGGCCGAGGCGCTGGCGCTGCGCGAGAACCGCGCCGACCAGCTTGCCGACAGCGCGGCCGATCGCGAGGTGGATGACGTGGTGTCGATCCTGCTGGACCTGGCCTCGCGCGACACCGCACGGCTGTCGGGCCGCTTCGCCGGCCTGCTGACGGCATCCATGAGCGACAGCATCGCCCTGCGCCGCAATGCCATGCGGGCCGCGAATTTCCGCGTGCTGTCGGCACCCGACGTGCCCTCGGCGCTGCTCGAGCTGGGCTATCTGTCCAACCCGGGCGACGAGGCGCTGCTGTTCTCGGAAAGCGGCCGCAGCCGGCTGGCGGCGGCAGCCGTCGCCGCCATCGACCGCTATTTCGGAGTGGCGCCCTAGCGTTTGCCCTGCAGCTGCATGTCGGCAAAAGAGGCGATGGTGTCCTGCACCGCGTCGGGGAAATCCTCCATCTCCTGCACCTGGCGGATTTCGATGGTCTCGGTTTCGGTGGCGGGGCAACGGCGGGCCCAGTCGATGGCCTCCTGCCGCGAGGCGACCTGGATCATCCAGTAGCCGCCCAGCACTTCCTTGGCCTCGGCGAAGGGGCCGTCGGTGACAACCGGCTTGCCGCCGGGAAACGACACGCGGGCACCCATCGAGGGCGGATGCAGACCGTCGCAAGCCAGCAGGATGCCGGCCTGCTGCATCGATTCATTGTATTTCATCATCGCGGCGATGCGGTCGGCATCGTCGGGCACCGTGCCGGGCGCCGCGGTTTCGTAGCCTTTGGGAATCATCAGCAACATGAAGCGCATGGTCGTGTCCTCTTTGGTGTCGGACGGATGTCCTGCCTCAAGGACGGATCGGCCGCGCCCGATCCGACATTGCGGGCGACATCCAGGATGCGTTTTTTTGCCCGGGATGTTTCTGGTATGGAATCAGGGCCTTGCAGCCATGCCCGCGTCAGGCGCGCAGCGGAATGGCCGCGGCGGGCTCGCGTTGCCAAGCGGCTCAGTCTAGCGCCGCCCCCTGGCTGGCCGAAATCAAAAAAATCCCCGATTCCCGGCCTCATTCGCTCGCCCCGCCATGGCAGCGCCATAATTCTATCCCTATACAGGCCGGTATTTCGGGAGTACCTGTACGCCCGTTTTTCCGGCCCATAAAATCGGCCACGATCACCGCCCAGAAGCGGCCTGCCCCGGGGTGCCATGCGTCTGCTGTCGCGTTTCTTCTTCCTGCTGTTCCTGGCCGTGCTGGCCGTGATCGGCGCCGGCGCCGCCGGCCTGGCCGGCCTGTGGTATTACGGCCGCCAGTTGCCCGACTATCAGCAGCTGGCGAATTACGAACCGCCGGTGACGACCCGCGTGCATGCGGGCGACGGCCGCCTGATCGCGGAATTCGCCCGCGAGCGCCGGCTGTTCGTGCCGATCCAGGCGATCCCGAAACCGGTGATCCAGGCTTTCCTCTCGGCCGAGGACAAGAATTTCTACGAACATGCCGGCATCGATC
Source organism: Ferrovibrio sp. (assembly GCF_041906005.1). Classification (GTDB taxonomy): domain Bacteria; phylum Pseudomonadota; class Alphaproteobacteria; order Ferrovibrionales; family Ferrovibrionaceae; genus Ferrovibrio. The sequence goes on from NZ_JAYRJY010000001.1 coordinate 424,581, forward strand.
CGATCGGCATCCTGCGTGCGGTGATGCAGAACCTGGCCAACCTGGCGCAAAGCCGCCGGCCGGTGGGCGCCTCGACCATCACGCAGCAGGTGGCGAAGAATTTCCTGCTCGGCAACGAGGTGTCGCTGGGCCGCAAGGCGAAGGAAGCCATCCTCGCCTTCCGCATCGAGAACACCTTCAGCAAGGACAAGATCCTCGAGCTGTACCTGAACGAGATCTATCTCGGCTCGGGCGCCTATGGCGTGGCCGCCGCCGCCCTGGTGTATTTCGACAAGTCGCTCTACGACCTCACCCTGCCCGAGGCCGCCTATCTGGCCGCCCTGCCCAAGGCGCCAAGCAACTATCACCCCGTGCGCCATTACGAACGCGCCAAGGCGCGCCGCGACTGGGTGATCGAACGCCTGCAGGAAGACGGCGTGATCACCGTGGAGCAGGCGCGCACCGCCATCGCCACGCCGCTGGTGGCGATGACGCGGCCGGATTCCGAACTCGCCCGCGCCGACTGGTTCGCCGAGGAAGTGCGTCGCGACCTGGCGCAACGCTTCGGCGACAAGGGATTGTATGAAGGCGGCTTAAGCGTCCGCACCACGATGGATCCCAAGCTGCAGGCGATCGGCGAGCGCGTGCTGCGCGACGGGCTGGAAGCCTATGACCGCCGCGCCGGCGGCTGGCGCGGTCCGCTGGCCCGCGTGACATTGACCATGCCGGGCCAGGACTGGCGCACGCATCTGAACGCCATCCTGCCGATCCCCGGCATCCTGCCACCCTGGCGCATCGGCGTGGTGCTGAAGGTGGACAACGACAGCGCCGAGCTGGGCTTCGGCGACGGCAGCAAGGGCACCCTGCCCTATGCCGGCCTGCGCTGGGCGCGCAAGAAATTCGGCCCCGACCATTTCGGTCCGGTGCCGCGCAACGTCGCCGAGGTGGTGGCGGCCGGCGACGTGATCGCGGTGGAGGCGATCAATCCGGCCAAGCCGCAGGACGGTTACGCCCTGCGCCAGATTCCGGAAGTGGGCGGCGGCCTTGTCGCCATGGACCCGCATACCGGCCGCGTGCTGGCGCTGGTGGGCGGCTTCGATTTCAAGCTCAGCCAGTTCAACCGCGCCACCCAGGCCAACCGCCAGCCCGGTTCGTCATTCAAGCCCTTCATCTACGCCGCCGCGCTGGACAGCGGTTTCACGCCGTCGTCGCTGGTGCTGGATGCGCCCTTCGTGCTGGACCAGGGCCCCGGCCTGCCGCTGTGGAAGCCGGGCAACTACACCGACCAGTTCTACGGCCCGTCCACCCTGCGCGTCGGCATCGAGAAATCGCGCAACCTGATGACCGTGCGGCTGGCCCAGGCCATCGGCATGGAGAAGGTGGTGGATTACGCCAAGCGCTTTGGCGTGATCGACAACATGCCGCCGGTGCTGTCGATGGCCCTGGGCGCGGGCGAGACCACGCTGCTGAAAATGACCACGGCCTATGCCGAGTTCGTCAATGGCGGCAAGAAGATCACGCCGACGCTGATCGACCGCATCCAGAACCGCAGCGGCGCGACGATCTATCGCCACGACACGCGGCCCTGCCAGGATTGCCTGGGCGTGGCCTGGCAGAACCAGTCCGAACCGGCCCTGCCCGATCCGCGGCCGCAGGTGATCGATGCCGTCACCGCCTATCAGATCACCTCGATGCTGGAAGGCGTGGTGCAGCGCGGCACCGGCATCCGCATCCGCGAGCTGGGCAAGCCGCTGGCCGGCAAGACCGGCACCACGAATGACAGCATGGACACCTGGTTCATGGGCTTCAGCCCCGACCTCGCCGTCGGTGTCTTCATCGGCTACGACACGCCCAAGGACATGGGCAAGCGCGAGACCGGCTCGTCGGTGGCGGTGCCGGTATTCAAGGCCTTCATGGCCGAGGCCCTGCAGGGCAAGCCGAACATCCAGTTCCGCGTGCCGCCGGGCGTGCGGCTGGTGCGCGTGCAGGCCGAGACCGGCGAACTGGCGCGGCCGGGCGACCGCAACGTGATCCTGGAAGCCTTCCGCCCCGGCACCGAACCGCAGCTGGGCGAGCGCAGCAGCGTGCTGGATGGCTCGATGACCGAACGCGACAGCATCTCGGGCGTGGGCGGCAGTGCCGGCGCGGCGCCGATCTCGGGCACCGGCGGCCTCTATTAAAAGATTGGCGGCCTGTATCAAGCCAGGCCTAAGTCGCTGTTCGCGCAGGCGGCTTTGCACCGCTTGACACCATCGGGCGGCGTCTTTATACGCTCCCCTCACGGTTTGATTGCCGGTCCTGTCTGGCCGGTTGGCGGGCGGTTAGCTCAGCGGTAGAGCACACCCTTCACATGGGTGGGGCCACTGGTTCAATCCCAGTACCGCCCACCATTTCCATTCCCCTTCTTCCCTTCCCCTATTCCGAACCCGTCCCAGGCATATTCGTGCCCGGCACGCTCGCTCCAGGCATACCCGTCCCTGGCACGGCGCGCTGCTCGGCGTGGCCCGCCTGCAGCGCCTCGATCCGCTGGCGCGCCCGCAGGGCGGCAGCCACCACGGCCGGGCTGAAGCTGGTACCCCTGCCCTTCTCGATTTCCTCGAAGGCCCTCGCGATGCCAAGCCTCTCGCGATAGGGCCGGTGCGAGCTGATTGCATCGAGCACGTCGGCGACGGACAGGATCTGCGCCTCGAGCGGAATCTTTTCACCGGCCCAGCCGTTCGGATAGCCGCTGCCATCCCATCGTTCGTGATGCGCCAGCACGATGGCCGGAACGTCCCACGGGAAGGGAATCCCCTTGATCGTCTCATAGGCGGTGCGCGGATGCTCCTTGATCAATTCGAACTCGTTCGGCGTCAGCTTGCCGGGCTTGTTCAGGATATCCATCGGCACCTTGATCTTGCCGATATCATGAATCATCGCGGCCAGCCGCAGACCTTCCATCTGCACGCTGGGCAGCCCCATCTCCTGGGCGATGATCTGCGCGATGGCACCGACCTTGCGGCTATGGCCGCCGGTATACGGGTCGCGGCTTTCCAGCAGCTCGACCATCGCCTCGATCGCGCCGGTCAGCATCTTGGTCGTCGCATTCTCGCTGTCGAGCAGGAATTCCTCGACCTGGCGCTTCTGCGTGACGTCTTCCTTGATGGCGACATAGGAGAGGATGCGGCCTCGCTCGTCGCGGATCGGCGAGATCGACGACTTGTCCCAGTACAGCGAGCCATCCTTGCGGACATTGCGGAAATAGCCGCGCCACATCTCGCCACGGCCGATCGTCTTCCACATCGTATCCAGGATTTGCGCCGGCATCTCGGCCGATTGCAGAATATCGACATGCTTGCCGATGATCTCGCTCGCGGTATAGCCGGTATCGATTTCGAATTGCGGATTGACATACTCCACGATGCCGTTGCGGTCGGTGATGATCACCATGGCCGGCGCCTGTTCGATCACCTGCGAGAGACGCTTGAGCGTCAGGAAAGGGGCCGTGAGGTTGATCTGGACCGACAGATCGAACAGCAGCCAGAAGGCCCATATCTTCATGATATGGCCGGACATGTTGATAAAACTGAACACATCGACATAGCGCGTGAACAGCAGTTCCGACATGATCGTCACGAACAGGGAATAGAGCACCACCGGCCGATGGGTTTTCGGCAGCATGTCTTCCGGCAGGAGGACGATCATCGCCATCGCCACCGCCAGGAATGCCATCACGACATACTCGGCCGCGATCTTGAAGGTGGACTGACCAACGCCTTCGACATAGGTCACGGGAAAATGGCCGGTGAATATTGGCGCCATCAGTGCCGCGGCAAGCAGGCCATAGATCGTCCACTGCACCCAGAGCTTCGGGCCGATACGGACCAGAAGCGGCGAAATCAGGAAGGTTGCGACCAGCACGATGCGGCCGGCAATCCAGATCGATGAGGCCGCATTGGCGCCGCCGAAGGGCAGCAGGCCCATGTCCTGGTAGGCCATCAGGTGGATCAGATCGATGGCGCCCACCCAAAAGAAGCCGCAGCCCATGGCGATCAGCAGGCGGTTGCCCCCGAGCAGGTTGGTCTTCCAGCCCATGGCGAAGAAGACCCAGGCAATCGAGACGGTGAACAGTTCGGCGGTGATATGGCCGATCAGGAAATTATAGGCATCCGCGCCGATCACCGCGGCGCTGAGCAGCACGGGCGGCACCCAGAAAAGCGGCCCGATCAGCCGCCGGTGGGTCGCATGCCAGGCCATGGCGGACAGGTTCTCGCGGAAATGCTGCATCACCGTCATTCGGACCGCCTGCCTTTTTCGCGTGGCTGGATCGTTTGGCAGACCATACCGCAACGCCGCCACAACCGGGACATAAACCCTCATTGTCAGCGGATGGAGTGTGACATAGGCCGCCCGGGCAGGTCTTGCGGAAGATCAACGCCATGGCGGGAGAACGCCATCCATGCCCCCACCCGGCCGACGCGGATGGGGGAAAACAGGCCCGACCCGGCCAGCCGTCGGCCATCACCCCCGCCGCCCGGCTAGAGCAGCGCCGCCGGCACCATGTCGCGGGCCTGCGCCTGCGCCGCCATGCGCACCGGGGCATTGATCGCCCCATACTGGTCGTAACCGCCCCGGCGCTGCACCACTTCGAAGAAAAAGCGGTCGTCGAACATCTGGGTGTAGACGTGGAAAAACTCCCCGCCTGCCTCGTCGCGGTCGTAGAGGATGCTGTGCTGGCGCAGGCGATCCACCAGAAGCGGATCGATATCGAATTTGGCCAACAGGTCGTCGTAGTAATTCTCGGGGATGCTGAGCAAAGGCACGCCACCCTCGCGCATGGCGGCGGCGGCGGCGAAGATGTCGTTCGTCGAGAACGCGATATGGTGTACGCCGGCACCGGAGAAATGCGAGACCGAGCGCGCGGTGGCGGTGTTGCGGTTTTCCGAGAAACTGAGCGGGAAGCGCAGGCTGCGCTGCGGGTTCGACACCGCGCGGCTGCGCACCAGGCCGTAGGGATCGGGCAGCACCCAGATATTGTCAGGCTGCAGACCAAGGACGGCGCGATAGAACAGCAGCCAGGAATCCATCTGCCCGGCCGGCACCGCCTGGGCGATGTGGTCGAAACGCTGCAAGCCGGCGATATCGGCCCCGCCCTCTTCCAAGACGAAGTCGGTGGAGAAGTCGAAGGCAGTGCCGACGAAATAGATCAGGCTGCCGTCGATGGAGCGGAAAGCCGGAATGCTGCGTTCGTTCGGGCCGAGCCGGCCCTCGTAGCGCGTGCAGCCATAGGCATCGGCGCGGTTGAGCATCTGCGCCTCGTCGGCCACCCGCAGGCAGATGGCGCAGATCGAGGTGCCATGCACCAGGTAATACGAATGGGCGAAGGAATCGCGCTCGGCATTCAGCACGATGTTCACGCCGCCCTGGCGGTAGAGCACCACATCCTTGGAGCGGTGCCGCCCGGCCAGGCGGAAACCCAGCGCCTTGAGCAGGCCGGCCAGCGACTGTTCGGCGGTGCTGTCGACGGCGAATTCGATGAAGGCAACATCGAGCAGGTCGGGCACGGCCGGCGGATCGAACAGCGCGACCCGGCGCGGCAGGGCAGCGATCTTGTCCTGTGGCGGTGCCGCCTCGGCGCGGCGGCGCATCTGCTCTTCCAGATACCGCAGCGAGCGCATGCCATCCTGCGCCGTCATGCGGGTGGGGCCGGCGCGGAAATCGTCGTTGAACACTTCCAGCGACAGCGGACCGGAATAGCCCGACGCCACCGCCTGCATGGCAAAGCCGGCGACATCGAAATCGCCCTGGCCGGGGAAGCAGCGGAAATGCCGGCTCCAGGTCAGCACATCCATGCTCAGGCGCGGCGCATCGGCCAGCTGCACGAAGAAGATGCGCTCACCCGGGATATCGGCAATGCCGGCCGGATCGTCGTTCAGCGCCAGGGTATGGAAACTGTCGAGCACCAGGCCGAGATGGGGATGACCGGCGGCCTGCACCGTCGCCCAGGCCTGGCCATAGGTATTCACATGTCGGCCCCAGGCCAAAGCCTCGTAGCCGATGCGCAGGCCACGACGACCAGCACGTTCGGCCAGTTCGTGCAGCTGCGCCGCCGCCAGGGATGCATCCGGCAGCGCAGCCGGCGAGACATTGGAGCAGACCAGCATCAGCGGTGCGCCGAGATCCTGCATCAGGTCGAATTTGCGTTCGGCGCGCTCCAGGTTGCGGCGGAACATCGCCTCGGGCACACCCTCGAAATCGCGGAAAGGCTGGAACAGCACGATCTTCAGCCCCAGATCGGCGGCCATGTCGTGCACCTGCCGGGCCGAGCCGTTGAAGAACAGCAGATCGTTCTCGAAAATCTCGACGGCATCGAAGCGCGCCGCCGCGATAGCCTCCAGCTTTTCCTGGAGGGTTCCGCTGATCGATACCGTCGCGATAGAGCGCCGCATGCCGCCCTCCTCCATCCGATGATGCAGACCGCGCCGGCTTCAGCCGGCGGCGGCCAGTTTCGCGTCGCGCCGGGCGCAGGCTTCGTTGAACAGCCGGTGCATGCGCGCCACATCGGGCTCCATGCCGGTGAACAGCCGGAAAGCCTCGGCCGCCTGGTGCACGCACATGCCGCCACCCGTCATCACCCGGCAGCCCTTGCGCCGTGCCGTGGCGATCAACTGGGTTTCCAGCGGCGTGTAGACCACATCGGCCACCCAGTGCCGCGCATCGATCAGTTCGGCCCCGATCGCCATGCCGGGATAACCGAGCATGCCGATGGGCGTGGCGTTGACGATCCCGGCGGCCTGCCAGGCCGCGCCGGCCAGATCGGCGGCGGCGCGGATCCGATCAGATCCAAAACGATTCTGCAGATCGGCGGCAAACGTCTGCGCGCGCGCAGCGTCGGTATCGAAGACATGCAGGACCTGCACGCCCAGATCCATCAAGGCGCAGGCCACGGCGCGGCCGGCACCGCCGGCCCCCAGCAGCAACACCTGCTGCCGCGCGGCGGCTTTCGTCCCCAGTACCTCCTCGAAAGCGCGGCGGAAGCCGGTGCGGTCGGTGTTATGCCCGGCGGTGCGGCCATCGCGACCAATCACCACGGTATTCACCGCGCCGATCTCGCGCGCCTCGGGCGAGACATCGTCCAGCAGCGGCAGCACGGCTTCCTTCACCGGATGGGTGACATTGACACCGGCAAAACCGGCCGTGCGCACCGCCGCCAGCAGGCTTTCCAGCGTGGCGCGCTGCAATACCTGCAAATCCATCAGATGGTAATAGCCCTGCGCGCCGGCGGCGGCGAAGGCATCCTCGTGCAGGGCCGGCGACAGCGACTTGCCGATATTCGCGCCGATCAGGCCAACCAGGAAACGCCGTTGCATCGGATCATCCATAACCAAGGAAACGCGGCAGGAAGGTGGAAAGTTGCGGGATCACCGTGACCAGCGCCAGCACGACCAGTTCGGCCAGCAACAACGGCCAGATGCGCCGCAGGATGGCCGGCAGGCCGACACGGGCGATGCCGTCCACCACGAACAGGCACAGGCCCATCGGCGGGGTGATCAGGCCGATCATGAGATTCAGCACCACCACCAGGGCAAAATGCACCGGATCGATGCCGAGCTGCACGGCGATCGGCGCCAGGATGGGCACCAGCACCACCATCGCCGCCAGCCCCTCGATCAGGCAGCCGACGATCAGCAGCAGGATGTTGACCATCAGCAGGAACATCAGCGGATCACTGATCTCGCCGATCACGAAGGCCGCGAAACGCTGCGGGATCTGGTCGGTGGTGAGCAGCCAGTTCACCAGGTTGGCCGAGGCCATGATCAACAGGATCACAGCCGACAGCAGCATCGAGCTGGCGAAGGCGCGCACCAGGGCGGCAAGGCTGATGCTGCGCAGGATCACAATGCCAACCACCAGGGCATAGAGCACGGCAACGGCGGCGGCCTCGGTGGGCGTGACGATGCCGGTGAGGATGGTGAACAGGATGATCACCGGCATCAGCATGGGGATGATGCCGGCCCGCAGCGCGGCCAGCAGGCCGCTCAGGTTCTGGCGCGGCTTGGGCGTCGGGCTGACGCGCCGCATGCTGAAATAGGTGACCAGCGCCAGCGCGATGCCCAGCATCAGGCCGGGAATGACGCCGGAAAGGAACAGCGCCGCCACCGATTCCTGGATGATCAGCGCGAACACGATCATCGGGATGCTGGGCGGAATAATCGGGCCGATCACCGAGGCGGCGGCGATCAGCGCGGCGCCGAAGTCGCGCGGATAGCCTTCCTTCTCCATCGCCGGGATGAAGACGCGGCCGAGCGCCGAGGCATCGGCCACCGCCGAACCGGAAATGCCGGCGAAGATCACCGAGGAGAGAATGCCCACCTGGCACAGGCCGGTGCGGATATGGCCGACGAAAGCATCGGCCATGCGGATGATGCGGTCGGTGATGCCGCTTTCATTCATCAGCTCGCCGGCCAGAATGAACAGCGGCACCGCCATGATCGGAAAGGAGTCGAGGCCGGTGAACAGGCGCTGGGCCAGCAACATCTCGGGCAGGCCGCGTTCCAGGATCGAAACGCCGCAGACCAGGATGATGGCGAACGAGATCGGCAGGCCGATCAGCAGCACGCCGGCCAGGAACAGACCCGACAGGCCGCTCATGGCGCCACGTCCTGCAACGGGCTGCCACGACGCAGCAGCCGCAGATCGACCCACAACCGGCGCAGGATTTCGATCAGCAGCATGGCGGCACCGACCGGGATGGCGCTGTAGACCCAGATCATGGCGATGCCGCTGCTCGGCCCCTGCAGCATGCCGAGCATGCCGCCGAGGATATGGCCGGAGCGGAAAATCAGGATGGCGACGACGATCGAGATCAGATGGCAGGCCAGCCGCAGGGCAAGCTGGACCCGTTCGGGGATCGTGTCGACCAGAAGGGTGACGGCAACATGCATGCCGCCGCGATAGGCCAGCGCCACGCCGATCATGGTGCCCCACACCATGGCGTAGCGGGCGATCTCCTCGGCCCAGATCAGCGGCGCGTCGAACAGGTAGCGCAGCAGCGCATTGGCGATGGCGATGGCGAACATGGCGACGCCCGAGAGCGCCAGCAGGCCGGTGGTGGCCGCATCGTAGTAGCGCCAGAGCGAAGGGGCGATGGTTGGGACGGGCTGGGTCATGGCTGCAGGCCGGATGGAACAATCGGGCCGGGCGGAATGAGACCGCCCGGCCCCGTCGTTCAGTTGGCGACCGCCTTTTCGGCTTCGGCCACGGCCTGCTGCACGGCCTCGACCCAGCCGGCCTCGACCTGGCCCTTCAGCCAGGCCAGAACCGGCGGCTGGGCCGCATCGCGGAACTGCTTCAGCTCGGCGGCAGTGGGCTTGTAGACCTTCATGCCCTTGGCGGCGAGTTCCGACACGCCGGCAGCCGAATTGATCTGCTGGATGGCACGGCCGGCATTGGCCGCCACCACGGCATTGCGCTTGAGCAGGGCGCGGCCTTCGGCATCGAGGCCCTGGTAGAACTTGTCGTTCACCAGCAGGAAATCGGTGCCGTAGACATGCTGGTCCAGCGTCAGGTAGGTCTGGAATTCATAGAACTTGTTGCCGAGGATGACGCTGACCGGGTTTTCCTGGCCATCCACCACCTTGGTCCGCAGCGCGCCGGGCGTTTCCGGCCAGGCCACGGGAGTCGGAATGCCGCCCAGGCCCTTCACCATCTCGACATAAAGCGGCAATTGCTGCACGCGCAGCTTCAGCCCCTTCATGTCGGCCGGGCTTTTCACCTCGCGCACCGAATTGGTGAAATTGCGGAAACCCGTTTCGCCATAGGCCAGCGTGCGCAGGCCGGTCTTCTTCAGGCAGTGCTCGGCCAGCTTGTCGCCGAAGGCGCCGTCCAGCGCTTTCCATGCCACGGCGGCGGACGAGAACAGGAACGGCGTGTCGAGCACTGCCGCTTCCTTGCAGTAATTGCCGAACACGCCCGAGACCATCACCACCTGGATCGCGCCGGCCTGGGCCTGGGCCACCAGCTCGGCCTCGCCGCCAATCTGGCCAGCGGGATACAGCTCGACCTTCACCTTGCTGCCGGATTCGGCTTCCACCAGATCCTTGAACACCTTGCCGGCCGCGCCCTTCTTCGACGTGGTCCAGTCGGCGGGATCGACATGGGCGAATTTCACGGTCTGCGCCTGGCCCGGCGCGGCAATGCCGGCAACCGCCAAAGCGCTGGCGAGCAGCATGCCCTTGAACATTGCGGATGTGATGCGAGACGCAATCATGATGTCCTCCCTCTGCGTTCTGTGACGCGGTTTTGCCTGACTGTAGCAACGGGATTCCAAGATGCGTCCGCCGGCGCCAAGCCATGCCGGCCGCTCCGTTCCCGTTTGCGTTTCCTCTCTCGTACTGACTGCCTTGGACTAACTGCGAGGATTATGTACGAACTAGTTAGTATGTCAATTCGGAATTGGCGACCCGCTGGCAATCCCGATGCCCGGCCGGGCATCCGGCCGGTTCAGGCCTTCACGAAGCGCAGGATCAAGTCCACGACATTGTCGCGGCGGCGGCGCAGGGCGGCCGGCGAGGCCATGTCGTGGTCGAAAATGGTGGAAAAGGTATGCCGGTTGGCGACGTTGAAAAAGCACAGCGCACTGATCGACATGTGCAGGTCCTTGGGATCCAGCCCCGGACGGAACACCTTCGCGGCCCGGCCGCGCTCATAGATTTTGCGGATCGCGTCGATGGCGGGCAGGTTGAGGCTGCGGATGGCCTTGGACTGCTTCAGGTATTCGCCCTGATGGATGTTTTCGTTCATCACCAGGCGAATGAAATCGGGATTGCTGCTCTCGTAATCGAAGGTGAAGGCCACCAGCTTGCGCAGGGCTTCTTCCGGCGGCAGGTCTTCCAGGTCGAGCTGCGCCTCGATGGCGCGGATTCCGCGATAGGCCTCTTCCAGCACAGCAATGTAGAGGCCCTCCTTGCTGCCGAAATAGTAATAAATCATCCGCTTGCTGGTCTGGGTGCGGGCGGCGATCTCGTCGATCCGCGCCCCGCTCAAACCCTTGGAGGAAAATTCCTCGCGGGCCACATCCAGAATGTCGCGCTTGGTTTTTTCCGGGTCGTTGGTCCGCCCGGCCTCGGCCCGGCCACGACCGGAATCGCCGCGCCCCGGCTCAGCCCGTTTGCGCCGCGTCGAAGCCCCCGTATTCGTGCTTTTTTCCATTGCCAGCCAGCGAGCCTGTCTGCATATACCGGGCTTGATCATAGCATTGATGAAATGTACGCACTAGTTCGTACGTTTTGCCCGGCCCGCCGGCCGCCGGCCGGGCGTTTTCACGGTATTATAATATTGCCAGCGCGGAAAAACCGATATATGCCGCGCGACGCTGCTTATGACCGGCCCTGCCGGCGGAGTCGGCATTCCGCCACCCTTTTCCATCCAGGCACCCGTGACCGACGCTCCGTCCCCCTCTCCTGTTCCCGCCAAAGCCTCGGGCCGCCTGACCGTCCGGGCCCTGCTGCTGGGCGAGCGTCTGGACGTTGCCGGGCTGGAACGCTCGGATGCCATCTCGACGGCGCCGTTTGCCTTCCGTGTCGGCGAGCAGGGCATGGTCGCCCTGTTCCGGTATGGCGCCGCCGTGCTGGCCGGCCTGTCGCCGGTGGAAGAAGACGACCTGCTGCGCAAGCTGGCGCCACGCGTCAGCGGCGCCTTCGCCACCATCGAGGACGAGGTCGCAACCATCAGCCTGAGCCCCGAGGGCGATGACAGCATCCCGCCCGGCGGCCCGATCCAGCTGCGCGAGCTGACGCCCGAGCGGTTCCTGGTGATCGCCGACGCGATGGCGAAAAGCGTGGCGCTGGCCTCGAACGAACGGCAGGTCAGCTCGGTTTTCGACGTGATCGACCCGCTGGCGCGTTCGCTGGCCCGCGAAGGCCGCCTGCCCGGCAACCGCCAGCAGCTGCTGAAGCTGATCGGCGGTTCGCTGCAGGTGGAGCATCGCGTCGCCGGCCGCGTCGCCGTGGAAGACAAGCCCGACGTGTTGTGGGACCGGCCGGAACTGGAACGCCTGTTCAAGCGCCTGCAGGACGAATACGAACTGAGCGAGCGCGCCTCGGCACTGGCCGAGAAGCTAGACGTGATCCAGAACTCCACCCGCGCGCTGACCGACCTGATCGATGCCCAGCGCAGCCTGCGGCTGGAGGCGGCCATCGTGCTGCTGATCGTGTTCGAGATCGTGCTCACCTTCATCAACTGGACTTTTTTCTAGAGCATCATCCTGTTTCGTAAGACGGAGAAAGAAATGAAGCATGTGTCGTTTTCCGGCCGCCTGGTCATGGTTGGCTTTGGCAGTATCGGTCAGGGCGTGCTGCCGCTGATCCTGCGCCATATCGCCATGCCGGCCGAGCGGATTACGATCGTCACGGCCGAAGAACGCGGCCATGACGTGGCGAAGGAATACGGCATCAAGTTCATGCGCCAGCCGCTGACGCGGGAAAATTACAGGACCGTGCTGGAACCGATGCTCGGCCAGGGCGATTTCCTGCTCAACCTGTCGGTCGACGTTTCCTCGGTGGCGCTGATCGAACTGGCGCAGGCGCGCGGCGCCTTCTATCTCGACACCTGCATCGAACCCTGGGCAGGCGGTTATACCGATCCGAGCAAGACGCCATCGGAGCGTTCCAACTACGCCCTGCGCGAATCCGCCCGCGCGCTGATCGCGAAATACAGGAACGGCCCGACTGCCGTGATGACCCATGGCGCCAATCCGGGCCTGGTGTCGCATTTCGTCAAGGAAGCGATGCTGCATATCGCCCGCGATACCGGCCTGCCGGCCATCGCGCCGACCGACCGCGCCGGCTGGGCCAAACTGGCGCAAACCCTGGGCGTGAAGGTGATCCATGTCGCCGAGCGCGATACCCAGGTGGCGGAACACCAACCCAAGCGGCGCGGTGAATTCGTCAACACCTGGTCGATCGACGGCTTTGTGGGCGAAGGCTGCCAGCCGGCCGAGCTGGGCTGGGGCAGCCACGAGAAGCATTTCCCCGCCGACGGCAAACGCCACGATTTCGGCTGCGATGCCGCGATCTACCTGATGCGGCCCGGCGCCGGCACACGGGTCCGCTCGTGGACACCGCTGGAAGGCCCGATGCACAGCTTCCTGGTGACGCATAACGAGTCGATCTCGATGGCCGACTATTACACGGTGAAGGACGGCGACACGGTGACCTACCGCCCCACCGTGCATTACGCCTACCACCCCTGCGACGACGCCGTGCTGTCGCTGCATGAGATCGCCGGCAAGAACTGGGACATGCAGCCCAGCAAACGGCTGATGATGGACGAGATCACCACCGGCATGGACGAGCTGGGCGTGCTGCTGATGGGCCACAAGAAGGGCGCCTACTGGTATGGCTCGCGGCTGACCATCGAGGATGCGCGCAAGCTCTGCCCGCACAACAACGCCACCAGCCTGCAGGTGACGGTGGCGGTGCTGGGCGGCCTGGTCTGGGCGCTGGAGAATCCGAAAGCCGGCCCGGTGGAAGCCGACGAGATCGACCATGCCCGCGTGATGGATGTCTGCCGCCCCTATCTGGGCGAAATGGCCGGCGCCTATACCGACTGGACGCCGCTGTCGGAACGCGAACGGCTGTTCCCCGAAGATGTGGATCGCAACGATCCCTGGCAGTTCAAGAATTTCCGCGTGGTGTGAGCGCGGCAGTATCCCCAATGAAACGGCCCGGTCATCCCGGGCCGTTTTTCATTGTGCCGCCGCAGCGTCGGGAAAAACCTGCGCCACGAAACGGGGATAGGTCTCGCCAATTTCCGCCGCGATACGGGTGCGCAGCAGCTGCAGCGTCGCCTCATCCGGCCCGGCGGTTTCCGGCACGGTATCCGGACAGTCGAAATCGAAGCCGGTATTGTCGCGCACCTCCTCGACGCTGTGGCCGCGATGCACGCTTTCGAGCCGGAAGCGCCGATGCTGGCGGTCGAAAGAAAACCAGCAGAGATTGGTGAGCAGGCCGATGGGGCCGCCGGGGCGGTAGATCGCCTCACCCGTCGGGCCGGCGGCGGAAATGAAATCCACCTTGGGCACCAGCACGCGGCGGGTATGCTCCTCGCGGAACAGGATCACGCGCGGCACGAGGTAATACAGATAGCCCGAGCCGAACGAACCCGGCCACCGCACGTCGGTCTGCGGATAGTCGCCGCCGGCGCCCACCAGATTGATGTTGGCCTGGCCGTCGATCTGCCCGCCGCCAAGGAAAAAGGCATCCAGCCGCCCCTGCCCAGCCAGGTCGAACAGCTCGACGCCGCCATCACAGAGGAAATCGTTGCGGATGCTGCCCAGCACGTTGACGCGCATGCGCCCGCCGGATTGGGCGCGGGCCAGCAACGCCCCGGCGCCGGGGATCGGTGACGACGCGCCGGTGGCGACCAGCCGGCAGCCGGCCAGCAGGCGGGCGATGGTGGTGATCAGCAATTCCTGGCGGCTGTATGTCATGTCCCTTACTCCGCCGCCTGGCGCGGTTGCACGAATTCGGCGAGGTAATGCGCGAAGCCCTCGTCACTGCGGGCCAGTTCCAGATACCGGCGCATGTGGGCATCGTCGTAATCGTAGATGTCCCACAGCTTGACCGGCCAGGCGCCGCGCGGCGCCACGGCGATGTCGCCGATATAGGCGGCCGTCAGCGTGCCGGCCGCGCTCTCTTCGGTTGCCAGCAGGTCGACATCGCGAATTTCCTCCACGGTGATCAGCGACACGGCCGAGGCATGAGCCATCGCCACCAGTTCGCGGCGGCGGCCGATGAAGACGTTGCCGTTGCGGTCGGCGAATGGCGCGTGGAACACCGCGATATCGGGCCGGATCGCCGGCAAGAGCACGATGGGATCCTTCTCTGCCGCGAAGGGATTGTCGATCACCTGCCAGTCGGGCCGGTTCTTGAGCAGATCGCTGCCCAGCAGGCCGCGCAGCGGCATGAAAGGCAGGCCCTTGCCGGCGGCCTGGATCGCCGCATGCACGGCGGGACAGGTGGCATCCATCATCCTGAATGCCTTGCGCTTCAGTCCGGCGGCAAAGCGCGGCGCGCCGCCATATTCACCGAGCGTCACCGCCGAGGTTTCCAGCGTGGCGACACAGCCCGCACCGATCAGCAGATCGGTTTGCAGACCCGAGACCGGCACGCAGACCACATGCAGGTTCCGCACCCCGCGCCGGATCATGGCACGGGTGAGTTCCATCGCCACGCCGGAATAATCGGGCGGCACGGCGATTTTGGCGCCATCGGGAATCTGCGCGGCAAGCTGCGCGACGGTTGAGCCCGGCATGACGGTTTCCTCCAGATTACCTTGGCACGGATTGTTGCGCGGATCGCCCCGCGCGGCAACCCGGAATCAGTTTGCGATACTGTCGCGCAACACACGCTTGAGCAGCTTGCCGTTGGCGTTGCGCGGCAGTGGCTCATCGAGCAGCGTGAAGCTTTCCGGAACCTTGTAGTCGGCCAGGTGTTTGGCGCAATAGGCCTGCAATTCGGCGGCGTCCACGGCTTGCCGTCGCGCGACGAAGGCATGCACGCGTTCACCCAGCACCGGGCAGGGTTTGGCGACGATGGCGCTTTCCAGCACACCGGGATGGCCGCTCAGCACATTCTCGACCTCGACGGAGAAAATCTTGTAGCCGCCGCGGTTGATCATGTCCTTCACGCGGTCGAAGACCCGCACAAAGCCATCGGTGTCGATGGAGCCAACATCGCCGGAATGCCAGAAGCCGGCGGTGAAGTTCTCGGCCGTGGCCTGCGGGTTGTTCCAGTAGCCGCGCACCACCATCGGCCCGCCGATCCAGATCTCGCCGCTTTCCCCGCGCGGCAGTTCGCGACCCTGCGCGTCCACCACGATCACCTCGGCGCAGGGCGCCTCCAGGCCCACCGAGTCGGAATGGCTGGCGGTGAAGCGCGGCGGCATGATGGTGGTGGGCGACGTGGTTTCGGTGGCGCCGTAGGCATTCATCAGCTGCAACTGCGGCAGTTTATCGGCCAGCGCCGCGATGGTGGCCTGCGGCATCGGCGCGCCGCCATAACCGCCGATGCGCCAGGACGAGAGATCGTATCGGTCGAAATCGGGCTGCAGCAGGCACAGATTATACATCGCCGGCACCATGATGGTGTGAGTCAGGCGCTCCGTCTGCGCCAGCGGCAGGAAATCGCGTGCCTTGAATTCCGGTACGACGATGACGCAGCCGCCGCCCTGCCAGGCGGTGACGATGATGGCGATCAGGCCGGTGACATGGCTGGCCGGCACCGCCAGCAACGAGCGGTCGCTCGGCCCCAGACCCATGCAATGCTGAAAATGCAGGGCCGAATGCACGATGTTGAAATGCGACAGCATCGCGCCTTTCGGCCGGCCGGTGGTGCCCGAGGTGTAGAGGATCACGGCCGTGTCTTCCTCGGCCGGCGCGACGAAGGCCGGTGCGGCAGCATCGCTGCGCAGATCGGCAAAGGGCAGCGAGCCCTTGCTGCCGCCGCCTACGGCGACGCGGTGCTTCAGGTGCGGTGCTTCTGCGGCAGAAGGCAGGCGATCAGACAGGTCGGCTTCGTGCACCAGCAATGATGCGCCGGCATGATCGAGGATATAGGCGATCTCGGGCCCCTGCAGGCGCGTGCCGAGCGGCACGGCGATGGCGCCCAGCCTTAGCGCGGCCAGCGTGACGGTGATGAACTCAATGCGGTTGCCGACCAGCAGGGCGACGCGATCGCCAGATCCGATCCCCAGCGCCGCCATGCCGGCGGCGATGCGCTCGGCTTGCTCGGCCAGCGCGCGGTAGCTCAGCCGCGTTTCGCCGGCCACCACGGCGTCGCTGTCCGGCCACGCTTCCACACTGCGCGCGAAGATGTCCCAGCTATGGGCCGGGCGGTCGGCGAAGCAGTGCACCACGCGGTCGCCGAAATGCGCCTCGCGGCGGATTTTGATGCTCGGATCGAGCGCCCAGGCCATGATTCCTCCCGATTGCATGTCGACAGGATGGCGGGTGCGGGGCCGGATCGTCAATTAACGGATTGATTTGGCAGCGTTATTTGCTGCAGCGCGGCAAATTGTCTGATCCGCGTCATTTATTGAGCATAATCAAATTCCTACCACAAACGCCTGATAGAGTTGCGGCATAAAAACACGCTTCTCAAACCCAGGCCAGACATGCACGCCAAGCTTCCCACCGCCCCGGCCGCCGCCCAGCCACCTGCTGCTGCACCGGCCGCCCCCTGCCCGCCCGAGGCCGAGGATGGTGCCGCTTTGCCGCTCGACCGGCTGGTGAATGCCACGCTGGCGAAGATGTCGCTCGGCATCTCGCCGCTGGCCCTGCCGGCGGCCTATCTGGACTGGGCGATGCACCTGGCGCTCTCGCCCGGCAAGCAGGCCGAGCTGGGGCACAAGGCGCTGCGCAAGATGTTGCGCTTCGCCCTTTATGCCAACAGCGGCATGGGCCAGGACCAGAGCGAAACCTGCATCAAGCCGTTGCCGCAGGATCGCCGCTTCGCCGATCCGGCCTGGCAGAAACCGCCCTTCAACTTCATCTACCAGTCCTTCCTGCTGGCCCAGCAATGGCTGCACAACGCCACCACCGGCGTGCGCGGCGTGTCGAAGCACCATGAGCAGGTGGTCGAATTCGCCACGCGCCAGATCTTCGATATCTTCTCGCCCAGCAACAATCTGCTGACCAATCCGGTGGCCCTGCAGCGCACGATCAACGAAGGCGGCATGAACCTGGTGCGCGGCTTCGGCAACTTCGTCGAGGACCTGCAGCGCAACCTGGCCGGCAAGCCGCCGGTGGGCGCGGAGGATTTTCGCGTGGGCGAGACCGTGGCGGTCACACCGGGCCAGGTGGTGTTCCGCAACCGCCTCATAGAAGTGATCCAGTATGCGCCAAGCACAGATACAGTACAGGCCGAGCCGGTGCTGCTGGTGCCGGCCTGGATCATGAAATACTACATCCTTGATTTGTCGGCGCGGAATTCGATGGTGCGCCATCTGGTCGAGCGCGGCCATACCGTGTTCATGATCTCGTGGAAGAACCCGGGCTACGACGACCGCGAGCTGGGTTTCGACGATTACCGCAAACTGGGCGTGATGGCGGCGCTGGACGCCGTATCGGCGATCTGCCCGGAACGGAAGATCCACGGCGTGGGTTATTGCCTGGGCGGCACGCTGCTGTCTGTGGCCGCCGCCGCCATGGCGCGCGACGGCGACGAGCGCCTGGCCAGCCTGACCCTGCTGGCGGCGCAGACCGATTTCTCGGAAGCCGGCGAACTGACGCTGTTCATCGACGAGAACCAGGTGACCTTCCTGGAAGACATGATGTGGCAGCAGGGTTATCTGGATACCAAGCAGATGGCCGGCGCCTTCCAGTTGCTGCGCTCCAACGACCTGATCTGGTCGCAGATGATGCACGACTATATCGTGGGCGAACGCAGCGGCATGATCGATCTGATGGCCTGGAACGCCGACCAGACCCGCATGCCCTATCGCATGCACAGCGAATACCTGCGCGGATTGTTCCTCAACAACGATTTCGCGGAAGGGCGGATGCAGGTGGATGGCCGCGCGGTGGCGCTGACCGATATCCGCGTGCCGGTTTTCGCCGTGGGCACCGAGTTCGACCATGTCGCGCCCTGGCATTCGGTGTTCAAGATCGTGCGCCTGGCCGATACCGACGTGACCTTCCTGCTCACCTCGGGCGGTCACAATGCCGGCATCGTCAGCGAGCCGGGCAAGAACAACCGGCATTACCGGCTGGCCCATCACCCCGAACATGCGCCTTATGTGGACCCCGACCGCTGGCTGGCCGATACGCCGGCGCAATCCGGTTCGTGGTGGCCGGCCTGGTTCGACTGGCTGGCCCAGCACAGCAGCGCCCGCGTCGCGCCGCCAGAGATGGGCAATGCGGCCGCCGGCTACAAAGCCCTGGAGCCGGCACCCGGTTCTTACGTGCGCCAGCCCTGAGGCTTCAGCGATACAGCGTGTTGATGTAATCGGCGCCAAGGCCGATCTTGTCGTAATGCGCCTTGCACATGGCGATATACTGGTGCACGTCGAAATACCCGTTCGGCTCGCCGGCTTCGTCCAGCCAGATCAGCGGCCCGGTGACGATGAAGAACACCTTCATCGGGTCCTTGTGCTCGTAAGCCACCAGGGTATGGCCCTCGCCCGGCGTCTCGTAGACGAAATCGCCGGCTGTCGCCGTCCAGTCATGCTCCAGATAGCCCCATTTGCCCGAGATGGTGTAGGCGAATACCTCATGGGGATGATAATGCCGGTTCACCAGCCCGGCGCTTTTCGCCATCAGGATGTCGCACCACTTGTTCTGCGACGGCGAAATCCATAACGGCCGTGACGATACCGTGTCGGTGAAGGGCACATACAGCTTCTCGTCATCCGTCGGCGCGTTGGCGATATAGGCTTCGGGCAGCGCATCGGGCTGGAACACCTTGGCTATGGGCTTGAGGTCTTTCCAGAATTCGGTGGTGGCGCGTTCGGGCATGGGGTTCCTCCAATTATTTTGGCGGTCGTTTCTCAGATATGCATGCCGCCATCGGCCATGAAGACGCTGCCGGTGGAGAAGCTGCTCTGGTCGCTGGCCAGAAACAGCACCGACCGCGCGACTTCCTCAGGCCGGGCATGGCGGCCGAGCGGGATGATGGAATCGAGCAGCTTGGTGGCATCGCGGCCGATGGCGGCCGAAAGCCCCGTCTCGATCTCCTTCTGGAAGCCGTTGTCGATCGGCCCCGGCGCGATCACGTTGACACGGATGCCGCGCGGTGCGGCCTCTTTCGCCGCCGTGCGCATCAGGCCGATCACGGCATGCTTGGAGGTGGCATAGGCGCAGATGCCGGGATCGCTGGTCACGCCCACCACGCTGGAGGTGATGATGATGCTGCCGCCTTTCGCCATCCTGGGCAGGCCATATTTGCAGGCCAGGAAGGATGCGCGCACATTCACGGCCATCACCGCATCGAATACATCTTCCGGATATTCGGTGATCGGGCTGATCACGCCGCTGATCCCAGCATTGGAGAACAGCACGTCGATGCGGCCCCATTGCGCCATGGTGGCATCGATATAGCCGCGCGTGGCCGCCGCGTCGGCCACGTCGGCGGCGAACACCGCCACGCGGTCGGCCGGCGCGTTCAGCTCACGCCGCGCGGCTTCCAGCTCATCCTGCTTCAGGTCCACCAGCATGACGCGTCCGCCCTCGTGCAGGAAGGCGGCGGCGCTGGCCAGCCCAAGACTGCCGGCCGCGCCGGTGACGATGCAGACCCTGCCCTCCAGCAATGCCATGACGCCTCCGCTCAGATCGGGTAATGGCCAGGCTGGGTCTCAATGGTGATCCAGCGCAGTTCGGTGAATTCCTCGATGCCGGCCTTGCCGCCGAAGCGGCCGTAACCGGACGCCTTGGTGCCGCCGAAGGGCATCTGCGCCTCGTCATGCACGGTGGGGCCGTTGATGTGGCAGATGCCGCTTTCGATGCGGCGCGCCACGCCCATGGCGCGCGGGATGTCGCGGCTGAACACGGCGGCGGCCAGGCCGTATTCGGTATCGTTGGCGATGCGGATGGCATCTTCCTCGTCGCGCGCCCGCACCACGCAGGTGACCGGACCGAAGGATTCCTCGTGATAGATATTCATGTCGGGCGTGACGTGATCGAGCACGCTGGCCGACATGATGGCGCCATCGGCCTTGCCGCCGGCCACCAGCCTGGCGCCCTTGGCCACCGCGTCGTCGATCAGATGCACCACCTTCTCGGCCGCCTCGCGGCTGACCACGGCGCCCAGCGGCGTGTTGCCCTGGCGCGGATCGCCGGCCACCAGCGTCTGCGCCTTGGCGGCGAATTTGGCGACGAAGGCATCGCCGACCTTCTGGTCCACCACGATGCGCTCGGTGGACATACATATCTGGCCCTGGTTCATGAAGGCGCCGAAGGCGGCGGCCTTCACGGCCTCGTCCAGGTCGGCATCCTCCAGCACCAGGAACGGCGCCTTGCCGCCCAGTTCCAGCAGCACCGGCTTGAGATACCGCGCCGCCGTCTCGGCGATGATGCGGCCCACTTTCGTGGAGCCGGTGAAGTTGATGCGCCGCACCGCCGGATGGGCGATCAGGGCCTCCACCACTTTCGCGGCATCGGCCGGCGCATTGGTCACCACATTCACCACGCCGGGCGGCAGGCCGGCATCGGCCAGCGCTTCGGCGATCAGGCGATGGGTGCCGGGGCAGATCTCGGACGCCTTCAGCACCACGGTGTTGCCGCAGGCCAGCGGCATCGCCAGCGCGCGGGTGGCGAGGATCACCGGTGCGTTCCAGGGCGCGATGCCGAGGATGACGCCGACCGGCTGGCGCACCGCCATCGCCACGCAGCCCGGTTTGTCAGAGGGAATCACCTCGCCGCCGATCTGGGTGGTCATCGCCGCCGCCTCGCGCAGCATGCCCGAGGCCAGATGCACGTTGAAGCCGGCCCAGGCCGCCGTCGCCCCGGTTTCCTCGGCCATGCGGGCGATGAAATCCTTGGCCCGCGCCGCCAGCGCGTCGGCCGCCTTCAGCAGATGGGCGCGCCGCGCATTCGGCCCCAGCGCCGACCAGGCGGGAAAGGCCTTGGCCGCCGCCTCGGCGGCCTTGATCGCATCGGATACGTCGGCGGCCGCCGCGCGGCTGGCCACGGCGCCCGTCAGCGGGTTGTGGCGCTCGAAGGTACGGCCGCCGACGGCCGCGACATTCTTGCCGTCAATCAGCAGATCGATGGTGAACATGCTTGCTCTCCCTTGGTCTTCAATGTGTGCCTGCGGCGACACCCAGATAGGCGCGCTGCACCGCCGGATCGTCACGCAGTGCGGCAGCATTGCCCTGCCCCACGATGCGTCCGTTCTCGATCAGGTAGCCCCGGTCGGCGATGGCGAGGCTGCGTTTGGCATTCTGCTCGACCAGCAGCACGCCGATGCCGGCCTCGCGTACCTTTTCCAGGGCACCGAACAACTCGCCGCACATCAGCGGCGACAGGCCCAGCGACGGCTCGTCCAGCAGCAGAATGTCGGGCGCCGACATCAGGGCACGGCCGATGGCCACCATCTGCTGCTCGCCGCCGCTCATGGTCCGGGCGGCCTGGTTCATGCGCTCGGCCAGGCGGGGAAACAGCGTCAGCACGCCCTGCAGGTTCTCACTCTCCTTGGTGCGTGCGCGCTTGGCGAAGGCACCGAGCTGCAAGTTCTCGCGCACGGTCAGCTCGCCGAAGATGCCGCGGCCCTCGGGCACCAGCGCCAGTCCGGCCTCGACGATCTGGTGCGCGCCCAGCCGGCGCAGATTCTGCCCGGCCAGCGTGATGCGGGTATCGGCCGCCGTCGGCTGCAGGCCGCCGATTGCCCGCAGCAGCGAGGTCTTGCCGCTGCCATTGGCGCCGAGGATCACGACAATCTCGCGCGCACCAACATTGAGGCCCACGTTATCGAGGGCGCGGTGCTTGCCGTAGGACACCGAGAGGCTGGCGATCTCAAGCATCGGCATCCCCCAGATAGGCACGCACGACTTCCGGATCGGCCAGCACGGCGGAGGGCCTGCCATCGGCGATCTTGCGCCCGGCATTCATCACCACGCAGCGGTCGCAGAGCGAACGGATAGCATCCATCACATGCTCGACCATCAGGATGGCGATGCCTTCGGAACGCAGCGAGCGGATCAGGTCGATGCCCTGCAGCAGTTCGGTGGGATTGAGCCCGGCCAGCCATTCATCCAGCAGCAGAAGCTGCGGCTTCAGCGCCAGCGCTCGCGCCAGTTCCAAGCGCTTCTGGTCGATATAGGTGAGTTCGGTCGTCATCGTCTCGGCGCGGCCGGCCAGACCGACCCGGACCAGGATATCCCCGGCCTCGCGGGCGGCGGCATTCCCCCACAGATGCCGGGTGCCGAACGCGAGGCCGGCCAGCACATTCTCGCGGCACGACAGGGAGGCGAGCACGCGGACGAGCTGGAAGGTGCGGGCGACGCCCAGGCGGGCGATCCGGTGCGGGGCCAGGCCATGGATCGCCGCGCCGCGCAACTGGATCGTGCCGTCATTGGGTGCGAGCGCGCCCGAGATCATGTTCAGCACCGTGGTCTTGCCCGAGCCGTTCGGCCCGAGCAGGCCGAGTATCTCGCCGTCGTTCACCGTGAATTCCACGCCATCGACGGCAACGAGACCGCCAAAGCGGCGGGTGAGGCCGGAAACCTGCAGTAGCGGCTGCGCGCTCATGGCCGCTTCTCCCCGCCGAAACCTCGTATGGCGCCGCGTCCCTGCTCCAGCAGGCCGACGATGCCGCGCGGGATGGCGTACACGATCAGCATGAAGGCCAGACCGATCAGGATGCTGAAATGGTTCGGGAAGTTGGCGAGCAGGTATTCGAACAGCAGCGCCAGCGGCACCACGCCCAGTACCGGGCCATAGAGGCGGTGCACGCCGCCCAGCAGGGCCATGATCAGCACCTGGAACGATGTGACCGGGTTGAAGGCGATAGCCGGATCGATATAGGTCCAGCGTGGCGCCATCACCGCGCCAGAGAGCGTCATGAACACGGCGCTGAGGGCGAACAACGCCACCTTGGCCGTGGTGGTGTTGATGCCGACATGGCGCGCCACGGTTTCGTCGTCGCCGATCACCCGCAGCGCCAGGCCCAGCCGCGACCGCCGGATCAGGATGCCGCAGAGGAAAACCAGCACGGCCAGACCGAGAAGCTGCCAGTAGATCTGCTCGGTGGTGATGTCGATGAACACATACCGCCCGAGGGTGCGGGTGATGTTGACCTCGTACCAGGTCACCAGCTGGCGGATCAGTTCCGCCAACCCAAAGGTGAAGATGACAAAATACACGCCCGAAAGGCGCAAAGTGGACAGACCGACCACCAGCGCGACGACCAGGCCGATGACCAACGCGATCAGCAGCACCAACGGCCAGGCGAGTACCTCGCCGAACACCGCCACCGTATAGGCGCCGATGCCGAAAAAGGCGACGGTGGCGAGCGAGACATAGCGCGTGGGACCAGAGAACAATGCCCAGGCGGTGGCCAGCACGGCGTAGTTCAGGATGCCGATCGCCAGCGACAGGCCATAGCCATCGGCAAAAAACGGCACCGCAGCCAATACGGTGACCGCGATCAGGGCCAGCGGCATACCCAGCAGGATCTGGCGGTTCATCGGCCGTCCCCGCCGAACAGGCCCTGCGGACGCACCAGCAGGATCAGCAGGAAGATCGTGTAGGTGGCGGCCAGCGTGAGGCCGGGATCGATCCAGGTGGCCACGAAGGTCTCGGTCAGGCCCAGGATGAGTCCGGCGACCAGCGCGCCCAGCATGTTGCCCACGCCGCCCATGATCACGACGATCAGCGCCTTCATGGTGAAGACCACGCCGATATTGGCATTAAAGGTGAGGAACATCGAGATCAGCACGCCGCTGGCTGCGATCAGGCCGCCGCCCAGCGCAAAGGCAATCGCCGCCGTGGCGCGCACGTCGATGGCGACAAGTTGCGCCGCAACGGGATCGACGGCGACGGCGCGCACCGCCGTACCGGCCCGCGTGCGGGTCAAGCCCCAGTAGAGCACCAGTCCGATCACGGCGGCGAAGGCCAGCGCCAGCAGGCGGTTGGCCGCGAGGGTGACGCCCAGCACATTCACCGGGATGGCCAGGAACGAATAGCTGTAATAGGCGCCGCCAAACAGCACGAGCATCACACCCTGCACCACGAAGAGCAGGCCGAAGGTGGCCAGGATGCTGTCGACTTCCAGCGCGTCGCGGGTCTTCGCGCGGCGCACCAGCGGCACCAGCAGGATGCGGTAGATGGCATAGGTGATGATCATGGCGGCCGGCACGATCACGAGCATGCCGGCCAACGGCGGCAGCCCGGCGGCGGTGAAGAACCAGAAGGCCGCAAAGGCGGCGGCGATCAGCAATTCGCCATATGACAGGTTCATGATCCGCGCCACGCCATATTGCAGGGTCAGTCCCATGGCGACGAGGGCGTACATACCCCCCAGCGTGATGCCGGACAGCAACGCTTCAATGAACATCAAGCAGAACCTTCACACACACAGACCTGACGGGCCGGCATGCGGCAGGCGCTCCGGCGCCTGCCGCATCTCCGCTTACGGCTTCCAGGCCGGCTTTGGCACGACCATCTGGCCGGCGCCGGGCTTTTCGGGTGCGACGCCCGTGAAGAAGCCGTTCTGCCATTGGCCGATATACCAGAAGGCATCCTTCGGCATGTTGTTTTCCAGCTTGATCTTGCCGAGTACGGTGTCGAAGGTGCCGGTCTGCAGTTCCTTGATGATGGCCGGACGATCGATTTTGCCGACGCGCTCGATGGCCTGCTCAAGCATCTGCAGCGAGGCATAGCCGACCTGGCTGCCCCAGTAATCGGGGTCACGGCCATGCATGTCGTTATGCTTCTTGCGGTATTCCAGCGTCCCCTTGTTGTCGGGCGACCAGCCGCCAAGCGTCATGATGCCTTCGGTATTGGGGCCGAACTTCTGCGGATAGAGCGGAAAGGCCACGCCCACGCCGAGGAACATCACCTTGGGCGAGAAATTGGCGATCTTGGCCTGATCGGTGATCGCCAGCGTATCGGGCGGATAGCTGAAGGCAACGAAGGTATCGGCGCCCGAGCGCTGCGCTTCGCTGATCAGCGGCGACATATCCTGCGTGCCGATCGGATAGCTCTTGTCATAGACCAGCTTCAACCCGGCCTTGGCAAAGCCATCGCGGGCCGCCTTCGACAGATCGATGCCGAACCCATCGGCGATGCTGATCATGGCAACATCACCACTGATCTTGCCGGCTTTCTTCTGTTTGGCCAGCAGGTCGGCCAGCGCATGCACATACATCTCGCTGGTGCCGAGGAACCAGAAGCTGTTGGGCCAGCGTTTGGCCAGCGCCGGCGCCTGGTCGGTGACGGCGCTGAAGGTCAGTTGCGGATAGCCGTATTTATTGAAAACCGGGCCGACCGCGAGGTTCAGGCCGGTACCCCAGGGCGGGAACAGCAGATCGACCTTGTCCTGGGTCACCAGGCGCTCGACGGCACGCACGGCTTCTTCCGAATTCGAGCGGTCGTCGTATTCGACCACCTCAATCGGCACGCGCTTGTCGCCGAGCTTGAGGCCGCCCTTGTCGTTCACCTCTTTCACCCAGAGCTGGTAATTCGGAATCTGGGTGATGTTGGCGCCGCCGGCATTCGGGCCGGTTTTGGAAATCGCGTAGCCGATCTTGATCTTGTCCTGCGCCATCGCGGCCGTCGCCGCAACCGTGAGCAGGCCGACGGCCAGCACGGCCGATAGCGCTTGCAATCGTTTTTTCATGTTTACTCCTCCCATTGATCGCCTGCTCCGGCGGATGATCCGGGCGAGGCGTTTCTTTTCCCGCCAGGGGGGCGGCAGGAAATCCGGCACAGAAGTAACGCTGTTCGGTTCCGCTATCTTGCCTCAGAGTGAACTGGAACTTATCCCGGCGCGAATATCACCGCCGCCGTTATCGTGCTGCGACGCACATAATCATTCGTGCAGGATTGACCCGCCAACGCTCCGCCCGCTGACGGATGACCAGTCGTTCAGGAGCGAGACGGGATACCGGTCCCCGCGATTTCCAGAATCAGTTTGCGGCGGATCGCAGTGGCAAAGGCTTCGAAATCCCGGGCGGGCATGACAAAGGCGCCCGGTCCGCCAATCACATGGTCGCGGTAATACTCATCGATCTCGGGTTCCATATGCAGGATCGGCAGACCATTGATGACAATGCCACCGGCCACGGCACGGTCGCGCGCGGCATCGGGCGGCGGCCCGTTGTTGCTGCGTCCGTCACCCGAGACATCGATGACGCGCCGCACTGTCTCGAATGGAGTCTGCATCAGCAGTGCCTGGCCGAATTCAATCGCCCCACCTGGCGATGTGCCACCGCTGAAGATCATCCGCTCCGTTCGCTCCAATGCATGGGCAAAGGCCAGAATCTCGGTGTCGGCCTGCAGGATTGTCCAAGGCATGAGCTGCGCCTGCAACCGATAGCCCGACCACTGAAAATACATGACTGCGATGGCGCCATGGATGCCGGAGCGGATCGCCTTGATCACTTTGGGGTCGCGAAAAGCATCGCCGTATCCGCGCTGCTGCAGGGCATAATGCTCGTTCTGAACGCTGCCCGAGCAATCGGCGGCCAGCGCCAGCGCCATGTCGACCTTGCGCTGCTGGCCGTACAGGATGCCCGGAACGCCAAGCGCAAGACCTGCCAGGCTGGCCCCACCGGACAGAAAGCCGCGACGTTTGATCAGACGACGAGATAACAAGAATCATCCCCCCGCATTCCCGGATTCCATTCCCGGCCCGCATTGCCGCACTGGCCGGCATTGTAGGGATCAAGTATGTCGGCCGGGGCGAGATGGCGAAATTCGCCATTCACCGGATCGCGGATTGGCCGACAACCCACTGAAAACATTTACATTTATTACGATTGTTTGCTGTGGATAAATAATTTGGTAACCTTATCATTATGTCTAATATCACCGCCATTATTCCGTCTCTCCCCATTGAGCGTGCCTCCATGACCCTGAGCACGGGCGGCATGCCGAAATCGCGTGCCGAGATCGTCAGCGAAGGGCAGTTGCCGGGGGCGGAGACCATGCTGCAGAAGCTGCTGGAAGTGCGCGGCGAGATCGGCGGACCCGACAAGGCCAAGGCCGAACGCGAGGCCCCGGTTCGTGAATTCCATGGTGCGCCGATCACCTATGACGGCTTTGCCAATGCGCAGCGCCGCCCGCCCGCCGAATCGATCTTTCTGGTCGCCTGAACCGCGATATTCCCAGCCGAGCTTGTAAACTGAGGCGAAAGCCTTTATTCGCGGCTATCCGCGTCCTCTCCCGACCAGCGGCTCAGCATGCCCGGCCAGCCTGAAATCAGTTTTGTGATTCCGGTCTACAACAAGGCAGACATCCTGCCCCATGTTGTGGCGGCCCTGGCTGGGCAGCGACCGCCTGTTTCCGCCGAATATATCTTCGTCGATGATGCCTCGCGGGATGGCTCGGCCGACATCCTGCAGGCCCGGGCCGACGCCCTGCCCGGCCTTATGGTCATTCGCAACAGCGACAATGCCGGCCCCAGCCGGCGCCTGAACCAGGGTGCGGCCCAGGCGCGCGGTCGCTATCTGTGCCTGATCGATGCCGACGAACTGATTGCCCCGGATGCCGTGGCGACGATGCTGCGCCTGACGCAGGAACATCGCGCCGACATGGTGCATGGCAAAGTGGCCCCTACGGCCCAGGCGGCGGCCGATCTTCGCCCGCCGGCCATCGGCGGCAATCCCGCCCTTGAAGTCAGCGACCGCCCACTGACCACCATCCTGAGCGGCCGCGGCTTCGTGCGCATGGCGTGGCTGGTCGAGACCACCCTGTTCTGCGCCGCCGGCGGCTGTGACGAACGCCTGTTCATCCAGGATGAATCATTGCCGCTGCGCCTGGCACTGAAAGCCCGTCGGCTGATCGACCTGCAGGCCAACGTGATGTGGGCGCCGCGGGCGGAGACGCATCTCTCGGCCGACAAGCGGCAGCAGCACCATGACCGTTTCTTCGCCTATTACAATCTGCTGCATGCCGATGCCGGGCTGACACCGCAGGACCGCCGCAAGATCGCCGCAACCTGCGCCTCCATCGTGTGGAAGGCGGTGCGCAGGAGTGGATTGCAAATTGGTGTGGTGCCTGCATTTGCCGGCTATCTGGCCGCAAAGATCGGCCTGGACGTGTCAGGCCGCCATCTTGATCAGGCCGCCGTGGCATTCCACGCCATGCCGGGCATACGCAGGCCCTGACGCAATCAGGAATATCAGCATGATTTCACCCTATATCCCCGCCGCCAGCGACTGGACCGGCAAATTGCGGCAGATCAACCTGGGCCTGTTCGCCATTCTGCCGGCCATGTTGCTGTTCTGGCGCGGTGGCGCCGAGGTTGTGGTTGGGCTGATCGGGGTCAGTTACCTGGTCGTGCTGGCATCCCGCCGCACATGGCGTGTGGCGCTGTATCCGCCGATCCTGGCGCTGCTGGCCACATGGCTGGCACTCAACCTGCTGGTTTCGCCGCTGGCCGTCGATCCCGGAACCTCGTTCAGCCGCAGCCTGCTGTGGATCCGCTTCATCGTGCTGTTCGCCGCTGTCTCGACCTGGCTGGTGCAATCGCCGCGCGATGCAAGATGGGTCGTCATGGCCTGGGCGGCAACCATCGGCTTTGCGGTGCTCGATGGCCTGATCCAGCTCCTGCGCGGCGTCTCGCTGACGGGCCGGCCCATATCCGGCACTCGCCTGACCGGGCCGCTCGACCGGCCGAATATCGGCATGTTCGTCGCCCGCATCGGTTTTCCCCTGCTGATCGGCGCCGTTTTCCTGCTGATACATTCGCGCTCACGTTCGCTGGCGCGGATCGCCGGTGTTGCCGTTGCCGCAATGGCAGGCTTTGGGTTCATTCTGCTGACCGGCGAACGGGCCGCATCGCTGCTGACGCTGATCGCCATCCTGACCAGCCTTGGGCTGGCCATCCTGTTCGCGCCGCCGCGTTATCGGCTTTACGGTCTGCTGCTGGGAGTGGTTGCGATCGGCATCATGATTATTATCGGGCTGACCAGCCCCCGCATCCTGGCCCGGATCGACAGCCTGCTGGATGTGCTGAACAACTTCTGGGCTTCGCCCTATGGCGAATTGTTTGCCGCAGGCTTGCATGTCTGGCGGGAATACCCGCTGACCGGCGCCGGCATGAAGAATTTCCAGGCCGCCTGCCAGATCGTGCTGGGCGATACGCTGAAGGATGGTTGTCACCCCCACCCGCATAATGTCTACATCGAATGGCTGGCGGAAACCGGTATCGCCGGAAGCCTGGGCTTCGTCGCCTTCGTCATTTCGCTGGCGGGCGTGAGCATCGATCTGCTGAAGCAGCAGGCAGAAAACCGCATCATCGGCGCATTGACGGCAGGCTGCTTCATGCTGTTGCTCTTCCCCTTCACGGCCAGCCAGAGTTTCTTCAGCAACTGGCCGGCGATGCTGCTATGGGCCTCTTTATCCATGGCCGTGGCCACCGCCCGCCTGACGCATCGCCAGGAAAAAAGCGACGAGACCCTCTGACCATGGCAATCCTGGTGATCAAGCATTCGGCTCTGGGAGACATGATCCTCTCCCTGCCTTTGTTTCGCGCGATCCGCCGGCATCATCCGGGCGAACATATCGTGCTGCTGACAACGGCACCTTATGTCGACCTGATCCGGCGTTCCGGCCTGGTCGACGAGATCTGGACCGACATGCGACCCAAGCTGTGGCAGATCGAAGCCACATGGCGGCTGATCCGCCGTATCCGCGACACCCGCTTCAGCCGCGTGTACGACCTGCAGGGCAGCCAGCGGACAAAATGGTATTACCGGCTGCTGCGCCTGTCTGGCGCGCGACCGGAATGGGTGGGCAACGCGCCGGGTTGCGCATACCACATCCCCGATCCGACCGGGCCGATGCATATCACCGAACTGCGCCGGCAACAGCTTGCCCTGGTGGGCATCCCCGATCCGGGCCTGCCCGATCTGGATTTCCTGCAAAGCGACATCGCCGGATTCAACCTGCCGCCGCGTTATGCCTTGCTGGTGCCGGGCGGCGCGCCCCATCGCCCGGCCAAGCGCTGGCCGGCCGAGCATTTCGCGGCCCTGGGCAACCGGCTGCTGGCAAAGGGCCTGACACCCGTGCTGATCGGCCGCGCCGCCGAGCGGACGGAAATCGAGGCGATCAAGGCCGCCTGCCCCTCTGCCGTCGATCTGTGCGAGCGGACTTCGATTACCGATCTGGCCGCTTTAGGGCGGCAGGCCGCGCTGGCCATCGGCAACGATACCGGACCGATGCATATCATCGCGGCCAGCGGCTGTCCTTCGCTGGTGCTGTATTCCCAGGAATCCGA
Source organism: Ferrovibrio sp. (assembly GCF_041906005.1). Taxonomy (GTDB): domain Bacteria; phylum Pseudomonadota; class Alphaproteobacteria; order Ferrovibrionales; family Ferrovibrionaceae; genus Ferrovibrio. The sequence goes on from NZ_JAYRJY010000001.1 coordinate 455,480, forward strand.
TCCGCGCAAGGTGTCGCCGCGGGGCGACTGGGTCAGGCTGCTGCAACGGCCGAGCCTGCAGGACCTGTCGGTCGAGGACGCCGAGGCGGCATTGCCGCCCATGCGGTAATGCCGGTCAGATCCAGCCTCGATCAAAGCCAGCGCAGCGGCCAGCGCGGTCCCGGCCGCAAGTGGCTCCAGACGAACACCGCCGACAACATGATCAACAAGGCCGGCAGCAACGGATAGGCCAGAAACAGCCAGCTGCTTTTGAGATTCAGCACGATCAGCGGGTTGGCGCCCGCCGGTGGATGCATGATGTTGAGCAGGCGCATCGCAAGCGCGATCAGCGCGACGCCGGCCCCCATGGTCCAGATATTGCTGCCGAAGACCTGCAGCAGCGTGATGCCGATGGCCGCGCCCAGCAGATGCGATACCAGCACGGCCACCGGCCGGGCGCCTTCATGGGTGGGAAAACAGAACAGCAGGATCGCGGTACTGCCCAGCGACGTGAGCGCCAGCCCATGCTCGGCGTCGATCAGCCATAACACCGCCGCCAGGCTCGGCACGATCCCCACCGCCGCCCAGATCACGTCCAGTAACGCCGCACGCGTCATTCGCCATCCTCCGGCATAAATAACGGTAATGCCCGGCGTTCCTCCCCCGATGGCAGGGCCGCGGTCGGATCGGCGATCCATGCCGCCGTGTCGCGCCAGACCGTTTCAGCCTGCAGATCGCGCAACAGCATATGCCAACCGTTGCGATACACAAGAATACGCATGTCGATATCCGGCCGGGATTTCAGGCGTTCGACAAAACGCTCGACCGGCGGCCTGGGGATGATCTCGTCTTTCAGGCCGTACATCAGCAGAACAGGTAATCGCTCAGGCCGCGCCAGCGATGCCGCATCCATCAGGTTGACCAGGCCATGGATGGCGTCGACACGCGTGGCCTTGATGAACAGCGGATCGCGCGACAACCGGCGCAGCATCTCGATATTGTCGGAGGCCTGCACTTTCAATCCACGGCCGGTAAAGGTTTTCCATGGAATGGTATAACTGGTCGTCCACAGGGCGACCCGGTAGAGCAACGGCATGCTCTCCCGCCCCCAGACCGCAGGCGCCACCAGAACCACGCCATCGGGCCGGGCAGCTACGCGTTCCAATGCATGCAGCACCACGGCGCCGCCCATGCTCTCGCCCAGCCAATATAGCGGCAGGCCGGGATGGCGCTGGCGCAGCAAGGCGCTCAGCTCGGCCAGATCGTCGGCCAGCCGGTCCTGGCCAGGCCATAAACCACGATAAGGCGCCAGGCCAAAACCGCGCTGATCGGGCGCATAGGTGGCGATGCCATGGGCGGCCCACCATTCCGCCGCCTCGGTAAAGGCATTGCTGTAATCGTTGAAGCCATGCACCGCCAGCACCACGGCCTTTGGCTGCGGCGGCCTCCAGCGGCGCAGGGGTAATTCACGCCCGTCACTGGCCTGCCAGCCGGCATCATCTGCCGCAAGCCGAGGCGTTGCGACCATATCGCCGGGCGGTTGCAGGCGCGGCGCGCAGGCCACGCAGAGCAGAAGGGAAAAGAGCAGAACAACCGGCACCACACGCCGTGACAGGCGGCGTGGCAGGCGCTTGCGCGTCACGCGGCGCTACCGGCGGCACTGAGCCGCCCGGCCGGGAAGATCAGGGTTGCCGTGGTGCCGCTGCTTTTGCGGCTGGCCAGATGAATCCGGCCATCGTGCAATTCGATCAACCGCTTGGTGATCGGCAGGCCGAGACCGCTGCCGCCGGCTTCGCGGGCGCGCATGGAATCGCCCTGTGAGAAAGGCTCGAACACCTTCTGCAACTGGCGATCACTCATGCCGACACCGGTATCGCGCACGCGGATCGCCAGCTCGCCCTCGCCCAGCAGCGCGGCCGCGATTTCCACTTGGCCGCCTTCGGGTGTGAATTTGATCGCGTTGCTCAGAAGATTGAGCAGCATCTGGCGCACCAGCTTTTCATCGGCCTGCAAATGCGGCAGAATCGCGGGCACCGCGCGCTCCAGCACCACGCCCTTGCCCTGCGCGGTGACCGATACCATGTCGAGCGCGTGATCGATCGCCTGGCGGATATCGAACTGGCTTTCCATCAGTTCCAGCCGGCCCGCCTCGATACGCGACATATCCAACACGTCGTTGATCAGGGACAGCAGATGCTGGCCGCTTTTCACGATGCCATCGAGATAATCGTTGTAGCGTGCATTGCCGATCGGGCCGAAAATGCCCTGCCGCATGATATCGGAAAAACCGAGGATGGCGTTGAGCGGCGTGCGCAATTCGTGGCTCATGGTCGCCAGGAAATTCGATTTCGTGCGGCTGGCCTCCTCGGCCAGTCGGCGGGCGTTTTCCAGATCCGCCGTCATCGCGCGCATCTCGGCATGCGCGGCCTCGCTGGCGCGCAACTGCCGCATCAGCGCATAGGCGAAGCCAATCACCAGCAGCCATGTGGCGACGCCAGTGGCAATCATGACATTGTACAACCCGCCCAGCCTTTCGCGGGCATCGTCCACGCGGCGGATGCCGATGGCATTCACGCCGGCGGCAAAGGCGCTGAAATCCGCATCGAGCCGGCGCATCGACACGGCAACCACATCACCGGCCTGACGATTGCCGGCAAAGAGCGCGCCAAGCTGGCCTTCCCAGTTCCGCACGATCGGGTCGATCCGCGTCAGCAGCGCGCTGAGATCGGGATCGCCCATATAGGTGGCCGAGGCACGCCCGGTTTGCAGCAGGTCGAGGCGGCTGCGCAGGATATCGTAGCGCCGGCGCACCTCGTCCTCGGTGGCGCCGGGGGTGCGGTTCAGGTATTCCAGCAGGGCGGCACGGAAAGCCTGATGCTCGTTGCGGAACTGCGCCCCCTCCCAGACGATGTTCTGGAAGGAGAAGCGGTTATATTCGCGCTGCTGCACATAGAAATAGGCCGCCAGCACCAGCGACAGACCCACCACCGTCGCCACCAGCACCAGCACGAAACGGCGCCCGGCGCCAGCCAGCGCCTCGGGCCGGTCTTTGATCTGCTGCGGCAGGAAACGACGCGGCATCAGCGGACCTCGAGCCGGCGCAATTGCCAGACGGATCGCGCGTATATTCCATCGGCCTTGAGCGTGCGGTCGTGATCGTAGGGATAGATGATGAAGATCGGTCCCATGTCGCGCAGGGTCAGGTCGCGGTCATCGGCGCGCAGAGCCAGGATCACATCGTGCCGTTCGGCATCCTGCACCGGCAGCCGCGCGGTGTAGTCGTTATGCGCGGTAGCGAGCAGGCTGCTGCCGCGTGCCTGCACCTCAGACAGCAGCGTACGCAACAGCACGCCTTCAAACCGCATCACCTTCGGGTGCCACGGCGTCGAGGTCACCACTTCGGTCAGGCCAAGCTTTTCCAGCATGGCGCGATCGAAACGGGCTTCACCATTCTTGCTGTTGCTGCGGCCGATCTGCCCGGCAACGGTGAGCAGCACGTCGCCCTGCGGCGGCGGCAGCGGTTCGGCGGCCCGGGCCGGCCAAAGACCGGCCACGGCGACCATGATGGCAAGGGCCGGCATTGCGCGCCGCATCCAGCGGCACAGCGCCTGCCCGATCCTGCTCACTCTCAATCCCCCAACTCCGGCCGTGGCGGCGACATTCTGCCTACGCATCATGGGTTCGGAGTGGCACTGCCGCCGCAAAAAAGCAAGCGAACAGTCGTTTTTTGTGCCTAAAGCGTGCGAGTCAGGCCCCCATCGACATCGAGAATCGCACCCTGGAGGTAACCGGAAAGCGGCGAAGCGAGAAAAGCGACGGCCCGGGCAATTTCTACGGGTTCACCGAATCGCGCCACGCCCATCGCCTTCGGCATCTGCCGGGCCGCCTCGGCCTCGGACAGGCCCTTGTCCTGGGCGAAACTGCGGATGCGGGTCTGCAGGCGCTCGGTGGCGATGGTGCCGGGGTTGATGGCATTGACGCGCACCCCATCGCTCACGCCGCGATCGGCCAGCACCTTGGTCAGGTTCAGGCAGGCCGCATTCACCGAACCGCCGATGGCGAATTCCGCCGCGCCGGTGCGGCCACCGACGCCGACGATATTCACGATGGCACCCTGGCGCCGCATCAGCTGCGGCCAAGCCGCGCGGCTCAGGCGCATGGCGCCGAAGAACTTCATGGCATAACCATCGGCCCAGTCCTCGTCGCTGAGCGTGAGGAAGTCACCGCGCTTGGTGGCACCGGCATTGTTGACCACCAGATCGAGGCCGCCGAAATGCGCTGCCGCGGCGGCAACCACCTGCGCCGGCACGGCCGGATCGCGCAGATCGGCGGCCTGCACCAGGCATTCGGCCTTCAGGCCGGCCGCCAGTTGCTCGAGCTGGTCGCGCGAGCGCGCCGCCAGCACCAGCTTCATCCCTTCACCGGCAAGCGTCTCGGCAATCGCGCGGCCGATGCCGCGACTGGCCCCGGTGACGATGGCAACCTTGCCGGCTAACTGAAGATCCATGATGACGCGCCCTCCTGATGGCGTGGCCCTGATGGCGTTGCGTTGACCCTTTGGCTAATCTGGCCGGAATCGATAAACAAGGGAGGCGACATGTTCCGCAGCGATCTGTTCCAGGGCAAGCGTATTCTGATCACCGGCGGCGGCACCGGCCTGGGCAAGGCCATGGCCCGCCGCCTGATGGAACTGGGCGCCGAGCTGCATATCTGCGGCCGCCGCGAGGGCGTGCTGCAGGAGGCCGCGCAAGAACTGGCGGCGGCCACCGGCGGCAAGATCGTCTGCCATCCCTGCGATATCCGCGTGGCCCAGGCGGTGGACGAGATGGTGCAGGCGATCTGGCAGCAGCATGGCCCGCTGGATGGCCTGGTGAACAATGCCGCCGGCAACTTCATCGCCCGCAGCGAGGACCTGAGCCCGCGCGGCTTCGACGCCATCGCCAATATCGTGCTGCATGGCAGTTTCTATGTGACGCAGGCAGTGGGCAAACGCTGGATCGCCGAGAAGCGCGGCGGCAGCATCATCTCCATTGTCACCACCTGGGTCTGGACCGGCTCGGCCTTCGTGGTGCCATCGGCCATGTCGAAAGCCGGCATCGCCGCGATGACCCAGTCGCTGGCTGTGGAATGGGGACCGAAGGGCATCCGCCTCAATGCCATCGCGCCCGGCCCCTTCCCCACCGAAGGCATGACCAAACGCCTGGCGCCAACCGAGAAGCTGGAGAAGCAGATGATCGGCGCCATCCCGATGCGTCGCGTCGGCAAGATGTCGGAACTGGCCAACCTGGCCGCTTTCCTGCTCAGCGACGAAGTCGGTTACATCAGCGGCGAGGTGATCGCCATCGACGGCGCGCAATGGCTGAACACTGCCGGCGGCTTCGGCGGCCTCACCGAACTGTCCGACGCCGAATGGCAGGAAATCCGCGACAACATCGCCGCCACCAATGCGAAGGACAAAGCCCAGCGGACGGTCTAGCCATAAGCGGGACTGATCGCTGCCGATTGATTGTTTGCATGTAAAACCATAGGTATTTCAACGAAATATCATCACTGAAAGCCTTCGCATTGCCGTTGCGGAAGCGCAGAATGCCGCTTCCGCAACAGCCATGGGGCAGCAGCGATGAGCAGCGACACCGCAACCCGTCTGGAACATGACAGCCTGGGCGAGATGGCGATCCCGGCCGCGGCCTATTTCGGCATCCAGACCCAGCGCGCGCTCGACAACTTCCATATCTCCGGCATCGGCATCAATCACTATCCCAACCTGATCCGCGCCTTCGGCATGGTGAAGAAAGCCTGTGCCTCGGCCAACAAGAAGCTGGGCTACCTGGAACCGGAGAAATACAAGGCCATCGCCAAGGCCTGCGACGAGCTGGTCGATGGCAAGCTGCATGAATGGTTCACCATCGACGTCTTCCAGGGCGGCGCGGGTACTTCCACAAACATGAACGTCAACGAGGTGATCGCTAATCGCGGGCTGGAGCTGATGGGCTTCCACAAGGGTGAATATGCCCACCTGCACCCCAACGACGACGTCAACCTGTCGCAGTCGACCAACGACGTCTATCCCTCGGCCGTGCGGCTGGGCGTGATCCTGAGCCATGCCGAACTGATGAAGGCGCTGGACGGGCTGGCCTACGAGTTCCGCCAGCGCGGCGTGGAATTCGCCGACATCATCAAGCTGGGCCGCACCCAGCTGCAGGATGCCGTGCCGATGACCCTGGGCCAGGAATTCGAGGCCTTCGCCATCAACATCAAGGAAGACGTGGCGCGCGGCGACGAGATCGTGAAGCTGTTCCGCGAGATCAATCTGGGCGGCACGGCGGTGGGCACCGGCATCAACACCGAGCCGGAATATTCCAACCTGGCGATCGACGAGCTGGCGCGGATCAGCGGCGTCGAGATGGTGCGGGCGGCCAACCTGATCGAGGCGAGCTGGGACATGGGCGCCTTCGTGCTCTATTCCGGCATGCTGAAACGCATCGCCGTGAAACTCAGCAAGATCGCCAACGACCTGCGGCTGCTCTCCTCCGGTCCGCGCGGCGGCCTGAACGAGATCGCCCTGCCGCCGATGCAGCCGGGCTCGTCGATCATGCCGGGCAAGGTGAACCCGGTGATCCCCGAGGTGGTGAACCAGGTATGTTTCCAGGTGATCGGCAACGACATGGCGGTGACCATGGCAGCCGAGGCCGGGCAGCTGCAGCTCAATGTGATGGAGCCGGTGATCGTCTACAACGTGCTCTCCTCCATGCAGCTGCTGGTGCGGGCGGCGCGCACCCTGGCCGAGAAATGCGTTTCCGGTATCCAGGCCAATGTCGAGCAGGCCAAACGCCATGTGGAGGCCAGCGTGGGCATCGTCACCGCGCTGAACCCCTATATCGGCTATGAGAAATCGGCGGCCGTGGCCAAGGAAGCGCTGAAGACCGGCCGCACCGTGCGCGAGCTGGTGATCGAAAAAGGCTGGCTCACCGAAGCCCAGCTCGACGACATCCTCGATGTCGCCAAGCTCACCGCGCCAAGGCGACGTGGGCGCAAGATCGTGGCGCCAAATTGAGAGAACGCTGATATTAAATCTATCTATGCATCTTGGAAAGCAGGCCTCATTGCTTCATCAGAGCAATGTCTTTTCTAGATTTTGTCTTTTTTAGATTTTCTGAATACATTTGTAAGTAACTCGCGGAATTTCCCCTCTGCCAAATTTGTGATAGTTTTGCAAAAAGTCCGCAGGGGGCGAAAATGAAGAATATTTATATATTTAGCATTTCAATCTTTCTCATCAGCACTCCGGCCTCAGAAAGCCGCGCACAAATTGTGATTGGCGATGATCCGATTGACCAAGCCGAAGCTGAGATCACGCTACCTCTTGTTGGGCTTCGCCCCTTTCCAACCGATTTCCTAGTTCAGAATCAAATTACCAAAGATAAGAAATGGGCCGTCGATGCTTCAGTTTTTTATACAGCAGCTAAATTTCAGACAAATTATAATTCAAACAACAAGATTTTATATTATCAACTTACGGCCGATATAAGCGATCAGGATGTTGTTTCTGCAATAAATACCCTAAAAACGAATTCCGTGCCTCTTCCAGATATCCTCACTTTGTATACCAATCAGCCGGAAAAAGCAGGCACGGCAAAATATTATCCCGTCGACGTTCAAGTGATAAAAACCATAGCCAATAAAGTGGAAACCCATGGTGGAGCGCCGTTAATTTTTGACTATAAAAATCAGCAAGGGAAAACCTCGAAAGCCGTATGGCTTGAAACAGGGTATGCGAAAGAATTAGCCGCCGTGTATTCTGAAAACGATAAGTACAAAGAAATGCAGCTTCCCAATGTTTTTAAGGTGGCTGGAAATACTGCAAAAGCACACTCGACGCTATCCGGTTCTCTGTCTGTCGATGTTGATTGGATTACTATTGGAAAACCTCTCGTGTTTCCCGCAGCCGACAAAAGCTTAAAGATTGAGCCCAGCATCCAGAAAAGTTTCGACGTATATTTCTTCCAGTTCGCCATGAGCCCGAGGAAAGATCCTAAATCGACTGGAGTACTCGAGCTTACATTTGCAGTAAAGTTGTCAAATCATTCCGCTGTTGCATTTGAAATCATCCCTTTGCGCACAGGTATTGAGCGAAGTGTAAGTGAGAACACTAAAACACCTGAAATTAAGATTGAGACTCCCGCAGGCGCTGGGGTTACAGTCGGCGAGGTATATGGTCAGAAAATCGAATACAAAACCCTTAAGCCGACGGTCATCGGGAATGGGTTACAAGAATCAACATTTGGCTGGACAGTAAAAGATGAAGCTCTTGATTCAAGTGCAAAGAGATTTATCGCGATCATTGGAGTTCCGAAGAGAACCAAGAACCTGACTGCTGAAATAGCCATATCCTCTCGAGTGAAAGGTGGATGGCTGCAAGAGGACCATGCCGCCACTAAACTTCACAATATTAAAATTGACTTGCCGAACTAACCGAACCGCGCTTCCGCCGTCATCGCCAGCGCATCATCGGCATCGACGATCCAAAGCGATACGACATTCTCGCCACTCAGTCGGCCACGCAGACTGAACGGCTGGCCGTCCAGCACCGGGCGGCGACCGCGAAAGCCGAACTGCTTCAGTTGCCGGCCCGGCAGGGCATCGCCGGCGAAATCGATCAGCAGCGTGGCGAGCAGCGGGCCATGCACCACCAGGCCCTCGTAGCCTTCCACATGGCGGGCATAGTCGCGGTCGTAATGGATGCGGTGGCCGTTGAAGGTGAGCGCGGAGTAGCGGAACAGCAGCACCGGATCGGCGACGAAACCCTCGTCCCATTCCTGATCCGTTGGCGCCGGTTCGGGCGGCGGCAGGGCCGCGCCGGGCTTTTCCTCGCGATAGACGATGTCATGCCGGTCGGTGATGCAGAGCGTGGCACCGTAATAGATCTCGTGCCGCACGGTGACGAAGACCAGCCGGCCGCTGCGGCCGCTTTTTTCGACTACGTTCTCGACGGTGGAAATGCGCCGTGCCGGGCGGCCCAGCGGCACGGGGTGATGAAACGCGATGCGGCTGCCGGCCCACATGCGGCGGGTCTGCGCGTCACCCCAGAAACGGCTCACATCGGGCAGGAAACCGCCCAGGGTCGGATGGCCGTCGCGGCCCAGCCGGGCCCGCGTGGCGATCGACCAGAAATACAGCCAGTGCCGCAACGGCGGCAGCGGCGTACCGGCAATGAGGCCCGCATCCGAGCGATCCAGCGCACGCGCCAGCGCGATGCAGCGCTCCGGCGAAATGAGATCGGCGGCCGTTTCCGAGCCGCCGATCCAGTCCTGCAACGATGTCTTGTCCATGTGCCGCTACTGAGCGCTCTTACTGGCGGGCCTTGCCGACCGCCTCGCGCAACAGCAGGTAGACTTTGCCGATATCGGCGGTGACAAAGGCCGAGGTGAGCAGCTCCTCGTGCTCCACGCCCTTGGCGCCGGCCAGCACACGCTCGAACTCGGCGATGTAGCGGTCGGTGAAGTCGCGGAACTCGCCGTCTTCCTGATACTTGCCACGGATCTTGTCGAGGTCGCGCTGGTCGATCAGCTTGCGGGTGAACAGGCCGCGTTCGCCCTTGTAGTAACGCCGCCACAGTTCTTCCGACAGGTCGCGGTTCAGCAGGCGGGTGATGTCGATGGCCATCGAGTTGAGGTGGCCGGTGATGAAAGCCGCGGTCTTGAGGAACTGCTCGCCGCGCAGCGCCTGGGTGGCCTTGCGCAACGCCTCGGCCTCGACGCTGGCGGTGCGGGCCGCATCGGCCAGCGCCTGGGCATCGGCCTTCAGGCTGGCTTCGGCGGACGCCGCCTCGCTGGCGGCGCGGGCGGCGGCGGACGCCAGTTCCTGCGCGCGCTGGCCCAGCGTTTCGGCCGTTTCGGCAGCACGTGCCGTGGCGCGGTCGGTGACGGCGCTGAATTCGGTGCCGGTGCGGGCAAGCCGTTCGCCGATTTCGGTCACCTTCTCGCTCAGGCGGGCGGCGCGTGTATCGACCTCGTCGGCCTGGCGGCGGAAACCGTCGCTCATCCGGTCGGTCTGCTTCATCGCGTCCTCGACGATATTCGCCAGTTCGCGGGTGCGGTTGCGCAGCACTTCGCTGGCATCGTCGATACGGCCCGAGGCGTTGCCGACGGCCAGATTGATCTCGCGGGCGCGGGCATCGAAGGTGGTGCCCACCTGCTCGACGCGGCTGATCGCCTCGTCGGAGACACGGGAGACTTCCTGGGCCTGGCGGCGGAAGCTGTCGCCGATATTCGCCGTCTTGAGGATGGCGGCATCGGACGCCTCGGCCAGTTCCTGCACGCGGCCGCGGAAATTCTCGCGGATGCTTTCGGCCTGACGCGTGAGTTCGGTGCTGAGCGCGGTGAGCGCGCCGGCCTGCTCGTGGATGGTGCTGCGCAGTTCCAGCGTGCGATCCACCACGCCCTGCGCCGCCTCGCCCAGTTCGACCGAACGGATACGCGCGGTGTCGCCGGCCGTATTGATGCTGCTGGTCGCCTTTTCGGCAGCGGCGTTCAGGCTGGTCGCCTCGATCTGCGCCTTCTCGCTCATGGCAACCAGGGCGGTGGTCTGCGCCGTCGCCCTCTCGGCCAGCTGCGCCATCGCCTCGGCGACGCCGAGCGAGAGATCCTGCAGATCCTTGGCGCGGGCCTGGGCCGTGCTGCCGGCAAGCTGCGATTCCATTGCCGCGCGTTCGGCGGCGGCGCTGAGGGCATGGGCCTGGGTCTGCGCGGTCTCGCTCACCTGATGCAGACGCTGCGACGCGCGTTCAGCCGCCGATTGCAACTGCACGGCATCCTGACCGGCGCTTTCGCCGGCTGCGCGCAGGCGCTGCGCCGTGCGGGCAGCGGCCTGGTCGAGGCCGTCGATCTGGTCGCGCACGCTGTCGCCGGTTTCGGTGATGCGCCGGGTGACACCGTCGATGGTGGTGACGAACTGTTCGGCGTGCTGGCGCAACTGGCCGCCGGCAGCCGAGATCTGATCGTCGGTTCGCTGGGCGGCCTGGGCCAGCAGGGCATTGGCCTGGGTCATGGTTTCCTGCACCTGCGCGGCCATCGCCAGCGCGTCGCGCCCGGCCTGGCCAAGGCTTTCGACACGTTCCCGGATGCTGGCATCGGCCTCGCCGATCTTGTTCAGCGCACGGCCCGAGGTTTCATCCAGGATGTCGGCGCGCTGCTTCAGTTCGTCGCCGGCGCGCATGGCGCGGTCGGTGATCTGCTGCAGCGTGCTGGTCATGTTGGCGCCTTCGCGGCGTAGCGCATCGCCGGCCTGGGCCAGACGCTGGTCGGCCAGTTCGGCGGCGGCGCCAAGCTGGTCGGCCTGATGCCGGACCAGGTCGCCGGTCAGTTTCAGGCGCTGTTCGGCCTGGGTGGCCGCCTCGGCAAAGGCATCGGCCTGACGGGTGGCAGAAGCCCCCGCCTGCTCCAATGCGCCGGTGCGGCCGCGCATCTCGTCGGCCGACAGGCGCAGACGTTCGGCAACGCGGGCGCCCTGCTCATCGAGCGAACCGACCTCGGAGCGAATGGTCTCACCGATATCGCGGATGCGGCCGATGGTGGTGCCGGTGGCCTGCTCGATCTCGCGCACGCGTTCGCGCAGCACGGTACCGGCGGCTTCGGCGCTGTCGATCACCTTCTGGCTGGCATTGCTGAACAGCAGGCTTTCGCGGCCAAAGCTTTCGCTGGCCGCAGTGGCGCGGGCAACCGTGACCTCGGCGGCGGTGGTGATGGTCTGGGCGGATTCGGCAAAGCTCATGCCGATACGGCCGGCCTCACCGCCCGCGCGGGTGACCGCCTGTTCCAGCGCCACGATCTTCTGCTCCAGTGCGGCGGCAATCTGCTGCGCCACTTCGGCGGCGCGCTGCACCGCCTGGTCCATCAGTTCGCCATGGCGGCGCGACAATTCCTCGACGCGTTCGTTCTGGAACTGGATCGCCGAGGTGATGCGGGAAATCTCGGAGGCCTTGGTCTGGAAGATGCCACGCGCGGTTTCCACCTCGCGCACGATCACGTCGGCGGCCTGCAACAGCACCTGGGCCTGGGTCGACACGGTCTGGCCGATGCCATTGACCTTGGCATTCATCTCGTTGCCGACCTTGTCGGCCGCATCGACCAGTGCCTTGCTCTGCTCCTCGAAACGGCCGGCCAGGCCCTTCACGGTGGCGTCCAGGTCGCGGTTCACCTGTTCGGCGGCGGCCAGCAGGCCCTGCGAGGATTGACTGAGGCTGCCGGTGATCTGCTTGGCCTGCAGCGCGACCTGTTCGCCGGCACCGGCGGCGGCATTGATCAGCACCTGCTGTTGACTGGCCATGGTCTCGCCCAGCGCGGCGATCCTGTCGGTGGCCGACTGGGCGGCCTCTTCCATCTCGCGGGCCTGGCGACGCAGCGCGCCAGCCAGGGCGGAGACGCGGCGCTCGGCTTCGGGCGTGGGATAGGTCAGATCGAGCAGCACCTGATGCAGGGCGGCGGCCTGACGCTTGATGGCGCTGCCGCGCCACATGTTGAGCAGCAGCAGCCAGAGGAAAGCCAGCGGCGCGGCCATGCCGGCAATGAAGGCGCCGACCTCGTGCGGCAGGGCATGCCACAGGTTCTGCCAGCCGATGGAATTCTGGATATAGAGGGCGCAGATGCCGAGCCAGAGCACGCTGACCACTGAGCCGCCCGCCACCATGATGCGGCGGCGGCGCTCCAGCGCCGGCATGCCGATCAGTTCGGCGGCTTCCGCTTCGGCGCGGTCGACCGCTACCTGGCTGGCTGCCTTGGCCGCATTGGCGGCCATATCGGCGCGCGGATGTTTAATCAGCGTCATCGCAACCTCCCCCGCCGGGCCGGATCGTCATCCAGCCGGTCGGATCGCGTTAAGGCCCGCATTGAAACACCAATTCAAGCAGGCACAAAGGCCGGCGCAGACGTAAATCCCGCGCCGGTAGCACAACTGATAGGGGAGCATTGGTTAACAGCGGCTTGCGAAAAACCGGCCCGCCATACTTATCCCCACAATCCACAGGCGGCTTTTTGCGCTGCAGCGACCGTCAGCGACACGGCATAAAATCAGGGGGTTCACGCTATACTGAATCCGTCAAGGCAATTTTTTACAGCCTCATGCCACACATCGTATTGACGCTCCCTTAACCGTCAGTACCATATGTTGTGTTCGCTGACGCTGTTTCGGGTCGACGCTGCGCCGCCTTCGAAAGCTGTTTTTCCGGGATTTCCCGGCGTTTCGAAGGTGAAAAGGCGGGGTGCGCAGCCGCCAGATAGCCAAAAGCGGACGGATATTGGGATTCATAGAAGAACGGCCGGGCCGGCCACCACAAAATGTGGTGCCACACATTGTGGGGCCGGGCCGCAAGAACGAGGGGAAGCCATCCGTGCTGAACACTCTGCAAACCGAACGCGGCATCCGCATCGACGTCGACCGCAGCCGCGACCGCCTGCTGACCGATTTCGGCAAGGCCACCCTCGATGACCGTTACCTGCTGCCCGGCGAGTCCTACCAGGACCTGTTCGCCCGCGTCGCCAGCCATTATGCCGACGACACCGCCCATGCCCAGCGGATGTACAGCTACATCAGCAAGCTCTGGTTCATGCCGGCGACACCGGTTCTGTCCAATGGCGGCACCAGCCGCGGCCTGCCGATCTCGTGCTTCCTGAACGAGGCCAATGACAGTCTGGACGGCATCGTCGGCCTGTGGAACGAGAATGTCTGGCTGGCGGCCCGCGGCGGCGGCATCGGCAGCTACTGGGGCAACCTGCGTTCGATCGGCGAAAAGGTCGGCCAGAACGGCAAGACCTCGGGCATCATTCCCTTCATCCGCGTGATGGACAGCCTGACCCTGGCGATCAGCCAGGGCTCGCTGCGCCGCGGCTCGGCCGCCTGCTACCTGCCGATCGACCATCCGGAAATCGAGGAATTCATCGAGATCCGCCGTCCGACCGGCGGCGATCCGAACCGCAAGGCGCTGAACCTGCATAACGGCATCCTGATCTCGGACGCCTTCATGCGCGCCGTGGAAGCCGACGAGGAATGGGCCCTGCTCAGCCCGCATGACCAGACCGTGCAGCGCACCGTCTCGGCCCGCGCGCTGTGGATCCGCATCCTCACCGCCCGCATCGAGACCGGCGAGCCGTATATCGTCTACATCGACCACGTGAACCGCGCCCTGCCCGAGCACCACAAGCTAGCCGGCCTGCGGGTCAAGACCTCGAACCTGTGCAGCGAAATCACGCTGCCGACCGGCATCGACCAGCATGGCCAGCAGCGTACGGCCGTGTGCTGCCTGTCGTCGCTGAACCTCGAATACTTCCATGAATGGAAGGAGCATCCGCTGTTCATCGAGGACTGCCTGCGCTTCCTCGACAACGTGCTGCAGGACTTCATCGAGAAGGCACCCGACAGCATGGCCAAGGCGCGTTACGCCGCCCAGCGCGAGCGTTCGGTGGGCCTGGGCGTGATGGGCTTCCACTCCTTCCTGCAAGCCAATGGCGTGCCGTGGGAAAGCGTGATGGCCAAGGTGTGGAACCGCACCATCTTCAAGCATGTGAAGGATGCCTCGGATGCCGCCTCGCGCAAGCTGGCGGAAGAACGCGGCCCCTGCCCCGATGCCGCCGAATACGGCATCATGGAACGCTTCTCGCACAAGATCGCGATCGCGCCGACCGCGTCGATCTCGATCATCGCCGGCGGCGCCTCGCCCGGTATCGAGCCGAACGTGGCCAATGCCTTCACCCACAAGACCCTGTCGGGCAGCTTCTCGGTGCGCAACCGCTATCTGGAAAAGACGCTGGAGCAGTACGAGAAGAACGATGACGAGACGTGGTCGTCGATCACCACCAACGGCGGCTCGGTGCAGCATCTCGACTTCCTGTCGGATGACGAGAAAGCCGTGTTCAAGACCGCCTTCGAGATCGACCAGCGCTGGCTGATCGACTTGGCGGCCGACCGCACGCCCTATATCTGCCAGGCGCAGAGCCTGAACATCTTCCTGCCGGCCAACGTGCACAAGCGCGATCTGCATCAGATCCACTTCCAGGCCTGGAAGAAGGGCGTGAAGAGCCTTTATTACTGCCGCTCACTCTCCATTCAGCGCGCCGAGACGGTGTCGGGCAAATCGGCCTCGGAAACCGTCACGAACGTCGTTTCGATCCCGCTGGTCGGTAAGATCAACGAAGGCGAACGTCCTCAGCGTGCGCCGGCGATCAACGAGCCCGAACTGCCGCTGGTGGCGGCGGCGGCTTCCGTCGGCGGCGGCCCGCGCGAGGCGGTTGATTACGACGAGTGCCTTGCCTGCCAGTAAGGCAATTGTAGCGATACGATGCAAAAAGCCCGGCCTGCAAGCCGGGCTTTTTCATGTGCATTTCGGCGCCGTAACGCTTGATGGTTGTCAAATCTTTAGACCGTCTTACGCATTGTTAATTTCACATCCTGCGGCAAACGACCTTTGATAGCGATGTCAACAGAGGACATCGCCATGATCACAGTTTCCCCGGTCAATCGCGCGCGCACCAGTCCCGCCGACCAGTTCCTGGTCACCCATGCCGACCTCACCGGCGGCATCACCTACGCGAATTCCTATTTCTGCCAGGCGCAGGCCTGCGGCGAGAAGGAGCTGCTCGGCCAGCCGCATAACATGCTGCGCCATCCCGACATGCCCGCCGCCGTGTTCCAACTGATCTGGCAGCGCATTCGCGACGGCGAGGAAGTCTTCGCTTATGTGAAGAACATGGCCTGCAATGGCGAGTATTACTGGACCCTGTCGCACCTCACGCCGCATTACGGTGCCGCCGCCCGCCATATCGACAGCTATCAGTGTTTCCGGCGTGCCGCCTCCGGCCGCAGCATCGCTGCCGCCGAGGAAGCCTATCGGGAATTGCGGCTGATTGAGCGGAGCACCAACAGCAAGGAACAAGGCGTGGCCGCGAGCCGCCAGCATCTGGATGGCATGATGAGCCGCAGCGGCACCAGCTATGACGAATGGGTACTGTCGCTGGCAGCCCTGGACGATGAGGAAACCGGCCTCGCGGCCTGAAATCTTTTCCCGGGCGGCAATGGTTTCCGCTTTGGTTTTCCGCTTTCAGTGGGCCGGAACGCCCGGTTTCTTGTCAGGTGTTCCGGCTGGCCTGCCAGATTTCCAGCACGGCAATCAACACGACGCTGCCGCCGATACCCAAATGGGCCAATAGCGCCATGTCATATCCGGTGAAGCCCAGCAGCCAGGGTGACAGCCCGGCCCACAGCCCGAGCACGGCGTTGATATAAGCCTCCCAGCGATCCAGCAGGGTAAGCGCCAGTGCCGACAGCGCAAAAACCAGCAGGCCGATGATCACCGCATTCATCGTCGCCTCTTCCAGGCCACGATAGCCCAGCAACCACGGCGATCCCGCCAGCGCGATGCCAAGCGCCATATTCGCCCAATCCTGCCAGCGTCGCGCTTCCGGCTCGCGATGGGGCTCGCGATGGGACCCACGATGGGGTTCGTGACTGATATGGACCATGACGCACCTCCTCCGGCTCTCGGCATCACTGCCAAAACCGTTCAGGCCGTGCGGCGACAGCCCCCCCCGATGCCGTTACACGGCGTCATTCTTCAAATAGGGCGGGTTCAGGCCATTCTCCAGAGGTGGCCAAAACGAAACAGCCGGCGCCGGCCCGTCGGGCCCGCCCCGGCTGTCTTGAGTGCCACCCGTTCAGGCGGCGGCCGGCTTACCAGCGATATCGCAGCCCGGCGGTTATCGTGCGCTCATACCCATAAGCACACCACTCGCCGTAATAGCAGGACGCCACGTAATCCTTGTCGAAGAGATTCTTCACATTCACCGAGAAATCGACACCGGCAAATGTGTCGGACAATGCGCCCAGATCGTAGTTCAGTGCCGCATCGACCAGAGTAAAGGACGGCACCTGGATGGTATTGGCGGGGTTGACCGTACTGCCCACATATCGGACGCCACTGCCCAGGCTGAGGCCCCTGAACGATGTATCGCGCGGCATGTGATACATGATCCAGGCCGAGGCCTGATGCTCGGGCACGGCACCAAGGCGCTTGCCCTGCAGACCGCTGTTGTCCCTCGTGACTTCGGTATCGAGGAAGGTATAGCTGCCCAGCAGGTCGATCTGCCTGGTGAGGCTGTGTCGCGCCTCGAACTCGAAGCCACGCGACTTCGCTTCGCCAACCGTGATGGAATAGCCTGAATGCGCGGGGTCGCCGGTTTTCAGGTTGCTGCGCGTCACATCGAAGACGGCAGCCGTGAAGAGGCTGTTGCTGCCCGGCGGCTGGTATTTCAGGCCGAGCTCATACTGCGCGCCCTCTTCCGGATCGAAGGGCTTGCCCGCGAAATCCGTGCCGCTTTGCGGCGTGAAGGCTTCGGAATAACTGACGTAAGGCGAGAGGCCATTCTCGAAGGCATACAAAATGCCCGCCTTGCCGGTCCAGGCGCTGTCGTTCTGCCGGGCCACGGCCCCGGTGTTGACGGTCGTCGTGGTGCGTTCCGCCTTGTCGTGCCGGCCGCCCAGCGTGACGACGAAACCGCCCAGCCGCATCTGATCCTGCAGGTAGAGTCCATACTGTTCCGCATCGACATTGGTGCGGTTGCGATTGGGCACGGTGATCGTCTGACCGTAGACCGGATTGAAGATATTGAGCGTCGGCGCCGTGCCGAAGCCGGTCGCGTAATGCCCGTCGATGACCTGGTAATCGAAACCGCCCAGCACCGTATGGTTGACGGGCCCGGTATCGACGCGCGCTTCCAACTGGTTGTCGAAGACATACGATGTCATCGACTCGCGCGAGGTCGCCGTGCCACGATTCAAGGTCTTGTTATCCGTCTGCACGCCGTTCGCGTAAACGCTGTCGTAGGCCAGCGTGCCATGCAGGGTGCGGCCATTCAGCCGCAGGGTCCAGATATCGTTGAGCCGCTTGTCGAACTCGTAGCCCAGCGCGGTTTGATGTCGGACGAATTTCTCAAAATTCGGATCGCCATCATAGAAATCCATCGGCAACGTGCCATAGGGATTTGCCAGCACCGTACCCTGCGGCGGAATGCCACCATAGGAATTGCCCTTCGGGTCGCTTTGATACAAACCGAACAGGGTCAGCGTGGTATCTTCATCCGGCCGCCAGGCGATGGACGGTGCGATGGAGACACGCTCATTCTCCGTTGTCTTCATCTGGCCGTCTTCGGTCAGGCCGACAACGGTGAAACGATAGGCCAGTTTGCCTTCCGCATCGACCTTCTCGGACATGTCGGCGGTAAGCCGGTAATGATTGTTGGTGCCGACTTCCATGCCAACCTCGTGCAGAGGCTCGTCGGTCGGACGTTTGCTGACCTGATTGACCAGGCCGCCGGCCGGCGCCTGACCATAAAGCGTGGAGTTGGGGCCCTTCAGAACCTCGGCGCGTTCCAGCAGATAGGGATCGAGCTGCGGCGCGAAATAATACAGATCCTGCTGCTTCAGGCCGTTCCAGTATCTGTGTGCATCGAAGCCGCGAATGGTGAACATGTCATAGCGTGTTGCGACCGCGCCGCGCGTCTCCGGCGTGACGCCGGCCGTATAGCGCAGCACCTGATTCAGGGTCTGCGCATTCTGGTCGGCGATCTGATCGCGGGGAATAACGGATATCGACTGCGACGTTTCCAGCAAGGGCGTATCGGTTTTGGTGCCGGTCCGCGCCCGCGAAGCGACATACCCGTCCACGGAATCCGTGGCCGTTTCAACCTGGCTGCCACGCCCTTCCACCGTTACCGGCGGCAATACCGTCGCGTCGCCGCTGCGCGGAATCTCGAACAGGGTGACATTGGCCGGACCGGTAAAGCGATAGCCCATGCCGGTGCCGTCCAGCATGCGCGCAAGCGCCTCCTGCGGTGTCAGGTTGCCACTGACGGCAGTGCTGCGCAAATTCTGCAACCGCGCACCATCGAACAGGATCTGGATCGAGGCGCGGTTTGCCAGGGCCAGGATGGCCCGGCTGAGTTCCTGAGCCGGTATATCGAATGCCATCCGCTGCTGCGACGCCGCCGGCGCGGCGGCGCCCTGGGCCTGTGCAGCGGCAGTTGCCAGATTCAAGCCGGCTGCCAATGCCACCGCGCTGACAGAAAGACCGACCAGACGGCGGGCACTCAGGCGCGGCATCACGGGCCGCACCGCCAATTTCGCATTCATACTTGAAATCCCCCTGAAGTGACGCAATCAGCACTTGCGCAAATGAAAATCATTCGCGACATATCACTAGGACGCGCCACTCCACGGATTTGATAAAAATAATCGAGCCGCTTGACCGAGTATCGGCAGAGGCAGGCTATCTATATGTTTCTACTTGTGAATTACGGTTATGAAGGGCAAAGCGGTGATGCGCAGGCCCAATTCATCCGCAATCACCCTGAGGGCGCCATCCGGTTCGCCGATGCGGAAAACGCCCGAGACGACGCGAGCGGACAGGTCGTCATTCGCCAGAAGGATCCGGCTGCGGCGATAGCGGTTGAGTTCCGCAACCACCTCATGCAGCGGCACCTGATAGAAGACAAGATTGCCGACCCGCCAGGGCGCGATCTCTTGCGGGTCCAGTCTGGCCATGTCGGGCGCCGACATACGGTCCCGCCGATATCGCAGGACCTGCCCCGGCGACAGAACCGTCACCGGCGGATCGCTGCCTGGCAGCTTCATGGTCACTGCAACGTCATGCTCGGCAACCGCCACGCCGTCGCCGCGCGGTAAATGCTCGACCAGGAATTGGGTACCCAATGCCCGGGCCGAGAGCAGGCCGGTATCGACGATGAAGGGACGCCCCTCTGCCATGGCCTGTGGCACGGCGCTGAAATAGGCACTGCCGGCCAGCAACTCGACCCGGCGTTCGGTATTGCTGAAATTCAGTTTCACCGCACTCGACGGCGCAAGCTCGAGACGGCTGCCATCCGGCAGCGTGACACCGCGAATTTCACCGGGCGCAGTGCTGTAATCGGCAATCAGGACGGTAACCGGATTGCCCAGCCAGGCCACCGTCAACCCGATTGCCAGAAGCAGGCTGGCAGCAACGGCAAAAACCGGCGCCAACCATCGCCGCCCGACCGGTGCCAAACCTGGCTTTGCATGCAGATCGGCCGTATGCCGCAGCAGATCGCCCGGCATCTGCTGCAATACGGCCAGCGCATCCCAGGTCTGCCGCATGCGCTCATAAACCGCACGATGCTGTGCGCTGCGTTGCAGCCAGTCCTTGAACAGCAGGGTTTCCGCCGGATCAAGCCGGCCGGCCGTGTGCTGGACGAGCCATTCGGTCGCCTCGCTTTCGATCTGGTCCAGGGGGGTGTCGCTGCTGGTCACGGGTTTCTGGTCGGCTGTAGGGGTATCTGCCTGTAAGACGTCCAAGCGGCAAAAGAGAAGAAGCAATACTGCAGACTGGCTAGCTGCGCAGCCCCCGTGCCAGTGACCGGAGGGCCTGGTTCATGTGTTTCTGTACGGAACTGATCGACAGATCCATCAGCGCCGCGGCATCGGCATAGGAATAGCCTTCGATGCGGATCAGGATGAAAATCCGTCGCGTACGGATCGGAAGCCGTTCGACCAGATCATGCAGCTTGGCCAGCCGCTCCTTCGCATCGGTCGCGTCTTCCAGCGATGGCTGGTTTTCCGGAATTTCCGCCAGCGAGTCATGCGAAACAGCCTGGGTCTGCTGTCGCCGTTTCGCCCGCACGTGATCGATCGCCAGGTTGCGGGCGGTGCGATAGAGATAGGCGCGCTCCTGCAATACCGTGCTGGTTGCCGGCTGCTGGGCATAGCGCAGAAAGGTTTCCTGCGTCAGGTCGGCCGCGGTTTCGATGTCCTGCAACTGGCGCACCAGATACGCCTGGATCTCGAATCTGTAGGCCAGGAACAACCGCTTCAAATCCTTGGGTGACACAACGCCGTCTGCCCTTTTGCTGCGACTGGCGGACTTTATTACGATTGCGAATTATTCGCAATTAATAGCGGCTCTACGCGATCCACATTGCGGCGGTGGCAGATCCTCTGGCTCCACCGTGATCTTCGTCACGCGGCTATGTATTGCGTAAAATTAAATCGTGCACTATATAATTTCTCACGACGCGCCCTTCCGGCCGTCACAACCAGAGGAGCACCCGCCATGTCCATCACCCCGCTTTACACCACCACTGCCACAGCCACCGGTGGCCGCGCCGGCAAGGTCACCTCGGCCGACGGCATCATCGATCTGGTCCTGGCCATGCCCAAGGAACTGGGCGGTCCTGGCAATGCCGCCAACCCGGAAACCTTCTTCGCCAGCGGTTATGCCGCCTGCTTCCAGGGCGCGCTGGGCCTGGTGGCCCGCAACCAGAAGATCGCCCTGCCCCAGGGCAACACGGTGAGCGTGACCATCGGCATCGGCAAGGACGAAACCAGCTTTGGCCTGAACGCCAAGATCGCGGTCGCCCTGCCCGGCATGGACAAGGCCCAGGCCGAGGCGCTGGTCGCCGCAGCGCACCAGGTCTGCCCGTATTCCAAGGCCACCCGGGGCAATATCGACGTGGCGCTGGAAACCACGGTCTGAACCACGTCTGACCACCATCGCGGCGCCGGATTGCCGCTTTATCCGGCGCCGCCTATCCTTGGCCCGACCATGTCCGCCGACGAATCGATCACGCTCGACCACCAGCTCTGCTTCGCGCTGTATGCCGCGTCGAATGCGATGACGCGTCTGTATCGCGACCGGCTGGAACCGCTGGGCCTGACCTATCCGCAATATCTGGTCATGCTCGTGCTGTGGGAACAGGCGCGCGCTGAGGCGGGACCGCATACTGTGAAAACCCTGGGCGAACGCCTGCATCTGGATTCAGGCACGCTCACGCCGATGCTCAAACGCATGGAGCAGGCCGGGCTGATCACCCGCAGCCGCGCTCCGGAAGACGAACGCCAGGTCACCATCGCCCTGACCGAACAGGGCCGCGCCCTGGAGGCCGCCGTGGCCGCCATGCAGCGCGACATGGCTTGCCTGCTGCCCCTCGGGCTGCAGGATCTGGCGCGCCTGCGCACCGAACTGCGCGGCCTGGCCGCCGGGCTGCAGGCCCGGACGGAAAAGTAATCCACAGGCCCCACCGGCAAGCCGGCCGGATACGGCGATATCCACAGACAACCCCCGCCCAAACCGCAACATCTAGGGACAAGCCCCTTGTCCGAACCACAAGATGTTGCAATATTCTCCGTCGCTGTTCGCTGTCGTGATGGGGGATTCGATGTCGCTTCTGGATGCCAAGCCGGTCTACAAGCCCTTCCAGTATCCGTGGGCCTATGAGGCCTGGATGACCCAGCAGCGCGTCCACTGGCTGCCCGAGGAAGTGCCGCTGGCCGACGACGTGAAGGACTGGCAGAAGAAGCTCAGCCCCGGCGAGAAGAACCTGCTGACGCAGATTTTCCGCTTCTTCACCCAGGCCGATGTGGAAGTGAACAACTGCTACATGAAGCACTACGCCCGGGTGTTCAAGCCAACGGAAGTGCAGATGATGCTGGCCGCCTTCTCCAACATGGAGACGGTGCATATTGCCGCCTATTCCCACCTGCTCGATACCATCGGCATGCCGGAAGAGGAATACTCGGCCTTCCTCCGCTACAAGGAGATGAAGGACAAATACGACTACATGCAGCAGTTCGGCGTGGAGACCAAGGCCGACATCGCCAAGACGCTGGCCGTATTCGGCGCCTTCACCGAGGGCCTGCAACTCTTCGCCTCGTTCGCCATCCTGCTGAACTTCCCGCGCTTCAACAAGATGAAGGGCATGGGCCAGATCGTGTCGTGGAGCGTGCGCGACGAGAGCCTGCACACCAATTCGATCATCAAGCTGTTCCGCACCTTCCTCGATGAAAATCCGGAAGTCTGGACCGAGGAATTCCAGCGCGACCTGTATGTCGCCTGCTCCACCATCGTCGATCACGAAGATGCCTTCATCGACCTGGCCTTCGAGATCGAGGGCGTGCAGGGCCTGACCGCGCAGGAAGTGAAGGATTACATCCGCTGGACAGCCGACCGCCGCCTGCTGCAGCTCGGCCTGCAACCGATGTACCGTATCGAGAAGAATCCGCTGCCGTGGCTGGATGCGATCCTCAACGGCGTGGAACACACCAATTTCTTCGAGAACCGCGCCACCGAATATTCCAAGGCATCGACCCTGGGCAGCTGGGAAGAAGCTTTCGCGTGACAGTCATCCTCGGGTTTGACCCGAGGATCCCGTTCCATCGCGGCCCAGAAACGGGATGCCCGGGTCAGGCCAAGGCATGACATATCGGGCATGACATATATTGTGTCGTATGCCCTATGCCATCCGCCTCGCCCGTCCCGACGAAGCCGGCCTGCTGCGCGAGATCGAGCGCGCCGCCGCCCAGGCTTTCATTACCGTTGGCTATCCCGCGCTGGCTGCCGGCGAACCCACGGCGGCAGAGGAATTCCGCGCCGCGGCCGCGGAAAACATGCTGGCTGTGGCCGTGGATGACCATGACCACCCGGTCGGCTTCCTGCTCGCCGCCGAACTCGATGACTGCCTCTATGTGCAGGAACTGGATGTGCATCCCGACCATGCCGGACATCGGCTGGCGTCCGGATTACTCGACGTGGCCGATGCCATGGCACGGCAGCGCCACCGGCCGGCCCTCACGCTGACCACCTTCCGCGATGTGCCGTGGAACGCGCCCTATTATGCGCGGCTGGGGTTCGTGCCCATGTCTGTTGCCGAAATCGGACCAGACCTGCGCATGCTGATCCAGCGCCAGCATGCAGCCGGACTGGATATCGCCAAACGGGTGGCGATGCGGCGCCCTCTGCCAGCCTGAATTTTCCTCAACCCTGGTCTCAACCCATCCTGGCCGCTGGGCTGGAGCGCCGATATGAGGCTATAACAGGTCTGCACAGACAGTTTCGATTCCCCATCAGCCAGGACCGATGTCAGCCCTTCCCCCCAATCCCCTGCTGCCGATCCCGATTTCCCAATACCGCGAAGGCAATACCGGCATTCCCTATGCCCATAGCTTCGACTCTGGCCTGCCCGGGCCGCATGCGGCGATCACAGCCCTCGTTCACGGCAATGAAGTCTGCGGCGCCCATGCGCTGGACCTGCTGCTGCGCGAGAAATTCCGCCCAGCCCGCGGCAAGCTGACCCTGATCTTCTGCAATGTCGCCGCCTATCTGCGTTTCGATCCGAACGAGCCGACCGCGTCGCGCTTCGTCGACGAGGATATGAACCGCGTCTGGGGCGCCGACGCGCTGGACGGACCTCGCCGTTCGATCGAACTCGACCGCGCCCGCGAAATCGAGCCGCTGATCGGCGAAGTGGATCTGCTGCTCGACCTGCATTCGATGCAGCAGCCCTCGCCGCCGCTGATGCTGTCGGGCCCGCTGGCCAAGGGCCGCCGTTTCGCCGCCGAGATCGGCGTGCCCGACACCGTGGTTGCCGATCAGGGCCACAAGGCCGGCTTGCGCATGCGCGATTACGGCGGCTTTGGCGATCCCGCCAGCGAAAAGAATGCCCTGCTGGTGGAATGCGGCCAGCACTGGCAGCAGGCCAGCCGCGGCGTGGCGATCGAAACCATGCTGCGCTTCCTGCACCAGACCGGCATGGCGGACGCCGCCTATCTGGCCCGTCACGGCATACAGGGTGCGCCGGCACCGCAGCGTTTCGTCGAAGTGACCGATGCGATTACCATCGAGACCGACAATTTCCGTTTCGAGCAAAGTTTCACGGGCCTTGAATCGATCCCCGCGGCCGGCACCGTGATCGCCCATGACGGCAGCAAACCGGTCCGCACGCCTTATGATCACTGCGTACTGATCATGCCGACCAAACGCCTCAAACCCGGCCAGACTGCGGTGCGTCTGGGCCGCTACATCGCGGCGTGAGCGCGGCACGCAGCCTCGCCTCCTACCTGCCGGCGCTGCTGATCGGCGCCGCCGGAGGCGCGGCGTTCCTGTACCTGCGCATGCCGCTGGCCTGGATGCTGGGCAGCATGGTGTTTGTCGGCATTGCCGTGCTGACCGGACTGAACCGCCGCCTGCCGTTGCGTGTGCATCCCTATCTGCGCGCCGCCATGATCGTGGTGATCGGCGTGATGCTGGGCAGCGCCTTCAAGCCGGCCATGATCGAACGCGCGCGCGAATGGCTTGGCCTGGTCGCGCTGATGCTGGTCTATGTGCCGGTGGCCACCACGCTGTGCTACGTGATCTTCCGCCGGTTTGCCGGCCTCGATCCGGTGACCAGCTATTTCTCGGCCACGCCCGGCGGCCTGCAGGAAATGACCCTGGTGGGCGAACATTATGGCGGCGACGGCCGCAGCATCATCCTGACCCATGCGCTGCGCATCTTCCTGGTGGTGATGACCGTGCCGGTCTACTTCCGTTTCATCGAGCGGCTGGACGTGCCGCCGATGGCCCAGGGTGCCCATCTGTGGCAGATGCTGCCGCTGGAAGGGGCGCTGTTGATCGCCTGCGGTGTGGCCGGCTGGTTCCTCGCCAGGCTGCTGCGCATTCCCGCCGCCGTTCTGGTGGGACCGATGCTGGTGTCGGCCATCGTGCATCTGCTCGGCTGGTCCAGCGCATCGCCGCCGCCCGAACTCGTGGCCGCCGCCCAGGTGGTGATGGGGGCGGCGCTCGGCTGCCGTTTTGTCGGCACGCCACTGCGTGAGGTAGGCCGCATCGCCGCCTGGGCCGCCTTCGCCACCTTGGTCATGCTCGCACTGGCGCTGGGCCTTACCGTCGCTTTCGCCGAGCGGGTCGGCATCAACCGCGAGGCGCTGATCCTCGTGCTGTCGCCCGGCGGCATGGCGGAAATGAGCCTGGTGGCGCTGGGGCTGGGCGTCGAAGTGGCCATCGTGTCGTCAATGCATGTCTTCCGCATCGCCGTGGTGGTGATCGCCGCGCCGGCCGTGTTCCGCCTGATAGGGCTGAAACGCGGATCAGACTAAAGCGGCTTCTGCGCCAGGATGAACAGGCGGCGGAAGGGGAACAGCGTGCGGCCGTCGTCTTCCTTCGGATAGGCCGCCGCCACGCGCTGGCGATAGTCGGCCTCGAAGGCGCTGCGCTCGGGTTCCTCCAGCCGGTCGAGGAACTGCTTCAGCCAGGTGCCCTTGGTGTATTCGGCCACCGGGTTGGCGCCCGACAGCACCTGCATGTATTCGGTTTCCCAGATTTCCAGGCTGGCGGTGCGCTCGTGCAGCAGGCGCCAGTAGGATTGCGGCTCGGCGACAGGGCGGCGGCGCAGATGCGGCTCCAGTTTCGGCCGCCATGGCCCCAACTCGATGGCATCGACGATGCACATATGCGAGGGCGCGCCGAAATTGCGCGGCATCTGGATGGCGAGCCAGCCGCCGGGTTTCAGGCAATCCAGCAGGCCGGGGATCAGCGCATCATGATCGGGCAACCAGTGCAGGGCGGCGTTGGAATAGAGCAGGTCAACGGGGGATTCCGGCCGCCAGGTGGCGATGTCGGCCAACACGAATTTCGCGGCGGGATAATCCTGCTGCGCCTTTTCCAGCATGGCAGCCGAGGAGTCGACGCCGGTGAGGGCTGCCTGCGGCCAGCGCTGCTGGATCAGCGGACTCAGATTTCCGGCGCCACAGCCCAGATCGACCACACTGACTGGTGCCACCAGCGGGATGCGCGCCAGCAGGTCGATGGCGGGCCTTAAACGCTCGCCGGCGAATTTCAGGTATTGCGTCGGGTCCCATGTCATGGAAGGAAAGGCTACCGGGAGAAACGAAAACGACAAGGGAAATCCGATGAATTCTTCTCAAGCCGCCTTGGATTACGCGCAACCCCTGCAGCTGGCCGGCATGCGGGTGAAGCCCGAACATATCGATGCCAACGGGCATATGAATGTGGGCTATTACAACGTGATCTTCGACCAGGCGCTGGATGAGTTCTTCAAGCCCTTCGATCTCGACTGGAGCTACGTGCAGCGCACCAACCTCTCCACCTTCGTCCTCGAGACCCATGTCTGCTACCTGCAGGAGGTGGTGGAAGGCGACGAACTGCGCTTCACCTTCCAGCTTCTGGGCCATGACGCCAAGCGCATTCACTATTTCATGGAAATGCACCACGCTTCGAAAGGCTATCTCGCCGCTACCTCGGAACAGGTGCTGGTGCATGTGGACCTGGCCACGCGCCGCTCCTGCCCCTTCCCGCCCGAACACCAGGCCCTGTTCACGCGCATGATGGAGGGGCATGGCCGGCTGCCGAAGCCGGCGCAGGCAGGACGGAGCATCGGGCTGGGGAAGAAAGGGTGACCAGAACCGTCATGCCACGGTTTGACCATGGCATCCACGTGTTGTTTTTAAAAAAGAACTCGTGGATGCTCGGGCCAAGCCCGAGCATGACAAAGATGATGTGGGTTAGAGTTTGATCTCGACTTCCACGAAAGCCATCGGCGCGCTGCCTGCGTTGATCACGTCATGCGCCACGCCCTTGGGCCGCGAATAGCTGCCGCCGGCCTTCATCTCGATGATGCTTTCCTTGCCGTCCCTGTCGATCAGTTTCATCGTCGCGTCGGTCAGGTAGGTCACCGCATAGGGATATTCATGCACATGGAAACCGGTCGATGCACCGGGGGCGAAATCCCAGCGTGTAATGCGCACGCGTTCGTCGTCGGCTTGCTGGGTCGGGACGGCCTGGGGCATGGCATTCTCCTTCAGTCGGCAGGCGGTTTCTTGTGACGCTGCGAATAGGGGGCACGGCGGGGTCTTCCCTGGGCAATCGCCTTCAGCATGCCGCGAAAGGTGTGCACTTCCTGGCTGGCCAGCGGCACGCGCTGCAGCACGCTGCGCAGGTTGCGCAGGATGGTGCCGCGCTTGGCCTCGACATTGTGGAAGAAGCCGGATTCATCCAGTTCACTCGTCAGATGCCCAAACAGGCCCTGCAGTTCCTCCTGGGTGGCGAAGCCGCCACGCACGGTTTCCATGCGGCTGGGCGGCGTGTCGTCATTGGCCGTGAACCATTCGTAACCGAGCAGCAGAACGGCCTGGGCCAGGTTCAGCGAGGAAAAGCCCGGATTGAGCGGCACGGTGATGCCGATATGGGCCAGCGCCACATCCTCATTGTCCAGCCCTGTGCGTTCGCGGCCGAACAGGATGCCGACGCGATGGCCCCCGGCTTCCTCGGCCCGCATGCGGCGGGCGGCCTCGCGCGGCGTGACGACCTCTTTCATCATGTCGCGGTGGCGCGCCGTGGTGGCATAGACGCGATGCAGGTCGGCGACGGCCTCGGCGGTGGATTTGAACACGCTGACCGCATCCAGCACCGGATCCGCCTTGCTGGCCAGCACATAGGCGGCTGGATTGGGCCAGCCGTCGCGCGGATTGACCAGCCGCAGCTCGGTGATGCCGCAATTGAGCATGGCGCGCGCGGCGGCGCCAATATTCTCGCCCAGCTGCGGCTCGACCAGCACGATCACCGGACCACGACGCAACGGCCCCGGTGGCGCATATTTGCCGAGTTTGGGTCGGTTGGTACCGCTCATCGGATTACTTCGAGGGCTGGGCGCCGTCGCGCAGCAGCTTCCACTGGATCGAGTCCATCAGCGCCACGAAGGCGGCATCGATGATGTTGGGCGATACGCCCACGGTGAACCAGCGATTGCCCTGCCCGTCGGCGCTTTCGATCATCACGCGCGTCGTGGCCTCGGTGCCGCCATTGAGGATACGGACCTTGAAATCCACAAGCCGCAGGTCGTCGATATAGGCCTGATATCGGCCGAGATCCTTGCGCAGGGCATGATCGAGCGCATTGACCGGACCGTTGCCTTCGGCCACTGAAAACAGCGTCTCGCCATCCACGTTCAGCTTCACCGTAGCTTCCGAGATCGTGACCAACTCGCCCTTCGCGTTGTAGCGGCGTTCCACCATCACGCGGAAACTGCGGATCTTGAAGAACTCCGGCATCTGGCCCAGGGCGCGGCGGGCCAGCACCTCGAAGCTCGCCTCGGCGCCATCGTAGGAATATCCCTCGGCCTCACGCTGTTTCACGTCGTCCAGCAACAGATTCAGCCGGCTGTCGTTCGGATCGAACGTGATGCCGGCCTCGGTAAGCCGCACCAGCAGGTTGGAGCGGCCCGCCTGGTCCGAGATCAGGATCTTGCGGGTGTTGCCCACGCTTTCCGGCGGCACATGCTCGTAGGTGCGCGGGTCTTTCATCACCGCCGAAACATGCAGCCCGCCCTTATGGGCAAAAGCCGAAGCGCCCACATAGGCGGCATGACGGTTCGGCGCGCGGTTGAGCAGTTCGTCCAGTATGCGCGAGGTGGCGGTCAGGTGCGTGAGATCCTGCTCGCTCATGCCGATATCGACATGGTCGCGGAACCACGGCTTGAGCATCAATGACGGAATCAACGCGATCAGATTGGCATTGCCGCAGCGTTCGCCCAGGCCGTTCAGCGTGCCCTGCACCTGGCGCACGCCGGCCTTCACGGCCATCAGCGAATTGGCGACGGCATTTTCGGTGTCATTATGGGTGTGGATGCCCAGCCGATCGGCCGAGCCAAGCGTGGCAGCCAGTTCGCCGACGATGCGTTCGATCTCGTCGGGCATGGTGCCGCCATTCGTGTCGCACAATACTGCCCAGCGGGCGCCGGCATCCAGCGCCGCCTTCACGCATTTCGTGGCGAAATCCGGATTGGCTTTGTAACCATCGAAGAAATGCTCGGCATCGAACATCGCCTCGCCGAAGCGTTTATGCGCAGCGGCAATGCTGTCGGCAATCAGCTCGATATTCTCGGCCTTGGTGATGCCGAGCGCGACATCAACCTGGAAGTCCCAGCTCTTGCCCACCAGGCAGGCGGCGTCGGCCTTGGCATCCAGAATGGCAGCCAGGCCCGGATCGTTGGCGGCCGAACGGCCCGGCCGTTTGGTCATGCCGAAGGCGACGAACTTGGCGCGCTTCAGCGCCGGTTTGGCCGAGAAAAATTCGCTGTCGGTCGGATTGGCGCCGGGCCAGCCGCCCTCGATATAGGCCACGCCAAGCTTGTCGAGTGCACGCGCGATCAGGCGCTTGTCCTCGACGGAGAAATCGACGCCCTGGGTCTGCGCCCCGTCCCGCAGGGTGGTATCGAACAGATATACGCGGTCCTTCGCCATGATGCTCACGCCTAACGCCTAAATACCCTGCAGGCGCGCCAGCACCCGCTCCCGCCCGATCAGGGGCAGCAGGGGCGCCATTTCGGGCCCCTTGTCGCGTCCGGTCAAGGCCAAACGCAGGGGATGGAACAACACCTTTCCCTTTGCCCCTGTCTTGGCGGAAATTGCCTGGCTCCAGGCCTTCCAGGTCATGCTGTCCCAGGGTTCGGGCGGCAGGGTCTCGATGGCGGCCTGCACCAGCAGGGCGTCCTCGATCACGGGGCTGATGCTGCCCGCCACCACCGGCCACCACTCGGCGGCTTCAGCCAGCTTGCCGATATTGCCGCGGATGGCGAGCCAGAAAGCCTCGGTCGCACCGGTGGGCAGGCGGTCGCGCACGGCCGCGAACGGCGTGACATGCAGGATGCGCGCATTGAGCAGGTCAAGCTCGTGCGGATCGAGCCGGGCGGGTGCGCGGCTGAACCGGCCAAGGTCGAAGCCGGCCACCAGTTCGGCGGGGGTGAAATGCGGCTCCACCGGATCGGCGGAGCCCAGCCGCGCCAGCAGCGAGTTCAGCGCCATCGGCTCATAACCCTGCTCGCGCAGATCGGCCAGCGAAAGCGAACCGATGCGCTTCGACAGGCCGGCGCCTTCGGCATCCAGCAGCCAAGAGAAATGCCCGAAGGTCGGCGCGGCATAGCCCAGCGCCTGGAACAACTGAATCTGCGCCGCCGTGTTGGTGACATGGTCTTCGCCACGGATCACGTGGCTGATGGCAAATTCCCCGTCATCGACCACGGACGACAATGTGTAGAGCGGGTAGCCATCGGAACGCACCAGCACGGGGTCGCTCAAGCTCGCCATGTCGATCTCGGTATGGCCGTGGATCAGGTCGTCCCAGGCGACGATGCCGGGCTGCAGCCTGAAGCGCCAATGCGGCTTGCGGCCTTCGGCCTCCAGCTTCGCCCGATCGGAATCGGTCAGTTTCAGCGCCGCGCGGTCATAGACCGGTGGCTTTTTCTGGCTGAGCTGGATCTTGCGGCGCAACTCCAGTTCTTCCGCCGTTTCATAGCAGGGATAGAGCCGGCCGGCGGCTTTGAGCTTTTCGGTCGCCGCACGGTAGAGGTCGAAACGGTCGGACTGTTTGGCGAAGCGATCCCAGTCCAGGCCAAGCCAGCGCAGGTCAGCCTCGATGCCGGCCGCGAATTCCGCCGTGGAACGGCCGGTATCAGTATCATCCAGCCGCAGCAGGAATGTGCCGCCATGCTTGCGGGCATAAAGCCAGTTCAGCAAGGCGGCGCGCGCATTGCCGACATGCAGCCGGCCGGTGGGGCTCGGCGCGAAACGAACGGCAACTGCACTCATTTGGACAGATCCCGGAAGGCGTTGGTAATCGGATAGCGACGGTCGCGGCCAAAATTGCGCGCCGTGATCTTCACACCCGGCGGCGCCTGGCGGCGCTTGTATTCCGCCACATAGAGCATGTGCTGGATGCGGCGCACCACATCCTCGGGCTGGCCGGTCGCCACGATGTCGCGCACCGGCATCTCCTTTTCGATCAGCATTTCCAGGATGGCATCGAGCTGCTCGTAAGGCGGCAGGCTGTCCTGATCCAGCTGGTTCTCGCGCAATTCGGCCGTGGGCGGACGCACGATGATGCTTTCCGGGATCACCTCGCCGGCAGGCCCGAGGCCACCGGCCGGAACATGGGCATTGCGCCAGCGCGACAGCGCGAAGACCGTCATCTTGTAGACGTCCTTCAACACGGAATAGCCGCCGCACATGTCGCCATAGAGGGTGGCATAGCCGACCGACATTTCCGACTTGTTGCCGGTGGTGAGCACCATATGGCCGAACTTGTTGCTGATCGCCATCACGGTGACGCCGCGCACGCGGGCCTGTATATTCTCTTCCGTCGCATCGGCGGCGCGATCAGCAAAGGCTGGCGCCAGCATGCCGGCAAAAGCCTGCACGGCGGGCTCGATCGGAATTGTCTCGTAACTCACGCCCAGCGCGTTGGCGCAGGCTTTGGCGTCGTCGAGGCTCTGCTGCGAAGTATAGCGCGACGGCATCATCACGCACCGCACCTTGTCGGCGCCCAGCGCATCCACCGCCACGGCCGCCGACAGCGCGGAGTCGATGCCACCCGAAAGCCCCAGCACCACGCCGGGGAAACGGTTGCGCGTCACGTAATCGCGCAGGCCCACCACCATGGCCTGATAGATCGCGCTGAGGCGATCCAGCGGTTCGGCCACCGCGCCGGCTTCGCAATGCCAGCCATCATTGCCGCGGCGCCATTCGGTGATCTGCAGATGCTCGACGAAATCGGGCTGACGCACCACCATGCGGCGATCGGCATTCAGCACGAAGCCGCCGCCATCGAACACCAGCTCGTCCTGCCCGCCGATATAGTTCACATACAGCAGCGGCAGTCCGGTCTCGACCACGCGGGCAACGCCGAGATTTAGGCGCATGTCCCACTTGCCGGCCTCAAACGGCGAGCCGTTCGGCACGACCAGCATCTCGGCGCCGGTCTCGGCCAGGCATTCGGCCACGTCTGGCAGCCACATATCCTCGCAGACCATCACGCCCAGCCGTACACCGCGGAATGGTACCGGCCCGGGCAGCGGCCCCGCGCTGAACACGCGCTTCTCGTCGAACACGCCGTAATTGGGCAGTTCATGCTTGAAGCGGATCGCGACGATGGCCCCGCCATCCAATAACAGCGCGGCGTTGTAGAGTTTGCCGCCATCGCGCCAGGGCGAACCGACCAGCAGCGCAGGGCCACCATCGGCGGTGAGCGCGGCAAGCCCATGCACGGCGGCTTCGCAGGCTTCCTGCACCGAGGGACGCAGCACCAGGTCCTCCGGCGGATAGCCCACCACGCAGAGTTCGGGGAACACGACCAGATCCGCGCCGGCCGTCGCCGCGCGGACGCGGGCAGCCTCGATCAGTCGGCGGTTGCCAGCGATATCGCCCATCACGGGGCTGATCTGGGCCATGGCGATCTTGAGGCGGTCGGGGGCGGCGGACATCTTTGGACGGGTCTGGTATGGGTTCGGGAGGCAAGAGTTAACCCTACGGCAGGTTTCTCTCAACGCCTTCCACAGTTTACATTGCCGGACGGCACGTTAGATAGCCCCGCAGCGGGCAAAGGGAGGGCCAAATGGCCGGGAAAAATACTCAAGTCCTGATGAAACAGCACCCCAAGGGCTGGGTGACCGAGGAAGATTTCGAGATCGTCGAGCGCGACATCCCGAAACCCGGCCCGGACCAGGTGCTGGTGCGCAACATCTACCTCTCGCTCGATCCCTACATGCGCGGCCGCATGGACCCCGTGCGCTCCTACGCCGCCCACCTCAAGCCCGGCGACATGATGGGCGGCGGCACGGTGGGCCAGGTGATCGAAAGCAACGTCGCGAGCCTGCCGGTCGGCGCCTATGTGAATGGCATGCTGGGCTGGCAGGGCTATGCCGTGGCCAAAGCCAACGAACTGCGCGTGCTCGATCCCAAGGTGGCGCCGATCTCAACGTCCCTGGGCGTGCTGGGCATGCCCGGCGTCACCGGCCATTACGGCCTGATGGAAATCGGCCAGCCCAAGGCCGGCGAGACCGTGGTTGTCTCGGCCGCCTCGGGCGCGGTGGGCTCGGTGGTGGGCCAGATCGCCAAGATCAAGGGCTGTCGTGTGGTGGGCATCGCCGGCGGCCAGGAAAAATGCGACTACGTCGTGAAGGAACTGGGCTTCGATGCCTGCATCGATTACAAGGCGCCCGACATGCAGGCCGCCTTCAAGGCCGCTACGCCCGACCGCGTCGACGTCTATTTCGAGAATGTTGGCGGCGAGATCATGGAGATGGTGTTCGGCCGGCTGAACAGCTTCGCCCGCGTGCCGCTCTGCGGCATCATCAGCCAGTATAACGGCCAGCCCTATCCCTTCACCGGCATGCGCCACATCCTGGTCAATCGCGCCAAGGTGCAGGGCTTCATCATCTCCGAGCATATGGGCTACTGGCCCGGCGCCATCATGGAGATGGCCGGATGGATCAAGACCGGCAAGCTGAAATACCGCGAGGACGTTGCCGAGGGCCTGCGCAGCGCGCCGGCCGCGTTCATCGGCCTGCTGAAAGGCAAGAATTTCGGCAAGCAGCTGGTGCGGATCGCCCCCGAGACGCTGTAAGCTTTTCGCTTAAGCGTTCAACCAGAAACCGTCTCGCGGGAGAAAAAAGCATGCTCCATCGTCGTCATTTCCTTGGCCTGGCCGGCACCACGGCCATGGCTGGCCTGCTGCCCGGTCTGTCCTTCGCCCAAGCCTGGAACCCGGGCAAGCCGGTCACGGTCGTTGTGCCCTACCCGGCCGGCGGCCCAACCGACAGCCTGGCTCGCCTGGTGGCACAGGAGATCGCCGGCCCGCTGGGCCAGGCCGTGGTCGTCGAGAATGTGCCCGGCGGTGCCGGTGCCATCGGCTCGCGCCGCGTGGCCCAAGGCCCGGCGGACGGCAGCGTGCTGATCGCCACCACCAACCAGACCCACGCCACCAACATCTCGCTGCTACCCGATGGCGGCGGCTATCACCCGGTGAAGGATTTCGCCCCCATCGCGCTGCTGGCCGACCTGCAGCACATCCTGGTGGTAAAGAACGACCTGCCGGTGCAGTCGATGGCCGATCTGCTGGCGCTGGCGAAGAAGCAGCCGGGCAGGATCAACTGCGGTTCGACCGGTCAGGGTTCGGCCTCGCATCTGACGCTGGAACTGTTCAAGGCCAAGGCTGGCGTGGACCTCACCCATGTCCCCTACAAGGGTTCGGCGCCACTGCTGAACGACCTGCTGGGCGGCCATGTGGATTGCAGTTTCGCCACCACGCCCACCGTGCTGGCGCAGGTGCAGGCCGGCAAGCTCCGCGCCATCGCGGTGGCCTCGCCGAACCGCTCGCCGCACCTGCCCAATCTGCCCACGGTGGCCGAGGCCGGCGTCAAGGGCGTGGAGGCCGATGCCTGGCTGGGCATGTTTGCGCCCGCCGCCGTGCCGGAAGCCGCGCTGGCGCGTTACCGCCAGCTTGTGCTGGATGTGATGAAGAAGGATGCCGTGCGCGAAACCTTCCTCAAGCAGGGCATGGTAGTGAACGTGCGCGACGCCAAGGCATTTGCCGCCTTCCTGCAGGACGACATCAAGCGCTGGGCCGAGGTGATCAAGACCGCCAACGTGAAGGCGGAATAAGCGCCGCATTCCTGAAATGAAAAGGCCGGGCAATGCCCGGCCTTTTTTATGGCTTTCCCGTCGAGCCTATTTGCGCAGCAGGAATTCGCGGCCGACCTTCACGCTCGGCACGCCATCATAGGCGACGATATCGGCGGTGGCATAGGTTTCCGTCCAGCTATCCGGCAGATACGAACCGGTGCCAACGATATCGATCGGCGCCGAGACGCTGGCCATCACCTTGCACTTGGCCGCGTTGAAGCCCGAGGATGCTACGATCTTCACGTTGATGAAGCCGGCGCGGTCGAGACTGGCGCGCATGTGATAAATGGCGGCGGCCGATACGCCCGTACCGACCAGCCAGCGTAGCTCCTGTTCGGTGCGGTACTGTCGGATGGCGTTGGGCACGTGGCGTTCCAGCACGGCGTAGGATGCCTGCGGGTCCAGTCCCTCGATATAGCGGCCACCATGGGTATCCAGTCGCACCGCCAGCCGGCCCTCATTGGCGGCATCGGGGAAGCGGTTGCAGACCGCCAGCGCGTCGGTCACTTCCTGGCCGTAATAATCGACCAGCACGGTAAGCTGTTCGCCGGTGAAGGTCTCGGCATACAGCTCGGCGGCGCGCAAGGTCGAGCCGGCATAACCGATCAAGGCGTGCGGCATGGTGCCGAACCCCTTGTCGTTACCGAAATAATGCGCGGTGGCATCGGTTGCATTGCCGATGAAGCCGGCCGCGCCGACATCGCGTCGCGCCGCCTTGCCGCCCACGCTGGCCGCATAAGCCATCATCTCGGCCATTTCCGGGCCGGCGCAATGGCGTGCGTCCATCGCCAGGAAACGCGCATTCGGCATGTCGCAGCACATGGAATACGCGTTGTAAGCGGCGACACAGGCTGGCCCGAGCTTTTGCAGATAAATCGTCTCGAGATCGACCAGCTGCGACATCGGGCCGGTGATATAGAGCAGCGGCTCGCCGGCACCGACCCAGGTGCCCTCTTCGTGCAGCAGATCGATCCGGATGCTGACGCCGCGAGCGGCGGCCACCTTCTCGATCCATTCCACCATCAGGCGCGGGCAGAAGATCACCGGGCGACGCATGAAGACGGCATAGGTGACCGTCTTGTCGCCGTAATGCTGGACGATCTCCTTGGTCTTCTTGAAATACGCGTCGGTATGCGCCGATATCTGGCGTTCCAGCTCGGCCGCCTGGGCAGGCGGCACGAGTGGGGTCACGGACTTGCTATCAGGCTTGGGCTGCATGGCGCTGGCTACCGCGGTTCATGCGCTCGAGCTTGAGCATCTCGGCGATCAGGAAAGCCAGCTCCAGCGACTGCGAGGCATTCAGCCGCGGATCGCAATGGGTGTGGTAACGACTGGACAGGTCGTCGTCGCCGATGGCCTGGGCACCACCCATGCATTCGGTGACGTCCTGGCCGGTCAGTTCCAGATGGATGCCGCCGGCATGGGTGCCCTCGGCCAGATGCACCTCGAAGAACTGCCGCACCTCCGACAGGATGCGGTCGAACGGCCGGGTCTTGTAGCCCGAGGCCGAGGTGAGCGTGTTGCCATGCATGGGGTCGCAGGACCACACCACGCTGCGGCCTTCCTGCGCCACCTTGCGCACCAGCGCCGGCAGGTGTTTCTGCACCTTGTCGTGACCCATGCGCGCGATCAGCGTCAGGCGGCCGGGCTTGTTCTGCGGATTCAGCAGATCGATCAGACGGATCAACTCGTCCGGATCGGTGGTCGGGCCGCATTTCAGGCCCAACGGGTTCAGCACGCCGCGCAGGAACTCGACATGAGCGCCGTCGGGCTGGCGCGTGCGGTCGCCGATCCACAGCATATGTGCCGAGGTATCGACCCACTCGCCCGAGGTGGAGTCCACGCGGGTCATCGCCTGCTCGTAGCCGAGCAGCAGGGCTTCGTGGCTGGTGTAGAAATCCACCGTGCGCATTTCCGGCGTACGCTCCGGGCTGATGCCGCAGGCTTCCATGAAATCCAGCGCCTCGGTGATGCGGGCCGCCACATCCTGCCAGCGCTCGGCTTCCGGGCTTTTCGCCACGAAGCCGAGATTCCAGCCGTGCACGCGATGCAGGTCGGCATAACCGCCCGAGGCGAAGGCGCGCAGCAGGTTGAGCGTCGCCGCCGCCTGGCTGTAGGCCTGCAGCAGGCGGCCCGGATCGGGCTGACGCCCGGCGGCATCGAAATCCATGCCGTTGATGATGTCGCCGCGATAGCTGGGCAACTCCACGTCGCCGCGCTTCTCGGTCGGCGCCGAACGCGGTTTGGCGAACTGGCCGGCGAGACGCCCGACCTTCACCACCGGCAAGGCGGCACCGAAGGTGAGCACCACGGCCATCTGCAGCAGCACGCGGAAAGTGTCGCGGATGTTGTTGGCGCTGAATTCGGCGAAGCTCTCGGCGCAGTCACCGCCCTGCAGCAGGAAAGCCCGGCCCTCCGCCACCTTACCCAGGGCGGTGGTCAGGTTGCGCGCCTCGCCGGCAAAGACCAGCGGCGGGTATTTCGACAGCTTCTCCTCGGCAGCAGCCAGGGCCGCCGCATCGGGGTAATCCGGCACCTGCTTGATCGGTTTGCTGCGCCAGCTATCGGGAGACCATTTCCGCGCACTCATCTCAAACCTCTGATCGTAACCACTTCGTATGCCTACAAGTTTTTGGAAAGACTAGAATAGAGCCCGCGGTTGCGTATTTCCAGCGATAGCCGAGCCGGAGCCCAATCGGGCGGCCATATTGACGAAAGCGAACGAAATATCCAACCAGACCAATTATTTGGGGGGGCCTTTGGCTGCCGGTGACAGTAGGGTCTGGTATTTGCGCTGTATGGGCCAGATCGGGTCCTGTTCGCCGATGCGTTCGGCGACTACATAGATAAGCCCCTTCATCGGCGGCGTGAAATTCTCGAATGGCTTTACGGTAAAAACTTCCAGACTGCTGTCCGGCTTATAGGCATATCCGGCCATGTGCAGCAGGCTGAAGCCATTCGCCTCGAAGTAATCGGGGTAGACCGTAGGCGAGAAATTCCAGAAACCGTGGTTAACCAGGGTCAGCGGCGCCATGTGGACCAGAAAGCCGCCCAGCCTCACCGCCTCGCAGACATTGCGGAAGGCCATACCAACATTGAAGCAATGCTCGCAGGTGCCTGGATCAATCACGAAATCGAAACGGCGACGCAAGTCGTCAGGCAAAGGATCGTTCAGATCGACAATCCGCTCCATCCCCTGCAGCGCAACCACATCGGCAATGGTGACGTTCATGCCAAGACGGTCGAACAGCGCCAGACTGTCATAGATGGGCTCCTCGTGCGCCATCCCATACCATGCCCGTATCTTGGCAGCGTCAGCCCGCTCGGGCAGGTTCCGCGCAAGATCGGTTCCAACCAATTCCTCAAGCCGTTTCTTCGACAGCAGCAGGTCAGGGTAGCCGAAAGCCAGCACCTCTAGGCGGCGATCGCCCGCCGTCTTGCGCAGACGCCGCACCGCAGCAATCAGCAGATGGAGCTGAACATCGTTGATTGCCATGGCGAGCGGTATCCAGGGCCGGCCGCAGCGTTCAGATACTGAAAATCTTGCCGGGGTTCATCAGATTGTCGGGATCCAGCGCCTTCTTGATCGCCCGCATCACCGCCACCGCCTCGCCATGCTCTGCGGTCAGGTACTTCATCTTGCCGCGGCCGATGCCGTGCTCGCCGGTGCAGGTGCCATCCATGCGCAGCGCCCGGTGCACCAGGCGCTCGTTGAAGGCCTCGATGGTCTCGATCTCGGCCTGGTTGTTGCGGTCGAGCACGATGGCGAGGTGGAAGTTGCCATCGCCGACATGGCCGACCAGCGGTGCGGTCAAACCGGTTTTCACCACGTCCGCCTTGGTCTCGAGGATGCATTCGGCCAGACGCGATATCGGTACGCAGACATCGGTGGCCCAGACCTCGCAGCCCTTGCGCAAAGCCTTGGCGGCATAGGCGGCATCATGGCGCGCCTGCCACAGCTTGGCGCGCTCTTCCGGCTTGGTGGTCCACTGGAAATTGTTGCCGCCATGGTCAGAGGCGATGGCCTGCACCATTTCGGCCTGCTCGGCGACCGCGGCCTCGGTGCCATGGAATTCCAGCATCAGCAGATTCTGCACTGGCATATCGGTTTTGGAATGCCGGTTGATCGCATCGACCTGCACGTCATCCAGCAATTCGATGCGCGCCACCGGGATGCCGGCCTGGATGGTCTGGATCACGGTATTCACCGCGCCTTCCAGCGTGGCAAACGAGCAGATCGCCGACGACATCGCCTCGGGGATGCCGTAGAGGCGCAGGGTGATTTCCGTGATAATGCCGAGCGTGCCTTCCGAGCCGGTGAACAACCGCGTGAGATCGTAACCGGCCGCCGATTTCTTGGCACGCTTGGAGGTGCGGATGATGCGGCCATCGGCCATCACCACGGTCAGCGCCAGCACGTTTTCGCGCATGGTGCCATAACGCACCGCATTGGTGCCGCTGGCGCGCGTGGAAACCATGCCGCCGATCGAGGCGTTGGCGCCGGGATCGATCGGGAAGAACAGGCCGGTATCGCGCAGGTATTCGTTAAGCTGCTTGCGGGTGACGCCCGGCTGGCAGACCACGTCAAGGTCCTCGGCATTCACTTGCAGCACCTTGTTCATCTGCATCAGGTCGATGCTGATGCCACCCTGCAGCGCGGTGACATGGCCCTCCAAGGAGGTGCCCGCGCCATAGGGAATGATCGGCAGGCCATGGGCGGCGCAGATCTTCACGACCTCGGCCACTTCCTCGGTGGAATGCGGGAAGGCCACGGCATCGGGTGGAAATGGCGGGTTCCACGACTCATCCCGGCCATGCTGGTCGCGGACCGCCTGGGCGGTGGTCAGCCGGTCGCCGAGCAACTGCTTCAACGCGGCTAGCGCCGTCTCGGTGGCGGCGGGGGTCAGGCGGGGCTGGGCGGCGACGGGGGCCATGGCGTTTCTCCTTGGAATGCCAATAGAGGTAACGCGTTGGCGCAGGCGGGGCAATCGGCAGACGGCGCGGGATATGCCCTGCAACGAGGTTGTGCGGGTGGTCAGCCCTGCCCGCTTGGGCTATGTAGGCGCCATGTCCGTTGACCCTTTCGACCTGTCCGGATTCGAGCCGGAAAATAGTCCTCCCGCCGACCCGGCCGCGGCAGCATCCATGCCCCCGCCGGATTGGCTGACGCGGCTGAACGAGGCGCAGGGCGCGGCGGTGAACCAGTTGGATGGCCCGCTGCTGGTGCTGGCCGGCGCCGGCACCGGCAAGACCCGGGTGCTGGTCTCGCGGCTGGCGCATATCCTCTACCGCCGGCTGGCATGGCCGAGCCAGATTCTGGCCGTTACCTTCACCAACAAGGCGGCGCGCGAGATGCGCGAGCGCGTGGAAAAACTGGTCGGCAACGCCGTCGATGGCCTGTGGCTGGGCACGTTCCACGGCATCGCCAACCGCATCCTGCGTCGCCATGCCGAGCTGGTCGGCCTGAAACCCAATTTCACCATCCTGGACGACGACGACCAGCTGCGCCTGATCAAGCAACTGATCGAGGCCGAAGGGCTGGACGAGAAGCAGGTACCACCGCGCCTGCTGAAAGCGCAGTTCGACCGCTGGAAGGATCGTGGCCTGGGGCCGAAGAAAATTCCCGACAGTGAAGGCGGCTTTGCCGAGGGCAAGGGCGCCGGCCTGTATCGCCAGTATTGCGAGCGCCTGCTGCAGCTCAATACCTGCGATTTTGGCGACCTGCTGCTGCATAACCTGACATTGTTCAACGAACACGCGCAGGTGCTGCAGAAATACCAGCACCAGTTTCGCTACATCCTGGTGGACGAATACCAGGACACCAACGTGGCGCAGTATCTGTGGCTGCGGCTGCTGGCGCAGACCCATCGCAACATCTGCTGCGTGGGC
This sequence comes from Ferrovibrio sp., assembly GCF_041906005.1. Taxonomy (GTDB): domain Bacteria; phylum Pseudomonadota; class Alphaproteobacteria; order Ferrovibrionales; family Ferrovibrionaceae; genus Ferrovibrio. Next base: position 496,667 of record NZ_JAYRJY010000001.1, read on the forward strand.
GACGACGACCAGTCGATCTACGGCTGGCGCGGTGCCGAAGTGGGCAACATCCTGCGCTTCGAGCAGGATTTCCCCGGTGCGAAAATCGTGCGGCTGGAACGCAATTACCGTTCCACCCCGCATATCCTGGGTGCTGCATCCGGCCTGATCGCCCATAATGAAAGCCGGCTGGGCAAGACGCTGTGGACCGACCTGAACGAGGGCGACAAGGTCATCGTGCAGGGTGTGTGGGACGGCGACGAGGAAGCCCGGCTGGTGGGCGAGGAAATCGAGGCGCTGGAGCGCGAGAAGGTTTCGCCCAACGAGATCGCCATCCTGGTGCGCGCCGGCCACCAGACCCGCGCCTTCGAAGAACGCTTTCTCACCATCGGGGTGAAATACCGCGTCGTCGGCGGCCTGCGTTTCTATGAACGCCGCGAGATCCGCGATGCCATAGCCTATTTCCGCGTCCTGATGCAGCCCGACGACGACCTGGCTTTCGAGCGCATCGTCAACGTGCCCAAGCGCGGCCTGGGTGAAAGCACGCTGCAGATGCTGCACAAGGCGGCGCGGGCCGCCGGCAAGTCGCTGACCGCCGCATTGCACGACCTGCTGCAGACCGACGAGATCAAGCCCAAACAGCGCAACACGCTGAAAAAACTGATGGCCGATTTCGAGCGCTGGCGCAGCCAGGCGGCCGAGCTGCCGCATACCGAGGTGGCTGCCATCCTGCTGGATGAATCCAGCTACATGCAGATGTGGCAGGAGGACAAGTCGCCCGAAGCGCCGGGCCGGCTGGAAAACCTGAAGGAATTGATTGGCGCTCTGGGCGAGTTCGAGAATTTCGCCGGTTTCCTTGATCACGTCGCGCTGGTGATGGATACCGAGAACAGCGAAGACGCCGAAATGGTCAGCCTGATGACCCTGCATGCGGCGAAGGGCCTGGAATTCGACTATGTGTTCCTGCCCGGCTGGGAAGAAGAGCTGTTCCCCAGCCGTCGCTCGCTGGAAAGCAACGGCACCGCCGGCCTGGAGGAAGAGCGCCGGCTGGCCTATGTGGGCCTGACGCGGGCGCGCAAACGCGCGCATGTCACCTTTGCCGCCAATCGCCGCATCTATAACCAGTGGACATCGGCGATCCCCTCGCGCTTCCTCGACGAACTGCCCGCCGAGCATATCGAGCAACGCGCGCAGCCAGGCCTGTATCGCGGCAACCAGCGCACGGGCTATATCGGCGGCGGTTTCAGCGAGAGCACGGCCGGCAGCAGCGGTTATCAAGGCACAAGCTGGGATTTCTCGCCGCAATATCCACGCAGCAAAAGCGGCCTGATCGAGGGCCGCGCCCGCCGGATTGATGACGACGACATCGTACAGCGCAGCCCCGACGACGCTGCGTTCAATCTCGGCGACCGCGTATTCCACCTGAAATTCGGGTACGGGAAAATCCGCGCCATCGAGGGCAACAAGCTGCTGATCGGTTTCGAGAAGGCCGGCGAGAAGCGCGTGATCGCCTCCTTCGTCGAGAAAGCCTGAGCCGAGAAAGCCTGAGCATGCCCCTCTCTCCTGAATTCTGGTCGGTCGAACTGGACGTGCCGGTCGACCTGGTGGCCGCCGCCGAGGAGATGCTCGGTGATGAGGCGTTGGCTGTGACGTCGTATGAAGTGCTGAAGCCCGGCGTGGCGGTCAGCCCCGACTGGCGCGTGCAGGTGCTGTTCGATACACCGCCGGATCAGAACCTCTGGCGCAAACGGCTGGGTGAAATCGCCGAAGCGCTGGGTATTCCCGCCATGATCCGCTTCGATCATCTGCCCGCGCAGGATTGGGTACGCCACACCAACAAGCTGAATGCGCCGATCCGCGCCGGACGTTTTTTCCTCTACGGCGCCCATGATGCCGACGCGATTCCACCCGGCAGTTTAAGCCTGCTGCTGGATGCCGGACTGGCTTTCGGTACCGGTCGCGCGCCATCCACCTATGGCTGCCTGCTGGCGATCGACGATCTCTGCCGCATCCGCGCGCCACGCCGCATGCTCGACATGGGCACCGGGTCGGGCGTATTGGCCATGGCGGCCGCGAAAGCCGGTGCGCGGCAGGTGCTGGCTGCCGATATCGATCCGGTGGCCGTCGCCGTAACGCGCGACAATATTCGTCTGAATGGCCTGACCAGCCGCATCACGGCGGTGACTGCAAGCCGGCCGGATGATCCACGACTGAAGGCGGACGGGCCCTATGATCTGGTGGTGGCGAATATCCTGGCCGAGCCGCTCTGCCGTATGGCCACAGGCCTCAGCCACCTGGTGGCAGCTGGTGGGCATCTGGTGCTTTCCGGCCTGCTGGCGCGCGAAGAGCGCCTGATCGTCGCCCGCTACCGCGCGACGGGGCTTCATGCCGGAGGGCTCAGCCTTGCGCGGCGCATCCCGCGCGAAGGCTGGCATACCCTCGTGTTTGAACGCCGCCTCTAAAGCGCGGCGTTCAAGCGTCGCGTTAGGCCGCGACGACTTCCTTCTGCTTCAGCACCTGCACCTTGGCTTCGCCGGCATTCTCGTTCGACGGCTGACCAGGGCGATAGATATCGCCAGCCACTGCCGCCGGAATATCGGAACGGCTAAGGCCCATATCATGCAGTGTACGGTCGTCCAGATTGCGCAGTTCGGCTTCCGCCGTGGCGCGCTGGATCGAGGCGACAATCCGCCGACCGAGCGAGGCGATTACATTGCCCAGCGACTGGCCGAACAGAGCGACGCGGATATCCTTCCGCGGCACGCCCATGGCGATCAGGTCGTCGGCGCTGAAATCGACCGCGTCATTCGGCTCCGGCTTCACGCCGAACAGGCTGTTCCAGGCACGGGTCAGGTACGACGCGATGAGACGGGCGCGGGCCCGGCGGGCTTCACGCTCCAGCTGCACGTAATCGGTCAAGCCCAGATAGAGGTAGGCCGAGCTGTCGAGGGTGGAGGGCATCTTGTTCAAGCGCGGGGTCTGCATGGCTATCTCCTTCACGTTGGATAAGCCGCCCCGGGTGTTCCTCAGCGAGCCTGCGTAACTTATGAAACTACGTCAGCACCGCTGCCGTATATATTGCATCGCACCATTTATTTTGCAAGAGCGAAATGATGAAATTTTTGAGCAAATTCAATTATGTATAAAAAATAACCGGCTGCCTAATTTTTCCGCCTGCTGATTAATCAAGCGGTTAGCGGGTGCCTTGCACCGGCTCGAAATCAGCCATGCCTTTATCGCATGCCGAGCGAATCCATCCTCGATCCCGAATCCGGCCCTGAACCCGACCCATAAAAAAACGCGCGGCCGAAGGGCAATGCCCTGGGCCGCGCGTTCTTGTCGGTAACCGGTGCGCCGCCCCCGTTCAGGGGGAGGAGACTATGAAGGCGACGCGATACTCTGCCGGTACCGGCGGGGGGAACTTTGCCGCTTAGGCCGCTTCGCGCGGCACCAGGCGGGCCACCTTGGCGGCGGCGACATTCTCGTTCACATGGGCGACCGGAGCCGGACGCTCGATCAGGCCGGCCACGGCGGCCGGGATCTGCGAGCGGCTGAGGCCGATATCGCGCAGCATGCTGTCATCGAGGCCGTTCAGTTCGTCCATCGCGCGCTTCTGGGCGAGATAGGCCTTGAAGCGGGTGGTCGCGCCCTTCAGGGCGGTCCAGGCACCGACGATCAGGTTGGCAATGGCTTCGGCGCGGATACGACGCGCATAGGCCTCGATCTCGGCGGCGCTCATGGGCGCCAGGTTGGCCGGGATGGCAAAAGCGGTCTGGTTGCGCAGGGTGTTCATGGTAGTCTCCGTTCTGTGGTCCGGGCTTCTCTGTGCATCGCGGCCACGGGCAGAATATTGCACTGCACCTATGAAAAAACAATGACTTACCCATGATCGTTTGCTTACGCAGCATTGCAGAAACTGCATAGCTTAGTCTGGACGAATGCCCTTCCCCGCCCCATAATTTCAACGACACAGCAACGGGTTATTCCATGACACTGCACCAGCCAGGCCCGCTTTCAGCCCTCACTGCCGGTCTGCCGCCCGTGCTTACAAATTGGTTACGTGGAATCGCCGCCGCGCCGGCAGTCTTCGGCGGCTTCCCCGGCCTGGCCCTGCTGCCGGCCGACGCAGCCCTGCCGGCCGACAAGGCCGCCGCCCTGGTGGCGGAACTGGCCGCGCGCTTTGCCGCCGCCATCGAGGACCGGAATGCCGTTGCCGGGCGGCTGGCCGCTCTGCGCGCCGAACTGGCCAAACGCGGGCTGGCCGGCGTAATCGTGCCGCTGACCGACGAATACCAGAGCGAATATGTGCCGATGCGCGCCCAGCGCCTGAGCTGGCTGACCGGTTTCACCGGCTCGGCCGGCCTGGCTATCGTGCTGACCGACAAGGCGGCGATCTGGAGCGACGGTCGCTATACCCTGCAACTCGCCCAGCAGGTCGACGGCGCGCTGTTCGAGCGCCTGCACAGCATCGACAATCCACCCACCGACTGGGTGAAGGCCAACCTGAAGGCCGGGGAGAAACTGGCCTACGATCCCTGGCTGCATGTTGAAGACGGCGTGAAGCGTTTTGCCGCCGCCTGCGAAGCCGCCGGTGCCACGCTTGTGGCAGCCGATGGCAACCCCATCGATGTGGTCTGGGCCGACCAGCCCCCGCCCCCGCTGGGACCGGTGCTGATCCAGTCGACGGATCTGGCTGGCCGTGGCGCCGCAGAGAAACGCGCCGAAATCGCCGCCGTCATCAAGGCGCGCGGGGCCGATGCGGTGGTGCTGACCCTGCCGGAATCGATTGCCTGGCTGCTGAACATCCGTGGCAGCGACGTGCCCCATACGCCGCTGCCGCTCTCCATGGCCGTGCTCAATGCTGACGGCGCGGTCGACCTTTATATCGATGCCCGCAAGCTTGACGCTGCCGTGCGCCAGCATCTGGCCGATGTGCGCCTGCATGCGCCGGAAGATTTCCCCGCCGCCCTCGCCACCCTGGGCCAGGCGAAAAAAGCCGTGCAGGTCGATCCGGCCACCAGCGGCATCTTCGTGCTGCAGACGCTGGAGCAGGCTGGCGCGAAACTGATCCGCGCCGAGGATCCCTGCCTGCTGCCCAAGGCATGCAAGACGGAAGCCGAGCTGGACGGCACCCGCGCCGCCCATCGCCGCGACGGAGCGGCCATCACGCGCTTCCTGGCCTGGCTGGACCAGCAGACGGCAAAAAGCATCGCCGTCGACGAGATCAGCGCGGCGGAAAAACTGCAGAGCTTCCGCCGGCTGGATAACGGCCTGCGCGACCTGTCGTTCAGCACGATCTCGGGCGCAGGCCCCAACGGCGCCATCGTGCATTACCGCGTCACCAAAGCCACCAATCGCAACCTGGAAAGCGGCAACCTCTATCTGGTCGATTCCGGCGGCCAGTATCCCGATGGCACCACCGATATCACCCGCACGGTTGCCATCGGCACGCCGACGGAAGAGATGCGCGACCGTTTCACCCGCGTGCTCAAGGGTCATATCGCCATCGCAACGGCGAAATTTCCCGAAGGTACCGCCGGCCAGCAGCTCGATGCCCTGGCGCGTAAGCCGTTGTGGGAAATCGGACTGGATTACGACCACGGTACCGGCCACGGCGTCGGCAGCTTCCTCTCGGTCCATGAAGGCCCGCAGCGCATCGCCAAGGCCGGCAGCGCGGTGCCGCTGAAACCCGGTATGATCGTCTCGAACGAGCCGGGTTATTACAAGACCGGCGGCTATGGCATACGCATCGAGAACCTGGTCGCCGTACGGGTCGAAACCGAGAAAGCCGAGAATGGCAAAAGCTGGCTCGGCTTCGAGACGCTGACCCGCGCACCCATCGACCGCCGCCTGATCGAACTATGCCTGCTCAACGCCGCCGAGGTCGCCTGGCTGGATGCCTACCATGCGCTGGTCTGGCACGACATCGCGCCCCTGGTGGACGACGAGACACGCGACTGGCTGAAACAGGCGACCGCCCCATTGGGGGCTTGAAGCCCCCCGTGCCGCTGGGGGGGTTGAAGCCGGATTGATTCAGCGCAAGCCGCTCCGGAAAAATCCGTCTGCCTGCTTGCCAGTGCTCCCCGGCCCTGCCTAGCCTGTCGTCCCCTGCAAGGAGAGATGACGATGCTGGATGCACGGATCAAGGCGGCCCTGGAACTGGTCACGACGGCGACGCTGACCACCGTCCTGCTCAAGAAGGGCCTGCGCAACGTGTGGCTGCGCGGCGCCAAGCCGCTGACCCCGCAGGACAGGCGCATCGTCGGCGAAGCCTTCACGCTGCGTTTCGTGCCGGCCCGTGAAGACCTCGCGACGCCGGCGAGCTGGGCCTCGCCGCGCAGCACGCGTGGCGCCATCGAGGACATGCCGGAAGGCTGCATCGCCGTGGTGGATGCCATGGGCGTCAAGGATGCCGGCATCTTCGGTGACATCCTCTGCGCGCGCATGCAGAAGCGCGGCGTGGCGGCCCTGGTCACCGATGGCGTGGTGCGCGATGGCGCCGGCGTGATCGGCACAGGCCTGCCGGTCTGGTGCGATGGTGTTGCCGCGCCACCCAGCGTGGCCGGCCTGACTTTCGTGAACTGGCAGGAGCCAATCGGCTGCGGCGGCGTGGCGGTGTTTCCCGGCGACGTGATCGTGCTGGACGCCGATGGCGCGGTTCTGATTCCTCAGGCACTCGTGACCGAGGTGACGGCCGAAGCCGTGGAACAGGAGAAACTGGAAACCTGGATCATGGGCGAGGTGGAAAAAGGCACACCCCTGCCCGGCCTCTATCCCCCCAATGCCGAAACCAAGGCCCGCTATGAGGCGGAGATGAAGAAGGGCTGAACGCCTATCGCAGCCACGGCGGCGGGCGATGGCGGCGGAAGGCCGAGCGCCGTTCCGTCATTGACGAACAGGCTTCGTGATATCCCGGCTCCAGCCGGCCGGGTTTGATCCCGAAGCGCGGGAGCAAGCCGATCAGGTCGTTGCTGCCGGCATCGGTCATGACGCGCAGGGCAATGCCAGCGCAGGCCGCCGCGTCGCTGTCGGCCGCATGATGTTGCAGCTCGAAGCCGATATGCTCGGCCACCGTGGGCAGCTTGTGGTTCGGCAGGTCGGGCCAGACGGCGCGGGCGATCTTCACCGTGCACAGATAAGAAAGCGTCGGCCAGGCCAGATCGTAATGGCTGAGCGCCGCCCGCAATACGCCGATATCGAACGGCGCGTTATGGGCCAGCAGCAAAGGCGTGGCCTCCAGATGCGGCAGAAGGTCGTCCCAGATGGCGGGAAATTCCGGCTCGAATTCCACGTCATGGGGCTGGATGCCATGGATGCTGACATGCCAGGGATCGAAGCGCATATCGTGTGGCCGGACCAGGCAATGGGCCGTGTGCGCCACCTGCCCATCCGCGATCCAGGCCAGACCGACCGAGCAGATACTGCCCGCGTTCTGGCTGGCGGTTTCGAAATCCAGCGCGATGGCCGAGGCGCCGGAAATAGATGCGACAGACGGAATCGCGCGCTGCACCAGCATGGTCAGCTGCCGATCAGCGTGAGCCACTCATCCTCGGTCAGCACCGTCACGCCATGCTTCTGCGCCTCGGCAAGTTTGCTGCCCGCACCGGGACCCGCCACCACGTAGTCGGTTTTCTTCGAGACCGAGCCGGCCACCTTGGCACCCAGACTCAAGGCACGCGCCTTGGCTTCGTCGCGGGTGAATCGTTCCAGCGAACCGGTGAACACCACGGTCTTGCCGGCGACAGGGGAATCCTGCGCCGGCTTTTCCGGCGGCACCACCTCGCGCAGTTCGGCCAGCAGATGATCGATCACCGCGCGGCTGTGCCGGCGGGTGGCGAAGGTGACAATGGCATCGGCCACCACGTCGCCCATCTTGTCGATGCTGTTGAGGTCGCCCCAGGCCTCGCCCTCGCGCTCCTTCGCCGCATCCATCGCATCCAGCCAGGCCTGCGGCGTGCCGTAATGCATCGCCACCAGGCGGGCGCGCTCCTGCCCGACATGGCGGATGCCCAGAGCATGGAGGAAACGGTCGAAACCGATCACGCGGCGCTGCTCGATGGCGGCCATCAGCTTGGCCACGGATGTCTCGCCGAAGCCCTCCTTGCGCTGCAGTGCATCGGCATGGCGATGCAGCAGGAAAATATCGCGAGGCTCCTTCAGCCAGCCCCATTCATAGAAGGCGGCGATCTGCTTCTCGCCCAGCCCTTCGATATCGAAGGCGTTGCGCGACACGAAATGCCGCAGGCTTTCCATGGCCTGGGCCGGGCAGCTGATGCTGCCCGTGCAGCGCCGCACTACATCCTCCTCGCCCGACTTCGGATCCGCCTCGCGCTCGGCCGGCGCGCCGCAGACCGGGCAATGGGTGGGAAACTTGAACGGCCGGGCATCCTTCGGGCGATGCTCCGGCACCACGCCGACGATCTGCGGGATCACGTCGCCGGCGCGCTGCACGATCACAGTATCGCCGATACGCACATCCTTGCGGGCGATCTCGTCCTCGTTATGCAGAGTGGCATTCGAAACCAGCACACCTCCGACATTCACGGGCTTGAGCTTGGCGACCGGCGTGAGCGCGCCGGTGCGACCGACCTGGATGTCGATATTCTCCAGGATTGTCTGGGCCTGCTCGGCCGGGAATTTGTGGGCGATGGCCCAGCGGGGCGAGCGGCTGATGAAACCGAGCCGCTCCTGCCAGTCGAGCCGGTCCACCTTGTAGACCACGCCGTCGATATCGAAGGCCATGCTGGCGCGCTGGGCGGCGATCTTGCGGTAATAACCGATCAGGTCCTCGAAACTATGACAAACCTTCACCGGATCGTTCAGCGTGAAACCCCAGTCGGCCAGCTTGTCGCGGGCCTGCCGCATCGTCTTGCCCAGGGGTTCGGAAACCTCACCCCAGTAGTATCCGAAGAAACGCAGCGGGCGCTGGGCGCTGATCTTCGGGTCAAGCTGGCGCAGGCTGCCGGCGGCGGCATTGCGCGGATTGGCGAAGATCTTGGCGCCTGCCTTTTCCTGGGCCTCGTTCAGCGCCAGGAAATCATGGCGCGTCATGTAGACTTCGCCGCGCACTTCCAGCACATCGGGCCAGCCACGGCCATGCAGCTTATGTGGTACGCCGTGCTTCAGCGTCAGGATGTTGGCGGTGACATCCTCGCCTTCCTGGCCATCGCCGCGCGTCGCCGCGCGCACCAGTTCGCCATTCTCATACCGCAGGCTGGCCGACAGGCCGTCGATCTTTGGTTCGGCGATCAGGGTGAGGTCGTCGTCGATCTTGAGATTGAGGAAACGCCGGATGCGGCCGAGGAAATCGGCAACGTCTTCTTCGGCGAAGGCATTGTCGAGCGACAGCATCGGCCTGGCATGGCGCACCTTGGCAAACCCCGCCGCCGGCGCGGCGCCGACCCGGCTGGAGACGCCGCCCAGAGTGGCAAGATCGGGAAACTGCGCCTCGATTTCCAGCAAACGACGCTTCATCGCGTCATAATCGGCATCCGAGATGACCGGGGCATCCTGCTGGTGATAACGCTTGTCATGCTCGGCGATTTCCTGTTCCAGCCGGGCATGCTCCAGCTTGGCCTGGCGCGGCCCCAGTTCGGCCACCGGCTTGGCGCGCTGGCGGCTCATCTTTAAGCCTCCTGTCCGGCCAGCAGGCTGTCGGCAGCGGCGCGGGCCGCGTCGGTGACCGTGGCGCCAGCCAGCATGCGGGCGATTTCCTCGCGCCGCTCGGTGGCCGCCAACGGCGCGACTTCAGTTAGCGTTGTGCGATTCTTCACCGGGCCGGTCTCACGCTTGGCAATGCGCCAGTGGTGGCTGCCCTTGGCGGCCACCTGCGGCGAATGCGTCACCACCAGCACCTGCACGCGCTCGGCCAGCCGGGCAAGTCTTTGGCCCACGGCAGCGGCCGTCGCGCCGCCGACGCCGCGATCGACTTCATCGAAAATCAGCGTGCCGGCCGAGCCACGGCCGGCCAGCACAACCCGCAGGGCCAGCATGAAACGGCTGAGTTCGCCACCCGAGGCGATCTTGGCGAGCGAACCCGGCGCCGTGCCCTGGTTGGTGCTGGCCAGAAATTGCACGCGGTCGGCACCTTCGGCACTCCATTGCTCGGGCGGCAGCGCCTCGACCGATGTGGAGAATTTCGCCGCGCCGAGTTTCAGGGGGCTAAGTTCAGCCGCCACCGCCTTGTCGAGTTTGGCGGCTGCCTTGCGACGTGCGGCAGAGATCGTTTCTGCTTTTGCTTGATATGCCGTCCTGGCCGCCGCGGCGGCCTTCTCCAGTTTGCCCAGGCTGGCGGCCTGATTGTCGATCAGGGCCAGCCGCTCGGCATAGCGGTCGGTCATGGCAGCCAAATCATCGACGGCGACATTATGCTTGCGGGCGGCGGCGCGCAGGGCAAACAGCCGCTCCTCCACTTTATCCAGCCGCTGCGGGTCGAGATCCAGCTCACGCGCGGTCTGGTCCAACGCCGCCGACAATTCGCCGGCCTGCAACAACACCTGGTCGGCCTGGGCAATCACCGCATCCAGCTTGCCGCCGGCTTTCTCGGCCACGCGTTCCAGAGCCCGCAGGCAGGCCCGCAGGCGAGCATCCACACCGCCACCCTGCTCCAGCGCGCCCTGCGCCTCCTGCATGGCGGCGGCCAGTTTTTCGCCCGCCTGCAGCAGGCTGCGCTGCTGCGCCAGTTCCTGCTCCTCGCCGGGTTTGGGCGACAGCTCCTGCAATTCGTTCACCACATGGCGCAGGAAATCCTCCTCGCGCCGCGCCTGTTCGGCCGTCTGGGCGGCATCGGTCAGGGCTTTCTCGGCATCACGCATCGCCAGATAGGCATCGCGCAAGCCGGCCACGTCTTTTTCCAGTCCGGCATACTCGTCCAGCAGCGCGCGATGGATAGTGGCATCCGTCAGACCCTGTTCGTCATTCTGGCCATGGATTTCCACCAGCGTATCGCCCAGCCGGCGCAGCAAGGCGATGCTGACCGGCTGGTCATTGACGAAGGCGCGGCTTTTGCCATCGGCGCCCACCACGCGGCGCAGCACGAGTTCATCGGCGCTGTCGAGCCCCTGTTCGGACAGGATGGCATGAGCGGGATGTTTGGCCGGCAGATCGAATACGGCGGAAACCACGCCCTGGGCTGCGCCGCTGCGCACCAGTCCGGCATCGGCACGACGACCCAGCGCCAGGCCAAGGGCATCGAGCAGGATGGATTTGCCGGCACCGGTCTCGCCGGTCAGCACACCGAGGCCATCGCCACAGGCCAGATCGAGCCGCTCGATCAGCACGATGTCGCGGACACTCAGGCCGGTCAGCATGGCGTCAGAAAATCGAATTCCAGGTGCGACCGAACCAGCCTTTGCCTTCGCCGTCAGCCGTCTTGGCGCCTGGCACCGTTTCGCCGGTCACCAGGGTATAGGTGTCGACATACCATTCGCTGCCCGGATAGTTGTAGCCAAGCACGGCCGCAACATTCTGCGCCTCGTCCAGCACGCCGAGCGACATATACGCCTCGGCCAGACGATGCAGTGCCTCCGGGACATGGGTGGTGGTCTGGTATTTTTCGATCACCGTGCGGAAACGGTTGATGGCGGCGATCTGCTGGCCCGAACGGAGATAATAGCGACCGATGGTCATTTCCTTGCCTGCCAGGTGATCGCGGGTCAGGTCGATCTTCAGGCGGGCGTCGCGGGCGTATTCGCTGTTCGGATAGCGGCGTACCACTTCCTCCAGGGCATTCAACGCCTGCTGCGTGATCTTCTGATCGCGGCCAACATCGGTGATCTGCTCGTAATAGCAGATCGCCATCAGATAATAGGCGTAGGGCGTTTCCTTGTTGCCGGGATGCAACTGGATGAAGCGATCGGCAGCCGAAATCGCGTCGGTGTAGGAATTCTTCTGGTAATAGGAATAGGCGGCCATCAACTGGGCCTTGGTCGCCCAGACCGAATATGGATGCTGGCGCTCGACTTCGTCGAAGCCACGGGCCGCAACGTCCCACTCATTTGCGGCCATGGCGTCCATGGCGGTGTTATAAAGTTCCTCGACCGGCCGCTCGACATAGGGCGGGTCTTTGGCGCCGCAGGCAGCCAGGGCCAGGGCAAGAGCAAGTGGCAGGAGCAGCCTGAGCCCCGCTGCGGTTTTCCGGCCATACGCCGCGCTCAGGGCCCGGTTCAGGGCCGGGGCGGCAAAATCGCGGCGCGCGGAAGGCACAACCCGCGACGAATCCAATCGGCGAAGCATCGGCATGGGCGGATTCTGTCGCATGGGGGCCTGTGAAAATCAAGGTTGCCGCCTGATTCGGCACCCTGCCCTCGGGATAACTCACTGTCCGGCTACGCCTTTGGGATAGCCCCATGGGCCGCACCAGCCTATGTATGCAATATTCCTGCGATTTTTCCCGCGCAATACAACCTATGCTTCTGAACGATTTTCACTATCTGTAAATTCTCCTATTACAGGTATCAACACCCGGTTTCAGACAGTTTCGGTATAGGTTTAATCGCGCGCCGCGAGTAGCGCCGGCCCGAAAGACGGCTAGAATAGGCCAAGGATAAAATCAGGGCACGGATGATAACTCCGCCCCCTGATCCGCCAAGATCGGCGGGCTGAATCGTTATCGCGTAAAACAGTTATCGAGTGACGTAGCTGTTATCGAGTGACACAGGATGCCGGCCCCGGCCGGCCTAAAGTATCCAAGGCCGGTTCGCCCGGCACCGCCATGAGGTGAGACTATGGGCAAGATCGCAACGCGTGTTGATGAATATGTCGGCGAACGGATTCGCGCCCGCCGTACTGAACTTGGCCTGACCCAGGAAGAACTCGCGAACTCCCTGAAGATTTCCTACCAACAGGTCCAGAAATACGAAACCGGTGCCAATCGCGTCAGCGCCGGCCGCCTGTTCGAAATCGCCCAGCGCCTGCAGGTCGACATGGCCTACTTCTTCGAAGGCCTGGAAGCCAAGCTGGAAAGCAAGCCCCTGGAGCATGGCGGCAAGAACCGCTCGACCATCGAGCTTGTGCGCAATTTCAGCGATATCGAAGACACGACGATCCGCTCCGCGGTGGCCGGCCTGATCAAGAGCATCGCCAGCCGCTACAAGGAAGAGGAAGAGGCCGCCAGCGCGGCCGACTGATCCGCACAACCGGCATCCGGATATGCAAAAAGCCCCGCTTGCGCGGGGCTTTTTTTATTGGAGCTATCAAACCGGTGTCAGAGCGAGGCTTCGGCCACTGCTGCGGGCCGCTGACGCAGGCCGGCTTCGGCCGCGGGCATCAGACGTGCCGTTTCGCGGCCCTTGGCATGCGTCGTCCAGACGTAAGCGCTCTGATCGGCAAACAGCGTCTTAAGCAGTTTGTTGTTCAGCGCATGGCCGGAACGACGGCCTTCGTAACGGCCAATGATCGGCGCACCGGCCAGATAGAGATCGCCCAGCGCATCGAGGATCTTGTGGCGCACGAATTCATCGTCGTAGCGCAGGCCGTCATCGTTCAGGATGCGGTCATGCCCGAGCACAACGGCATTCTCCAGCGAACCGCCACGGGCCAAGCCCATTGAGCGCAACTGCTCAACTTCCTGCACGAAACCAAACGTACGCGCCCGCGCGATATCAGCCTTGAAACGCCCGGGTTCCAACTGGAACTCGGCGCTCTGGCGGCCAATCATCTGGTTGGCGAATTCGATCTCGAAATCGATGGTGAAGCCATCATCGGGATGCAGGGCAGCACTGGCATTGCCTTCGCGCACGTCGATGCTCTTCAGCACCTTGAGATAACGGCGCGCCGCCACCTGCTCGATCACATCGGCACATTCGATCAGGAACACAAAGGGGGCCGAGGAGCCATCCATCACCGGCACTTCCGGGCCGTCGATATCGATCAGCACGTTATCGACGCCCATGCCCGAGAGGGCTGCCATCAGATGCTCGACGGTGCCGACCGACACCCCTTCGCCCGCGGCGACAGTGGTGCACATGCGCAAATCGGTAACCTGGTCGAAGCGGGCGCGGATCAGCGGCTGGCCGGGCAGATCGACGCGGCGGAACACCACACCGGTATCCGGCGCCGCCGGATTCAGCACCATATGGACCCTGGCGCCGCTATGCAGGCCAATACCCGAGCACTTGATGCGGTTCTTCAGCGTCTTCTGGGCGATTTTACCAGCAGTGAGCACGCATTGAACTCCTTGAACCGGAACGGCGAATCGGGCGACCCGCGCAAAAAACAAAACCGGGGATGGTTGTAGCAACCACCCCCGGCAACAACAAATCACTCTATGTTTCGAACTGTAACGCGGCCGATGCCATTTAACTCATTGAATCGGCTCTATTATTCGAACATCAATTGGCCTGGCGACGCAGGAAGGCCGGGATGTCGAGCAAATCGTCCTGCGGACGGCTCGGCACCGGGCGTTCGGCCGTCGTGATCAGGCCCAGATCGGCCTGTCGCGGCGCTGGCTCGGTACGGGTCACCGTGGCGGCTGGCGCCGCCGGGGCCTGAGGCGCCGAAGCCTGGGACACCGGAGCCTGGGCGGCAGGTGCCTGAACGCGGGTGAACTGCGGTTCGGCCTGACGCATCGGCGCCGGTTCGGCATCGGCCGCACGACCGCGAGCCGCGCCGGTGATGCGATCGAACAGGCTCGCCTTCTTCTTCGGCTCGGCCGGCTTGTTCACCATGTCGGCTTCAGCGAAGGGATCGGGCTGGCGCAGGGCTTCCGGCGCGCGGGTCGGCAGCGGCTGGGCAGCCGGCGGCACGAATTGCGGCGCGACAGCCTGGGCTTCAGCCAACTGGGCGGCAAACGGCCGCGCGGCAGCAGGCTCGAAGGCCGGCGTGGCGGCGACCGCAACGGCAGGCTGGGCCACCGGCTGGGCAACAGGCGCGAACTCCACCTCCGGCAAATCGGCCGGGGCCGGCAGATCGATGCTGGCCTCCATCGTGACAGGCGCAGCTTCCGGCATGGCCAGAGCGGTGGCGCCGGCCGTCATCGGCTGGGACGCCACCGGCATGGCCGGAGACTGAACCTGGGCCGCAACCGTCTGGGCCGGCCGCGGCATGGCACCGAAAGCGATCGGCTTGGCCTGCGGCGGGGTCACCAGACGCAGCGACGGGCTGGTCTGCGGCTGCGGCATTTGCTGCGCGGCGGCATCGATACCGGTGGCAACCACGGAAACCCGCATCTTGCCCTGCATGTTCTGATCCAGGGTGGAGCCGACGATGATGTTGGCCTCGGGATCGACTTCCTCGCGGATGCGGTTGGCGGCCTCATCCACCTCAAACAGGGTGAGATCCGGGCCACCGGTGATGTTGATCAGCACGCCGCGGGCGCCCTTCATCGAGATATCGTCCAGCAGCGGGTTGGCAATCGCCCGCTCGGCCGCCTCGATGGCACGATGCTCGCCGTCGGCCTCGCCGGTGCCCATCATCGCCTTGCCCATTTCGCTCATGACCGAGCGGACATCGGCGAAGTCGAGATTGATCAGGCCCGGCATGACCATCAGGTCGGTGATGCCGCGGACGCCCGACTGCAGCACGTTGTCGGCCATCTTGAAGGCATCGGCAAACGTGGTCTTCTCGTTGGCCACCCGGAACAGGTTCTGGTTCGGGATTATGATCAGGGTGTCGACATACTGCTGCAGCTCGCGGATGCCGGCCTCGGCCAGCTTCATGCGCTGGCTGCCCTCGAACGAAAAGGGCTTGGTCACCACGCCGACGGTCAGGATGCCCATTTCCTTGGCGGCCCGGGCAATCACCGGAGCCGCGCCAGTACCGGTGCCGCCACCCATGCCGGCCGCCACAAAGGCCATGTGGCTGCCCTGCATGTGCTCGAGGATCTGGTCGAGCGATTCCTCCGCCGCGCCGCGGCCGACATCCGGCTTGGCGCCGCAGCCCAGACCCTGGGTCAGGTTGACGCCGAGCTGGATGCGCCGCTCGGTGAGCGACATGTTCAGCGCCTGCGCATCGGTATTGGCCGCAACGAATTCGACGCCCTCAAGCTGGGCGGCGATCATGTTGTTGACAGCGTTGCCGCCGGCACCGCCGACGCCGAAGACGACGATGCGGGGCTTCAGCTCCCGCGTGGCCGGCATGGTGAGATTGATACCCATGTTCTCCTCCAGGGTTAACTGTTGCTTTGACCAAAGTCGCTGCGCGATGCAAGCGACAATGCAAAAACCGCGTGGATGCTGGTTGTTTTGAATGTGGTGTTCATCGTCTTGGCCACGCGATCAGAAATTGGCCCGCAACCAGCGGCCGATTCGTGAAATCGTGCCGTTGGGTGCGGGCTCGGGTTCGGGCAGGCGGATGGTGCGTTCAGCCGCCTGCTGTTGCGCATAAGAGAGAAGGCCGGCGCAGGCCGAAAAGGCCGGACCGCCGGTTGCTTCAGCCAGGCCGCCGACTCGAATCGGCCGGCCCAGTCGCACCTGTTTGTCGAGAATACGGGCCGCCAATTCGCGCACGCCCTGCAGCTGGCTGGCGCCGCCGGTCAATACGACGCGGCGCCCGGCCAGCTTCTCGAATCCCGATTGCGCGAGTCGCTCGCGCACCTGCTCCAGCGTCTCTTCCAGACGCGGCTTGATGATGCCGGTCAGAATCGAACGCGGCACCTGGTTATGGGCATGATCGTCGGTCTCACCCACCTGCGGCACGTCGATGGTCTCGGTGTCGTCGGACGGGCTGGGCAGCACGGTGCCATACAGGGTCTTGAGCCGTTCGGCATGGGCGAGCGGGGTGGAGAGGCCCCGAGCAATATCGTTGGTGACATGGCCGCCACCCAGCGGCACGACGTCCACATGCACGAGCTGGCCGTCGTAAAACACCGCCAGGCTGGTGGTGCCGCCGCCCATGTCGAGCAGGGTCACGCCCAGGTCCATCTCGTCCTCGACCAGGCAGGCCAGGCCGGAAGCGAACGGCGCCACGATACGGCCGGCGATGCGCAGGTGGCCGCGGGCGACGCAGGTGGCCAGGTTGCGCAACGGGCCGGAGCCGGCGGTGATGACATGCATGTTCACGCCCAGCCGCTCGCAGGCCATGCCGCGCGGATCCTTGATGCCGCGCGAACCATCGATGGTATAGCCGACCGGGATGGAGTGCACGATCTCGCGGTCGCCGGGATGCTCATGCCGGCGCCCCTGGTCGAGCACCAGGGCGACATCATGTTCCGTCACCTCATGGCCGGCCAGATCGACTTCAACACCGACGCTGTGCGATTGCGGGCTGCCGGCATTCACGCTGACATAGACGTCGCGGATGGTTTCACCGCACATGCGCTCGGCGGTTTCGACCGCGGCGCGGATCGACTGCTCGGCGCCGTCCATGTCGATCACATTGCCGTTGCGCAGGCCGCGTGAGAGCTGATGTCCGATGCCGATCACCCGCAGGGTGCCGCCATCGGCGCGGGCAATGAAGCAGCAGACCTTGGACGATCCCACGTCCAGGGCAGCGATCAATCCGTTACGCGATACAGCCATGGCTTACTTCCCCTCGCGCTTATGTGCGTTTGCCGGCCGGTTTCTTGCCCGGCGCCGTCTGCGGCACCGGTGACTCGGCTTCCGGGTTGAGCTGAACGGTCAGACGATCTTCGAGACGCAGGTCCACCGTCTTGATGTCGCGGCGCAACAGGCCGTATTGCCGCTCCAGTTCGATCAGGCGCAGCCAGGCCTGTTCCGGATTTTCTTCCGGCAGCCGAGCGACAATGCCGTTGTCGAATTCGATATCCCAGCGACGGTTGCGGATACGGATCGCATTCACGACCCGTCCTGCCAGCGCCGGTTCGGTCTGCAGCATGGCCAGCAGGTCATGCGCCTTGTCAGAAGCGCCGGCGCCGACCAGCAGGAAGAGATGGTGGAATTCGGCGCGGTCGCCCTCCTCCAGTATCTTGCCCTCGGCATCGATCAGATAGACGCGACCGTCGATCTGCCAGCGGGCGAAGGCCTCGCGCTCGACAACCTCGATGTGCAACGTATCCGGTAGTTGACGCCATACCGTGGCCTGACGGACCCAGCCGATCGCCTCGACGCGGCGGCGGATGGCATCCAGATCAAGCGAGAGCATCGGATCGCCGCGGTCCACGCCAACGGCTTCGGCCAACGCCTCCAGCGGGGCATGCTCGCGGCCCTGGAGATTCACCTCGCCCAGCCGCATGTCGACCGTGGCACCGGCCTCGCCGGCGAAATCCTGCACGGCCAGCCGAACCTGAGCCGGCAGATCGGTGCGGAACCACACGTAACCGCTGCCGCCTGAAAGACCGATCACGGCAGCGCCAAGCAAACCCCATTTCAACCGGCGCCATAGCACCGATTTCGGCTTCCGGCGCGCCGGCGGCAGTGGCCGGCAATAGCCCTTGGGCCGCGCTGGCGGCAGGCTGGGCGCGCAGGGTGCGCAGGGGCGATCTTCAGGCAGCACGACTAGCGACCGCATGAGGCATCCTCCACCATCCAGCGCACGAGCTGGCCGAACGAGAGGCCCTGATGCGCGGCAATTTCCGGCACCAGCGACAGCGGCGTCATGCCCGGCTGGGTGTTGATCTCAAGCAGGTAGAATTTGCCCGGCTCGCCAGCGGTGTCGTCATAGCGCCAGTCGGAGCGTGTCACGCCACGGCAGCCCAGCACCTGATGCGCCTTCAGCGCCAGCGCGCAGACTTCCTCATAAGCCGATTTCAGGATCGGCGCCGGCATCAGATGCGTGGCCTTGCCGTCGGTATACTTGGCTTCGTAATCGTAGAAGCGGCCATGGGCGCGGATCTCGATGGCGCCTAGTACCCGGTCGCCCATCACCGCCACCTGAATCTCGCGGCCGGGGATATAGCGTTCGACCAGCACATGCTCGCCGAAATGCCAGCCGGCATCGTCCTGCGGCTGGTAGTTGTCGCCGTTCATGACGATATGCACGCCAACGGAAGACCCCTCGTTCAGCGGCTTGATCACGTAGGGATGCGGCATCACCGCGCCGCCGGTGAAAGCCGAGCGGTGCACCACCTTGCCTTCGGCCATCGGCAGGCCATGGGCGCGCCAGACATCCTTGGCCATCGGCTTGCTCATCGCCAGCGCCGAGGCCAGCACGCCGGAATGGGTGTAGGGGATGCCCACGATCTCGAGCAGGCCCTGCACCGTGCCATCTTCGCCATAGGGGCCATGCAGGGCATTGAACGCCACATCGGGTTTGATCTTTGCCAGCTGTTCGGCCAGATCGCGACCCACATCAACCTCGGTAACCTTGAAACCTTCCTCGCGCAGGGCCTTGGCGCAGGCACGGCCCGAGGTGAGCGAAACCTCGCGCTCCGACGACCAGCCCCCCATCAGAACCGCAACATGCCGGGTCATTGGCCGCCATCCTTCTGCCTGCCGATACGCTTGATTTCCCAGCGCAGATCGATGCCGCTGGTTTCCTTCACCCGGCGGCGCACGGTTTCACCCAGCGTCTCGAGGTCGGCGGCCGTGGCATTGCCGCGGTTGATCAGGAAATTGCAGTGCTGCTCGGATACCTGGGCATCGCCGACCACCAGGCCACGGCAACCGGCGGCATCGATCAGTTGCCAGGCCTTGTGGCCTTCCGGATTGGCAAACGTGCTGCCACCGGTGCGCGAGCGGATCGGCTGGCTGCCTTCACGCGCCGCCTGGATCTCGTCCATGCGGGCCTGGATGTCGGTCTTCTCGCCCGGCCGGCCTTTCAGGCGGCAGGACAGGAAAATCCAGTCTTCCGGCACGCCGCAATGGCGATAGCCGAATTTCATCTCGGCCGGCGTCAGGCGATGCAGGTTGCCCTGCGCGTCCATGGCCTCGGCCCAGACCAATACATCCTTGAATTCGGTGCCGTAGGCGCCGGCATTCATGCGCAGGCCCCCACCGACGGTGCCGGGAATGCCGCGCAGGAATTCCAGCCCGGCGATGCCATGCATCTGCGCGGTCTGCGCCACGTTGACATCCAGCGCACCAGCGCCAGCCTCAAGCTCGCTGCCGTCTTTCGCTTCAATCCCCGCGAAATCGCGACCCAGGCGGATCACCACGCCATTCACGCCGCCATCACGCACCAGCGTGTTGGAACCCACGCCCAGCACGGTGACCGGCACATCGGCAGGCTTGTCCTTCAGGAAGGCGATCAGATCGTCGCGGTCGGCCGGGCGGAACATTACATCCGCCGGCCCGCCGACGCGGAACCAGGTGATATCGGCAAGGCCGGTCTGCGCCGACAGCCGACCACGCACGGCGGGCAGCCGCGCGATCAGGTCGTCATGCCGGAGCTGTTCGGCCGCCATCATGCCTGCTCCTTCGCCTGCAGAGCCTGCAATTCACCCGGCAGGGCATTCGCCCAGGTGGTGATGCTGCCAGCACCCAGGCAAACCACGAGGTCACCCGACACGGCTTCCTGCCTGATGATGCCGGCGAGTTGTTCCGGCGCGGGCAGTGGCAACACGCGACGATGGCCGCGATTGCGCAGGCCCTCCACCAGGGCATCGCGGCTGACGCCCTCGATCGGGCTTTCGCCGGCGGCATAGACATCGGCCACGATCACCGTATCGGCATCGTTGAAGCAGGCGCAGAAATCCTCGAACAGGTCGCGCAGGCGGGTGTAGCGATGCGGCTGCACCACGGCGATCACCTTGGCCCCTTCGCGGCCACCGATGGCCAGCCGCGCGGCAGCCAGCACGGCCGAGATTTCCACCGGATGATGGCCGTAATCGTCCACCACGGTGATGCCGCCCGCCTCGCCCGTGATGGTGAACCGGCGCTTCACGCCGCGGAAGCCGCCCAGCGCGCGTTTGATCACGTCGGCGCCGAAACCCATCTCGCGGGCTATTGCTGCAACCACCAGAGAATTCTGAACGTTGTGGCGGCCAAACATCGGCAGGTGCACGCCGGCCACGATGTCGCTTTCGCCGCGGGCACGATCAGCCATCAGGATGTCGTAATGGGCGCCACGATTGTCGAAGCGCACGTTCACGGCACGCACATCGGCCTGCGGCGAGAAACCATAGGTAACGATGCGGCGGTCGGTGATGCGGCCGATCATCGCCTGCACTTCCGGATGGTCGATACACAGCGTGGCGAAGCCGTAGAACGGAATGCTCTCGACGAACTGCTTGAAGCCCTCGCGCACCTTGTCGAAGGTGCCGTAATGGTCGAGATGCTCGGGGTCGATGTTGGTCACGACCGCGATGGTGGCCGGCAGTTTCAGAAAGGTGCCGTCGCTTTCGTCGGCTTCCACCACCATCCATTCCCCGGCGCCTAGGCGGGCATTGGTGCCATAGGCGTTGATGATGCCGCCGTTGATCACGGTGGGATCCATGCCGGCAGCTTCCAGCAACGCTGCCACCAGTGAAGTCGTCGTGGTCTTGCCATGAGTGCCGGCGATGGCGATGGCCCATTTCAGGCGCATCAGCTCGCCCAGCATCTCGGCGCGACGCACCACCGGGATCAGGCGGGCACGGGCCGCCTTCACTTCCGGATTGTCGGGCTTCACGGCCGAGGAGATCACCAGCACCTCGGCATTGGCGACATTCTCTTCGCGATGCCCTTCGAACACCGTGATGCCCAGGTCGCGCAGACGCTTGACGTTATAGTTGGCCGACAGGTCGGAGCCCTGCACCTGATAGCCGAGATTGTGCATCACCTCGGCGATGCCCGACATGCCGATGCCGCCAATGCCGACGAAGTGGATGATACCGATATCGAGCGGCAAAGCTCTCATGCCGCGGTCCTTTTCACTGACGGAGTCGTTGACTGAGATTGATTCTTGGCAGCTGTCGTTTTCGGCTGTGCATGGTGCTGTTCGGTCACGGCGCGCTCGACCAGATCGGCCAGCGCCTGGGTGGCCAGCGGCCGGCCGACGCTGCGGGCATGGGCCGCCATGGCAGCGAGCTGGGTGGGATCGGCAAGCAAGTCAGCGAAAGCGGCCGAGGCGCGTTCGATGGTGAACTTGTCCTGGGCGATCACCACAGCGCCGCCGGCCAGGGCCAGGGCCTGGGCATTGGCAGTCTGGTGATCGTCGGTGGCATGGGCATAGGGCACCAACAGCGAAGGCCGGCCGATCACGGCGATCTCGGCCGTGCTGCTGGCGCCGGAACGGCTGACCACCAGATGCGCGGTCGCGAGGCGGTCGGCCACGTCGCTGAAGAAGCTTGCGGTATCGGCGGCAATGCCGGCGGCGGCATAGGCGGCACGCACGCGTTCCAGGTCCTCCGGGCGGCATTGCTGCTGCACACGCAGGCGGCGCTTCATCTCAGGTGGCAGTTGCGCCAGTGCAGCCGGCACCACATCGGACAGCACGCGCGCCCCCTGGCTGCCGCCCATCACCAGCAGGCGCAAAGTCTGCTCCGGTGCAGCATAGGGAACATCGGCCGCCGTCAGGATCGCCGGCCGCACTGGATTGCCGGTGACGGTAACGGCCGCCTGGGCCGGCAGGAAATGCGTGGCAGGAAACGACGTGGCAATGCGCGCGGCCTGTTTCGCCACCAGGCGGTTGACGCGGCCCAGCACGGCATTCTGTTCGTGGATCAGGATCGGTGTCTTCTTCAGTCGCGCGGCCAGCAGCAGCGGCAACGACGGATAGCCACCAAAACCAACCACGGCTGCCGGCCGGGTCAACGCCAGCAGCGACAAGGCCGCCAGCACGCCCCGCACGATCTCGACCACGCTCAACAGCTTGCCCATGATGCCGCGGCCACTCGGCGTGCCGGCCGGAATGCGATACAACGGCAGTTCCGGCAGCGACTGGCCAAAGCCCTTGCCGCGCGTATCGGTGACCAGTCCAACACGGTGGCCGCGCCGCAGCAGTTCCGCCGCCAGCGCCTCGGCCGGAAAGACGTGACCGCCGGTACCGCCGGCTGCGAGCAGGATGGTCGTCTCGGAGGCAGCCATCATCGCATCGCTCCGCTATCGGGCCGCCAGCGGGTCAGCGCCAGCAGCATGCCCATGGCAAAGGCCAACGCCAGCAGCGAGGAACCACCATAGGAGATGAACGGCAGCGTCATGCCCTTGGTGGGCAGCAGATGCAGGTTCACCCCGATATTGATCACGGCCTGCAAGCCAAATTGCGTGGTGAGACCTGCTGCGGCCAGCAGCACAAACAGGTTGCTTTCAGTCATCAGGCGCGAGAAGCAGCGCAGCACGATGAAGGCAAAGATGCCGACGATGAACAGGCAGGCAAACAAGCCGAATTCCTCGCCGGCCACGGCGAAGATGAAATCAGTATGGGCGTCGGGCAGCACGCCCTTCACTGCGCCCTCGCCCGGGCCGCGCCCCCAGACGCCGCCAGTGGCAAAAGCCTCCATGGCGCGCTCGATCTGGTAATTTTCCTTGTTGGCCGGGTCGATGAATTTGTCGATGCGGCTGGCGACATGGGGGAAGACCAGATAGGCGCCGAAGATGCCGGCCAGGCCCATGCCGCCCAACGCCAGCACAAACACGATCGGCAAGCCGGCGATGAAGAACTGCGCCAGCCACACGGCGCAGACCACCACCGCCATGCCCAGATCGGGCTGCAGCAGCAGCAGGCCAACCACGAGGCCGCACAACCCGGTCGAGATTGCCCACCCGGGAAAACCGGTGCCCTTGCGCCATTCCGAAAACAGCCAGGCAGCCACCACGGCGAAGGCCGGCTTGACGAATTCCGAAGGCTGCAGCGACACGCCGCCGAACGAAATCCAGCGATGGGCGCCCTTCACTTCCATGCCCATGAAGAAGGTGAGCCCGACGCCGCAGAGCGCGCCAAGGAAGACAATGGTGGCCACGCGGCGCACACCCACCGGATCGAGCAGCGACGTGCCGATCATGATCAGCAGGGCCGGCATCAGGAAAACGAGCTGACGCTGTACGAAATGGAAACTGGCCAGACCGATGCGATTGGCAACGGCCGGCGAAGCGGCCAGGGTGAGCACCGTGCCTACGGCGATCAGCACGGCGATGGCGACCAGCAGCCAGCGATCGACCGTCCACCACCAGCGGCCCAGCACGGAGGTATCGGTGCGAGAAAAAGTGATCATGCCGCAGCTCCCTGTTCCGTCTGGCCGCCGCGCTCGGCCACCAGCCGGATGAATTCATCGCCGCGATGTTCGAAACTCTTGAACTGGTCGTAAGAAGCGCAGGCCGGCGACAGCAGCACCACCGCGCCTTTCAGCCTCTCGCGCTTCGCCGTCGCCAGCGCATCATCCAGCGCCTTGTCCAGCGTGCCGCACAACGTGTGCGATACCGCATCGCCCAGCGTGGCGGCAAAATCCTTGGCCGCATCGCCGATCAGGCTGGCATGACGGACGCGCGGGAAGAACGGCCGCAGACTGGCAATCCCGCCATCCTTGGCCTTGCCGCCGGCGATCCAGTAAATCGCCTCGAAGGAGGCCAGCGCCTTGGTTGTAGAATCGGCGTTCGTGGCCTTGGAATCGTTGATGCAGGGGATGCCATCAATGACCCCGACCCGTTGCAGGCGATGCTTCAGGCCCGGGAATGAGGCGATGCCGACACGGATCGTGGCAGCATCCAGTCCCGCCGCACGGGCGGCGGCATAGACACAGGCGATGTTCTGGCCGTTATGGGCGCCGGGCAGAGCCGGAAAATCCAGCGCAAACACTTCCCGGCCGTTATCGTACAGCTTGCCGTTCAGAGCGCTGATACCGTCTTTCTGGAGACGCTCGATGGAAACCGGCACGATGTTGCGGCCGCTATTCTCGCGCACCAGTTCGGCATGGATGGCTCGGCAGTGATCGTCGTCGACGCCGATCACGGCAATATCGCCGCTTTCCTGGCCGGCGAAGATGCGCGCCTTGATGGCAGCGTAATTCGCCAGTGTGCCATGGCGATCGAGATGGTCGGGCGTGATGTTGAGCAGGATCGCGATCTTGGCCCGCCAGTCCGGCGTGAGGTCGATCTGGAAAGACGACATCTCAAGCACATACACACCCGCGCCAGCGGCGAGGTTCGGCAGGGCCAGAACCGGCGTGCCGATATTGCCGCCCAGCGCGATCGTCCGGCCGGCATTGGACAGCACATGCGCCAGCAGAGCCGTGGTGGTGGATTTGCCGTTGGTGCCAGTGACGCCATAGACCACCGGCTTCAGTTCACGCAACAGCAGCTCGATATCGCCCAGCACCGGCACGCCCGCACGATGGGCATTCACGACCACCTGATGCGGCACCGGATGGGTGAGCGGTACGCCCGGCGCCAGCACCAGCCCGGCACAACCGGCCAAGGCGGCATCATCCAGCGGCGTCGTGCGGAATCCGGCCGCTTCGGCCGCAGCCCGCGACGCCTCGTTATCGTCCCATGCACGCACCTCCGCACCGCTGGCGACAAGCGCCTGCGCCGCTGCCAGCCCGCTACGTGCGAGGCCAAACACCGCCCAGGTCTGTCCGCGGGTATGCGTGAGTGCGATCATGCCAATATCACCGCAGCTTGAGCGTGGACAGGCCGGCCAGCGCCAGGATCACCGCGATGATCCAGAAACGGATCACGATGGTCGGCTCCTTCCAGCCCTTCTTTTCGAAATGGTGATGCAGCGGCGCCATGCGAAAGACGCGCTTGCCGGTCAGCTTGAAACTCGCCACCTGCACCATCACCGACACGGTCTCCAGCACGAACAGGCCGCCGATGATGGCCAGCACCAGTTCGTGCTTCACGATCACGCTGACAGTGCCCAAAGCACCGCCCAGGCTAAGCGAGCCGGTATCGCCCATGAACACCATCGCGGGCGGCGCATTGAACCACAGGAAGCCGATGCCGGCGCCCACCAACGCGCCACAGAACACGGACAGTTCGCCCGCACCGGCGACATTGTGGATCTGCAGGTAATTCGCGAACACCGTATTGCCGACCAGATAGCAAATCAGGCCGAAGCTCGCGGTCGCGATCATCACCGGCACAATCGCCAGGCCATCAAGACCATCGGTCAGGTTGACGGCATTGGATGCGCCAATCATGACGAAGGCGGCGAACGGGATCATGAACCAGCCGAGATTCAGCAGCACATCCTTCAGGAACGGCACGGCCAGGCTGGTATTGAGCGGCGCGGCGGCAATCTGGTTGATCCAAACCGCGGCAATGCCGGCAATGATGACCTGCAGGGCCAGCTTCAGTTTGCCGGGCACGCCCTTCGGGTTCTGCTTGGTGACCTTCAGATAATCGTCGTAGAAGCCGATCAGACCGAAACCGAAGGTAACCAGCAGCACCACCCAGACATAGCGGTTGGTCAGGTCGGCCCAGAGCAGCGTGCCGACGCCAATGCCGAGCAGGATCAGGAAACCGCCCATGGTAGGCGTGCCGCGCTTGGTGACGAGATGGCCTTCCGGACCATCTTCGCGGATCGGCTGCCCCTTGCCCTGCTTGGCACGCAGCCAGTTGATCAGCGGCTCTCCGATCACGAAAGACAGCACCATGGCGGTTAGGATGGCACCGCCGGTGCGGAAGGTGATGTAGCGGAACAGGTTCAGGACGTTGAACTCGTCCGCCAGGGGATACAGCAAGTGATACAGCATTCTTTCGGTGTCCTTATCACCAGCCGTTGGCGGCACGTGGCTGCGGCGCCGGATTCAGAAGATCGTCGACGATGAGGCGCATGCGGCTGCCGAGTGAACCCTTCACCAGCAACACGTCGCCGCTGCGGATGGCGCGACGCAAAGGCTGCACCAGTTCGGCCGAATTGGCGGCATGGTGGCCGCGCATCTGCGGCGGCAGGGCGTCGTAAAGCGCGCGCATCAACGGCCCGCTGGCGAAAACCAGATCAATCTGTTCGCGCACCAGATCGGCGGCCAGGCCGGCATGCGCCGCCTCGGCATCGGGGCCAAGCTCCAGCATGTCGCCCAACACGGCGATGCGCCGGCCACGCGCAGCACCCGGCTTGGCCATGGCGAGCACTGAGAAGGCAGCGCGCATACTGGGCGGACTGGCATTGTAACTGTCGTCGATCAGATCGATGCTGCCGCCATCGCGCCAGTCAATCGTGTGTCGCTCGCCACGGCCCTTTGGCGCGGTCACGCCGGCCAGCGCCATGCCGGCTTCGGCCAGGTCGGCACCCGCGAGATGGGCCGCAGCCAGCACAGCCAGGGCGTTCAGCACCCAATGCCGACCCGGCGCACCGATCTTGAATGTCATCGGATGGCCGAGGATATCGGCGGCAACACAAGAGCAGGACGTATGCGGCGCGTATTTCACCAGCTTTGCCTGCGCCTGCGGATGCTCACCGAAGCCGATCACCTCCGCCGCACCGGCCGCCTTCGCCGCGGCGGCAACGCGCTCGAAATGCGGATTGTCGCGGTTCATGATGGCGATGCCGCCCGGCTCGATGCCGGCGAAGATTTCCGCCTTGGCATCGGCAATGCCCTCGATGCTGGAGAAATTCTCAAGATGCACGCCTTCCACCGCCGTCACGATGGCGATATGCGGCCGGGCCAGCAAAGACAACGGCCGGATTTCGCCGGCATGGTTCATGCCCATCTCGATCACGGCGAAACGGCTGTCGACCGGCATGCGCGACAGCGTCAGCGGCACGCCCCAGTGATTGTTGAGGTTGCCGATTGTGGCATGGGTAGCCGCCTGTTCGGCCAGCACATGGCGCAGCATCTCCTTGGTCGAGGTCTTGCCGACGCTGCCGGTGACGCCGATCACTTTGGCTGCGCAGCGCTGCCGCGCCGCCGCCGCCAGATCATTCAGCCCCTGAAAGGTATCCTTGACGCGCAGCAGATTGGCGCCGGGCTGCAGCGTCTCGGGATCGCGATCCACCATCGCCGCGGCAGCGCCCTTGGCCAGCGCATCGGCGACGAAGACATGACCGTCGAAATTCGGCCCGCGCAGGGCGATGAAAAGATCACCGAAGGTAACGCTGCGGCTGTCGATCGAGACGCCGCTGGCGGTCCAGAAGCCGTCGCTGTTGCCATGGGTGGCAGAAGCGGCTTCGGCGGAAGTCCAGAGGGCGAAAGCTTCCATTAATATTTACCCCCGTATGGTGCGCTGCCCGAAGCAGACCCTGCATCCGCCACAAACACGGCTTCGCGTGCGACAGACAGGTCATCGAAGGGGCGCGTTTCGCTGCCGACGATCTGTCCCTGCTCATGCCCTTTGCCGGCCACCAGCAGCAGGTCGCCGCTCTCGAGTTCACGGATGGCGGTAAAAATCGCCGCGCGGCGATCGCCGATTTCCGTGCCGCCTTTTGCAGTCGCCATGATCGCGGCGCGGATCGCTTCGGGCTGTTCGCTGCGCGGATTGTCGTCGGTGACATAGACGCGATCGGCCAGCCGGCTCGCGATCTCGCCCATCAGCGGCCGCTTGCCGCGATCGCGATCGCCGCCGCAACCGAACACCACAACCAGACGCCCGCCCGCATGGGGCCGCGCGGCTTTCAGCACGGTTTCCAGAGCATCCGGCGTATGGGCATAATCGACATAGATGCTGGCGCCATTGGCGCGGCGCGCGGCCTGCTGCATGCGGCCCGGCACACCATCGAGACCCGCAAGAGTTTCCCAGGCTGCCGCCGGATGGGCACCGCAGCCAACAGCCAGGCCATAGGCGGCCAGGACATTGCCGGCCTGGAAACCACCGATCAGCGGCAGATCGACGGATCGGAGCACACCGAAGACTTCCGCTTCGACCTGCAAGCCGCCTGCGTGCGGCAGAGTGGAAATCAGTTTCAGTTCGCTGCCCAGCAGGCCGTAACGGATCAGACGATGGCCGCGCCGCAGGCAGATTTCCTCAACCTGCTTGCCGAAATCGCTGTCCATGTTGATCACGGCCACGCCCTTCTCGGACAGCAGCGTATCGAACAAACGCATCTTGGCCGCGAAATAGGCCTCGACCGTTGGATGGTAATCCATGTGGTCGCGGGTGAGATTGGTGAAGGCGGCGGCCTCCACCGTCACGCCATCGAGCCGGAACTGGTCAAGACCATGACTGGATGCTTCGAGCGCCAGGTGATCGACACCGGCCCGCTTGGCGGCACTGAGCAATTCATGCAGGCGCACCGGATCAGGCGTGGTATGTGCCACAGCTTCGTTCAGGCCCGCGCCATGCAGGCCGAGCGTGCCGAGGCTGGCGCTTTTCAGGCCAAGCCGCTGCCAGATCTGGGCCGTGAAACTGGCTACCGAAGTCTTGCCATTGGTGCCGGTCACAGCGGCGATGTGCCGGGGCTGCGCGTTGAAGAAGGCCGCCGCCATCAACGCCAGGCGGCGGCGGGGGTTGGCATCGGTGACGAAGGCGATCTGGTCGGCGAAGGCCGGATCGACATGATCGCTCAACACCGCGACAGCGCCCTTGGCGCGCGCATCGGGAATGAAGCGGTGGCCGTCGGCCTGCGTGCCCTTCAGTGCGGCAAACACATAGCCCGGACGCACGGCGCGGCTATCAGCCGTCAGACCGGCGACATCGAGCGATGCGGCGCGCGGGTCGAGGCTGAGATCGGCGCAGAGATCACTGAGACGCAAGTTTCTTCTCCTGCGTCCGGCCGGTGACAGTGACATTCGGGTTGCTGAAATTGGGCACCGGCTGGCCGGGGATGGGCACATACATCGCCTGCTTGAGTGCTGGCGATGACTCATCCACTGGCGGTACGCCGAGCAGCGGCGCGATGCGGCTGATGATACGGCCGGCAGCCGGAGCAGCAGTCCAGCCGGCGGTGGCGAAGCCGTAGGTGCTCTTGTTGCCCTTCGGCTCGTCGATCATCACCTGCACGATGTAGCGCGGGTTATGCATCGGGAAGCCGGCGACGAAAGTGTTGAAGTTGGCCTTCTTGTTGTAGCCGCCGCGCTCGTTGACCTTTTCCGACGAGCCGGTCTTGCCGCCGACCATATAACCGTCCACCTCGGCCTTCTTGCCGGTGCCTTCCTCGACCACCAGCAGCATGAGCTTGCGCATCACGTCACTAACGTCGCGCCGGATCACCTGGCGGCCAGGCGCCGGCAGACCGGGCGGACGCTTGATCAGGGTCGGCGGATGCAGCACACCGCCATTGACGATGGCCGCCGTGGCGGAGGCGAGCTGCAGCGGCGTGACCGACAGGCCGTGGCCGAAGGAGATCGTCATGGTCTCGACGGTCTTCCAGTTGCGCGGCACCAGCGGGCCGCCCACTTCCGGCAACTCTATGGCCGGCTTGTTCAGCATGCCCATGCGCTGCATGAACTCGCGCTGGCGCTCGGGCCCGACATCGACAGCCATCTTGGCCGAACCGATATTGGACGAATACATGAAGATTTCCGGCACGCTGAGCCAGCGCTTCTTGGGATGGTCATCCTTGATGGTGAAGCGCGAAATCTGAATCGGATGCGTGGCATCGTAACCGCTGCTCAGCTTGACGGTGCCGTAATCCAGCGCCATCGCCGTGTTCAGCGTCTTCATGGTCGAGCCCATTTCATAGACGCCCAGCGTGATGCGATTGAAACGGGAGTCTTTGCTGGCAGTGCCGGGCTCGGCCGGATCGAAATCCGGCAGGCTGACCATGGCGATCACTTCGCCGGTATAGACATCCAGCACGATGCCGCCGCCGCCGATCGCATTGAAGAATTCCACCGCCTTGGCGACCTCGTCGCGCACCACATGCTGCACCCGGATATCGATGCTCAGCTCGAGCGGATCGCCGGTCCGCGAAGGATCGCGCAGTTGCTCGTCGAAATACTGCTCGACGCCGGAAATACCCTTGCCATCGATATCGGTGTAGCCCAACACGTGCACGGCCATCGGCCCTTGCGGATAGACGCGGCGCTGCTCGTTGTGGAAATACAAACCCGGAATGCCCAGGCGGTTGACCTCATACTGCTCACGCGGCGTGAGGCCGCGCTTGAGCCACACGAAGCTCTTGCCCGAGGCCAGCTTGGCCTGCACCTCGCCAGCCGGCAGCTCCGGCAGGGCCTGGGCAAGCCGCGTGGCCGCCTCGACCGGATTCAGCACCTTGCGGGGATCGGCATAAAGCGAGGCAATCTTCAGATTGGTCGCCAGGATATTGCCGTTGCGATCAACGATGGGCTGGCGCTCCATCAGCGCGGTCTTGGCGATCAGCTCCGGATTGACACCACGCGCCACCACCGGTTCGGTTGCACCGCGCAGCACGGTGAGTTCGACCAGACGGCCAGCCAGCACGATAAAGGCCAGCGAGAACAGACCGATGCCGATCACCAGGCGGCCGCGGCTGGCCTCCAATGCCTGCTTGGCGGCGCCTTCCAGGCGCACCAGCCCCGGATTGCCGGGAATGTCGGCCGGCGTGCAAGGCGGCTTCGGTTTCGGCTGACGGCGGAACAGCGCCATTACTGGGCCCTCCGCTTGTCATTGGCGGGGCGCTGCATGGCGCCCAGCACGGCGGCGACTTCGGCGTCGAAATTGACGGCGGGCGCGGCTGCAGACGGCGCGGCTTCTGGCTTGGCGGCAACCTGCATCGACGGCACGGCCGGCGGCACGACCGGCGACGCGGCGCTGGCGGCGGCCGGCTGGGCTGGCTGCGCGGCGGGCGCGGCCGCCATCGGCTGACCTCGATCCGGGCCCCGATCCTGACGCCAGGGCAGCGCTTCGATGGCAACGATGTCCTTTGCCGTGGCGGGGCGCATTCCCAGCAGACGCAGCGCCTTGTCCTGCAAATATTCCGGCCGGCTGAGATAGCTCCACTCGGCTTGCAGCACGCCGATGGTCTCGCGCTCCTGGCTCAGGGCGCGATTCATCTCGATCAACTCTTCTTCCAGCCGCTGCACTTCGTAGGACAACTGATAAAGGCCGAAGGATACGGCAGCCAGCAGCAGCAGGGCGATGAGAGACAGGCCGCGGCTCATGCTGCCTCCCGCATGTCGTCGTCGGGCCAGACCGGTGCGGCCGTGCGTTTCGCGGCCCGCAGCTTGGCTGAACGCGCCCGCGGATTGCCGGCGATCTCCGCCTCGCCGGCCGCCAGCGCGCCCTTGTGCAGCGGCACGAAAGACGGCGCCCGCACCTCGCCAGCCGCCTGGGGCAGATGGCGGGACGCGCCGGCCTGCTTGCCGCTGCGCCGGTCCAGGAAACGCTTCACCACGCGGTCTTCCAGCGAATGGAACGACACCACAGCCAGACGACCTTCGGGCTTGAGCAGCCTCTCGGCGGCCAGCAAGCCGCGCTTCAGCTCGCCCAGCTCATCATTCACCACGATGCGCAGGGCCTGGAAGGTGCGGGTCGCCGGATGGATGCCCGGTGCAGCACGCACCACGCGGGCCACGATTTCGGCCAGTTGCCGCGTGCGGGCGATCGGTGCCTCGGCGCGGGCGGCGACAATGGCGCGCGCCACGGCACGGGCGCGGCGCTCCTCGCCATAAAGATAGATGATATCGGCCAGCTCGGCTTCGTCACGACTGTTCACGATGTCGGCGGCCGTCTCGCCCGCGGCCCCCATGCGCATGTCGAGCGGGCCATCCTGCTGGAAGGAAAAGCCGCGCTCGGCCTGATCAAGCTGCATCGACGAAACGCCGATATCGAGCGCCACGCCATCCACCGCCTCCACGCCAATACCGGCGAGCAGATCGACCATGTCGCCGAAGCAGCCCTCCAGCAGACGGAAACGATTGGGGTATAAGGCGCTGAGCCGGTCGGCATGGACACGGACGCGCGGATCGCGGTCGATGCCAATCACCTGGCACTCCGCCGCAGCCAACAGGGCCGAACTATAACCACCCGCACCGAACGTACCGTCCACCACCAGGTCGCCGGCACGAGGATCAAGCGCCGACACCACTTCCGCACACATCACTGAAAGATGCGCTGTCCTTGCGGCTTTTTCGTGGCCGGTTTTCGTGGCGGTGCGGGAACGGTCCGCCGCGCTCACGGTTTGCCCTCCCCGCGCAAATACGCGGCGGCCTTGGCGCGCGCCTCTGCGGCGCGGGCATCCCAGGCCTTGGGTTCCCAGATTTGGAAGGAGTGGCGCCGGCCAACGAAAACCGCCTCGCCCGGGGCGGCCAGGCCGGCGTGATCGAGGAATTGCGGGCCAAGCTGGATGCGGCCCTCCTGATCGAGATTCAGCTCGCTGAGAAACGGCAGCAGGCCGTCGATCAGCATTTCGCGCTCGGGATGCAGATCGGGCAATTCGTCGATGCGGCGGTTGACGCCATCGAGATAGTCACGGCCGCCAGCCACCAGTGCCGGCGCGGCGATATCGGGCCCGAGGATCAGGCCGCCTTCAGGCTGCTTGCGAGACAGCAGGGCGCGATACGGCGCGGGAACGGACACTCGTCCCTTCGCGTCGATCCGGTTCCGAAAGGTTGAGAGGAAAAACTCCACTCAGCCGCCCCCAAAGCTGCATCCCTGGTCGCACACCCCCCTCGGGTGGCCGTAACCTGGGATAAGATGGGATAACATGGGCCTATATGGGCGTCAATGGATTTTAACGGTTTAGAATGGCGATTCCTGCCAATGATCACGGATACTTGCGCCAAGTTCGATCCTACAAAATACCCTATATGTTCGATTAATATTCCAACGATCTTTGCTTGTCTCCCGACCCGGCTCCGTTTACACATCGACCAAGGGGAGCGCCGGCGCAAAGCAGGCCATCCATTGCGGCCATACAACCAAAAGAAAGCCTAGATGCGGGCAATTCTCTTTCTATGCGCGATGCTGCTGGCCACCCTGGCTACCTTCGGCGGGACCTTTGCCCAGGGGGCCGTCAACGAATTCCTGCCGCGTGACGTTCCGGCACTGAAGCGTTTTGCCATCGTTGCCGGCACCGCCAACAACCAGTGCTTCACCGCCCAGCTGGTGAACAACGACCCCAAGCGCGTGCGCGCCGCCGCCCTGCTCTCGCCCTGCGAATTCAACATCGATAACCAGAGCCAGGGATTTTTCGTCAGCCGCCCGCTGCAGCCCGGCGGCTATCAGATCTTTTTCGCCGCCAATCCCGCCTATTGCCTGGCCATGGAACCGCGCAGCCAGTTGCTGGTGGTTTCGGCCTGCGCGCTGAACACGTCGATGCTCGAGCAATTACCGCAATTGTGGGACATCAAGGGCGGCGGTCTGTCGCTGAAAGGCACCGATGGCAAGAAATGGTGCCTCGATACACGTTCAAAGCCTGGTTTCTCGGCGATCTTCGAACCGCATTTCAGCGAATGCCCGGAACAGATTCCGGATGCCTTCCTGTTACGCGTGAACCGCTAGGCATCCCGTTGAAAACTAATAAAGCGCCAGACGGCCTGTAAGCCGGGTTCTGTCCCCCTACTCGCGTAGGATGGACGGCCATTCCTCTGGGATGCCCGTTGCCGGACACCTCGCGCGACCGACCCGGATGGCGAGCCGAAAACCGCCCCGCAGGCTTGCGCCTGCCGCCATCCCTATTTGGTCTTGCTCCCGGTGGGGTTTGCCGTGCCGCTTCCGTTACCGGTCGCGCGGTGCGCTCTTACCGCACCCTTTCACCCTTACCATGAGATCCGGAGATGTCATGGCGGTCTGCTCTCTGTGGCACTGTCCCTGGGGTCGCCCCCGCCGGGCGTTACCCGGCACCGTGTTTCCGTGGAGCCCGGACTTTCCTCGACATCTTGCCCGAAAAGGCAGATGCCGCGGCCGTCCAGCCGTCTGGCACGGCGCACAGGTAGGCTCAGGCAACTCCGCCGTCAAGCTGAAAGCGCGTCAGGCGCTTTTTTCCGAGCAGGACCGCCGCATGCTGACCAGGGTTGAAATATGATGGATCAGGCTGGTGGTTTCCGCATCGCTGACCCCATCCACCTGGGATTGCCGATAATGTCGCTGGAAGGCGCGGACCACCGCCTCGGTGAGCGGATCGTAGGTGCCGCTGCCCTCGATGCCGTATCCGATGCGATCCAGCGCCACCTGCAATTCCAGTACCGCACCGCCGCGGTCGCCCGGCTGCAATGCCGGGGCAGTCTGGGACACTGTGAAGTCCCAGGCCGGCCAACGGCCGAAGCCGGCCGCTGCCAGACGATGCCAGGGAAACAGTTCGCCGGGATCTTCCTTACGCTGGGGCGCGATATCGGAATGACCGACATAATTGCCGGGCATTACCTCGTGTCGCGCGGCGATGTCGCGCAGCAGTTCGAGCAGCGCATCGATCTGCACGGTCGGGAATTCGCGATAGCCGAACTCATGGCCGGGATTGACCAGTTCGATCCCGATCGAGCGCGCGTTGACATCGCGCACACCACGCCAGAACGACACACCGGCATGCCAGGCACGCTTGTCTTCCGGTACGAGGCGGTAAATCGTGCCGTCTTCATCAATCACGTAATGCGCGCTGACCTTGGCCTCTGGATCGCACAATCGTTGCAGAGCCGCCGCTGCATTCGGCATGCCGGTATAATGCAATACGACAATGCTGACTGGGCGACGCCCGGTACGCTCGTCGAAATTTGGTGAAGGATGATCGATCAACCGCATAGCAACTACTCGCCTGCTACTTTACCAACTGATCTTTCCACGGCCGCGTCCAACGGCTTAACGCCTCGGGCCTCGGCCGCCTTGGCCTCACGCAAGGCCACGATCAGCACGCCGACCAGAGTGATGACGGAACCGATCACCACCCGTTCGCTGAGGCGTTCACCGAGGAAATAGACACCAGCCAGGATGCCGAAAACCGGCGCCAGCGTGAACCCGGGGTTAACGATGCTGATCGGATAGCGCCGCAGCAGGAAATACGTACCGCCATGACCGATCAGCGACACCGCGACTGCAGCATAGACAACCGAAGCCCAATGCCAGGGTGTGGCCGCTACCATCTGCTCGATCTGGTTATCTTCCATCACAAGCGAAATCACCAGCAGGCTGGGCGCGCTGATCACGCCGACCCAGGCCTGCATGGTGAAGGTATCCACATCGCGGATGCGCCGGACGACGATCTGGCCATAGGACATCACGATCACCGCGGCCAGAATCAAACCGATGGCGATCTGATAACTCATGACTTTCGGATCGAAGCTGATCACCATGGCACCGAGGAAGGCAAGTGCTATGCCCAGTCCGCGCTTCCAGCGCACCCGTTCGCCCAGCAGCACAACCGCCATCAGCGTCGCAATCGGCACGCCCAGTTGGGTGACGACGGCCACCACGGAGACATCGTCGGCCTTGGCGATGCCAATAATGATCAAGGCGAAATGCAGCGTCCCCATGCACAGGGCGGCCAGCAGCACGCTGCCCATCTGGCCGGGCTTCCATTTGAGCCAGGGCACCATCAGCAGGGCGAGCAAGGCAAAGCGCAAGGCCGTGAAGAGCACGGGCGGGAAATGGCCGACCGCGAGCTTGGAAACGACAAAATTGCCGCCCCAGATGGCGCAGATCAGCAGCATCAGGGCAAGGTGCTGGGGCTTCATGGGCGGGGACCCTAGCAAACCCGGCCGGTCAGGGGCTACGCTTCTTTCGGGTATGGTTATGCGCCCGATGCAAGGGGGGTATGCGCAAGGTCTTCCAGACCATGCGGACTGCCCGCCTTTGCGGCAGCGCAGAACATCAAACAGGCACAACATGGCAAAAACCAAAGCAACCGGGAAACGGACCAAAGCCGGCACCGCCGCTACGGCACCGCGACGCCCCATCGTCTCCTCCGCTCATCTGGCCAGCGAGAAACTGACGGCCCTGAGTGAATTCGAATTCGCCCTGATGATGAGCGGCAATGCCTTTGCGCGCTGGATCGTGCGCTGCATGACGGCGGCCGGACAACCCGACCTCGCCGCGCTGGATGTCATGGTGCTGCACAGCGTCAATCACCGCGACCGCCCCAAGCGACTGGCCGATCTCTGCCTGGTTCTGAATGTCGAGGACAGCCACACGGTGAATTACGGTCTTAAGAAGATGGTGCGGCTGGGCCTGGTCAGCGGCGAGCGGCGCGGCAAGGAAATCTTCTATTCGACCACAGCGAAGGGCCGGGCATTGTGCCTCGAATACCGCAAGATCCGCGAGGAATTGCTGGGCGAGGCCTACGCCCTGATCGGCCAGCCCCAGATGGGCCAAGCCCAGATGCGGGGAGCACAGATTGGAGAGGGCCAGGCCGATCTGTCGCGGATTGCCGAACTGATGCGGATTTTATCCGGGATGTACGACCAGGCGACCCGAGCGGCGGCCTCGCTTTAGCCGGCCACCCGGAACGTTGACAATTTATCAACGTTTTGTAACCGTGTGATCCCACCCTCGTTTTGCCCGAACCCTCCGGAGCCCCGCATGAGCCAGCCCACATCCACCGCCGCCTCCACTTCCGGCCAGTGGGAATTCTGGATCGACCGCGGCGGTACCTTCACGGATATCGTCGGCCGCAAGCCTGATGGCGGCATCGTCACCCACAAGCTGCTGTCGGAGAACCCCGAGCGCTACAAGGATGCCGCGGTGCAGGGCATCCGCGACCTGCTGGGCCTGAAGGCCGGCGACCCGCTGCCCAAGGGCAAGATCGCCGCGGTGAAGATGGGCACTACGGTGGCGACCAACGCGCTGCTGGAGCGCAAGGGCGACCGCGTTCTGCTGCTGGTGAGCGAGGGCTTCGCCGACCAGCTCCGCATCGGTTATCAAACCCGTCCGAAGCTGTTCGCGTTGCATATCGTGCTGCCCGAGATGCTGTATGAGCGCGTGGTGGAAGTGCCCGAACGCGTGCGCAACGATGGCAGCATCGAGACGCCGCTGGACCTGGCTGCTGCCGAAAAAGCGCTGAAAGCCGCCTATGCCGACGGCATCCGCAGCGTGGCAATCCTGTTCATGCATGGCTACCGCTACACCGCCCATGAGGCGAAGGTGGCCGAACTGGCGCGCAAGCTGGGCTTCACCCAGGTGTCGGCCAGCCACCAGGTCTCGCCGCTGATCAAGTTCGTCAGCCGTGGCGATACCACCGTGGTCGACGCCTATGTCTCGCCGATCCTGCGCCGCTACGTGAACCAGGTGGCCGACGAACTGGACGCCGCCAACACGGCCCTGCGGCTGATGTTCATGCAGTCGAATGGCGGTCTGGCCGATGCCCATTTCTTCCAGGGCAAGGACAGCATCCTGTCCGGCCCGGCCGGCGGCGTGGTCGGCCTGGTCGAGACCTCGACGCGGGCGGGTTTTGACAAGGTGATCGGCTTCGACATGGGCGGCACGTCGACGGATGTCAGCCATTATGCCGGCGAATACGAACGCGCCTTCGAGACGATGGTGGCTGGCGTGCGCATGCGCGCGCCGATGATGATGATCAACACCGTGGCGGCTGGCGGCGGATCGATCCTGCATTTCGACGGCGCGCGCTATCGCGTCGGACCTGACTCGGCTGGTGCCAATCCCGGCCCGGCCTGCTATCGCCGCGGCGGGCCTTTGGCGGTGACCGACTGCAATGTGGTGCTGGGCAAGCTGCAGCCCGATTTCTTCCCTGCCGTCTTCGGCCCCAATGGCGACCAGCCGCTGGATGCCGAGGTGGTAAAGCAGAAATTCGCCGAGCTGCAGGCGCGCGTGCAGGCCGAGACGGGCGATACGCGCAGCATCGAGGAGATGGCCGAAGGCTTCCTCGCCATCGCCGTGGAGAACATGGCCAACGCGATCAAGAAGATCTCGGTGGCGCGCGGCTATGACGTGACCAAATACGTGCTGTCCAGTTTCGGTGGGGCCGGCGGCCAGCATGCCTGCCTGGTGGCCGATGCGCTGGGCATGACGGAAGTCCTGCTGCATCCGCTGGCCGGCGTGCTGTCGGCCTATGGCATGGGCCTGGCCGACCAGCGCGTGCTGAAGGAGAAGTCGGCGGAAGTGACGCTGGAGCCCGCCGCCCTGCCCGGCCTGGCCAAGGAACTCGACGCATTGGCGGACGAGTCGCGCAACGACATGCTGAAACAGGGCGTGCCAGCCGAGAAGATCACGGTGATCCGCAAGCTGCATGTGCGCTATGGCGGTTCCGACTCCGCCCTTGAAGTCGAGTTCGGCGACATGGTGGCGATCAAGACCGCCTTCGAGGCGGCACATCGCCAGCGCTTTGGCTTCATCAGCCCGGAAAAGGCACTGATTGCGGCTTCCGTGGCCGTCGAGGTGGTGGGCCAGGGCGAGCGTGCCCCGGATGCCGTGGAGACGATCACCGATCCGCGTCCACAGGCTGCGATCCCCACGCTGGCCAGCCGCAAGGCCTATATGGCCGGCGCCTGGCGCGACACGCCGGTTTACGACCGCGCCGCCCTGCGGCCGGGCGAAACGATCAAGGGCCCGGCCATCGTGATCGAGCCGACCAGCACCATCGTGCTCGAACCCGGCTGGCAGGCCCGCCTGACCGAACGTCGCGATCTGGTGCTGAAGCGCATCGAAGCCCTGCCCGCCCGCAAGGCGATCGGCACCGATGTCGATCCGGTGATGCTGGAGATTTTCAACAACCTGTTCATGTCGATCGCCGAACAGATGGGCTCTGTGCTGGAAAAGACCGCCTATTCGGTGAATATCAAGGAGCGGTTGGATTTCTCCTGCGCCATCTTCGATCTCGACGGCGAGCTGATCGCCAACGCGCCGCACATGCCGGTGCATCTGGGCTCGATGTCGGAAAGCATCAAGACCATCATGCGCAAACGCGCCGGCCAGATGAAGCCAGGCGACGTGTACATGCTGAACGCGCCTTACGCGGGCGGCACGCATCTGCCCGACGTCACCGTCATCACCCCGGTATTCGACAAGGCCGGCAAGGACGTGCTGTTCTACCTGGGCAGCCGCGGCCATCACGCCGATATCGGCGGCACCACGCCGGGTTCGATGCCGCCCGACAGCAAGACGGTGGAAGACGAGGGCGTGCTGCTCGATAACGTGCTGCTGGTGGATGGCGGCAAATTCCTGGAAGCCGAAACCGTCGCCATCCTGAAATCGGGCAAATATCCCTCGCGCAATCCGGCGCAGAACATCGCCGACCTGAAGGCGCAGATCGCTTCCTGCGAAAAGGGCGCGCAGGAACTGCGCAAGATGGTGGACCAGTTCGGCCTGGATGTCGTGCGCGCCTATATGCGCCACGTGCAGGACAATGCCGAGGAATCCGTGCGCCGGGTGATCAGCCGCCTGAAGGACGGCCAGTTCACCTATCCGATGGATGACGGCTTTGAAATCAAGGTCAAGGTGACGGTCAACCACAAGGACCGCACGGCGAAGATCGACTTCACCGGCACCTCGGGCCAGCACCCGACCAACTACAACGCGCCGAAAGCCGTGTGCGTGGCCGCCGTGCTGTATGCCTTCCGCTGCCTGGTGGATGCCGACATTCCGTTGAATGGCGGCTGCCTCAAGCCGCTGGAGATCATCATCCCCGAGGGCTCGATGCTGGATCCGGTCTATCCTGCTGCTACGGTGGCCGGCAATGTCGAGACCAGCCAGTGCATCACCGACACGATGTTTGGCGCGCTGGGCGTGATGGCCGCGGCCCAGGGCACGATGAACAACTTCACCTTCGGCAACAACGACTACCAGTATTACGAGACGATCTGCGGCGGCAGCGGCGCCGGCCCGGATTTCGACGGCTGCGATGCCGTGCACACCCACATGACCAACGCGCGGCTGACCGACCCCGAAGTGCTGGAATTCCGCTTCCCCGTGCTGCTGGAAAGCTTCCGCATCCGGCGCGGCTCGGGCGGCAGGGGCCGGCACAAGGGCGGCGACGGCACCATCCGGCGCATGCGCTTCCTCACCGACATGGTGGCGACGCTGCTCTCCTCCCATCGCAAGGTGCCGCCGTTTGGCCTGGAGGGCGGCAGCGAGGGCGAGACCGGCCGGCAATGGGTGGAGCGCGCGGCGACCGGCGCGAAGGAACCCATGGAAGGCCGCTGCTCGACGCCGATGAAGCCGGGCGACGTCTTCGTGATCTCCACCCCTTCGGGCGGTGGCTTCGGCAAGGCGGACTAGCCTACAGCCGCATTCACCCGATCGACCGGTGGAATGATATCAGTGATATCACTGATATCATTTCGACCCTTTTGCGTCGGTTTTCGACGTGTTTGAGCCTTCCCGGACACTTTCCGGCGAAGGCGGCCGCTTGCCAGCCTGTGCGATCCGTTTTCCGTCAATTTGCGTCGTTTTGCGGGATTTTCGTCCGCCTGCTCCAAACCGGCTGGACAGGCCACACTGGAACATATATGGAACTCTAACCTTCCGCCTTCAACCTGAGTCCATCCGTGGCCGACGCCCTCAAGGATTTTTACAACAGCGCCGTCGTGGGCGGCATCGCCGAGCGCGTCAGCGCGGCCCATCCCGCCTTCCCGGCCGATCATTTCCGCAAGCAGGTGATGGCCGCCCTGCCGCCGCTGTCGCTGATGCAGCGGGCCCGGGCCATCGCCGATGGCCTGCACCACCATCTGCCGCCGGATTACCCCGACGCGCTGCAGATCCTGCTGAACAGCCTGGGTCCCGATGACAACAAGGGTGGCATCGACGGCATGGGCGGCTTCCGCCATCTGCCGTTTCTGAATTTCGTCGGCGCCTACGGGCTGGAGCATCCCGGCCTGTCGCTCAACGCCCTGCGCCGGATGACCAAATATTTCAGTGCCGAGTTCGATATCCGCTATTACGTGGAACGGCATTACGATCAGACGATGCAGGCCGTGCGCAGCTGGACCAACGATCCGCACTGGGCGGTGCGGCGGCTGTGTTCGGAAGGATTGCGGCCGCGCCTGCCCTGGGGTTTACGGCTGAAACGGTTTATCGCCGATCCATCGCCCGTGCTGGACATCATCGAAACGCTGCGCGCCGATCCACACGAGTCCGTGCGCCGGTCTGTCGCCAACACCCTGAACGACATCGCCAAGGATAACCCCGATGCCGTTATCGCCACGGTCCGGCGCTGGCAGGCCGAAGATCGCGACGGCACGGCGGACAGTGTGCGCCACGGCCTGCGGACCCTGGTGAAAAAAGGCGACCGCCGGGCGCTCGACCTGCTGGGGTTCGATCACAGGGCTCCGGTGACCGCGCTGGACTTCGCCATCGCCAAACAACGCTATCGCGTCGGCGATATGCTGGCCTTCAGCCTCAGCCTGCGCCATGACGGCAAAAAACCGGCCCGCTTATCGGTGGATTACGCCATCCACTGGCGCAATGCGCGCGGTGGTTTGCAGGCCAAGGTGTTCAAGCTGGCCAAACCGCAGCTCCGGCCCGGCGAAACCGTGACGCTGGAAAAGACCCATGCGCTGAAACCGATCACCACGCGGCGCTATTATGCCGGCGAACACCGGGTGGAAATCCTGGTGAACGGGCAAAGCCTGGCGGACGGAACCTTCAAGCTGCAAGTGTGAGTCAGGCCGTTACGCGCGGCAGGCTCAGGCCCTTGGCGATCTGCTGGGCGGCCTCCGCCGGCTTGAGCTTGGCGGTATCGACGGTCAAATCGGCTTTGGGCATATGCGCGGTGTTGAACACGCCGGCCGCTTCCAGCCTTTCATATTCCTCATGCGAGGTGAGCTTGCCGGTGTTGCGGCGCGATTTGTTGTCGATGCGGCGATAGACCTCCTTCATCGGGCAGGTCAATTCGACAAAATGCACCCGGCTGCCAGCTCCGGCGACGATATCGATGGCGCGGTCAACAAATGTTTTCCGCACCGTGGTTTCCGGGGCAAAGGTGAAAATCAGACCATTCAGCCTGGCCTTGGCGGCCTGCTCGAAGACTGACAGCCAGATCTGCTCGCGCAGTTCCACGAAGGGCGGGCTACCGAATTCAAAGACCGACAGCAGCAAATCGACGGTCTGGTGGTTGTGAAACAGCTTGTAGCCGGTCAACGCCGCCAGCTCGCGGGCAACGGTCAGCTTACCCGTGGCGGGTTTGCCATAGATGAATACCAGTTTCATGGACCTGTCATGCTCTTGTGGGCCGGTGGCCTGTTGTCAAATCCGGTGCCGCAATCTTGCCACAAGACTCTGCAAAATCGGAACCCTTCGCGTATGAGGGGGGAGTTGTCCTGGCCCGCGGTTCCGGCATCGTCGTCCTGATTCTCGCGCTCGTCGCTGGCGATGCAGCCGCGCAGTCGACCCTGCCCGACTGCCCGCTTTTCCTCAGCGCTGCGGCACCGGCCTTTTGCAGTGTCGAGCCGACATCGCCGCCCGGCCCGCCGGAGAGTTTTTCGCCGGGCTTTTCGCCGTTGAGCTTCGACCCCGATCTCGGCCTGCACCTGCTGGAGCGACGGCCGATCTTCGGCCCCGGCGATATCGCCCGGCTGGCCAATCCCCAGCCTTTCTATGGCCGCGACCCCGATGGCGATCTGAAGTTGCGTGTCTATAGCGAGGATCTGGCTGCGTTGCAGCCCGGCGGCATCAATGCCGATTACGATCTGCCGGTCTTCGATGGGCTGCGGCTC
The DNA here is from genome assembly GCF_041906005.1 of Ferrovibrio sp. Taxonomy (GTDB): domain Bacteria; phylum Pseudomonadota; class Alphaproteobacteria; order Ferrovibrionales; family Ferrovibrionaceae; genus Ferrovibrio. The sequence goes on from NZ_JAYRJY010000001.1 coordinate 539,793, forward strand.
ACCAATGCCAGTGCGCTGGGCCAAACCGACAGTGAGGATGACACGGCGGCGAAATCCTTCGACAGCCGCTTCGGCCTGGCCTACGAAGATTATGGCATCCGGTTCAGGATGAACCCGGCGGCCGCAATCAACTGGGGCGAACTGGCGGGCAGCGCCAGTCGGCGCGTCGGCATCGACAACCAGATCTCGACCACGCTGGCGCAGGACCTGACCCTGACGCTGTCGTCGGGTTATGACGCACAGTTCCATCCCGGCAACCCGACCGCCGACAGCAGCACCGAGCGCCACCGCATCGCCCTGGCCCGGCATTTCGCCAGCGGCTGGCGCCTGGGCAGCTCGGTACAGCGGCGCATCGAATATGGCTACCAACAGGAAAAAGACCTCAACATTCTTGGCCTGATGGTGGGCGTGCCGCTGGGGCAGGATCTGGCGCTCACCGCCAGCCACGAATTCGGCCTGAGCGAAAAACGCGATTTCAGCACCGGAAGCGCGCTGCCGATTGCCGGCAACCGCCAGAGCCTCGACCTGCAACTACACTGGACACCGGCGGCACTGGCCAGCCGCGCCATGACCCTGATGGCCGGCTACAGCCTGAGCCAGGAAGCCACCGACGGCGTGGCCGATCCCTACCTGACCCAGGCCCGGCTCAATCTGGCGATGAAGTTCTGACATTTTTCTCTCTTGCCCAAAGAAGTGAACCATGTTTCACTTCTTTGCAGGAGGAGATACCGGCATGGCCTATCGCCGCACCGAGACTGTGGTGGCGCGTCTGGCCGAGACGCGCGAGCGCATCGTCACGGCTGCGCTGAAGCTGGTGGCAAAGGAAGGCTATGGCGGGGCCGGGATTCCCGCGATTGCCGCCGAGGCGGGCCTGAGCACCGGCGCGCTGTATCGCTATTTCCCCTCCAAGGCCGAATTGTTCGACGAGGTGTTCCGTCGCGGTTCGCAGCGCGAGATCGACGTCTGCGCCGCGGCAGCCGGCCAGCCCGGCCCGGCGCGCCAGCGGCTGGCCCGCGTGGTCGAGGTATTTGCGCGGCGTGCCCTGAAAGGCCGGCGGCTGGCCTATGCCCTGCTGGCCGAGCCGGTCGACCCGCTGATCGAGGCCGAACGCCTGCGCTATCGCCTGCCCTATCGCGATATCTTCGTCGGCATCATCGAGGATGGCATGCGCGCGGGCGAGATCGCCGAGCAGGATGCGCTGCTGACCGCCTCGGCCATCGTTGGCGCGCTGAACGAGGCCCTGATCGGGCCGCTGGCGCCGCAGGCGAAAAAGACCGACCAGGAAAAACTGATCAACGGCCTGGCGCTGTTCTGCGTGCAGGCATTGGGGCCAATGCCGCCCCGCAAAATATAAAAAGAAAGGAAACGCCATGAGTACCGCCGCCTACGAGACTCACGAGGTGCTGAACCAGCCGCCCGCGCTGGAAAACTACAACCTTTTCACCAGCGACCGCGCGCTGATGGAAGCGGCCGAACGCGACGGCGCTGCCTGGGCGAAAGACCGCCTCACCGTTTATGGCAGCCGGCTGGGCGACGCCGAGACCATCGAAATGGGCCGGCTGGCGCATAAGTTTCCGCCGCAGCTGAAACTGTTCGACCGCTTTGGCCATCGCCGCGACGAAGTGGAATTTCATCCCGCCTGGCATGGCATCATGAGCCTGATCATCGGCGAGGGTCTGCATTCCGCGCCCTGGGCCGAGCCGAAAGCCGGCGCCCATGTCGCCCGCGCCGCCGCCTATATCATGCATGCGCAGATCGAGCCGGGCAGCCAATGCCCCACCACGATGACCTATGGCTGCGTGCCGGCGATCAAGCGCGATGCCGCGATCGCCGCCGAATGGCTGCCCAAGATCTATTCCCGGCAATACGACCCGGCCAACAGGCCGGTGGCGCAGAAGACCAACGCCCTGATCGGCATGGGCATGACCGAGAAGCAGGGCGGCTCGGATGTGCGCGCCAACACCACGAAGGCCACCCCCGTCGGCGCCGGCGGGCCGGGGGCGGAATACATCATCAGCGGGCACAAATGGTTTTTCTCCTGCCCGCAGATCGACGCGCATCTGGTGCTGGCGCAGTCGCCGGGGGGCTTAAGCTGCTTCTTCGTGCCGCGCTGGCTGCCCGATGGATCGAAGAATGCCATCCACATCCAGCGCCTGAAGGAAAAGGTCGGCAACAAGTCGAATGCCTCGTCGGAAGTGGAATTCCACAATGCCCATGGCTGGTTGCTGGGCGAGGAAGGCCGCGGCGTGCCGACCATCATCGAGATGGGCACCTATACGCGGCTGGACTGCGCGCTGGGCTCGGCCGGCCTGCTGCGCGGCGCGGTCAGCCAGGCGCTGCATCACGTGTTCCACCGCCGCGCCTTCCAGCGTCACCTGATCGACCAGCCGTTGATGACCAACGTGGTGGCCGACCTGGCGGTGGAATCGGAAGCCGCCACGGCCTTGGCCATGCGGCTGGCCCGCGCGTTTGATCGCGCCGAAACCGATGCGCAGGAGGCCGCCTTCCGCCGGCTGTGCACGCCGGCGGTGAAATACTGGGTGTGCAAGCGCGCGCCCAATGCCGTGGTGGAAGCGATGGAGGTGCATGGCGGCAACGGCTATGTCGACGAGGGCCCGCTGGGCATGCTGTACAAGGAGATTCCGCTCAACTCGATCTGGGAGGGTTCGGGCAACGTGATGTGCCTGGACGTGCTGCGCGCCCTGCAGAAGAACCAGGACGGGCTGGATGCCTATTTCGCAGAACTGAATTCGGCCCGAGGCGGCGACCGCCGGCTGGACGCCGCGATTGCCGGCGTGCAGGCCGAGTTTGCCGACCTGCAGGAGATCGAGCATCGCGCGCGACGCGTGGTGGAAAAGATGATGGTGACCCTGCAGGCGGCCCTGCTGGTGCAGCATTCCACGCCTGCCGTGGCGGATGCCTTCTGCGCCAGCCGCCTGGGCGGCGACTGGGGCCAGGCTTTCGGCACCCTGCCCAAGGGCGTGGATGCGCGCGCCATCGCCGAGCGGGCCAGGCCGGTTTAATTCAGGCCGCGGCCTCGCCGGGCATGCGCACCTTCAGCGCACGGGGCGCGACGCTGTAGCTGATCGGGCCGGGCAGCATCTCCACTTCGCCGTCGCTGGCCACCGGTTTCACGCGGTCGAAACCGATGCGCAGGTTATGCGCCTTGATCATTTCAAGGGCCGGGTCGCCGTCCAGCGTGCCGAGGAAAAGCCGTGCGAGCTGGCCGGCGGAGCCGAACCAGCGCTTCTCGTGGCTGACATAGACGGTAAGCTCGCCGCTCTGCAGGTCGGGCCGCCCGAACAGGCGCGCGGTGCGGAATTCGTATTCGCCCACCGCCACCACGATGGCCGGCGAGACGATCTCGCGCGTCTGGCCGCCGTATTCCAGGGTGATTTCCATCAGGCGGTGCCGACGCAGCGCGCGCCAGGCCGATTTCAGCATCGCCGGCCATTTCGCCAGGCCGAACAGGCGGCGGCGGCGTTCGCGGTCGACGATCATCTCGGGATAAAGGCCAAGTGCCGACTTGTTGAGAAAGATGCCGCGGTTGACCCGGCCGATATCGATAGGGGCGATCTCGGCCCGCGCCAGAGCGCGTACGGCCGCATCCACTTCCAGCGGGATGTTCAGATCGCGCGCCAGCAGGTTCATGGTGCCCAGCGGCAGCACACCCAGCACGCCATCGCGCCGCAGCATCAGCTCGGCGGCCGAACGCAGCGTTCCGTCGCCACCACCGACCCAGACCTCGTCGCTGCGCTCCGCCGCCTGAACCAGAGCCTGGGGCAGCAGCTTGGGCGGCACCACCTGCACATCGACGGCGCCCAGTCCGGCTTCCGTGGCAGAGGCCCCGATCAGGTCATGCAGCGCCACGGCACCATGCCGGCGCGCCGTGCCCGAAGCCGCATTGATCACGACCGACAGCGCCATGCGTCACCAGGGCAGCAGGCTGGTCAGAGAACCGCTGGCATTCACCACGCCCATGCCCAGCAGCACGAAGCCGGCGGTGCTGGCCAGACCGATGACATGGCCGGCCAGGGCGCCAAGCCCGTCGCCAGTCAGCAGACCCAGCGCGATGAGCACGATGCCAAAGGCAAATGGCAGATTGCCGAAGGGCAGCGGCAGGGCCAGGCCGATGCCCTGCACGATGATCACCAGCGCCGCGAGCACGAAACCGGCGCCGCTGACCAGCCAGGACAGGCGCGGCCGGAATTTCCGTTCCAGCCGGCGCACGAAGGGAATGGCAAAGCTCATGAAGCGATTCAGCAGGTCGGCAGACAGTCGACGTCGGCCGAGGCTGCGCGGAATCATCGGCTGGCGCGGCCGCAGCAGCATGCCGATCGCGATACAGACCACCAGGCTGCCGGTGATGGTGCCGAGCGGTATGCCGGGTGACGGCACCAGGCCGAGCAGCCCGAGAAACAGCAGAAGCAGTGGCGTGGAGCGGTCAGCCAGCGACTGCACGGCCTGATGCAGGGTCAGGCCATCGGCGCGGCCGAGACGGCGCAGGCGCGACAGGTCGCGGGCAATGCTGGCGGAGGGCAAGGGGCGCGACGCAGATGACGGCGTGCCGGACGACTCGTTGCTCATGAGCGGACCCTGCCGGAGGAATGCGGCGAAAGCGCGGCGGCCATGATGCCGCCGCGCGACGCAGCTTTAGCTGACCTGCTTGCGGGATTCCGGTTTTTCCGCCGTCAGCACCAGCGAGGCAACGATGCCCGCCGCGATCAGGCCGAGCGTGACGCCCAGCGAAATACCGGCCGGAATCTTGCCAATGATGTTGACCAGGAAGATCTTGCCGCCGATGAAGACCAGCACCGCCGCCAAAGCATATTTCAGATAATGGAAACGGTGGATCATCGCCGCCAGCGCGAAATACAGGGCACGCAGACCGAGGATGGCGAAGATGTTGCTGGTATAGACAATGAAGGGGTCCTGGGTGATCGAGAAGATCGCGGGCACGGAATCCACCGCGAAGACCAGGTCGGCGGCTTCCACCAGCAGCAGCGCGAGGAACAGCGGCGTGGCCCACAGAACCGGCCTGCCGCCCGGCACCTTGGGCTGGCGGACGAAGAAACGCTGGCCGTGCAGGTCCGGCGTCACACGCATGCGGCGCCGCAGGAACTTGAGCAGCCAGTTGTCGCCCAGGTCCTTCGGCTGGTCGGAGGCGAACAGCATCTTGATGCCGGTGAGCACCAGGAAAGCGCCGAAAATGTAGAGTATCCAGTCGAACTCGCTCACCAGGGCGGCACCGAGGCCGATCATGATGCCGCGCAGCACGATGACGCCGAGGATGCCCCAGAACAGCACACGATGCTGATACTGCCGGGGAACGGCGAAATAGCCGAAGATCAGGGCGATGACGAAGACGTTGTCGAGCGACAGGCTCTTTTCGACGAAGAAGCCGGTATACCAGTCCATGCCGGCGGTGGCGCCGAACTGCCACCAGACCCAGCCGCCGAAGATGCAGGCGACCGCGATATAGCCGGCGCTCAGCGCCAGGCTCTCGCCCACCTCGATCTCGCGCTGCTTGCGATGCAGCACGCCGAGATCGAAGGCCAGCAGAACGGCGACCAGGGCCATGAAGGCGGCCCAGAGCCAGAGCGGTTTGGTGAGGAACTCGGCTGACAGGAACGAGGTCCAGGCCGCGAGGAGGATATCCATGCTGGTGCTCCGTATCCGGAATGTGGCGGCGATGGCATCCGACATCGCTGCCGTCCGGAACGCGGCAACCAGAGGGGCCCGAATGCAAGGGCTGATCTAGGCAGCCCGCCGCCACCGTCAAGGCCCCGGAACCAAAAAAAGAGGCGGGTCTCCCCGCCTCTTTCCGTCCGCCCTGCGGGCAGGAGTCAGTCGGCTTCGCTGCGCCCTTCCGGATCGCGGATCGCGCGGTAGGCGCGGCTGAGCTGGGCACGGCGCGACAGCATGTTGAGCATCTCCACCGCCACCGAGAAGCCCATGGCGCCATAGATCATGATCTTGGGGATCTCGACGTCGAAGCCCTCGGCCACCAGCGCCATGCCGATCATCACCAGGAACGACAGCGCCAGCATGACCACGTTGGGATTCTTGTTGACGAAGCGGGCCAGCGGCTCGGCCAGCGCCACCATGATGGCCACCGACAGCAGCACGGCCACCACCATGATCTCGATCTGGCGCGACAGGCCAATGGCGGTGATCACGCTGTCCAGCGAGAAGACGATGTCGAGCACGGCGATCTGGCCGATCACCGCCCAGAACGCCGGGTATTTCTTCTTCGCCGGCGCGGCGGCAGAAGCGCCAGCACCGGCCGGGGCATCATCTTCCATCTCGTCGCTCGATTTCGGCGTGACGCGCTCATGGATTTCCATGGTCGCCTTCCAGATCAGAAACAGGCCACCCAGAATCAGCACCAGATCGCGGCCGGAAATCTCCATGCCGAACACCGTGAACCACGGCGCGGTCAGCGTGATCAGCCAGGCGGCCGAGAGCAGCAGCATGATACGGGTGATCACCGCGCCGAGCAGGCCGAGCTTGCGGCCCATCGGCTGCTGTTCCGGCGGCAGGCGACCGGTGAGGATGGTGATGAAGATCAGGTTGTCGACGGCAAGGACGAGTTCGAGGGCGACGAGGCCGGCCAAAGCCAGCAGGGCCGCCGGTTCGAGGAAAACCGAGAGATCCATGGATATATCCTGGGCGGGGGCTTTTTAAGGAAGCCGTCCGACATCACTGCCATCCCGTTCATGGCAGCCAGAGGGGCCCGGACGTGGCCGAGAATTTAAGAAATCCGCCGATAATTTCAAGTAAATTGAGATTATTCCGGACGACGGAACACATATTCGTCGCAGCCAGACCCCAGCAAGCCCGTCTGCAACCCTTCGACCCAACGGGCCACCGGTTGAAAATTCAGCTTCTGCATCAAGGCATCGACCTGGGATTCGGATATCTCCTCGTAAGGATATCCACCGATCCAGTCATGCACGTCATGGAGAAAGTCCATGCCGCGGGATCCCTTGTAGTCTCTTACATAGGCCGCGAAATCGCGGCCGGTCAGATAAAACCGCAGCCGCATCACCAGAAGGTACACAGCCCTGGCCCGGGCTTGGGCGGCTGGCGAGGCACTGGAATACCAGCGCTTGATCGCCGTCCATACCGGGCCGAGCCGAGTCTTTCGATACAGGGCAAAAACTAAGATGCCGCCAGGCTTCACCAAGGCGGCGGCCTGCTCGAGCGCACGATACATCGCGCCGGTGTGATGCAGAACGCCCCAAGAATAAACGATATCATGCAAGGCCGTCTCGCCACCCTCAAGGATGCTTAAGACCCGGATATCGCGCGCCGCGTGCGGCGCATGACGGGCAAACAGGGCTTCCGCCGTTGCGACGGAAACCGGATCGATGTCGATGGCGGTCACCTTGGCCGCGCCAAGCCGGGCCGCAGCAAGCGCATGCAACCCGGAGCCGCAGCCGATATCGAGGAAATGCCGACCCTGGATCGCCCCGGCGCCGATCAGGCGCTCCAAGCCGCGTTCCGCTTCGCGGATTCGCGTTTCGTCGATCAATTCGGCATAGCTCTCCCAGTTCTTTCCAAAGGCAAAATGGGATGAAAGCTTGGTGAGATCAGAGGAAGTCAAATGCCGTACCTGTTTAGAAGGACAAATTCCGTTCAGTATAAACGACTGAGGGAGAGCCGCAATCTGCCGCGATCAGTCGGCCGCGCCAGCAGCCGCGGCCGACTGGCGCAATTCGGCCCGGGCATGACGCAGCACCTGGACCGAGCCCCACAGCGCCAGCCCCGCCATGAACGCGGCCACGGCCAGGTCGGGCCAGGGCGTGCCGGTGACGAAGACACCGCTGGCGGCCAGCAGCACGGCGACGTTGCTGAGCGCATCGTTGCGACTGCAGATCCATACCGCGCGCAGATTGCTGTCGCCGCTGCGAAAGCGATAGAGCAGCAGCGCGACGGCCACATTCACCACCAGCGCGGCAAAGCCGACCGCGCCCATGGTGAAGGGTTCAGGTAGCGTGCCGGCCAGCAGGTGGCGGATCACCATGCCGGCAACCCACAGGCCAAACAGGCCCATGGCGATGCCCTTCAGCAGGGCAACGCGGGCGCGCCAGACCAGTGCCATCGACAGCACGGCCAGCGCCAGCGCGTAATTAACCGCATCGCCGAGGAAATCGACGGAATCGGCCAGCAGCGAAGTGGAACCGGCCGCCAGGCCAGCGCCGATCTCGACCATGAACATCGCGGCATTCAGCACCAGCGCAATCCACAGGGCAAACCGCGGGCTGCCGGCGCCATGGTCGTGGTCGTGGCCGTGATGATGGTGTTCGTCGTGCTGGCAGGTGGCGCCCATGACTTCAGCCCTTGTCATCGTGATGCGGTTCGCTGACATGCGCGACCATGTCGGCCAGCATGTGGCGCACATGGTCGTCAGCAATGTCGTAATGAATCTCGCGGCCCTTGCGCATCGCCCGCACCAGCCGCGCCGCCTTCAGCAGACGCAGGTGATGGCTGGCCAGCTGCGGCGACAGGCCGGCCCTGGCAGCGGCGGCCGAGGCCGCGCTGGGACCCTGGCAAAGGATCAGCACCAGTTTCAGCCGGCTGGGATCGCCAAGCAGGCGAAACATATCGGCCAGCAGGTCGGTACGATGATCGGCAAGAGGCTGCGCATCAAACATTTAAATAGTTGTTTAAATGTTTGATGCGGAACTGTCAAGCTCGGCCGTCCGTATCATGACAATTGACACAATTGTCGCCTCGCCCACCCCATACAACCGGGCTATGCTACGGTTCCATAACGAAAAAGCCGGTCCGTCCTGTTCATGCTCCCACCTGCCCGCCCCACCACCAAAGGGTTAGCCCCATGATCCGCACCCTATTGCTGGGGCCGCTGGATTATGTCGGCCGCCATGCCACCAAATTCCTGTTCGGCGGTGTACTGGTCGGCCTGGCCCTGCCCCCGCTGGCGGCCCTGCTGCGGCCGGGCCTGGTGGTTTTCCTGCTTCTGCCCTTGACCATGGCGTTGATGCGGCTGGACTGGAGCGCCTTCCATGCCTATGCGCGGCGACCGCTGCTGGTGCTGCCGATGGTGGTCTTCCTGCTGCTGGCCTGTCCGCTGCTGGTCTTCGCCACCCTTGAGCCGCTCGGCCTGCCGCGCCCGTTGATGGAGGCCATCGTGCTGATGGCCGCAGCGCCGCCGATCACCGGCACCGTGGCGATCTCGCTGATTCTCGGGCTTGATGCCGCCCTGGCGGTGATCGTGATGGTGATCGCGACCGCGCTGGTGCCATTCACCCTGCCGCCGCTGGCACTGATGCTGCTCAATATCGAGATTCAGATGTCGCTGGCCGAATTCATGGGCCGACTGGCGCTGATGGTGGGTGTCGCCTTCGGCGGCGCGCTACTGGTGCGCTGGCGCATCAGCAACGAGACGCTGCGCGCCAACAGCCGGCTGATCGACGGCTGTTCAGTGATGGCGCTGGTGCTGTTCGCCATCGCCATCATGGATGGTGTGGCCGCCAAGCTGATGGCCCAGCCGGGCTATGTGATCCTGGCCACGGTTTCCGCCTTTATCGCCAATCTGCTGCTGCAGGCGCTTGGCTATGTGGTTGGCCGTCATATCTTCCGCCTGGACCAGCCGGCGGCGCTCACCCTCGGGATTCTGACCGGCAATTGCAACATGGGCCTGGTAATGGTGTCGCTGGCCGACCGTGCGGTATTCGACATGGTGGTGTTCTTCGCCATGGGACAGTTGCCGATGTATATGCTGCCCGGACTGTTGCAGCCGATCTATCGCAAGCTGGCCGCGCGGCCAGCGAGAAGCTGAAGACTGTGAGAAGCTGAAGATTGTGAGAAGCTGAAGACTGGTGACAAGCTGAAGAGGAGTACCTTATGCCGACCCTGCTGATCACCGGCGCCAATCGCGGCATCGGCCTTGAATTCGTCAAACGCTATGCCGCCGAGGGCTGGCAGGTGATCGCCTGCTGCCGCGATCCGCAGGCTGCCGCTGCATTGCAGGCCGTGCCCGGCAAAGTGGTCATGGAAAAACTGGAAGTGACCGACTATGCCGCAGTGGATCGCCTCGCCAAGGCCTATGCCGATAGCGCCATCGACCTTCTGCTGAACAATGCCGGCATCTATGGCAACCGGGACGGCACCCTCAGCATCAGCGATTTCGATACCTACCTGAAAGTTCTGCAGGTCAACAGCGTGGCGCCGATGAAAGTGGCGCTGGCCCTGCTGCCCTCTCTCAAGAAAGCCAAGGCGGCGAAAATTGCCACCATCTCCAGCCGCATGGGCTCAATCACCCATGGCGCAGGCGGGTCTTATGTCTATCGCGCCTCGAAAGCGGCGATCAATGCGGCGATGCATAATCTGGCGCTCGACCTCAAGCCAGCAGGTATCACCTGCATCGTGCTGCATCCCGGTTGGGTGAAGACCGACATGGGTGGCCAGGGTGCGGATATCACGGTGGAAACCAGTGTCAGCGGCCTGAAGAAAACCATCGATGGCGCGACATTGAACGACACCGGAAAATTCTTCAATTACGACGGCAGCGAACTGCCATGGTGAAAACGATCCTGATCACGGGCGGCAGCAGGGGGATAGGTCGCGCCACCGCCATAATGGCGGGCCGGCGCGGCTGGTCGGTAGGCGTGAATTATGCCGGCAATGAAAAGGCCGCACAGGATACCGTACGTGCCGTGCAGCAGGCCGGCGGCAAAGCCATCGCCATCCGGGGTGACGTGGCCGTGGAGGCCGATGTGATCGCCATGTTCGATGCGGTGGAGAACACCTTCGGCAGGCTGGACGGCCTGGTGAACAATGCCGGCATCGTGGCGCCGACTGCCGATCTGGCCAACATGTCAGTGGAACGGCTGAAACGCCTGTTCGATATCAACATCCTGGGCAGCGTACTCTGCGCCCGCGAGGCGGCACGGCGGCTTTCGACCCGACGCGGCGGCCAGAATCCAGGCCGGGGTGGCGCCATCGTCAACCTCTCCTCGGCGGCGGCACGCATCGGCTCGCCCAATCTGTTTGTCGATTACGCCACCTCGAAAGGCGCCATCGACACTCTCACCATCGGCCTGTCGAAAGAACTGGGGCCCGAAGGCATCCGCGTGAATGCCGTGCGACCGGGTATCATCGAAACTGATATCCATGCCAGCGCCGGAGAACCGGATCGCGCCACACGATTGGGCCCCACGGCTCCGCTGGGCCGGGCCGGCACCGCCGATGAAGTGGCCGAGGCGATCATCTGGCTGCTGGACGATGCGTCAAGCTATGTGAATGGCGCGCTGCTGGACGTGGCTGGCGGACGCTGACGCTCAATTGGCGGCTGAGGTCACCAGGACAGGCTTCGGGTCGTTGGTCTGGGCGAATACCAGCATGAAGTAATCGGCCTTGGCACCAAGGGCGGCACGGCGATCCTCGAACTTCTTCACCCACCAGCGCACATCCTTCAGGGTGACATGCACGTTCTCGCCGTTCGGAAAAGTCTTGCCGGCCGGATATGTGGCGATGCAGACATAGACCATCTTGTTGGCGAAGCCATATAGCTCGTCGATGACCCAGTCCATATCCTGTTCGGGGATATGCTCCATCACGTCGGTACAGATCACGGCATCGAATGTCTCACCCAGCGGCAGCTTGGACAAAGGCTCGTAGCCGGGATCGTATAGCCGGATTTCGTCAACGCCCCAGAAGGTGCGCAGATCGACCTTGCGGGTGCCATCGGCCGACGGGAACAGCGGATCGCTGTAGAATTTGGCCTTGCCGGCACCGTAATCAAGCACAGTCTTGATGCCGAACTTCTGGATCAGCGATTTAATCGTGGTGATATGGGGCAGCAGGCTCATCCCTGTGAAGGTTTCCGCTGCCGGCAGCGCCTTGTTCAGTTCCAGCGTGCCTTCGGCATGCATCTGCTTGTAAAAGCCGACCAGCTCGTTATAGCGCGGACTGGGATTGGCACGGCTGTAGGTCATCATCCGGTCTCCGGAAACTGGCGCGGTGGGCGCGTTTTGGCCCGAAATATACCATAATCAGCCATAGCCGGCGTAAAGAAAGCGTTACGCAGAGCCTGCGGCGACCCGGTAAAACTCAATCCAGGGCCAACTTCATGCCCACATGGCTGGCCTTGAAGCCCAGGCGCTCATACAGGCGATGTGCGCCCTGACGGCTGTTGTCGGAGGTCAGTTGCACCAGCTTGCAGCCATGCTGCTTCGCACGGTCGATGGCATAGCTGATCAGCTGTGACCCCAGCCCCCTGCCGCGCAACGTGGACTCAATCCGCACCGCCTCGATCTGTGCGCGTGGCTTGCCCAGGCTGCCCAGGCCGGGCAGCACCAGCAACTGCAGGCAGCCGATGATGCGATCCTCGTCATCCAGCGCCAGGATCACCTCGGCGCCGATCCGCTGCAGGCCATCGAAGGCGATGCCGTATTCCGCCGGCAGCGGATCGACGTAACGCTCTCGTTTGCCGCCGAGATGGTCGTCGGCCAGCAGCCGCACGATCTCGGGCAGGTCGGCCTTGCTGGCGGAGCGGAATCTCACTCCGCCGCCTCGGCATCCGCACGGGCGGGATCATAGGCCAGGTTGGGCGCCAGCCAGCGTTCCATCGTGGCCAGATCCATGCCCTTGCGCCTGGCATAGTCGGCCACCTGATCGCGCTCGATGCGGCCGATGCCGAAATAGCGTGCCTCGGGATGGCTGAAATACCAGCCGCTCACGGCGGCAGACGGCCACATGGCGAAGCTTTCGGTCAATGTGATGCCGGCCTTTTCGGTGGCATCCAGCAGTCTGAACAATGTCGCCTTCTCGGTGTGGTCCGGGCAGGCCGGATAACCCGGTGCCGGCCGGATGCCGCGATATTTCTCGGCAATCAGGTCGTCGTTGGTGAGAGTCTCGTTGGCAGCATAGCCCCAGAATTCCCGGCGCACGCGTTCATGCATGCGCTCGGCGAAGGCTTCGGCCAGCCGGTCGGCCAGGGCCTGAGCCAGGATGCCGGAGTAATCGTCGTGCTTTGCCGTGAATTCGCGCTTGATCCAGTCGTCCAGCCCGATACCGGCCGTGACGGCGAAGGCGCCGACGTAATCGGCCAGACCGGATTCCTTGGGCGCGACATAGTCGGCCAGGCTGAAATTCGCCCGCCCGCCATCGCGTTTCATCTGCTGGCGCAGCATATGCAACCGCGCCACCTCCTCGCTCTGCGCCTCGTCGGCATACAGCGCGATATCGTCATCCTCGACCTGCGCCGCCGGCCAGAAGCCGATCACCGCACGGGCCTTGATCGGCTTTTCCGCCACCATGCGCTTCAGCATGGCCTGGGCGTCGCGGAACAGGTTGCGAGCCGCCTCGCCTACCGTCGCGTCCTGCAGGATGTCGGGGTATTTGCCACGCAACTCCCAGGAGGCGAAGAAGGGGGACCAGTCGATGCGCTCGATCAGTTCCGGCAAGGGATAATCGTCGAATACCTTGAGCCCGAGGAATCCCGGCCGCGGCGGGACATAGCCGCTCCAGTCCAGTTTCTGCTTGTTGCGGCGAGCATCCTGAATGCTCTGGCGCGGACCGGTATTGCGTTCGCGGGCGTGGATGTCGCGGATTTTCTGATACTCGTTGGCGATCTCGCCGGTATAAGCCGGCCGGTCATTGGCCGAGACCAGCTTGCCAGCCACGCCTACGGCGCGCGAGGCGTCGGTGACATAGACCACCGGGCCCTTGTAGTTCGGCGCGATCTTCACCGCCGTATGGACCTTCGAGGTGGTGGCGCCGCCGATCAGCAGTGGCAGCTCGAAACCCTCGCGCTGCATCTCGGAGGCCACATAGCACATCTCATCCAGGCTGGGCGTGATCAGGCCGGACAGGCCGATGATGTCGACCTTGTGCTTCTTGGCCTCTTCCAGGATGCGGGCGCAGGGTACCATGACGCCGAGGTCGATCACCTCGTAATTGTTGCACTGGAGCACGACGCCCACGATGTTCTTGCCAATATCGTGCACATCACCCTTCACGGTGGCCATCAGCACCTTGCCGTTGGTCTGGGCCGGGCCGGACGCCTTCTCGGCCTCGATGAAGGGCAGCAGATAGGCCACCGCCTTTTTCATCACGCGGGCGGATTTCACCACCTGGGGCAGGAACATCTTGCCGGCGCCGAACAGGTCGCCGACCACGTTCATGCCATCCATGAGCGGACCTTCGATCACCTCGAGCGGCTTCGACACGATATGCCGGGCCTCTTCGGTATCCTCATCGATGAAATCCGCGATGCCATGCACCAGGGCATGGGTGAGGCGCTCGCGCACATCTTTCTCACGCCAGCTCAAATCCGCTTCCTGGGTCTTGCCGGCGCCCTTGAAGCGTTCGGCGATCTCCAGCATGCGCTCGGTGGCATCGGGCCGACGGTTGAGCAGCACATCCTCGACGCGCTCGCGCAGTTCCGCCGGGATATCCTCATAGACCGGCAACTGGCCGGCATTGACGATACCCATATCCATGCCGGCCTTGATGCCGTGATACAGGAACACGGCATGCATCGCCTCGCGCACGGATTCGTTGCCGCGGAAGGAGAATGACACGTTGGAGACGCCGCCCGAGATATGGCAGTGCGGCAGATTCTCGCGGATGTGGCGCGCGCCCTCGAAGAATTCGACAGCGTAGTTGTTATGCTCCTCGATGCCGGTCGCGACCGCGAAGATATTCGGGTCGAAGATGATGTCTTCCGGCGGGAAGCCGATCTTCTCGGTCAGCAGTTTGTAGGCGCGGGCGCAGATTTCGTATTTGCGATCGGCGGTGTCGGCCTGGCCCTGTTCGTCGAACGCCATCACCACGGTCGCGGCGCCGTAGCGGCGAACCTTGCGGGCCTGTTCCAGGAAAGCCGCCTCGCCTTCCTTCAGACTGATCGAATTGACGATGGCCTTGCCCTGCACGCATTTCAGGCCGGCCTCGATCACCTCCCATTTCGAGGAGTCGATCATGATCGGCACGCGGGCGATATCCGGCTCGGAGGCGATCAGGTTCAGGTATTTCACCATCGCCGCCTTGGAGTCGAGCATGCCCTCGTCCATGTTGACGTCGATGATCTGGGCGCCGTTCTCCACCTGCTGGCGCGCCACCGTCAGGGCGGCTTCGTAATCGCCGCTGACGATCAGCTTGCGGAACTTGGCCGAGCCGGTGACGTTGGTCCGCTCGCCCACATTGATGAAGACGGGGCCGTTGAAGCCACGGTTCTCGGCTTCAGGCGAAAAGGGTTCGTCGATATCGGTCATGCGGCAGGCACTGCAAATGGTTCGAGGCCAGACAGGCGAAGTTGCGGCGGGATGGTGGGTACGCGGCGCGGCTTGACGCCTTTCACGCTCTCGGCGATCGCCCTGATATGATCGGGCGTGGTGCCGCAGCAGCCACCCACGATATTCACCAGGCCGGCTTCGGCCCATTCGCGCAGATGCGTGGCGGTGGCATGCGGCGGCTCGTCATATTCGCCGAACTGGTTGGGCAGGCCGGCATTGGGATAGGCACTGACCTGCACATCGGCCACGCGGCTGAGCTCGGCCACATAGGGCCGCATCTGCTGGGCGCCGAAGGCGCAGTTGAGGCCGACCGAAAACGGCCGGGCGTGGCGCAGACTGTTCCAGAAGGCTTCTGTGGTCTGGCCCGAGAGCGTGCGGCCGGACAGGTCGGTGATGGTGCCCGAGATCATGATCGGCCATTCCTCACCCAGCTCATCGAACAGCTCGTAGACGCCGAACACGGCGGCTTTGGCGTTCAGGGTGTCGAAGATGGTCTCGATCAGCAGCAGGTCAGCACCGCCCTCGACCAGGCCGCGCGCCTGTTCCTTGTAGGCATCCTTCAGCTCGTCGAAGGTGATATTGCGGAAGTCCGGCCGGTTGACGTCAGGCGACAGCGAGGCCGTGCGGTTGGTCGGGCCGATGGCGCCGGCGACAAACCGCGGCTTGGACGGATCCTTCGCCGTATATTCGTCGGCAGCCTGGCGGGCCAGTTTCGCGCCCTGCTCGTTGATGTCGCGCACGGCGGCTTCCAGATGGTAATCCGCCTGGCTGATCCAGGTGCCGCTGAAGGTGTTGGTCTCGATGAGATCGGCTCCGGCGTCAAGATATTCCTTGTGAACGGCCAGGATCACGTCGGGTCGCGTGATGTTGAGGATATCGTGATTGCCCTTCAGGTCGCTGTTGGCGCCCTTGAAGCGGTCGCCGCGATAATCGGCCTCGGTCAGCTTGCGCCGCTGCAGCATGGTGCCCATGGCGCCGTCCAGCACCAGGATGCGCTCGCTGGCGGCTTTCTTGAGTGCGGCGCGGCGCGCCTTGCGTTGTTCAGGCGTATCGAACATCAGGCCGCCGCCTCCCCGGCAATCGTCGGTTTCGGACGCACGCCGAGCACGTGGCAGATCGCATAGGTAAGATCGGCGCGGTTCAGCGTGTAGAAATGGAATTCGTCGATGCCGGCGGCCAGCAGGCGGCGGCACTGCTCGGCCGCCATGTGGGCGGCCACCATGCGGCGCGTCTCCGGGTCCTCATCAAGGCCATCGAACATGTCGGCCATCCAGGCTGGCACGCTGGCGCCGCAGGCGGCGGAGAATTTCACCACCTGGCGGAAATTGGTGACCGGCAGGATGCCCGGCACGATCGGCACGGTGATGCCGGCCGAACGAGCCCGGTCGAGGAAACGGAAATACACGTCGGTATCGAAGAAATACTGGGTGATACAGCGGGTAGCGCCGGCATCGACCTTACGCTTGAGATGCTCGAGTTCCACGCGCGGCGAGGTCGAGTCCGGATGGCCCTCGGGATAGCAGCCGACGCTGATCTCGAAATCGCCGATCTTCTTCAGGCCGGCGATCAGGTCGGTCGAATTGGCATAGCCCTGGGGATGCGGCGCGAAACTGCCCGTACCCTCCTGCGGATCACCGCGCAGGGCCACGATATGGCGAATGCCGGCCTGCCAGTAATGCTGCGCCACTTCATCGACCTCGCCTTTCGTGGCGCCGACGCAGGTAAGATGCGCGGCAGGCTTGAGACCGGTTTCATTGAGGATGCGGACCACCGTGTTGTGCGTGCGCTCGCGCGTCGAACCGCCGGCGCCATAGGTGACCGAGACGAAGCGCGGGCCGAGCGGCGCCAGGCGGGTGACGCTGCGCCACAGGCTTTCCTCCATTTCCGCCGTCTTGGGCGGGAAGAATTCGAAGGAAACCTTCAGCGGGCCAGGCCGGCGGGCGGCATAGGCATTGAAATCCGGGCTGGTCATTCGGCGGCACTCTTCTGCGCGGCGGAGAAAAGCTGGGTGGCGCGTTTGATGGCGCGCCAGACATGAACGGTGAGCGGCTGGCCCGGCAGGGCGGCGACCGGATCGAGGTCGAGTCCGGCGGCCGCGCACCAGCCACGCAATTCCGCATCGGCAAAACCGAGCCGGCGATGGGCATGGCGGGCGCGCAGGTCTTCCAGGTCATGCGGGGCGAAATCGACGATCACCAGGCGGCCGCCGGGCTTCAGCACACGGGCGGCTTCCTGGATCGCCTTCAACGGTTCGTCGGCGAAATGCAGCACCTGATGGATCACGGCGGCATCGACCGAAGCCTTATCCAGCGGCAGGGCATACATATCGGCCTGGCGCACCTGACAATGGCGGATGCCGGCGCGCTCCAGATTGGACCGGGCGATGCTGAGCATGTCTCGGCTGAGATCCACGCCCAGACCGCGCTTGATATGGGGTGCCAGCACTTCCAGCAGGCGGCCGGTGCCGGTGCCGATATCGAGCAGATCATTGATCGGCGCACCGCCCAGCAGCCGCAGCACCGTGGCCTCGACCTGGGCCTCGTCGACGTGCAGCGAGCGGATCGCCGACCATTGCGCGGCATTGTCGCGGAAATACTGTTCGGCTGCTTCGGCACGGGCGCGCTTCACGGCGGCCAGACGCTCGGCGTCACGGGCAAGCGTGGGGTCCTGCGGCGGCAGCAACGAGCTCAGCGCGCGCACCAGCGGCGCTCCGGCCAGCCGCTCGCCCACGCGATAGAAAGCCCAGGTGCCTTCCGGCACGCGCTCAAGCAGGCCGGCCTCGCAGAGCAGTTTGAGGTGGCGCGAGACCCGCGGCTGGCTCTGGCCCAGAATCTGGGTCAACTCTGAGACGGTCAGTTCCCCCTGGGCGCAGAGCGCCAGCAGCCGCAGGCGGGTCGGCTCGGCGGCCGCCCGCAGGGCGGCCATCAGGGTGTCTAGGGTCTGGGCAGGGTCGGTCTGCATGGCTCGAAAGACATAAACATATCTTTATCTATTTGTATAGGATGAAATGCGATGTGATCAAAAAAGGACATGGCCTTACACTTGGCAACAAGCTATGTATTCAGCCGTTACCATAGCCATATCCCAAGCCGAAAAGCCATTTTCTTCCATGGCTTAGACACATCCCCCGCATAGCATCGAGTCTTCAGGCCATCTCCATGTCCACCCTGCTTTCCCCAAAGCCTTTCTCCCGCCGGAATGTGCTGGCCATCTTTGCCAGCTTCGGCCTCGTCCTCGCCCTGACGGCCCTGCCCGCCCCAGCCGCGCCGGCCGCCGTACCGGCGGACCAGTTCATCCGCGAGGTTGGCACCGAGACCCTGCAGGCGCTGGGCGACCGCTCGCTGACTGCGGAAAAGCGCGAGGCGCTGGTGCGCGATCTGCTCACCACCCATCTCGATCTCGAGGCGGTGGGTCGTTTCTGTCTCGGCCGCTACAGCCGGGGCCTGAACGACGCGCAGAAACAGGAATACGCCAAGCTGTTCGAGGATTATCTGGTCAAGGTCTATGCCCAGTTGCTGTCGCAGTATAACGGCGAGACCCTGGATGTGCGCGACAATGCGCGCGCGGTCGGCAACGAAACCATCGTCGATTCCCAGATCAACCGGCCGAACGGCCCGCCGATCCGTGTGGAATGGAAGACCCACGAGAAAGACGGCAAGCCGTTGTTGACCGATGTGGTGGTTGAAGGCGTGTCGATGGCCTTCACCCAGCGCCAGCAGTTTGAATCGGTGATCCAGAATAACGGCGGCAAGATCGATGCCCTGTTCGCCGCCATGAAAAAGCAGATCTCCGGCCGTCGCTAAACCGGCCGGACACAAAAAAGCCCGGCTTTGGCCGGGCTTTTTTATTGGCTGCGTCGCCGCCGTTCAGGCCATCGCGGCCGCAGGCGTCAGCTCCAGGGCGTAGCCGGCCGACCGCACCGTGCGGATCACATCGGATTCGCCGCTGGCATTCAGCGCCTTGCGCAGGCGGCGGATATGAACGTCGACCGTGCGCTGTTCGACATAGATATCGCGGCCCCAGACCGCATCCAGCAGCTGGTCGCGCGACAGCACGCGGCCGGGATGTTCGAGGAAATACCGCAGCAAGCGGAATTCCGTGGGGCCGAGATGGATATCCCGGCCATTGCGGGTGACCTTGTGGGTGGCGATATCCATCACCAACCCGCCATAGGTGAGCACTTCCTCGGCCAGGGCCGGACGAATCCTGCGCAGCACGGCGCGAATGCGGGCCAACAGCTCGCTGGGTGAAAACGGCTTGGCGATGTAATCGTCGGCACCGGCATCCAGGCCGCGCACGCGGTCGGCTTCCTCGCCGCGCGCGGTCAGCATGATGATCGGCACGTTGCGGGCATTGGGATCGCGACGCAACTGGCGACAGACCTCAAGGCCCGACAGACGCGGCAGCATCCAGTCGAGCAGGATCAGGTCCGGCATATGCTCGGCCACCTTCAGCAGCGCCTGCTCGCCGTCCATCGCCTCGTCGACGATGTAGTTTTCCTTCTCCAGATTGTAGCGCAACAGCGCCAGCAGCGCGGCTTCATCCTCGATGACGAGAACGCGCGGCTTGATCGTCACGTTCATCGCGTGCCTCCCGGCGCGTTGACCACCGCATAAGCGGTGTCGTCGCCCTTCGGCCGGTCTTCCTTGGGCAACTCACCGGTCACGGTATAGTGGATCAGTTCGGCGATATTGGTCGCGTGATCGCCGATGCGCTCGATATTCTTGGCGATAAACAGAAGATGCGTGCATGGCGTGATGGAGCGCGGATCCTCCATCATGTAGGTCAGCAATTCACGGAACAGGCTGGTATACAGCTCGTCCACCTCTTCATCGCGCGCCCAGACCGCATCGGCCTTGGTGGCATCATCGGTGATATAGGCATCCAGCGTATCCTTGATCAGGGCCTGCACCAGGGCGGCCATGCGCGGAATGGCATGGACCGGCCGCACCAGCGGCGCCTGGTTCAGCGCCACCGCCCGCTTGGCCACATTCTTGGCATAATCGCCGATCCGCTCGATCTCCGAGGAAATGCGCAGAGCGGCGACGATGACGCGCAAGTCGGCGGCCATCGGCTGGCGCCGGGCCAGCAATTCGATGGCGAAATCGTCAACCTGGTTGCGGAGCGTGTCGATTTTCGCATCACCCTCAACCACCTTGCCGGCCAACTCGCTGTCGCGCTTTACGATGGCCTCCACGGCGGAAGCCAATTGCGACTCCGCCAATCCACCCATCTGTACGATGAGGGTTGAAAGCTTCTTCAGCTCTTCGTCGTATTTCTGGACGATATGTTGCGGCATTGCCTTGTCCTCGTTCTGCTCAGCCGAAGCGACCGGTAATGTAATCCTGGGTCTGCTGCTTGTTCGGGTGGGTAAACATCCGCTTGGTATCGCCAAACTCGATCAGTTCGCCCAAGTACATGAAAGCCGTGAAATCGGACGTACGTGCTGCCTGCTGCATGTTATGCGTCACGATCACGATCGTATAATCGGCTTTCAGCTCATCGATCAGCTCCTCGATCTTCGCCGTCGAGATCGGATCCAGGGCCGAGCAGGGTTCATCCAGAAGGATGATCTCCGGCCGCACCGCGATGGTGCGGGCGATGCACAGGCGCTGCTGCTGACCGCCAGACAGGCCCAGGCCACTGGTGTTCAGCTTGTCCTTGACTTCGTCCCACAGGGCGGCGCGGCGCAGCGCGCGCTCGACCCGTTCGTCCATCTCGTCCTTGGAAATCCGCTCATAGAGGCGAACGCCGAAGGCGATGTTCTCGTAGATCGACATCGGGAATGGCGTCGGCTTCTGAAACACCATGCCGATCTTGGCGCGCAGCATGTTGAGGTCCTGGCCACTGTCGAGGATATTCACCCCGTCCACGATCACCCTGCCCTCGGCACGCTGGCGCGGATACATCTCGTAGATCCGGTTCAGCACGCGCAAAAGGGTGGACTTGCCGCAGCCCGACGGGCCGATGAAGGCCGTGACCTTGCGATCATAAAGCGTGAGGTTGATGTCCTTCAGCGCTTTCGTATCGCCGTAATAGAACGCCAGATTCTCGATCGAAACTTTCGGCTGCAGCGCGGCAGACGTAGCGGCGGACGTCACGGGTTCCATGAGCTCGATGTTCATTGGGTCTTCTTTCCGCCGGCAAGGGCGCGGGCACCGATGTTGAGGGCAAGAATGGCGAGGGTGATCAGCAGCGCGCCGACCCATGCCAGCTCCCGCCAGTCTTCATAAGGGCTGAGCGAGAACTGGAAGATCACCACGGGCAGGTTGGCCATGGGCGCGTTGAGATTAAGGCTCCAGAACTGGTTGTTGAGCGCCGTGAACAGCAATGGCGCGGTTTCGCCGCTGATCCGCGCCACGGCGAGCAGGATGCCGGTGACGATGCCGTTGCGCGCTGCGCGGTATGCCACCCGGCGGATCACGAAATAACGCGGCGCGCCTAAGGCCGTGGCCGCCTCGCGCAGGCCATTGGGAACCAGATTGAGCATGTCCTCGGTCGTGCGCAGCACCACGGGGATCACGATGATCGCCAGGGCAACCGCGCCGGCCCAGGCCGAGAAATGCCCCATGTGGATCACCATCACTTCGTAAACGAAGAGACCGACGATGATGGAAGGCGCGCTGAGCAGCACGTCGTTGATGAAGCGCACCACCATCGACAGCCTGCTGGCCCGGCCATACTCGGCCAGGTAGGTGCCAGCGAGGATACCGATTGGCGTTCCAATCGCGACGGCAATGCTGGTCATTACCAGGGTGCCGGCAATGGCATTCCGCAAGCCACCGCTCTGTCCCGGCGGCGGGGTCATCTCGGTAAACACAGAAAGCGTCAGACCGCCGAAGCCTTCGATCAGCAATTCGGCCAAGATCAGAACCAGCCAGGCGATACCGAAGGCAGCAGCAGCCACGGACAGGGAAACGATGATCCGGTTCGTCATGCGCCGGCGCGCATACAAGCCAACCATGTTAGGCCCCCTTCACATTCGTACGCAGCAGCATGATCCGCGCCGCCGCCAGCACCACGAAGGTGATGAAGAACAGAATCAGGCCCAGCGCGACCAGCGACGAGGTATAGATATCACCCACCGCCTCGGTGAACTCATTGGCGATGGTGGCCGAGATGGTCGTGCCCGGCCCAAGAATGGATGCCTGGATCTTGTGGGCGTTGCCGATCACGAAGGTAACCGCCATCGTTTCGCCCAGCGCGCGGCCAAGGCCGAGCATGATGCCGCCGACCACGCCGACACGGGTATAAGGCAGCATCACGCTGCGCGCGACTTCCCAGGTTGTGCAGCCCAGGCCATAGGCGGCTTCCTTCAGCACGGGCGGAACGGTTTCGAACACGTCGCGGGTAACAGCCGTGATGAAGGGCAGGATCATGATCGCCAGGATCAGGCTGGCGGTGAGAATGCCGATTCCGTAGGGCGGGCCGGCAAACAGGTTTTCCAGCACGGGCACGCCACTGAAGGCGTTGATCAGGGCCGGCTGCACATGACGCTGCATGAAGGGAGCAAAGACGAACAGACCCCAGATGCCATAGATGATGCTGGGAATGCCCGCGAGCAGTTCGATGGCCGTTCCAATCGGGCGCCGCAGCCAAAGCGGGCAGATTTCAGTAAGGAAAATGGCAATGCCGATGCTGATCGGCACGCCGATCAGCATGGCGATGAAACTGGTGATCAGCGTGCCGGAGATTGGCGCCAGCGCGCCGAAATTCTCTTTTACGGGGTTCCATGCCTGCGTGGAGACGAACCCGAAGCCGAACTTGGCCAGCGCCGGGATGGCGCCTTCGATGAGGGCCACGATCACTCCACCGAGCAGCAAAAGAACCGTCACGGCCGCAGCGAAGGTCAAGCCATGAAAGAACTTGTCGGTGGGAGCAAACCAGCGTGAAACTGGCTTCCGGGGACTGGCCTCAGCCGGCGTCGTCACTGCCATATCGGTCACCTTGCACCCCGTCGTTTATCTGCTTGTACGCCATTCAAACCGAAACGATATACGGTCAACCCGCCGATGAACTTCTGTGGCGGGACACGGAAGGCCGGCTTAAGCACCGGCCTTCCGCTTTCCCAGAACAGGTTGGCCTTACTTGGCGGCGAAAATCGGCTTACCGCCCTGCTGGATCTGACTCCAGGCCTTATCCTGGACCAGCTTCGACACAGTTGTCGGCATGGCGATGTAATCAAGCTCGTCGGCCATCTTGTCGCCATTCTTGTAGGCCCAGTTGAAGAACTTCAGGGCTTCGGTGGCGGCAACCGGATCGGACGGATTCTTGTACATCAGGATGAAGCTGGCACCGGTGATCGGCCAGCTCTTGTCGCCCGGCTCGTCAGTCAAGATGACCTCGAAGCCCGGAGTAGCGGCCCAATCGGCATTCGCAGCGGCAGCCTTGAACGCATCCGAGTCAGGACGCACAGCCTTCCCGGCCTTGTTGATCATGCCCATGTAGGTCAGCTTGTTCTGCTTGGCATAGGCATATTCGACATAGCCAATGGCGCCATCGGTCTGGCCCGACATATTGGCCACGCCTTCATTGCCCTTGGCGCCGATGCCCGTGGGCCACTGTACGGCAGTGCTCGCGCCGACCTTCTCGTTCCAATCCTTGCTGGCCTTGGAGAGATAGTCGGTGAAGAGGAAGGTGGTGCCCGAACCGTCCGAACGATGCACCACGGCAATGGCGGTGGCCGGCAGGTTGGCGCTGGGATTCAGCTTCTTGATGGCTGCGTCGTTCCAGGTCTTGATCTCGCCCATGTAGATCTTGGCCAGCGTCTCGCCGTCGATCACCAGCTCGCCGGGCTTGATGCCCTTGATGTTGGCCACCGGCACCACGCCGCCCATGATCATCGGAAACTGCACAAGACCGGCTTCATCCAGTTCCTTGGGCTTCAGCGGCATGTCCGAGGCGCCGAAGGTCACGGTCTTGGCCTTGATCTGCTTGATGCCGCCGCCGGAACCGATCGACTGGTAGTTCAAACCAATGCCGGTCTCCTTTTTATAGGCGTCAGCCCACTTCGCGTAGATCGGGTACGGGAAGGTAGCGCCGGCGCCAGAGATGTCGGCGGCCTGGGCGGCGCCGAGGCCGAGCGTGGTCGCAAACGCGACAACGGCGGCCTTGAGCAGGATTGGCTTGAACTTGAGCACGGGTCTCTCCCTCTGCTGAAAA
This sequence comes from Ferrovibrio sp., assembly GCF_041906005.1. GTDB lineage: Bacteria > Pseudomonadota > Alphaproteobacteria > Ferrovibrionales > Ferrovibrionaceae > Ferrovibrio. The sequence continues at coordinate 564,221 of NZ_JAYRJY010000001.1, forward strand.
TGTATAGACGTCGATCACCTGATCGGACGCCGCGGAAGATAGAGAGGGCATATGACGGATAGTTTGCAGGAATATGACAGTTGCAAGAATCATCCGGCCTGCCGAGCCTGCTGGCATAAATAATTCTTGTGAATATCAACCTTTTCCGACTGTCACATTCCGGAGATCCAAGAAACGAAACTCAGTAAAAAAACAACATATGATATTTATTATTTTATTCTATCTTCTGTTTTATTATCGCTTCACTGATTTAAAATATTCAATATTCTCCAGTAGCCTTAATAAATAATAATTACAGTTGATCTACCTTTGCCGCATTCATCCAAGCCCGGGCAAAGCCGGGCGGCGGTTTACGGCGCCTGGGACCCCGCGGGCAGACGCACCATGAAATGGCTGCCCTGCCCCGGTTCCGACTCGATCACAAGACGGCCCCGGTGCCGGTTGATGATGTGCTTCACAATGGCCAGGCCCAGGCCGGTGCCGCCCAGATCGCGGCTGCGGGCCGAGTCGACCCGGTAGAATCGCTCGGTCAGGCGCGGCAGGTGCTCGCGGGGGATGCCCTCGCCATGGTCGCGTACCCCCACCTCCAGCAAACCGGCCTCGGCCCCGCGCAGACTGACCTCGACCGCGGTTTCAGCACGGCCGTACTTGATCGCGTTGTCGATCAGGTTCTGGAATACCTGCATCAATTCATCCCGGGCGCCGCGTACCGGGGGCAGGTTTTCATCCAGCGTAAGCTGGATCGGCATCTTCTTTGCCCTGGCCTGCGGCTCCAGCGCGGCGGCGGCATCACGCAGCAGCGGCGCCAGGGCGATGGTTTCCGAGGGCCGGTCGTGTTCGCGCATCTCGATCTGCGACAGCGACAACAGGTCCTGGATCAGCCGGGCCATACGCGCCGCCTGGTCGCGCATGATCCCGAGGAAACGGATGCGCGCCGCCTCGTCGTCGCGGGCCGGCCCCTGCAGGGTTTCGATGAACCCCACCAGCGAGGCCAGTGGCGTACGCAGCTCATGGCTGGCATTGGCGACGAAATCGGCGCGCATTTTCTCGGCCTTGCGCAAAGCGGTCAGGTCATGCAGTGCCAGCACCGCGGCCGAGCCTTCGCGGCTGACCGGCAGGGCCACCACGCGCAAGCTGAAGCTGCGGCCATCGGGCACCGGCAGGGTAAGATCGGCCGAAGCCATGCCGGTTTCGCCCCGCAGCACGGTGTCGGCGGCATCCAGCACAGCCGGATGGCGCATCGCCACCGAAAGGTCGTTGCCGATGATGTCATTGCCGAAGAATTTGCGGGCGGCAAAATTGGCGCGCGCGATATTCCGCCCGCCATCCAACAACAACACCGGATCGGGCAGCGCATTCAGGATGGCATCGGAGGTGGTGCTGTGCAGGGCCACCTGGCCCTGCTCGTCCAACAGGGTCTGGCGCAGCCGCTCCACCGTCGCGCCAAGCTCGCCGATCATGGTGAGAGCGTCCCATTCGCCGCTTTTGCGCGGCTCGCCACCGAGAATCTCGTCGGTACGTCGCAGCACGCGCCAGGCAGCATGGGTGTGCCAGGCGGCGAACAATGCCGATACCGCCAGGAGGGCAAAAAGCATCAGCCAGGCGGTAGCATCCGTCAGGGCGTCGCCGAGCCGGGCGAGCAGAACGATGACCGCCTGTGGCGCGCCCAACAGCAGAAACAGCGCAAACCAGCGAGTGACGGGAAAACGGGCACCATTGCCAGCTGGCGGTGTAGCCGGGGAAATGCTGGATGGTGCGTGCGATACGCCCGGTGGCTCGCTCACGGTTTACTCCTCCCGACTCCTGCCATTCGGCCCATTCAACGATGGCCAGCCGGCTGCCAGCGCAACAGGGCTTCTACCAGTCGCCGCAGCACGGCGATCAGCGGCGCGGCACGGACAGCATCCCAGTGTTCAAGCCGCGCCTCGTCCATGTAACAGTCACGCGCGATCTCCAGCTGCAGGGCATGCAGGCCCTCGGCCGGGCGCCCATAATGGCGGGTGATGAAACCGCCCTTGAAGCGGCCGTTATGCACATGGCTGAAGCCTTCGGACGCACTGAGTATACCATAAGCGCATGCGGCAAGGCCGGGATCGCAACTGGCGCCATCATTGGTGCCGAGATTGAGATCGGGCAGCCGGCCGGGAAAAAACCGCGGCACCTCGGCCGCGATACTGTGGCCATCCAGCAGGATGGCATAACCGTGACGAGCGCGGATCGCCTGCAATTCGGCGGCCAGGCGCTGGTGATAGGGATGCCAATAGACGGCGGCCCGTGCCGCAACTTCCGACGTATCGGGCCCAGCGCCCTCGCGATAGAGTGGTTCACCGTCGAAACCACGGGTCGGGCAGAGTTCGGTATTGTCGGCGCCGGGATAGAGCGCGCGGCCCTGCGGGTCGCGGTTGAGGTCGACCACATAACGCGAATGGGTTGCCACCATCAGCCCAATGCCCAATTCGGCGGCAAAGCCATAAAGCTTCTCGACATGCCAGTCGGTGTCGGTCAGACGACGGCCGGAATCGGTCAGGCGGTCAGACAGGCCGGGGCTCAGGCCCAGACCGGCATGGGGCACATCGACCAGCAATGGCGTTTGGCCGGGAACAAGAGTGAACAGTGCGGCGGGTTCGGTCATGTCTGCGGACTGGAAAAATGGGGCTGACATAGGTAACAAAGCGCACTGCCCGCGCCAAGCCGCGTTGCCCGCCGACATGGATATTTCACAGGCCATCTCCGTATGGCCGGCGCGGCATTTGAGCCCCGGCGCGCTTTACCCTAGAGTGCGGCGGTTTTTCGACGCTTCCCCAGTCGCATAACGCCCCAGTCGCATAACGTAAGGCACAGTTCGATGGACCTCACCCTGCTCGGCTATACGATCAGCGCTTCGCATATCAGCGCCTTCCTGCAAGTCATCATGATCGACGTCATCCTGTCGGGTGACAATGCCATCGTCATCGGCCTGGCCGTCGCCGGCCTGCCGCCGCAACAGCGCAACAAGATTATTATATACGGCATCCTCGCCGCCACGGTGCTGCGCATCATGTTCGCCGGCATCGCCGTGCAGTTGCTGCAAATCATTGGGCTGACGCTCGCCGGCGGCATTCTGCTGCTGTGGGTGGCCTGGAAGATGTGGCGCGAACTGCGCGAACAGGCCAAGGGCGAAACCGGCGAGGACGGCGATACCGGCAAGCCCGCCCCCAAGACACAGCGCGAAGCCGTGATGCAGATCATCATCGCCGACCTTTCGATGTCGCTGGACAACGTGCTGGCTGTCGCCGGCGCGGCCCGCGAACACCCTTATATCCTCGGCTTCGGTCTGGTGCTGTCGATCGCGCTGATGGCGGTGGCATCGAAATTCATCGCCCGCCTGCTCGATCGTTATCACTGGATCGCCTATATCGGCCTGCTGATCATCGGCTACGTGGCCTTGCGCATGATCTGGGAGGGTGGCTTCCAGGTGATGGATGCCACCGGCCTGCAGGCCATGCTGAGCAGCAAATAGCGCTATTCGGCCCAGAATTTGGCGATCGCGTCGGCGAGGTCCTCGCCATAGAGATCCTTGAAGAAATGATCCGCACCATCCACCGTGATGGTGCGGATTTTTTCTGCGCGCGGCGCCGCCTGCAGTTTCTGCGGCAAATCCTTCACCACCTCGTCGCCGCCGGCAACCGCCAATAGCACCGGCCGCCGGATCCGCGACAACTGACTGGGCGCATCGTTACGGCCATCGCCGTTGTGGTAATCAAGGAACGTAGCCGCCGCGACGCTGGTTTTCGGGCAATACATGAAATCCGTGTTGGTCAGCAATTCGTCACCCTTGCCGGCAGAAGCCAGTGTCTCGGCCTTTGCAATGACCGCGTTGAAATCACCGCCGAAACGCGCCTTGTATTCGGCTGGCGCAACGGCGCGATCGAAGGTTGCCGGCGCGGCCAGCACGATCTTCTGCAAAGCCGGTGGCAATGCATCGCCTTTCTGCGCCGCGTAATACGCCACCTGCGCTCCGCCGCGCGAATGGCCCAGCAGACCGATCTTGCCTGCGCCGGCCTTGCCGGCCCAGTCGATCCAGGCCGCGATCTCGGCCACCGCCTGCGCGTTGCTGTGGCGGTGGGGCACGGCGCAGTCATACATGCCTTTGCGATCCGACACGCCGAGCGACAGCGTCACCGCGACCGTCGAGAGTCCACGCTCGGCCAGCGTCTCCTGCAGGGCCTGCATGATCTCCATGCGGTTATGCGCCAGTGTGCCATGCACCAATACCATGAGGCCGTCGCGCGGCGTCTTGCCTGCAGCCAGTTTAAGTTCGCCATCGAGGCCCCGGCCCTCATGAACCAGCCGCACCGGCTCTGCCCGGGCTGTGGCGAAGCCCGCGGGCGACAGGATCACGGCCAAGCTCAACACAAGACTGTGACGCAGCGACATCTGTTTCTCTCCCCCATTGGCCGGTCCGGCTATTGATCGCATACGGACCCTGAAATAACGTCAGCCTATGCTATTTCATCGATTAGCACAATTTGTTTGTGTTATAATGACTATCCTGGCAGCAACGGCTTCCCCCCTTGCTCAGGCCCAGACCATGGAACTGGTCATGTTCGAACGCGAGGACTGCGCCTGGTGCCAGGCCTGGCACCGGGAAATCGGACCGGGTTACGGGAAATCGGCGGAAGGCGAATTGGCGCCGCTGCGCCGGGTCGACCTGGATCGTCCGTGGCCAACCGACCTGCCTAAGCTTGGCATCCGCTTTACGCCAACCTTTGTACTGATGCTATGTGGCCGCGAGTCAGGGCGACTCATTGGGTATCCAGGCGCGGATTTCTTCTATCCTAAGGTAGAAAGCCTTCTGACAGAGTCGCAGGAAAAGGGAAAAACCCCGGGAAACTGCGGTTAATTTGCCGTTACGGAATACCACTTGCAATGTGTGAAAAGAGTTTGCTATGGACACAACAACACTCAGCTCAGAAGCTGACCTGACCGGACCTAGCCCGGCAGAGACAACGGGAGGAACGATGCGCCACACGCGCCTTGCCGATATTAGCCTTGTCGCCGGCATCATGGCCGGAACCGGGCTCATGCTGCTGGCGGTTCCAGCCCCGGCCCAGGAAATCCGCGACGCCAATCTGGTTCCTTACGCAGTCAAGGATTATGCGATCGAAAAATCCCTGACCGGCAAACCGGGCGATGCCGCCAAGGGCCGGCAATGGGCCATCACCAGTGGCCAGGGCAATTGCGTGATCTGCCACAAGCTGCCGATCCCCGAAGTGGCCTTCCGGATCGGCAATGTGGGCCCGGACCTGACCGAGGTGGGCAGCCGGCTGACGCCGGCCGAAATCCGCATGCGTATCGTGAACCCCAAGCTGCTGAACGAACAGACGATCATGCCAGCCTATTATCGCGTGACCGGTCTGCATCGCGTGGCCAAGAACGCTGAAGGCAAACCGATGCTGACTGCCGAACAGGTGGAAGACCTGGTCGCCTATCTCTCCGCCCTGAAGTAACGCCCCGGATCTGGAACAGGAGTGTCCGATATGACTGCAACCTCTGAAGCCCTGCCCCGCCGCGGCCTGAGCCGTCGCCAGGCTGTCGCCGCGCTGGGCGCCGGCACCGTGGCGATCACACTGGTTCCCTTGAGGGCCGAAGCAACACCGGAAAGCGCCAAGAAGCTGCTGGGCGAGTTGGTCAAAGCTGCGCCGAAAGCCGGCAAAGTGCAGATCAAGACCCAGGAAATCGCCGAGAACGGCAACACCGTGCCAGTCACCATCGCGGTCGAGAGCCCGATGACCGACGGCGACTATGTGAAGGAAATCCACGTGGTTTCCGACAAGAACCCGCAGCCGGGCGTTGCCAGCTTCATGCTGACGCCGGCGAACGGCAAGGCGGAAGTGCAGTTCCGCATGCGCATGGCGGAAACGCAGAACGTGATCGCCGTCGCCCTGATGAGCGACGGCAGCGCCTGGACCGCGGCCCGCGAGGTCAAGGTCACCATCGGCGGCTGCGGCGGCTGAAGCGGCGGCATCCAGGCACACAGACACAGGAAAGGATCGAACCATGGCTGAAGACATCAAGCCGCGCATCCGCGTCCCGCAGACCGCGAAGAAAGACGAAGTCATCGAGATCAAGACCCTGATCTCGCATCCAATGGAATCGGGCCAGCGCAAGGATTCGCAAGGCAAGATCATCCCGCGCAAGATCATCAACAAGATGACCGTGGCCTATAACGGCAAGCAGGTCTTCGAGGCCAAGCTGGAACCGGCGATTTCGGCGAACCCATATCTGTCGTTCTTCCTGAAATGCACGGCCAGCGGCAACCTGGACTTCACCTGGACCGACGATGACGGCAGCGTCTACAAGGCGACGCAAGCCATCACCGTGGCCTGAGGTGGTGCAGATGCCCCACCTGCACCGCTCCCTGTTCACCGCCGCCGCCGCGCTGGTCCTGATCGGCAGTCTGACAGCGTGTGATGGCGACAAGTCGAAATCTGCCGCCACCGCCGACAGTGGCGATCCGCTGGCCCAGTATCGCGCCAATCCGAAATACAAGGATTTCATGGTTGGCGAAAAAATGTCGGGCTACGTCTTCGCCTCGCCGGAAACCCAGGCTATGCAGGATGACGAGTTTGAAAACCCCGGCATGTTGGCCGTGCAGGATGGCGAAGCGGAATGGAGCAAGGTGGAGGGCGCCGCCGGCAAATCCTGCGCATCTTGCCACCAGGATGCGGCGAAGACCATGAAGGGCGTCGCCGTCGCCTATCCGAAATTCGAACCCAAGCGCGGCAAGCTGGCCAGCCTGGAACACCGGATCAATCTCTGCCGCACCGAGAATATGAAGGCGGCCGAGCTGAAATGGGATTCCAAGCCCCTGCTGGGCCTGACCGCCTATGTCGAATACCAGTCGCGTGGTTTACCGATCAACGTGAAGGTGGACGGCCCCGCTGCCCCCTTCTTCGAGGAAGGCAAGAAATTCTACTACACGCGTCGCGGCCAGATGGATATCGCCTGCGCCCAGTGCCATGAGCAGAATGCCGGCATGAATATCGGCGTGGAGAATCTGAGCCAGGGCCAGTCGAACGGTTATCCGACCTATCGCCTGAAATGGCAGTCTTTCGGCTCGCTGCATCGCCGTTTTGAAGGCTGCAATGAGGAAGTCCGCGCCCTGCCTTATCCGCGCGGCTCCGACGAATACACCAATCTTGAGCTTTACGTCGCCTGGCGCGGCAACGGGCTGAAGTCCGAAGCGCCTAGCGTCCGCCGCTGAACGCCGGCCACTCCGCTTTTTGGAGTGGCCGTTTGCATATTTTGTACAGAAAAATACTGCTGATAAATGCAGCTGATTAAACAGGAAGCGAGCGCCCCATGCTGAGCCGTCGCGACATTCTCCAGGCCTCTGCTGCCGCTGCCGTTCTGCTCGGTGGCGGTGCGCGGATCGGCGCAGCCGCCGCCGCGCAGAAGATCAGCCAGGCCGATCTCCTGCGGTTCCAGCCGCTGGGGCAGGTTACCCTGCTGCATTTCACCGACATCCATGCCCAGATCGTGCCGCTGCATTTCCGCGAACCCAGTGTCAATATCGGCGTGGGCGAGGCGCTTGGCCTGCCGCCGCATCTGGTGGGCCAGCATCTGCTGACGCAGTACGGCATCAAGGCTGGCACGCCCGAAGCCCATGCGCTGGCCTATCCCGATTTCGTCCAACTGGCGAAAGACTACGGTAAGCTGGGCGGCATGGCGCATCTGGCGACGCTGGTGAAGGCGATCCGCGCCGAGCGACCGAACAACACGCTGCTGCTGGATGGCGGCGATACCTGGCAGGGCAGCTATACCTCACTGGCGACCAAGGGCGCCGACATGGTGAAGGTGATGGAAGCCCTGGGCGTCGATGCCATGACGGCACACTGGGAATTCACCTACGGCGCCGAACGGGTGAAGGAGCTGGCCGGCGGGATGAAAATCCCGTTCCTGTGCGGCAATGTGAAAGACAACAGTTTCGGCGACGCCGTCTTCGACGCGATCAAGATGTTCGAACGCGGCGGCGTGAAGATCGCCGTGATCGGCCAGGCCTTCCCCTACACGCCGATCGCCAATCCCCGCTACATGATCCCGGAATGGTCGTTCGGCATCGAGGAAGAGAAGGTGCAGGAGCATGTGGAGACCGCGCGTGCCCGGGGCGCCGACCTTATCGTGCTGCTGAGCCATAACGGCTTCGACGTCGACCGCAAGCTGGCCGCCCGCGTGAAAGGCATCGACGTCATCCTCACCGGCCATACCCATGATGCCATCCCGGCGCCGGTGAAGGTAGGCAATACCCTGCTGATCGCACCGGGCAGTCACGGCAAATTCCTCGCCCGCCTCGACCTGCAGGTGAAGGACAAGCGCGTTGCGGATTATCGTTTCCGCCTCATCCCCGTATTCTCGGATGCCATCACGCCTGATCCGGCGATGGCGAAACTGGTGGACGATATCCGCGCGCCGCACAAGGCAGTGCTCGACAAGGTGCATGGCCGGGCCGACTCGCTGCTGTATCGCCGGGGCAACTTCAACGGCACCTTCGACGACCTGATCTGCCAGGCGATGCTGGCCGAACGCGACGCGGAAATCGCCCTGTCGCCCGGCTTCCGCTGGGGCGCCACTTTGCTGCCCGGCCAGGATATTACCGGCGACATTCTTTATTCGCAGACCGCGATTACCTATCCCAATGTCTATCGCAACCAGATGACCGGCGAATTCCTCAAGACCGTGCTGGAGGATGTGGCCGACAATCTGTTCAACCCCGACCCCTATTACCAGCAGGGCGGCGACATGGTGCGCGTCGGCGGCATGGCCTACACCATCGATGTGGCCAAGTCGATCGGCCAGCGCATCTCGAACATGACGCTGCTGCGCACCGGCCAGCCGATCGATCCGGCCAAATCCTACACCGTGGCCGGCTGGGCCTCGATCAACGAGGGCACCGAAGGCCCGCCGATCTATGATCTGGTCGGCAAATACATCGCCACGCAAAAGACGGTGAAGATCGAAGAAAACCGCAGCGTGAAAGTTGTCGGCGCCGACCAGCGCGGCATCGCCGGCTGACCGGACCCCGGAGGAGGAAACGACAATGACCGAGACGAAAGACAAACCTTCGCGGCGCAGCTTCCTGAAAAAATCCGCGGCCGCCGGCGGTTTCACCCTGCTGGCCGGGGCGGGCGTGGGCGAGGCGATGGCGGCCGGCGACGACAATCTGCCGCCGAATGTGCCGGAATGGATGAAGTCGCTGGGCCCGGGCGTTACGGCCAATCCTTATGGTTCTCCCTCGCCATTCGAAAAAAATGTGGTCCGCCGCAATGTCGGCTGGCTCACAGCCACCGAGGAATCCTCGATCAACTTCACGCCGATCCATGAACTGGATGGCATCATCACGCCCAGCGGCCTGTGCTTCGAACGCCATCATGGCGGCGTACCCGAGATCGACCCCGAACAGCATCGCCTGATGATCCACGGCCTGGTGGATCGGCCGCTGATCTTCAACATGAACGACCTGATGCGTTTCCCATCGGTGAGCCGCATCCACTTCCTCGAATGTCCGGCCAATGGCGGCATGGAGTGGAAAGGCGCGCAGATGGCCGGTGTGCAGTTCAGCCACGGCATGGTGCATTGCTGCGAATGGACCGGCGTGAAGCTCTCCACCCTGCTGGCCGAGGCGGGCGTGCAGAAGGCCGCGAAGTGGTTGCTGGCCGAAGGCGCCGATGCCGCCGCCATGACCCGCAGCATCCCGCTGGACAAGGCGATGGACGACATCATCGTCGCCTATTCGCAGAATGGCGAGCGCATTCGGCCGGAAAACGGCTATCCGCTGCGCCTGCTGGTGCCGGGCTGGGAAGGCAACGTCAATGTCAAATGGCTGCGCCGCATCAAGGTTGGCGACCAGCCCTGGCATCACCGCGAAGAAACCTCGAAATACACCGATCTGATGCCCGACGGCAAAGCCCGGCAATTCACCTTCGTACAGGAAGCCAATTCCGTGATCACCTCTCCCTGCCCGGAAAAGCCGATGAAGTTCGGCAAGGGATTTTACGAGATCCGCGGCATTGCCTGGTCGGGTTATGGCAAGATCAAGAAAGTGGATATCAGCATCGATGGCGGCATGAACTGGAAAACCGCCGAACTGCAAGCGCCGGTTTTCTCGAAAAGCCTGACGCGTTTCCGCCTGCCGCTGCAATGGGATGGCCGGCCGATGCTGCTGCAGAGCCGCGCCGCCGACGACAGCGGCTATGTGCAGCCGACCATCGAGGCCCTGCGCAAGGCGCGTGGCCTGAACTCGATCTATCACAAGAACTCGATCCATACCTGGCGCGTGCTGCCGACCGGCGAGGTGCAGAATGTCCAAGTCGCTTAAGCTGGTCTCTCTCCTTTTCGCCTGCAGCATTGCCCTGCCGGTGCTGGCGCAGGACAAGGCGCCAGCCAAGCGTTTCGGCTTCGGCCAGCCGGCCAGCAAGGAACAGATCGCAGGCTGGGATATCGATGTGCGTGGCCCCGATGGGGCCAATCTGCCGCCCGGCAAGGGCAGCGTGGCGGCCGGCGAGGAGCTGTATATGGCGCAATGCGCCGCCTGCCATGGTGAATTCGCCGAGGGTGCGGGGCGTTATCCCGAACTGATCGGTGGCAAGGGCACGCTGAAATCGGAAGACCCGCGCAAGACCATCGACAGCTACTGGCCGCACGGGCCGGGCCTGTTCGACTATATCCGACGCGCCATGCCCTTTGGCGCGCCGCAGAGCTTGTCGCCGGACGAAGTCTATTCCATCGTGGCCTGGCTGCTGAACCAGGCTGACCTGTGGCCCGCCGACAAGGACATGGACGCGGCCGCCCTGCGCCAGGTGAAGTTGCCGAACCGCGACGGCTTCATTGCCGGCGGTGACCCGCGACCTGACGTGAAGCCCGACACATGCATGACCAATTGCCGCAAGGACCCGCCGAAAATCACCAGCGACCTGGCCGCGCGCCTGGGCGTGACCCCGACGCAGAAGACCGGCGACTGAGCATGTCCGGGTCTGTGGGAAGGCGCAGCCTGCTGGTGGCAGGACTCGCCCTGCTGCCGGTTGCCGTCGCCACTCAAGTTCGGGCCCAGGCGCAGAAATTCGCCGATCCGCAGCCCAGTATCGACAATCCGCGCAAAATCATCATCAGCCTGGCGGAGGACGATCCGAAACGGATCAACGCGGTGATCAGCAATATCGTCAACATCCAGAAGTATTATGATGCCAGCCAGGTGAAACTGGCCGTCGTGGCCTATGGCCCCGGCATCGTCGCCGTGCTGAAAGACCAGAGCCCGGTGGCGCAACGCATCGCCGCCCTGCAGGACCTGGAGGTCGAATTCCTTGCCTGCGGCGCTACATTGGATACCCTGAAGAAATCCGAAGCCGACCTGCTGCCCGACGTAGCGGTAGTGCCCAACGGCTTGCCCGAGATCGTCGAGCGCAGCCTGCGCGGCTGGATTCACCTGCGCCCATGACCCGGAGGCCAGCCATGCTGTCGCGCCGCACCCTGCTCCACTCCGCTCTCGCCGCCGGCATCGTGCCCGCGCTGCTGCCCACCCTGGCGCGCGCGGCCAGGCTGAACGATGACGGCCTGCATGTACAGGACTGGTGGCTGGAGAGCTTCCTCGACCTGAAACAGGATATCGAGGATGCCGCCGCCAAGGGCAAACGCGTGGTGTTGAGCTTCGAGCAGCGCGGCTGCATCTATTGCGCCGAGATGCATGAGAAGCACCTGGCCAGCCCGGTGATCAGCGGTTATATCCGCAACCATTTCGAGATGATCCAGCTCAACCTGTTTGGCGCCCGCGAGATCACCGATCTGGACGGCAAGGCCCTGCCCGAAAAAGACATGGCGCGCAAATGGGCGGTGACGACCACGCCCACCCTGTTCTTCCTGCCACCCACGCCGGGCAGCGCCTCGGTGAAGGATGCCGCCCCGGCCCGCATGCGCGGCCTGCTGCCGCCGCCGGCTTTCCTGGCGATGTTCCGCTTCGTGGCTGAAAAGGCTTATGAGAAGGGCGAGTTTCCCGCCTATGCCCGCCAGCATGAAGCCGACCTTGCCAAGGCCATCGCCGCGGGCACGCCGATCAACTAGACTGGCGGCGTGACCCTGACGCGACAGGCCGCCTATGGCCTCACCCTTTTCCTCACGTCTGCTGCCGCGCTGATCGTCGAGATCGTTGCCGGGCGCATGCTGGCGCCTTATGTCGGCATGTCGCTCTATACCTGGACGGCGGTGATCGCCGTGGTCCTGGCTGGCCTGTCGGTCGGCCACTGGATCGGCGGCCGGCTGGCGGCGCCGCAGGTGGCTCATGCCACAGCGCTGCGCGGCATCGCGCTGGCCCTGCTGCTGTCGGGGCTGACCGCGGGCGGGGCCGCGCCGCTGCTGAAGGGCCTGGCCGCCCTGCTGGGTGGCGGGAACACGCCGCCGCTGCTGCTGATCAGCCTGCTGGCCGGCGGCGTCTTTTTCCTGCCCAGCCTGTTTGTCGGCATCGTCTCGCCGGTACTGACCAAACTGGCCATCGACGATGCCCCGCAGCACCAGGGCCCGATCATCGGCCGCATGTTCGCCCTCGGCGCCGCCGGCAGTATCCTGGGCACCCTCAGCGCCGGCTATGTGTTCATATCCTGGATCGGTTCGACCGGCACGTTGCTGGCCGTGGCGGCGCTGTATCTGGTTTTCGCCATCCTGTTCTGGGCCGGCACGAAGACCAAGGTCGCCCTGCCCCTTGTTGCGCTGGTTCTCGCTGGCGGCTTCGGCCTGGCGCAGATGCCCGGCTTCGCCGCGCCCTGCGAGCGCGAAAGCGATTACTACTGCATCCGCATTGTCGATTTCGCACCCCAGAGTGGCCGCGCCTCGGCGGCCATGGTGCTGGACCATCTGGCCCACAGCATCAACGACCGCGACGACCCCGGCCTGCTCTACAGCCCTTACCTGCATTTCGTGGCACTGCGCACCGAGCGCCTGCTGCAAGGCCGCGCCCCGCAGGCTTATTTCATCGGTGGCGGCGCCTTCACATTACCGCGCGCCTGGGCCGCGCGTTTTCCCGAGGCGAAACTCACCGTGGCCGAGATCGACCCGGCCGTGACGGCGATGGCGACAAAAGCGATGTGGCTCGATCCGGCCGCACCGGCACTGGATATCCGCCATGCCGATGCGCGCCGCACGCTGGACATCCTGCCCAAGGACCGGCATTTCGATCTGATCCTGGGCGATGCCTTTCACGATTACGCTATCCCGCCGCATCTGGTGACGCGCGAATTCCACCAATTGCTGCTGCGCCGCCTGGCGCCAGGCGGCGCCTACGCGATCAACGTGATCGACCAGAGCGAGAATCCGCGTTTCACCTTTGCGCTGGTGAAGACGATGCAACGCGATTTTTCCGCCGTGGAAGTCTGGCTGGATGACGACAGCCGGCGACGCGGCGGACGCGTGACGTTCGTGGTTTTGGGCTTGCGCGAACCCAGCGATGCCGCCGTGCTGCGGGCCACCGAACCATTCCGCCGCACCTGGCTGCGCTGGCCGCAAGAGGATCTCGATGCCCGGATCGCCGCAGCCGATGTGCCGGTTCTGACCGACGATTTCGCGCCTGTGGACCGGCTGATGGCGGGGTTTGTCCTGCGTCCGGACGAAATGCTGCGCTGAACAGCCTAGGACGGAATCTCGCCGGCATTCTGCGCGGCCTTGCGAGCACGAAACCGGTCGATTGCCTCGGCCACCTCCCCTGCCAGGGCCGATGCATCGCGATCGGGATTGAAAAAGGCCAACACGGCTTCGCCCAGAGTCTTGAGCAGCTCCAGCGGCTTGTGCCATTCGGGCCCGTAGACGAAAGTAACGCCCTGTTCGGCGATCTGTCGTGCGGCCTGCAGCAGCCGGTCACTGATCTGCCCCACATGGGCGAATTCGGTGTCGGCCACACGGCGCTGGATGTCTTCGGTGGAACTGATCAGATCGCCCAACATCGTCAGCGTCCCCTCGTCGGGCGACAAACCGGATTCATAGACCGGCACGATCTGCTCGGCGACGAAGGCGATGCGGAAGGCCGAAGCGCGCAGGCGCTGGCGGTTGATCTCCTCGTTCGCCACCATGATCTCGTGCTGCAGGCTATGCGGATCGAGCGGTTCGCCCGCCAGTTTGGCCCGCATCGGGTTCGGCACATGAATCAACTGGATAGCACTGCCGCCGCGCGCCTCGCTGCGTCGCCGGTCAGGCCCGATATAATCCGACGTCACCACGAAAGGCTTGCGTTTCAGCCCCACGGCCTCCACCCGATCCAGCAATGCCCGGGTCGATAACGGCTTGACCAGCAGGTCGTCGGCGCCGGCATCAATGATCTGCCGCACCCGGGATTGCTGCGGCTCCCAGGTCGTGAGGATGATCGGAAGGTAGGGATTCACCCCAAGCCGGCCGTGGCGCAGATCATTGGTCAGCGCGATGGCGTTGCCGCCCGGCATCTCCACATCCATGAAGACCAGATCGGGCTGCGCCACGTGCAGCAGATCGGCGAACCCGTCCAGGGTCTCGAATTCACGCAAATGCGTGTAGCCAGCGCTCACCAGAGCCTGACGGTACAGCCGTCGCGTGCCCAGTGCGGGATCGCCATAAAGTATCCGCACATCGGCGCGCCGCTCAGCAGGTATCATGCGCCGATCCTACGAAGCCTTCGCGCCTGCAACAAGAGACAGACTAGGATTTAGGCCGTGGTTTGGCGCGATTGGTTGGCTGGGCAGCCAACGGATTCTCCGGCCAGTCGTGTTTGGGATACTGGCCACGCATTTCTGCCCGCACTGCGCGATAACTCGTCTGCCAGAAACCCGCCAGATCGCTGGTCACTTGCAACGGGCGCCGTGCCGGCGACAGAAGATGCAGCACCAGTTTCACCCGGCCGCCGGCGATTGCCGGCGTATCGGCATTACCAAACATTTCCTGCAGGCGCACGGCCAGCACCGGCGCTTCGCCATGGGCATAGTCGAGCGGGATATTCGACCCCGAGGGGACATGCCAATGCGTTGGCGCCTCGGCATCCAGCAGTTTCTGCTGCGCGTAATCAAGCTGATGCGTCAGGGCCGCATGCAGATCGATGCCATCAAGCTGTGAGAATTTCGCCACGCCATCAAGATACGGTCCCAGCCATTGCTCAAGGCGATCCAGCAAGGCGGCATCGCTCATATCGGGCCAGCCGGCGGCCGCCGGCAGATACCGCCGCAACAGGGCGACACGCGCCTGCCATTGCCGCAAGGCCGGTGTCCAGGGCAGTACATCGAGACCAGACTTGCGAATGGCCTGCAACAATGCATTGCGGATGGCATCCTGTGGCGACTCCTTCAGCGGTTGCTCGCGCAGCACCAGCGCGCCCAGGCGTTTCTGCCGCCGCGCCGCCACGGCCTGGCTGCGTTCGTCCCACTCCACGGCATCGATGGTTTCGATCAGATCGCCGAACAGGTCTTCCAGATCGCTTTCGGCAATCGGTGCCGCCAGGAAAACCCGCGCATCGGCCTGGGCGCCATCCACTTCAGCAACCGCCAGATAGGCCTCCCCGCTCAGCGGATCGAGCGGATCGAGTTTGGCGCCGCGTCCGCCGCTGAGCAGAAAGCTGCCGGCTGCGCTGCGCTTCTTCGCCACGCGATCGGGATAGGCCAGCGCCACCAGCCGGCCAGCGTCTTCCACCGGCCCCGCATGCACCGGCACACCGATCTGCCGCCGCCAGTCGGACGCCAGGCGGCGAATCTGCCGCACCGCATTCATGTCGACCCGCAGGCCATGCGGGGCACTGTCTCGTTCGCTTTCGCCGGCCACGATTTCCAGGCGCCAGCGCAAATCGCTATCGCGCGCCGTGCCTTTGGGGATTCTCGCGATATCGCGTTCACCCAGCAAAGCCGCTAATGCGCAGGCCAAACCGCCCAGGCCGAGGTCTTTGCCACGGATCACCATATGCGCCAGGCGCGGATGCAGTGGCAGTTCGGCCATCGCCTTGCCATGCGGGGTGATCAGGCCGGCCCTGTCGATGGCCCCCAGTTCACGCAGCAATTCCTGCGCATAGGCCATGGCCGCATCGGGCGGCGGATCGAGCCAGGGCAGGGTTTTCGCATCGCGCACACCCCAGACCGCCAGATCGAGCGCCAGCGGCGTGAGATCGGTGACCGCGATTTCGGGAGCGGTGAATTTTGCCAGCCCGCCATGGGCGGCTTCGGCCCAGAGGCGATAGCAGGTGCCGGGCCCCAGTCGGCCGGCACGACCACGCCGCTGATCGGCGGAAGCCTGGCTGACACGCAGCGTTTCAAGCCGGGCCATGCCCGTGGCAGGCGAGAAGCGCGGCTGCCGCATATAGCCGCCATCGATCACCACCCGCACGCCCTCGATGGTCAACGAGCTTTCGGCGATGGACGTTGAGAGCACCACCTTGCGGCGCCCGGGCGGGCTGGGTCTCAGCGCGGCATCCTGCTCCTCACCGGCCAGATCGCCATAGAGCGGCATTATTGCCACCTGCGGCGGCAAGCGCGCCTCGGCCAGCAGGCTTTCCACGCGGCGAATTTCGCCCACGCCGGGCAGGAAAACGAGCATGTCGCCCTCGGTTTCGTCCAAAGCGGTGCGTATGGCATCGACAACGGCCGGTTCAAGCCGGCCCTGCGGTGTCATGGGCAGCCAGCGCGTGTGGACCGGATAGCTCTGCCCTTCGCCGGTCACCACCGGGCAATCGCCCATCAGACGGGCAAACGGTGCTGCGTCCAATGTGGCCGACATGGCGATCAGCTTCAGGTCGGGACGCAGCGCACCCTGGGATTCCAGACACAGGGCAAGCGCCACGTCGGATTCCAGGCCGCGTTCATGGCATTCATCGAACAGGACGGCCGCGATGCCTTTCAATTCCGGATCACGCTGCAGCCGACGCAAAAAGACGCCATCGGTATTGAGTTCCAGGCGCGTCCCGGGGCCAACCTTGCTATCCAGCCTGACGCGATAGCCAACCGTTTCGCCCACGGCCTCGCCCAGCAGGCCGGCCATACGCCTGGCCGCCAGCTTGGCCGCCAGCCGGCGCGGTTCGAGCACGATGATGCGGCCGGCCTTTGCCCAGGCTTCATCCAGCAAGGCAAGCGGCAGCAGCGTCGTCTTGCCTGAACCCGGCGGTGCTTGCACCACAAGGTTCGGCGATTGGTTCAATGCCTCGACGACAGCAGGCAGCACGGCCTGGATCGGAAGCGCATGGGTGAGTTGCAATTTTTGCAATGTTCGCGAGTCCGGCAACCTGAAATGTTAACGCTTTAGAGCCATTCCAGAGCAATGTCAGAAATTCCACTCCCCGCCGCCACCTCCGGTTCCACGACGCTTCTGAAAGCGATGGCGATGATGGTGGGGTCCACCCTCTGCTTCGTCATCATGCATGCCTTGGTCGCCAAGGTGTCGCAAGAGCTGCCGCCGGTGGAAGTGGCGTTTTTCCGCAACCTGTTCGGCTTTCTGGTGCTGTTCCCGGCCATCGTGCGCAGCCGTTTCACGGCTTTCCGCACCACCAAGCTGCATCTGCACGCGGTGCGCGGGGCGTTGAACAGCACCTCGATGATGATGTTCTTCACCGCGCTGGCCATCACCCCCCTGGCCGAAGCCACCGCGCTGTCCTACACCGCACCGCTGTTCATGACCATCGGGGCCGTTTTCGTGCTGGGCGAGACGCTGCATGCCCGCCGCATCGCCGCCCTGGTGATCGGCTTCGTCGGCGCGCTGATTGTCCTGCGGCCAGGCTTTGTACCAATCGGACTTGGTCCGATGCTGGTGATCGCGTCGACGGTGCTGTGGGCCGGTTCGATGATCGACATCAAGATCCTGGCCCGCACCGATTCAAGCCTGACCATTGCCACCTATATGACCGTGTTCCTGATGCCAATCACCCTGGTGGCGGCGCTGTTCGTCTGGCAGTGGCCGACCTGGGAGCAGCTCGGTTGGCTGTTGCTGCTGGGGACCTGCGGGTCGGCCGGCCATTTGCTGTTCACCGAATCGTTCCGTCATGCCGACACCACCGTCTTGATGCCGCTGGACTTCACCAAGCTGCTCTGGGCCTCGGCGATCGGTTTCCTGATTTTTGGCCAGGTGCCGGATATGTGGACCTGGCTGGGCGGCACCGTCATTTTTGCGAGTGCCACTTATATATCCTATCGCGAGCATCAGCTGGCCCGGCGGAGGGCCCGCGAGGCTGCAGATAGCGGATCGGCCGGCTAAATGCCGCGAAGTTGGGCATAAACTTCGTTAACTTCCGCTCAAAATGTTGTCACCACAGGGCTATTTACAAGTTCGGTCGAATCCCGTTTGATTTGCACCGCGTCCGGAATACCGGCGCCAGGGAGCAAACAACACACGTCCGGGATAATGGCCGAAGACAATATTCTTGCGACTGAAGGCCTGACGAAAGAATTTGCCGGCTTCGTCGCCGTCAAAGACGTCAATCTCAAAATCCGCAGGCACAGCATCCATGCGCTGATCGGCCCCAATGGGGCTGGCAAGACGACATGCTTCAACCTGCTGACCAAGTTCCTCACCCCCAGCCGGGGACGGATCACCTATAACGGCCGCGACATCACGAGCCAGAAGCCGGCCGATATCGCCCGCAGCGGCATGGTGCGTTCGTTCCAGATATCGGCGGTCTTCCCGCATCTCAGCCTGCTGGAAAACGTGCGCGTCGCCCTGCAGCGGCCGCTCGGCACCTCATTCCACTTCTGGAGGCCGGAAAACAGCCTGAATGTGCTGAATGCCCGCGCCGAGGAGCTGCTGGAAGCCGTCGGACTGATCGAATACCGCAAACACACCGCTGTCGAACTGCCCTACGGCCGCAAGCGCGCCCTCGAAATCGCCACCACTTTGGCGCTGGAACCCGAGATGATGCTGCTGGACGAGCCAATGGCAGGCATGGGGCACGAGGATATCGAGAAGATTTCCGACCTGATCAAGCGCGTGGCCGCCAAACGCACCGTGCTGATGGTGGAGCATAACCTGAGTGTGGTGGCCAAACTGTCGGATACCATCACGGTGCTGCGCCGCGGTGAGGTGCTGGCGGAAGGCAATTACGAGACCGTCTCGCGCAATCCGGAAGTGATCGAAGCGTATATGGGGACCGGCCATGCATAACGGCAGCAGCGAATTGGCGGTCCGCGACCTGAATGCCTGGTATGGCGAGAGCCATATCCTGCATGGCATGCAGTTCGAGGTGAAGAAGGGCGAGGTCGTCACCCTGCTCGGCCGCAATGGCGCCGGCAAGACCACGACGATGAAGGCCCTGATGGGCATGATCGCCAACCGCAAGGGCTCGGTGCTGTTCGAGGGCGAGGAACTGATCCACCTGCCGTCCAACAAGATCGCCAAGCGCGGCCTGGCCTTTTGCCCGGAAGAACGGGGGATTTTCTCCAGCCTGAATGTCTATGAGAACCTGACCCTGCCGCCGGCCGTGCGGCCGGGCGGCATGAGCCTGGACGATATCTACCAGATCTTCCCCAACCTGAAGGAACGCCTGAAAAGCCAAGGCACCAAACTGTCGGGCGGCGAGCAGCAGATGCTCGCCATCGGCCGTATCCTGCGCACGGGCGCGAATTTCCTGCTGCTGGACGAACCGACCGAGGGCCTCGCCCCGGTGATCGTGCAGCAGATCGGCGCCATGATCCGGCTGCTGAAATCCAAGGGCTATACCGTATTGCTGGTGGAACAGAATTTCCGCTTCGCCAGTACCGTTGCCGACCGCCATTACGTGGTCGAGCACGGCAAGGTGATCGACATGATTGCGAACGATCAGATCGCCGCCAATACCCAGAAACTCGAGTCCTATCTCGGGGTATAAGTTCAACCAGGAGGAAGCGACCATGCGATTCAAGCATTTGTTTGTGACGACGGCGGCCGTGCTGGCGGCCGGGGCGGCCAATGCCCAGATGTCTGACGGCGTGATCAAGATCGGCGTGATGAACGACCAGTCCGGCCTGTATGCCGACGTATCCGGTCCGGGCGGCACCTGGGCGGCCAAGAAGGCCGTCGAGGATTACGGCGCCGCCGCAAAAGGCCTGAAAGTGGAAGTGGTCTTCGCCGACCACCAGAACAAGCCCGATGTCGGCTCCAACATCGCGCGCCAGTGGTACGACGTCGACAAGGTTGACGTGATCGTCGACGTGCCGACCTCTTCGGTGGCCCTGGCGATCAACCAGATCACCAAGGAAAAGAACAAGGTGTTCCTCGGTTCCGGCCCGGCGACCGCCGACCTGACCGGCCCGGCCTGCTCGCCCAACACCGTGCACTGGACCTACGACACCTGGGCGCTGGCCAACGGCACCGGCAAGGCGATCGTGCAGACCGGCGGCAAGAGCTGGTTCTTCCTGACCGCTGACTATGCTTTCGGCCATGCGCTGGAACGCGACACCAAGGCGGTGGTTGAATCCAATGGCGGCAAGGTGCTCGGCGCCGTCCGCACGCCCTTCCCCGGCACCGACTTCTCGTCCTTCCTGCTGCAGGCGCAGGCATCGAAGGCGCAGATCATCGGTCTGGCCAATGCGGGCGGCGATACCATCAACTCGATCAAGCAGGCGTCTGAATTCGGCATCGTCGAAGGCGGCCAGAAGCTGGCCGGCATGCTGATGTTCATCACGGATGTCCACGCGCTGGGCCTGAAGACCGCCCAGGGCCTGAACTTCACTACCGCCTGGTACTGGGACGCCAATGACAACAACCGCGCCTTTGCCAAGGACTTCGCGGCGGCCAATGGCGGCAAGTATCCGACCATGGTTCAGGCCGGTATCTACTCCTCGGTGATCCACTACCTGAAGGCCGTGGAAGCGCTGAAGAGCGATGCCGACGGCGCCAAGGTGGTGGCCAAGATGAAGGAACTGCCCAGCGAGGATAAGCTGTTCGGCAAGGGCACCGTCCGCGAAGACGGCCGCCACATGCACGACATGTATCTCGTCGAGGTGAAGAAGCCGGGCGAGTCGAAGAAGCCCTGGGATTACCTGACCGTGAAGAAGACCATTCCGGCGAACGAGGCTTTCCGTCCGCTGAACGAGGGCAATTGCCCGCTGGTGAAGAAGAGCTGATCCAAGCTGCAACCGGAGCCGCCGCATAGCCGGCGGCTCCGGCCAGTCTTTGAGCCTGGGGTCGCCCGGCTGGCCCCAGCCTCAAAGACTGCCGATAGGCGGATTAAGTGAAACGACAGGGTAAAGAGGGGGCGTTTTAGCGATGTTCGAACTGCTCGGCATACCGCCGCAGGCATTGTTCGGCCAGCTGCTGCTCGGTCTGATCAATGGTGCTTTCTACGCCATGCTCAGCCTTGGACTGGCGGTGATCTTCGGCCTGCTCAACGTGATCAACTTCACCCATGGTGCCCAATACATGATGGGCGCCTTCGCGGCCTGGATGCTGCTGGAATGGGCGGGCGTGCCTTACTGGGCCGCCCTCGTCGTGGTGCCTGTGGTGATCGGCTTCACGGGCATCGTGCTGGAAAAGCTGTTCCTCAAACGGTTGTATCATCTCGATCACCTGTATGGCCTGCTGCTCACATTCGGCCTGGCCCTGATGATTGAGGGTTTCTTCCGCAAGCAGTTCGGCTCCAGCGGCATGCCCTATCCGAACCCGCTGCCCGGCGGCACGCGGCTGGACTTCATGTTCCTGCCCAATTACCGCGCCTGGGTCGTGGTGGCTTCACTGGTGATATGCTTCGGCACCTGGTTCCTGATCGAACGCACCAAGCTGGGCTCCTATCTGCGTGCCGCCGTCGAGCGCCCCGATCTGGTGCAGGCCTTCGGCATCAACGTGCCGCGCATGATCACGCTGACCTACGGCTTTGGTGTCGGTCTGGCCGCCTTGGCCGGCGTGCTGGCCGCGCCGATCTACAACGTCAACCCGGTGATGGGATCGAACCTTATCATCATCGTCTTTGCCGTGGTGGTGATTGGCGGCATGGGTTCGATCCTTGGCGCCATTATCACCGGTTTCGGGCTGGGCATCATCGAGGGCCTTACAAAAGTGTTCTATCCGGAAGCCTCCAACACCGTCATCTTCATCATCATGGCCATCGTGCTGATGCTGAAGCCGGCCGGCCTGTTCGGCACGCCGAAGTGAGGACCGGATCATGAGCATGATGACCGCCGGCACGACCAAAAACCGCGACCTGCTGTTTTTTGCCGTCCTGATCGCCATCGCCGCCGTCGCTCCGGCGGCGGTCTACCCTGTCTTCCTGATGAAGGTGCTGTGCTTCGCGCTGTTCGCGCTCGCCTTCAACCTGCTGATCGGCTATGTCGGCCTGCTGTCTTTTGGCCATGCCATGTTCTTCGGCGGTGCCGCCTATATCAGCGGCTATGTCGTGAAGGCCTGGGGCTGGTCGCCCGAGATGGGCATCCTGGCCGGCACGGCCTGCGCCGCCCTGCTCGGCCTGGTGACCGGCAGCCTGGCGATCCGCCGCCAGGGCATCTATTTCGCCATGGTGACCCTGGCACTATCGCAGATGGTGTTCTTCTTCTGCGTTCAGGCACCCTTCACCGGCGGCGAGGACGGCATCCAGGCGATCCCGCGCCGGCCGCTGTTCGGTGTATTCGATATCAAGGACGACACCAGCTTCTACTACCTCGTGCTGGCGATTTTCGCCTTCGGCTTCCTGGTGATCTGGCGCGCCATCCACTCGCCCTTCGGTCAGGTTCTGAAGGCGATCCGCGAGAACGAGCCGCGCGCCATCTCGCTCGGCTATCGCGTGGATCAGTACAAGCTGCTCGCCTTCGTGCTGTCGGCGTCATTGGCCGGCATGGCCGGCGCCACCAAGGCTCTGGTGTTCCAGTTGGCCTCGCTCACCGACGTTACCTGGCAGATGTCGGGGGAGGTGGTACTGATGACCCTGGTCGGCGGCATGGGCACGGTGTTCGGCCCCATCGTCGGCGCCGGTGTGATCATCACCATGCAGAACTACCTCGCCGGCTTCGGCGAATGGGTCCTGGTGATCCAGGGGGCTATCTTCGTGGTGGTTGTGATGGCCTTCCGCAAAGGCATCGTGGGCGAAATCCAGGCCTGGTGGCAGCGGCGCAGCCGCGGCCAGGCCTGAGCCTGGATTGAAAGCAGCAAAGCCGGCTCAGCCGGCTTTGCTTCCAAGCCCGATCCGGCCCCGGTCATAAGCCTGTGTCGCCCGACGGCACCAGGCCGAGTTATCCAGATACCATTGCACCGTCGCCTTCAGGCCGGCCGCCAGATCGTATTGCGGGCGCCAGCCCAGCTCGTGCTCGGCTTTCGACGGATCGATGGCATAACGGGCATCATGGCCGGGCCGGTCGGTGACGAAGGTGATCAGTTCGGCGTATTTGCGGCCGCCCTGCTGTGGCACCAGATCGTCGAGGATGGCGCAGAGTCGGTGCACCAGATCGATATTGCGCTGCTCCCCGCGTGCGCCGACCAGATAGGTCTCGCCCGCCTGCCCCTTCTCCACAGCCAGTTGCAGGGCGGCGGCATGGTCCTCGACATGGATCCAGTCGCGCACCTGCTCGCCCCGGCCATAGATCGGCAGGGATTTGCCTTCCAGGGCATTAAGGATGGTGAGCGGGATCAGCTTCTCCGGGAATTGGTACGGCCCGTAATTGTTGCCGCAATTGGTGACCAGCACAGGCAGACCATAGGTGCGACCGAAAGCGCGGGCCAGATGGTCGGCCGAGGCCTTGCTGGCGGCATAGGGTGAATTGGGTTTGTAGGGGCTGTTTTCATCAAACAGGCCGGTGGCGCCCAGCTCGCCATAGACCTCATCGGTCGAAACCTGCAAATGGCGGAACTGCCCCTGCGCCGTGGCATCAAGGCCGCGCCAGTGATCCAGCGCCGCCTCCAGCAGCACGAGGCTGCCGGTCACATTCGTCTCGATGAATGGCGCCGGGCTGTCAATCGAACGGTCGACATGGCTTTCGGCCGCCAAATGGTAGACCGCCACCGGCCGGGTTTCGGCGTAAATGCGCTTGATGGCTGCCCGGTCGCAGATATCCACCTGCTCGAAACGGTGCAGCTCGGGATGCGGCAGGCTGGCGATATTGTCCGGGTTGCCGGCATAGGTCAGCTTGTCGATGGTGACGACGCGACGCTTCTGCGCATTCAGCCGGCGGACAAGGGCGGAGCCGATGAAGCCGGCGCCGCCGGTAACGATGACGGTCATGGATGGGGTCTCCCTCGGCCCTATATAGCGGAGCCCTGGATGCCCCGGAAGGTCCGGACCGCCGGTGCTGCCAGGAGGTGGCAGCAGGATGGCAGCCAATCCCACCCTGCCGCTTGGCGCTGGCCCCGTCCCACCCCATATTGGCAGCCATGAGCCAGTCCCCCGCCCCCCAGAGCATGGAACGCGAGATCGAGGATCCGGACCGCTTCGCGGACGCGAATTTCCCGGATTTTGTGCCTCATCGACCGCCCCGCCCCGAAAAAAGCGAAGGCGGCATCGCCTATGACCTGCAGGCTCCTTACGAACCCCGCGGCGACCAACCGCAGGCCATCGCGGAACTGACCGGCGGCGTACAGGCCGGCGAGCGGGATCAGGTGCTGCTGGGCGTCACCGGCTCGGGCAAGACCTTCACCATGGCGCAGATCATTGCCCGCTCCGGCCGGCCCGCCCTGATCCTGGCCCCGAACAAGACCCTGGCCGCCCAGCTTTACGGCGAGATGAAAGCCTTCTTTCCCAACAACGCGGTGGAATACTTCGTCTCGTATTACGACTATTATCAGCCCGAAGCCTATGTGCCGCGCAGCGACACCTATATCGAGAAGGATTCGGCGGTTAACGAGCAGATCGACCGCATGCGCCATTCGGCCACGCGCGCCCTGCTGGAACGCGACGACGTCATCATCGTCGCATCCGTATCCTGCATCTACGGTATCGGCTCGGTCGAAACCTACTCGGAAATGACCCTGCCGCTGCAGGCCGGACAGGTGATCGAGCGCGACGCCCTGCTGCGCCGTCTGGTGGATCTGCAATACAAGCGCAACGATGTGGCTTTTGCCCGTGGCGCTTTCCGCGTGCGCGGCGATGGCGTGGAGATTTTTCCCTCGCATATGGAAGATCGGGCTTGGCGCCTGTCGCTGTTTGGCGACGAGTTGGAAAGCATCGTCGAGTTCGACCCGCTGACCGGGCAGAAGACCGGCGACATGACAACCGTCAAACTATATGCCAACAGCCACTATGTGACGCCAAAGCCGACGCTGAACCAGGCCATCAACCAGATCAAGGTGGACCTGCAACTGCGCCTGGATCAACTCACCAAGATGGGGCGTCTGGTGGAGGCCCAGCGGCTGGAGCAGCGGACGAGTTTCGACATCGAGATGATGATCGCCACCGGGGCATGCGCGGGCATCGAGAATTATTCCCGCTATCTCACCGGACGTGGCCCAGGTGCGCCGCCGCCGACATTATTTGAATACCTGCCGGATAATGCATTGCTGTTCGTCGACGAAAGCCATGTGACGGTGCCACAGATCGGCGGCATGTTCCGTGGCGACTTCCGTCGCAAGGCCACGCTGGCGGAATACGGATTCCGCCTGCCTTCCTGCATCGACAACCGGCCGTTGCGCTTCCGCGAATGGGATCGCCTGCGACCGCAGAGCGTGTTCGTTTCCGCCACGCCGGGCAAATGGGAACTGGAGCGCACCGGCGGCGTCTTCGTTGAACAGATCATCCGACCAACCGGCCTGATCGATCCGGTGACCGAAGTGCGCCCCGTGGAACACCAGGTCGACGACCTGCTGGCCGAATGCCGCGAGGTGATCCGCAAGGGGCACCGCGTACTGGTGACCACCCTGACCAAGCGGATGGCGGAAGACCTGACCGAATACATGACCGAGGTCGGCCTCAAGGTGCGCTATCTGCATTCCGATATCGATACCATCGAGCGCATCGAGATCATCCGCGACCTGCGTCTGGGTGTGTTCGATATCCTGATTGGCATCAACCTGCTGCGCGAGGGCCTTGATATCCCCGAATGCGCGCTGGTCGCCATCCTGGATGCCGACAAAGAGGGTTTCCTGCGTTCGGAAACGTCGCTGGTGCAGACCATCGGCCGCGCCGCCCGCAATGTCGAAGGCCGCGTCATTCTCTATGCCGACAAGATGACCAACAGCCTGCAGCGCGCCCTGGCCGAGACGGATCGCCGCCGCGCGCGACAACAGGCTTATAACGAAGAACATGGCATCACGCCGGAAAGCGTGAAGAAGCAGATCGGCGACATCCTGCAATCCGTATATGAGCAGGATCACTACACGGTGGATGCCGGCGTGGCGGCGGAAGGCCATCTGGTTGGCCACAACCTGAAAGCCTATCTTGCCGAACTGGAAAAGCGCATGCATGACGCGGCCGGCAATCTGGAATTCGAAGAAGCCGCCCGTCTGCGTGACGAGATCAAGCGCCTGGAAATGAATGAGTTGGAGCTGCCCGGTTCGATCGCGCGCAAGCCGCTGGGCTTGGCGGAAGACGCCGCCGCCGCGCCACGGCCGGCCGGCCGTTCGACGGCGGGTCGCGCCGGTTCGCGCCGAGCCTATCGCGGACGGAAACACTGATGCCCGTCTCTCCTCTTGCCCCCACGGCGCTCATCACCGGCGCCAGCCATCGCATCGGCCGCACCATTGCCCTCTTCCTGGCCGGGCGCGGCTATGCCGTTGCCCTTCATTGCAACAATTCGCGCGCGGCCGCCGAAGCTCTGCAGACGCAGATCCGCGATGGCGGCGGCCGGGCCACCGTCGTGCAGGGCGACCTGGCCCGTCATGCCGACGTGATGCGTCTGGTGGATGAAGCCGCAGCCCTTGGCCCACTCTCCGTATTGGTCAATAACGCTTCGCTGTTCGATTACGATCATGTGGAAACTGCCACCGAGGAAAGCTGGGACAGCCATCTCGATACGAACCTGAAGGCGCCGTTCTTCCTGTCGCAGACCTTCGCCCGCCAATTGCCTGAGCAAGTCGCCGGCAACATTGTTAACCTGGTCGACATGCGCGTCTGGCGCCTGACGCCCCATTTCGCATCCTATACCGTGGCCAAGGCCGGCCTGTGGACATTAACCCAGACGCTTGCCATGGCGCTGGCGCCCGGTATCCGGGTGAATGCCATCGGTCCCGGCCCGGTACTGCCCAGCCCGCGCCAAACCGAGGAACAATTCCGCAAGCAATGGGCCAGCACCCCGCTGCAGCGCGGCGCCGAACCGGGCGAGATTGCCGCAGCCGTCGGATTCCTGCTTGACGCACCCGCCATGACCGGCCAGATGATCGCCCTGGATGGCGGCCAGCACCTGCCCTGGCAACAGAGCGGCCGTCCCTTCACTGCAGGCACCAGCGAGCCGGAGGAGTGACATGACGATCCATGCCCGCGCCCGCGCCGCCTGGGCCGAAATTCCCGTTCCGGCCATTAGCGAGGCCAGCCAACCGGCCCGCCGCGTCTTCGTTCGCGACCTGCTGCTGGATGCCTTGATCGGGATTTATCCCGAGGAACGGGTCAAACCCCAGAAAATCCTTATCAATCTGGAACTCTGGGTGGCCGAGACGCCGAGCGAGCCGCCCCGCTCGTATGACGAGGTGGTGTGCTACGAACAACTGGTGAAGCGCACCAAGGCCTTGCTGGCTGAAGGTCATATCGATCTGGTGGAAACCCTGGCCGAACGGCTGGCGGTGCTTTGCCTAGCCGATGAGCGGGTATTGCGAACCCGGGTTCGCGTGGAAAAACCCGAAGCCATCGCTGAAGCTGCCGGAGTCGGAGTGGAAATCGAACGTCGCCGCCGCTGAGGTTGCAATCGATTACATCGGGCGTTTGAGTCTTGACTTTCACAACCGGCTTCTATCGCGCGCCGATTTGTACACAGGCATATTCAGCGACTCGGAATGGCGCAAAACCGCACCCGAGTCGGCAATATATCTGTGGATAACCCGTATTATCTTTATAAAGCAGATAGTTACGGGGAGTCTGGGATGCTGGATGCCGCCGCGGATTCCGTAACTGTTATCCTATGCGACATTCTGCCCTAAGTTTCCCCACAAAGTTATCCACAGCCTTGGGACGCTTTATGTCAACGCTGTGTAATCATTGAGTTTTTATGAGTATGGTAATGCGAATGACCGAACGCGATCCGCAGGCCGATCCTCTTCAGACGGGCATTGCGCCGGCTGACATCGGAGCCGCGGTCATCGCGCGCCACCTGCCGACCCTGCCGCTCGGGCCGGGCGTCTACCGCATGATCGATGCCAAGGGCGAGGTGCTCTATGTCGGCAAGGCCCGGTCGCTGCGCAAACGGGTCACCTCCTACACCAAGACCGATGCCTTAAGCATCCGCATCCAGCGCATGGTGCGCCAGGTTGCGCTGGTGGAGATCACCACCACGCATACCGAGGCAGAAGCGCTGCTGCTGGAAGCCAACCTGATCAAAAAGATTCAGCCGCCCTTCAATGTGCTGCTGAAGGACGACAAATCATTCCCCTATATCGTAGTCGAACGGGGGCATCCCTTCCCGCGCATCACCAAGCATCGCGGCGCGCGCGACATGCCGGGTGACTATTTCGGCCCCTTTGCCTCCACCGGCGCGGTGCATGTGACGCTGAATGCCATGTCGCGGGCCTTTCCACTGCGCAGTTGCACCGACAGCGAATTCGCCAGCCGCACCCGCCCCTGCCTGCAATATCAGATCAAGCGTTGCAAGGCGCCCTGCGTCGGACGCATCAACGAGGCCGATTACGCCGCCATCGTGCAGGAAGCCTGCGATTTTCTCAGCAACCGCAATCGGCATGTGCTGGAGGATTGGGGCCAGCGGATGCAGGCGGCCTCCGACGCGCAGGATTATGAAGCGGCGGCCGAACTGCGCGACCGCATCCGGGCGCTCGCCCATATCACGCAAAAGCAGGATATCAACCTGTCCGAGATCGAGGATGCCGATGTGATCGCCATCCATGCCGAGGGCGGCCTCGTGTGCGTGCAGATCTTCTTCTTCCGCGCCGGGCAGAATTTTGGCAACCGCGCCTATTTCCCGGCTCATGCCCGAGACGTGGAACTGAGCGAGGTGCTGGATGCCTTCATCGGCCAGTTTTATGCAACCCGCGAACCGCCGCGGCTGATCCTGGTGAACCACGCCGCCGAGAATGTGCCGCTGATCGAGGAAGCCCTCAGCAAGCATGCCGGCCATCGCGTGGAACTGCATTGCCCGCAACGCGGGGTGAAACGGCATCTGGTCGAACTGGCGGCCGACAATGCCCGCGACGCGCTGCATCGCCGCATGGCGGAAACCAGCACGCAGCAGCAGCTACTGGCCGGCGTGGCGGAACTGTTTGGACTGGAAGCCCCGCCGCAACGGATCGAGGTCTACGACAACAGCCATATCATGGGCCGTCATGCCGTGGGCGGCATGATCGTGGCCGGGCCGGAGGGCCTGCGTAAAAATGCCTATCGCAAGTTCAACATCAAAGGCGAAGACATCGAGCCCGGCGACGATTATGCCATGATGAAGCATGTGCTGACGCGCCGCTTTCAGCGCCTGCTGAAAGAGGATGCCGAGGATGATAACGCTGCCGACTGGCCTGATCTGCTGTTGATCGATGGCGGCAAAGGCCAACTCAGCGCCACGCTGAAGGTGCTGGAGGAACTCGGGATCGACGATGTACCGGTGGTGGGTATCGCCAAGGGCCCCGACCGCAATGCCGGCCGCGAGCAGTTTTTCCTGCCGAACCGCGAACCCTTCATGCTGGAACCGCGCCATCCGGTGCTGTTCTTCCTGCAGCGGCTACGTGATGAGGCACATCGCTTCGCCATCGGCACGCATCGCGCCAAACGGGCCAAGGACCAGATTCGCTCCCCGCTGGACGAGATCCAGGGGATCGGCGCCGCGCGCAAAAAGGCCCTGCTGCTGCATTTCGGCTCCGCCAAGGCCGTTTCACGGGCCGGACTGGCCGATCTGGAAGGGGTGCCGGGTGTGAATAAAACCGTCGCGAAACGCATCTATGACCATTTCCATGGCGGCTGATCTTCAGGCAGGCGCCGGCCGGCCCGACTCTGGCCCTGCGCTTCGGCCCATGCGATAATCCCGCCGCATGCTGAACGGCCTTCCCAATATCCTGACCGTCTCGCGCATCCTGGCGATTCCGGCGATCTGCGCGGCGTTTTTCCTGCCCGGCGCCTGGAGCGCCTGGATCCCGCTGGCTCTGTTTGCGGCGGCCGGCATCACCGATTGGTTCGATGGATACCTGGCGCGGAAATGGGGCCAGATGTCGGATCTGGGCCGGTTCCTCGATCCGGTGGCCGACAAGTTGCTGGTCGCCGCTGTGATCTTGATGCTGATCGCCTTCGAACGGATCGACCGCATCACCTGCCTGGCTGCTGTCGTGATCATGTGCCGCGAGATCACTGTAACCGGCCTGCGCGAATTCCTTGCCGAATTGCGGGTCAAGGTTCCGGTCTCCCGGCTGGCGAAGTGGAAGACCACCGTGCAGCTGATCGCATTGGCGATCCTTATCGTCGGCGATTACGGTCCGGCCGAACTGCCGGTGCGCCTGCTGGGCGAGATCGGCCTGTGGCTGGCGGCTATCCTGACCATCTATACCGGCTGGGATTATCTGCAAACCGGCCTGCGCCACATGGCGTCTGAGCCTGCGAAGGCGCCTGCCGCACCGGCTCAGGGCAAGGGGGCGGAGTGATGCGTGTGCTGTATTTCGCCTTGCTGCGCGAACGCGTCGGCGTGGCGGAGGAAACCATCGACCCGCCATCCGACATCCGCACCGTGGGGGATCTGGTTGACTGGCTGCGTCGCCAGAGCCCGCAACACGATCATGCCCTGGCCGACCCGGCAATGGTCCGCATCGCCGTCAACCAGGATTATGCGCGCCCCGATCAGACCGTTGGACCGAACGATGAAATCGCCTTTTTCCCCCCGGTGACCGGAGGCTAGGCCATGACGGTTCGGGTCCAGCGCGAGGATTTCGACACGGCCGCCGAGCTGGAACGCCTGTCGACCGGCAATCCCAGGATCGGCGCGGTGGTGACCTTCACAGGCCTCGTGCGGGATTTCGCCGCAGAGCAACCCGGCACCACCCCGCAAAGCATGACGCTGGAACATTATCCCGGCATGACCGAGCGGCAGTTGGGCGACATCCTGGCGGAAGCCGAAAGCCGCTGGCCGCTGGAAGCGGCCCTGATCATTCATCGATATGGCGAGCTGGCACCGGGTGATCGTATCGTTCTGGTAGTGACGGCCTCGGCACATCGCCAGGCGGCCTTCGAAGCCAATGCCTTTCTGATCGACTGGCTGAAGACCAAAGCCCCGTTCTGGAAACTGGAACAGGCCGGCGGTGAACGCCGCTGGGTGGAGGCGAAAACCAGTGACGATACCGCCGCCGCCCGCTGGCAACGCTGACCCGTTTACACACTACTGGAACTTAAAGAATATCGGTTTACTACTGCCTCCCCGTGTGGCATGTCGTATCTGTTAAAAGCCGGCACCTGTTCCGGTACCGGCTGCATACAGTGTGAAGCACATCTTTCCACGATTGCTTGCGGCTCATGGTCATTCCCAGCGTTCCGAATGCTCCTCCAACTGATGGTATTGCACCGGTTGCGCCAGATCGTATCCGCAGCAAGTCCTTGAGGAATCTGCTCAGCTACTGGGATTCCAAAGTCGCGCATCTGCAACGCCTGCCCTCGCGCGCCGATCTCCAGCCCGACGAAATGGTGCCGTTCCTGCCCTTCGTCGCCCTGATCAATGTGCAAAAGACCACCCCGCGATTTCAGTTCCGCCTGGTCGGTACCGGAATCGTCGGCGCCATGGGGCGCGAGGCCACCAACCGGAATGTCGACGAAGCCCTGTTCGGCGCCAACGCTCCGAATGTCGAGACATTCTTCAGCATGCCGCTTGGCAATCACGGGCCGGCCTATGCCAGCGGGCAATACACTGTTGCGCCAAGCGGACGGACGCTCGCTTTCGAGACGCTGCTGCTGCCGCTCTCCAGCGATGGCGCCGTCATCGACATGCTGCTGGGCGGCCTGGTGGGCGAGCGGGTGCAGCGGGACGAACAGATCTGCGGCTTCCAGTACGATTCCTTCTCGCCGCTCATGCAAACGGCCGCGCCATAGGCGCGGCCGTCAAATCACGCCTCGAATATTCCCGGCCTAAGCAGCCGCCTTACGCCGGGTTGCGGCATCAAATTCCGCTAGCAGGGTCTGGCAGATTTTGCCCGGCGTGAATTTATAGGGCCCGATTTCCGATACCGGCGTGACCTCGGCAGCGGTGCCTGTGAGGAAGCATTCCTGGAAACCACTCATTTCCTCCGGCATGATCGCCCGTTCAATCACCTCGATGCCGCGCGCCCGCGCCATTGCCATCACGGCTCGGCGGGTGATGCCATCAAGGAAACAATCCGGCGTCGGAGTGTGCAGTTTGCCGTCCTTGGCGAAGAAAATATTGGCGCCGGTGGCTTCCGCCACCTGGCCGCGCCAATCCAGCATCAGCGCATCCTGATAGCCATCGCGTTCGGCCTTGTGCTTGGACAGCGTGCAGATCATGTACAGGCCAGCCGCCTTGGCCTTGGTCGGCGCGGTGTTCGGTGCCGGCCGCCGCCAGTCGCTGATCTGCAGACGCAGCCCCTTCATCTTGGCCTCCGGCGAGAAATAGCTTGGCCATTCCCACACCGCGATGGCGACATGGATTTTATTCTGCTGCGCTGCCACGCCCATCATTTCCGAGCCACGCCAGGCCACCGGACGCACATAGCAGTTCGGCATCTTGTTCGCCGCGATGGTTTCACGCGTGGCGCGATCGATTTCCTCGACCGTATAGGGAATGGTGAAATCCATCAGCTTGGCCGAGTCGAGCAGACGCTGGCTGTGTTCGGTCAGGTGGAAGACTTCACCGTCATAGGATCGTTCGCCTTCGAAAACGCAGGAGGCATAATGCAGACCATGGGTCAGGACATGCAGTTTGGCATCCCGGAAGGGAACCAGCTTGCCGTCGAGCCAGATCAGGCCGTCGCGGTCATCATAGGGGATCAGGGACATCGGCTGCTCCTTTGGCAAAACGGGATCAGGTATTATTATTACCATTTGGATGCCCCATAAGTAACAATATGATCGATATATGTCAACACTACTGCCATATTTTTCGTACAATGCCGCCCGTCCGTTTTCCCGCTGCCGGCAAAGGTCGCCTTGAAGCCGGCTATCTCTTTGCGCCATATAGAACATCATGACTGACCTGAAATCGCTGGCGAACCCCCTGTTCCTGCGCGAGGACGAACTTCGCCAGGGCATCGAGCTGCTGTTTTACGCCTACCGCGATTTCACCCGCGGCCCCGATGAGATCCTCGATCGCTACGGCTTCGGACGCGCCCATCACCGCGCCCTGCACTTCATCGGCGGCAATCCGGGGATCACGGTAGCCGAACTGCTCGCCATCCTGCGCATCACCAAGCAAAGCCTGTCGCGCGTACTGTCTGCCCTGATCGAGGGCGGATTTGTGCGCCAGCAGCAGGGCACGCGAGACCGTCGCCAGCGTCAGCTCTTCCTCACCGAGCAGGGCAAGAACCTGGAAAAGCAGATCAGCATGGTACAGCAGGCCAAAGTGGCCCAGGCCTATCGCGAAGCCGGAGCCGAGGCCGTCGCCGGCTATCGCAAGGTGCTGGCCGGCCTGATCGACGAGCAGGACCGGCCGGCCATTCTGCGCACCATCCAGCGGCGCTGAACCTGCCCATGGATCTCGCCGAACCGCATATCCTGATCGTCGACGACGACGAGCGCATCCGCAGTCTGCTGACGCGGTATCTTGCCGGCCAGAACTTCCGCGTCACCGGCGCCGAGGATGCCGCCGATGCCGCAGCCAAGCTGGCATCCGTGAGTTTCGATCTGCTGATCGTCGACGTCATGATGCCGGGGCAGAATGGGTTCGATTTCGTCGCCGAGCTGCGGCGCAAGCAAAACCATGTACCAGTCATTCTGTTGACGGCGCGCGGCGAGGCCGAAGATCGCATCAAGGGTCTGGAAACCGGCGCCGACGACTATCTGCCCAAACCCTTTGAACCGCGCGAATTGACGCTTCGCATCAATTCGATCCTCAAGCGCGCGGCCCGGCCCGCGCCGGCGCCGCCCAGCGCGGCGATCCGCTTCGGTGACTTCTCATTCGATGCGGTCCGCGGCGAACTGAAGCGTGGCGATGAGATCATTCCCCTGACCACTGGGGAGGCGCAGTTACTGCGTATCCTGGCGCGCAATCCAGGCACGACTGTGCCGCGGGCCGCACTGGCCGACCCCTCCAGCGGCGGCGAGAGTCGCGCCGTTGACGTGCAGATCACGCGCCTGCGCCGCAAGATCGAAGCCGATCCACGCAATCCGCGCTATCTGCAGACCGTCTGGGGCGAGGGTTATGTGCTCTGGACCGAATAAAGCGCGATAGGCTGCAGCATGTGGCTTAAACGTTTTCTGCCGCGTAGCCTTTTCGGACGTTGGCTGCTGCTGCTTGTGGCGCCAATCGCCGTGCTGCAGGCCCTGCTGGCCTATATCTTCTATGAACGGCACTGGGACACTGTGACCCGTCGACTTGGTCTCGGCCTCGCCGGCGAAATCGCCCTGCTGATCGAAATGCGCGAAGCAGGCACCGATCCGGCCACCCTGACCGATATGGTCATACAGATGGGCCGCACGCTGGAACTTGAAGTCGATTTCAAGGCCGGCAGGAATTTCCCGTCCAATATTCCTCCATTGCGCCGCTTCTCGATTCTCGACCGGATGCTGGTGCAAGCCATGGGAGAGAGGCTGAACCAGCCTTATCAGATCGACGCACAACGCAACGACCGCACCGTGGTTGTCTATGTTCAGCTACCCGACGGGTTGCTGACGATCACCGCGCCGGAAAGCCGGGTGTTCTCGGCCAGCACCTACGCCTTCATGATCTGGATGACGGCCGCATCCGCACTGCTGCTCGGCATCGCCCTGCTGTTCCTGCGCAACCAGATCAAGCCGATCCGACGCCTGGCCGAAGCCGCCGACGCTTTCGGCAAGGGCCGCGAGATCAAGGATTTCCGGCCCAGCGGCGCCAATGAAGTGCGTGCGGCCGCACGGGCTTTTCTGGCGATGCGCGACCGCATTCGCCGCCATATCCGCGAACGCACCGACATGCTGGCCGGTGTGAGCCACGACCTGCGCACACCGCTCACCCGCATGAAACTGCAACTGTCGCTGATGCCACCGAATGCCGAGATCGACGAGTTGAAACACGATGTCGATGAAATGGACAAGATGGTGAGCGCCTATCTGGCCTTTGCCCGTGGCCAGAGCGAGCAACCCGCGGAACCGACCGACCTGGCCGATCTGGTCAACGAACTGGCCGATGATGTACGCCGGCGGGGTCGCGAATTGCAGATCGCGATGCCAGAGCATCTGACCCTGCCGCTGCGCCGCCTGAGTCTGAAACGCGCCCTGGCGAATCTGATCGAGAATGCCCTGCGGTTCGGCCGCACGGTACGGCTGAGCGTAATGCGCTTGGAAAAGAGCGTTGAAATCTGCGTCGATGACGACGGCCCCGGCCTGCCGGAAAAGGAACGCCACCGGGTATTCCGGCCATTCTACCGCCTGGATCAGGCCCGCCACGGCAGCGGCAATGTCGGCCTGGGCTTGACCATCGCGCGCGACGCCGTACTGGCCCATGGCGGCGAGATCACGCTGGATAAGTCTCCGCTGGGCGGCCTGCGGGTGAGAATCCGTCTGCCCGGATAGGCGGGCTTACTCTTCGGCCGGTTTTTTCGGTTCGGCGACAGTGAAGTGCCGTTCCGCCTGCAGGCGGCCACTGCCGTCTTTCAGCAACACCGCCCATTCGCCTGGAAAAATGCGCGACTGCGACCAGATACGCCAGTTGCGACTGACATCGACACGCGCCTTGGAGCGGCCAACTTCCTGGTCGTTGCGCATCCAGTGGAACCAGAACGTCTCGCCGGCCCCGACCTGGGTGCAGTCGAGGCGCGCAAAGGCGTAGGCCCGCTCCGTGCCCGGCGGATAATCGCCCTCGACCATGCCTTGCGGTTCCAGGTTGATCACATTGCGGGTCAGGGCGAATTGGCGCACGACGCAGTCATGGTCCTGCGCACCGGCGGCGGGTGCGAAGGTCATGAGGGATGCGAGTAAGGCGATGGCCAGAGAAAAAGTCTTTTTTGTCATTGGGCTGGTCCGTGGCGGGATTGTCGGCCGAGGCATGCGTCGGGGTCAATATGCGACAGGGCCGGACATGGCATTCGGGATCAAAACATCCGGCCGCCATTCGGCACCGGCTGGTCCGGGCCGATCAGCACCACCTGGCCATCCGGGTCGGGCAGACCCAGCACCAGGATTTCCGACATGAAAGAGCCGATCTGGCGCGGCGGGAAATTCACCACGGCCAGAACCTGCCGGCCCGGCAGAAGCTCGGGGCTGTAATATTTCGTGATCTGGGCAGAGGATTTCCTGACACCGACCGGGGCACCGAAATCGACCCACAATTTGATCGCCGGCTTGCGTGCTTCCGGGAACGGCTCGGCGCGGACAATCGTACCGACCCGGATATCGACCCGATGGAAATCGTCGATGGTTATCTCGCCCACCCGTGCACCCTCCCCTCATGCCGCAGACTGCCAAAAACAGAAACGGGCGGGATTTGTACCCGCCCGTTTGATATCTGGCAAATCGCCGGTTGAGCGCTGGGCCCTACTTCTTCGGTTGGGCAAACGCCTTGCGGAATTCTTCCAGGTTTTCGTTCATCCGCTGGTTGATAAGCTCGAAGGCTTCGCTGTTGGTCTTCGACATCATCTCGGCCAGTTCGCGCAGGTTGGCCATCGCCTTTTCCATCGCCAGCTTGGCGGCGTTCGGATCGGGCATGCTGGGAGAGACACCGCCCTTCACCAGGGAAGCCACCTCGGCCGCGGCTTCCTGGAAAATCTCGGCCTGACGCTTGGCCACCGCCTGATAGCCTTCCAGCGCCCGCTTGTTGGCCGCCGTAATGGCTTCGAGATTCTTCTGCTGGGTCGCCGCCAGGGAGGTCGGATCGATGCCCGGCAGCTTGAGTTCAGAGAACAGTTTGGTCGGATCGAAAGCAGCGAAGGCGGCGAAAGGATTCTCGGCACTCTTGCTCATGACTGTCTCCCGTGATGCGTGTCTGGAAATCGAGCGAACCATACCGGGGGCTGCGCGTAGCGTCAAGCATTTATTGTGCAGTGCACAATAAATTATTATTCAATTAATACAGTAATATAATTCGCTACCCCGCGACTTTCTCTCGCATATGCGAAAGTGGCCCCCGGGCCATCA
Source organism: Ferrovibrio sp. (assembly GCF_041906005.1). Classification (GTDB taxonomy): domain Bacteria; phylum Pseudomonadota; class Alphaproteobacteria; order Ferrovibrionales; family Ferrovibrionaceae; genus Ferrovibrio. Next base: position 601,464 of record NZ_JAYRJY010000001.1, read on the forward strand.
GAAACCGCATCGCCTGCCCCAGCCGTTTATCCAGATGGGCCATCGTGGCCGACAGGTCGGCACTTTCATCCTTCAGCCAGACCCGCAAGGTATCGAGGTAGACCGCCCCCAGGGCCTTGCGTCGCAACAGGCCGCCCAGGCCGGGGCGATCAAGGCCGGCCGAAGCCAGCGTCCAGTCCAGACCACGCCGCAGGCCGCCATACAGAAAACAGGCCAGGGCGGGTGGATCGGCCGGCAATTCCCGCATCAGCACCCGGATCGCCGCCTTGTGTGTCGCCAGGGCATCCAGCCGGGCCATCACAGCCTCAAACAACCGATCCTTGGCATGATCGGGATTGCTGGCCTCCGACGGGGCGATATCACCCAACGCGGCCAGCATTGCCGCATCCATCCGATGGGCATATTCGGCCAGCATATCGGTTTTCGAGGCGTATTTCTGATACAGCGCGCCAAGCGTCAGGCCACTGGCCTCGGCGATCTGCGAAAGCGTGACCTGGCGCCAGCCATATTCGGCCACCAGGTTCAGCATCACGTCGACAGGATCATGTCCCGCACCCGTCGCGCTGCCGGCCTTGCCGGCCGCGCGCTTGCGGGTCGATTGTTTCGCTGCCTTGGCCATCGCCATCTCCCCATTCGGGATGCCTTTAATCTGGTATCGGCCATGGCCGCCGGCAAGGTGTCTCAGCCGGCCAATTCCCGCGACCGTTTCGCCGCCGCGGCCACGGCGCGCTCCATCAAGGGCGCCAGGCCATCCGCAGCCATCAGCACATCCAGCGCCGCCTGGGTGGTGCCGTTCGGGCTGGTGACATTCTTGCGCAATTGCGTCGGGTTGTCGGGACTCTGGCGCATCAAAAGACCGGAACCACTGACCGTGGCCCGCGCCAGACGGTCAGCCAGCGCTGCATCCAGCCCTGCTTTTTCGCCAGCCGCCGCCAGGCATTCGGCCAGCCAGAACACATAGGCCGGCCCCGAACCGGATACGGCGGTGACGGCATCGATCAGTTCCTCGTCCTCCACCCAGGCCACCTCGCCCACGGCAGCGAGCAGATTGCCGCAAAACGCGCGCTGGTCGGAGGTGACATCAGCATTGGAGCAGCAGACCGTGATGCCTGCACCGACTGCGGCCGGTGTATTGGGCATGGCGCGCACGATGGCGGCCTTGCAGCCCAACAGCCGGTTCAATGTGGCAATAGTTTTACCGGCGGCAATCGACAGGATGCAGGCGCCCCTGCCGGCATAGGCAGCATAGGCCGGCGCCACCGCATCCATCACCTGCGGCTTGACCGCCAGCATCACCAGAGCGGGGGAAAAATCGGCGGGAATGGCCTCTGCTGCCTTGGCCTGGCGGATGCCCGCAGGCAGATCCGGCACGGGGTTGGGCTCGACGATGATGATATCGCTGGCCGCAATGCCCTGATGCAGCCAGCCAGCCAGCAAGGCGCCGCCCATCTTGCCGCAACCGACCAAAAGAATGCCCCGGCTCATCCTGCTCTCCTCGCCAGCACCAGAAACGATGCGGGAAAAGTAACCGGATGCCGGGGCCGGGTTAAGGCTTGGCCCTGAAAATCAGGCCATGGAATTCAATCTGTGCGAATCAGGCCTCGCCGACACACTCGAACATGGCGGCGGCAACCGCGTCTTCCGGCGTGCGGCCACCCCAGACCAGGAACTGGAAAGCCGGATAGAAGCGTTCGCATTCCGACAGGCCGATTTCCATCAGGTCTTCGATCTGCTCGGTGGTGGCGCCATGGCCGCCGCGCAGCAGCAGGGCCTGGCGGAACACCACCATGCCTTCTTCCACCCAGTAATCGAAATGGCCAATCAGGGCCTTTTCGTTCACATAGGCCAGCAGGGAATGCAGGTCGCGCCGGCGATTGGCCGGCACTTTCATGTCAAAGGCGCAGGTGAAACTGAGCGCGCCGAGTTCGTCGCGCCAGGAAAACCACATCTGCTGTTCGCAATAGCGGCCGGACACGCCCACGGTAAGTTCGTCGGAACCCTGGCGGTCGAACGGCCATTCATGCTCGCCGACGATCTGTTCGACCAGGTCAAGCGGGTTGAGGCGGCTGGTGGTCTCGGCTTCGATCAGTGTCCGCATGCGCTAGCGCTCCCCCTCTGCGGCGTGCCGGTTCTCGGCAGGTGTTCCGAAACGGCTGATAAGGTTGGGAATTTGACCCCAGACGGGGACAACATCGGCCTTCGCCGAGCAAGCCCCCTTCCCCTCGGCTGACCATATATGTAGGTGTCGCGAAACAGTAGGCACCATAGATTTAGAGTATGCGGTGGAATCCCACTGTGCAAGGGCGTATTTACGAAAAATTCATGAAATTCGCCTGATCCGGGCGAGAGTTAGGACTGATCGCCGAATCAGCCATTCTGCTTGGATTCGAGGGCGGCGAGCCGTTCGGCCAGGCGGATATTTTCCTCCCGCGCGGCCTCGGCCATGGCCTTCACGGTGTCGAATTCCTCGCGGGTGACAAGGTCCATGTCGGCCAGGGCCTTTTCCAGCCGCTGGCGGAAGGCCTGTTCCACCTCGCCTTTCACGCCATGCAACGCCCCCAGCGCGCCGGTGGCGATGCGGCTGAGATCGTCGAGCAGGCGGTTATCGGTCTGCATGGGGCGACTCCGTGGCGGAATGGTCCTTCCGATATGGCGGGCCATGGCATGAGTCGCAAGCGCCGGGGCCCCTTTTCCACAGGTATTCCGCACCCAGATAGCCGGGGCCGAAGTGTTGGAAAGCCGGGGGGCGGGTGCTAGGTTCCGCCCCCAACGCACAGATTTACCGGCAGAATTATCGTGACCGAGCAGACCCCCGTCGACGTTTCCGGCGAACGCGCCAATCGTGAAGCCAAGCTGGCCCAACTGCGCCAGTTGGGGCTGGATCCTTATGCTGCGCCGAAATTCCCCAAATCGCACAAGAACGCGGCGGTGCATGAGGCCTATGCCCATCTGCAGCCCGACGAACGCACCGACGACAGCGTGGCCGTGGCCGGCCGCGTGATGGCGATCCGCAACAGCGGCATGTTCATCGATCTGGTCGACGATACCGTGAAACTGCAGGTCTATTCCGCCAAGGAAGACGTGCAGGGCATTTTTGCCACAGTGATGAAGGCGCTCGACCTGGGCGATATCATCGGCGTGCGCGGCACCGTGCGCCGCACCAAGCGCGGCGAGATCACGGTGGATGCCAAGGAGATAGTCCTGCTGGCCAAGGCGCTGGAACCGCCGCCGGAGAAATGGCACGGCCTGAAGAATGTCGAGCAGCGTTATCGCCACCGCGAATACGACCTGATCGGCAACGAAGAGAGTCGCACCACCCTGCGCACACGCTTCCGCATCATTCAGTCGGTGCGCAACTTCCTCAGTGGCGAAGGCTTCCTGGAAGTCGAGACGCCGATGTTGCACACGATCCCGGGCGGCGCCATCGCGCGGCCTTTCGTGACGCACCACAACGCGCTGGACATTCCGCTCTACATGCGCATCGCGCCCGAGCTGCATCTCAAGCGGCTGGTGATCGGCGGCCTGAGCGAGAAGGTCTTTGAGATCAACCGCTGCTTCCGCAACGAGGGCATCTCGCCGCGCCACAATCCCGAATTCACCACCATGGAACTCTATCAGGCTTATGCCGATTACGAGGACATGATGGACATCGCCGAACGCACCATCGCCAACGCGGCGATTGTCGCCACCGGCGGCACCAAGGTGAAGTTCGGCGAGCATGAGATCGATTTCACGCCGCCCTTCCGCCGCGCCACCATGCTGGGTCTGATCGAGGAACACGGCAAGGTGAAGCTGGAAGGGCTGGACGATGCCCAGGCCCGCGAAGCGGCGAAGAAGGCCGGCGTCGAGATTGCCGACGGCGCGAGCTGGGGCAAGGTGGTGGAAGCCTGCTTCGAGCATTTCGTCGAACCCAACCTGATACAGCCGACCCACGTGGTGGCCCTGCCCAAGGCGATTTCGCCGCTGGCCAAGGCCAATCACGCCAATCCGGCGATTGCCGAGCGTTTCGAGACCTTCTGCAACACCTGGGAAATCGCCAATGCGTTTTCCGAGCTGGCCGATCCGCTGGAACAGCGCGCCCGTTTCGAGGACCAGCAGAGCCAGCGCGACGGCGGCGATGATGAAGCGCATCGCATCGATGAGGATTTCCTGAAAGCCCAGTCGGCCGGCATGATGCCGATGGGTGGCCTGGGCATCGGCATCGACCGCCTGGCCATGCTGCTGACCAACTCGCCCACCATCCGCGAAGTGATCGCCTTCCCGACGCTGCGCCCGCGTGGCGCAGGCGAGCCACAGGACGAGTGATGCTGTTCTCCACCCTGCCCGTTCTCGCCTTTCCGGTGGTTGATCCGGTCGCGGTGGCGATCGGGCCGTTTGCCATCCGCTGGTATGCGCTCGCCTATATCGTCGGCCTGATTGCGGGCTGGCGGCTGGCGATGCGGATCGCGAAACGCCCCGGCAGCATGGTGACGCCCGAGCAGGTCGATGGCTTCCTGCTCTGGGCCACACTGGGCGTCGTGCTCGGCGGCCGGCTTGGTTATGTGCTGTTCTACAATCTGGGTTATTACCTGCAGCATCCGGCCGAGATCTTCGCGGTCTGGCAGGGTGGCATGTCGTTCCATGGCGGCATGCTGGGCGTGATTGTCGCCATGATCGGCTATTGCCGCTGGAGCGGCATTCGTTTCCTCGCCTTCACTGATACGATTGCCTGCGTGACGCCGATCGGCCTGTTTTTCGGCCGCATCGCCAATTTCATCAACGGCGAGCTTTGGGGCCGCGTTGCTCCGGATGTCGCCTGGGCCATGGTATTTCCCACCGGCGGCCCTGTACCGCGCCATCCCAGCCAGCTTTATCAGGCGGCGATGGAGGGCGTTCTGCTCTTTCTGCTGCTCAACCTCGTGCGCTGGAATTCCAGGGCGATGGATCGCCCGGGCCTGCTGTCGGGCCTGTTCCTGGTCGGCTATGGCACGGCGCGCATCGTCGGCGAGCTTTTCCGCGAACCGGATGCGCAGATCGGCTATCTGGTCGGCGGCACCACGATGGGGCAATGGCTTTCGCTGCCCATGGTGCTGGTCGGGATCGGCGTGATCTGGTGGTCGCGTCGCCTCAAGACCGCATGACCGACGCGCCGCTGCGCGACATCCTGCTTCGGCGCATCGCCGCCGAGGGACCAATCACGGTGGCGGCTTACATGGCCGACTGCCTGCTGCATCCCGAACATGGCTATTATCGCACCCAGCAGGCCATCGGCCTGGGCGGCGATTTCACCACCGCGCCCGAGATCAGCCAGATGTTCGGCGAATTGCTGGGTCTGTGGGCGGCCGATTGCTGGCTGAAACAGGGTGGCCCGTCGAAATGCTATCTGGTCGAACTCGGCCCCGGCCGCGGCACGCTGATGCACGATGCCCTGCGCGCCATCCGTGCCCTGCCGCCGTTCCGCAAGGCGTTGCAGCCGGTATTGATCGAGGCATCGGCCCGGCTGCGTGGCATGCAGGCCGAATTGCTGGCCGGCGAGGATGCCGTCTGGCACGAGGATATCGCGGCCATCCCAAAGGATGCGCCGATCTTCGTTTTGGCCAACGAATTCCTCGACGCTCTGCCAATCCGGCAATTCCAGCGCGGCGACGACGGCGCCTGGCATGAACGCTGCGTCGGTCTGGACGATTCCGGCAGCCTCTGTTTCCTGCTCGATCCGCGCGCCCTGCCCTTCGACGATCTGCTGCCACCGGAATTGCGTGAAGCACCACCCGGAGCCATCGTCGAATCGAGCCCCGCCATGCGCGCCGTTGCCGTCGATATCGCCGCACGCCTGCGCCTGCAGGGCGGGGCTGCGCTGTTTGTCGATTACGGCTATGCCACGCCGGGCATCGGCGAAACCCTGCAGGCGGTATATCGCCACACCTACGCCGATCCCCTGAGCGATCCCGGCCTGGCCGACCTGACCGCCCATGTCGATTTCGCGTCTTTCGCCTTGGCCGCAACGCGCGCCGGCGCCGCTGTCTTTGGCCCCGCCGGTCAGGGGACATTTCTTGAAGCGCTGGGCATCCGCGCACGCGCGGCGGCATTGAAACAGGCAAATCCCGCCGTGCAGGGCGATATCGAACGCGCCGTGCAGCGGTTGACCGGACCGGAAGCGATGGGCACCCTGTTCAAGGCTTTGGCCCTGTTGCCGCCAGAGTCGCCTATGCCCGCAGGATTTGCATGACGCACCCCGTGCCCGCTCAGATGTCCGGCGATATTGCACCCGTCACGGCCTCAGGCCTGGCGGGCCTGCCGCATGGTTTTTTCACCCGGCGCGGCGGCGTCTCGACCGGGCTGTATGCTTCGCTCAATTGCGGCCCCGGCTCGGGCGATGATGCAGCCGCAGTGCAGGAAAATCGCCGCCGCGTGGCTGCATATCTACAGGCCCCCCTGGGCCTGATCTCGTTATACCAGGTGCATGGCCGCGATGTCGTGACCGTCGATGCCGGCTACGATGCGGCACAACGCCCTAAGGCCGATGGCATGGCAACAACGCAACGCGGCATCGCATTGGGCATCCTGTCGGCCGATTGCGCCCCTGTGCTGTTTGCCGATGCGGACGCGGCCGTGATCGGCGCCTGCCATGCCGGCTGGCGCGGCGCGCTGGCCGGTGTGACTGATGCCACCATCGCCGCGATGGAACGTCTGGGCGGACGGCGCAATCGCATGCGCGCCGTCATCGGCCCCTGCATCGGGCAGGCTTCCTATGAGGTCAGCGTGCCATTCCGTGAGGAATTCCTGAAGGCTGACGCACAAAATGCCCGCTTCTTTGCCGACGGCAAGCGGGCCAGCCATTGGCAGTTCGACCTGCCGCGCTATCTGCTGCAGCGTCTTGAGCGCATGGGCGTGGAGGCCGATAATCTGAACCTTGATACCTGCAGCGACCCGGATCGTTTCTACAGCTATCGCCGCATGACGCTGGCTGGAGAATCCGATTACGGCCGGCAGGTTTCGGCGATCGCCCTGCCGGTCTGACATCCGTTCGGGCTAAACGGCAATGCCGCACCTGTTCATTTTTCTCGCGATGTTTCTTCTGGCCATGATGGTGAGCTGTGTCCTCGGTTAAAACCTTGCCCCTGTTCCTGATCCTGGCTGGCCTAGTGGCGTGCCAGCCGCTGCCGCAGCCGTTCCAGGCCGATTCCCGCACCAAGGCAAGCAGCTCGCTGGTGCGGCCGATTGGCGAGACCAGCATTTTCGTGCCGCCGGTGGCCGGTCTGCCGGCCGGGCAAGGCGCCGCCCTGGCCGAGGCCCTGGCCGAAGCCCTGGCGGAAAAGGAAGTCGCCGCCAGCGCCTTGGCGCGCAGTCGGTTGTCGTCCACCCTCAGTGTCAGCCTGGAACCGCGCGGGGACGACACGCTGTGGCGCTGGGCCGAAACATCGCTGGATGGCGGCCAGCCGCAGGCCGGCGGTCGCCCGCTCGGCGTGCCGGCGGCCCGTCTGGCGGCGGGGGATGCCGGCGCCGTGAAACAGGCGGCCGAGGTGATGGCCGTCGCCATTGCCGCCCGGCTGAGCGAACACACCATTGCCGCAACGCAGGGGGCCGAGGCGGCGCCGGCCAAACTGGCGGTACGGGAATGTCAGGGCGCGCCGGGTGACGGCAACCGCAGCCTGCGCCAGGCCATGCGCGAAATCCTGATCCTGGGGGGCCAGGCGCCGCTGCCCGATCCGGCCGGCGCGGATTTCGTGATCGCCTGCGAGGTTCAGGTCTGGGCCGATGGTCCGGCCTCGGAACGGGTGACCATCGAATGGACCCTGCTGGGCGCCGATGGCAGCAGGCTGGGGGAGGTGAAACAGGCCAACCGCATCCCCAAAGGCCAGCTCAGCCAGTCCTGGGGCACCACCGCCCATATCATCGCCCAGGGCGGCTGGCAGGGCTTAAGCCAGATCATCGAGAGCCGGCGCCGCACCCGCCCCGCATTACCACCTGCAAAATCCTGAAATTAAAGGATAATTCCGGGTTTACAGCAGTGTAACCGGCGGTTATAGTCCGCGCGGTTTTTCACCCCTGCTCCGGCGCATCCACAGAGCTCTGTCATGAAAGTTTTGGCGGGTAATTCCAATCGTCCGCTGGCGGAAGCCATTGCGGCTTATCTGTCGGTCCCGCTCGCCAAAGCCAGCGTGCGTCGCTTCTCCGATATGGAAGTCTTTGTCGAGATCCACGAAAACGTCCGCGGTGAGGATGTCTTCGTGATCCAGTCGACCTCCTATCCGGCCAACGACCATCTGATGGAACTGCTGGTCTGCATCGACGCGCTCAAGCGCTCCTCGGCCCGCCGCATCACCGCCGTGCTGCCCTATTTCGGCTATGCCCGGCAGGACCGCAAGCCAGGTCCGCGCACGCCGATCTCGGCCAAGCTGGTCGCCAACCTGATCACCGCTGCCGGCGCCAATCGCGTGCTGACGCTGGACCTGCATGCCGGCCAGATCCAGGGCTTCTTCGACATCCCGACCGACAATTTGATGGCCGGTCCGGCATTGACCGCAGACATCAAGCAGCATCTGCAGGGCGACGACCTGATGGTGGTATCGCCTGACGTCGGCGGCGTGGTGCGCGCCCGCAATATCGCCAAGCGCCTGGATGCCGACCTTGCCATCGTCGACAAGCGCCGTGAAAAGGCCGGCGTGTCGGAAGTGATGAACATCATCGGCGACGTCGAAGGCCGCCGCTGCATCCTGGTCGACGACATCGTCGACTCGGCCGGTACGCTGTGCAACGCCGCCGAGGCGCTGAAAAAGCACGGCGCTAAATCCGTTTATGCCTATGTGACCCATGGCGTGCTGTCGGGCGGTGCGGTAGCCCGCGTCACCGCCAGCCAACTGGAAGGCCTGGTCATCACCGACTCGATCCTGGCGACCGAAGCGGTCCGCCTGGCGCGCAATATCCGCCAGGTGTCGATCGCGCCGCTGGTTGGCGAGGCGATGCGGCGGATCAGCGAGGAGGCTTCGGTCTCCAGCCTGTTCGATTGAACGAGTTTCAGAGTTTCGGCGTGCGGCACCCCTGGAGGCCGGCGTCGGAAACGGGCCTGGCATGGTGTCGGGGCCGTACTTAAGTAAGGAGCGCAATCATGCGTGACGTAACCACCATCGCCGCCGAGGCGAGGTCGAGGGCCGGCAAGGGGACCGCCCGTGCAACGCGACTGAAGGGTCGTGTGCCGGGGGTCATCTATGGCGAAAAGCAGACCCCGGAACTGATCTCGGTTGATTCCCGTGAACTGCTGAAGGAACTGCACAAGGGCAGCTTCTTCTCGCGTCTGTTCACCATCGACATTGCCGGCAAGACCGAGCGCGTTCTGGCGCGCGACGTGCAGCTCGATCCGGTCAGCGACCGGCCGATCCACGTCGACTTCCAGCGCATCGGCAAGGACTCGAAGGTCCGCATCTTCATTCCCGTGCACTTCCTGGATCAGGACCAGAGCCCGGGCATCAAGAAGGGCGGCGTGCTCAATATCGTGCGCCACGAAGTCGAGTTCTTCTGCCAGCCCGACAACATTCCGGAAGCGCTGTCGATCAGCCTGGCCGGCATGGAAATCGGCCACTCGATCCACATCTCGGCCTTCCAGCTTCCTCAGGGTGTCAAGCCGGTGATCCAGGATCGCGACTTCACCGTTGCGACCATCGCCGCGCCGACCAAGGAAGACGAAGCCGCGCCGAAGGCCGAAGCTGCCGCTGCGGCTCCGGCTGCTGGTGCCGCTGCCCCGGCTGCCAAGGCCGCTCCGGCTGCGGCTGCCAAGCCGGCGGCCAAGAAGTAACGCTTATCCGGGTGGCGCCTTTTGCGGGCGCCACCCGGCCTTCTTCGCCCACTCACGATCTTTACCCCGGACGCTGAACCGCCATGCTGCTTCTCGTCGGACTGGGCAACCCGGGCAGCGAACACAAACGCCAGCGCCACAATGTCGGTTTCATGGCCGTCGATGCCATTGCCGAGCAGCATAATTTCCAGCCGTTCAAGAAGCGCTTCCAGGGTGAGCTGGCCGAAGGCGTGTTGAGCGGCACCAAGACCCTGCTTCTCAAACCGCAGACCTATATGAACCTGTCGGGTAAATCGGTCGGGGAAGCTGCGCATTTCTACAAGCTGCCGCCGGCCCAGGTGGTGGTCGTGCATGACGAACTGGACCTGGCCGCGGGCAAGATCCGCATGAAGACCGGCGGCGGCCATGCCGGCCATAACGGCCTGCGCTCGGTGGACGCCGCCATCGGCGCGGATTACCGCCGACTGCGCATTGGCATCGGCCATCCCGGCAAGGATCGCGTGCTGGGCTATGTGCTGCAGAATTTCGGGGCGGAAGAGCACGATTGGCTCGATCCGCTGCTGGCCGCCATCGCGGCCGAGGCCGGCTACCTGGCCCGGAACGACGATACCGGCTTCATGACCAAGGTGGCGCTACGCCTGCAGCCACCCAAGACAGAGAAAACGAAGGAAAGTTGATATGGGTTTCAAGTGCGGCATCGTCGGTCTTCCCAATGTAGGCAAGTCGACCCTGTTCAATGCCCTGACGCAAACCGCGGCCGCCCAGGCGGCCAATTATCCGTTCTGCACCATCGAGCCCAATACCGGCCTGGTGGGTGTGCCGGATGAACGCCTGGACGTGCTGGCCGGCATTGCCGGTTCCGCCAAGATCATTCCGACCCAGCTTACCTTCGTCGACATCGCCGGCCTGGTGCGCGGCGCCTCGAAGGGCGAAGGCCTGGGCAACCAGTTCCTGGCCCATATCCGCGAGGTGGATGCGATCTGCCATGTGCTGCGCTGTTTTGAGGATGGCGACATCACCCACGTCGAGGGTCGGGTCGATCCGGTCGCCGATGCGGAGACGGTCGAGACGGAGCTGATGCTGTCCGATCTGGAAAGCCTGGAACGTCGCGTCGACATGACCGCCAAACGCGCCAAACAGGGCAATGAAGAAGAAAAAGCCCGACTGGCGGTGATGGAAAAGGTGCTGGCCGCGCTTCGCGACGGCAAGCCGGCCCGCACCGTGGTACCGACCGACGACGAGAAGAAGCTTTACAGAGAGCTGATGCTGATCACCGCCAAGCCGGTGCTCTATGTCTGCAATGTCGAAGAGGCTTCCGCCGCGGAAGGCAATGCCTTCTCGGCCCGCGTGAAAGCCAAGGCCGATGCCGAGGGCGCCGCCATGGTGGTGATCTCGGCTGCCATCGAGGCCGAAGTGGCTCAGCTCGACTCCGATGAGGAGAAGCAGGCTTTCCTGGCCGATCTGGGCCTGAAGGAAACCGGCCTGGCCCGCGTGATCCGCGCCGGCTACAACCTGCTCGATCTGCTGACCTTCTTTACGATTGGCCCCAAGGAGGCCCGTGCCTGGACCGTGCGCAAGGGCGCCAAGGCGCCGGAAGCCGCCGGCGCGATCCATACCGATTTCGAAAAGGGCTTCATTCGCGCCGAAACCATCGCCTATGCCGATTATGTCGCCGGCAAGGGTGAGGCGGGCGCCCGCGATGCCGGCAAATTGCGTCTGGAAGGAAAGGATTACATCGTGCAGGATGGCGACATCATGCACTTCCGCTTCAACACATAAGAAACGACATGAAATATCTGGAAGATTTCGCCGTCGGGCAGGTGTTGGAATTTCCGCCTCGCACGGTGAGCGAAGAAGAGATCATCGGCTTTGCGCGCGATTACGATCCGCAGCCCTTCCATCTCGACAAGGAGGCCGCCAAGCAGTCGCTGTTTGGCGGCCTTTGCGCATCCGGCTGGCACACGGCCGGGCTGATGATGCGCATGCTGGTCGATCATATGATCGGCAAATACGCCAGCATGGGTTCACCCGGCGTCGATCAGTTGCGCTGGGTAAAGCCGGTTTTTCCAGGCGACACCTTGCAGCTTCGCGGCGAGGTTCTGGATGTGCGCCCCTCGCAGTCCAAGCCCGACCGGGGCGTGATCACCTCCCGCTACGAGATGCGGAACCAGAAGGGTGAGGTCGTGCTGACCATGCAGGCCAAGGGCATGTATGGCCGCCGGCCGACGCAGGCCTGAGGAAGGATCGGATGCAGTATTTCGAAGACATCGAGATCGGCGCCGCACGCGACCTGGGCAGCCATACCTTTACCCAGGATGCCATCATTGCCTTCGCCCGGCAGTTCGACCCACAGCCCTTTCACATCGACCCTGAAGCGGCCAAGTCATCGTCCTTCGGCGGCCTGGTGGCGTCTGGCTGGCATACGGCCGCGACGGTGATGCGGCTGCTGGTCGATGCTGCCGTCGACCTGGAGGCCAGCCTGGGTTCGCCCGGTTTCGACGATCTGGCCTGGCTGAAACCGGTGCGGCCGGGTGACACCATCCGCGCCCGTATGACCTGCGTTGAGAAGACCCCGTCGCGCAGCCGGCCCGGCATCGGCTCCGGCCGGTTCCTGATCGAAGCCTTCAACCAGAAGGACGAGCTGGTGATGCGCTACACCAGCATCGGCATCATGCGTTTCCGCAATCCGGCCTGAGGAGACCGTAATGGGTGCAATGACCAGCCTGACCGCCGCCGATGGCCATCGCTTCGGCGCATATATCGCCGAGCCGAAGGGCACGCCGAAGGGCGGCATCGTGGTGATCCAGGAAATCTTCGGGGTGAACGGCCATATCAAGGCGGTGACCGATGGCTTTGCCGCCGACGGCTATTACTGCGTCGCCCCGGCCCTGTTCGACCGCCTGCAGCCTGGCATCGATCTGGGCTACAGCGCCGAAGACGTGGCCAAAGGCCGTGAATGGCGCGGCAAGATGAACTGGTCGGATTGCATGAAGGATGTCACCGCGGCGGTGACGGCGGCCAACAGCGCTGGTCGCGTCGGCACCGTGGGCTATTGCTACGGCGGCGGCGTCACTTGGCTGGCGGCCGCGCTGGTGCCCGGCCTGGCGGCTTCGGTGGGTTATTACGGCGGCCCGTGGGCGGAACTGATCGATCGCGCTCCGCTCTGCCCTGCCCTGCTGCATTTCGGCGCGCGGGACGCCATGATCCCGCTCAGCCTCGCCGAGGGCATGAAAGCCAAACATCCGACCATCACGACCCACATCTACGACGCCGATCACGGCTTCAACTGCGACCAGCGCGCCAGTTATGACGCCCGGGCCGCCACCCTGGCGCGGCGCCGCACGCTGGCCTTTTTTGAAGCGATTCTCTAAAGCCGCTTAAGCCCGGCTGGAAAACTCCAGGAAGCAGCCATTGGCTGCGGCGGCCGGCACCAGCACGGTTCCATCCATGCTGCGTGCATGATCGATGCCGGCGGCGCTGAAATAAGACGCGGCCGCTTCGGTATTATGCACGCGCAGTCGCAGCCCGGCGATATAGGGCGTCGGCCGTGCCGGATGCTCGATATCGGGGAACAGCGTGTCGAGGTCATCGGGCGTGACGAACAGGATCGACTCGCCGCCGGCGCGCACCGCCAGCATACGGTCGGTGCGCACGGCACTGCCTGCGCCGACCAGGATTTCATAAGGCAATTCCAGTGCCGGCGGATCATCGGTCACCACGACGATGCCGTTGATGGTCTGGGCGCCGTTGGGATGCAGCAGCCATTCCGGCTTGCGCAGCAACTCCGGCGTCAGATGCTGGCACAGGAAGGCCGGCAGTTGCGGCGATGCTGCGGCGGGCAGCATCAGTAGCGTGAAGGCCGGCAATACCGTGCCCTCGGGCAGTTCCAGTTCGCGTTTCAGACTCTGCGGCTCGGGCGGATTGAGGCCGGACGCCGTCATCTCGGCCGCGGCGGCCAGCGCGTCATCGGTGGCGAAAGCCACTTTCTGCAGCCCCTCGCCTCGGGCCTTCAACGCATCTTCCAGCCCGGCGGTATAACCGCCCGGCTCGGCAATGCCGAGCAGTTCGTGGTAGTTGCGCGGAAACATGATGCAGTAATTGCCGGTGGCCCAGCCGATATGCCGGCCGCGCGGCGTGAGCGTGAACCCCAGCCGCTGCCAGTTGGCTTTTGCCGCCTCAAGGTCGGCGACGGCATGGACGGTATGGTCCAGACCGAGGATGCGGTGCGCCAAATCAGTGCCCCTCGAATTCGCAGAGCGACAGCACCTTCACATCCAGCGCTTCCAGCCGCTTGCGACCACCCAGCTCGGGCAGGTCGATGATGAAGGAGCAGCCAACCACCTCGCCCTTATGGGCGCGGATCAGCTTCACGGCAGCCTCGGCGGTGCCACCCGTGGCGATGAGATCGTCGACGATCAGAACCTGCTCGCCCGGCTGGATGGCATCAACATGGATTTCCATCGCATCGGTGCCGTATTCAAGCTGGTATTCCTGCGACAGGGTTTTGGACGGCAGTTTGCCGCGCTTGCGCACCGGCACGAAACCGATCGAAAGCTGATGCGCGATGGCGCCGCCCAGGATGAAGCCGCGCGCCTCGATCCCCACCACCTTGTCAATCCGGGTGCCGGCGAAGGGCTGCACCATCTCGTCGACGGTCTTGCGAAACCCGCGCGCATCCTGCAGCAGCGTGGTGATATCGCGGAACATGATTCCCGGCTTCGGATAATCGGGGATGGTGCGGATCTTGTCCTTGATGCCCTGCATGGCGATCGGAATCCTTCTGCGTATCAGGCTTTCAGAATGCGGCCGGCGACCGCATCGAGCTTCTTGATCAGCGCCGGATCGCGTTTTTCCGGCGCGGTAATCAGCGCGGTATCCAGAACGCGGTCACATCCCTGGTGGCAATGTTCCGGACGTTCCTTCAGATACGGCACCGCCTTGGCAACCAGGTTCTGGCCCTTTTCGGCATTTCCGAGCAGAACCCGGATCACCGAGGCGACATCCACATGGTCATGGTCGGGATGCCAGCAATCATAATCCGTGACCATGGCGACCGAGGCATAACAAAGCTCGGCCTCGCGGGCCAGCTTGGCTTCCGGTGCATTGGTCATGCCGATCACATCGCAACCCCAGCTCTTGTAGAGGAAGCTTTCCGCCTGGGTGGAGAATTGCGGTCCTTCCATGCACAGATAGGTGCCGCCACGCTGCACGACGATGCCGGCATCCCTCGCGGCCGCTTCCAGCGCGTCGCCCAGCCGGTGGCAGACCGGATGCGCCGCCGAGACATGCGCCACCAGGCCGGTGCCGAAGAAGCTTTTTTGCCGCATGAAGGTGCGGTCGATGAACTGGTCGACGATCACGAAGGTCCCCGGCGCCAGCGCTTCCTTGAACGACCCGCAGGCTGAAACCGAGATCACGTCATGGCAGCCGACCCGCTTCAGCGCGTCGATATTGGCACGATAATTCACTTCTGACGGCGAATGGACATGGCCGCGGCCGTGGCGCGGCAGGAACACCAGTTCGGCGCCATCCAGCGTGCCGAACAGCAATTCGTCCGACGGATCGCCCCAGGGCGTACCGACCTTGCGCCACTTGGTGTTTTTCAGGCCGGCCATGCCGTAGATGCCGCTGCCGCCCAGCACGCCGATACGCACGGGTTCGCCGGACTTCACGACATATGGCTTGGGGATGCCTGCGGCCCGGCCCGCACCACGCACCGAGCGCGCCGCCGCGCGTGCAAAACCGACTGTGGCCGCACTGGCGCCTTCCAGTTCGACCGGGCGCCGCTTGGCCACCTTCTTCGCCGGCTTGCCTTTGGCTGCGGATTTCGTCTTGGCCACCGCCACCTTGCGCCGCGCAGCCGTCTTTTTCGCCTTGCCGGCTTTTTTCGCCTTGAGCGCCATGGCCATTGCTCCTGCTATCCGTAATCGGCCCTGAACGAGCCGAAATGCCGCGCGCGACTTAAGCAAACCCCCCCACGCCGCGCAACAAAAAAGGCCGCCGAAATGGCGGCCTTTTCCGTGTTGTCAGAGTGTTTGCTCAGTGCACGCTGCGCCAGATGCGCTTCTTGGCGGCAAAGAACAGGCCGGTCAGCACGACCAAGAAAATGATGACCTTCAGACCCATGCGCTTGCGGTCTTCCAGCTTGGGCTCGGCCGCCCACATCAGGAAAGCCGAGACATCATGCGCCATCTGCTCGACGCTGGCCTTGGTGCCATCGGCATAGGTGACCTGATCGTCGTTCAGCGGCTGCGGCATCGCGATCTGGTGGCCGGCGAAGTACTCGTTGTACTGCAGGCCTTCGCCAACGGTGAAACCGGCCGGCGCCGGCTTGTAACCGGTCAGCAGGGCCTTGATATAATCCGGCCCGTGGACACGGGCCTTGGCGATCAGCGACAGGTCCAGCGGATAAGCGCCACCGTTGGAAGCCCGCGCCGCCTTCTCGTTCGGGAAAGGCGACGGGAACTTGTCCTGCGGCAGGCCGGGACGCTGGAACATCTCGCCGGAATCGTTCGGACCATCGGTGATCTGGAAGGTGGCGGCCAAGGCCTTCACCTCGGCCTCATTGAAGCCGATGTCGCGCAGATTACGGAACGCCACATACTTCATCGAGTGGCAGGCGGCGCAGACTTCCTTGTAGACCTGATAGCCGCGCTGCAGCTCGGCCCGGTCAAAGGTGCCGAACGGCCCGTTGAAGCTCCAGTTCTGCGCCGGCGGAGTCGGCTGGGTGCCGGCCGCGAAAGCCGGCGTGGCAGCGCCGAGCGCCAGAACGGCGAGGATCGCACGCATTGTCATTTTCATTGTCCGATCCCCCGCCTTAGGCCTTCAGCACTGGTTCGCTGATCGAAGCCGGCAGCTTGAGCGGCTTTTCGAACCAGCCGACCAGCGGCAACAGGATGATGAAATGGGCGAAGTAGTAGATGGTGCAGACGCGACCGATGATCAGCGCCATGCCTTCCGGCGGCTGGCCGCCGGCATAGGTCAGACCGATGCAGGCCAGCACGAAAACCCAGA
Source organism: Ferrovibrio sp. (assembly GCF_041906005.1). Classification (GTDB taxonomy): domain Bacteria; phylum Pseudomonadota; class Alphaproteobacteria; order Ferrovibrionales; family Ferrovibrionaceae; genus Ferrovibrio. The sequence goes on from NZ_JAYRJY010000001.1 coordinate 618,247, forward strand.
AGAGCTGCTTGTAGATCGGCCGGAACTTGGCCGAACGCACCTTGCTGGTATCCAGCCAGGGCAGCACGAACAGGATCAGGATCGCACCGAACATCAGCAGCACGCCACCCAGCTTGTCGGGCACCGAGCGCAGGATCGCGTAGAACGGCAGGAAGTACCATTCCGGCACGATATGCGCCGGCGTCACCAGCGGGTTGGCCGGAATATAGTTGTCCGGGTGACCCAGGTAGTTCGGGGCGTAGAACAGGAAGAAGCTGAAGAAGATCAGGAACACGCCGACGCCGAACGCATCCTTGATGGTGTAGTAGGGATGGAACGGGATGCGGTCCTGCGGACCCTTGGTATCGATGCCCAGCGGATTGTTCGAGCCGTGCTGGTGCAGGGCCAGAACGTGCAGGATCACGATGCCGACGATCACGAACGGCAGCAGATAATGCAGCGAGAAGAACCGGTTCAGCGTCGGGTTGTCGACGGCGAAGCCGCCCCACAGCCAGGTGACGATCGGCTCGCCGACCAGCGGCAGGGCCGAGAACAGGTTGGTGATCACGGTGGCGCCCCAGAAGCTCATCTGGCCCCAGGGAAGCACATAGCCCATGAAAGCGGTCGCCATCATCAGCAGGAAGATGACAAGGCCCAGCCACCACAGGATTTCACGCGGCGCCTTGTAGGATCCGTAATACATGCCGCGGAAGATATGGATGTAGACCACGATGAAGAACATCGAGGCGCCGTTGGCATGCATGTAGCGCAGCAGCCAGCCATAGTTCACGTCGCGCATGATGTGCTCGACGGAGTCGAAGGCCATCGAGGTGTGCGGCGTGTAATGCATCACCAGCACGATGCCGGTGAGGATCTGGATGACCAAGCACAGCCCGGCCAGCGAACCGAAGTTCCACCAGTAGCTGAGGTTCTTCGGGGTCGGATACTGCGAACCGACCATGTGATCCAGGGTGGAGAAAACCGGCAGGCGGTATTCGATCCACTTGACGACGGGGTTGGCAAAAAAGCCGGAAGTATTGTCAGCCATCGGTTGGGGTCCTTAGCCGATGCGGATGCGGGTATCGTTCAGGAAGGCATAGTCCGGAACCGGCAGGTTCAGCGGAGCAGGGCCTTTCCGGATACGGCCGGAGGTGTCGTAGTGCGAGCCGTGGCACGGGCAGAACCAGCCACCGAAATCGCCACTCTGACCGAGCGGCACACAGCCCAGATGGGTGCACACGCCCATCATGACCAGCCATTCGGGCTTCTTGACGCGATCGGCGTCCTTGGCCGGATCCGGCAGGGCAGCGGTATCGTCCTTGCGGGCCTGCTCGATCTCGGCCTGGGTGCGGTGCCGCACGAAGACCGGCTTGCCGCGCCACAAGATCGTGACGCTCTGGCCGGCGGCGATCTGGCTCAGATCGACCTCGGTGCTCGAGAGCGCCAGCACGTCGGCCGACGGATTCATCTGGTGAATGAACGGCCAGACGGCCGCCGCCGCCCCTACGGCACCGAATGCCCCCGCTGCGACAACAATAAAGTCGCGGCGGGTCGGCTCAGTGCCGGCCTTTTGGGTCGCTGTCCCTGCCATAGCTCCCTCGAAGATAATAAGGACTTGGAAACGAGAGGGGATATTTCTCACTATATGTGGGCGAAGTCCAGCGCTTAGCCGGAAGCATGCGACAGGTTGCCGCAGGGGTCTTGGGGTTGGAATCGCCCCGGCAAACCGCGAAAAAACCGGCATATATCGGATCCCTTGGAAGACCCCATGCGGCTAGCCCTATTCGAACCCGACATCCCGCCCAATCTGGGCACGATTCTGCGCCTGGGCGCCTGCCTGGATATACCCGTGCATGTAATCGAGCCTTGCGGCTTCCCTTTTTCGGTACAGGCCGTCCGGCGCAGCGCCATGGATTATCTTGAGCATGCGGATATCACCCGTCATGACAGCTGGGAGCATTTCAAGGCCGAACGCCCGGTCGGGCGCCTGGTGCTGATGACCACCAAGTCGGCCATTCCCTATACCGAGTTCCACTTCGCCCCGGACGATATCTTGCTGATGGGCCGGGAAAGCAAAGGCGCACCGGATTACGTGCACGACGCTGCCGATGCCCGCCTGCTGATCCCGCTGAAGCCCGGACTGCGTTCCATCAATGTCGCAACCGCCGCAGCCATGGTATTGGGCGAGGCCTTGCGCCAGCTCGATGCCTTTCCGCGCCGCCCCTAGATTAAGGAGACCTGTCGCCATGACGACTGCCCCGATCACTGAACGCCAGACCCGCGCGCGCGAATGGTTTGAATCCCTGCGCGACCGGATCTGCGCCGCTTTCGAATCCCTGGAGGATCAACTGAACGGGCCGCTCAGCGACCGACCCGCGGGCCGGTTCGAACGTAAAAGCTGGGATCGCCCGGGCGGCGGCGGCGGCGTGATGAGCGTGATGCGCGGCCGTGTCTTCGAAAAGGTGGGCGTCAATGTCTCCACCGTGCATGGCGAGTTCTCGCCCGAATTCCGCAAGCAGATCCCCGGTGCGGCCGGGGATGGCCGGTTCTGGGCCTCGGGCATCTCGCTGGTTGCCCATATGCAGTCGCCGAAAGTGCCGGCCGTGCACATGAACACCCGCTTCCTGGTCACCAGCAAGGCCTGGTTCGGCGGCGGAGCCGACCTGACGCCGATGGTCCCCGATGAAACCGACACCCGCGACTTCCATGCCGCCCTGAAGGCGGCCTGCGATCGCTTCGACCCGGCCTACTACCCCCGATTCAAAACGTGGTGCGACGAGTATTTCTATCTGCCTCATCGCGACGAGCCCCGTGGGGTCGGCGGCATCTTCTATGACCAGCTCGACAGCGGTGACTGGGAACGCGATTTCGAGTTCACGAAAACGGTCGGCGAATCGTTCCTTGAAACCTACCCAAAAATCGTCCTCCGGCACCTCAATGATTCGTGGTCCGAGGCCGAAAGGGAGCATCAATTGATCCGTCGAGGCCGCTATGTCGAGTTCAATTTGCTCTATGATCGCGGCACCACATTCGGTCTGAAAACCGGCGGCAACACCGAAGCAATCCTGATGTCGATGCCACCGATGGTAAAATGGCCCTAGTTAAAAAAAGCCGCAATTCATGCGGATTTTTTTAATGTCGTGAAATTCTCAAGTCTTCGTTTTCGTTTTACTTGAGTGATGCTTTTCCGTTCGTGCAGTGTGCCGCCGGGCGTGGCGGATTCGCCACGCAATTAAGGATTTTTTAGTACTACGCAAGATTTAGTGGTTAATACCGCGGCGTTGTGCTACAGATACGCTTGTTCGGGAAACATTTCCCGAAACTTCGTTGCGGTGAAAACCGTACTCAAATCCATGGAGGAGAACATGGCTGCTGCGAAAAAGAAGGCCGCTAAGAAGAAGGTGGCTAAGAAGGCTGTGAAGGCGAAGAAGGCCCCGAAGGCCAAGAAGGCGCCGAAGGCCAAGAAGAAGGCCGCCAAGAAGAAGGCTGCCAAGAAGTAAGTCGTAGCGTTTCATAGTTCTTGGCCTCGAGCTCCACATCGACGTCCGGGTTTACGGCGCCGACGTGGAGCTCGAGTTCTTTCTAGGGGTATGTATTTCCGCATCGGACTAGCGTCCCACCCCAGCCGCACAACGGCGAACATTCGCGAAAAATCAAATAATTTTATATAGTTACGACGTTCCGCCGGTCCGGATTATGGTCCTTCGGCAGTCGTCTGCACCCGGGCGCGCAAGCGTTTGAGGCAGGCTTCGCGATCGGCCCGGAACCCCCCCGCCACCCACCAGGATTCCAGGTCGTTGAGCAGCGCGCTGACCGTCGGCCCCGGCGAAAACCCGAGGGCCAGGACGTCGGCTCCGCGCAACGGAAAGATCGGCCGCTGCCATGTGGCCGTGGCAACCGCCCGGCGGATGACCACGTCCTGCTGCTCCGGCGCCACGCTGGCCAGTAACAGCAACTGGTCGCGGCAGCGTTCGGTCCCACAGCGATAGAGAATTTCGGAAAAGGCCGTGTCGTCTGCCAGGGCGGCGATGTCGAACGTTGGCGGCGCCAGCAATCCGTTCAGCCGTAACCGCTGGGCATTCGACAGACGCAGCCGGTCGGCAATCCTGTCGGCCAGCCCTTCCCTCGCCGGGCCTGCATCGCCAGGCACCAGCAGCACCGCCAGCCGCGGCCAGACTTCCGGCTCCACGCCGCCGCTGGCGGCAACCGCCCGCTGCAGGTCGACCAGGGCATCGAAGCGCGCCGGTTCGAACCGTGCCTCCGGCAACAGGGCCTGTAATACGCCGCTTTGGTACATCAGTCCCAACGCGGCAGCGGCATTCGGCAGCGCCAGTATCTTCAGCAGTTCATCACGGATTCGTTCGCCCGACAGACGGTCGAGCCGGTTTTTCGCCGCGGCACAGGCGGCCAGAGAAGCCGCATCCGGCTCACCCTTGGCGAAACGGGCGTGAAAGCGGAAAAACCGCAGCACCCGCAGGTAATCCTCGGCCACGCGGCGCTCGGGATCGCCGATGAACCGCACGATGCCGGCAGCCAGATCGGCCCGCCCGCCGGTAAAATCATGCAACCGGCCATCGGCATCGGCATAGAGCGCGTTGATGGTGAAATCGCGGCGCTGGGCATCCGCGGCCCAGTCGGTGCCGAACACCACTTCGGCATGACGCCCATCGGTGGCAACGTCATGCCGCAGGGTCGTGACCTGGAAGGTGCCCGGCGGCGCCACCGCGGTAACCGTGCCATGGGCGATACCGGTGGGCACCGCCTTCAGCTTCGCCTTTTCCAGACGACGGATCACCACATCCGGCGTCTCCGGGGTTGCCAGGTCGATGTCATCGGGCTTGAGGCCGAGAATGGCATCGCGGACGCAGCCGCCAACGAATCGCACCGTCGCGCCGCCAGCCCCCAGAGCGGCCAGCACGGCACGGGTTGGCGCGGCCGTCATCCAGTCGGTGGGAGGGATATGTTCAGGCAGGGCCGCCGTCATTCGTCATGCGGCCTATTTATCGATGTGACCGGGTACGATGCGGCCATCCTCGAGTCGGGCCGGAATATAGCTGCCGGTGCCATCTTCGAAAAACGCACCCCAAACGACGAAGCTGACAATCACCAGGCCCAGGCCGATGGCCGCCAGCCAAAACCATGGCGTGGCCTCCGGACCATCCTTACCGCTGCGCTTCACATGCCAGATGTAAAGGCCATAGAGCAGGAAGGGCAGCAGCAGCGGCAGCAGATGAACGATGAAGCGGCTCATGCCAGATCTCCCGCGACGGCGCCGTGCAACAACTCATGCAGGTTGCGCAGCATGCCTGCCGTGGCGCCCCAGATGTAATACTCGCCATAGGGCATGGCCCACCATTGCCGCTCCACGCCGTTGAATACGCCCTTGTGGCGCTGATGATTGCGCCGGTCCATCAGGAAGCCCAGCGGCACTTCAAAAACCTCGGCCACCTCATGCTGGGCCAGTTTCAGGCTGAAGCCGGGCTGCACCTGGCCGACCACGGGCACAACCACAAATCCGGTGCCGGTGACATAGGGATCAAGCGCGCCGAGGATGGTGATATGGCTGCGATCGAGGCCGATTTCCTCCTCCGTCTCGCGCAGGGCGGTGGCGATCACGTCCGGATCGTCACGGTCGACCCGGCCGCCGGGAAAGCTGATCTGGCCGGCATGATTGCTTAAATGCGCCGTACGTTTGGTCAGGATGACTCTTTCGCTGTCGTCGTAGGACACCACCGGGACCAGCACGGCCGCCGGCATCAGCGGCCCGGACCGCAACGGCGCGAATCCCGGATTGAGCTGGAAATCGCCTTTCGCCGCAGCCTGGTATTCCCGCGGCAGATCGGCAAAGGCCGGCACCGGCTGCAACCGCTGGCGCAGCTCCTCCAACAATGGCGTGGCCTGGGTAATCAGGCGGGGCTCGGCATTCATGCCGCGTCTCCCCATGGCACGTCCCCCAATGGAAACCACCGCCCCGCGCTGCGCACGGCAAAAACTCGCCGTCCGCCAAGTTCCGTTTCTTCGGCCATATTCACCAGTTCATAATACACTGAACGCCCGATCAGCGCCTCCAGCCGGTCGCGCACCAGGATGTAGGGCGACGGCTCGCCGGTGGCAGGGTTCACAGACACATGCAGGGGGTGCTCGGCATCCAGCGGCACGATGTCATCCACATTGGTACGGAAGGCGATCAATCGCTCCTCCCCCTCGCCTGCCCCATCGCCCACCACCGTCAGTTCGACCGCCGTGAATGGCGCATCGTCGACCCGGATGCGGCATTTCTCGGCCGGGGTGACCAATACGTAACTTTCATCCGGCTCGCGCCGCAGGATGCTGGAAAACAGCCGGACCATGGCCGGTCGGCCGATCGGCGTCCCCATGTAATACCAGTCGCCATTGCGGGCGATCCGCATGTCGATTTCACCGCAAAATGGCGGATTCCACAAATGAACCGGCGGTTTTTTGCGCAGGTTGGCCTCGCCGCCGAACCGGGCGATCACATCTTGGAGACTGGGCGTTTTGGCCGAGGGGACTGTCATATGAGACATATGGGCTTTCGTTTCGCTTCTACTATATACTCATTTCCATGCACAATTTGAGCGATACCGCCGAACATATCCTTCCCGAGATCGAGCGGATCGGCGGCCGCCTCGCCACCGCTCGCGACGCGATCGGCCGGGTGATCTTCGGACAGGACGAAGTGGTCGAGGAGACGCTCATCACCCTGCTGGCGGGCGGCCATGCCCTGCTGGTCGGCGTGCCGGGCCTGGCCAAGACCAAGCTGGTGGAAACCCTGGCCCGGGTCCTGGGACTCGATGCGCGCCGGGTCCAGTTCACCCCCGATCTGATGCCAGCCGATATCATCGGCTCGGAAGTGCTGGAGGAAAGCGAAACCGGCCGCCGCGCCTTCCGTTTCCTGCCCGGCCCGGTCTTCTGCCAGTTGCTGATGGCCGATGAGATCAATCGCGCCAGCCCTCGCACGCAGTCCGCCTTGCTGCAGGCCATGCAGGAGCGCCAGGTTTCGGTGGCCGGCCAGCGCCATGAACTGCCCGCCCCCTTCCATGTGCTGGCAACCCAGAACCCGCTGGAACAGGAAGGCACCTATCCGCTGCCCGAAGCCCAGCTCGATCGTTTCCTGCTGCAGATCGACGTGCGCTACCCTGACCGCGAAGCCGAGCGGCGCATGCTGTTTGCCACCACCGGCGCCGCCGAGGAAGCCATCCCCACCGTACTGAATGCGCCCGATCTGATGGCCGCGCAGCGGCTGGTGCGACGGATCCCGGTCGGCGAAAGCGTGGTGGAGGCGATTCTCAATCTGGTGCGTGCCGGCCGGCCGCAGGAGAGCGACATCCCGGGCCTGCAGGATCTGGTGGCCTGGGGCCCCGGTCCTCGCGCCAGCCAGGCCCTGATGCTAGCAGTGCGTGCCCGCGCCCTGCTGCAAGGACGCCTGGCCCCCTCCATCGAGGACGTGCTGGCTCTGGCCGGGCCGATTCTGCGCCATCGCATGGCGCTGACCTTCGCTGCCCGCGCTGAAGGTGTCACCGTCGCCGACGTCATCGCCAAACTGACCGAACCGCTGCGATGAACCAGACGGCAGCGGCCGGGGCAGCACAAGCGAATGCCCGGCGCCAGCGCGCCGAACACTTTGCCGCATTCCTGCCGCCCCTGCTGGTTGCTGCCGAACGGGTCGCCGCCACCGTCGAACAGGGTGTCCATGGCCGACGCCGCGTGGGTCCCGGCGATGCCTTCTGGCAGTTCCGCCGTTACAGCCCCGGCGACGCCATCACCCGCATCGACTGGCGCCAGACCGCGAAACGCAGTCACGCCTTCATCCGCGAAAACGAATGGGAAGCCGCCGAAAGCGTGTGGCTGTGGCGCGACCCTTCACCATCCATGCGCTGGAAATCAGCACAGGGCATGGAGCAGAAGGACGAGCGCGGCGACCTGCTGCTGCTGGCTTTGGCCAGCCTGCTGCTGCGCGGTGGCGAACGCGTCGCCCTGCTTGGCCACCCCCAGCGTCCCTCCGCTGGTCGGCTGGTGCTGGAACGCATCGCCGAACGCCTGATCCGATCGCGTTTCGAAACCGCCGAGGCCAGCCTGCCGCCGGTGCAACCCCTGCCGCGGTATGCCCATGTGGTGCTGATCGGCGACTTCCTCTATCCGGTGCCCGAGATCGCGATCCGCCTGCGCGCCATTGCCGATATGGGCGTGCGCGGCACCTTGCTGCGGCTGGTCGATCCGGCCGAGGAGGATTTCCCTTACAGCGGCCGGACGCGCTTTCTCGGGCTGGAAGGCGAAAGCCCCATGCTGGCGCCCCGCGCCGAGTCGCTGGCCGAGGAATGGCGCAGCAGTTTTGCCGCGCACCAGCATGAACTGGCCGAGGTCTGTCGCCGGCTCGGCTGGCGTCACCTGAAACATCGTACCGACAAGGCGCCGCAGACTGCCCTTCTGGCTCTGTATCAGGCCATGCAGGGCGAACGGGCCCTCGGCCCCGCCGGAGGGCGCTGAGCATGCTGGCGCTCGGCAGCCTTGCCTTTGCAACGCCGCTGGCGCTGATCGCGCTACTCAGCCTGCCTGTGCTGTGGTGGCTGTTGCGCATCACCCCCCCCACTCCCAAACAGGTGACCTTTCCACCATTGCGACTGCTGTTGCTGCTGCGTCCAAAGGAAGAGACGCCGGCCCACACGCCGCTCTGGCTGCTGCTGCTGCGCCTCCTGATCGCAGCCCTGGTGATCCTTGCCCTGGCTGAACCGGTTCTGAATCCGCAAACCAGCCAGAACACCGATCGCCCCCTGCTGCTGGTGATCGACGATGGCTGGACCGCCACGCCGCGCTGGCGTGAACGCCTGACCCGCGCTGATGCAATCCTGGAAAGCGCCCAGCGCGACGGCCGCGCCGCGCTGCTGCTGACCACGGCCGCCCCTGCCAGCGGCGAAACGATCCAGCCCGGCCAATTGATGCCGGCTGGCGAATTGCGGCCCGTTGTTGCCGCCCTGCAGCCAAAAGCCTGGCCCAGCGACCGCGCCGCCACCGTTCAGGTGCTCAATCAGGCCCGCCTGCCCGAGGCGGCCGAAATCATCTGGTTGAGCGATGGCCTGCGCGATGATGAATCGGGTGAAGCCGCCTATGCGCTGGCGGAATGGCTGCTGCGGCTGGGTCCGCTCAGCGTGATCGACACCGGACGCGAGGATCTTTCGCTTACCCTGCTGCCGCCAACGACAAGCGCGCAGGGCGATACCGTCACCCTGCGTCGGCCGGCTGGAGCGAATGGCACGCGCAGCGTGACCCTGCGCGCGGCAACCGATCAGGGCCGCATCCTGTCGCGCGAAACCATATCCTTCGCACCCGGCGCTGAAACGGCAACGCTGAAACTCGACCTGCCAAGCGAATTGCGCAACCAGCTTTCGCGACTGGAAATCGAGGAGCAGCCGGCCGCCGGCACGGTGCAACTGCTGGACGACCGCTGGCGCCGGCGACCGGTCGGCCTGGTGTCCGGCGGCGCGGTGGAAACGCGCCAGCCGCTGCTGAGCGACCTGTTCTATCTGGAACGCGCGCTCACCCCTTACGCCGAACTGCGCAACGCCCCGGTCTCCGAGCTGCTGCAACGCGAGATTGCGGTGATCGTCATGGCCGACGTGGCGCAACTGGTCGGTGGCGAAGGTCGCCAGTTGGAGGACTGGATCGAACGCGGCGGCGTGCTGCTGCGTTTTGCCGGGCCGCGCATGGCGGAAGCCACCGATAACCTGCTGCCGGTGCGGCTACGCCAGGGCGCACGGCAACTGGGCGGCGCGCTGTCGTGGTCGCAGCCGCAGCGCCTGGGCCCAATGCCGGAAACCAGCCCCTTCTATGGCCTGGGCGGCGCCAGCGAGGTGAGCGTCAGCCGCCAGGTACTGGCCGAACCCGAACCGCAACTGGGGGAGAAAACCTGGCTGCGACTGGAAGACGGCACGCCGCTGGTGACCGCCGCCCAGCGCGGCAAGGGCTGGGTGATCCTGGTACATACCTCGGCCAATACGCTGTGGTCGGATCTGGCGCTGAGCGGTTTCTATGTCGATATGCTGCGCAAGGTGATCGACCTGTCGCAGGGTGTCGCCGGCAGCGGTGAAACCGCCGATCTGCCGTTGCCGCCGCTGACCATGCTGGACGGTTTCGGTCGTTCGGTGGAACCTGCTCCGGCCGTTAAGCCCCTGCCCGCCCGTGCACTGGCGTCAACGCAACCCAGCCCGCGTCATCCGCCGGGCTGGTATGGCCGCCTCGACAGCCGCCAGGCGCTCAACGCCGTGAATGCCGATACCCTATTGCGCGCCATTGATCGCTGGCCTGCCGATGCAACGCTGCTGAATCTCGACCAGACCAGCCGCGAAACCCGCCTGTTGTCCTGGCTGCTCACGGCCGCCCTGCTGCTGTTCCTGGCCGACTGGCTGATCGGCCTGGCCTTGCGCGGCCTGTTGCCGCGCCTGCGCCGGCCGGCGACCGCTGCCGCTCTGCTGTTGGCAATACTGCTCGCTGCCGGGGCCCAAGCCCAGCCACGCCGTGGCACACTTTCGGCCAGCGACGAATTTGCCTTGAAGGCTTCCCTCGACCTGCGCCTGGCCTATGTGGTCACCGGCCAGGCCGATATCGACCAGATGAGCCGTGCCGGCCTGTATGGCCTGACCGAGGTGATGTATCGCCGCACCTCGATCGAGGCCGCCGAACCGCTTGGCGTCAATCTGGAAGCCGACGACATCTCGCTGCTGCCGTTCCTCTACTGGCCGATCAGTCCGGCCCAGCCGCAGCTTTCCGACGCCGCCCTGCGCCGGCTGGACCAGTTCATGAAAACCGGCGGCTTGATCCTGTTCGATACCCGCGACCAGGCCATGGGCCTGAGCGGAACGGCAGCCAGCCCGAATACCGAAAAGCTGCGCCAATTGCTGGCCAAGCTTGATATCCCGCCGCTGATGCCGGTGCCGGACGATCATGTGCTGACCAAGGCGTTCTATCTGATGCAGGATTTCCCCGGCCGTTATAGTGGCGGCACATTATGGGTGGAACGGAATCCCGGCGGCGACAAGGATGGCGTCACCTCCATCGTGATCGGCAGCCACGATTACGCCGCCGCCTGGGCGATGGACGCCAATGGCCGGCCGCTGGCCGTCACCGTGCCGAACAATCCGCGGCAGCGAGAATTCGCCTATCGCTTCGGCATCAACCTGCTGATGTACACGCTCACCGGCAACTACAAGGCAGATCAGGTGCATGTGCCAGCCCTGCTCGAGCGGCTGGGCAACTGATGACCAGCGCCTTCACCTTCGACTTCGTCCCGCTTGTGCCCTGGCCGCTGCTGGCGGCCTGCGCGGTGCTGGCACTGCTGCTCACCGGCTTTGGCCTGTGGCGTGGCGCACGCGGCACGCTGCTGCGCAGCCTGGTGGCCCTGCTGGTGCTCGGCGCATTGGCCAACCCCGTCGCCCGGCGCGAGGAACGCTCTACCCTGCCCGACATAGCCGTGGTGGTGATCGACGAAAGCGCCAGCCAGGGCATCGCCGATCGCCGCCAGCAGGCCGAACAGGCCGAAGCGGCCCTGCGCGAGAAGCTGGGCGCCATCGAGAATCTGGAAGTGCGCTATGTCCGCGGCGGCAAGCCGGCGGCCGAGAATGCCGACCGCGACGAAGGCACGCGCCTGTTCTCGGCCCTGACCCTGGCCTTGAGCGATCTGCCGCGCCATCGTCTGGCCGGCAGCATCCTGGTCACCGATGGCCAGGTGCATGACCTGCCCGACATTGCCGCGGCCCAGGACGTGACCGGCGCGCCGGTACATGTGCTGTTGACCGGTCGGCCGGATGAACGCGACCGCCGGCTGGTGGTGAAGAATGCCCCCACTTTCGGCATGGTGAACCAGGACCTCGAGGTCACCCTGCGTGTGGACGATACCGCCGCAGCCCCCGGCGAGATGGCCGAACTGCGCTTCCGCCAGCAGGACGTCGGCGAACGGAGCCTGTCGGTGCCGGTCGGGCGCGACATCACGGTGCCGTTCAAGCTGCCGCGCGCCGGACGCAGCCTGCTGGAATTCGAGGTCCTGCCGGTGCCGGCCGAGCTGACGCCTCTGAACAACCGGGTCGCGCTGTCGGTCAATGGCGTGCGCGACCGCCTGCGCGTGCTGCTGGTTACTGGCGAGGCCCATGCCGGCGAACGCGTCTGGCGCAACCTTTTGAAAGCCGACCCCAATGTCGACCTGGTGCATTTCACGATTCTCAGGCCGCCCGACAAGCAGGACGGCACGCCGATCCGCGAGCTGTCGCTGATCGCCTTTCCGATCCGTGAATTGTTCGAACTCAAGCTGAGCGAGTTCGACCTGATCATCTTTGACCGCTATCGGCGGCGCGGCATCCTGCCGACCTCGTATTTCGAGAATATCGCCAATTACGTGGCGCGCGGCGGCGCCTTCCTCGAAGTATCTGGCCCGGCCTATGCCACGCCTTTGAGCCTGTATCGCACGCCGCTGGCCGATATCTTCCCCGGCCGCCCCACCGGCACCGTGCGCACCGAACCGTTTCAGGCGCGGCTGAGCGATCTGGGCCGCCGCCATCCCGTCACGGCCGGCCTGCCGGGATCGGTGGGCGAAAGCGGCAATCCAAGCTGGAGCCGCTGGTTCCGGGTGATCAATGTGGATGTCCTGCGCGGCAACAATCTGCTCGAGACACCAAACCGCGAGCCGTTACTGGTGCTGGACCGCATCGAAAAAGGCCGCGTGGCGCAGTTCTATTCCGATCATGTCTGGCTGTGGTCACGCGGCTTCGAAAATGGCGGGCCGCAGGGTGAATTGTTGCGCCGGCTGGCGCATTGGCTGATGAAGGAACCCGACCTGGAGGAAGAAGCCCTGCGCGCCGAGGCACGTGGCAACCGCATTGAGGTGGAGCGCCGCAGCCTGAAGGAAAGCCGGGAGCCGGTGACAATCACCCATCCCGACGGCAGCGAAACCAGGCTGATGCTGGATGAACGCGGCAACGGGCTAGCCAGCAACGCGCTGAGCGTCGAACAGCCCGGCATCTACCGCATCCGCGATGGCGAGAGGGAAACCGTGGCCACCATGGGTGCAATCAATCCGCGCGAATTCGCCGATCCACGTGCCACGCCGGCATTGCTCAAACCCCTGGCCGATGCCAGCAATGGCAGCCTGCGCTGGCTGCGCGACGGCATGCCCGACATCCGCATGATGGATAAACCGACCCGCACCGCCGCCCGCGAGGCCGGCGGCCGCAACTGGATGGGGCTGTATCGCCAGAATGATTATGTGGTGACCGGCCTGAGCATCACGCCACTGGTCCTGCCCCTGGCACTGCTGGCCGTGCTGCTCGGTGCGCTGATGCTGATGTGGCGGCGCGAGAGCCGCTAGCCGCGCCTCAGCAGCAGGCGGGCCGCCGCCTGCACCGTCATTCCCGTTTTCAGCCCCGCGGCTTGCGCGTCTCCGTTCAAAGCCGTGACGATCCCGTTCTGCCAGCCATCGGCCGCATCGCCGATCCGCGCGCTGGCATGGCTGTAGGCCAGCGTCGGGCAGGCCAGCAGTGACAGGCCGCTGATGCCGGCATGGTCCTTGCCGATGCCGGCGTCGTTGAAGAAACAGCCCAGCAGCGGAACTGCCAGCGCATAGCGCACGGCGCTGCCACCGCCATGGCTGCCCGCCACCACGATCTGGCCGGCATCCTCGGGGCGAATTTCGGTGATGCTGTCGAGCAGCAGGACGGCGCAGTCATCGCAGGCGACAACGGCGCGGGCCAAGTCACGCCGCCTTGCGCTTGCCGCGCGGCGGCTTGCCCACCATGCCCGATACATCCTTCAGCGCGCCGGCGGCCAGTTCCATCACCTGGAACCGCTCGCGCTCGACCCAGCCCGGCATTTCCATGCCACGATCGGCCGCATTCACGAAGCCGAAGGGTTCGTAATAGGGCTTGTCGCCGACCAGGATGCAGAGCCGGTGGCCCAGCCTTGTGGCGGCATAGAGGCTGTGGCGGATCAGCGCGCGACCGATCCCCTGGCCCTGATAGTCGGGATGCACGGCGACGGGCCCCAGCATGATGGCCGGCGATGCCTGTTCGCCGATGGCGACCGGCCAGTAGCGGATCGAGCCGAGCACGACGCCATCCTCGTCGCGCACGACGAAGGCCAGCGGCTTGAGATGCGCGACATTCTCGCGCAGCCGATAGACGGTCTTCTTGGTCCGCTCGGAACCAAAGGTGAGGTCGAGCAGGGTATCGATCTGGGCGGCGTCAGTCGGCCGCTCGGGCAGAATAGGGAACATCAGCTTGCTTCCGGCAACAAGTTCGGAGACCACAGGCGGACGGGTGGCCTGAGCCTTCCGTCCGTTCGGCCGGCGGTTCGCGCTCATCGGTGAAGCTGATATCGGTCGGAGTCTTGAGAGACGATGATCCCGCTTCAGTAGGCGCAAACGGCCGCCGCGCACCGCTTTCGCGATTGCAGATGCATTTGCATCTGTCGTCGCTGGGCCGGTGCGCCGGTACGAGCTCGTCGATGTCGCCACTGGCGGGTCATGAGACTGCGTCCTCTTGTCGCGCCCGTTCGATAGCATAGCCGGACGGGGTCGTAAACGGGCTTCATGCAGGCCGGCCACCGCCCTGTCCGGCTGTGTCTATCAGGACACACTCCCAGGGCGGATGGGGCGCGAAACGTTCGGCCAGGAAATCAATGAAGGCGCGCACCTTGGGCGTCAGGAAACGCTGGGCGGGATAAACGGCATGGATGCCCAGCGGCGCCGGCTCGTACGCCTCCAGCAGCGGCACCAGCCGGCCGGCGGCAATATCAGGGCCGGCGATGAAGCTGGGCGAGCGCACGATGCCATGGCCCGCCACGGCGGCGGCGCGCAGCACGTCGCCGTTGTTGGCCACCAGCCGGCCGCCGACTTTCACCGCCCAGGGTCCACCCGGCCCCTCGTAGCGCCACACGTCCGGTTCAGGCAGGTATTTGTAGAGCAGGCATTCATGCTGGCGCAGGTCATCGGGCTTCAGCGGCACGCCGGCCTTGCGCAGATACGATTCGGCGGCGCAGGTGATCGGCCGCACCGGTGCCAGCCGCCGCGCGGTCAGGCTGGAATCGGCCAGATGTCCGATACGGATCGCCACATCGACCTCTTCCTCCATCAGGTCGACCAGGCGGTCGTTGAAAGTGAGGTCGACGCGCAGTTCCGGATACAGGGCCAGCAACTCGGGCAGCAGCGGTGAGACATAGGCCAGCCCGAAGCTCATCGGCAGATTCACCCGCAACAGGCCACGCGGCATGGCCTGCAGGTTCTGCACAGCGGCCTCGGCGGCCTCGGCCTCGATCAACACGCGCTGGGCATGCTCCAGCACGATGCGCCCGGTTTCGGTGAGCGACAGCCGCCGGGTGGTACGCTGGAGCAACTGGGCGCCCAGCCGTTGCTCCAGCCGGGCGATCTGTTTCGACACGGCGGATTTCGACAGGCGCAGGGAATCGGCCGCCGCACTGAAACCGCCAGCTTCCACCACCCGGGCAAACACGGCCAAATCGGCTAAATGGTCCATGCCTCACATTTGTTTCTAAATGGAAACAATAATATTCCAAATATCAGATTGTTTCTTTCTGGTCCATGCATAAATGTCCTAGCGAGACCACACCACCCCACCGCCAAGGAGGCGACCATGACCAAGGTTCTCGTGCTTTACCACTCCATGTACGGCCATATCGAAAAGATGGCCGAGGCCATCGCGGCCGGCGCCCGTGAAGTGGCTGGCGCCCAGGTGACGATCAAGCGCGTACCGGAAACCATGCCGGAAGAAGCCTTCAAGAAGGCTGGCGGCAAATGGGACCAGGCCGCTCCCATCGCCAATCCGGCCGAGCTGGCCGACTATGACGCCATCATCTTCGGCACCGGCACCCGCTTTGGCAACATGAGCGGCCAGATGCGCACCTTCCTCGACCAGACCGGCGGTTTGTGGGTGAAAGGCGCCCTGGTCGGCAAGGTCGGCAGCGTGTTCGTCTCGACCGGTACCGGCGGCGGCAATGAAACCACCGCCAGCAGCTTCCACACCACCCTGCTGCACCATGGCATGGTGATCGTTGGCCTGCCCTACGCCATCCCCGAGACCATGGATGTCAATGCGGTGAAGGGCGGATCGCCGCTGGGCGCCGGCACCATCGCCGGTCCGGATGGCAGCCGCCAGCCGACCGAAGTGGAACTCAAGACCGCCCGCTTCCAGGGCAAACACGTGACGGCTATTGCCGCCAAGCTGAAAGCGTAACAATCATCTCCGGGGCGACGGCCTGCGGGCCGTCGCATCCGATGGAGGATACCGTGATCCATGTCATTCCCTTCGACCGCCTCGGTCGCATGCAGATCGATTGGCTGAACAGTCGGTTCCATTTCAACTTCTCGGGCGTTGCCGCGCCGATGGGCTACGGTTTTGGTCCCCTGCGCGTGTGGAACGACGACGAGATCCAGCCGCAATCGGGTTTCCCGATGCATGGCCACCGCGACATGGAAATCATCACCTATGTCCGCAAGGGCGCCATCAGCCACGAGGACTCGCTCGGGAACAAGGGGCGCACACCGGCCGGCGACGTGCAGGTGATGTCGGCCGGCACCGGCATCATGCATTCGGAATGGAATGCCGAGGATGAGCTGACGCATCTGTTCCAGATCTGGATCGAGCCGCGCCAGGCCCGGCTGAAGCCGCGCTGGGATCAGGCCCAGTTCCCCAAGGGCGACCGCGCCAACCGCCTGGTGCCGCTGGCCTCGGGCGAACAGCCGGTGCTGGATGCCAATCCGGGCACGCTGCTGATCCATCAGGACGCCACGCTGTACGGCGCCCTGATCGACAAGGGCGCCACGGCCAGCTTCGACATGCCGGAAAACCGCATGGGCTATCTGGTGGTGGCCGATGGCAAGGTGACGGTGAACAACCAGGAAGTCACGACCCGGGCCGGCGTCGCGCTGGTCGGCGAGGGCAAGCTGGAAATCACTGCCGCCGATGGCGCCGAAATCCTGCTGTTCGATCTGCCGCGACCGAATTGACCGTTGCACTGATCCGGAAGATCAACCTGCTTCAACCGGTCGCGGCTAGTCCGCGGCCGGTTTTTTGTTGCCCGCGAGAGTCAGGACCAGTTTTTCCAGTCGGTCGATATCGGCCAGATGCACATCGCTCTGGGCATAGGGGATCTCGATGCCATTGGCATTGCAGGCCTTGTAGATGGCAAAGCGCAGATCGCTTTCGATCGTCATCCGCCGCTCGACATCGGCGATGAAGCCGCGCAACGCGAACACCAGCGCGCTGTCGCCGAAATCGCGGAACACCACCATCGGCGCGGGGATGCCCAGGATGTCGGGGTGCTTGTTCAGGCAATCCAGCAGCACGTCGCGTGCCTTGTCTACATCGGTGCCGTAAGCCAGGCCGATATTGATGTCGACCCGGCCCAGGCGATTGCGATGCGTCCAGTTCATCACCGGGCTGGAGATCAGGTCGGAATTCGGAATGATCACCGAGGCGCGCGGGAATGTCTCGATTTCTGTCGAGCGCACATTGATGCGACGGACGTAACCCTCGCGGTCGCCGACCACCACCCAGTCGCCGACCTTGACCGGCCGCTCGATCAGCAGGATCAGGCCGGAGACGAAATTATTCACGATATTCTGCAGGCCGAAACCGATACCGACCGACAATGCACCGGCGATGATCGCCAGATTCGACAGGTCGAGGCCGACCGCGCCGATGGCAGCAACGCCGGCCAGCAGATAACCGGCATAGGTCAGGCCGGTGACCATCGAATTGCGCACGCCGGGATCGATGCCGCTCTGCTGTTCCAGCCGGGCATTGAGGCCGCCACTCAGCAGACGGGTGACGCCGATGCCGATCACCAGCACAACGACGGCCCCCAGGATGTTACCCAGCGATATGGTCACCGGGCCGATGGTGACGCCGTAGAAGAGTTCCAGCGTATAGGCAACCAGCGTTGCGCCACTCATGCCCCAGGCCAGCGCCAGGGCAATCAGCAACAGGAAAAACAGGACGATATCGATCAACAGGCCCAGGAAGATCTGGGTCGTGGTGCTCATCGGGCCGCTCAGGCCCAGCATCTGACGCCAGGTGCGGAACCGGCTGTCGGGGCTGTCCGCCAGGTTGTTCAGGCCATCGCGGATGGCCGTGCGCACGACGCTGTAGGCCGCCAGCGACAGGGCAGACCCCAGCAATGCAAAGGACAGGAACGCGGCGAAACTGTAATACCCGAGCAGGATTGCCGCCAACGCCACCAGATTGAGCGCGAAAACCACCCCCGTCAGCAGACGAAGTGGCCGCAATTCGTCGCCCAACTGCCGCCAGAGCCGGGGATCGGCAAAGCCCAGATTGACACTCGCCAGAAACAGCGCCACGGCGGCAATGACCAGATCACGGCCCGCCGTGCCGAAATCCGGCGTGCGCGATGGCGCCACCAGAATGCTTAGCAGCACGATACCGACGGCAAAAACCGCCACGCGGCGGAGCAGGCTGTCGCGTTGCGTCTGCGGCAGCTGGATCACCGCCCAGGCCGGGTTGCGCGGCGCCAGGATGGCATAGACCAGACCATGAGCCAGCAGGGCCATGCTGAGGGCCTGCATCAGGGCATGCAGCAGAGTTCCGACCAGACCACTCGCCCAGCCATTGCCGGCCACCACGCCATAGGCCGCCCACAATACGGCCAGAGGCATGGCCGTTCGGTTCATCAATTCCGTGAAGGCCGCGACCGTACGGCGAACCGGCGATGGTTCCTGCACATCGGAATGAACACCGTAATGACGATGCAACCAGCGCTGCATCGGGATGACCAGCACCACGGCCAGCAGGGCCACGACAGCCATCTGCATCAGGGTGGTTGACCCCGCACGGCGGTTATCAGCAGCCTCCCACCATGCCTGCGGCGCAGCCTTCACCGCTTCGGCAGCAGAAACGATATCGGCCAGTCCATCGCGCCAGAAAGCCGGACTGAAAGGCGATGCGCCGCGATAAATCAGTTGCCGGGTAAATTGCTGCCGCGCCTCGTCGGCCACCTCGTCCTGCATGGCGACAATCCGGGCCAGCGCCAGTTCGGACTGCTTCACGCCGTCCTGCATGGCCTGAAGCCGGGCGGAAAGCTGCCGGCGCGAATCGGCGATCGCCGCCGACTCGCGAGGCTGTCCGGCGGCAGGTGCCGGGCCGAGAGCATCGAGCTGGGTCTGCGCGGCGCTCGTCGCCTGCTTGAACTGATCCCGTTCCTCCGTGGCCGCCACGCGCAACCGATCCAGACTGGCGCGCAACGCGATGAAGCCCTCGTCGTCCATGCGGGGGTCGCGCAGTTGTCGCACCACGGCACCCAATGCCGCGTCCCAGTCGGTGGGCTTGCGGGATTCAATCGACCCTGCCGGCGCCGGAGATTGCGCCTGTGCCGAACCAACACTTGCTGCCGGCAATGCGAGGGTTATGGCGAGCGCAAGGCCGATGGCGCGACCGAACGCGCCCACCGCGCGGAGGATGGTTTTGGCTGAATGGAATATGTGCGGCATATGCAGATGGATGATGCGGCCGGATGGCAGGGTAACGTTTCGGTGAGTCGGGTCGGCCGGACGATCCGGCTTGGATGCATTTTACCCCCTTTGCTGTCAGATTGGGGCAAAAACAAGGCTCCGACAATTCGGTCTAGGAATACCCCAAAGATCAACCCTGATGCAGGCTCGACAGCTTTTTCCGTTGCTTCTGCTGGCCCTTGGCCTGGCGCTGTTCCTGGCCCTGGACCTGAACCGGTATTTCGACCTGGCCACGTTACGCGACCAGCAGGCCGGTCTGCGCCACTGGGTCGCCGGTCATCCGCTTCTGGCTGTCATGGGATATATTGCGTTTTACGCGGCGCTGGTCGCCTTCTCGCTGCCGGTCGCCAGCCTGGTCACCCTGACCGGCGGGTTCCTGTTCGGTCCCTGGCTCGGCACGGCATGGACTGTCCTGGGCGCCACTCTGGGAGCCATTGCGATTTTCCTGGCCGCCCGCGCCGCGCTGGGCAACCGCCTGGCTGCCATGTTGCATCACAAGGCCGGATCTCGGCTTGCCGCACTGGAGCACGAGCTTCGCTCCAACGGGTTTCATTATCTGCTGTTCCTTCGACTGGTGCCGGCCTTTCCGTTCTGGCTGGTGAATATTGCGCCCGCTTTCTTCGGGATTCCGCTTCGCACCTACATCGCGGCCACCGTGATCGGCATCTTGCCCGGTACGTTTGTCTTCGCCTATCTCGGTCATGGCCTTGACACAACGCTGGCACAATCCGGCAGCGTTGACGCGGCCGATCTGCTCAGCCTGGAAATCCTGATTGCCTTGACTCTGCTGGCGCTGCTGTCTTTGCTGCCGGTCTGGCTGAAGCGGCGGCGCCGTCCCGGACAGGAGTGAAGGCATGGCAGAGCGGATCGATTGTGACATCGCCGTGATCGGCGGTGGTTCCGGCGGATTGTCGGTCGCTGCGGGCGCTGCCCTGATGGGCGCCAGCACAGTGCTGATCGAACGTGGCCGCATGGGCGGCGACTGCCTGAATTACGGCTGTATTCCCTCCAAGGCGCTGATTGCTGCGGCACGGCAGGCCGTGATCTGGCAACACAGCGCCAAACTCGGCATCCGTTATGACGAGCCGGAAATCGATTTTCCGGCCGTGATGCGGCATGTCAAAAACACCATTGCCGCGATAGCGCCGCATGACTCGGCGGAACGCTTCGCCGCGCTCGGCGTCCGCGTTCTGCAGGCTGAAGCCTACTTTGCCGGTCCGGGCATTGTGCAAGCGGGCACAACGATGGTTCACGCCCGCCGCATTGTCATCGCAACCGGCTCGAAACCGGCCATTCCGCCGATCCCCGGGCTGGAGGCCATTCCCTACCTGACCAATGAAACCGTCTTTGACCTGACCGAAGCGCCGATCCACCTGATGATCCTGGGGGGCGGGGCCATCGGCGTCGAGCTGGCTCAGGCCTTTCGCCGTCTCGGCATCAGGGTCACCCTGATTGAGCGCCTCACCTGCCTGTCCCGTGAAGACGAGGAACTCAGCGACCTGCTCATCAATGCCCTGCGTGAGGACGGCGTCGTGCTGCACGAGCGGACCGAAGTGACGCAGGCGGAAAACACCGTCTCAGGCATCGTGCTGACCCTGCGCCATGCCGATGGCAGCACCGATCGCATTGCCGGATCGCACCTGCTGGTGGCCACCGGCCGCAAACCCGATCTCGCATCGCTCGACCTGGCCAGAGCCGGCATTCTCGCCGATGCCCGCGGCATCACGGTCGATAACAGGCTGCGCAGCACCAATCGCCGCGTCTTCGCGCTGGGCGACGCCACCGGACTCAGCCCCTTTACCCATACCGCGAGCTATCATGCCGGCGTGGTGCTCAAGAATGCCCTGTTCCGGTTCCCGGCCAGGGCCGATCACAGCCTCATCCCTCGGGTCACCTACGGCGATCCCGAGCTGGCTGCGGTGGGACTGAGCGAGGCCGAAGCCCGCGCCAGCCATGGCCGCATCACCATCCTGCGCTGGCCTTTTGCCGAAAATGATCGGGCCCGCGCGGAAGGGCGCATGGAGGGTTTGGTAAAGGCCATCGTGTCGCCGCGTGGACGCATCCTGGGCGTCGCGATTGCGGGACCGCAGGCGGGGGAACTGATCCAACCCTGGATTCTGGCCATGCAGAAGCGGCTGGGCATCGGCGCCATGCAGGCCATGCTGGTCCCCTATCCGAATCGCGGCGAGGCCAGCAAACGGGCGGCCGGCGATTTCTACCGTCCAAAACTGTTCTCCCCCCTTACCCGCCGCATCGTGCAGTTTCTCGCCCGCTTCGACTGACCGGCAGCGTATAATACCCGCCATGGATGCTTCGCCTTTGCATGATGGATCGGCCGTACCGCCGGACCGGCCAGCCAGCGCCGCCAGCCTGTCAAGCAGACTGCTGTTGCTGACCATCCTGTTTGTCATGTTGGCCGAAATCCTGATCTACCTGCCGTCGATGGCGCGTTTCCGCATCAGCTATCTGGAGGCACGCATCGAACTGGCTGACCAGGCAGCACTAGCCCTGCTGGCTGCACCCAACGGCATGGTCAGCGCCGAGCTGGAAAACGAGCTGCTGCGCAATGTTGGCGGCAAGCTGGTGGCGATGCGCCGGCAGGAATCGAATGCCCTCATCCTGAGCGACCGCCAGGAATTGCCGATGCTGGGCAAACCGGTCGACCTGTCGAAATGGATGTGGTGGGAAGCCATCGTCGACGCTGTCGTCACGCTGTCGGGTAATGCCGATCGTTATATCCGCGTGGTCGGCCCCTCGCCGCGCGATCCGCAAACCCGTATCGAACTCGTGTTGCCAACCGCACCGCTGGCCGAGGCGTTGCGCGACTTTTCGTGGCGCATCTTTTCATTGTCGCTGCTGATTTCGCTGGTTACCGCCGGCCTTGTCTACCTCAGCCTGCAATGGCTTCTGGTCCGGCCGATGCAGCGCCTGATCGGCAGCATCGTCGGTTTCCGCTCGGCCCCCGAAGATGCGCGGCAGATCATTCGCCCCTCGGCACGGCGCGATGAACTCGGCCTGGCCGAACGCGAGTTGCGCGTGATGCAGCAGGACCTGCGCCATGCCCTGACCCAGCGCGCCCGCCTGGCCCAGCTCGGCATCGCCGTCAGCAAGATCAGCCACGACCTGCGCAACATGCTGGCTTCGGCGCAGTTGGTGTCGGATCGCCTGGCCGCCTCTGACGATCCCACCGTGCGCCAGGTCGCCCCACGCCTGGTGAGCGCCGTGGATCGTGCGATTGCGCTCTGTGCCCAGACCCTGCGTTACGGCAAGGCCGAAGAGCGCGCACCGGAACCGGAAATCATTGCCCTGCGCGACTTCATCGAGGATGTGGCTGCCGGCCTGGGCCTGGCCGATGACGGCGGCATCTGCTGGCACAATGCCGTGCCGGAGGATCTGAAACTGCCGGCCGATGCCGAGCACCTTTATCGGGTGTTAAACAATCTGATGCGCAATGCGATCCAGGCCATGCCGGGAAATGGCGATCTGCGCGCGGCGGCGGCGGTCAGCAACGGCGAGGTCGTGATCGAGATTGCCGATACCGGTTCTGGCCTGAGCGAAACCGCAAAAAGCCATCTGTTTGAACCCTTTCGCGGTGGCCGCAACGGCGGCAGCGGCCTGGGGTTGGCTATTGCCCGCGAACTGGTCCGCGCCCACGGCGGCGAACTGGAACTGGTTCGCACCGGCCCATTGGGCACCACGTTTCGCGTCCGCCTGCCCGGTATCGGTTAACCATATCGTTTAACTGTATGTTGACTGCGGATCGCGCGATAATGCGTTCAGCCAGAATAGCTGACAGGCGCCCAAAGGGTGCCGCGCAGGAGAATGACCATGCGTACGATGACCATGCGTACCGCCATCTGCAAACTGCTCATGCTGCCACTGCTGCTGGCCGGACTTCTCGCCGGCTGCTCGACAGAACGTGAAAGCCTGACCCCAGCAACCCAGGCGTTGGCGCTTGGTGTTGGATTCGAGCTGGTCAAGACCAGGATCGAACGGCGGCTGGAGGTGACCTGCAATCCGCTCAATCTGGTCAGCGACGGCACCTATTGCGTCAGCAACTACAAGCCGACCGACCGCCAGGAGGTCTGGTGCTTCAAGACCCTGGGCGGCGTTGACTGCTATGGCGAACCAGACCCCTATTCTCTGGAAGGCCGCGCCCTGCCTGCGCCGCCGAGGCCGCTGGCCGATCCCCGCATGCCGATGACGCCGCCGGGCCGCCGCAATCCGCCACAGGTGGCCGTTGCGCCGACCGGCATGCAGATGGAAGAGCCCGAAGAGCCGATGGCGACAGACCCGCAGCCGATGCCCGTCGAACCGCCGGCTGTGCCCTCCCGCCAATAAACCTCCGGTAAATATCGTATCCGGCTGACCTCCTGCCCCTTGCCATGGCGGGCGATGCGCTAGTTTCTCCTGCGGGATTCCACGCAT
Organism: Ferrovibrio sp.; assembly: GCF_041906005.1. GTDB lineage: Bacteria > Pseudomonadota > Alphaproteobacteria > Ferrovibrionales > Ferrovibrionaceae > Ferrovibrio. The sequence continues at coordinate 642,194 of NZ_JAYRJY010000001.1, forward strand.
GCCACGCCAACATGATCGCGTCTGGGCCTGGGAGCTTGCGGCGCCGCCCGCCGCGCTCTGGCCGTACCTGTCCGACACCGCCCGCTTCAACGAGGCCGCCGGCACGCCACGTTATGCCGTGGAGGAAGTCGTCCAGCCCGACGGTTCGGTAAAACGCAGGGCCAGCGCCAACTACAAGGGTGTGGCGGTGGAATGGGACGATCCGCCGTTTGAATGGATAGCGGAACGGGAATTCCGCCAGCGTCGCGTGTTCCGCCGCGGCCCGCTGCGGTATCTGGCGCCGACCCTGAAACTGGAGGCAACCGCCGATGGCGGCAGCCGGGTCACCTATCGCCTGAGCGGCGCGCCGCGCGGACTAATCGGCCACCTGCTATTCGCCACCGGCATGCTCGACAGGATCGGCAAGGGTCTGGAAGACATGGTTCGCCATGCGGCCGCCTTTGTGCAGGGTGAAGCCGAAACCCCCTTCGCCTACACGCCGCCACCCGCCAGCCTGGAACAGCAGCAACGTTTGGCCGGACTGGCGCAACAGCTTGCGGCGGCCCCCTATGCCCACGATCTGACTGACAAACTGGTCACCCACATCGCAACCGCGCAGGAGGTTGATCTGGTGCGCTTGCGTCCGCGCAAACTGGCGCGGGACTGGCAGGTGCCTTTACGGCATACGGTGGAGCTCTGCCTGGAAGCAACGCGGGTCGGCATGCTCGGCTTGTCCTGGAACCTGCTCTGTCCACGTTGCGGCGGTGCCAAGGCCAGTGTCGCCAGCCTCGACCAATTGCCGCGCCACGCGCATTGCCCATCCTGCAATATCAGCTACGACGGCGATTTCACCCGGAATGTGGAGATCAGCTTCAGCCCCACATCCAGTATCCGCAACATTGCCGAAGGCGAATTCTGCATGGGTGGCCCGCATGTCTCGCGGCATATCCTGGTGCAGCAGATCCTGCAGCCGGGCGAGCAGCGCACAGCGTCGACCATCCTGCCGCCGGGGGAATACCGTCTGCGTACGCTGGAACCCGGCGGCGAAAGCCTGGTGCAGCATGACGGAGGCGCCTTCCCGACCGTGATTGCCGAAACCAGCACCGCGCCCGGCTTCATCATCCGCAATGAGCCAGGCCAGATGATCGGCGGCATCGTCTTCCACAACCGCACGAGCCGCGAACTGACCTTCGTGGTCGAGACGCGCGACTGGCGACGCGACGCGCTCACCGCGCATGAAGTCACCACGATGCAGGCTTTCCGCGATTTGCTGCCGAATCAGGTGCTGCGCCCGGGCGAAGATATCGGCATCGATCATGTGACGCTGATGTTCACCGACCTGGAAGGTTCGACCGCGTTGTACGAACGGCTGGGCGATGGCGCCGCTTATCGGCTGGTGCGCCGGCATTTCGCTTTCCTGGCCGCCACCATCCGCCAGCATGATGGCGCCCTGGTCAAGACGATCGGCGACGCCGTGATGGCCGCCTTCGCCACGCCCGAACAGGCGGTGCGCGCCGGACTGGAAATCCGCGACCGCATCGGCGCCTTCAATGCGGAATACCGGGCGGAAACCGTTGCGGAAGGTCGTGCCATAGACGCCGCGATCGGGCTGAAGATGGGCCTGCATGGCGGGCGCTGCATCGCCGTGAACCTGAACGAGCGGCTGGATTATTTCGGCAGCACGGTCAACCTCGCCGCCCGTTTGCAGGGACGATGCCGCGGCGGCGAGATGATCCTGTCACAAACCCTGGCCGCCGATCCTGCCGTCGCGCCCCTGCTGCAGGATCGCAACCTGTGCCAGGAAGCGGCCGAGCTGAAAGGTTTCGACCAGCCCGTGCCCTTCGTGCGTCTCCTGACCTGATCGGTTCAGTCTTCCGTCAGGGCAGACAACCCAAGCAATGCACGGCGGCGCAGCCACAGGCTGGGACGGTAGCGATCGTCGCCGGTGATGGCCTGCAATTGGGTCAGCACCGTATGCACGGCTTCGACGCCCATCGCATCCGCCAGCGCCAGCGGACCAAAGGGATAATTCAGGCCCATGGTCATCGCCTTGTCGATATCGTCAGGAGCGGCCACGCCGATCTGCGCCATCTCGCAGCCCAGATTGGCCACCATGGCAGCGATGCGCTGCCCGATGAAGCCGGGGCTGTCATGAATGGCGGTGACCGCTCGGCCGGCAGCATGGAAACGCGCCACCAGCCCATCCAGCAGATCGCGGCGTGCGCCCGGCGGCCGCATCAGCGTGATGCGCTTGTCCAGCTTGCCGGCGATGTCGAGACCGAATAACCGCCGGTGATCAAGCTGCAACCGGGCCGCATAGGTGGTGCAGTCTTCGCCCAGGGGCGCGCAAAGCATGGCGCTTTCGCCATCGTCGAACCCGCTGACTTCCAGGCCGAGTCCACGCAGCAATTCGCCCAGGGCCTCGTCTTCCTGGGCCAGCACCACGCGTGTTGCGGGCGACGCGGCGCTGGTGGTGTCGGCAGAGGGCGTCTGGGCCTTGCCGTCCTCGCCATAGGCGAAAAAGCCCTGCTTTGTCTTGCGGCCGAGCTGACCGCTTTCGCGCAGCGACTGGTGCAGCGGTGTCGTCGCCAGCCGGCGATCGTAGAAATAGCCCTCGTGGATGATCTGACTGACCGGAAAATTCACATCGATGCCGGTCAGGTCCATCAACTCGAACGGCCCCATGCGAAAGCCCCAGTTGTCGCGCATCACCGCATCGACCTGGGCCGGAGTCGCCACACCTTCCGAGACGATACGCAGGGCTTCCTGCGTATAGGCACGGCCGCCCAGATTGACCAGGAACCCCGGGCTGTCCTGCACCACCACCGGCACACGCCCCATCCGCTCGCCGGCACGAATCAGCGCCGCGACGGCGGCATCGCTGGTGGCTGGCGCGCGGATCACCTCGACCAGCTTCATCAACGGGACGGGGTTGAAGAAATGCAGGCCGGCAATCCGGTCGCGCTGCCGGCAGGCACTGGCAATGCTGGCAATCCGCAGGGACGACGTATTCGAGGTCAGCAGGCAATCCGGCCGCACAACGGCTTCCAGCTGACGGAAAACCTCCTGCTTCACGGCGAGGTTCTCGACAATCGCCTCAACCACCAGATCGGCCGGCGCAAAGGCATTCAGATTATCGACCACGCTCAGGCGCTGTTTGGCGGTCTCGGCGGCTGCCGGATCAAGCCGCCCCTTGGTGGCCATCTGGTCGAGCTGGGCCAGAATCGCGTCTTTCGCCTTTGCGGCCGCGCCGGGCGCTGCGTCATACAACAGCACGGCCATGCCGCCGGTCATGCCGACCTGGGCGATTCCACGCCCCATCGCCCCGGCCCCGACGACCCCTAAAGTCGCGATTTCCCGCCCCGAATCGACCACAATTCCCTCCATTTTCAGTATCGGTATCCTGCCGGGCCGGGTCTTGATCTGCAAGCCGCCACTCCCCACATCATTGTCGTTGAGGTGCCTCCCAGGGCCTCAACGGGCACTCGCTTACTCAAGGAGTCCAATGGCCATGACGCGCGTATCCGTTTTTTCCAGCCCCTTGCTGCTGGGTTTCGATCATGTCGAGCGCATGATCGAACGAGCCGCCAAAACCGGTTCGGAAGGCTACCCGCCCTACAATATCGAGCAGATCGGTGAAGACGGCCTGCGCATCACCTTGGCTGTGGCCGGCTTCGGCAGTGGCGATCTGTCGATCACCACCGAAGACAACCAGCTTGTCATCCGCGGCAAGCAGGTTGACGACAAGGACCGCGTTTATCTGCACCGCGGCATCGCCGCGCGCCAGTTCCAGCGCAGTTTCGTGCTGGCTGACGGCATCGAGGTGGTTGGTGCCGAACTGGTGAACGGGCTGCTGCATATCGACATGCGCCGGCCCAGGCCGGAACCGCAGATCCGCTCCATCGTCATCCGCACAGGCAATGGCGACAGCGGCAATACGATCGGCGTCAGTGGTAAATCAGGTGGCAGCGTCTGAGACGGGCCACGAAAGGAGTACAGTCATGAGCACCCCCAATAATCACGATAATGCCTATTACAATAACAACCCGCTTTATCCGGCAATGACGGCGGAAGGCTTTGCCAATCTCGGCGCGCCTGACCTTGCCTATGTTCGCCCGGTGCATATGCCCGAAGGCGATGGTTGGGGCATCTTCTCAGCCAATGGCACCCAGCTTGGCTGGGCGCCGGCCCGCGACCTGGCTTTTGCCGCCGCAGTGCAGAACGAGTTGATCCCGGTCAGCCTGCACTAAGGAAAACCGCGTCAGCCACCTGCCTGCGGGCAGGTGGCCGCGAGGCGGGGCTGTCCCTCGATCTCTCGCCCGCCCATGGAGGCGGCAACCTCGAAAACATGGCCCTGTCCGGTCAAGCTTCCCAATCCCCAGTCAAACTTCACATAGCTTGACTGATTCGCCACCGCCGCGATGGCCAGGGTATATGTCTGGTTGGCGCGAACCGTGATTTGGTGGCGCCCAGGCAACACATCACAGAAAAACACGCTGCCGGCCGGCACCTCGGCCACAGGTTTATCGTCCAGCGTCAACAATGGCCGAGCGACGGTGCCCAACAGGCCATTGTCGCTGCCGAGGCTGAATGTCGTGCGATAGAAATAAATCCGGCTAAGCCCGGCCGCCAACGGCGGATCGGCAACAGGGGCTTGGGGCACCGGCGCGCAACCGGCAAAGGCCAGCAACGCGGCCAAAACGAATACAGGGCGGATGATCATGCCCAGCCTCCTGATGCAAGATTTCCAGCGCAGGATTGGCGGTAACGCTTACCTGCATCTTACAACAGCCGCCTTGTCGGGCTGTCTCAGGCCGCGTGGCTGGCCGGACTGTCCGTCAGAAGGGCGTAAATTGCGTCCGCGCTTTCGGCGCCGCGCAGTTTTTCGCATACGGCCTTGTCGCGCAGCAGGCGCGACACCCGGGCCAGCGCCTTGAGATGATCGGCACCCGCCGATTCCGGCGCCAGCAGGAGGAAAACCAGGTCGACGGGCATTTCGTCGATCGAATCGAAGTCGATCGGCCGCTCGACGCGGGCGAACAGGCCATAGAGCTTGTCCAGCCCGGCCAGGCGGCCATGCGGGATAGCAATGCCGTTGCCAACGCCGGTCGTACCCAGGCGCTCGCGTTCCAGCAGCGTGTCGAAGATCGCCCGCTCATGCTGACCGGTGATCTTGGCCGCGCGCGCAGAAAGTTCCTGCAGCGCCTGCTTCTTGCTGTTGGCCTTGAGGTTGGCGATGACGCCGTCAGGGCTCAAGAGCTGAAAGATTTCCATAGGGAAAAATGCCTCCGCGGCTGAATGCCATATCGCGTCTGTCATCCTTGCGGATGATCAGGCGACATCTCCGGCATCGGGTAGCCGCGCATGATGATTGCGCCGCTTGCGCTTATCGCGCCGAATCTGCTTCGCCAGTTTTTCAAGTGCCTGATCGAAGCTGAGATATATCTCACTCCCCTCTGCCTCGGCCTGCGCATCGATGCCGGTGCCGACATGCACCGAACACTGGCAATGGTACATTCCGCGTTCACGGCGGAAGACCACCTGGGCCTCAATCGCATTGTCCATGTATTTGGACACTGCGGCAGAGAGATGTTCCTCGACATAGGCGCGAAGTGAGTCACCAAGGTCGAGCTGCTGTCCGGAAGTCAGGATTTTCATGATGTCTCGAAATCCGAGTTCGATCGGTCAGGGCATGATTGTAGTACGGCGCATCGCGCCCGTCATGCGGTCGCGGACCATAGAGAAGCCCCCTCTGACTGTCAACCGCATAGGCGCCTCCTAACTCTTTGATTTTATTAATATCCACAACCTTCTCTGCTGTGGATGCGTTAACCACTGGCTTAACCGCGCTCCGGCTTCGATTCAGTGCGGAAAATTTCCGCCAGAGCCTGTGGATTGGATATGGTAACGCCGAGATCGCGGATCAAGCCATTCGAAATGCCGTAGACCCAGCCATGCAGGCTCAGGTCCTGGCCGCGATGCCATGCGTTCTGAACAATGGTGGTTTTGGCCAGGTTAAGAACCTGTTCGCGCACATTCATTTCACATAGCGCGTTCAGGCGCTTGTATTCGTCCACGACGGTCGCCAGGTCGTCCTGGTTCTTGTCATACACATCCCGGATCGGCCGCAACCAATGATCGATCAGGCCCAGCTGTTGCGGCTGCATCGCCGCGCGCACGCCGCCGCAGCCATAATGGCCGGTGACGATCACGTGTTTCACCTGCAGGAATTCGATCGCATATTGCAATACCGCGAGGCAATTCATGTCGGCCGGATGCACCAGATTGGCCACGTTGCGATGCACGAAAAGCTCGCCTGGATCGAGGCCAACGATTTCATTGGCCGGCACACGACTGTCGGCGCAGCCGATCCACAGATAGGCCGGATTCTGCTGGTGGGTCAGGCGATCGAAAAAGCCGGGGTCACCCCGCAGCTTCGACATCGCCCAGGCGCGGTTGCTTTCAAACAGCGGTGCAATATCGGTCATGATCTCAGGCAGTTTTCAGCAGGCCAGCCTTCTTGAGGCGCCGGCGTTCCACGGATGATGGGATGTTCATGGCTTCGCGATATTTGGCGACGGTACGGCGGGCGATATCGACACCCTTGCCGGCCAGGATCTCCACGATCTTGTCATCTGACAATACATCATCGGCCGGTTCGGCATCGATCAATGCCTTGATCCGGTGGCGGATCGATTCAGCCGAAAATGCCTCTCCGCCATCGGTGGCTGCGATGCTGGCGGTGAAGAAATACTTCATTTCGAAGATGCCGCGCGGCGTCGCCATCGTCTTGTTCGATGTCACGCGACTGACCGTGCTTTCATGCATCTCGATCGCCTCTGCCACGGCGCGCAGATTCAGCGGCTTGAGATGCGCCACGCCATGGCGGAGGAACGCGTCCTGCTGCCGGACGATCTCGCTCGCTACCTTCAGGATCGTCTGGGCCCGCTGGTCGAGCGATTTGACCAGCCAATTCGCCGAATTCAAACAATCCGACATATAGCTCTTGGTCTGTTTGTCCTGCCCATTGCCGCCCTTCTCGGCCCGCGTCACCTTGGCGTAATAACGGCTGTTGACCAGAACGCGCGGCAGCGTATCGCTGTTCAGTTCCACCATCCAGCTGCCATCATTGGCCCGCCGCACGTAAACGTCGGGCACCAGCGTCTGCACCGGTTCGCTGCCGAACAGCAACCCCGGCTTGGGATTCAGCGCACGGATTTCCTGCACCATGTCGGCGATGTCTTCCTGGTCGACACCGCAAATCCGCATCAGGCCGGCAATATCCCGCTTGGCCAGCAACTCCAGGTTCTCCAGCAGAGCCTGCATGGCCGGGTCGAGGCGATCGCGTTCGCGCAGCTGCAGCGCCAGACACTCCTTCAGGCTGCGCGCGAACAATCCGGCCGGTTCGATGGTCTGCAGATCGAGCAGAACCGCTTCCACATCGTCGGCGCCCACGCCCAACCGTTCCGCGATCTCCTCCAGCGGCTCGGTGAGGTAGCCGGCCTCATCCAGCGCATCGATCAGGGCCTGTCCGATCAGGCGGTCGCCAGCATTGGCCGGCATCAGCAGCCATTGGTCCTGCACATGCTCGCGCAGGGAGCGGCTTTCGGTCAGGCTATTTTCCAGCCCGCCGCTTTCATCCTCAAAGCGCGGATCGCCGCCGCGCCCGCTGATGTAATTGCTGCCCAGGCCGCTTTCCGGCCCCATCGCATCATAGCCGCTGTCGTTATTGAAGGTGCTGTCGGCTTCGCTGTCGACATCGAGCGATTCCCGGGCCTTCTCGGCGATACCATCGGAAGCGAGATCGATCCGCTCGACCGCCGGCCCAGCTTCAGCCACTTCAAACGGGTCCTTGGCATCCTCGCCGCCGGGATTTTCAGAATCAACGCGCTCCAGCAGCGGATTGCGCTCGAGTTCCTGCTCGACATAGGCCATCAGCTCGAGATTCGACAATTGCAGCAGCTTGATCGCCTGCTGCAACTGCGGCGTCATGACAAGGGCTTGCCCCTGCCTGAGCTCGAGACGGGGACCGAGCGCCATGGGCTACAGCTCCATCACCAGCTGAACCGCTCGCCCAGATAGACACGCCGCACATTCTCGTCTGCAACGATCTGGTTCGGACTGCCTTCCATCAGAACTTTGCCGTCGTGCAGGATATAGGCGCGGTCGATGATATCGAGGGTTTCACGCACATTGTGGTCGGTGATCAGCACGCCGATGCCACGATCCTTCAGATGCGAGACCAGCTGGCGGATTTCCCCCACGGCGATCGGATCGATACCGGCCAGCGGCTCGTCCAGCAGCATGAAGGAAGGCTGGGTGGCCAGGGCGCGCGCGATCTCGCAGCGGCGCCGCTCGCCGCCCGAGAGGGCCAAAGCGGGTGTGCGCCGGAGATGGGTGATGGAAAATTCGGCCAACAGGTCGTCGAGCATCGATTCACGCCGATCAGCCTCGGGCTCCACCAGTTCCAGAACGGCGCGGATATTCTGTTCCACGGTCAGGCCGCGGAAGATCGAGGCTTCCTGCGGCAGGTAGCCCATGCCCAGTCGGGCCCGGCGATACATCGGCAGGCCGGTAATGTCGTGGCCATCCAGCGTGATGGTGCCGTGATCGGGGCGGATCAGGCCGGTCATGATGTAAAAGGTGGTGGTCTTGCCGGCGCCGTTGGGGCCCAGCAGGCCAACGGCCTCGCCGCGCTGGACATACAGCGACACATCGCGCAGCACCGGCCGTTTCTTGAAACTCTTGCCCAGGCGATGCGCGGCCAGCCCGGGAAAGGCATTCTCCGCCACCAGCCGCAGGCCGTCGCCGCCCAGTTTTTCGCCTTCGATATTCATCAGGGCTTGTCTCCGGCCTTCGGTGCCGTGCCGGCGGCCGGCTTCTCGTCGCTCTTCGGCACGAACACGCCGCGCACGCGACCACCGGATATCGGATCGCAGGTGCTGCGCCCGGTATCCTGATACATCACCGCGCGGGCGCAACGCACTGTGCCCTGGTCGTTGCTGAGCACCACATTGCCGGTCAGCGTGATGGTTTTCTTGTCCACATCATAAACGCCGAAATCGCCCTGGCCGCGCTCCTGGGGCGTCGAAACGAACACGTCGCCCTTGGCTTCGATCTTGGTGATCGAACTGGCATCCGGCCCGCCCCCGGAAGCCGGGGGCTGGGCTGGCTTGGCGCCGGTGGTCTGGCCCTGCGGGTTGCTGCGCTCGCGATAATAGACGAAAAGCTCGGCCGAACGCAGGCGGGTATCACCCTGTACGGCATCGACATTGCCGCGGAAAATCGCAAGCTGCTTGTCCTGCTGCACCTCCAGCGTATCGGAGGCGATTTCGATCGGCTGATCGCTGTTCTTGCGGCCGGTGAAACCGATCTGACCAAAAGCCGGCGCCAGGGCGAAAGTCGCACCGGCGGCTAGCATGACGAGGAAAAGCGCAGAACGACGCATTCCGATCATCCCCGTTGTTCGCGCGGGAAGATCGTGGTCTTCACGCCGTTGATAAACACGATACGCTGGCCTTTGTCGTAAATCCGCATGCCATTGGCATTGATCTTGCCCAGTGCGGATTGCCCCCAGACCTTCTCGTCGCTGGACACCACCTTGGTCTCCAGGTTGATCTCGGCCGAATGGCCGTGCATCTCATAGCCCTTGTCGCTGAACACGGCGATGTTCCCGTACAGGTCAAGCAGTTGCAGCTTGCCCTGATACAGGCCGGTATCGGACGTCAGCGACCACCATTCGCCATTGTTCATGGTGATGTCTGCCTGCACGCGATCAAGCGTCACCTGCTTGTCGTCCTGCGGATCCTGCACCGCGCGATCGGCAGTGACGATATAGGGCTGGCCGCTGGCATCGGTGCCGCGATATCGCGGATTGTTCATCACCAGTGCGGCATTGGTGCTGTCGACATTGCTGAAGGTCAGCGGCAGCATGTTGTGCTTCTTGGCAAGCTGCGGCCAGGCGATCACTGCAACCACGATGCCGAGCGCGATCAGCGGCAGGACGAATTTCATGAACCGCACGAAACGGCGACGGCGTGTCAACGCCGCCAGCGCCGTCGTGGCACTGCGCGGCGTGAAGCCAGCCGCACGCTCGCGCGGCCGCGGCGTGGCGACGATCGGATCGCTGCCGGCGGTCATGCACGATCTCGTCGCATCAGGTGATCCCGGCCCGCACGCAATCGTGCATGTGCAGGATGCCGATTGGATGCCCGTCTTCGACCACGAAGAAGGCCGTAATGCGGCGGCTGTTCATCAACCTCAGCGCCTCGACGGCCAGCAGCTGGGGCCCGATGGTGATCGGCGATTTGGTCATCACCGCATCCACGACCTGCGACAGCAGGTCGCCTTCGATATGGCGGCGCAGGTCGCCGTCGGTGACAATGCCCACCAGGCGACCCTTTTCGCGGCCCTTGGCGCCGACAATGCCGATACAGCCAAAGCTGCGACCGGCCATGGTCACCAGCGCCTCGCGCATCGGCGTGCCGGAAGCCACCAGCGGCATCTCTGGGCCGCCATGCATCAGGTCGCTGACCTTGATCAGCTGCTTGCCCAGGCGGCCGCCCGGATGAAAAACCCGATAATGGTCGTGGTTGAAACCCTTGCGTTCCATCAGCGCCACCGCCAGGGCATCGCCCAGGGCCAGCATCATGGTGGTGGATGTGGTCGGCGCCAGCCCCATCGGGCAGGCCTCTTCCACCGGCGGCAGGATCAGCGCCACATCGGAGGCCTGTCCCAGCGCCGAACGCGACTTCGAGGTGATCCCGATCAACGGAATGCCGAACCGCTTGGCATGGGCGATCAGGTCGGCCATTTCCGGCACGTCGCCCGAATTCGACAGGCAGAGCAGAACGTCGCCCTGCATCACCATGCCCAGATCGCCATGGCTGGCTTCGGCAGGATGCACGAAGAAAGCGGGCGTACCGGTAGAGGCCAGGGTGGCGGCGATCTTGCGGCCGACATGGCCGCTTTTGCCCATGCCCGACACGATCACGCGGCCGCGCACCCCGCTGGACAGGCCGGGATTGCTGCCGCTCACGCCCAGCAGCAGGTCGAGGGCACGATCGAAGCTTTCATTCAGGCCGGCCGCCAGGGCCGCGAGGCCATTGGCCTCCATGAGCAGGACGCGGCGGCCAGCAGCGATATCGGGGCCAGCCGAAGATTGCCGGCCGGCGACACTAACCACTTTCGACCGGGCAGCAGACGACCGGCTCTCTTTGGCGACGGCTTTCGCACGTTTCTTTCCGGCGCGCTTGGTGCGCGCGGCGGACGGCGCGGAGGTCATGGGCTACCCACGGCTTGCAAGATACAAACAAGAATCGTGCCAAGTATGGAGAATCGGCCGCCAAATTGCAAACCCGGCCGGCCTCTTACTGTCTGATTCCTCAGACAGGCTAAGAATTAATGGGCAAAAATGTCGTCTTCCGGCCAACCGGCCAGATCCAGCGCGGCCCGGGCCGGCAGGAAGTCAAAACAGGCCTGCGCCAGGACGGCACGACCTTCGCGGGCAAGCATGCCGTCCAGTACCGCCTTGAGCTGGTGCAGGTGCAGGACATCGGAGGCCGCATAGCGCTGCTGCGCCTCGGTCAGGTCCTTCTGCCCCCAATCGGAAGACTGCTCCTGCTTGGAGATTTCCACGCCGATCAGGTCACGGCACAGATCCTTCAGGCCATGGCGGTCGGTGAAGGTGCGGACCAGCTTGGAGGCCGTGCGGGTGCAATAGACCGGCGCGGTTTCGGCGCCCAGATACTGCTTCAGCGCCGCCAGATCGAAACGGGCGAAGTGAAACAGCTTGAGGATTTTCGGATTTTCCAGCAGCCGCTTCAGGTTCGGCGCGTCATAGCCGCTGCCGGCGCGGAACTGAACCAGATGGGCGTTGCCATCGCCTGAGGAAAGCTGCACCACGCAAAGCCGGTCGCGCAGGGTGCGCAGGCCCATGGTTTCGGTATCGACGGCCACGACGGGGCCGAGGTCAAGGCCGGCAGGCAGGTCGTTCTGATATACGGTGATCGCCATCTGCGGTGCACTCTCTAGGGTGCGGCACTCTCTTGCGGGTGCGCTCGGGATCCGGCGCGGCAATCGAGGAATTGGTGCCCAGGATAAGACTCGAACTTACACGACCTTTCGGTCACTAGCACCTGAAGCTAGCGCGTCTACCAATTCCGCCACCTGGGCAGGCGGTGCGGGGTCCGGATAGGCGACCGTCGCGACCGAGGCGTGTCTTTACGGCCCCGGCCGGGAGAAGTCAAGCGCCCCCAATGGTTATCCCGCAGGTATCTCACAGGTATCTCACGACGCCCCCCTGCAGGGCTTGCCTTGCCACGCCGCCCTGCCGATAACGGGCGGATCGAGCAGGAGATTGGCGGCCAATGGATACGGTGGAATGCTTGGTGATCGGAGCCGGCGTGGTGGGGTTGGGCGTGGCCCGCGCCCTGGCCCGTCGGGGCCGCGAGGTGGTGATTGTCGAGGCCGCCGGCCTGATCGGCAGCGAAACCAGCTCGCGCAATTCAGAAGTGATCCACGCCGGCATCTATTATCCGGCCCGCAGCCTGAAGGCACGGCTTTGTGTGGATGGCAAGCAGGCCCTCTATGCCTATTGCGCGGAACGCGGCATAGCGCATAAGCGCTGCGGCAAGCTGATTGTCGCGGCCGACGATGCGCAGATCGCCGATCTGGAAGCGCTGAAAAAGAAGGCCGAGGCCAACGGCGTCGACGACCTGCAATGGCTCACCCGCGACCAGGCCCTGGCGCTGGAGCCGCAGCTTCACTGCGTGGCCGCCCTGCTCTCGCCCTCGACCGGCATCATCGACAGCCATGGCCTGATGCTGGCCTATCTGGGCGAGGCAGAAGAACATGGCGCCATGCTGGCGCTGGGCTCGCCCGTGTTGCGCGGCACGGCGACAAATGATGGCATCGTGATCGAAACCGGCGGGCAGGATCCGATGCAGTTGAAGGCCAGGCTGGTGATCAATGCCGCCGGGCTCTCTGCCCAGCGCATCGCGGCGTCCATCGACGGCATCCGGACCGATAGCGTGCCAGGCTGCTATTACGCCAAGGGCAATTACTTCATCCTCTCAGGGATGAAGCCGCCGTTTTCGCGGCTGATCTATCCGGTGCCCGAACCCGGCGGTCTGGGCACCCATGTCACCATCGATCTGGGCGGACAGATGCGGTTCGGGCCCGATGTGGAATGGATCGACGCCATCGATTACGCGGTCGATCCGGCCCGCGGCGAGAAATTCTATGCTGCGGTGCGGCGCTACTGGCCCGGCCTGCCCGACGGCGCGATCCAGCCGGGTTATGCCGGCATTCGCCCGAAGCTTTCACCATCGGGGGGCAAAGCGGACGATTTCGTCATCCATGGTCCCGAACAGACCGGCCTGCCGGGCCTGATCAACCTGTTCGGCATCGAAAGCCCGGGCCTGACGGCGTCGCTGGCGCTGGGCGAATATGTCGCCGATCTCGCGGAAGCCACAGGGGGATGATCCGGGGATGACGACACCGGCCTGCATCCTCGACGGTCATTTCGACCTGGCGGAATCGCCGGTCTGGTCGGTTGCGGAACAGGCACTCTGGTTTGTCGACATCAACGCGCCAGCCCTGCATCGATACGATCCGGCGAGCGCCGCACATCGGCACTGGTCGATGCCGGAAGCCATCGGCTGCATCGCCTTGGATCGCCATGGCAGACTGATCGCTGCGCTCCGCGATGGCCTGTACCGCCTCGATCTCACCAGTGGCAGGCATCACCTGCTTGCGGCAGCGCCCTATGATGCGGGGCTTATGCGTTTCAATGACGGCCGTTGCGACCGCCAGGGCCGCCTCTGGGCCGGCACCATGACCGATGATCGCCGGCCCCATGGCGCGCTGTATCGTTTCGATGGCCGGCAATTCGTAAGGCAGGAACTGGCCGGCTCCATCGCCATCTCGAACGGTCTGGCCTGGAGTCCCGATGGCCGCATCCTGTATCACGCCGATACGCCGGCGATGCAGGTGCATGCCTATGATTACGACATCGCGACGGCGGAATTATCGAACCGCCGGCTGTTCCTCGACCTGCGCGCCGTCGGCGAACGGCCCGACGGCGCCACGGTTGACAGTGCCGGCAATTACTGGCTGGCGCTCTATGGAGCCGGCAAGGTGGCGCAGTTTTCGCCAGCCGGCGAACGTCTGCGTGAAATCCACCTGCCGGTGAAGGCGCCAACCATGCCCTGCTTTGGCGGGCCCGATCTGCGCACGTTGTTCATCACCACGGCACGCCAGAAACACACACCCGAAGAGCTGGAAAAGATGCCGCTGGCCGGCGGCATCTTCAGCCTTCGCGTCGAGATTCCGGGCTTGCCGGAGGCCCCGTTTATTTCTGCCTGATTACTTCTGCCTGACCACGCGGTTGCGCAGGATGCCGATCTTCTCGACTTCCAACTCCACCACGTCGCCATCCTTCAGATAACGGCCGTGTTCCAGGCCGCAGCCGTCGCCGACCGTGCCCGAGCCAAAGAATTCACCGGCATGCACGGTCTCATCAGCCGAGACGCGGGCCAGCAGGTCTTCGAAGGTGTGGTGGATGGTGCTGGAATTGCTGTCGCACCAGGTTTCGCCATTCACGCGCGCCTGCATGCGCAGCTTGTAGGGATCGCCGATCTCGTCCAGCGTCACCAGGAACGGCCCCATGCTGTTGCCGGTATCGAAATCCTTGCCCTTGCAGGGCCCCAGCATGCTCTGCATTTCGATGCTCTGGGCATCGCGCGCCGAGAAATCGTTGAAAATGGTGAAGCCAAAGATGTGATCGCGGGCTTCGCTCGGCTTGATGTTCTTGCCGCCCTTGCCGAGGAAGAAACCGAATTCCAGCTCAAAATCCATCACCTGGCTGTAGCGCGGCCAGATCACGTCGCCATCGGGTCCATTCACCGAGAAGCGGTTGGACTTGTAGTAGATCGGAATCTGATACCAGGTCGGCGCCACCTTGATCATGCCCAGCTTGACCAGCAGCGGGCCAAGGATCGGCTTGCGCATGATGGCGATACGCTCCATCGCCTGCTGCACATGCTTCTCGAACAGCATGGAATCGCGGATCTGCTCGGGCACCGGCACCGGCGCATGCAGTTTCGCCTCGCTCAGCGGCACGCGGATTTCCGCTTTTTCCTGCAGCGCGCGGGCTTTCGCCTTGGCCTCGTCGCCACCCTTGATGATGGAGAGCATGTCGGGGAAGGCATCGCCCAGATCAACGATATTGGCGCCGTCGCCGGTGAGTACGCCCGGACGCATGGAACCGCGCGCCGGATGGCTGAAAGTGCAGAATTTCATATCTGGTTATTCCTCGAAAATGGCAACCGCGCGGGTCCAGCCGGCGGAAGCGCCGCGAATCTTGTGCGGGAAACAGGAGATGGTGAAGCCGAACGGCGGCAGCACCTCCAGGTTATGCAGCTTTTCCAGATGGCAGTAGCCGATGTGGCGGCCAGCCTTGTGGCCTTCCCAGATCAGCGACGCGTCGTGGCTTTCCTTGAATTTCTCGGCCGTATGCACGAAGGGCGCATCCCAGCTCCAGGCATCGGTGCCGGTGACGCGCACGCCGCGTTCCAGCAGATACATCGTGGCCCTGTAGCCCATGCCGCAGCCGGTGCTGACATAGCTGGGCTGGCCATAGGCTTTGCCGGCCGCTGTATTCACCACGACGATATCGTGTTCCTTCAGCGTGTAGCCGATCCGCTTCAACTCGGCGTCCACATCCTTGTCGGTCACCACATAGCCGTCGGGCAGATGCCGGAAATCCAGTTTCACGCCATCGCCGAAGCACCAGTCCAGCGGCACCTCGTCGATGGTCCAGGCGCGTTCGCCATGGTTCATGGTCGAATGGAAGTGATACGGCGCATCCAGATGGGTGCCGTTATGGGTGTTGAGCGTGACATTCTCCACCGCCCAGCCTTCGGCATCGGGCAGGTCTTCCTCCTTCAGGCCGGGGAAGAACTTGATGACATCGGACGCGCTCTGCTGGTGGCGGATGTATTCGATCTTCGGGCTGAAGCCCGGCGGATCGGATTGCACGTCATTTTCCAGGTAGATGGAGAGGTCGACAAAGCGACGGGGCATTTTTCCTCCCAAGAAAATCTATTGGGCCGATTCTGAAAGGCGGCTTGCGGTAATAATAACGACGAAGATTTATTTTGTCGATTTTTTTTCTTTTTGTCGTTGACAGTCCCCCCTCGCGCCTCCCAGAGTGAGGCCATGACAGACGGGAGGACAAAAGCGGATATCCGCGATCTGGCAGCCGAAGCCGGCAGCCTGACCGAATTCGCATACCGGAATATTCGCTCCGACATCATCGCCGGCCTTTTCCCGCCCGGCGCCAAACTGCAGATCGACGAACTGAAAACCCGCTATGGGCTGAGCGCCAGTCCGCTGCGCGAGGCGCTGGCCCGGCTGATCAGCCAGGGTTTCGTCTCGGTGGAAAGCCAGCGCGGCTTTCGCGTCGCCGCCATGAGCCCCGACGATCTGGCCGATATCACCATCGCCCGCCAGGTGATCGAGACCGCGGCGCTGCAACGCGCCATCGAACGCGGCGATGATGCCTGGGAAGCCGGCATCCTGGCGGCCTATCACCGGTTGGATCGCTATGTCGCCCGCCTGGGCGGCCGGCCGGTGGAGAACCTGGCCGAGTTCGGCGAATTGCACAAAGCCTTCCATGTCGCCCTGGTCGCGGCCTGCGGTTCGCCGCGCCTGCTGGACGAACAGAGCCGCCTCTACGACCAGGCCGAACGCTATCGCCATGGCATGATGCAGAATTTCCTGGTCGAGCAGGGCACCGGCATCATGGACGAACACAAACAGCTCATGGAACTGGTGCTGGCACGCAAGGCAGAGGATGCCTGCGCCATGCTGCACCACCACCTGAGCCATACCTACGATTTCTGTTTCGGCCCTGACGGCGCCGGCAAGCGATTGGAGGACGCCGTCAACCAATAACCGCGGATAACCTTCGGGAGGAAACCAATGACCGCGATCAAGACCATGGCCTGCACCATCGGTGCCACGGCCGTATTGCTGCTGGCTGGCCATGCACAGGCCCAGACCGTGAAGATGACCGCCGTGGCGGGCCATCCGGTGATCTTCCCCTGGGTGAAGCTCGCTGACGAATTCTTCATTCCCGAAGTCGACAAGCGCCTCGCCGCCGCCGGCAGCAAGGCCAAGTTCGAATGGACCAAGGCCTGGGGCGGCACCGCCGTGAAGCTGGGCAGCGAGTCCGGCGCGATCAAGGACGGCCTGGCCGAGCTGGCCTTCGTCTCCACCATCTTCGAGGCGCCAAAATTCCCCCTGCAGAACGTGTCTTACGTCGCCCCCTTCATGACCGACGATGTCGCGGTCATGTCGAAGGCGATCAAGAACATGCAGGCCAAGATTCCGGCCATGGCCGAAGCCTGGACCAAGAACAACATGATCTTCCTGGGCGGCACCGGCCTGGACAGCTATCACCTGTTCACCAAGACGCCGATCAACACGCTGGCCGACCTGAACGGCAAGAAGATCAACGCGCCCGGCCCCTCGGCCAATTGGGTGAAGGGCACCGGCGCCGTGGCCGTCGCCGGCACGCTGCAGACCTACTACAACGACATCCAGACCGGCGTGACCGAAGGCGCGCTCACCTTCGCCACCGGCGCCTTCCCTGCCAAGCTGACCGAAGTCGCCCCCAACATCACCAAGGTGAATTACGGCGCGCAATTCGCCGGCGCCCTGGTGATGAGCAAGCGCGTCTTCGACAAGCTGCCGAAGGATGCCCAGAAGATCGTGATGGAGGTCGGCGCCGAATATGACGCCAAATTCGCCACCCTGCTGGCCGCCACGTCTGCCTCGCTGATGCAGAAGATGGTGGAAGGCGGCGCCAAGGTGCGCGACCTGTCGCCGGAAGAGCGCAAGCAATGGGCCGCCGTGCTGCCCAACGTGGCGCTGCCCTGGGCCAAGGATCTCGACTCCAAGGGCCTGCCGGGTACGCTGGTGCTGAACGCCTTCGTCGCCGAGATTCGCGCCGCCGGCGTGCAGTTCCCGCGCGACTGGAGCAAAGAGTAATCCCGCTTAATCGGTGGTGCCGTGATGTATAGCCGTCTGCTGGGGGCGATGAACGCCCTCGGCACCGTGTGGATTTTTCTCCTCATGGTGCTGATCAATACCGACATCCTGGGGCGCGAATTGTTTTCCAGCCCCGTGCGCGGCACCACCGAATTACTGTCGCTCTCCATCGTCGGCATCGTGTTTCTGCAGCTTGGCCATGCCCTCATGGTCGGCCGCATGACACGATCCGACATGGTGATCGAAACCCTGCTGATCAAACGCCCGCGGGCGGGCCGCGTGCTCCAGGGGCTGTTCGCCCTGCTCGGCGCCGTGTTCCTCGCCATCATCTTCTGGGGCAGCATTGCACCATTCCAGGAGGCCATCGAGATCGGTGAATATGTCGGCGCCGCCGGCGATTTCACCGCGCCGACCTGGCCGATCCGGCTGTTGATCCTGATCGGTTCGGCGGCCACCGGGCTGCAATACCTGATCATGGCCTGGCAGGATTTCCGTTTCGCTTTTGCAGGTGGCAAATGACCGGCCTAGAGATTGGTTTCCTTACCCTGGCCGGCATGATGCTGCTGATCTGGCTCGGCCTGCATGTCGCGGTCGCGCTCGGGCTCACCTCCTTCATCGGCGTGTGGCTGCTGAAAGACAGTCCTGATGTCGCCATGTCGATGCTGGCCCAGGGCGCTTCGGATTCGATCGCCAGCCACATCTTCGGCGTGGTGCCGCTTTTTGTGCTGATGGGCTTCCTCGTCTCGATTGCCGATATCGGCAAGGACGCTTTTGAAGTCGCCAATCAGGGGCTGCGCCGCCTGCGTGGTGGACTGGGCATCGCCACGGTCGCTGCCAATGCCGTGTTCGCCGCCATCACCGGCATCTCGATCGCCTCGGCCGCCGTGTTCACCCGCGTCGCCGTGCCCGAGATGCTGCGCTACGGCTACAAGCCCGGTTTCGCCACCGGTGTCGTGGCCGGTTCCTCCGTGCTGGGCATGCTGATCCCGCCCAGCCTGCTGATGATCCTTTACGGCTTCCTCGCCGAGGTTTCGGTCGGCAGCATGTTCATGGCCGGCGTGGTGCCGGGCCTGCTGCTGGCGCTCACCTATTCCGTCGGCATCATGCTGATGGCGCGCTTCTGGCCGTCTTATGTGGGCGGCCGTCCCGAGGGCGATGCCGGCCAGGAAACCCTGATGGGCGGGCGTGAAATGACCGCCAAGCTGCTGCCGATCATGGCGCTGATCGCCGTCGTGCTGGGCGGCATCTATGCCGGCTTTTTCACCGCCACCGATGCGGGTGCCGTGGGTGCGGCCGGCGCGCTGCTGATCGCGCTGTGGAAGCGCAAGCTGGATCCGAAGAAATTCTGGCAGGTCCTGGTCGAGACCGGCCACGTCACCGTGGCCGTCTCGTTCCTGATCATCGGCGCCAGCCTCTATACCCGCATGCTGGCGCTGTCCGGCGTGCCGCAATTCCTGGTCGCCGAAATCAGCGCGGCCGGCCTTGGCCCCTTCGCCTTCCTGGCCGTCTATATCCTGCTGATCATCATCCTTGGCTGCTTCATCGATTCCAGCTCGATCCTGCTGATCGTTCTGCCGCTGATGCTGCCGATTGCCAGCGGCTTCGACATGAACCTGATCTGGTTCGGCATCATCACCATCGTCGCCGTCGAGATCGGTCTGCTGACGCCGCCATTCGGATTGAGCGTCTTCGTCATCAAGAGCACGCTGAACGATCCGAAAATCACCCTGCGCACCATCTTCCTCGGCGCCCTGCCTTTCGCCGTGATCATGCTGCTGACCCTGATCATCCTGGTGATTTTCCCCAGACTCACCCTCGCCCTGGTGTGACATGCCCGCTGCCAACCCGCTGAAAGGCTTCCGCCTCAGCCGCGACGACCTGAATTTCATCGGCCACGACCTGCAGCGGCCGGAATGCATCCTGGCCGAGCCCGACGGCACGCTGTGGTCGGCCGATGCCCGCGGCGGCGTGATGCGCATCGCATCCGATGGCAGCCAGCGCCTGATCGCCCAGCAGGCCGATAGTCACTTCGCCGGCACGACCGATCTGGCCAAACGCTTCACCGAGGGCACCCTGCCCAACGGCCTGGCTTTCGCCCGCAACGGCGACATCCTGATCTCGAATTTCGGCACCGACCGGCTGGAAGTGATGGACCGCGACGGCCGCAGCCGCGTGCTCTATGACAGCATCGACGGCCAGCCGATCGGCAAGGTCAATTTCGTGCTGCGCGATTCGAAAGACCGCATCTGGCTTACCGTCTCCACCCGCATCAAGAACTGGATGGAGGCGATCCGGCCCGGCATCGATGACGGCTTCATCGCCCTGGCCGACGAGCGCGGCCTGCGCATCGTGGCCGATGGCCTGCATTTCACCAACGAAATCCGCTTCGATGCCCGCGAGGAATATCTCTACGCCGTGGAAACCTGCGGCCGCCGCATCACGCGGTTCCGCGCCGCTCCGGACGGCAGCCTGAGCGACCGTGAGATTTTCGGCCCCGGCGATTTCGGCCCAGCCGGCTTTCCCGATGGCTGCGCCTTCGATTCTTTTGGCAACCTCTGGGTCACGCTGGTGATGGCCGAGAAGCTGATCGCGCTGACGCCCGAGGGCGAGATGCTGACCCTGTTCGACGATGGAAACCCGCAGGCCGTGGCCGCGCTCGAGGCCGCCTATCAGGCCGGCAACGCCACGCCCGAGCTGATGATGGCCGCCCGCAGCAGCGTCACGCCCTGGATCGCCAGCGTCACCTTCGGCGGCCCCGATCTGCGCAACGCCTATATCGGCACCCTGTTCGGCACCAACATCCCGTGGTTCCGCAGCCCGGTTGCCGGCCTGCCCATGGTGCACTGGAAGGACCGCCCATGAACCGCACGCCCCGCCGCATCGTCACCGGCCATGATGCCAACGGAAAGTCCGTCGTCGCCATGGATACCGCCATGCAGCCGACCCTGGAAAAGCCCGAAATCGGCGTCGCCTTCTATGAAATCTGGAACACCAGCGGCAGCCCGGTGCGCGTCGACAATGGTGCCGACCCCACCACCCGCCCGCTGCAGATCGAGCCGCCGAAGCAGGGCAGCATCATCCGCTTTGTCGATTTCGGCCCGAAACAGGCCGCCCGCCCCGCTATGACGCGCGAAATGGCGGAAGCCGCCTTCGCTCTGGTCGGTTCGGGCCATGCCTCGACCTGGAAGCCAGACAGCCCGCATCCGATGATGCACCGCACGGAATCGATGGATTACGGCATTGTCGTATTCGGCGAGATCGTGCTGGTGCTGGACGACGGCTCGCGCACGCATCTGAAAGCCGGCGACGTGGTGGTGCAGCGCGGCACCGACCATGCCTGGGAAAACCCGTCCGAGACCAATCCCGCCCGCATGGCCTTCATCCTGCTGGATGGTGCATTTTCCCCGGAGATCGCTAAGCTGATCGAAAAGGCTTGAGAATCTCCGGAGGAAACATGAGCGCCAGCGACGCCCCAGCCCAGTTGTGGTCCCCCTCGGCCGAACGGATCGGCCGCAGCCGGCTGCACCATTACATGGACTGGCTGAAGCGCGAGCGTGGCCGCGATTTCGCCGATTACGACGCGTTGTGGCGCTGGTCGGTCAGCGATCTGGAAGGCTTCTGGGCCTCGCTGTGGGACTTTTTCGAGATCAGGGCGCACAAGCCCTATACGAAAATCCTGGGCAAACGCGACATGCCCGGCGCGGAATGGTTCACCGGCGCCGAGGTGAATTTCGTCGACCAGGTGCTGCGGCATGAAACCGATGCGCGGCCCGCCATTCTCTATGCTTCGGAAACGCAGCCGCTGCGGCAGATGTCGTGGCGCGAGATGCATGGCAGAGTCGGCAGCATGGCCGCCTATCTGCGTGGCCGAGGCGTCAAACGCGGCGACCGCGTGGTGGCCTATGCGCCGAATACGCCGGAAACCATCATCGCCTTCCTGGCGACCGCCAGCATCGGCGCAATCTGGTCGGTCTGCTCGCCGGATATGGGCCTGAACGCGGTGCTCGACCGCTTCCGCCAGATCGAACCCAAGGCGCTGTTTGCCGTGCCGTCCTGCGATTATAACGGCAAACACCATGACAAGGGCGAGGTGCTGGCCGAAATGGTCGCCGCCCTGCCCAGCCTGACCGATCTCATCCTCATGCCGGGCCAGGAAAGCGCATTCCTGGGCAGCCATGCCATGCCTGCGAATATCTGTATCGGCGACTGGGCCGACATCGTTGCCGAACCAGCCGAATTGAAGGTCGAACCCGTGCCCTTCGACCATCCGCTCTGGGTGGTCTATTCCTCGGGCACCACCGGCCTGCCCAAGCCGATTGTGCACGGTCATGGCGGCATCCTGATGGTCATCATGGCGATGATGGCCCTGCATAACGACATCGGCCCCGACGATGTCTATCACTGGTATTCCAGCACCGGCTGGATCATGTGGAACGCGCAGGTCTCCGGCCTGCTGGTCGGCGCCACCATCGCCATCTACGACGGCGCGCCCAGTCATCCCGACTGGACCACGCTGTGGCGGTTTGCCGGCGAGACCAAGGCCACCTTCTTCGGCGCTGGTGCCGCTTTCTATGCCAATTGCCAGAAGGCGGGCGTGCATCCGCGCCAGATCGCCGACCTGTCGCATCTGCGCAGCGTCGGCTCCACCGGATCACCGCTGTCGGAAGAGTCTTACGCCTGGATCTACGGCGAACTCGGCCAGGATGTCTGGCTGACCTCGATATCCGGCGGCACCGATTTTGCCGGCGCCTTTGTTGCCGGTTGCGTCATGCTGCCGGTTTATGCTGGCGAGATGCAGGTGCGCTGTCTCGGCGCCAACATCCAGGCTTATGACGATCAGGGCAAACCGCTCGACAATGAGGTCGGCGAACTGGTCTGCGTCTCGCCCATTCCCTCCATGCCGCTGTTCCTGTGGAATGACAAGGACGGCCAGCGCTATCGCGACAGCTATTTCGACATGTATCCCGGCGTCTGGCGCCATGGCGACTGGATCAGGATCACCCCGCGTGGCGGCGCGGTGATCTATGGCCGTTCCGACGCCACCATCAACCGCTACGGCCTGCGGCTCGGCACGGCGGAAATCTACCGTGCGGTGGAGGAACTGCCCGAGATCCTCGACAGCCTGGTGATCGACCTCGAATATCTGGGCCGCGACTCCTACATGCCGTTATTCGTGGTGCTGCGCCCGGGCATCACGCTGGATGCCGCGCTGAAGGAACGCATCAACCAGGCGATCCGCAAGGCGGTATCGGCACGCTTCGTGCCGAACGACATCTTCCAGGTGGCGGAAGTGCCCCGCACATTGTCGGGCAAGAAGCTGGAAGTGCCGGTGAAGAAAATCCTGCTCGGCCAGCCGGCCGAGAAAGTCTCCAATCCCGGCACCATGGCCAATCCCGGCAGCCTGGCCTGGTTCGTCGATTTCGCGGCGAAGCGCGCGGCCAGTTCGGCGGCCTAGCCGGCCTTGAGCTGGGCGCGACGCGCCAGCAGGATTCCGCCCAGCACCACGATGCCGCCGGCGATCTGCAACGGCTGCAGCCCCTCGCCCAGCCAGAGCCAGCCAAAAAAGGCCGCCGCCACCGGCTGGATCAGCACCACCAGCGAGGAAAACGACGCCGGCAGGTGGCCCAGCGCATAGGCGATCAGGCTCTGGCCCAGGGCATGGCTGATCCAGGCCAGGCCGAACAGCGTCGCCCAGCCGGTGAGTGTCGGCGGCAGCAGGCCCTCGCCCATCACCCACACCATCGGCAGCAGGGCCAGGCCGCTGACCAGGCTGGACCACAACATCAGTTGCTGCGTGCTGTGCCGACCACGCAGCTTGGCCACCGCGATCATGTAGGCGCCATAGAAAATCGCCGTGGTGAAAGCCAGCAGGTCGCCAAAAACATAATCGCCGCCAAGCTGGAAACTGGCCCCCACCAGCATCAGCGCGCCGCAGATCGATACCAGCAGCGCGACCAGGAAGGACGGCGTGATCTTCTCGCGCAGCACCAGCCAGGCCCCCAGCGTCACGATCACCGGGGCAAAGTTGCTCAGCAGGGTGGCATTCGCCACCGTGGTATACTGAATCGACAAATGCCAGAAAAACAGGTCGCCGGCGAACAGCAGTCCCGGGATCAGGATCAGGGGGGGCAGTCCCGGCGCATCCATGCTCTTTGTGCTGGCCGGGCGGAACTGCCAGAACAGCCAGAGCGGCGGCACGGCCAGGATGGTGCGATAGAACCCGGTGGCCGTCGGCCCCACTTCCGACAGGCGCACAAAGATCGGGGAAAAGGCGATGGCAAGCGCGCCGATCACCAGGCCGGCCAGGGCAAGGCGCTGACCACGGGTAACGAGATTGGCGGACGGGGACGGCATGGCGAACGGTATCGTTATGAATGATGTACCGGCTTAGCCCTGCCGCCGCGGAAACACAACCGCGACAATGTCATCCAATTGCCCCGATCCTGATATCGATGCACTTGGAGCTGTCCGGCTTGCCCTGTATCCTGTTCCGGTCCGTCGTCATGGAGTTGTCGATGCCGTCCGTCAGCCCCAATCGGCCTGCAGCCATATTCTCGCCCAGCCGCCGTGGCGTGTTGCGCGGTGCCGGGCTCACCGCCGGCGGCCTGCTGATCGGACTGGCCCTGCCGCCTGCGGCACGTGGCCAGACGGCGGTATCGGTACCACTGGTCGCGCGCCTCGATGCATGGCTGCATATCGGCCGCGACGACCGCATCACCTTCCTGATCGACCGTTCCGAGATGGGCCAGGGCGCTCATACCGGCCTCGCCACTCTGCTGGCCGAGGAACTGGATGTCGATCCCATGAAGGTGGTCATCCGCAACGCGCCGGCCGACAAGGCCTATCGCAATGTCTACATGATCAAGAGCATGCTCAGCGGCGGCAAGGCGGAAAGCCTGAGCGGCCTGCCGCTCTGGGGCCTGGAGCAGCTTGGCCGCCTGATCGGCCAGCAGGTGACCGGCGGCTCGACCTCGATCCGCGGCGGCTTCGACAGCCTGCGTCGCGCCGGGGCCGAAGCCAGATTTCGCCTGGTGCAGGCTGCTGCCGAGCGCTGGAAACTGCCGGCTGGGGAATGTGACACCGCCGATGGCATGGTGCTGCACAAACCAAGCAACCGCAGCCTCAGCTATGGCGCGCTGGCTGACACCGCTGCCGCGCTGGATGCCCCGAACGTACCTGTGCTGAAGCCGCGCTCGGCCTGGCGCCTGATCGGCCGGCATGACAAGCGGGTGGATACGCTCGACAAGATCAACGGCAATGCCGATTTCGGCCTCGATGTGCGCGAACCGGAGCAGCTTTTTGCCGCCATCCGCTGGGCACCCGCTTTTGGCGCCCTGCTGAAAACCCTGGATGACAGAGCCGCGCTGGCCCAGCCCGGCGTAAAGGCCGTGGTGCCGCTGGCAGACGGGTTTGCCGTCGTGGCCGACAACACCTGGCGCGCCATGCAGGCCTGCGATGCGGTGACGGCGGAATGGAACCGGCCGGAGGTGGATGGCGGCTTCGACGATGCCATGTTGTGGCGCCGACTCAATGCGATGGTCGACACCGAAGGCAAGGAGGCCCACAAGGCCGGCGATGTCGACAAGGCCCTGGGTGCGGCGGCGACCGTGATCAGCGCCGATTATCGCCTGCCCTTCCTGGCCCATGCCACGATGGAACCGATGAATGCCACGGTGCGCGTCGGTCCCGATGGCGTCGATGTGTGGGCGCCGACCCAGGCCCAGACCATGGCGCAGAAAGCCGCGGCGGCGGTGACGGGCGTATCGGAAGACCGCGTGCGCATCCACACGACATATCTGGGCGGCGGTTTCGGCCGCCGGGCCGAGGCCGATTTCATCGCCGTCGCGGCAACCGTGGCCAAGGCCATGATGGGCAAGCCGGTGCAGGTGATGTGGCCGCGCGAACAGGACATGCGTCGCGATTTCTATCGTCCCGCGGCATTGCATCGCGTGAAACTGGGCCTTGATGCCCAGGGCCGGCTGGTGGCCTGGAAACATGCGCTGGCCTCGCCGTCGATCATGAAGCGGATTTTCGTCGCCGCCACCTGGCTGGGACCTGACGAAACCGCCATCGAGGGCTGCCTCGACAACACCTACGCCATTCCCAGCACGGCACTGAAATACGTCAGCGTCGATACGCCGGTACCGGTCGGCTTCTGGCGCTCCGTCGGTCATTCGCATTCGGCCTTCGTGAAGGAGAGCCTGATCGACGAGGCGGCCCATGCGGCAAAGCAGAACCCGCTCGATTACCGCCTGCAATTGCTGGCCAGCCGGCCACGTCATCGCCGCGTGCTGGAACTGGCCGCCGAGAAAGCCGGCTGGGGATCGCCGCTGAACGAAGGCCAGGGTCGCGGCATCGCCCTGCATGAAAGCTTTGGCAGCATCGTCGCCATGGTTGTCCAGGTGACGATGCGCGATGGCGACGTTGCCGTCGACCGCATCACCATCGCCGCCGATGCCGGAACGGTGGTCAACCCGGCCATCGTGCAGGCGCAGCTATCCGGCGGCGCCATCTTCGGCCTCAGTGCCGCGCTGCACGGCAAGGTCACCCTGAAGGATGCCGCCGTGCAGGAAGGCAACTTCGACAGCTATCGCGTACTCCAGATGGCCGACACGCCGCCGATCGACGTGCATCTGGTGGACAGCGAGGCCCCGCCCGGCGGTATCGGCGAACCCGGCGTGCCGCCGGTGGCGCCGGCCCTGACCAACGCGATCTTCGCCGCCAGCGGCAAACGCCTGCGCGCGCTTCCCGTCGTCGTTTAAGGACAGGGCTTCAGGATCATGTTCTGATCCGGCGCACTGCCGGGGAAATAGCTGCCGACCGCCCGGCAATTGCCCTTGATGCAGATTTGCCAGTCGCTGCCGGTGTAGCCTGACCGCGTGAGGATCAGTTCGGGCTGTGCGGGCCGTTGCGGCCGCCAGATCCAGAAGCCGTTCTCCAGCGTCGCGCCGTCGCCCGGCTCCATGCCGGCGCCGCTGCCCTGCACGGCGGCAAGCTCAAGCTGCAGGCCGCCAGGCGTGGCGCGCCAGGTTTCGCGCCATTCGGTCTTCTGCACGCTGTGAGTCCAGCGCAGCTCGGCCATGTCGGCGCCGAGCACGGCAATCGCCGCCCCCAGCGCCAGACAGAGACCAGACATCAGGCGGCGGCCGGTGTGGCCTTCTTGGTCTTCCACCAATGATAGGCCAGCACGCCAGCAGCCAGGGCAAAACCAGCGATCTCGAACTCGCGGATACTGACCACCAGGAAGAAAGCGGCTGCCGTGGCGACAATGCGCTCCGGCCAGCCCATCCGGCCAATCAGCCAGGCGCTAGCGGCGCCGCCCCACAAGCCGACTGAAACCAGCGCCTTGAACAGCACATAGGTGGTGTCGAACCAGGTGCCGCCCTGCAGCATCAATGCCGGTGTATAGACCGCCATGAAAGGCACCACATAGCCGGCAAGGCCGATCTTGGTCGCGATCCACCCGATCGTCATGTGCGGCGCCTTGGCGATCGACTGTGCCGCCAGAGCGGCAAGCGCGACTGGGGGCGTCAGGTCGGCCATGATGCCGAAGTAGAAGCAGAACATGTGGCTGACGATCAGCGGCACGCCCATTTCCAGCAGCACCGGCGCGGCCATGGCGCTGGTGATGATGTAATTCGGAATGGTCGGCAGGCCGGTGCCCAGGATGATGCAGGCCACCATGGTCATGACCAGGGCCAGCAGCAGGTTGTCGCCGGCCACGGCCAGGATGCCGCGGGCGATATCGTTGGCCAGGCCGGTCAGCTGGGCGATGCCGATCAACACGCCGACCAGCGCGCAGGCCATGCCCACGCCGAGCGCGCTCTTGGCCGCGTCGGCCATGCTGTCGAGCAGCAGCTTCTGCGTCGCCACACCGCCCTTGATGAACCAGGTGCCGACCACCAGCACCGCCACCAGCAGGAAGCAGGCGCGTTCCAGTGCACCGCCCATCAGCTTGTACAGGCCGGCGGCGATGAAGCCGAGCACCAGCCAGAACAAGATGCGCATCACCATGGTTTTGGCCTGGCTGGTGACCTGGGCGCCAAGAATCAACGTCGCGGTCAGCGCCAGACCGACCACGCCCGCCAGCAGCGGGGTGAACCCGTGGAACAGCATGAACACCAGCACCACCAGCGGCAGGGCGAGGTACCATTTCTCCTTGATCGCCTGCCAGGCGCTCGGACATTCCGATTTCGGAATGCCGACCAGGTTCTGCCGGCCGGCCTCCAGATGCACCATCCAGAAAGCAGAGCCGAAATACAGCATCGCCGGTATCACGGCGGCCAGCGCGATCTCGGAATACGGCACGCCGATCGTCTCGGCCATGATGAAAGCGACAGCGCCCATCACCGGCGGCATGATCTGGCCGCCCATCGAGGCGCAAGCCTCCACCGCGCCGGCGAAGGCCGGCCGGTAGCCGAATTTGATCATCAGCGGAATGGTGAACTGGCCGACGGTGAGCACGTTGGCAACGCCCGAGCCGTTGATGGTGCCCATGAAGCCCGACGAGATCACCGCCACCTTGGCCGGACCGCCTTTCTGGTGGCCGACGGTGCCGAGCGCCACCTTGTTGAACAGATCGATCATGCCCGCCCTCTCAAGGAAGGCTCCGAACAGGATGAACAGGAAGATGTAGGTTGCCGAAACGAAGGTTGGCGTGCCGTAAACACCCTCGGTACCAAGATACAGCGTATCGATCACCTGATCGAAATCGAAGCCGCGATGCATCATGAAGCTTGGCAGCGAACGCCCCCAGAGCGCATAGGGAATGAACACCGCGCACATCAGCGGCAGTTCCCAGCCCATGATCCGGCGGGCGCCTTCGAAGATCAGGATAACGACAATGCTGCCGACCACGATGTCGGCCAGGATCGGATCGCCGGCCCTCTGGATCAGGTCGGCCTCGAATACCCAGTGATAGAAACC
This sequence comes from Ferrovibrio sp., assembly GCF_041906005.1. Taxonomy (GTDB): domain Bacteria; phylum Pseudomonadota; class Alphaproteobacteria; order Ferrovibrionales; family Ferrovibrionaceae; genus Ferrovibrio. The sequence continues at coordinate 671,156 of NZ_JAYRJY010000001.1, forward strand.
AAGCGCAAAGCCGCCAATGGCGAACAGCCAGTCATACCACGGCACGTGGTCGCGCTTCTGCCGCTCGCTGAAGCGGAACAGGATGAAGGTGAGCAGCAGCAGGAAACCGACATGCAGGCTGCGCAGGATCTGCGACGAAACCGGATTGAAGGCTGCGGTGTAGACCTGGAATAGCGAAAAGGCGACCGCGATCAGGAAAACGATGCGCCCCGTCATGCCGGTGAATTGCCCGACGCCGTGGCCGGATTCCTTGTCGATGAAGGCCGGCGTCTCGTTAGCGGTGGCTGCGGTCATGACGTCTACTCCGGATATTCTTGCAGGCTCTTTCTAAACGAAACGCCGGCACCCGTTTCCGCGGTGCCGGCGCTGATCTTGCAGGCTGTGCCGATGCTTACTTCAGCACGCCCTTTTCCTTGTAGTACTTGATCGCGCCCGGATGCAGCGGCACCGGCGAGTTCTTCGGGCCGTTTTCCAGGGTGATCACCTTGGCGGCGGCATGGGCCGCATGCAGCGCGCCGAGATCGTCGAACAGCGCCTTGGTCATCTTGTAGGCAAGGTCATCGCTGATCTTGTCGTTGGTGACCAGGAAATTGTTCACCGCCACGGCCGGAATATCGGCACCCTGGCCGTTATAGGTATTGGCCGGGATGGTAGTGGCAACATAGGCCGGATCGCCGATCTTCGGCACCAGATCTGCCGGCACGGCCACCACGGTTATGGCGATCGAGCTGGCGAGGTCGCGGATCGAGGCGACACCCAAGGCGGCCGACTGCAGGGTGACGTCGATCTGGCGGTTCTTCATCAGGTCGACCGATTCACCGAAGCCGAGATACTCGACCTTGGAGAAATCCTTGTAGCTGAGGCCGGCGGCGGCAAGCACCGCGCGGGCATTCAGCTCGGTACCCGATTTCGGCGCGCCGACCGAGATGCGCTTGCCCTTCAGGTCGGCCAGGGTCTTGATGCCGGAATCGGCATTGGCAACGATCTGGATGTAGTTGGGATAGATCGCGGCGATGGCGCGCAGGCTGCTCAGCTTGGTCGTGAAGCCGGCATCGGCCTTGCCGTTCCAGGCGTCACTCAGCGAGTCACCCAGGGTGAAGGCGATCTCGCCCTTACGCGCATGCAGCAGGTTGAGGTTTTCGACGCTGGCCTTGGTCGGCTGAACCTGTACCTTGGAATTGGGGATCGCCTTGGCATACACGTTCGACAGCGCAACGCCGATCGGATAATAGGCGCCTGAAGTGCCACCGGTCAGGATGTTGATGAATTCCTGTGCCTTGGCCGAGCCGCCAGCAACGACAAGGGAAAGGGACAGCGCCGCAGCGGCGACAAATGTCCGACGGGTATGGCTCATAAGGTTCCTCCCAGAACTTAACGTTGCGTCATACAGGTGAGCGTCGGTTTTACCGGCTGGGGGAGGATTGGGCAATTGCTTTGTCTGCCGCCCCGCCTCTGGCAGCGGCCTCTGTGCCGGTCACGGCACGGACCATCAATAGGTTACCCAGCAGCGGCAGCGCATAGAGCGCCATGATGACACACCAGTAAATGGCCTCGCGGTTGTGCAGGGTCTCGATCAGCAGGACCAGCACCGGCAGACTCAGCAGCAGAAACACCAGCATCGCTTCCCAGCCCAGCCGCAGCCCGGCAACAGCTGCAGTGGCCGGACGCGTGAAGCCCGCGGCCAGGGCAAAGCTGGCCAGGCCGCGCTCGCGCCCGCCACTGAGCAGCCGCAGCATGATGAATCCGGCGATCGGCAGAAGGAAATAATCGATCGGGAAATCGCGGTAGCGGCCAGCCACCACCTGCATGACGCCGTGATAGACCGCCCACAGCGCCAGCAGGCCGTAAATCCATTCCGCCAGTCGCGCGCGCTGCAAAGCCGCATGGCTGGCCAGCGTGGCGGCATCGGCCCGCGCGCGGCCGATCCCGACATAGAGCGGCGCAAAGCGCCGCAGATCCGCAAGGCTGGTTCCCAACGGCCGCAATGGCGAAACGCCGGGATCGCGACCGGCCAGACGATCGAGCAGCTCGGCGAACAGCAAGGCCGCGAACACGCCCTGGATGGCGGCCAGCACGGCGAATTCGATCAGGTGACGCGGCGAGTAGTTGTATTCCAGGCCATGTTCGATGGTGGCACCCAGCAGGATGCCAAGTCCTTGCGCGAACAGCACGGCCGTAACCATGGCGCGTGGCGGCAGGGCGGCAAGCTGCTGTGCCCGCACCACCATCAGGATCAGGGCCAGCAGCAGCGACAATCCGGCAAACAGCGGCCATTGCGGCAGATTGGAAACCTTGCCGCCGATGTCGTATTTCGGCTGCCGCACTTCATCCAGCACACCCCAGGCCGCACCGACCGTGCCTTCCAGGCGTTCCTTCCATGGCTGGTCGAAAGCCTCGACCAGGTTGTAGGACAGCTTCTCGCGCTCGGCCAATTGCAGGAAGTCGGTGATGAAACCGGCCGCCTCGATGGGCGACGGGATCGCCTCGCGGCGCGACCGGCCCTGGCTGGGCCAGCCCACCTCGCCGATCACCACCGGCTTGCCCGGCAGCCGGGCCTGCACCGTGCGATAGACATCCATGATATGCGGCATGGAATGCGCCACGCTGATCGGCATGTCTTCCCAATAGGGCAGGAAATGCACGGTGACGAAATCGACCTCGTCCAGCAATTGCGGGAAGCGCAGCCAGAATTCCCATACATCGGCATAGGTGACGGGCTGTTTCACCGCGGCCTTCACCTTGCGGATCTGCGCGATCAGCTGATCGACCGTGAGGTCCTTGCGCAGCAGCACCTCGTTGCCGACGATCACCGACTTGATGGTGTCGGGATACTGGTTGGCGAGCTTGATCCCCGCCTCCACTTCGGCTGCATTGATATCGGGTTCGCGTCCCAGCCAGATGCCCTGCATCACCTGCAGGCCGTATTGGCCGGCCTTGGCCGGCACGATCTCCAGGCCCTCGCGCGCCGTGTAGGTGCGCACGCCCCTGGTGATGCCCCGCAGGCTGGCCAGATCCTCTTCCACCTGCGCGGCCGACGGATAAACCTTGTTCAGCGGCCCCTGCCCCCGCCGGAATGGCGCAAAGGACAGGCTTTCGATCATGCCCACTTTCGGCCCGGCTGGATCATGGCCCACCTGCACCGGACGATTGGGCAGCCACCAGGCCAGGATGGTAAGACCCGCCGCCAGCGCGATGCACAGCAACAGCAGCAGGAAACGGGTGGCCGGCTTCGGCGTCGGCGCATGCATGTCTGAATCCGTTACGCTAGAGAACAGCCGCCGCCATTACTGGGCCGGCGTACCTTCCACAGAGGAGGCCGGCGCAGCCGGCACCGGCACGGACGATACTGGCACGGGCGCCTCTTTGCTCGGCGGTTTCGGCGCGGTGCTGATCGCGGCCAGCACCAGCGAGGCCCAGTATGGCACCGACTGGGCCCACATCACGATCGCCCACAACCGCGCTTCCGGATCCTCGCCGCCCTGGAAATTCCACATGCCAATGCCGGCCAGCACCAGCAACGCGCCCAGCAGCACCTCTTCCTGCGCCATGATCAATGCCTGCACGAAGGCGGCCTGGTCTTCATGCTTGGGCGTGCGGATGAAGGGCAGCTTGGAGGTGAACAGGCCATACAGCATCGCCTTGGCGATGGTGTAGGTCAGCGCCAGACCGGCGAGGCCCGCCCCCAGGCGCTGGCGCAGGGTGCAGGGCACACGGATCTTGTAGAGCCAGAGGAACTGCGCCAGCTTGGCGCCGAACACCGCCACCACCGGCAGCAGGAACAGCGCCAGCGGCAGTTCGAAATACTTGGGCAGCACCAGCACGCCGACTGTCCAGGCCAGCGAGGCGACGGCGAAAACCAGCCCCAGCGCGTCGGCAAACCACGGCATCCAGCCGGTGATGAAGTGATAGCGCTGCATCGGATCCAGCTTGCGGTCGCTGCCCGGCAGCATGTCGCGCCAGTGCCGTTTGATGATCTGCACCGCACCATAGGCCCAGCGGAAACGCTGGCTCTTGTAGCCGCCGAAGCTGTCCGGGGTCAGGCCATAACCGAAGCGGCGGTCGGTGTAGACCGAATGCCAGCCGCCGGCCAGCAGGCGCAGGCCCATCTCGGCATCCTCGCAGATGCACCATTCCGCCCAGGGGCCGACATGCTCGATGGCGGCGCGACGCACCAGCGTCATGGTACCATGCTGGATGATCGCGTCGCGTTCGTTGCGCTGGACCATGCCGATCTGGAAAAAGCCGGCATATTCCCAGTTGATGAATTCCTTGAAGGTATCGTCCTTCCAGTCGTAATGGTCCTGCGGCGCCTGCACGAAGCCGATATCGGCGCGGTCGAAATACGGCACCAGGGATTTCAGCCAGTCGGGCTCGACGAGGTAATCGGCGTCGATCACGCCGACGATCTCGACATCCTTGGCGGTATGGCGCAGCGCGAAGTTCAGCGCGCCCGCCTTGAAGCCCTTCAGGGGCGAGACGTGGAAGAAACGGAAGCGTTCGCCCAACTGCCGGCAGTATTCCTCGACCGGCCGCCAGACTTTCTCGTCCTTGGTGTTGTTGTCGATCACCAGCACTTCGAAATTCTGGTAATCCAGCCGCGCCAACGCATCCAGCGTCTGCTTCAGCATCTCGGGCGGCTCGTTATAGGCCGGGATATGGATCGAAACCTTGGGCCAGCTGCGCTCGACATCGGTCTTGAAGGGCAGGAAATGGCGCTGGCGCCGGCTGGCCCAGATCACTTCGGAAAGCTCCAGCCCCTCGGCCAGCACCACCATGAACAGCAGCAATAGCAATGGCAGCAGCATCGCCCACATCAGCGCGATACCGGGGCTCATGTAACTGCGCAGGCCGGAATCCACCACCATCACCAGCGCGCTGGTGACGATCTGGATCAGCGCGATGAAGAAAAAGCGGCCGGAGAAGCGCAGGTCGGCCCAGCGCGCCAGGAACCACGCCATCAGCGGCAGGGCCAGCAGGATCGAGGCGGCCGCCAGTTGCGGCCAGTGCGGCCGGTCGCTGACCGGACCAACCATGGGGAATTTCGGCGTGCGGTCGGCGTTATAGACGCCCCAATAGGCGCCCACCGAGCCTTCGATGTTGCGTTTCCACGGCTGGTCGAAGGCTTCCTGGATGAAATAATCGAGGCCGCGCTGATTGGCGATGTTGAGGAAGGCGCGCAGGAAGGCGGCCTGGCTGGTCGGGCTCGGCACGGCATCGCGGCGGATGCGGCCTTCCGACGGCCAGCCGATTTCAGTGATCACCACCTTCTTGGTCGGGAAGGCATCCTTGACCTGCTGATAGCGCGACAGGGCATATTCCACCGCCTTGTCCGGCGCCTGGCCTTCCCAGTAGGGCAGCAGATGGATGGCGATAAAATCGACCTCGCGGCCGAGCTGCGGATAGCGCAGCCAGATATCCCAGGTTTCCGGCGTCGAGACTTCGACATGCTTGCCGCGATTGGATAGTTCGGTGCGGACCCGGCGGATGTATTCCACCAGATCCTGGATCGGCATGTCGGCGCGCAGCAGGGTTTCGTTGCCGACCAGCACGCGACGGATGTTGTTCTGCGTCGCGACCGTCTCGATCAGCTTCTTGATTTCCTCCTCGTTGCGTTCGAGGCGGCCATCCAGCCAGCTACCCTGCATCACTTCCAGACCGTAACGGCCGGCGATCTTGGCGATCTCGCCCTGACCATCCAGCGTCGAGTAGGTGCGGATCTGCTTCACCTGGCCGGACAGGATCTGCATGTCCTGCTCGATCTCGGCCTCGGAGGGATAGCGGTTGTTGCGCGGATCCTGGTCGCCGCGGAACGGCGAATAGTCGACGCCGTTGATCACCTCGCCCCAGGGCCGCGGCTCGATCGAACGGTTGAGATAGGCCCAGCCAGCCAGATTGAGGACGGCAACCAGGAAAAGGACAAGAAGTCCCGAATAGCGCATGACAGCCTGCAGCTAGATACGAACCACGACCCCGGCCGGCAGCGCTCCGTATCGTCCCGCTCCGCCCCATGCGGCTTTCCGGCGGGGCAGTGATTAGGCAGGCAATATGGCGGCTTTGCGGCAGTCGCCGGACTATACGGTGACACCCGAAAAGAGTCGAGGGGACGGCGGTTTACCGGCCGCCGGCCGGGCTCACTCGGGCGCCAGATGGCTCAAGGGCAGCGCGGCGTCGGTCTTGACCTGCCGGATGACGAAATTCGACCGCACATCCTTCACCATCGGCAGGCTCAGCAGCCGCTCTGTGAGCAGCGTTTCATAGGCCGCCAGGTCGGGCACCACCACCTCTGCCACGAAATCGGCCTCGCCCGACACCATATGGGCCGCCACCACTTCCGGAATCGCCTCCAGCAGGCGCTGATGCATGGCGGCATTCTCGGTGGAATGCTTCTCCACCTTGATATCGACATAGACGGTGAGGCCCAGCCCGACCTTGCGGCGGTCCAGCACGGCACGGTAGCCGCGGATATAGCCGTCCTGCTCCAGCCGTTTCACCCGCCGCAGACAGGGTGATGGCGATAACCCGACCTCTTCGGCCAGGTCGACATTGCTGAGCCGCCCGTTGCGCTGCAGGGCGGCCAGGATCTTGTGGTCGAAGGCGTCGAGGTCCGAACTTGGCATGATATGCCCAAAAAAGAACTATAAAATTCAGAATATTGCTCTGATTATGACGAAATGAGCATAAATAGCAAGGACATGCCTGGGCCAATGCGACATCCTGCCGCCACGCAACCTTCCTGGATTCCGAGCCATGACCACTGACAGCAGCCTCGCCGCCCCCACGTCGTCAACCCGGCCGGACTCTGCCCGCCTGCTGGGCGCCGCAGCCGCCTTGTTCACCGTGATCCTGTGGGCGGCCGGTCTGGTCGCCACCCGCTTCGGCGTCACCGGCAGCCTGACATTGTGGGACGTCGTGTTCCTGCGCCTGCTGCTGCCCGCCGTGATCCTGCTGCCCGTGCTGCTGCGCCATCCCCCGCGGGCGGAAGGGCGGACGGGCTGGCCCCTGCTGCTGGCCGTGCTGGTGGCCGGCGCCGGCCTGCCCTTCATGCTGGTCGGCAGCGGCGGCATGGTCTTCGCCCCCGCCGCCCATGCCGGCGCCCTGATGCCGGGCAGCATGCCGCTGTTTGCCGCGCTGCTGGCCGTGCTGCTGCTGGGAGAGAGATTCACGTCATCGCGTCGCCTGGGCATCGCGCTGATGCTGATGGGCGCGATGGCCGTCGGCGGCTGGCAGGTGCTGCATGATGCGGGCGACACCTGGCGCGGCGACCTGATGTTCGTGGCGGCCGGTGCCATGTGGGCCTGCTACACGATTGCGATGAAAAAAAGCGGCCTGGGAGTCTGGCAGGCCGCCGGCGTGGTCTATGTGGTCTCCTGCCTGGCCTACACGCCGGTCTATCTGCTGGCATTGGAGAGCCGGCTGCTGGTCGCGCCGCTGTTCGAGGTTGGCGTGCAGCTCGCCCAGTCGGTCGGCTCCGGCCTGCTCAGCATGGCCGCCTATGGTTTTGCCGTGCGCCGCCTGGGCGCGGCCAGTGCCGCTGCCTTTGGCGCCCTGACCCCGGCCCTGACCGCCCTGCTCGCCATCCCGCTGCTCGGCGAATGGCCCGAGCTTGTCACCTGGGCCGGCATCGCCGCCGTCAGCCTCGGCGTCGCACTGGCGAATGGCGCATTTGTCCGTTATGCTCCTCCTAACCGTTAAGGAGGTTATACATGTTCGACCATGTTTCCATCGGCGTGCGCGACCTGGCCGCGTCGGGGCGTTTTTACGATGCCGTGCTGCTGCCGCTGGGCTACAAGCGGCTCTATGAGGGCGCGCATGGCCTGGGTTATGGCCGTACCCGGCCGCAATTCTGGCTCGACACCAGTCCCAGCCCGGTGCCCGACGATCCGAAGTCGGGCCTGCATATCTGCTTCCGGGCCGATACGCGCAGTGCCGTGGATGCCTTCCATGCCATTGCCTTGGCCCAGGGCGGCCGCGACAATGGCGCGCCGGGCCTGCGGCCGCAGTACACGCCGACCTATTATGCCGGCTTCGCCTTCGACCCCGACGGCTATCGCATCGAGGCCGTCACCTTCTCGGTGGATTGACACCAGCATGCTCGCCAATGCCGATCGCGTTTTGACCACATCTCTGCCTGGGCCCCAGCCCGCCCCCTTGGCTTCACCGCGCAGCGACGTGGAGATCTACCAGATGTGGGAGATCTTCAAGGCGGTGAATGCGCGGGTGAAAGCCGGCGGCGAAGTGGTGAATCTGCTGGTGGGCGAGCCGACCCTGCCGCCGCCGCAGGCCGCCATCGCCGCGGCCCAGAAGGCCCTGGGCAGCGGACGGCAGCTTGGTTACACCGAGGCGCTGGGCATCATGCCTTTGCGCGAGGGCATCGCGAACCTGTATCGCCGCCGTCATGGCCTGGATATTCCGGCGTCGCGCGTGGCCGTCACCATCGGCACGTCGTCGGGCTTCATGCTGGCTTTCCTCGCCTGCTTTTCCGCCGGCGACACCGTGGCCGTGGTGGAACCCAGTTATCCCGCCTATCGCGGCACGCTGAAGGCGCTCGACCTGATCCCGCATCGCGTTGCCACCGATGCCGCCACGCGCTTCCAGGTCACGCCGGCGATGATCGCCAGCCTGCCGCCACAGGTGAAAGGCATTGTGGTCGCCAGCCCGGCGAATCCCACCGGCACCATGCTGTCGGCGGCCGAACTGCGCGCCATCTATGATGCCTGCCGCCAGCGCGGCCTGTGGCTGATCGTCGACGAGCTGTATCACGGCGTCACCTACGACCAGCCGGCCGACACGATCCTGGCCGCCGGCGACGACGCCATCGTGATCAACGGCTTTTCGAAATACTGGGGCATGACCGGGTGGCGGCTCGGCTGGCTGGTGCTGCCCGAACGGCTGGTGCCGCGCATCGAGGCGCTGCATGGCAGCCTGCAGATTTCCGCGCCGACGCTCTCCCAGCTTGCCGGCGTCGCCGCCCTGGATGCCGACGGGGAACTGCAGCCCCGCGTGCTGGCCTACAGGCGCAACCGCGATGCGCTGCTCGCCGCGCTGCCGCGTTTCGGCATCACGCGCTTCGCGCCGCCCGACGGCGCCTTCTACCTCTATGCCGATATCGGCGATTTCAGCGACGATTCCGTGGCTTTCTGCAAGCGCATGCTGGAGGAAACCGGCGTGGTGACCGCGCCGGGCGTGGATTTCGACACCGCCGATGGGCACCGCTTCCTGCGCTTTTCCTTCTGCATGGATGCCACCGTGGTCGACGAGGCGATCCGCCGCCTGGAGCCGTGGTTCAAAAGCCTGAACCGGCGCTAGCTCAGTCGAGCTGCAGGATCTGCCATTTCAGATAGGCGCTTTCCGGCAGGTGCGGATGCACCGGATGGTCGGGCCCGGCGCCGCCCTGATAGAGGATGCGGCCGCTGCGGCCGGCATTGCTCAGGCCGATCGCCACTTCCTTGGCGAACAACTCGCCCGGCAGCAGATGGGCGCAGCAGGCGACAAACCACAATCCGCCCGGCGCCACCAATGGCGCGGCCAGTTTCGCCAGCTTGCGATAGGCGCGGCTGCCCGGCCCGAGATCCTTGCGGCTTTTGACGAAATTCGGCGGATCGGTGACGACGATCCCGAAGCGCGCGCCGGACTGGCCCAGCTTCTCCAGCGCGTCGAAGGCCTCGCCTTTTTCGAAACGCGCGATTTTCGCCAGGCCATTCTGCTTTGCGGCGTCCGTCGCCTGCGTCAGCGCCAGGTCGGAACGGTCGATGCCCAGCACGCTTTTCGCGCCGGCCTTCGCCGCTGTCAGGGCGAAGGCGCCGGAATTGCAGTAGCAGTCCAGCATCTCCTGGCCTTTCGCCAGCGAGGCCAGAATGGCCCGGGCGCCGGCGAGGTCGAAATACCAGCCGGTCTTCTGCCCTTCCAGCAGATCGAGGGCAAAGCGCACGCCGCCTTCCTCGACCAGCGCCGGTTTGTCGAGCGCGCCGGCCGCGAGCCGGATGTCCTGCTCCAGACCCTCCAGTTTGCGCACGGCGGAATCGTTGCGCAGCACCACCGCGCGCGGCTTGAACTCGGCCCGCAGCGCATCGACCAGCATGGGTGTGAGCATCTCGGCGCCGGCCGTGTTGACCTGCAGGCAGAACACGTCGTCGTAACGATCGATCACCACGCCAGGCATGCCGTCGGCCTCGGCATGCACCAGTCTGTAATACGGGGAGGAAAAGCAGCGATCCCGGAGCATTTTTGCGGATTGCAGCCGGGCGCTGAGGAAGTCTGCATCAATGCGCGCCTCGGTGTCGCGCGACCACAAACGCGCCGCGATCAGCGAATGGGGATTGAAGCTTGCGACGCCGATACCCGCACCATGAGCATCGAACAGCCGCACCAACACACCTGCCGGCAGTGCTTTCGCCGTGGCGTCGAGTTCCAGCTCGTTGGAGTACACCCAGGGATGTCCACCCTTCACACGGCGCTCTTCGCGCGCTTTCACGCGCAATACGGGCAGCGTTTTCGCGGCCATGGACAAATCCTCTGTGAATGGTTTATCAGCCGATACGCGACGCGTATCGCTCGTTCAGAAAGCGAAGATAGACGATGTTCACCCTGCATGACCAGTTGCGCCGGGATACTCTTCCGGTCTGCCGCATGAAGCTTTGCCTCGTGCAGTTGATGAACGACGCCCAGTATCCCTGGCTGGTGCTGATCCCCGCGGTGGAAAACATCACCGAGATCCACGAGCTCAATGAAAAGCAGCGCAAGCTGCTGATCAACGAGATCGCCCAGACCCAACGCGTGCTGCAGCATTGTTTCGAACCACACAAGCTGAATGTTGGCGCGCTTGGCAATATGGTGCCGCAGTTGCACGTCCATGTCGTCGCCCGTTTCCGCGAGGACCCGGCCTGGCCGGGGCCGATCTGGGGCAAGCTGCCGGCCCGGCCCTATGAGGACACCGCCCTGCGCAGCGCCATCGCCCGGCTGCAGAACGCCTTCATTACCCGGGTCTGACCGCCTATACTGCGGCCATGTCTGCTGAACTCGTCGAATCGACCGGCCTGCTCGCCGGTTTCCTCACCACGCTGGCCTATGTCCCTCAGGTTCTGAAGGTGTGGCGCACGCGCACGGCGCGCGACATTTCCCTGATCATGTTCCTGCTGATGAATATCGGCATCGCGCTGTGGCTGATCTACGGCCTGCTGATCGGTTCGCCCGGTCTGATCGCCGCCAACCTGGTCACGCTCGGCCTCACCGCCGCCGTGCTGGCCGCCAAGCTGAAATTCGACCGCCCCTTCAGCCGATCCGGCCGGTCGCGGGAATAGCCGCCCGCCTGCCTTCGGCGGATCCGCCATATCGAAGCTGTCACCCAAGCGTTGCTGGTCAGCCGCCGGCACCGGGCGTATAAACGCCTGATGCGTCGCCGCGATTTCCTCACCAGCACGATCGCTTTGGGCCTGGCCCAGGGTTTCGGCCGCGCCTATGCCCAGGATACGTCCTCCCCCGCCGCGCCGCCCGCCGCCACTCCGCCCGCCGCCGCGCCGGCGCCCGCCACGCCGGTCACCGGCGGCTTTTTCCGCATCCTGACCGGTTCGGCCCATACCACCGCCTTTCCGGTCGGCGTCACCATCGCCTCCGCCATTTCCAATCCGCCGGGCAGCCGGCCCTGCGACAAGGGCGGCTCCTGCGGCGTGCCCGGCATGATCGCGGTGGCGCTCTCCAGCGCCGGCTCGGTCGCCAACCTGGCCGCCGTGGGCAACGAAAGCATCGAATCCGGTTTCGCCCAGGCCGATCTGGTGTTCAGTGCCTGGCAGGGCGAGGGCCTGTATTTCCGCCGCGCCAAGCAGGCCAATCTGCGCGTGCTGGCCAACCTCTATCCCGAAACGGTGCATCTGGTGGTCCGGCGCGGCAGCGGCATCGCCGAGTTGCGCGATCTGGTGGGCAAACGCGTTTCCATCGACCGCGGCGGATCGGGCACGCGCTTCAATGCCGAGATCATCCTGGCCGCCTATGGCGTGCGGCTGCAGCAGGTGAAGGTTCTTGAGGTCGATCCCGGCGAGGCGGCCGACCTGATGGCCCGCGACGAACTGGATGCCTTTTTCCTGATCTCGGGCCAACCGGCCCCCACGGTGGGCGACCTGACCGACCGCAAGATCGCCGATCTGGTGCCGCTGTCGGGCCGCCAGATCGAAGGTGCCCTGCGCCGGCATCACTTCTTCAGCCGCGACCTGATCCCGGCCCTGACCTATGCCGACGTGGCGCAGACCGAAACGGTCAGCATCGGCATGCAATGGGTGGTGCCGGAAAGCCTGGACCCCGATCTGGCTTACGAAATCCTGCGCGCACTGTGGCATCCGCAGAACCGCCGCATCCTCGATGCCGGGCCGGCCATGGCGCAGAAGATCCGCCTGGGCACGGCCCTGCTCGGCGTCTCCACGCCACTGCATCGCGGCGCGGAACGCTTCTATCGCGAGATGAAACTGATCACCTAGACCGGCTCAGGCCCCCTCGGGCATCAGGCCTCGGGCAGCGGTTCTTCTTTGGCGGCGGCCGCGATCCATTCCTGCATTATCGGCAAGGCATAGATGGCATCCACATAGGCCGCGCTCACCGGATCCATCGCCACCCCATAGGTGCGGAAGCGGGTAGCCACCGGTGCATACATGCAGTCGGCGAGGCTGAAACGACCGAACAGGAAATCGCCATCCTTGCCGAACCGGCCGCGACAATCCTGCCAGACCTGCTGGATGCGGGCGATGTCGAGCCTGGCCTCTTCCGAGGCAATCCCCGACGCCTTGCCCAGGCGACAGATATCCATCGGCAGGTCGCGGCGCAGGGCGACGAAGCCCGAATGCATCTCGCTCATCACGCTGCGCGCCACGGCACGGGCACGGCGGTCCTCGGGCAGCAGCTTGGCCTCCGGCCATGTCTCGGCGATATACTCGCAGATCGCCAGACTGTCCCACACCAGCAGGTCGTCATGTTTCAGCACTGGCAGCTTGCCGGCGGCGGAATGGCTCAGGATGTTGGCCTTGCTGTCGGGCTGCCGCAGCGGGATCAGCACCTCGGCGAAGGCCTGGCCGGCGGCCTTCAGCGCCAGCCAGGGCCGCAGGCTCCAGCTTGAATAGTTCTTGTTGCCGATGACGAGGGTGAGTTTGCTCACGGGAGGCTCCTGATGATGGCAGCGTATTTCGTTCCGGACGCGCAGCCCTTATAAACGAGGCAGGCCCGTTCGCCCAGACATCGTCCTTCTTTCAGCTTCCCGAGGCTAAAGTGACCGCCACCCTCACCGCCAAGGCCGCCGCCGCCATCCCCGTCGAGACCTGCACGGCCAAACAATGGCCGACCCGGCTGGCGCGCGAGAAGACCGCCGTGGCCGGTCAGGCCGAAAGCCAGGGCTTCAAGGCCAGGCCCGGCCAGGTGCTGGTGCTGGCCGATGCCAGAACCGGCAAGCCCGCGCGCGTGATTGCCGGCCTGCCCGAACAGCCCGACCTGTGGTCCTATGCCGCCATCGCCGCCGCCCTGCCCGGCGGCGAATACCGGCTCACCGATGGCAAGGCGGGTGATGCCGCGGCTTTGGGCTGGACGCTCGCCGGTTATCGCTTCGATCGCTACAAGAAGATCGAGAAGAAATCCGCGCGCCTGATCTGGCCGGCCAAGGCCAACAAGCAGCGCGTGGTGGCGCTGTATGACGGCATCGTGCTGGCGCGTGACCTGATCAACACGCCGGCTGGCGACATGGGCCCGGCCGAACTGGCCGAAGCGGCCCGCGCGGTCGCCCTGATTGGCGGCGCCGACTTCAACTGCATCATCGGCGAAGAGCTGCTGGACCAGAATTATCCGATGATCCATGCGGTCGGCCGCGCTTCGCATCGCCTGCCCCGCCTGATCGACATCCGCTGGGGCAATCCCAAGCACCCGAAACTCACCCTGGTCGGCAAGGGCGTGTGTTTCGATACCGGCGGCCTCGACCTCAAGCCCTCGGCCGGCATGCTGCTGATGAAAAAGGACATGGGCGGCGCGGCCGTGATGCTGGGGCTGGCCGCCGCGATCATGGCGATGAAGCTGCCGGTACGGCTGCGCGTATTGATCGGCGCCGTGGAGAACAGCGTCTCGGGCAATGCCTTCCGCCCGGGCGATGTGCTGCACAGCCGCAAGGGTTTGACGGTGGAGATCGGCAATACCGACGCCGAAGGTCGCCTGGTGCTGGGCGATGCGCTGGCCGAGGCCGATTCCGAGAAGCCTGACTGGCTGATCGATGCCGCCACGCTCACCGGCGCGGCCCGCGTCGCCGTTGGCCCGGACCTGCCGGCTCTGTTCAGCACCGACGATGCCATGGCGCAGGCATTGCTGGATGCCGGCCTGAGCGTGGGCGATCCGCTCTGGCGCCTGCCGCTGCACCAGCCCTATCGCGAATATATCGAGGGCAAGGTCGGCGATATCAGCAATTCGGGCGACACGCCTTTCGCCGGTTCGATCACGGCGGCCCTGTTCCTGAAGGAATTCGTCAGCAAGACGAAATCCTATGCCCATCTCGATATGTTTGCCTGGAACCCCAAAGCCCGCCCCGGCCGGCCGCTCGGCGCCGAAGCCACCGGTCTGCGCGCGCTGTATGCGGCCATCGAAAAGCGATACGGCGAGAAGCGGCACGCCAAGCGCTGAACAAGTCAGGTCACAACAGGGTCACAGGGGTCACAGCCTTATCGGCGGCGCGAATCAGCCGCCGCCCCTAATCTCCGCCCATGCCGCCGCCAGATGCGGCACAACAAAAACGGAGACGACCATGACTCTGCCCGGCACCTCTCCTGGCGCACCGTTCTTCATCGCACTCGCCATTGTCCTGTTCTTCTTCGTAGCCGACGGGCTGGTGAGCTGGGGTGCCATGGATTGGGTCGAGGCGGCGGGCATCGCCGCCCTGTTCAGCAGCCTGCCGCTGGTCCAGGCGCTGCGCGACACGCGCCGGCAGGAAATCTGATCATTTGTCCTGGCGCCTCAATTCGCCAATCGCGCAATCACCAGATCCAGCAGGGCGCGCAGGCGCGCCAGCCGCCGCAGGTCGCGATGATACCCGATCCAGGTGATGCGGCCGGGCGGTTCCTCTCCCAGATCGACACGCTCGAGTCCGGCAAGCCCATCGCCCAGCGGCCGCGGCAGCACCGCCAACCCAACACCCTGCGCGCACAGGCTGGCCTGCACATCGCGGTTGTTGCTGCGGATCGCCACCCGGGCCTGCGGCAGCAGGCGACGCAGCCATGCCACGTCGGGCATGCCATCGAACGCGGTGTCCATGGTCACCAGCGCAGCGCCGCTGCCATCGCCGGGATGCGGATGCGGCATTCCGGCGCGGGTATACAGGGCATAGCTCACATGCAGCAGGCGGCGTGAGATCACCTCCGCCTCGTCGAAAGGCGCGATGCGGAACACCATGTCGGCTTCACGACGCGACAGACTGTAGAGCCGGCTGTCGGTCAGCAGCTCGACCTCGACACCGGGATGAAGCTGTTTGAATTCCGCCAGCACCGGCGCCAGCATGTGCAGGCCAAACCAGTCCGAGGAGGACAGTCGCAGACTGCCCTCCAGTTGCTGCTCGCGCCCGGCCAGTTGCCGCTGGAAGGCCAGCACCTCTTCCTCCACCCGCTCGGCATGACCAAGCACCGCAGCGCCTTCGTCCGTCAAAACGAAACCGTCGCTGGTGCGCTGGAACAGCGTCTGTCCCACTGCCTGCTCCAGCGCGCGCAGCCGCCGACCCATGGTGGGCTGGGTCTGCCCCAGCCTGCGCGCCGCCTTGCCCAGGGTGCCCTCGCGGGCGACAGCCAGGAAAATCCGCAGATCGCTCCATTCCAGCATCGCCGCACTCCGCCACATCCATGCAAAAATGCATGGATAGAGAACATTATCTTTAATTTCCAAACACATCAATCCGGTTCACCTTGCTCCTCGCCACCTCAACCCAGACCGATGGAGACCATCATGGCGAAGACAATGAATGCCCTTATCCTGGAAACCCACGGCACCCCTTTCCGCAGCACCGAAATCGCCAGGCCGCAGCCGCGCTCGGGCGAGATCCTGGTGCGGATCGCGGCGAGCGGCGTGAATCCGCTCGACCTGAAGATCCGCGCCGGCCAGGCAGCCCATGCGCGCCATCCCTTGCCCGCCGTACTGGGCCTGGATCTCGCCGGCGTGGTCGAAGCCGTCGGTCCCGGTGTTGTCGGCTTCCTGCCCGGCGACGAAGTGTATGGCATGACCGGCGGCGTTGGTGGCCTGCAGGGTTCCCTGGCCGAATATGCCGTGGTCGATGCCACCCTGCTGGCGCCCAAGCCGGCCAATCTGACGATGCGCGAGGCCGCGGCCATGCCGCTGGTCTTCATCACCGCCTGGGAAGGTTTGGTCGACCGCGCCCGCGTGCAGGCCGGACAGAGCGTGCTGGTGCAGGGCGGTGGTGGCGGCGTTGGCCACATGGCCATCCAGATCGCCCGCGCTTTCGGCGCCGAGGTTTATGCCACCGACAATGCCGAAAAGCGCGACTTCATCCAGCAGCTCGGCGCCACCGCCATCGACTTCCGCACCAGCGATGTGGAGGATTATGTGACGCGCTACACCGCGAGCCGCGGTTTCGATCTGGTCTACGATACCGGCGGCGGCCCGATGCTCGACGCCTCGTTCAGGGCCGTGAAGCATTTCGGCCATGTGGTGAGTTGTCTGGGATGGGGCACGCATGCGCTCGCGCCGCTGTCTTTCCGCGCCGCCAGCTATTCCGGCATCTTCACCCTGGCGCCGCTGCTGACCGGCGAGGGCCGCTCGCATTACGGCGACATCCTGCGCGAGGCCACCAGACTGGTCGAAGCCGGCAAGCTCAAACCCAGCCTTGATCCGCGGCATTTCGGCATGGAACAGGTGGAAGCGGCTTACGCGGCCATCGAAAGCCGCACTGCCAATGGCAAGATCGTGGTCAATATCGCCGCCTGATCCACGCGGCGCGAAACATCAGGCCCGGATTTCAGGACCGGATTTCTGACCCGGCCGCGCGATCATCGGCGCGGCCGGGTCTTTTTCACTGCTGCGGCCTTCTTCACGGCAGCCTTCTTCACGGCAGCTTTCTTCACAGCGACTGTCTTCGCCCTCTTGGGCTTTTCCGGCTTGGCCGTGCGCCGCGACGCCGCCAACGCGTCATGCACCCAGTCGCGCAGGTCGGCGGGATCGAGCAGCACATCCTCGGGCAGTTCATACCAGCGTTCGATGGCCTGCTGCGCATCCTTGCGGCTGTAGCGGAACGGCCCCATGCCGGCCTCGATGAACCGCGGCCGGGTCTGCTCATCCACCACGAAATACAGCGCACCGCGCAGGATCACGCCGAACAGCAGGCCATCGATCCGCAGCCCGCTGCCGCTGAACAGCCGCTCGCGCGTCACCGGCCCGACCCGGGCGGCGTTCAGGCAGTCCAGCACATAGGCGGCGAAATCGTCCGTAGGCATGGCCTCTTGCCTCCAGGAAATTGTTCTTTATATGTTCTATATATTCTTACCGTTCTTGGCTATCGTCAATATGCATCCGAACCGGGACGATCTCCGGTCGCCAGAGCCTCAGACGCCCGGCGGCACGCCGCAACAATTGGCCACTTTTGGCGATGATTGGCGATCATTGGCTAAAATTGGCGATGATTGGCAATTATTGGCGAGGGTGTGGCCACCCTTTCAGCCAAAATAAGCCGGATGGAAATCAGGATTTCCCGGATTACCAGGCCGGACCAGGCCCCGGATCAGGCCCCGGATCAGGCTCTGGCGGCGCGGCGGGCCAGTTTGTGGCTGTACATCATCTGGTCGGCGGCAGCCAGGGCCGAGCCCGGATCCTCGCCGGGCTTGAGCGGATAGACGCCATAGGCGGCATCCAGCGGCAGGCTCTTGCCTTCCCAATGCAGCGGCCGGCGGCGGATCGCCTCGGCCAGATGATCGGCCTTCTCGCGGCCCTGCTGGGCATCGGTCTCGCTTAATATCACGCCGTATTCGTCGCCGCCGAGGCGGGCGATCACGTCCACCTCGCGGGTGTTGTCGAGCAGGATCTGGCCCACCTGGATCAGGGCGGCGTCGCCGGCGGCATGGCCGTGTTTGTCATTGATCTCCTTCAGACCGTTGAGGTCGAAATAGATCAGGCAGGATGGTCGGTTGTAGCGTTCGACATGGGCCATGGCGCGAGACAGCTCGCGCACGAAGGCGCGCCGGTTATACAGCGGCGTCAGCGTGTCTCGATCCGCCAGGCGCTCCAGTTCGGCCAGGCGGTGGCGCGTGCGGTTCAGTTCGTTGCGCAACTGGTCCACCTCGCCCATCAGCCGCATGATGGCGTCGCGCACGCGCGGGGTGAGTTCGGGTTCGGGGATGCCCATCACCGTGGCGGTGACGGCCGGCTGGCCGGCGGCCTGGGCCGGTGCCGCGGCCTGGCTCGTCGCCACGGCAACCGGACGCGCCCCGCCGCCTGACGCCCCTATGGGCGCGGCGCCGGGCCCGAGCCCCACCGGTCGACGATCCTCGATCTTGGTCATGCTCCGCCTGGTCGGACGGTATCCTGCCTTAGTCTTGCCTCGGCAGGCGTTAACAAAGCATGGATCGGCCGGCCTTGCCACCACGGCCGGCCCTGGGCTGTCTCCTGCCGGCGGCACCGCTTTACAGGCCGACCCCGCCCCCTATAATCCGCCGCTTTCCGCGACAGGAGCAAACGATGGCGGCGCGTAAAGGTTCGTCCGGCCAGAAGCCTTTGGTCGGCATCATCATGGGCAGCCAGTCCGACTGGGCGACCATGGAACATGCCGCCGAGATTCTGAAGGTGCTGAAAGTCCCGGCCGAACACCGCATCGTCTCGGCCCATCGCACGCCGCAGCGGCTCTATGATTACGCCCATGGCGCGGCGGGCCGCGGCATCCAGGTGATCATCGCCGGCGCCGGCGGCGCCGCCCATCTGCCCGGCATGGCTGCCGCCATGACGCATCTGCCGGTGCTGGGCGTGCCGGTGGAAAGCAAAGCCCTCAAGGGACTCGACTCGCTGCTTTCGATCCAGCAGATGCCGGGGGGCATTCCGGTCGGCGCGCTGGCCGTCGGCAAGGCTGGCGCCATCAATGCCGGCCTGCTGGCCGCCGCCATCCTGGCGCTGAACGACGCGGCCCTGTCGAAACGCCTGCAGGCCTGGCGCGCGAAGCAGACCAAAGCCATCAAGCTGAAGCCCACCGCCTGACATGAGCGCGCTTCCGCCCGGCAGCATGATCGGCATTCTCGGCGGCGGCCAGCTCGGCCGCATGCTGGCGATCGCGGCCGCGCGCCTGGGCTATCATTGCCATATCTTCTGCCCGGAAGCCGATCCGCCGGCGGCGGAAGTCGCCGCGAAACATACCCGCGCCGACTACACCGATGCCGCCGCCATGGCCGCTTTCGCCAGAAGCTGCGCGGTGGTGACCTACGAATTCGAGAATATTCCCTTCGAACCGGTGCAGGCGATCGCCGGTCTGGTGCCGGTGCGGCCGGGCACCGAAGCGCTGCGCATAACGCAGGACCGTTTGTTCGAGAAGGATTTCTGCACCAGTCGCGGCATCCATACCGCGCCCTATCGCGCCGTCGCCAACACGGCCGATCTGTGCGCCGCTGCCGACGCGCTGGGCCTGCCTCTGGTGCTCAAGACCCGCCGCATGGGCTATGACGGCAAGGGCCAGTACAAGGTCACCGCCACCGAAGATGCCACGCGCGCCTTCGCCGCGCTGAAATCCGACGCGCTGATCGCCGAGGGCTTCATTTCCTTCCGGCGAGAATTGTCGGTGGTGCTGGCGCGGGGGCTGGATGGCAGCATCGCCTCATGGGGCCCGGTCGAGAACATTCATCGCAACCATATCCTGTGGCGCACGCATGCCCCGGCCGTGATCGAGCCGGCGCTGGCAGCGCAGGTGGAGCAACTCGCCACCAGCCTGGTCGAGGGCCTGGATTATGTCGGGGTGCTGGCCGTCGAGCTGTTTGATTGCGGTGACCGTATCCTGGTCAACGAGCTGGCGCCGCGCGTGCACAATTCCGGGCATTGGACGCTGGATGCCGCCGTCACCTCGCAGTTCGAGCAGCATATCCGCGCCGTCTGCGGGCTGCCGCTGGGCTCGCCCGAGCGCCTGTGCGATGCCGTGATGGAAAACCTGATCGGCGACGAGATCGATGCCTGGCCCGCCCTGCTCGCCGAACCCAACGCCAAGCTGCATCTGTATGGCAAAGCCGAGGCCCGGCCCGGCCGCAAGATGGGGCATGTCACCCGTCTCTACCCAACGGGGCAGGCACCACAACCTTAAGTCACGACAATATTGTCGTCTTTCCCTTGGCGGGCGGGCGGCACTGGCCTATATTCTGAGCAAGATGTCTCCAGGCCGCCGAGAACGGTGGTCCGTCCGGATTGAGCGCCAGAACCGCGTGGCCTCCGGGTGGAGTGAATGGCATGGCCATCGACAGCATTTCGTCCGGCAGCGTCGCGCCGCAGTTTCCGATCCGCCAGCAGCCGAGCAATCCGGCCAGCGGGACCGACAACAATGCCGTGCGCGACTCCCTGCAGAATAGCCAGCAGGACAGCAGCCGTTTCCAGGTGAACACGGCAGCCCCCACGCAGCCCCAGACCACCAGTGCCGTGCCGCAATCCAATGCCGGTCAGCGCAGCGAAACCACGCAGCAGAGCGGCACCAATGATGGCGGCACCATCATCAACGGTCTGACCCAGCAGTTGCAGCAGCAACAGCCGGCGAACAATACCGAGCCGCCGAATTCGCGGAATTCAGCAATCAACTATGGCGCCAACGGCACTCCCAACGCGCAGCCCAATCCGGCTTCGTCGGGTCGGCTGATCAGCCTTTCGGTCTGATCCGCGTTTCAGGCGCGGCGCGCACGCCCCAAAGGATTGGGCAGGCGATCGAGCAGTTTGCCCAGCTTGCCCTTGGCCTGCTGGATACGCATGACATCGGCCAGCCGGCGATCCAGGAAAGCCGCCGTCGAGGCAAAGCCCTCCGACTTGTCATCCAGCCAATGCAGCAATGTGGCGGCATAGACGCCGCCCAGCAGCATGCGCTTGGTATAGAAGTTGAAATCCGTCGCGGTATCGCCGGCGGCATACCAGATCGCATCCACCGTACGATAGAGCTGTCGCAATGCCTTTGGCGCATGCTGCGGCAGCGCTTCCAGATTCAGCGCACGGCGCACCGCCTCGCGATGGGGCGCGGCCAGTTCCAACCGCACCAGCACCGCGGTTCTCACCCGCTGGCCGGTTTTCATCGCGGCGAGGTCGCGCCCTTCCAGAACACGCAGCATCGCCCGGTCGGTTTCCGCGACCCAGAAATCCAGCGCCTCGGCCGGGCCATTGGGAAATGCGCGTGTCAGCAGGCCGGCATCATAACCGCAATCTTTCGCGGCCTGTGCCATTGCCCTGTCGGTCCAACCGTCGAACGGCACATGGGTCAGCATGGCTTCAAGCAGGGCGCGCCTCTCGGTCAGCAGATGCTCGTCGTTCATCACGGCCTCCATCAATCTTCCTGCTCCTGCGGCCGCAGGCTGGCGCGATGCCGCAGTTCGGTCTCGAATACCAGGTCCTTCAGATCGGTCATGCGCTGCGGATACAGGATACCATCCAGATGGTCCAGTTCATGCTGCACCACCCGGGCATGCCAGCCCTGCACCTCGCGCTGCAGCCGCCGGCCGTCGGGCAGATCGCCCTCATAGGCGATGCGGGTATAGCGCGGCACCAGGCCGCGCAGGCCGGGCACCGACAGGCAGCCTTCCCAGGCCAGGTCCTGCGCCTCGCCCAGGGGGCGCCAGCTTGGATTTACCAAGGTGACCAGCTCCCGCTGGCCGTCGCCCTCGTCGGGGGTCAGAAACACCGCCACCCGCAGCGGCACATGCACCTGCGGCGCCGCCAGGCCCTGGCCGGGGGCATCGAGCATGGTGTCGACCATGTCGGCGATCAGCTGGTGGATTTCCGGGGCTGTCGGGTCCGGCACCGAGTCGGCCGGGCGTGCCAGCACCGGATGCCCCATACGGGCGATTTTCAGAATGGCCATGAGCATTAACCTAAGCCAGGGGACCCGGGCGGCCAAGAGACAGCCCGGAATCCGCAAATAATTGCCAAAATGAGGCTTTTCCAGCCTCATTATTACCGTCGGGCCGGGTATAAAGCCGCTTCACAAAGCCGGGGGGGCATGCTAGAAGGCGCGACTTGCCGGGGCTGGCGCCCCGCAACCGGATTCTTATTGCCAACCCGAAAGGATGGGACCCACGTGCAAGTCCTGGTTCGCGACAACAATGTCGATCAGGCCCTGAAGGCGCTGAAGAAGAAGATGCAGCGTGAGGGCATTTTCCGCGAGATGAAGCTGCGCGGTCATTACGAGAAGCCGTCCGAGCGCCGGGCCCGCGAGAAGGCCGAGGCGATCCGTCGCGCCCGCAAGCTGGCCCGCAAGCGCGCCCAGCGTGAAGGCTCGATGTAAGGCTTTTTGCCTGTCGACCCGATAAGAATGAAGCCGCCTCCGGGCGGCTTTTTTCATGGCTGCTCCCCATCCCGGCCCGGCCCGGATTATTCTAGACTGAGTCGGAACAACCATGGAGCGCGTCGGCGTGCACCAGAATGTGCTGCTCCTGCAGGGTCTCGATCATCTCGATCAAGGCATCAGCATCTTCGACCGGGACCTGAAGCTGGTCGCCTGCAACCGGCGCTATCTGGATCTGCTCGGCTTTCCTCATGAACTGGGCATACCGGGAACGCCTGCCGAAAGCTTCTTCCGCCTGAACGCCGAACGCGGCGAATACGGCCCCGGCGACATCGAAACCCAAGTCCGCGAACGCGTGGAACTGGCCCGCCGTTTCCTGCCGCACCACCTGGAACGCCAGCGCCCCAACGGCACGGTAATCGATATCCGCGGCACCCCTCTGCCCGATGGCGGCTGGGTCACCATCTACAGCGACATCACCGCATCGCGACACAACGAACGGGCACTGATGCAGGCGCATCAGCAGCTCGAGCGCAAGGTGCAGGAACGCACCGCCGAACTGCAGGACAAGAAGCGCCTGCTGGATGTCGTGGTCGAGAATATCAGCCACGGCATCACCCTGTTCGATACCAATCTCAATCTGCTGATCTGCAATCAGCGCTTCATCGACCTGTTGGAATATCCCGCAAACTTCGCCAGGCCAGGCACGCCATTCGAGGATTTCGTGCGCTGGAACGCCGAACATGGAGAATATGGCCCCGGGGACGTGGAGGCGATGGTGCGCGAGCGTGTCGACCTTGCACGCGCGATGATACCGCATCGCATCCAACGGCGACGACCGAATGGTCGCACCATCGAGGTGATCGGCACGCCGATCCCGGGCATCGGTTTCGTCACCTCGTATTCCGATATCACCGATCTGCGCCGTGCGCAGGATCAGCTACGCGAGCTGGCCGATACATTGGAAGCGCGCATCGAGGAACGCACCGAAGCCCTGACCCGCTATATCGCCGAACGGGAAGGCACCGAACGCGAATTGCTGCGCGCGAAGGAAATGGCCGAGGTCGCCAACCGCTCGAAAAGCGCCTTCCTGGCCAACATGAGCCATGAATTCCGCACGCCGCTGAATGCCATCATCGGCTTTTCGGAATCCCTGCTTGGCGGCTATTTCGGCGCGCTCTCGGGAAAGCAGGCGGAATACGTCAACGACATCCACAAATCCGGAATCCACCTGCTGCAGCTTATCAACGACGTGCTGGATCTGGCGAAGGTGGAAGCCGGCCGGATGGAGCCGCATATCGAGATGGTGGATCCCTGGCTCACCATCGGAGACAGCCTGGAAATGATGCGCGGCCAGGCCGAGCAGGCCGGCGTAGCCCTGAGCGAGGATCTGCCGGCCAACCTGCCCCTGGTGCCGGCGGACGAACGCATGTTGCGCCAGATTCTGCTGAATCTCTTGAGCAATGCCGTGAAGTTCACGCCGCGCGGCGGCAGGGCTTGGGTCACCGCCCGGACGGACGGCAAAACCCTGGGGATCAGCGTGCATGACAGTGGCGTCGGCATGGCGCCGCAGGATATCCCCAAGGCCCTCGCCCCCTTCGAACAGGTGCGCGGCGTGCTGACTCGCGAGCATCAGGGCACCGGCCTTGGACTGCCTCTGGTGAAGTCGCTGACCGAGCTGCTCGGCGGACAGTTCGACCTGGCTTCCGAACCCGGCCGCGGCACGGTGGCAACCATCATACTGCCGCTGCGCCAGATTACTTCAGGGACATAACCGGCGCGCTTCCGCCTTGAGCGTTTCATAGTCCGACGCCGCCGCCACGGCCGGCGCGCTGAGACTTTGCAGGAAGGCCACAAGATCGCGGCTTTCTTCGGCACTGAGCCGCAGCGGCCTGAGAATGGCTTCGCCATCGCTGTGCAGCCGATCCTCATCCAGATCGGAATAATGCTGCACCACCGATGCCAGATCAGGTTTGCTGCCGTCATGCATGTAGGGCCCGGTGAATAACAGGCTGCGCAGACTGGGCACCTTGAATTCGCCCCAGTTGCGATGTTGTTGCGCCACATGGCGCACGGGAAGAACGGCTGGCGATTGAGGATCCGCGTTGTACCGGCCGAGCCGGTTGAACGGATTCGCCTTCAGCCGCGCGATACCACGATGCCGGCCGGGATCCACGCCCCGCGTACCATCGGCGCCGATGACGAAGAAGGGCATGCCGGTATCGTGAAACTCGCCATTGGTGAAAGCCGGGCCGCTATGGCAGGTGGCGCATTGCCCACGGCTGGTGAACAATGCCAGACCGCGCTGCGCCGAAACGGGATAGCGCGCCATCACAGCGTGATCATTGGTCAACAGGGCGTCACGGAAATCGTCAAACGCCGTGCGGGGGCTGACCAGCGTTTCCTGGAAGGCCGCCAGGGCCCGCGCCGCCAGCACCAGCAAGGACTCGTCATCCGGCGATGTGGCCGCCGCGTCATCGGCCTGGCGGGCGAGGCAGGCCAGCGCCGGATCGCGCCGCAGCAAATCGGCCACAATGGCCGTGCTGCCACCCATTTCGCGCGGATCGAGGATCGGGCGGATCGCCGCGGCCCAAAGGCTGTCGCTGGCGCCATCCCAGCCGAACCAGCGGTGCAGCCGGCTGTCGAGCAGGCCGGGCGCATTGCGATCAAGCCGGTCCAGGCCGTGGCTGCGCGCGACAGGCTCGGCCCAGCCATGCTGCGGCTGATGGCAATTCTGGCAAGCCAAGGCTCCATTTTTCGAAAGGCGTGGTTCCGCAAACAGCACCGCGCCGAACCGCACAGCCTCTGGCCGGCCGGACAACGGATTGCCGGAATCGATACGGAAAGCGGGTGGCCACGGGCCAAAACTGCGGATCAGGCGGCGTTGCGTGGCGTCGAAAACGGGAGGCTCGTCAGCCCGTGCGGCCGTTGCGAACAGAACCAGCAGCAGCCCCAGACAAGCGCGCAATATGCTCATTGCGCATCGAAGCGGAAGCCGAGCCGCTCATCCTGCTCCAACCCGGCAAAATCGAAGGTGAATTCCCATTCGCCCGGCATGTGCAGCAGCAGGCCCTCGGCACGGTAATGCCCCCAGTCCAGCTTGGTAAGGCTGGGCGCATAGTTCATGCCATGACGATGCGCCGGCATCTGGGCATCGACGCGCACCAGCCGCGGCAATTCCGCCATGCGGGCATCGCAGAGCCGGATATCGAACGCAAAAGGCGCATTAAGCGGGATTGGCGCCGGCTCGGAGAGCACCACCAGCTTGAAGCGTGGCCCCTCGATCACCTGGGCGGCCACCGGAATCTGCTCGCAGGCCCAGGCTGGCAACGATACGCTCAACAACAATCCGATGAATGAAGCCAGGCGCAGCATGCGCGATCTCAATGGGCCGGTTTAAACCCGGTGCGCGCAAACAGCGCCTCGGCATTGCGATAGGCGATCCTTTCCGCAAGCGGAGCGGGCAGATCGGCCAGCCAGCCGCGCGACCATTTGGCGTGTTCCTCGATATAGAACCAGCGTTCCGGCGTGAAGGTGTCGGTGCCGACCATGAAGCGATCCGGAAATTCCTCGAACAACACCCGCCAGGCCGGATCGACCTTGCCCTGCGATGCATGGTCGCTGCGGAACGCCAGGTCGGCCCAGAGGGTGGGATAGCGTTTCAGCATCGCCCGCACCGCATCGGGCCGGTCAAAGCCGGAATGCGCCCACAGGACCAGGGCCTGGGGATCATGTCTGAACAGCCGTTCGACCGCATCGGCATCGCTATGGGCATGCAGGAACAGCTTGTGCTGTTTCGCCAGCGCCACCACGCGTTTCAGCACCGGCAGATCGGCATCGGCACCATAGACATGGAACTCGCCGATCCCGACATAGCTGTATTTCGCCAGTCGCGCCTCGATATGCTGCAGGACCGTATCATCCCGCATCCAGCTGCTGAGTTCGCCCCGGCTGCGATAGGGCCGCAGCTCTGGCACGATCAGGTCGGGTGCGGCTTCATAGAGTTTCTGCGTGCCATCGTCGCTGGAACTGGAGACCAGCACCTTGCGCAACCCGGCCCGGCGCAAGATGGCGATGGCATCGGCCGTGGGCACCATCTGCCATGCATCGTGGCTGTAATGCACATGCGCGTCGATCAGCGGCAGATCGGCCGCCTTGCCATCGCGCGCCGGCAGCAGGCCAAGCCCGAATAGCGTCACCGCAACCAGAAGAGAGCCGGCTCGAATCATGGCATGCCACCCCTGTTTGGCCCGATTTACCACAGAAGCCGATTTACGACAGAAGCCAATTTACGACAGAAGATAGAGCCCGGCCAGACCACGTCCAGCCGGCCCTTGCCTGTCGCGGGCCGGTGGCCGATCATTCCCGCATCCTGCCATCGCCCAGCCCCGGAAATACCATGCCCGCCATTCAATCCAACTGGCAGCTTTCGGCCACCGACCTTCATCAGCACTACCGGAGCGGCGCGTTGTCTCCGGTCGATGTGGCATCGCAAATCCTGGCCCGGATCGAGGCGCTCAATCCGATGCTGAACGCCTATGTGCATGTGGACACGGCCGGCGCCATGGCCGCCGCGCAGGCCAGTGCCGAGCGGTATCGCGCCGGCCGGCCGCTTGGTCCGCTGGATGGCGTTCCGGCCTCGATCAAGGACAGCCTGCTGGTTGGCGGCATGCCGGCTACCTGGGGCAGCCGGCTGCTGGAACGCAATATCCCGGCGCAGGACGAATTGCCGGTCGAACGCCTGCGTGCGGCTGGTGCCGTGCTGCTGGGCAAGACCAACGTGCCGGAATTCACCGTGCAGGGTTACACCGACAACCTGCTGTTCGGTGCCACCGGCAATGCATGGAACCCGGCACTCACCCCGGGCGGGTCCAGCGGCGGCGCGGTCAGCGCCGTGGCTGCCGGGCTCGGCCCCGTCGCGCTGGGCACCGATGGCGGCGGCTCGACGCGTCGCCCGGCCGGCCATACCGGTCTGGTCGGCCTGAAGCCCAGCACCGGCCGCATCGCGCGCACCGGCGGTTTCCCCGAAATCTACAACGACCTCGAAGTGATCGGGCTGTTCGGCCGCTGCATCGAGGATGTGTCGACGATCCTCTGCACGCTTTCCGCCCCCGATGCGCGCGACCGTCATTCGCTGGCCTTCCACGCCGCCGTGACGCCCGATGAAACCCGGCATCTGCCGAAAACACCGCGCATCCTGTATGTGCCGCGCTTCGGCCGGCATCCGGTGGACCCGGAGATCATTGCCGCCACCGATACCGCCGCAGAAGTTCTGCAGAAGGTGGGCTGCGGAATCGAGGCCGGCGCCCTGCCCTTCGACATCGACGCCGCCATCGCCGCATTGGCGGTGCTGATGCCGACTGGCTTGGCGATGATCGTTGACCGGCTCGGTGGGCCGGGAAAGATCACACCGGCCCTCCTGCCGATGTATGAAGCCGGCAGGGCGGTGAGCGGCAGCGCCTATCTGGCCGCCCTCAACCATGCCGTCGAGCTGCGCCGCCAATTGGCCAGTTTCTATACGCGATTTGATGCGATCCTCACCCCCAGCACTGCCGCCCAGCCATGGACGAAGGACAAGGTCTATCCGGACAAAATCGACGGCCAGGACGCCGGACCACGCGGCCATGCCGTCTATACCGGCTGGGTGAACCTGGCCGGGCTGCCCGGCCTGAACCTGCCGGCGACACCGGATGCCAAGGGCATGCCGATCGGCGTGCAGCTGGTCGGTGGGTATGGCAACGATGCGCTGCTGCTGGCGATCGGCCGGCGTTATGAAGCCGTGGCGCCCTGGGCGGACCGCTGGCCCGCCTTCGCACTCTAGGCGGGCCGCCGTCCCGCCCTGGCGCTTTAAGCAGCCGGTACGTCGCGATAGAGCTTGGCCAGCTTGGCCTGGAAATCAGGCCGGGTCTTGGCCAGACTACCGGCCACCGGATCGGAACCCGCCAGCATGGTATCGGTGGCGTCGCGCGAGAAATCGACCACGAATTCCACGCGGGCACGACGCTGCTGCTCAATCGCTTCCAGTGCCGTGCCGATATCGCCGCCGCCATGCAGCGCCTTGCGCAGCCGGGTGACCGCCACGCAGGCATCCTCGATGGCCTGGGTGGCGCCCTGCCCCAGCGTGGGCACCATCGGATGCGCGGCATCGCCCAGCAAGAGGATGCGCTGGCCCGGATCGCTGAAGACCGGCGGCGCCTCCTGCAGCCGCGCCCAGTGGATATCGGCCAGGTTCTGGCAGATCGCATCGATCAGGAAGGCACATTGATCGCTGGGCGCGCCATCGCGCGGCGTGTAGAGCGCGCGCAGGGCATCGGCCCGTTTGACCCCGTCCGGCACATCCTCATCGGGATCGATGGGAAATGACCCGGCGATATAGGTGCCGTTGCCGGGCACGCGGAAAGCCAGCAACCGGTTCGGGCCATTGAACCACTGCTCGTAATCGTCGACCAGATCGATCCTGCTCTGCTCGATCAGCAAACGGAAAATGCAGACACCGAGAAAATAGGGCCTCGGCCGACCCAGGAAGGTCTCGCGCACGCGCGAATAGCGGCCATCGCCGCCAACCAGCAGATCGACGCCATCGATGACCCCGCCTGCGCCGGTGGCGCGATCGATCGTCTCGACCACGATCGGCCCGGCCTCGCCGGCACGGGCATAGCGCATCGCCGTCACCTCCACGCCAAACCGCACATGATCCAGCACGGGCTGCCGCAACAGGGCATAGAGCTGCGACCAGCGGATGCGGATGCCGTCGTTATCCGCGACCTGGGATAACGGCAGATTCATCAACTCACGGCCGCCGGTCAGCGAGATGCGCCAGCTTTTCCACGGCAGGCTGGCGGAAACCAGCAGGTCGGCCAGATCGGGCAGGAAACGCCGCAGCGCCTTGATCGCGTTGGGGCCGACATTCAGACCAGTGCCCGCATCGCTGTGATCGTCGGCGCTGGCACGCTCCAGGCAGATGACCTCGGCATCGGGAAGGTCGCGCAGGCCATAGGCCAGGATGCTGCCGGCAACGCCAGAGCCGGCGATGACGATGCGTTTGCGCCGACCACTCATTTGCCGCCCCAATGCACAAAGGTTTTCTCGATGGTCAGGAAGATCCAGTTCATGCCATATCCCAGCGCGCCGGCGGCAAAGATCGCGGCATACATGGTCGGCATCTCGAACAGCATCTGCGCCTCGATCAGGCGATGGCCGATGCCATCGGTCGAGCCGATGAACATCTCGGCCACCACGATGATGACCAGGCAGAGCGAGATGCCGTTGCGCATGCCGATGAAGGTCTGCGGCAGGGATTCCCAGAAATACACATCCTTCAGGATCTGCAGACGGTTGGCCCCCATCACCTTGGCGGCGAGGACGCGGGTCTTGCGCGCATTCATCACGCCATAGGCCACGTTGAACAGGATCACCAGCACGGCGCCGAAGGCCGCCACGGCGATCTTGGTCTTGTCGCCGACGCCGAACAGCACCAGGAACAGCGGAAAGACCGCGGAAGCCGGCGTGGAGCGGAAGAAATCGATCACAAACTCGACCGAACGGTAGAGCTTGTCGGCGGCGCCGAGCGCCACGCCGAGCGGAATGGCGATGGCGGAGGCGATCAGGAACGACAGAACCGTGCGGTAGATGGTCTGGGCGAAATCGGCCAGCAGCGGCCCGCCGATCAGACCATCATAAAGCGCCCTGAAGGCCTTCTGTGGCGGCGGCAGCAGCACGGGATCGGCCACTTCAAGGGCGGTGGCGACCCACCAGACCAGCAGCAGCAGTCCCACCCCCAGCATCGGCCGCAAGCGGCCCAGTGTCGCGGCGATATCCATTACAGTCTGGCCTCCCGCCGGAAGATATCGAGGCAATGGCTCTTGATCTCGATGAATTTCGGGTCCGACAGCGTCTCGGCCGAACGCGGACGCGGCAGCGGCACCTCGACGAAATCGGCGATCTGCGTCGGCCGTCGCGTCAGCAGCAGGACGTAATCGGCCAGGTAGACGGCCTCTTCCAGGTCATGGCTGACGATGACCATGGTGGTATTCGTCTCCATGAACGCTTTCTGCATCTGGTCGCGCATGAACAGCGTCATCTCGTAATCCAGCGCTGAAAACGGCTCATCCAGGAACAGGACCTCGGGCTCCATGACCAGGGAACGCAGGATCGACACCGTCTGCTGCTGGCCGCCGGACAATTCGTAGGGATAGCGATTGAAATCGATCTTGACCTGAAAGCGGCTCAGCAGTTTCTCGACCTTTTCCTGGCGTTCGCGACGGCCCAGCCCCATCAACTTGAGCGGATAATGGATATTGTCGATGGCGCGCAGCCAGGGAAACAGCGCCTCGCGGTAATTCTGGAACACGTAGCCGATACGGGTTTCATCAATGGTCTTGCCATCGAACAGGATATCGCCCTTGTCGACCGGGATCAGGCCCGCGATCATGTTGATGATCGTGCTCTTGCCGCAGCCATTCGGCCCGAATACCGACACCACCTTGCCGCGCGGCAAATCGAGGTCGAAATCCTGGTAGAGCGGGCTGCCCTGGAACTGCTTCGACAGCCCGCGCACCGTTATGTGTGTGCCGGGCGGGAACCAGCGATAGGACTTTTCCGCTTCACCCGTCGGCTGCGGAGCGGGCACCGCCGCCGCGGCCCCGCCCGTCACCAGCCGCATGGCCGCCCGCGTACGTCCGATCATCAACTGCCCGCCTTCTTGTCGAGCACAACCAGGTATTTCTGGGTATCGACCTTTTCCTTGATCACGCCGCTCTCGATGGTGAAGTCGATCACCTTCTGGAAATCCTTCTTGTCCTGGGCCGAAAGCTGGTCGACCATCAGCATCCGCGGCAGCGGAATGGTCATCGCCAGTTCCGGCGGGGTGAAGGTATTGCCTTTCAGCAGCTCGCGGGTGGTGGGGTCCTGCTCGATGTCCTTCAGCGCCTTGCGCCAGGCCGCCGAGAAACGCCGCGCCACATCCGGTTTTTCCTTCATGAATTTTCCGGTGATCGCGCCACCGGCCATATAGGCATAGGCATCCTCGCGGCCGATAATGTATTTGGCCACCACGCCGGCCTCGACCGTTTTCGCGGCACCCGTATTGTTCATCACCGTGGCATTCGGTTCCAGGGTGTAGCCGATGTCGAAGGTGCCGGCCTTCATCGCATCGACATGCAGGTTCATCGCCAGTTCGGTCAGGGTGTAATCGGCACCTTCCTTCATGCCAACGGCACCCAGCACCGCGCGGGCCATGGCCATGTTGCCGGCGCCGGGCGCCGACATGATCTTCTTGGGCGAACCCTTGAAATCCTTCACGCTCTTGGCATCGAGGCCGGTCTTGGCGACGAACTGCTCCATCTGGGCGAACTTGTTCTGCCCGTAGAGCGACATGTAATACACCAGACCCTCTTTCTTGGTATTGGCGTTCATGCCATCGACGGTGACGAGATTGGCGCCGGCATCCAGATCGCCGGTCAGCATCCCCTGCACGATGGGCGGCGCGCCCATCAGCTTGACCATCTCGGCATCGATATTCTGTTCCTTGAAATAGCCGCGCTCGAGCGCGACGAAATAAGGCAGCGCCGACGAAACCGGGAACACGCCGACCTTCACCTTGTCGGCCGCCTCGACACTGCCGGCGGTGCCGATGGCGATCAGCGCGGCGCCTGCCAGCGCGGCGATTTTGATGGAGCGGATGGTCATTGGTTTCTCCTTGTCGGTCAGGCGTATTCTTTTTGCGATGGAACGAAGAAACTGCTGCCCGCCACATAGCGGCGGCCGGGCGACATATCCGGCAGCGGCCCCTGCTCGGCGCGGCCATCGAATGTGAGCTCAAGCTGCACGCCGCTGGGGTCGTAGACGAAGAGCTGCCAGTATGTGGTGTTGGGCACGAGGAATTCGCGCCAGTCCACGCCATGCTGGCGGAACCGTGCGATGAAATCGTGATAGCCCACGCCGGTCAGCGAGATATGGTCGATCGCGCCGCTGCCGCTGGGAACGACATTATCGGTGCCAAGCGCCGGACCACCGGCATAGATATGGATGATGGCCTCGCCCACCGGCGTCGGCACCGCGATCCAGGCGCCGGGATAACCGAAATCAGGCCGCGCCACTTCCGACAGGCCAAGCAGATCGCAATAGAACCAGCGGGTCTTCGCCAGATCCGCGGTCTTGATCGCCACATGGAACAGGCCAGTGATGGTACCGGGCATGATGATGCGTGCCGTGCAATTTCGCTGACCGTTACTGTGCATACACTGTGCCAGCCGTGACGATCGCGAGATTCCGGCACGGACTCGACGGCGTTGCAGCTTTGCCGTGCAGCCTTCCTCATGCCGGGTTGCAGGCCGCCCATCCCATCGGCATATGCCGCCCAATTATCAGGCAACATGGCCGGCAAAGCCGGCAATACGGCGCCACGGTGCCGGAATGCATCTTGCTACGGATGGAATGTCTCGCTTAGGAGCATCCATCATGCAGGCTTATGTATACCGGCTCGCCATGAGCCACCCCGGCGATTTGTCCGCCCTTGCCGCGCTGTTTGACAGCGGGCAACTCGATCCCGCCCATGTGACGGCCGTGATCGGCAAGACCGAAGGCAATGGCGGCGTGAACGATTTCACGCGCGGCTATTTCACCCTGGCTTTTTCCAGCCTGCTGGCCGAGCGGACGGGCCGGCCACGACAAGAGATCGTGGCCGGCATTCCCTGCGTGTTGTCTGGCGGCACCGAGGGCGTTCTGTCGCCGCATTATCTGGTTTTCGCGCGGTCTCCGTCAGACTCCGACAGCCCGGCCAACAAACGCCTGGCCATCGGCGTGGCGTTCAGCCCGTCCCTGCCGCCCGAAGCCGTGGGCCGTAGCGCCCATATCGAGATGGTGGCCGACACCGTGCGGCAGGCCATGGCAGATGCCGGCATCGACGATCCGGCTGATGTGCATTTCGTGCAGGTGAAGGCGCCTTGTGTGACGGCGGCACGGGCCCAGGCGGCTGCGGCGCGCGGCGCCAGCGTCCTGACCGCCGATTCCAACCGCTCGATGGCCTATGCCCGCGTGGCCGGCGCCTTCGGCGTGGCGCTGGCGCTGGGCGATGTCCCGCCGGAGAAGATCACCGAGGCGGCGATGTTCAGCGACTACGCCGTGCAATCCGACCGCGCCAGCATTTCATCGGGCGTGGAGGTGGACTGCAACGAAGTGATTGTCCTGGGCAACTCGCCGCGCTGGCAGGGCGATCTGATGATTGCGCACCGGCCGATGCAGGACGCCCTGGATATCGCCGCCATCGGCACGGTGCTCGGCGACCTGGGGATTCCGGCGCTGCCGCAGGTATCGTCCGCCGATGCGGGACGCATCCATGGCGTGCTGGTGAAATGCGAACCCGACCGGCGCGGCCTGGTGCGCGGCAACCGGCATACCATGCTGGACGACACCGACATCAACGCCCAGCGCCATATCCGCGGCGCGGTGGGCGGCATGGTGGCCGGCATGCTGGGCGATGGCCGGGTTTTCGTATCCGGCGGCGCCGAGCATCAGGGCCCCGATGGCGGCGGGCTGATTGCCGTGATCGCGAAAGCGTAAACCCGTTGCCCGGCGATCCTGTTCCCCGGCCTCAGAGGCCGAGGATCAGCTTCGACATGATGTTGCGCTGGATCTCGTTGGAGCCGGCGTAGATCGTCACCTTGCGCATGTTGAGGTAACGCGGCGCCGCGCCGTCGGCATAATCCGGGCCGATGGTGGGTTCATTCGAGCCCTCGATCAGCGGCGTGAACGGCGAGGCGTAATACCCCACCGCCTCGGCCGACAGTTCGGTGACCAGCTGCTGCAGCTCGGTGCCGCGCGTCTTCAGCATGGACGAGGCCGCGCCCAGATTCTGGCCGCTCTTGGTGCCGCCCAGCACACGCAGCTCCAGCATCTCCATGGCCATGATGTCCATTTCGGCCTGGGCCAGCTTGGCGGCGAAATCGGGGTCCTGCGCCAGCGGCGCGCCATGGGCCTGTTCGGCTTTGGCCATCTTGCGCAGATGCGCCAGATGCCGCTTGAGATGGCCGGAATAGGCATTGCCGCGCTCGAATTCCAGCAGGTATTTGGCGCAGGTCCAGCCCTGGTTCAGCTCGCCGACCAGATTCTCCTTCGGCACCTTCACATCGTCGAAGAAAACTTGGTTGACCTCCTGCATGCCCTCGCTGGCCTCGTCGATGGTGACGATGGGCGAAACGGTGACGCCGGGCGATTTCATGTCGATCAGCAGGAAGGAAATGCCCTCCTGCGGCTTCTTGGTCTGGGCTGTGCGCACCAGGCAGAAGATCATGTCGGCATGCTGGGCCTCGGAGGTCCAGATCTTGCTGCCGTTGCACAGGAAATGGTCGCCCTTGTCCTCGGCCTTCATCTGCAGGCTGGCGAGGTCGGAACCGGCGCCCGGTTCGGAATAGCCCTGGCACCACCAGGTGTTGCTGGCCAGGATGTCGGGCAGATATTTCTTCTTCTGCGCCTCGGTGCCGAATTTCATGATCACCGGCGCCAGCATGCGCGGGCCGAAGGGCACCACGATGGGGGCACCGGCCGAGCTCATCTCCTGCTCATAGATATAGCGCTGGGTGGGCGTCCAGCCCGGACCGCCGTATTCGACCGGCCAGTTCGGCGCCAGCCAGCCCTTTTCGTTCAGCGCCTTCTGCCAGCGGATATGCAGATGCTTGGCGATATAGCCGGTGCGGGTGCGCGCCATGGCGGCGCGCATCTCGCTGTCGAAATTCTGCTCGATGAACCGGCGGACCTCGTCGCGAAAAGCCAGTTCGTCGGCTGTGAAATTCAGGTCCATTTCCTCGCCTCCGGATTTTCTGTTCGCGCCAGATTATCCCAGCCGCCGCCGGCCGCAAGACGCGCGTAAGCCTGCCCTAGCGTCAAGCCAGGGCAGGCTCGGCAGCCCTAAGGGGCCGTTAAATATCGAGATTGACGACGTTCAGCGCGTTGCTCTGGATGAAGTCGCGGCGTGGTTCCACCACATCGCCCATCAGGGTCTCGAACACGTTGTCGGCATCCTCGGCGTGATCGACCTTCACCTGCAGCAGGCTGCGCGCTTCCGGATCCAGCGTGGTTTCCCAGAGCTGATCGGGATTCATCTCGCCCAGACCCTTGTAGCGCTGCATGGTGATGCCGCGGCGGCCGATGGTCTGCACCCGGTCGAGCAGGTCGAGCGGGCCCTGCACCGGATGCACTTCATCCTTGCGGCGCAGTTCGGCCGGCCGCAGATAGGTGGCCTGCAGTTCGCCGGCCATCTCGTTCAGCTTGCGCGCCTCGGCCGAACGGAACAGCTGGGCATCCAGCAGATAACTTTCGGTATAACCGCGCAGGCTGCGCTTCACGCTCATGGCGCCCTCGCCGGCCGCCTCGCAAACCCAGCCGCGCTCCAGCTCCGGCGTCAGCGCGTTCAAACGCCTGGCCAGCGCCTCCGCCGCCGGGCCGGCCTTGGCCGGATCGGCCACCAGCTCGGGCACCAGCATGCCGAGGATGGCGGCCTGCTCGACGATCCACGGATTGTAGCGCTTGCCGATCGCCGTCAGCAGGGCCTTGGCCATGCGGGCATGATCGAGCAGCAGCTTCAGGTCCGGCCCGGCGCGCTGGCTGTCGTCATGCAGGCGCAGCACGGCATTCTCGATGCCCTCGTTGATCAGGAAATCCTCCAGCGCCGCCTCGTCCTTCAGATAGCGCTCAGACTGGCCGCGCTTGACCTTATAAAGCGGCGGCTGGGCGATATAGAGATGCCCGGCATCGATCAGCGGCTTCATCTGACGGAAGAAGAAGGTCAGCAGCAGGGTGCGGATATGCGCGCCGTCCACGTCGGCGTCGGTCATGATGATGATCTTGTGATAGCGCAGCTTGGCCGGATCGAAATCCTCATGGCCGATGCCGGTGCCCAAGGCCGTGATCAGCGTGCCGATTTCCTGCGAGGACAGCATCTTGTCGAAGCGCGCGCGCTCGACGTTCAAGATCTTGCCGCGCAGCGGCAGCACGGCCTGGAAGGCGCGATTGCGCCCCTGCTTGGCCGAGCCGCCCGCCGAGTCACCCTCGACGAGGAAGAGTTCGGCCTTGGCCGGATCGCGCTCCTGGCAATCCGCCAGCTTGCCGGGCAGCGAGGAGATATCGAGCGCGCCCTTGCGCCGGGTCAGTTCACGCGCCTTGCGCGCGGCTTCGCGGGCGGCGGCGGCCTCGACTACCTTGCCGACGATCTGGCGCGCATCGGCCGGGTGTTCCTCGAACCACGACGCCAGCAGTTCGTTGACTAGGCTTTCCACCGCCGGGCGAACTTCCGACGACACCAGCTTGTCCTTGGTCTGGGAGGAGAATTTCGGGTCCGGCACCTTCACCGACAGCACGCAGGTCAGGCCCTCGCGCGCATCGTCGCCGGTCAGCGACACCTTCTCCTTCTTGGCGATGCCGCTTTCATTGGCATAGCCGTTCACGCAGCGCGTCAGGGCGCCGCGGAAACCGGCCAGATGCGTGCCGCCATCGCGCTGCGGGATGTTGTTGGTGAAGCACAGCATCGTCTCGTGGTAGCCGTCGTTCCATTCCAGCGCCACTTCGATGCCGATGCCGTCGCGCTCGCCCCGGATGGCGATCGGCGGCTTGTGCAGGGGATTCTTGTTGCGGTCGAGATAGGTGACGAATGCCTCGACGCCGCCCTCGTAGCGCAGCTCCACGCGCTTGGGCTCGACGCCGCGCATGTCTTCCAGCACGATCTTCACGCCGTTATTGAGGAACGCCAGTTCGCGCAGGCGATGCTCCAGCGTGCCGTAATCGAATTCGGTCTTGGTGAAGGTTTCCGGCGACGGCAGGAACGTGACTTCCGTGCCGCGCTTGCCATCGGCCTCGCCCACCTCCGCCAGCGGCGCTTCCGGATCGCCGTGACGGAAGCGCATGGCATAAGCCTTGCCGCCGCGCCAGATCCTGAGATCGAGCGTGGTGGACAGGGCGTTCACCACCGACACGCCCACGCCATGCAGGCCGCCCGAGACCTTGTAGGAATTCTGGTCGAATTTGCCGCCGGCATGCAGCTGGGTCATGATGACCTGCGCGGCCGAAACGCCCTCTTCCGGATGGATGTCGACCGGGATGCCACGGCCATTGTCGCGCACGGTGCAGGACCCATCGGGATTGAGGCCGACATAGACCTCGTCGCAATAGCCGGCCAGCGCCTCGTCGATGGCGTTGTCGACCACCTCGTAGACCATATGATGCAGGCCGGTGCCGTCATCGGTGTCGCCGATATACATGCCCGGGCGCTTGCGTACCGCGTCCAGGCCCTTCAGCACCTTGATGGCGGAAGAATCATAATTCTCGCCATTGCCTTCATTGCCCTGCGGATTCACTGCTTCGCTCATGTCGTCACTGCCTCAACTGAGAGTGTGCCGCGGCGTCACCACGCCATCGGCCACCGTGAAAAACTCCGCCTGACCGGCCAGACCCGCAAACAGGTCGTCATCGGTGCCGGTCAGCCATACCTGCCCGCCGAGCGCGAGCAATTCCTCATACAGCGCCGCCCGCCGCCGGGCGTCGAGATGCGCCGAAATCTCGTCCAGCAGCATCAGCGGCGCCATCTGCCGGCGGGCGCGGATCAGCCGCGCATTGGCCAGCGTGATGGCGATCAGCAGCGCCTTCTGCTCGCCGGTCGAACACTGCGCCGCCGGCTGATCCTTCTCCGCGTGCCACACCGCCATGTCACTGCGATGCGGGCCCTCGGTAGCCGCGCCGGCCTCGCGATCGATGCCGCGGCGCTCGGCCAGCGTGGCGCGGTATTTCTCTTCCGCCGCCAGCGCCGGCATGTCGGCCAGCCAGGCCTCGATCACGCCCTGTGCCGCCAGCCTTGCCCGCGGAAACGGCCCGGTGGCCAGCGCCATGCCGGCCTCGATCCGCCCCAGCGCCTCGCGCCGCGCCGCAGCCACCGCCACGCCATGCTCGGCCATCTGGCTTTCCAATGCCGCCAGCCAGGCCAAGTCCGCGCCGCCGCTCTTCAACAGACGATTGCGTTCCCGCATCGCCCGCTCGAAGGCGGCCACCTGGCGGGCATGACCGCCATCCAGGCCGTAAACCAGCCGGTCCATGAACCGGCGTCGCGTCGACAACCCCTCGACGAACAGACGGTCCATCTGCGGCGTCAGCCACACCACATCCAGATACTCGGCCAGGCCATTGGCGCTCGCCGCCGGCTCGCCATTGATCCGCACGATGCGGCGCTCGGCCATTTCCTCGTCGCCGGCCACCTCCGCCAGACCGGTGCCAATGGCGACCGGGCCGATGGCGCTGACCAGATCCGCATGGGCGGCCCAGCAGCGCCGCGCCGGCTGGGCAGAAGCACGGCTCACGTCCGACAATCTGGCGCGCCGCAGACCCCGACCGGGGCTGAAGAAGGACAGCGCCTCCAGGATATTCGTCTTTCCGGCCCCGTTCGGCCCGGTCAGTACCACAGGCTGCCCGCTCAGACGCAGATGCAGCTCGGCGTAATTGCGGAAATCGCGCAGGCTGAGCGAGAGAACGGCGGTGC
Organism: Ferrovibrio sp.; assembly: GCF_041906005.1. GTDB lineage: Bacteria > Pseudomonadota > Alphaproteobacteria > Ferrovibrionales > Ferrovibrionaceae > Ferrovibrio. Next base: position 710,122 of record NZ_JAYRJY010000001.1, read on the forward strand.
CGCCCGCTGTCGCGCCTTCGTACGACTGTTCCGCAACCAGAGCTGCGCTACGCACCAAACTCAGACTCGCATCGGCATCAGCACATACAGCGCGCCGTCGTCGCTGGGGTCGCGGACAACGGTGGGCGCCAGTGCATCGGCCAGCAGGAAGCGGGCATTCTCGCCCTCGATCTGGCTGGCGATATCCAGCAGGTAGCGCGAGTTGTAACCGATCTCGATCGGCTTCGCGCTATAGGCCGCGGTGAGCTGCTCGGAAGCCGAGCCCTGGTCCGGGCTGGTGGCCGACAGTTCGATGCCGTCGGGCTTGAGTGACAGCTTCACGGCGCGGCTTTTCTCGGTCGAGATGGTGGCGACGCGGTCGACGGCGGCGGCGAACGCCTTGCTGTCGACTTCCATCACCTTGTCGTTGTCGCGCGGAATGACGCGTTCGTATTCCGGGAAGGCGCCGTCGATCAGCTTGGAGACCAGGACAAGATCGCCGAAGGCGAAGCGGATCTTGGTATCGCTCAGTTCGATCTTGGCTTCGGCCGCGCCGCCTTCCAGCAGCTTGCGCAATTCATTCACCGTCTTGCGCGGCACGATCACGCCGGGCATGCCGGCGGCACCGGCCGGCAGCGGCGCCTCGACGCGCGCCAGGCGATGGCCATCGGTGGCCACGGCGCGCAGCATCGGCACACCGGCGCTGCTGGCGGCATGCACATAGATGCCGTTCAGGTAATAGCGGGTCTCTTCGGTGGAGATGGCGAAGCGCGTCTTGTCGATCAGGCGGCGCAGCTGCTCGGCCGGCAGCGTGAAACTGTGCGGCAGGTCGCCGGCGGCCATCACCGGGAAATCATCCTTGGGCAGGCAGCTCAGCTTGAAGCTGGAACGCCCGGCGCGCAGATCGAGGCGCTGCTCGGCCGCGGTATAGGTCAACTCGACCTCGGCGCCCTCGGGCAACTTGCGCACGATGTCGTAGAACGTATGGGCCGGAACCGTGGTCGCGCCCGGCTGCGCCACCTTGGCCGGAAGTTTCTCGACCACGGCGATATCCAGGTCGGTGGCGGTGAGCGCCAGGCGGTCGCCTTCGGCTTCCAGCAGCACATTCGACAGGATCGGGATCGTGTTGCGGCGCTCGACCACGCTCTGGACGTGGCTCAGGGCGGTGAGCAGGACGGCACGCTCGATGGTGAATTTCATGGCTGGAAACCAGTGATGTTTTTGTTGGTTTCGGCAGGGTTTTGCCGAGTCCGTCAAATATATCAAACCCCCCTTTTGTACGCGAGGGATTTGGCCTGGTTTCGAACCGTTTTTGCAGGTGCGAAGAAGCCGCCTTGCGGCGGCCTCAAATCGATCTTAAATTACTGAAAAACAATGATATTTTTAAAATATCAGCTTTCCAGTTTGCGGCGCAGCAAATCGATGTCTTCCGCGAATGCGGCGTCGATCTCGCGCAGCTCCTCGATCTTGCGCACGGCGTGCATCACCGTGGTGTGGTCGCGGCCGCCGAATTTGCGCCCGATCTCGGGCAGGGACCGCGAGGTGAGCTGCTTGGCCAGATACATCGCCACCTGGCGCGGACGGGCCACGGCGCGGGCGCGGCGTGGGCTGTGCATGTCGGCGAAGCGGATCGAGTAATGCTCGGCCACGCGCTTCTGGATTTCCTCGATCGTCACCTTGCGGTCGTTGGCGCGCAGCAGATCCTGCAGCACTTCCTGGGCCGAGGTGACGGTGACGGGCTTGCCGACCAGGCTGGCATAGGCCGAGATGCGGTTGAGCGCGCCTTCCAGCTCGCGAACGTTCGACGTGATACGGCGGGCGAGGAACTCCAGCACATCCTGCGGAATGTTGGTCAGGCCGTTCTTCTCGGCCTTGGCCTGCAGGATCGACAGCCGCAGCTCGAAATCGGTCGGATGAATGTCAGCGACCAGGCCCCAGCCCAGACGCGAGCGCATGCGCTCCTCGATGCCCTCCAGATCCGACGGCGAGCGATCGCCCGAGACGATGATCTGGCGGTTCTGGTCGCACAGCGCGTTGAAGGTATGGAAGAATTCTTCCTGGGTGCTTTCCTTGCCGGCGATGAACTGGATGTCGTCGATCATCAGCACATCGACCGAGCGGAACTGCTCCTTGAAGGCCATCGTGTCCTTGAAGCGCAGCGCCCGGATGAACTGGTACATGAACTTCTCGGCCGAGAGATAGACCACCCGGCGCTCGGGGAAGCGCTGGCGGATATGCCAGCCGATGGCATGCATCAGATGGGTCTTGCCCAGGCCCACGCCGCCATAGAGGAACAGCGGGTTATAGGTCACGGTCGGGCTTTCGGCCACGCGCAGCGCGGCGGCACGGGCGAGCTCGTTCGACTTGCCGGTGATGAAACTGTCGAACGTGAAACGCGGGTCGAGCGGCGCGGACAATTCGCGCTCGATGTCGTCCATGTCGCGCACCTGCAGGGTCGGCAGGGTGGACGGGGCACGGGTCACTGCCGGGCGGACGATCGGCGCGGCCATCGACTGTTCGCCGGCGGCGATCATCGGTTTGGCCTGCGATGCCTGAATGGCGCCGGTAGGACGGACATGGATCACGACGCGACGCACGGCGGCATTTTCCAGCCGCCAGATTTCGCGCAGGCGTTCGCTGTAGTGATTGGCGACCCAGTCGCGCATGAAGCGCGTCGGCACCGCCAGATGCACATCGCCGTCATCGGCCAGCCCTTCATCGGCCAGGGCCAGCGGCTTCAGCCAGGAATTGAAGGCGGCGTCCCCGAACGAGACGCGCAGACGGGCGCGGACACGCTGCCACTGCACATCGAGGGGTTCGCCATTCTGCCCGGCGCGGGCGCTTTCCATTGAGGAATCTTCAGTCATGGAGACAGATTGCGGCTGTGGATGAGACGACTTCGCCATGACTGACCTCAGCTCTGGATCCAGCCGAGACCAGCAGCCTTCCAGCCGCTCAATCGTCCGCGATGTTTATCGGCATCGAGGTCACCCTCGAAACCGCCGGCAACGTTATAGCAAGGCGAGAAACCCGCAGCCGTCATGGCTTTTGCCGCCGCCCGCGACCGTGCGCCGGAACGGCAAAGAAAGAACAGCGCCTGCCCGGGCCGAATGCCCTGGGCACGCAATTCATCAGCAAAACGCGGATTGACGCTCATTTCAGGATACACTTGCCAGGATACGAACAAAGGGCGCTTGCCAAGCTTGCCGAGATCCGGCGCGCCGACGAAGCTCCATTCCGGTTGGGTTCGGACGTCGATCAGTTGGGCGTCAGGATTGCTCGCAAGCTGGTTCCAGGCTTCGGTAGTCGTGACATCACCTGCATAGTCCTCGTCCCCCGCCATCACCGAAGCCAACATCCCCAACCTCGCGCCACGTTTATTGTTTAAAAAAATCTATCTTGTCCGTCACGCGTGCTGCCGGTTTCCGAAGGGCGTCCGCCTTATATCGCGAGCGCTTTCTTGCGCTTCACGAGGCATCTTCAATCCCCTTCGTCGCGCGGTAGCAGAGGCATTAAAGGGAAATCGCCCGGGCCACGCAAGCGGACAGATGAAGACTCCCCGAAAAAAATTTTTCCTTGTTGCAGAATTGGAACTTGTATCGCGGCACTGCCGCTTTGGGCGCATAGCGCACGGACTAATCGCCTCTATGAAAACGTCCGCGAACGAGGCATATCTGCGATGAAGCCGTTCGCAGTCGCATAAAAAAACATCGCCCGCTGTCACCAGACGGGCGATGTTTTGAACCGATACCGGTTGCTGTCGCGCGAGGCCCGCGCGGCAACCGATCAAGCCATAGCTTTGACGCGGGCGTTCAGACGCGACAGCTTGCGCGAGGCGGTGCGTGACTTCACGGCACCCTTGGTCACGCCCTTGTCGAGGGCGGGCTGCGCTTCCTTCAGCGCGGCGGAGGCGGCGGACTTGTCGCCGCTGGCGATCGCGGTCTCGAGCTTCTTGACGGCGGTGCGGACTTTGCTGCGCCGCGCGCGGTTGACGGCCGTGCGCTTCTTGGTCTGGCGGGCGCGCTTCTCCGCGGACTTGTGTTGAGCCATAGCTTGTGATTTCCGATAGTTGGCACTGCCTTGCGGCATAAATCGAGGCGGGGGTTATAGCCCCGCCCCAGGCAGGCGTCAACCCCGCAGAAAGTCTCGCGGCAAGCCGCGTTTCCGGCCCGATTCCTGCCTCTTGTGGCCCCACCCATGCCTTCGCGGCAGGCTTCTGCTCGGCTTGCCGAGCGGGGATGCCGCCGGGCATAGTACCCGTATGCCTGATATCGCCTTGATCGCCCACGCCGTCTATCTGGCCGGCGGCATTCTCTTTCTCATCCTGGTCAGTCGCAGCCCCCTGCCGGCCGCCCTGTTCTGGGGCACCGGCGCCGTCCTGTATGTTGCTGTGGCCGGAGCCGAATTCGCCGCCGCCATGGGGTGGTCGGCTTTTGCCGGGCTGGAAGGCGATATGCGGTATCTGGCCTCCAGTCTTGGCCTGGTCGGACTGGCATTGGGCGCCGTGTTCAGCCTGATCATCCCGCCGGGCAGCAAACGACTGACCCTGTTCACCGGCATCGGCCTCGCCATCCTGATTGCCGTAGCGGCAGACCGGCTGCCGATCGGAATGCTGCCCCTGCCGATGATCGTGCTGGGCATCCTGCTGCTGGCGGCTCTGATCGGCCTGCGTTATCGGCCTATTCCGGGCCGCTGGCTGCTGGCTGCAACTTTGGCCATGGCTCTGGCCGAGTTGGCGCGCTACCGCTATCTGGGCTTTCTGCCGGTTCCGCCGGCGGCATTGGCCAAAACCATCCTCGGGGTCGCCCTGATCTGTTTCGGCATCACCGCCTCCCGGGCGCGCTGACATCCGGTTACGATCCGACGGCAACGATCCGGCTTGCCGGAATATATTTTAAATATAAAATATCTCCACGACGATCTCGGGCGGCCCCATACCGGATGCGCCGCCGATCAGACGGGGAGAACCCATGCGCGTCACGATCATTGGCGGCGGGCCGGCCGGCCTCTATCTCGCCCTGCTCATGAAAAAGGCGGACAACCGCCACGAGATCACCATCTACGAACGCAACCAGCCAGACGATACGTTCGGCTTCGGCGTGGTCTTTTCCGATGAAACACTGAACCAGTTCCTGGCTGAGGATGCCGGCACCTACGAGGCGATCCGCCAGAATTTCGCCTATTGGACGGAAATCGATGTGGTGGCTGGCGGTGAAACCATCCGCTCGGGCGGCCATGGCTTCTGCGGGCTGTCGCGCAAGCGGTTGCTGCAGATCCTGCAGGCCCGCTGCGCCATGGAAGGCATTCGGCTGGAATTCGGTACCGAACAGAAGGATTTCGAGACCCTGCGTCGCAACTGCGACCTGCTGATCGGCGCCGACGGCATCAACAGCCAGGTACGCGAAACCTGGAAAGAGCAGTTCCGCCCCAGCATGGACTGGCGGCGCAACAAGTTTGTCTGGCTTGGCACGAGCCTGCCGCTCGACACCTTCACCTTTATCTTTGAAGCCAACCAGCATGGCCTGTTCCAGGTGCATGCCTATCGCTTCGAGGAAGGACTTTCGACCTTCATTGTGGAGACGACGGAGGAAACCTGGCGTCGGGGCGGCCTGGATCAGGCCAGCGAAGCCGACACCATCGCGTATTGCGAAACCCTCTTCGCCAAACACCTGAAAGGCCACCGCCTGCTCAGCAACCGTTCGATCTGGCGCACCTTCCCCACCATCAAATGCGAGCGCTGGGTTCATGACAATGTTGTGATCATCGGCGATGCCGTGCATACGGCGCATTTCTCGATCGGCTCGGGCACCAAGCTGGCGATGGAAGATGCGATCGCGCTGAACCGCGCCCTGCATGCCGGCCATCCGGACCTGCCCAGCGCGCTGAAAGCCTTCGAGGATGCCCGCCTGACCGAGGTCTCGATCCTGCAGCATGCCGCCCAGGTCTCGCTGGAGTGGTTCGAGCAGACCGAACGCTATCGTGATTTCGAGCCGATCCAGTTGGCCCTCAGCCTGCTGTCGCGCTCCAAGCGCGTGACCTACGACAACCTGCGCCTGCGCGATCCGGCCTTCATTGCCCAGATCGATCGCTGGTTCGCCGAGAAGGCCGCCCGGCAGGCCGGCATATCCCAGCCCACCGGCGCCAATCCGCCGCCACCGATGTTCACGCCGTTCCGCCTGCGCGGCATGATGCTGGAAAACCGCGTGGTGGTTTCGCCGATGTGCCAATACTCGGCGGAGAATGGCATGCCCAACGACTGGACGCTGGTGCATCTGGGCAGCCGCGCCATCGGCGGCGCCGGCCTGATCCTGACCGAGATGACCGATATCGCGCCTGAGGCCCGCATCACGCCGGGATGCACGGGCTTGTGGAGTGCCGAACAGGCAAAAGCCTGGCGCCGCATCACCGATTTCGTCCACGACCACAGCCGGGCCAGGATCGGCATCCAGTTGGCCCATGCCGGCCGCAAGGGCGCCACGTGCCTGCCCTGGGCCGGCGGTTACGACCGGCCGCTGCCGCCGGATCAGGCCTGGCCGATCCTGTCTGCTTCGGCAATCCCCTATCTGCCGGAAGGGGCGGTGCCGAAAGCCATGACGCGCGCCGACATGAATCGCGTACGCGACGATTTCGTGCAATCGACGAAGCTTGCCATCGAAGCCGGCTTCGATCTGGTCGAATTGCACATGGCCCATGGCTATCTGCTGTCGAACTTCATCTCGCCACTCAGCAACACGCGCACGGATGAATATGGCGGCAGCCTGGAAAACCGCATGCGTTTCCCGCTGGAAGTGTTCGATGCCATGCGCGCCGTCTGGCCGCAGGACAGGCCGGTGTCGGTCCGCATCTCGGCCGTCGACTGGGTGCCCGAGCGCGGACTGAGCGTCGAGGATTCGATCGCCATCGCGAAAATGCTGAAAGCGCACGGTTGCGACCTGGTCGATGTGTCGGCCGGTCAGACCTCGACGGAAGCCAAACCGCAATACGGCCGCATGTTCCAGACGCCGTTTTCCGACGCGATCCGTCAGGAAGCCGGCATTGCCACCATCGCCGTTGGCGCCATCACCAGCGCCGATCAGGTCAACACCATCGTCGCCTCGGGCCGCGCCGATCTCTGCGCCCTGGCCCGGCCGCATCTGGCTGATCCGTATTTCACGTTGCATGCGGCCGCCGATTACGATTGGCGCGGTGCAGCATGGCCGGTGCAGTACGAGGCCGGGCGGGACCAATGGTACCAATTGCGCACCCGCGAACGCGAAGAAGCGCGGGCGGCCGATGCTTTTGCAAAGCAGCGCGCGCGACGCGATGAAATCTAGAATCGGCGATGAAGTCTGTCCGCAAACTCTGTCGCATGCGGATGGCTCTGGTGTAGGCTTTCCGAAGCCCAACAGAGTCCAGGAAAATCCCAATGCGTGATCTGCAATTGCCCGGCCGCTCGGTGGTCATGGGCCGCAACGGCGCCGCTGCCACGTCTCATGCGCTCGCAACGCAGGCCGCCATCGAGATTCTGCGACGCGGTGGTAACGCGACCGATGCGGCGATCGCCGCCTGCGCCGTGCAATGCGTGGTCGAACCTGGTTCGACCGGCATCGGCGGCGACAATTTCGTGCTCTATGCGCCGGCCGGCACCGACCTGCGCGCCGGCGGCAAGGTCTATGGCCTGAACGGTTCGGGCCGCGCACCCAAGGGCCTGAGCGCGGATTACCTGCTGAAGCAGGGGATCAGGGAAATCGGCCTGACCTCCGTGCATGCGGTCACCATCCCCGGTGCCATCGACGCCTGGAGCAAACTGAATGCGCGTTTCGGCAGCATGCCGCTGGCCGAATTGCTGCAGCCCGCCATCCGCCATGCCGAAGACGGTTTCCCCATCACCGAACGCGTCGCCACCGACTGGGGCCGCAACGAGACCAAGCTGAAAGCCGACGCCAACACGGCGCGCATGTGGCTGAAGGACGGCCGCGCGCCGCGGGCCGGTGAGGTTTTCCGCCAGCCCGAGCATGCGAAGGTGTTCCGCGAAGTGGCGGCAAAGGGTCGCGACGGCTTCTATACCGGCTGGGTCGCCGAGGACATGGTGGAATACCTGCGCAGCCTGGGCGGCACCCATGCGCTGGAGGATTTCGCCACCCAGGAGGCATTCTGGGTCGAGCCGATCAGCACCAGCTATCGCGGCATTGAGCTGCTTGAGATTCCGCCCAATGGCGTGGGCATCACCACCCTGCTGATGCTCAATATCCTGAGCGGCTTCGACTTGAGCAAATACGATCCGGTCGGTATCGAACGTTTCCATATCGAGGCGGAAGCCACGCGGCTCGCTTTCCAGATGCGCGATACCTACGTGGCTGATCCCGCCTTTGCCGAGGTGCCGGTCGAGAAGATTCTGTCCGCGGGCTTCGCCGACGAATTGCGCAGCCGCATCGACCTGAAGAAAGCCATGCCGGTACTCAGCCCGGCCGGCGGCACCACCTATCGCGACACCGTCTATATCAGCGTGGTGGACGACAAGGGCAATGCCTGCTCCTTCATCAACTCACTGTTCTGGCCCTACGGCACCGGCCTGAGCAGCCCCAGAACCGGCGTCCTGCTGCAGAATCGCGGATCCGGTTTCCGTGTCGATCCGGCGCATCCCAATTGCGTCGCGCCGCATAAACGTCCGCTGCATACCATCATCCCGGCGATGGCGATGAAGGATGGCAAGCCCTGGCTGTGTTTCGGCGTGATGGGCGGTGGCTTCCAGCCAGTCGGCCAGTCGCATGTGCTGACCAACATCCTGGATTTCGGCATGAATGTTCAGGAAGCCATCGACTGCGCGCGCGGCTTCTTCCAGATGGGCCGTTTCGAGGCCGAACGCGGCATCCGCGAGGATGTGCTGAACGGCCTCGCCGCGCTGGGGCACGAGATCAAGATGGCCGAGATGCCCCATGGCGGCGGCCAGGCCATCATGATCGATCGCGCCAATGGCGTGTTGCAGGCCGGTTCGGATCCGCGCAAGGACGGCTGCGCGCTCGCCTATTGAGAACTGGCTTACTGCCCCCACTCAAGACCGTCACCTCGGGCGAACCTTGGGGTGAGGCCGGGGTCCCATTTTGCCGACACGGAATGGCATCCCGGCTCGCGCGCCGTTAACGACGGCGTTTGACCGGGATGACGGAGTTACCCCCTCGGCGGAAAGCCCGGCGCCCCCGGCTCCCGCTCAACGCCGGTTGCGTTCACCATGAACGAGACCATGTGGTAAAAGCCGACCAGCGAGATGATCTCCACCATCTGCGCGGCATCGAAGCAGGCGCTGGCCTCGGCCCACAAGGCATCGTCGATGCCGGCGCCGTGCACCAGCGCCCCCACCAGCCGGATCAATATGGCCTCGTCGCCCTGCCAGTCACTGGCCTGGCCGTGCACCGTGGCGGCAATTTCGGCCGGCGTGAAGCCGGCCTTGGCCGCGAAGAAGGCGACATGCACGCCCCATTCGTATTCGGCCCTCAGCAGGGCGGTGGTGCGCAGGATCACCACTTCACGCTGCCGCAGGGTGATCGACCCCTTGTCGAGCAGCCCGCCCTCCTTCCAGCGCGTCAGGACGCGCGGGTTATGGGCCACCGTGCGGAACAGCGCGATGTCGGCCGGCATCTGCGCCAGGGCGGCGGCGGCTTCGGCGGAATGGGGCGGAGCCAGGGGGCTGAGGCGAGGCATGGCGGCGGGCCTTTCTTTGTGCTATGAATTCCGTAGCACAATACCGCTACGAAATCCGTAGCGCAAGCCCCGTGTGAGGTCCGCATGCCTGTTTCGCCCCGTCGCTCCGTCCGCGGTTCCGCCACCGGCCGGCCGATCATGGCCGTGCTGGACCTGCTGGGCCGGCGCTGGAGCCTGCGTGTGCTGTGGGAATTGCGGGATGGTCCCCTGACCTTCCGTGCGTTGCAGGCCGCCTGCGACGACATCTCGCCCAGCGTGCTGCAGCAGCGGCTGAAGGATCTGCGGCAGGGCGCACTGGTGGATCATGACGGCGAAGGGTATGCCCTGACCGCTTCGGCGCGGGCACTCATGCCGACCCTGCTGGCACTGAACGACTGGGCAGAGGATTGGGCTGAAACCCGAGCCTAGAAAAAGATCAGCAATCCCAGGAGCACGAAGCCGAGCAGGATGACGGTTTCGGCCAGGATCAGGACCAGCGGCTTCCAGCCGAGGGCGAAGAGTTCGGCGAACGACGTCTTCACGCCCAGCGCCGAGATCGCCACCAGCAGGCACCAGCGCGATATCTCCGAAACGCCGTTCACCACGATCGCCGGCAGGGTCACGACGCTGCCCAGCACAACCAGTGCCACGAACCCGATCAGGAAATGCGGCAGCAGCGGCTGCGTCTGTGTCGCCTGGCCATCGCCCGCGACGCGAAAGGCCCAGCCAACCATCACCACCACCGGCAACAGGCAGGCCACGCGCACCAGCTTGACGAAGGTCGCCACATCGCCGGCCTGCGGCGACACGGTCAGACCGGCGCCCAGCACCTGGGCCACATCGTGGATGGTGGCGCCGAACAGCACGCCGGCGGCGGTTTCATCCAGGCCCAGCGTTTTGGCCAGCAACGGATAGACGATCATCGCCAGTGTGGAAAGGGCGGTAACGCCGATCACGGTGAGCAGGGTCAGGCGTTCGGATTGCGGCGACCGCGGCAGCGCCGCCGAGATCGCCATCGCAGCCGAAGCACCGCAGATGCCCACCGCGCCGCCCGACAGCACGCCCTCTGCCGCAGACCGCCCCGCCAGCCGCGCCAGCAGCAGGCCGCTGCACAACGCCACCGCCACGCCGCACACGGCCAGCAGCACCGGCACCAGCCCGAGATCGGCGATGCGGTCGAAGGTGATGCGGATGCCCAGCAAAGCCACGCCGATGCGCAGGACGCTGCGTGCGGCCAGGTCGATGCCGGGGCGTACCCGGGCATCGGCGCTGAGGAAATTGAAGGCCATGCCCAGCAGCAGGGCAAGCAGGAAGGGCGGGCCGCCGTAATGATCGGCGATGAACCCGACAGCCAGCGCGACGGTGACGGCCACCGTCAGGCCGGGCAAGGGGCGGCGCAACTGTTCCATGATCGGGAAACGCCGGTCAGAAGCCGCGCTGCTGGCGGTTTTTCTCCAACTGGTCGCGTGGCATTTCCAGGCCGATCAGGATTTCGAAATCGCTGGTGCGGCGGCCGGTCAGCGGTACGCGCTGTTCCAGTTCCTCGATCACCACGACACGGCGACGACCTTCGCGGAAGGGCACGCGGGCGACAAAGCGCTCGCGCGAGAGCACATTCTGCTGCTTGTCGACGATGGCGATGAAATAAGGCACCTGCGCCTCGGCAACCGTCGCGGCCGGGCCGCGCGTGGCGGCCACCTGCAGCGTGAAGGTCACGACCACCACGCTCTGTTTGTCTTCGTATTTGCACTCGCCGTTATAATCGAGCAACTCAGTCTCGAAGGTCACGTCGGTCAGATCGCGGCCGGGACCATCGCGGAACTGGGTGGACTTCTGCGCATCCCCCAGGATACCGACCCGCGGACAGGGCGGCAGATTCGGCCGCTTGGAACTGCAGCCTGCCAGCAATCCCGCCGTGATCAGCAGGGCCAGAACGGAGAACGTGGTCAGGCGGGAAAAACGCAGGGTCATGTGCGGCACTCACCGGTCGGGATGTGCGCTTGGGGCATGCCGCCGGCCATGGCAGCCTTTCCTTCGCGCGACGAGTGTACTAGCTTGCCCGGCAGTTTCAGGGCCCCCTCTGTATAGAAGAGGGCACCGCCCCAGACAAGCGACTGGCCCACGCAACCGGGCCGCAACCCGTTGATCTGCAAAGGCTGATTTAGGCCCGTTCGTCATGATCCCCGCTGACCGCCCCCCGATCACCCTCGTCCTGGCCGCCCCGCGCGGTTTCTGCGCCGGCGTGGATCGGGCCATCCAGATCGTGGAACGGGCGCTGGAGCGTTTCGGCGCGCCGGTCTATGTGCGCCACGAGATCGTGCATAACCGCTTCGTGGTCGACAGCCTGGCCGCCAAAGGCGCCGTCTTTGTCGACGAGCTGGACGAGGTGCCGCCGGGCGCGCATGTGGTCTTTTCGGCGCATGGCGTGCCGAAGTCGGTGCCGGCCGATGCCCAGGCCCGCGCCCTCTCCTATCTGGATGCCACCTGCCCGCTGGTCAGCAAGGTTCATCGCGAGGCCGAGCGCCATCACCGTGAAGGCCGCCGCATCGTGCTGATCGGCCATGCCGGCCATCCGGAAGTGATCGGCACCATGGGCCAGTTGCCGATGGGCGCCGTGTTGCTGATCGAAACCGTCGCCGATGTGGAACGGCTGGCCGTCACCCCCGGTGAACCGCTGGCCTATATCACCCAGACCACGTTGTCGGTGGATGACACGGCCGAGATCATCGCGGCTCTGCGCCGGCACTTCCCGCAGATCGAAGGGCCGAAAAAGGAAGATATCTGCTACGCCACCACCAATCGTCAGGCCGCGGTGAAGGCGATCGCCAGCGATTGCGACGCCGTGCTGGTGATCGGCGCGCCGAATTCCTCCAACTCGCTGCGCCTGGTGGAAGTGGCCAAACGCGCCGGCTGTCGCCAGGCATTGCTGGTCCAGCGCGCCGCCGATATCGACTGGGCCTTGCTGAACGGCATCCGCAGCGTGGGCATCACGGCTGGCGCCAGCGCGCCGGAAGTGCTGGTCGAGGAAGTGATCGAGGCCTTCCGCCGGCGCTTTGACGTGACCGTGCGCGAAATCGAGACCGCCACGGAATCCGTGCAGTTCAAGCTGCCCACCGCCCTCGAAACTCCCGCTGCCTGATCCCGCTCCATGGCTGTCTATACCGAAATCGACGACGACCAACTGGCCGCCCTGCTGGCCCGTTACGACCTCGGCACGGCCATCTCCTGCAAGGGGATCGCCGAAGGCGTGGAGAATTCCAATTATCTGCTGGTCACCGAGAAAGATACCTACATCCTCACGCTCTACGAGCGCCGGGTGAAGCGCGACGACCTGCCCTATTTCCTCGACCTGATGAACCATCTGGCGGCCAAGGGACTGGCCTGCCCGACCGCGATCCATGACCGCGAAGGCAACACGCTGAACGAGGTGGCCGGCCGTCCCTGCGCCATCATCAGCTTTCTTAAAGGCGTCTGGCCGCGCAAGCCGAATGCCAGGCATTGCCAGGAACTGGGCATGGCCACGGCAAAGCTGCACCTGGCCGGGCGCGACTTTCCGATGCAGCGCGTCAACGCGTTGAGCGTGGATGGCTGGGCCAAGCTGGTGGCCGATTGCCAGCCCAATGCCGACAGCGTGCGGCCGGGGCTGGCCCAGGAAATCCTGCGCGAATTCGATGGGCTGAAGGCCGGCTGGCCCGATGCACCGGGCCGCGCCGGCGACCGCCCCCTGCCCCACGGCGTGATCCATGCCGATCTGTTCCCCGACAATGTCTTTTTCCTGGGCGAGCAGTTCAGCGGCTTCATCGACTTCTACTTTGCCTGTAACGACTATTTCGCCTACGACCTGGCGATCTGCCTGAATGCCTGGTGCTTTGAGGCCGATGGCGCCTTCAACGTCACCAAGGCCAGAGCCTTGCTGAACGGCTATGAAAGCGTGCGCCCCCTGACCGATGGCGAGGTGCACAGCCTGCCCCTGTTTGCCCGCGGCGCGGCGCTGCGCTTCCTGCTGACGCGTTTATATGACTGGCTCAATCAGGTGCCCGGCGCGCTGGTCAAGCCGAAAGACCCGCTGGAATACTGGCAGAAGCTGAAATTCCATCGTCAGGTTCTGGGCGCCTCGGCCTATGGCATCGAGCGCTGAGATCATGGCCGAAGACAATGTCGAAATCTTCACCGACGGCGCCTGCCTGGGGAATCCCGGCCCTGGCGGCTGGGCCGCCCTGCTGCGTTTCAACGGCACCGAGAAGGAACTGAGCGGCGCCGAACCGGCCACCACCAACAACCGCATGGAAATGATGGCGGCGATCATGGGACTGGAGGCACTGAAGCGCCCCTGCCATGTCGCGGTTTATGCCGACAGCCGTTATGTGATCGACGGCGTCACCAAATGGCTGCGCAGCTGGAAGGCGCGTGGCTGGAAAACCGCCGATCGCAAGCCGGTGAAGAATGTCGACCTGTGGCAGCGGCTGGAAACCGCCATGGCGCCGCATCAGGTGGACTGGCACTGGGTACGCGGCCATGACGGCCATGTCGAGAATGAACGTGTCGATGTGCTGGCGCGTTCTGCCGCCACCGAAATTGCCGGCAGCATAACCGGCAAATAAAAAGCCGGCCCGCGCAGGGGCCGGCTTTTTTAGCTGAGACTCCCGACGTCAGATCTGGCCGAGCAGCGTGTTGGCATCCGACACCTCGAAGGCGCCGGGCTTTTCCAGGTTGAGCTGCTTCACCACACCATCGTCGACCAGCATCGAATAGCGCTGCGACCGCACGCCAAGGCCGCGGGCCGAAAGATCGAATTCCATGCCGATGGCCTTGGTCAACTCGCCCGAGCCATCGGCCAGCATCACCACCTTGTCGCCGGCATTCTGGGCCTTGCCCCAGGCGCCCATGACGAAAGCGTCGTTGACCGACAGGCAGGCGATGGTTTCCACGCCCTTCTTCTTCAGGTCGTCGTATTTCTCGATGAAGCCCGGCAGATGCTTGGCCGAACAGGTCGGCGTGAAGGCACCCGGCAGGGCGAACAGCGCCACCTTCTTGCCCTTGAAGAATTCGCTCGCCTTGACGGCTTGCGGACCCTGATCGGACATCACATACAGCGTTGCTTCGGGAATGCGGTCGCCAACCTTGATGGTCATGGTTTCCTCGTTATCGTCTGTTGTTTAGGGGTCTGTCGTTGAGCGGAAGGTCCAACGCCGCGGAAACGGCCGGCCTAAAATGGTCCGGCGCGCGGCCGGAAACAAGCCCCATCCGGTGACAAGCCCATAACAATGCCGGCCATAACAATGGCATCAGGGTTTGAGCACCATCTCGGCCGCCAATGCCTGATCCACCAGGGTCAGCCGCAGCGGCTGGCTCACGCTTTCGGTCGGCGCTGCCGCCAGCCTGAATTTTGCCTCGCGGCGATCCGCACTGAACGATACCTCGGGGCGGCCAAACCAGTTCTCGGTTCCAGCCTCGACGAACAGGTCCGGATTATTGAATGGCGCGCCGCTCTGCAAGGTGACGACCAGGGCATCGGGCAGACGCTTGATCGCCATCAGCTGCAACCCGGCCGCCATGGCAGGTTGCGGCACCCGCGCCCGCCATCGGGCCAGCTGCGCCAGGTCGGCAGGCCCCGGCCGTGTTCCGGCCTGATGCTGCAGCCGATCGGTGCGCAGGATGCATATGTCCTTGCATACGCCGTATTCGAGAGTGAGATGCACGCTGACCGGCTGACCGGCTTCCATGGGTTTCAGACGGATCGGCAACACCACTTCATCGGTATAGCCATAAAGATCGGCCTGGCCGACGGCGATGCGCTGGGGCGCCGGCCAGGCGATATCCGCGCCGGCCAGATTCTGCGAACCGCTCCAGTCGAATTGAGCCGGCACGCCGCCCTCGCCGGGGGTCCGCCAGTAGAACTTCCAGCCTGGTGCCAGCCGCACCTGCAGACCGATCTCGTTTTCGCCGCCCGGGATAAGGGCGGCCCGCACCGCCGCGGGAGACAATTGCATGGCCTGGGCAAAGACCGCACTGCCCCAGGGAAGGCTCAGAACGGTAAGAAACAGGACGGCTGCAGCGAGTCGGCGGGGCAGGATTGCGATCATGCCCTGAATCTGAGGCCTGGCCTGCCAATTGCAAGGGGCTGGATCGACCCCATATATGGACAAGCGGAAAGACTGGGGTAACATTCCAGTGAAACCGGAGCAGGCGCATGACCATGAGCGAGAGCAGGGCGATATCCGGATACCTTGAGCGGCAGTTGCTGATCGCCATGCCCAGCATGGGGGATCCGCGTTTCTCCCGCACCGTGATCTACATGTGCTCGCATAACGCGGAAGGCGCCATGGGGCTGGTGATCAACAAGCCCTATCCCGGCCTGACCTTCCCCAACCTGCTCACTCAGCTCGGCATTGAATCGACCGCCGACAACGACATCATCGTGCGCCAGGGCGGGCCGGTGGAAACCGGACGCGGCTTCGTGTTGCATTCCACCGACTACATGCGCCAGGGCAGCGTGAAGATCGACGAGGATATCGGCATCGGACTGACCGCGACGCTGGATGTTCTGCGCGCCATCGCTGCCGGCACGGGGCCACAGCACAGCCTGTTCGCGCTTGGCTATGCCGGCTGGGGCGCGGGGCAGCTCGATACCGAAATCCACGACAACGCCTGGCTGGCCGCGCCAGCCGATTTCGATCTGATCTTCGATCCCGAACTCGACTCCCTGTGGGATCGCGCGGTGCGCAAGATCGGCATCGACGTGGCCAAACTGGCCAGCGTCTCGGGTCACGCCTGAAAAACCAGACTAGCCCCGGTCCGTCGCCAGACGCGCATAGAGCTGGTGATCGCGCCAGGCGCCGTCGATCTTGAGATATTCGCGCAACAACCCCTCGCTGCGGAAACCAGCCTTGCTCAACAATTGCCGGCTGGGCGCATTCTCGGGCAGGCAGGCCGCTTCCAGGCGATGCAATTTCAACGTGGCAAAGCAATGCTGCACCATGATGGTCAGGGCTTCGGTCATATAACCCTGGCCGGCATGCGGCTTGCCGATCCAATACCCCAGTTCCCCGCATTGCGAGGCACCGCGCCGGATATTCGACAAGGTGATGCCGCCCAACAGCATGTCGTTGCGCCGCAGATAGATGAAATAGGCTTCGCCATGTTCCTGCCGGCGCAGGCGTTCGAACCAGGCCAGCCTCCGGCGATAGCCGTCGCGGCTCAAGGAATCTTCCGCCCAGGTCGGCTCCCACGGCTGCAGATGGTCGCGGCTGACCGCGCGCAGCGTGGCCCAGGCTTCGTAATCGTTGATTTCGGGCGCCCGCAGATACAGCTTGTCGCCGTTGAGGACCGGGGTGGCCCCGGGAAGGAAGCGCCCGAACAGCATGCCGCCTTCCCTTCCCCCTTATCGCCTCAGCCGAACCGCGCGGCGAAGCGCTGGTAGGGTTCCAGTCGCTCGACCGGGCCCAGTGCCGCCACCGTGGGCGGCGCCGTGCGCATCACACGTTCGGCCACCTTGCGCACAGCAGCCCCATCGACGCGGTCGACGGCGGCCAGAACCTCGTCGATATCGAGCGGCCGGCCGAACAGCAGCATCTGGCGACCCAGTTGCTCGATGCGTGCGCCCGAGCTTTCCAGCGACATCACAAGGCCCACTTTCAGCTGCGCGCGGGCGCGCTGCAATTCGGCATCGTCGACCCGGCCGCACAGCTTGCCCAGTTCATCGGCCAGCACCGGTGTCAGGTCGGCCAGCTTCTCGGCACCCGTGCCGGCATAGATGGTGAGCAGTCCGCCATCGCGATAGGAACTCGGATAGGCATAAACCGAATAGGCCAGACCGCGCTTCTCGCGTACTTCCTGGAACAGCCGCGACGACATGCCACCGCCCAGCACGGTGGCATAGACCTGCATGGCGTAATAATCGGGATCGTCGAAGGCCAGGCCCGGCAGCGCGATGGCCACATGGGCCTGCTCCAGATCCCGTACCGCCCGCTTCTCTCCGCCGCCGCCGTAACGCGCATCCTGCTGCTTCGCCCGGGGCGTCTGGCGCAGGCGGGCAAACAGCCGCTCGGCTTCGGCCACCAGCATGTCATGCTCGACCGCGCCGGCCGCCACCAGCACCAGGCTGGGGCCATGGTAGAAACGGTCAAGGAAACCCTGCAGGTCGCCGCGCTGCATGGCCGAAACGCGTTCCACCGTGCCGAGGATCGAACGGCCCAGCGGCTGCCCCGGAAAGGCGGTTTCCTGAAGATGATCGAAGATGATGTCGTCGGGCGTATCTTCCGACTGGCCGATTTCCTGGATGATGACTTCGCGTTCGCGTTCCAGTTCCTCGGCATCGAAGACGGAATGCTGCAGGATGTCGGCCAGGATATCGAGCGCCAGGCGGGTATCGCCGGCCATCACGCGGGCGTAATAGGCGGTCTGTTCGCGCGAGGTGAAGGCATTCAGGTGGCCGCCGACCGCCTCGATCTCCTCGGCGATGGCCAGCGCCGTGCGGCGCTCGGTGCCCTTGAAGGCCATGTGTTCAAGCATATGCGCGACGCCGTTGATCTCGGGCGTCTCGTCACGGGCGCCGGCATCGACCCAGATACCGACCGACACGGTCTTGACCTGCGGCATGGCCTCGGAGACCACCCGCATGCCGTTGGATAGCGTGCTGATGCGTACAGTCATGCCTTCACTCTACGGCTTTCGATGAAGGCGCGCACCCCTGCCACGTCGTTGGGCAGCACGGTCTGCCGCTCCGGCCGCTCGAACAGGTCGGCCATGCGCGGCGGCAGGGCCGGATGCTGGCCGGTGGCTTCCTCGACGGCGGCCGGGAATTTGGCCGCATCGGCAGTGGCGAGCGTCACCAGCGGGGTATCCGGCGGCAAACCGGCCTTGGTGCGCTGCTCGGCCGCCACCGCCAGGCCCACGGCGGTATGCGGATCGACCAGCTGGCCGTTGCTGGCGGCAAAGGCCGTTTTCAGCATCGCCTTGGTGGTTTTTTCGTCAGCCCGGCCGGCGGCGAACAGCCGCTTGGTCTCGGCCAGCGCATTGGCCGAAACGGTAAAGCCGCCAGCGCTGTCGAGTTCGCCCATCAACTTGCGCACCTGGGCTGCGTCGCGGCCATGCATGTCGAACAGCAGGCGCTCGAAGTTGCTCGCCACCTGGATGTCCATGCTGGGGCTGATGGTGGGATTCACACCATCCTTGCGATATTCGCCAGTCTCGAAGAAACGCGCCAGGATGTCGTTGCGGTTGGTGGCGACGATCAGCTTGGCGATGGGCAGCCCCATCCTCGCCGCGCAGTAGCCGGCGAAGATGTCACCGAAATTGCCGCTCGGCACGCAGAAGGCCGGCGCGCGCTCCGGCCCGCCCAGGCTCAGGGATGCCGTCACGTAATAAACGATCTGGGCCATCACCCGGGCCCAGTTGATCGAGTTCACCGCCGTGAGGCCCGCCGCATTGCGGAAGCCGGCGTCGTTGAACAATGCCTTCACCATCGCCTGGGCATCGTCGAAGGTGCCCTCCAGCGCGATGGCATGCACGTTGGCATCGGGCACCGTCGTCATCTGCCGGCGCTGCACGTCCGAGACACGGCCATGCGGAAACAGGATGAAGATATCCAGATTGGCGCGGCCACGGCAGCCCTCGATGGCGGCCGAACCGGTATCGCCCGAGGTGGCGCCCACGATGGTCGCACGCCTGCCCGAACGCGCCAGCGCCCAGTCGAACAGCCGGCCGAGCAATTGCAGGGCCACGTCCTTGAAAGCCAGCGTCGGGCCATGGAACAGTTCCAGCAGCCAGTCATTGGCATCGATCTGCCGCAGCGGCACCACGGCCTTGTGGCCGAAGGTGGCATAAGCCTCATCGATCATGCGCCTGAGGTCGGCATCGGGGATGCAGCCGCCGACGAAAGGCTTGATCACCCGGAAGGCGATTTCGGCATAAGGCAGGCCGCGCATGGCACGCCAGTCGGCGGCCGAAAACTGCGGCCATTGCGCCGGCACATAAAGGCCGCCGTCGGTTGCCAGCCCGGCCAGCAGCACACCTTCGAAATCGAGTTCCGGCGCCTGGCCGCGGGTGGAGATGTAACGCATGGTTGGCTCAGTTCAGATAACGGGCTTTGAGATGCGCCTTGAAGGCGGCGGTGCTTAAGGGCTTGCCCGTCGCCTCGCGCAGCACTTCGTCGGTGGTGAGCAGCGATCCCTTGCCATGCACGTTGACGCGCAGCCAGCGCAGCAGCGGCTTGAAATCGCCCTTGGCGATGCCCGGCAGGATGTCGCCATCCTGCTCCTTGGCGGCAGCGAAAAGCTGCGCCGCCGAGAGCGCGCCGAGCGTATAGGTCGGGAAATAGCCGATGGAGCCGACCGCCCAGTGGATGTCCTGCATGCAGCCCTGGGCATAATCGGGCACATCGACGCCCAGCAGGGTCTGCATGCCGTCGTTCCAGGCATCGGGCAGATCGTCGATCGGCAGGTGGTCGTGCAGCAGGGCCTGTTCCAGGCGGTAGCGCAGGATCACATGGGCCGGATAGGTCACCTCGTCGGCATCGACGCGGATCAGATCGGGCTTCACCCGCGCATAGATGCCCAGCAGGTTTTCATCCGACC
Source organism: Ferrovibrio sp. (assembly GCF_041906005.1). Classification (GTDB taxonomy): domain Bacteria; phylum Pseudomonadota; class Alphaproteobacteria; order Ferrovibrionales; family Ferrovibrionaceae; genus Ferrovibrio. Next base: position 730,332 of record NZ_JAYRJY010000001.1, read on the forward strand.
AAGCCGGGCCGCTGCCATTGAAGGCCTTGCGCAGGATCGGCGCGGCATAGCGCAGGAATTCGGCGCCGCGGCAGACCTGCATCTCGACCAGCAGGCTCTGGCTTTCATGCAGCACCATGCCGCGCGCCTCGCCCACCGGCTGGTCGCGCCACGCCTTGGGCAGGCCGAGTTCATACAGCGCATGGCCGGTCTCGTGCAGCACGCCCATCAGCGCCTTGGTGAAATCGTCTTCCGAATAGCGCGTGGTGATGCGCACGTCGTCGGGCACGCCGCCGGTGAAAGGGTGCAGGCTGACATCCAGCCGCCCGTGATTGAAATCGAAACCCAGCGCCTTCATGAAGCGCAGGCCGACCTGGCGCTGCGCCTCGGTCGAAAATGGCCCCGGCAGTGGCAACGGCGCGGGCCGCTTGGCCTGTTTGCTCAGGGCCTTGTCGATGAAGCCGGGCAGGAAGCCGCCCAGATCGGCAAACAGCTTGTCGATTCTGGCCGACCGGCCGCCGGGCTCATACTCATCCAGCAGCGCGTCATAGGCATCCAGGCCAAAGGCCGCCGATTTGGCGGCGGCCACTTCGCGGGTGAGTTCCAGCACCGGCTTGAATGCCTTGGCGAAGGATTTGAAATCATCATCCCGGCGGGCTTTGCGCCAGACCATCTCGCAGGCCATGCTGGCCTTCGAGCGCGCCTCCACCAGGTCGGACGTCAGCGCCGTGGCATGGCGCCATTGCCGGTGCATCTCGCGCAGATTGGCGCGCTGCCAGTCGCTCAGGCTTTTCTGTTGCGCCTCGGCCTCGCCCAGCAGGTCGGCTAGTCGCGGATCGGTCAGCCATTCATGGCGCACCACGCTCAAGACCGCCATCTGCTCGGCGCGGGCCTTGCTGCCGCCTTCGGGCATCATGGTGGACTGGTCCCAGCCCAGCATGGCCAAGGCCCCGTTCACCGCGCCGATGCGGCGGAATCGTGTTTCGAGAGCCTTGTAGCTTTTCATGTCTCAGGCCTTTGGCTGGCCGGATTTCGCTGCCGCTTCGCGGTCCCGGCGCCGATGCCATAGCACATAAATCACCGCCAGGACTATGACACCGCTATACCAGGTGACCGCATAGGCCAGGTGATTGTTGGTGAAATTCAGCCTGGTATGGCCGCTGCGCGGCCAGCCGCCCGGCACCTTCACCGAGGCATCGGCATCGACGAAGAGTTCCGGCGCGTCGGTGATGCCGGCGGCCTTCAGCATCCCGGCGGCGTCGCCGTAATACCACAGGTTACGCTGCAGGTCGTTGTCGGGCGTGAACCAGCCCTTGCCCCAGGGCAGATGGGTGATGCCCGAAATCGTCACTTCGCCAGTCACCTGCCCCTCTGCGCGGCGGGCGGGGTCCTTGTCCTCGGCCGGCACCCAGCCACGGCTGACCAGCACCCAGCCGGGCGCGTCGCTGCGCTTGAGCGGCGTGATGATGTGATACCCGAAATTGCCGCGTTCGGAATGGGCCAGCAGATGGAACTCGTGGCTGTGGTCAAAGCTGCCGCGCACCGTGACCGGGCGATAGCTCCACTGCTCCGGATCGAGCGGCCCTGCGGGCAGCGGCACGGGCGGTGCCTTCAGCCCGGTTTCGACGCTTTCGATCAGCTCGAGCTTCCAAAACAGCCGCTGCACCTGCCAGGTGCCCAGGACGAGCAGCAGGATAAGGGCGGGAATGGTGAACAGGGTCGGCCAGAGGGCCGGCCGAAAACCTAGAATTTTCAATGGATTACTCGCGCAGCAATTCTATGTCGGACGAAGCCTTGTGCCGGAATTGTAGCGCGATGAGCGTGGCTTTGAAGGGCCGCAGCAGAAGAATGGAGCCGCCCAGGATGAGCGGCGCCCACAAAACCATGTGCAGCCAGAGCGGCGGGCCGAAGCGCAACTCGACCCACAGCGCCAGGCCGACAACGATGAAACCGAGAATGAGGATGACGAAAACCGCCGGCCCGTCGCCGGCGTCGATCTTGGCATAATCCAGATCGCAGGACGGGCAGCGCGGCTTGACCGTCAGCAGCCCATCAAACAGCGGGGCTTCGCCGCAGCGGGGACACCTGCAGCGAAGCCCCGTCGATACCGGCGATAGCGGCGGATAAAATGCGGCCGCCATCGTTCTGGCCGTTAGTGGGCGGCCGGCGTGCCGGCGCCCCACCAGTAGATCGCGACGAACAGGAACAGCCACACCACGTCGACGAAATGCCAGTACCAGGCGGCCGCCTCGAAGCCGAAGTGGTGGTTCGACTTGAAATGGCCCTTGGTGGCGCGAACCAGGCAGACCAGCAGGAAGATGGTGCCGATGATGACGTGGAAACCGTGGAAACCGGTCGCCATGTAGAAGGTCGAGGCATAGATGCCGTCCTTGAAGCCAAAGGCGGCATGGCTGTACTCGTAGGCCTGCAGCGTGGTGAACAGCACGCCGAGGATGACGGTGATCGTCAGGCCCTGGACCAGACCCTTGCGGTCATCATGCAGCAGGGCGTGGTGCGCCCAGGTGACCGTGGTGCCCGAGAGCAGCAGGATCAGCGTATTGATGAACGGCAGGTGCCAGGGATCGAAGGTCTCGATCGTGGCCGGCGGCCAGACATGGCCGATGGCCTCGGTCGGGAACAGCGAAGCGTTGAAGTAGGCCCAGAACCAGGCAACGAAGAACATCACCTCCGAGGCGATGAACATCACCATGCCGTAGCGCAGGTGCAGCTGCACCACCGGCGTATGGTGGCCGTCATGCTCGGCTTCGCGGATCACATCGCCCCACCAGGCAATCATGGTGTAGAGCACGATCAGCAGGCCGGGCACCGCCCAGAGATAGCTGTGGCCATGGAAGCCGGCCACCGCGCCAATCGCCAGGGCGAAGGCGCCCATTGCGCCGACGAAGGGCCACGGGCTGGGATCGACGAGATGGTAGTCGTGGTTGCGGGCGCTGTCTGCGGCCATGGTGTTACCCCCTAGTTACGCAAGTTGATCTCAGTTGACCGGGCGGACCGAACCGCCACGATCGGAAACGCGCTTCTCTTCCGGCAGGCGGAAGAAGGTGTAGCTCAAGGTGATGGTGGTGACGTCGCGGGTCTTCGGATCCTTCAGGATATCGGGATCGACGAAGAACGAAACCGGCATGTCGACGCTCTGTCCCGGCTCCAGCCGCTGCTCGGTGAAGCAGAAGCAGGCGATCTTGTTGAAGTACTGCCCCGCCTTTTCCGGCGTGACGTTGAAACTGGCTTGGCCGCTGACGGCCTGCGTCGTCTGGTTGGACGCGCGATAGAAAATCAGCGTCTCCTCGCCGGGCTTCACCCGCACCTCGCGCTGCACCGGCTGGAACTGCCAGGGCAGGCCGGGAGCGATATCGGAGTTGAAGCGCACGGTGATCGTCGCCGTCTCGGCATCGGTCGCACCCGGCGCGCTGGCGGCGCGCAGGGGCGTGCCGGCGAAGCCGGTGACGCGGCAGAACAGGTCGTAAAGCGGCGCGGAGGCGAAGGTCAGCCCCACCATGCCGGCCACCACGGCGGCGCAGCTCAATGCGATGCGGCGGTTCTTGCGGGCGGCGGGCGTCATCCGGCGCGTCCCGTCATCTTGGCGATGGTGATGAAGTAGAACAGCACGACCAGCGCGCCCAGCACCAGGGCCAAGGCGATGTTGCGGGCGCGGCGGCGCTTGTGTTCGTCATGCTGCGACATCGCGCTCATGCCCCCCAACCCAGCCCGCGTTCGGCCAGCAGCAGGGCGAACAGCAGGAAAAGATACAGGATCGAATAGGCAAACATATGCTTGGCGGCGCGGTCGCCGGTACCGCGCCAGATGCGCACGGCGAGGCCAAGGAAGATCGCGCCGAGCACGGCGGTCACGCCGCCATAGAGCGAGCCGGCCAGGCCGAGCGCCCACGGGCTGAGCGTGATCGGCACCAGCAGCAGGCTGTAGATCAGGATCTGGCGGCGAGTCTCGCGGTCGCCGGCCACCACCGGCAGCATCGGTACGCCGGCGCGGGCGTAATCGTCGGAACGATACAGCGCCAGCGCCCAGAAATGCGGCGGCGTCCACATGAAGATGATCGCGAACAGCAGCACCGGCAGCAGCGACAGATCGCCGGTGACGGCGGCCCAGCCGATCATCGGCGGGAAGGCGCCGGCGGCGCCGCCGATCACGATATTCTGCGGCGTGCGGCGCTTCAGCCACATCGTATAGATGAAGACGTAGAAGCCGATGGTGAGCGCCAGGATCGCCGCGGCCACCCAGTTCACCGCCAGCCCCATCACCAGCACCGAGGCGAAAGACAGCACGGTGCCAAAACCCAGTGCCTGGTCGCGGGTGATGCGACCCTGCGGGATCGGCCGGCCCTGGGTGCGGGCCATCACGGCGTCGATATCGGCGTCGTACCACATGTTGATCGCGCCCGAGGCGCCGGCGCCGATGGCGATGCACAGCAGCGCCGTGACCGCCAATGTCGGATGCAGCCCGCCCGGCGCCAGCACCATGCCGACCAGGCCGGTGAAGACCACCAGCGACATCACGCGCGGCTTCAGCAGCGCGAGATAATCGGCCGGATGGGCATCATGAGTGCCAGCGAGGCCGGCAGAGCCGGCCTCGCTGCGCTCAACGCTGTAACTGGCGTCAGACACGTATCAACTCCCGGGGCGTGGAGTTTCCGGCCTTACTTGATGACCGGAAGTTTTTCGTACTGGTGGAATGGCGGCGGCGAGGACAGCGTCCATTCCAGCGTCGTCGCACCCTCGCCCCACGGATTGGCGGCAGCCTGCTTCTTGCGCAGGAAGGCGTAGATCACCGAGCCGACGAAGAACAGCGTCGAGGCAAAGGCGATATAGGCGCCGATCGAGGCAACAAAGTTCCAGCCGGCGAAGGCATCCGGATAGTCCGGGATGCGGCGCGGCATGCCCTGCAGGCCCAGGAAGTGCATCGGGAAGAACAGCAGGTTGACGCCGATGAAGGTGGTCCAGAAGTGGATCTGGCCCGCCGTCTCGCTCAGCTCGTAGCCCGACATCTTGCCGAACCAGTAGTAGAAGCCGGCGAAGATGGCGAACACGGCACCGAGGCTCAGCACGTAGTGGAAATGGGCCACCACGTAATAGGTGTCATGCAGGTAGGTGTCGACACCGGCATTGGCCAGCACCACGCCGGTCACGCCGCCAACGGTGAACAGGAAGATGAAGCCCACCGCGAACAGCATCGGCACGGTGAAGCGGATTGAGCCGCCCCACATCGTCGCGATCCACGAGAAGATCTTCACGCCGGTCGGCACCGCAATCACCATGGTAGCCGCGGTGAAATAGGCGCGGGTGTCGACATCCAGGCCCACCGTGTACATGTGGTGCGCCCAGACGACGAAGCCGACCACGCCGATCGCGACCATGGCATAAGCCATGCCGAGATAGCCGAACACCGGCTTCTTCGAGAAGGTCGAGATGATCTGGCTGATGATGCCGAAGCCCGGCAGGATCAGGATGTACACCTCGGGGTGACCGAAGAACCAGAACAGATGCTGGAACAGGATCGGGTCGCCGCCGCCTTCCGGCTTGAAGAACGAGGTGCCGAAATAGCGGTCGGTCAGCAGCATGGTGATGCCGCCGGCCAGGACCGGCAGCGACAGCAGCAGCAGGAAAGCGGTGATCAGCACCGACCAGACGAACAGCGGCATCTTGTGCAGGGTCATGCCCGGCGCGCGCATGTTGAAGATGGTGGTGATGAAGTTGATGGCGCCGAGGATCGACGAGGCGCCGGCGATGTGCAGGCTCAGGATGGCTAGGCCCACGGCGGGGCCGGGATGGCCGACATCCGACGACAGAGGCGGATAGATCGTCCAGCCGCCGCCGACGCCCAGGCCACCGGCCGGGCCCTCGACCATGGTCGAGAGCAGCAGCAGGCCGAAAGCCGGAATCAGCAGCCAGAAGGAAATGTTGTTCATGCGCGGGAAGGCCATGTCCGGCGCGCCGATCATCAGCGGCACGAACCAGTTGCCGAAACCGCCGATCATCGCCGGCATGACCATGAAGAAGATCATGATCAGGCCGTGGCCGGTGACCAGAACGTTGAACAGGTGATGGTTGTCGCCAAGGATGCCGTTGCCGGGGTTCATCAGCTCGGCGCGCATCAGCACCGACATGAAGCCGCCGATCAGGCCCGCCATGACGGCGAAGATCAGATACAGCGTACCGATATCCTTGTGGTTGGTCGAATAGACCCACCGGCGGAAACCGGTCGGCAGATGATGGTCGTCGTGATGGGCCGCGTGGGCGTGAGCCTGGGACATGGCGCTCCCCTGTTCCTTAAAACGATGCGTTACTGGGCGACGCGCGCGTCGGCGAGACGCGGCGACGGGCCGTCAACGGTGGCGAACTTCTGCTTGGCTTCATCGGCCCACTTGGCATAGGCCTCCTTGGAAACCACAACCACCTTGATCGGCATATAGCCGTGGTAGGCGCCGCAGATTTCCGAGCACTGGCCATAGAAGACGCCTTCGCGCTCGGCGCGGAACCAGGTTTCGTTGGTGCGGCCCGGCACGGCATCCTTCTTCACGCCAAAGGCCGGCATGGCCCAGGCGTGGATCACGTCGGCCGCGGTGACCAGCAGGCGGACATTGGTATTGACCGGCACCACCACCGGATTGTCGGTCTCCAGCAGGCGCATCTGGCCGGGCTTGAGATCGGCTTCCTGCACCAGCGTCGCGTCGAAGGTGAAATTGCCGTTATCCGGATATTCGTAGGACCAGTACCACTGCTTGCCGATCGCCTTGATGGTCAGTTCAGCCTGCTTGGTCTTGTCGCCGAAATACAGCAGCTTGAAGGACGGCACCGCGATCACGATCAGGATCAGGATCGGCACCACGGTCCAGGCCACTTCGATCAGGGTGTTGTGCGAGGTCTTCGACGGCACCGGGTTGGCCGAAGCGCGGAAGCGCACGATCACGTAGACCAGCAGCGCCAGCACGAAAACCGTGATCAGCGTGATGATCCACAGCAGCAGATCATGGAAATTGTGCATCTCCGACGCCACCGGGCTGACCGCCGGCTGCATGCCGAGGTGCCAGGGGGCCGGCAGGCCCGGCGTCTGTGCGCCAGCCGGTGCATTCAGGAACAGGACGGCGCCCAGCGCCCCCATAGCAGCCGAAACCGAAACGCGGCGCGCAGCCCGGCAGGCCTCGGCAAACGTTTTCCACCCCATCGTTGATACCCTCGCTTGTAACTAGAGACAGAGTCTCACTTCTTCGAGGCGGAACATACACCGAGCCCTTGCCGGCCGACCAAGCCCGGCGCCCTCGTGCGACGATTTGTCGCTGCGCCCTGGCGCGCACCCATCCTGCCTCTTACCCCTTGATTTGGCTTGCGCTTGCGCCACCGCAGCCGGCCCCCTAAGCTGCCTGCTCGCAAGGTTTGCAGGCATGCTCGATCCCAATCAGCGGAAATTGACGCAGGACATCCTCGACTGGCTGGATCGACCAGCCTTTACGGTTGAGTATGGGCCCGGCGATGACTACCGATACGTGTCCTGCAACACGGCTTATGCCGCCCTGACGGAAATGAGCGCCGACGCCCTGGCCGGCCAGGGCCTGTCGGCCGGCTTTGCCCTCGGCGAATCCGACAAGGTGCGGGCCCTGCTCGACACTACCCGCCAGGAGGGCCGCCGCCAGATCGGCAATACCCTGATCCGCTGGGCCAATGGCTGGCTGTGCCAGGGCCTGACCGTGGCCCCGCTGAATGACGGCGCCGGCCGGGTGGCCGGCCTGATGGTCATCGCCGAGGCATCGACGCCAGAAAAGATGCATCAGGTCGCCCTGCAGGTGGCCGAATACAAACTGCGCGATTTCGCCGAACTGGCCTCGGACTGGTTCTGGGAGACCGATGCCGACCATCGGTTCACCTGGATTTCCGATTCGTCCTCGGCCCATACCGGCAGCCTGCGCGCCTCCATGCTGGGCCGCTGCCGCTGGGAAGTCGCCATCCAGGTCGACAGCGAAACCGACATGCTGTTCTGGCAGGAACATCGTCGCCAGCTCGACAACCACGAACCCTTTCGCGGCTTCCGCTACTGTTCGCTGCTGACCGGCAACGAAATCTGGATCGAGATCAACGGCAAGCCGGTCTTCGATGCCAGCGGCCGGTTCATGGGCTATCGCGGCTCGGGTCGCGACATCACCGACCAATACCGCCAGCAGCGCCGCATCGAGGCCGCGCTGCGTCAGGCCGAGGAAGCCAGCCGCGCCAAGAGCCAGTTCCTGGCCAATATGAGCCATGAGCTGCGCACGCCTTTGAACGCCATCATCGGCTTCTCCGAAATCATCCGCGACCAGATGTTCGGTTCGGTCGGCGTGCCGCGCTATGTCGATTACGCCCGCGACATCAATGCCTCGGGCACCCACCTGCTCGCCCTGATCGGCGACATCCTGGACATGTCGCGCATCGAGGCCGGCTATTACGCGCTGGATGAGAAAGCCGTCGATCTTTCATCCGTGATCCAGTCGGCGCTGACCATGGTCAAGCCGCAGGCGGAACGCGGCGGCATTACCCTGCGCAACCTGTCGCCGGAGAATCTGCCGCAACTGCGCGCCGACGAACGCGTGGTCAAGCAGGTGTTGATCAACCTGCTGGGCAACGCGGTGAAATTCACCCCCGGCGGCGGCACCATCGACGTGGTGTTCCGCCAGTTGCCTGACGGCACGCCCTCCCTCACCGTGATCGATACCGGCATCGGCATTCCGTCTGAACGGCTGGAGCATATCTTCGAGCCATTCCAACTCGCCAAGGCCGAAGTGGCCCGCCAGCATGGCGGCACCGGCCTCGGCCTGTCGATCAGCAAACGCTTGATGGAACTGCATGGCGGCTCGCTGTCGCTGAGCAGCACGGTTGGCGCCGGCACCCAGGCGCAGATGACCTTCCCGAGCTGGCGCCTGCTGTCCGATGTCGACGAGGAATGGACACCGCCGGTGCCACCGCCGGCGCCGCCCAAGCCGGCTTCGGCCACGCCGGCCAAGGTGGCGGCGCAAAAACCCGTCATCGCGCCGGATAGCGGCCTGGTCGACACCTTGCGCGCCCTGATCGACACCATGAACGAGGGCGTGCTCAGCATCGACGGCAGTGGCACGATTTCCAGCGTCAGCGATACCTGCGCCACGATCTTCGGTTATCCGCCCGGTGAACTGGTCGGGCAGAATGTGAAGGTCCTGATGCCGGAGCCCTTCCGGTCGGGCCATGATTCCTATGTGCGCAACTATCTCGCTACCGGACGGGCCAAGATCCTGGGCCTCGGCCGTGATACGCTGGGCCGCAAGAAATCGGGCGAGATATTCCCGATCCATCTGAGCGTCGGCGAATATGCCGGGGAGGATGGCCCCGGCTTCGTCGGCATCGTGCGCGATATCTCCGACCGCCGCGATGTCGAGTTGCGCGCCGAATTCGCCAGCCGCAACGATCCGCTGACCGGCATCCTCAATCGTGCCAGCTTCATCGCCGAGACCGAACGCATGCTGGGCGCCCAGCATCGTCTGGATGGCGGCTTGTGGGTGCTGTTCAACCTCGACATGGACAGCTTCCGCGATATCAACGAAGGCTTCGGCTATCACATCGGCGACATGGTGCTGAAACAGACCGCCGACCGCATGGCCGAGGTGCTGCCGCGCGAAGCCCTGATCGGCCGCATCGCCGCCGACCAGTTCGCCGCCCTCGCGGCGGTGAACGACCTCAACAATGCCCTCAACCTGGCCCAGGCCGTCCACGGCCACCTGACCAAGGCGCTTGCCGTTGACGGCCGCGTCGTGCCGCTGAAGGCCAGCATGGGCGCCGCCATCATCGACGATCCGGGCGAAAAGATCAGCGACGCCCTGGCCAAGGCCGAACTGGCGATGAAACTGGTGCGTTCGGCCGGCGGCGATTCCACGCGTTTCTACAGCCCGGAAATGACCCGCGCGGCCGAACGGCGGCTGCAGCTGACCATGCATCTGGATGCAGCGGTCGACAACAACGAGTTTCACATCGTCTATCAGCCCGTGGTGGAAACCGCGACCGGCGCGATCTGCGCCATCGAGGCCCTGCTGCGCTGGCGCCATCCCGATCTGGGCGCGATCTCGCCGTCGGAATTCATCCCGCTGGCCGAGGAAACCGGCAGCATCATCCCGATCACGCGCTGGGTTTTCGCCACGGTATCCGAGCAGCTGCGCAGCTGGCGGCGCAACGGCATCGAGCCGCGCCGCGTCTTCGTCAACGTCTCGGGCCAGCAGTTCATCCGCGACGACCTGCCCGGCCATTTCCGCAAGATGGCCCAGGAAGAACCGGAACTGATTCCCTTCCTCGGCATCGAGATCACCGAGCAGGCGGCCATCCAGAACATGGAAGCCACCGTGCAGGCGATCCGCGAACTGGCCGAGATCGGCATCGATGCGGCGCTGGACGATTTCGGCACCGGCTATTCGTCGCTCAGCTACATCCAGCGCCTGCCGATCCGCAAGATCAAGCTGGACCGCGCCTTCATCGCCGATCTGCCCGGCAACGAACGCGACATCGCCCTGGTGCGCGCCATGATCGGTATGGCGACCGGTCTCGACCTGCCGGTGGTGGCCGAGGGCGTCGAAACCACGGCGCAACGGGATTTCCTGCGCGGCGTCGGCTGCAGCGAAATGCAGGGCTATCTGATCAGCAGGCCGGTGCCCGCCGATGAGATGTCGACCCTGCTGCGCCAAAGTGAGCGCCGGCGGCGATAAATCGCACCGTCCGGGGGGCTGTATTTCCCCCGTCCCTGCGCCATATAATTTCCACGCCGGCCCGGCCGGTCTGTTTTTGCTGGTTTTTCATTGTCTTGCACGAGGTCGTCATGACCGGCACGTCTGCCGCCCAGGAGCTTTTCTTCACCCGCGCCGGGCTGGACCGCGCGCGCCTCGACACGCTGATCGGCGACGCCCTGCAGGGTGCCGATGACGGCGAGCTGTTCCTGGAATACAGTCAGTCGGAAAGTTTCAGCTTCGACGACGGCCGGCTGAAAGCCGCCAGCTTCGACACCAGCCAGGGATTCGGCCTGCGCGCCGTGTCGGGCGAGCAGACCGGCTATGCCCATGCCTCCGACCTGAGCGAGGCGGCGATCCGCCGCGCCACCACCACCGTACGGGCGGTGCGCGCCGGTCATGGCGGCGTGATGAGCGAGCCGCCGCAGCCGACCAACCGCCATCTTTATGGCGACGACAATCCGCTGAACGAAATTCCCTTCGAGCAGAAGGTGGCTTTGCTGCAGGCCATCGACGCCTATGCCCGCGCCAAAGACCCGCGCGTGAAGCAGGTTTCCGCCTCGCTGGCCGGTTCGTGGCAGGCCGTGGCGATCCTGCGCGCCGATGGCACGATGGTGGAGGATATCCGCCCGCTGGTGCGGCTGAACGTATCCGTCGTGGCGGGCCAGGGCGACCGCATGGAAAGCGGCAGCCGCGGCGCCGGCGGCCGCGTCGGCTATGCCCGCTTCTTCGACCCCGCCCATTGGCAGGCGGAAGTCGACGACGCCCTGCGCCAGGCGCTGGTAAACCTGGATTCCGTGCCGGCACCGGCTGGCGAGATGACCGTGGTGCTGGGTCCCGGCTGGCCCGGCATCCTGCTGCACGAGGCCATCGGCCACGGCCTGGAAGGTGATTTCAACCGCAAGAAAACCTCGGTCTTCGCCGGCCTGATGGGCGAGCGCGTGGCGGCGCCCGGCGTCACCATCGTCGACGACGGCACCATCGAAAGTCGGCGCGGCTCGCTCAGCGTCGACGACGAAGGCACGCCGACCGAAAACACCGTGCTGATCGAGGACGGCATCCTGAAAGGCTATATGCAGGACCGCATGAATGCGCGCCTGATGGGCATGAAGCCGACCGGCAACGGCCGCCGCGAATCCTTCGCGCACAGCCCGCTGCCGCGCATGACCAATACCTACATGCTGGCCGGCGACCGCGATCCGGGCGAAATCCTCGCCGGCGTGAAAAAGGGCGTCTATGCCGTGAATTTCGGCGGCGGCCAGGTCGACATCACCTCGGGCAAGTTCGTGTTCTCCTGCACCGAGGCCTACATGATCGAGAACGGCAAGGTCGGCGCCCCGATCAAGGGCGCCACCCTGATCGGCGCCGGCGCGGAAGTGCTGAAGCAGGTCAAGGCGGTCGGCAACGACCTCAAGCTCGATGCCGGCATCGGCACCTGCGGCAAATCGGGCCAGGGCGTGCCGGTCGGCGTCGGCCAGCCAACCCTGCTGATCGATGGATTGACGGTGGGCGGCACCGCAAAAGCCGCGTAAACTGCCGTAACGGTACCGGAGGGAGCCCCATGCCCGTCATCGCCAACAAGATCGTCAGCCACGACCCGGTCTGGGCCTCGATCCGCGAGGAAGCCCTGCGCGCCGCCGCGGAGGAACCGTTGCTGGCCAGCCTGGCCCATTCCGCCGTGCTGCATCATCAGCGGCTGGAAGATGCCCTCAGCTATATCCTGGCACAGAAGCTGGGCAGCGATGCCCTGCCCGTGCTGGGCATGCGCGAGGTGATCGAGGAAGCCTTCGCCGCCGATCCCGATATCGGCAATGCCGTGCGCGCCGATCTGGTGGCGGTGAACGAGCGCGACCCGGCCTGCAGGGGTTTTTTGAAGCCTTTGCTGTTCTTCAAGGGCTTCCAGTCGATCCAGGCACATCGCGTGGCGCATTGGCTGTGGCACCAGAAGCGCGAGACCATGGCCTTCCTGCTGCAGAACCGCTCGTCCGAGGTCTTCGGGGTCGATATCCACCCGGCCACCCGCTTCGGTCGCGGCATCATGATCGATCACGGCACCGGCGTGGTGATCGGCGAGACCGCCGTGATCGAAGATGACGTGTCGCTGCTGCAGAATGTGACCCTGGGCGGCACCGGCAAGGAAACCGGCGACCGTCATCCCAAGATCCGCCGTGGCGTGCTGATCGGCGCGGGCGCCAATATCCTGGGCAATATCGAGATCGGCGAAGGCGCCAAGATCGGCGCCGGCAGCGTGGTGCTGATCCCGGTTCCCCCGCATTGCACGGCGGCCGGCGTGCCGGCCAAGCTGCTGGGCGATTGCGGCTGCGAACAGCCGGCCCGCGAGATGGACCACGCCCTGCCGTCGCAGACCGACTGATATTCGCGGCCGTGCGCCGTCTCGCCGTCGTTGCCGCAGCCCTGCTCGGCCTCGCCGCCGGCGGTGCCGGGGCGCAGTCGCTGGTTGGCGCGCGCGAATGGCTGCCGGCCGGCAGCCTGTCGCTGGACGCCTTGAGCCAGCGGCCGGCCGAACGGCTGGAGGACGGGCGGAATTTCTATGTCGCTTTCGGCCGTCTGGCCTTCCGCTCGCCGGATATCCTCGGCGGCACGGCACGCAAGGCCGGCCTGTCCTGCCAGGCCTGCCATGCCAGCGGTTTCGCCACCCATGCCTTCTTCATCCCCGGCCTGTCCGACCGGCCCGGCCGCATTGATGTGAGCAACGCCTTCTGGCACCTGCGCGGCGAGGATGGCATCGACAACCCGCTGGAGATTCCGTCCCTGCGCGGCGTGAAAACAAAAGACCGTTTCGGTCATGACGCCCGCACGGCATCGCTGCGTGACTTCACCCGTCGCGTCATCGTGATGGAATTCGCCGGCGACGAACCCGATGCCCTACTGCTGGATGCCCTGGTCGCCTATCAGGAGAAGCTGCAGCCGGCCATTGAAACGCCGCAGCCGGTCACGTTACGACAGGACCTGGCCGATATCCTCGATCATCTCGACACCCTGCGCGTGCCGCTGGGCGAGGAGAATCCCGCGCTGGCAAGCCGGCTGGTGACGATGATCCGCGGCCAGCTCGGTTTCATCCACGAACGTTTCGCCGACGAAAACATGCGTGGCAGCCGCGCGACACTGGAGGAATGGTCGCGGCAGCTTGTTGGCATCGCGGAGCTTGCGGAGAACGGCCAATGGCCACAGGCGCGGCAGCATCTGGCCGCCCTGCGCGGCGCCATTGCCGCTCCGCCGCCGGCCTTTGCCGCCGACCTGCCGCGCTCGCTTTACGACGGGCCGCGGCTCGCCGCCTGGCTCAATACGCCAGTTCGGTGAAGGCCGGATCGACCGACTTGTTCCAGCGGCCGTTGTAAAGCTTGAGCAGCGCTTCCGCCGGCGTCTCGCCGGATTCGGCGATGCGCACCAGCGGTTCGAGGAAATGCGTTTCATCCTCGCCGGCCGGCGAGATGCGCTTGCGCGCCTTCAGCCCGGCCATGGCGATCTTCATCATCTCGATGGCATAGCTTTGCAGGCGCCGGCCGCGCAGTTCGGTGTGCAGGCCGAATTTCGGCACATCGATCCGCAGTTGCTCGCGTTCGGCAATGGTCCAGTCGCGGCACAGATCCCACGCGGCATCCAGCGCCTCCTGCTCATACAGCAGGCCGACCCACAAGGCCGGCAGGGCGCACAGCCGCGACCACGGGCCGCCATCGGCGCCACGCATTTCCAGATAGCGCTTCAGGCGCACCTCGGGGAACAGCGTGGTGATATGGTCGGCCCAGTCGCGCAGGGTGGGCTTTTCGCCCGGCAGGGCTGGCAGCTTGCCGGCCATGAAATCGCGGAAACTCTGGCCCGAGGCATCGATGTATTTGCCGTCGCGATAGACGAAATACATCGGCACGTCGAGCGCGTGGTCGACATAGCGCTCAAAGCCCATGCCATCCTCGAACACGAAGCCCAGCATGCCGGTGCGGTCGGGGTCGGTGTCGGTCCAGATCTGGCTGCGATAGCTCAGGAAACCGTTCGGCTTGCCCTCGGTGAAGGGCGAGTTGGCGAACAGCGCGGTGGCCAGCGGCTGCAGGGCCAGGCCGACGCGGAATTTCTTCACCATGTCGGCTTCGTCGGCGAAATCCAGGTTCACCTGCACGGTGCAGGTGCGGAACATCATGTCGAGGCCAAGGTTGCCCTTCTTGGGCATGTAGGCGCTCATGATGCCGTAGCGGCCCTTGGGCATCACCGGGATGTCCTGCCGGCGCCATTTCGGATTGAAGCCGAGGCCCATCATCGCCACGCCGATCTCGCTGTCGATCTCGCGCAGCTGCTTCAGATGGGTCGAAACCTCGATACAGGTCTGATGGATGGTTTCCAGCGGGGCACCCGACAATTCGAACTGGCCGCCCGGCTCCAGCGTGATCGACTGGTTGTCCATGGTGAGCGCGATGACCTTGTCGCCCTCCGTCACCGGCTGCCAGCCGAAACGCTGCAACTCGACCAGCAGGCGCTTGATGCTGGCCTCGCCTTCATAGGGCAGCGGACGGAAGTCGGCGATGCTGTAGGCGAATTTCTCGTGCTCGGTGCCGATCCGCCAGTCGGCCTTCGGCTTGCCGCCCTGCGCCAGATACTCGACAAGCTGCGCCTTGGCGGTGATCGGCGTTTCTGGGGCCTGGGCCGGTCCGGACATGAAAACCTCGAAATGATTATTGTTATCGTTACTGGGGTTGAGCGGCGGCCGAACGGCTGCCTCCGGCATATGGGGCAGATCGACCGGCCTGTCTAGTACCCGGATACCGCCCGGGCATGACTGCGTCGTGACACGCCATGACGCAGATTAATCCCGGTGATTAATCCTGGTGACGCAGATTAATTCTGCCGCGCTGCCTGTAAAATGGCGAGGGCAGCGATCGACGCCGTTTCGGCCCGCAGGATATTCGGTCCCAGCGTCACCGGCACCACGGCGGGATGACGCAGCATAGACTCCCGTTCTTCCGGCGCGAAGCCGCCCTCGGGGCCGACCAGCAGGGCACAGGGTTCGTCCTTCGGGCGCGGCTGCAAAGCGGCCAGCAGCGGCAAGGCCTCGCTGCGTTCGGCACAGACATAAAGACGCCGCTCCTTCGGCCATACGGCCAGCAGTTTCTCCAGCGTGACCAGGTTCTCAATCGGCGGTACATCCAGTCGCTCGCTCTGCTCGGCCGCTTCACGCGCAATGGCCGACAGCCGCTCGCCGTTCACCTTCGCGATCTGGCAGTGCCGGGTCTGCACCGGCAGCAACCGGCCGACCCCCAGTTCGGTGGCCTTCTCGATCACCATCTCGATACGGCCCTGGCGGATCGGCGCGAAACACAGCCACAGGTCTGCGGTTGCCGTGAAAGGCCGCGTCTGCATGCCGACCAGCAGGCGGACTTCCTTCTTGCCCAGGGCGGTGAGCGTGGCATGGAATTCGCCGTCGCGACCATTGAACAGGGCAATCGTGTCGCCCTCGCCCAGCCGCAGCACATGGCGCAGGTAATGCGCCTGGTCGGGCGGCAACGCAACCTCGGTACCGCCGCTCAGGGCGGTGGGCACAAAGAGGCGGACCTTGGCTACATTGCTCATGCTTGTACGGTATCCTCGGACGGACTACAGGAGCGTTATGGCAAAGCCCGACCCCGAAGTCACGAACCAGACCGATGCGCCGCCCGCCGATGCCGTGCAGGGCCACTGGGTCGAGCGCTGGCTGCCGGCCGGCTGGCGGCCCTATGCCCGGCTCTCAAGGCTGGATCGGCCGATCGGCACCTGGCTTCTGCTGCTGCCCGGCTGGTGGGCGATCGCGCTGGCGCGGCCCCAGGATGCGCCGCTGGATCATTGGCTGGTCCTGCTGTTCGGCATCGGCGCGCTGGTGATGCGCGGGGCCGGCTGCACCTTCAACGACATCGTCGACCGGGATTTCGACGACAAGGTGGAGCGCACCCGCCTGCGGCCGATCCCCTCGGGCCAGGTGAGCGTGACACAGGCCTGGATCTGGCTGGTACTGCAATCGCTGATCGGTTTCGCCGTGCTGATCCAGATGAACGGGCTGGCGATCCTGCTCGGCGTGGCCTCGCTGGGCCTGGTCGCCATCTATCCCTTCATGAAGCGCTTCACCTGGTGGCCGCAATTCTTCTTAGGGCTAGCCTTCAACTGGGGCGCCGTGCTGGGCTATGCGGCGGTCAGCGGCCGGCTCGACTGGATCACGCTGGTTCTCTATCTGTCGGGCATCGTCTGGACGCTGGGCTACGACACCATCTACGCCCTGCAGGACAAGGAAGACGACGCGCTGATCGGGGTGAAATCCACCGCCCGTTTATTCGGCGGTCACGCCCGGCTGTGGATCGCCGGCTTCTACGACCTCACCCTGCTGGGCCTCGCCATCGTGGGCTGGATGGCCGGCCTGGGCTGGCCCTACTGGATCTGCTTGGGCATCGCCGCCCTGCATTTCCTCTGGCAGGTGCTGACGCTGAAACCCGACGACAGCGCCGACTGCCTGGCGAAATTCCGCGCCAACCGCGATACCGGCCTGATCCTCTTCGCCGGCTTCCTGCTGGGCTGAAGCTTTCCGCTTGGCGGCAGCCGGCCGCCCGCGTATGGTGCGCCGCCATGAGCCAGCCCCGAATCACCCCGCGCCAGTTCGCCGAGATCTACAAACGCTACAATGCCAACCTGGCCAAGGTGGATTGCGGCCGCAAATGCGCCCCGCTGAACAAGGGCCAGCCGGTCTGCTGCGACACCGACAATGCCATTCCCGTGGTGGAAAAGGCCGAGTTCGAGCTGCTGAAAAGCCGCACCGACCTGTGGTTCAAGTACAAACCGACCGACGCGGCCTCGCGCAAGATCGTCAATGAACTGACCAGCCATGCCTGCGCCATCGAATGCAAGGGCGCGGCCTTCTGCGAGCGCGACAACCGCACCATCGCCTGCCGCTCCTTCCCCTTCTATCCCTATGTCGACAAGGCCGGCAATTTCATCGGCCTGACCTATTACTGGGATTTCGAGGACCGCTGCTGGATCATTTCCAACATGCAGGTGGTGGAGCGCGCCTTCGTCGACGAGATGGTCGCGGCCTTCGACCGCATCTTCAAGCTCGACCCGGAAGAATTCGAGACGATGAAGGATCACTCGGCGACCATGCGCCGGGTGTTTTCGCGCAAGAAGAAGATCATCCCGCTGATCCACCGCGACGGCGGCTATTTCAAGATCAAGCCCGGCTCGGGCGGCGTGCTCACGCCCTGCACGCCCGACGACTTCAACAAGTTCGGCCCCTATAAATCCGAAGCCGCCTATATCCGCGCCGTGAAGGCGGCCGGCGGCACGCTCGGTCCGGCACCGAAAAAGGGCTACCTGGCCCCCTGAGCCAACAAACCCTCTCCCATATAATGGGAGAGGGAGGGGCCCAGCCGTAGGCTGGGAGGGTGAGGGCCTTTCCGCTATCTTCCGCATATGCCAGATGCGCGGGCCTTGCGAAGAACCATGACCGATGCCGAACGTCGGCTCTGGTCATTATTGCGTGGCAGGCAATTAAATGGCTTCAAATTTCGCCGCCAACACCCTGTTGGCAGGTATATCCTTGATTTCGCCTGCATAGAGAGACGGCTAGCTGTCGAAGTTGATGGCGGACAGCATGCCGACACCAATAGTGACCGCCAACGCACCGCCTGGTTGGAGGCGCAAGGATGGCAAGTCATCAGGTTCTGGAACAGCGATGTTTTGTCAAACCCGGAAGAGGTCACCGCACGTATCGCCGAAATGCTCCGGTAAGTACCCCTCACCCTCCCGCTAATGCGGGCCCCTCCCTCTCCCGCAAGCGGGAGAGGGTCTTACCCTCTGAACAGGAACGTGCCGAGCAGCAGCCAGCGCCGCGCGGTTTCCTCCTGCCCCGCCTTCGCCCGCAGCGGCGTGGTGTAATGCCAGAATGGCAGGCGATAGGCCGTGATCAGGCCAGGCTTCGCCGCCGCCGCCATCTCGGTGAAATGGCCGGTCTTGGCATAGACCAGGAACTGATCGCGCACACCCGGCGTGACGAAGGTGAGGTGCACATCCAGATATCCATGCGCCGCATCGGCTTCTTCCGGATGATGATCGGTATGCGGCCCGGCATAATCGCCGGCACCGTAGGCAATCGCCTGCAGGCCGTATTTCGCCTTCAGGGGCCGGCCGGCCAGCATGGCCGCGAAAGCGCGGTAGCTCTCCGAGCGCAGCAGGCCGATCAGCCCAATCTCCTTGGCCGCGCGGAAGCCGGCCGAGCGCGGATTGTCGAGATGCGTGGTGCGCTGGCGCATCGTCTTGGGCAGTGCTTCGGCGTAATTGCGGGTCTGGCCCCAGATCGTCTCGGGCGGGATCGGCGCTTCCAGCAGGCGCAGATGCGGCAGCATGGCCTTTTCCAGCAGCAAGGCCGCGGCCAGCGCCTGCCGCCGGTCGATCAGGCCATCCAGGCTTAAGAACCGGCAGCGCGGATGGCTGAGCGCGCCGGCGGCCGGATGCCGCCCGGCCAGCAGGGCGCGGCCTTTCGGCGTCAGCAGGTCGGCGAATTCGGCGGGAAAACGGTGCATGCCATGGGCTTACGGGGCCGGCTTCCGCCGGTCAAGCACTGGTTTCCGCTGGGCTGCGCCCCTAATCTCCGCGCCGATGACATTATCCTCCCCCGCCGCCACCCCCATGCGCGAGCAGCAATATGCCCAGGTGCTGATCTTCATCACGCCGGCCCTGTTCTGCGCCAACATGCTGCTGGCCCGTTACTCGGCCGACTTCATCCCGCCGGTGGCTTTGGCGGTGTGGCGCTGGCTGGGCGTGGTCGTATTGCTGCTGCCGTTCTGCGGGCCTGAGCTGTGGCGCCAGCGCCGCGCGATCATCGGCGATGCCGGCCGGCTGCTGGTGCTGGGCGCGCTGGGCATGGGCATCTGCGGCGCCGTGGTCTACGCCGCCGGCAAGACCACCACGGCGACCAATATCGGCCTGATCTATGCCGTGTCGCCCGTGCTGATCATCCTGCTCAGCCGCATCATGTTTGGCGACCGCCTGTCGAAGCGCCAGATGGCCGGCGCCGCGCTGGCACTGGGCGGCACGCTGGTGATCGTCACCAAGGCCGACTGGGCCGTGCTGCGGGCCCTGACCTTCGTGCCCGGCGACCTGATGATCCTGGGCTGCGCGATTGCCTGGGCGGCCTATGCCGTGCTGCTGAAACGCTGGCCGGGGAACTTGAGCATCAATGCCCGGCTGGCTGCCATCGCGGCCGCCGGTGTGATCGTCATGCTGCCCTTCCTGGCCTGGGAAACCATCACCGTCGGACCCGCCGGCACGGATCCTCGCACCCTGGCGGTGATCGCCACCGTGATCCTGGTGCCCGGCCTGCTGGCCTATGGCGCGCATGCCTATATCACCAAGCATCTGGGCCCCGCCAAGGCCGGCCTGATCCTCTATCTCTCGCCGGTCTACAATGCCGTGCTCGCCTGGGCGCTTCTCGGCGAGCAATTCGCGGCCTACCATTGGGCCGGTGCCGTGCTGGTTCTGGCCGGCCTCTACATCGCCACCTCGCTGCCGGGAAAGCGCTGACATGCCCTATACCTCGCTCCGCGATTTCATGGCGCAGCTCGAACAGAGCGGCAATCTCGTGCGCGTGACCGAGCCGGTCTCCACCGTGCTGGAGATGACCGAGATCCAGACCCGCCTGCTCAGCCAGGGCGGCCCCGCCGTGCTGTTCGAGAAACCCCTGCGCGCCGATGGCAGTCCGAGCCCGATTCCCGTGCTGGTGAACCTGTTCGGCACGGTGGAACGCGTGGCCTCAGGGATGGACCGCAAGCCGGCGGAACTGAAAGACGTGGGCGAGACATTGGCTTTCCTGCGCCAGCCCGAACCGCCCGGCGGATTCAAGGAAGCGCTCGGCATGCTGCCGCTGCTGAAAACCGTGATGGCGATGCAGCCGAAAACGGTGGGCAGCGCGCCGGTGCATGAGGTGGTGCTGCAGGGCGATGACATCGACCTCTCGGCCCTGCCGATCCAGACCTGCTGGCCGGGTGAGCCGGCACCGCTGATCACCTGGCCGCTGGTGGTGACCCAGGGACCGGACAAGTCGGACAAGACCGACCGCTTCAATCTCGGCATCTACCGCATGCAGGTGCTGAACAAGAAACAGACCCTGATGCGCTGGCTGAAACATCGCGGCGGCGCGCAGCAGCACCAGCGCTGGAAACAGGCCGGCAAGCGCGAACCCTTCCCCGCCGCCGTGGTGATCGGCGCCGATCCCGGCACCATCCTGGCCGCCGTGACGCCGGTGCCCGATACGCTGTCGGAATACCAGTTCGCCGGCCTGCTGCGCGGCAGGAAGGTCGAACTGGTCGATTGCAGGACGGTGCCGCTGAAGGTGCCGGCCGAAGCCGAGATCGTGCTGGAAGGCCATGTGTCGCTGGAGGATTACCGCGACGAAGGCCCCTATGGTGACCATACCGGCTATTACAATTCGGTGGAGCAGTTCCCGGTTTTCACCATCAGCGCCATCACCATGCGGCGCAATCCGATTTATCTCAGCACCTTCACCGGCCGGCCGCCCGACGAGCCCAGCGTGCTGGGCGAAGCGCTGAACGACGTGTTCGTGCCGCTGATCCGCCAGCAGTTCCCCGAGATCGTCGATTTCTGGCTGCCGCCCGAGGGCTGTTCCTACCGCGTCGCCGTGGTGAGCATGAAGAAGGCCTATCCCGGCCATGCCAAGCGCGTGATGCTGGGCGTGTGGTCGTATCTGCGCCAGTTCATGTACACCAAATGGGTGATCGTGGTGGACGACGACATCGACGCCCGCGACTGGAAGGATGTGGTCTGGGCGATGTCGACCCGCATGGACCCCGCCCGCGACATCACCCTGATCGAGAACACCCCCATCGACTATCTGGATTTCGCCTCGCCGGAATCGGGCCTGGGCAGCAAGATCGGCCTGGACGCCACCAACAAATGGCCGCCGGAGACGAAACGGGAATGGGGCGAGAAGATCCGCATGGACGACGATGTCGTGCGCACCGTGACCGAGAAATGGCCGAAACTCGGCCTGCCCGGCCCCGGCAAACCGATCTGGAAATAGACCCGGTCGGCCAGCCTCCACCTGCGGCCCCGCCGCAAATGTGACGGCGACCCCTTTCCGGCCGGCCGCCGCCCCTCGTACCGGCCGGCCCGATCCGCTAATCTGCCGCCGGACCAGACTGCACCCGACGGGGACGGACGGCGCGATGCGCTTATGGCAGCAATGGCACGACCTGATCTGCGGCAAGGGCGAGGATTGCCTGCCCGACCCCGCCGGCGACCGTCTGAATGCCGCGATCCGCCAGGAGGAATTCGAGGCCCTGCGCCTGACGCTCGGCCTGCGGCTGGGCGTCTGCGCCATCGTCGCCGTCATCCTCACCGTCGAGATGGGCCTGCCGCTCGCCTTCAATTACTACGGCTATCTCGGCGCCTTCGCCTTCTCGGCCTATCTGCAGATGCTGCTGCGCAAGCCGGAACTGGACCAGCCCTGGATGCATTGGCTGTTCCCCTTCATCGACATGGCGCTGTTGACCGGCGCCATCGTGCTGCCGAACCCCTTCGACCCCAGCCCGCTGCCGCCGCCGATGCAGCTTGGCTTCGACACGATCCTCTATGTCGCCCTGTTCGTCGTGTTGTCGGCGCTGGGGCAGTCGGCGCGCACCGTTTTGCTCACCACGCTGGCCGCCATCGTCTGCTGGACGGCCGGCACCCTGTATATCCTGATGCAGCCCGGCGTCTCGCTTGCCCTGAACATGGGCAACATCATTCACATGTCGGTGCCCGACCGCATCGCCTACATCCTGGACCCCTGGAGCGTGCGACTGGGCGAAATCCTGCCGCGCCTGATCCTGATCGGCATGATCGGCATGCTGCTGGCCGTGGCGGTGATGCGCTCGCGCCACCTGATCGCCCGGCAGGTGGAAAGCGAGCGGGCGCGGCGCAACCTGTCGCGCCATTTCTCGCCCCATATCGCCGAGCAGATCGAGCAGATGGACGAGGCCATCGGCCAGGTGAAATCCCTCAGCGCCGCCGTGCTGTTCGCCGATCTGGTCGGTTTCACCCAGATCGCCGACGACCACACGCCGGAACAGACCGTTGGCATCCTGCGCGAGGTGCATCAACGCCTCGGCCGGGCCGTGCATGAAAACAGCGGCACGCTCGACAAGTATCTGGGCGACGGCATCATGGCCTCCTTCGGCACGCCGCAGGCCGGCCAGCGCGATGCCTCCTGCGCCCTGCTGGCGGCGCGCGCCATGCTGCGCGAGATGGACCTGCTCAATCGTCAGCGCACCCTGCTGCGCCAGGTGCCGCTGCATCTGGCGGTCGGCATCCATTTCGGCCCGCTCACGCTGGGCAATATCGGCGACGAGAGCCGCGTTGAATTCGCCCTGATCGGCGAAACCGTGAATGTGGCGCACCGGCTGGAGCAGATGACCCGCAGCCTGAACGCCCAGCTTTGCCTCAGCCAGGCTTTCGTCGACAAGCTGGCAGAGGAAACCCGTGGCGACATGGGGGCGGTGCGCGACATGGTGACGCTGAAACCGCAGCCGATCCGCGGTCTGCGCGACCGCATGGTGCTGTGGATCCTGCCGCGCCAGCCGCTGGGCAGCGAAGCCGACGCCCCCGAGGCGGCGCCGACCATCCACTGAAGCAGAAAATCGTGGATGCCGCGGTCCGGCCGTGGCATGACGAGGCATGCTGTTCCGCCCGCCCAAACCGTCCGACCGCGATATCCTGCCCTGGTGGCATCCGCATGCCCTGCTGCGGGCTGTGTGGAATCTGGTTTTCTCGGCCGCGCTGGGACTGGCCGTGGGCGCCATCGCCCTCGATCTGGCCGCCCAGGTCGCGGCCAAAATCGCCGGAGAGGACTGGCGCGACTGGCATGAACCCCTGCAGCCACTGGCCTGGCTGCTTGGTTGTTTTGTCGCTTTCGTTTCCTATATGGCCTATAGAATGGACGACAAGGCCGAATAACCGGCTTTTCCCTAGAAAAAGCACGCCCCTAGAAAAGCACTCTGATGTCCGATCCCCGCCAGCGCGCCCTGGATGCGCAGAGCCTGATTGCCGACCTGATCAAGGCCGCCCGCAAGGCCGGTGCCGATGCCGCCGACGCGGTCTATCACGAATCCCGCTCGCTCAGCGCCGGCGTGCGCATGGGCCAGCCCGAGGATGTCGAATCCTCCGAAAGCCGCGATCTCGGCCTGCGCGTGCTGGTCGGCCGGCAGCAGGCTTGTGTCTCCACCACCGATTTCGCGCCCGCCGCCCTGCAGGACCTGGTGAGCCGCGCCGTCAGCATGGCCCGCGCCGCGCCCGAGGACAAATATTGCGGCCTGCCCGAACCGGGCCAGCTCGCCACCCAGCCGGTGGAACTGGATCTGTTCGACGGCATCGAACTGGAAATGCCGCAATTGCTGGAACGCGCCAAGGCGGCCGAAGCGGCGGCGCTGGCCGTGCCCGGAATCACCAATTCCGAAGGCGGCAGCGCCGGCCGCGGCTTCGGACTGGTTGCCTATGCCAACACCGCCGGCTTCAGCGGCAGCGGCTTCAGCGGCTCGCACAGCATCTCGGCCGCCGCCATCGCCGGCAAGGATACCGGCATGGAGCGCGACTGGGATTACGAGGCGAAAACCCATTTCAGCGATCTGCCCGATCCGGCCAGCATCGGCCGCAAGGCCGGCGAGCGCGCCGTGCGCCGCCTCAATCCGGTGAAGCTGAACAGCGCGGCGATGCCCATCGTCTACGATCCGCGCGTGGCCACCAGTCTGGTTGGCCATCTGGCCGGCGCCATCAATGGCGCCGCCGTGGCGCGCGGCACGTCGTTCCTGAAGGACAGGCTGGGCCAGATGGTCTTCGCACCCGGCATCGCCATCACCGACGACCCGCTGCGCAAACGCGGCTTTCGTTCCCGCTGGTTCGACATGGAAGGCGTGGCGCGCCAGACCCGCGCCCTGATCGAGGACGGCCGGTTGACCACCTGGCTGCTGGATTGCGCCACCGCGCGCCAGCTCGGCATGCAAAGCACCGGCCACGCCTCGCGCGGCACGACATCGCCCCCCTCGCCGGCCCCGACCAACATCTATCTCAATCCCGGCAAACAGACGCCGGCGGAACTGATGGCCGACATCAAGCTCGGTCTCTATGTCACCGAACTGATCGGCATGGGCGTGAACGGCGTGACCGGCGATTACAGCCGCGGCGCCGCCGGCTTCGTGATCCGCGATGGCCAACTGGCCGAACCGGTCTCCGAGATCACCATCGCCGGCAACCTGAAAGAGATGTTTCCGCATCTCACGCCGGCCAACGATCTGGAATTCCGTTTCGGCACGGATTCCCCCACGGTCCGCATCGACGGCATGACCGTCGCCGGCCGCTGAATCCCGGTCGGGCGGATGGCGATTTCATTGAAGCAGGATCACGATCTTCTGGTAAGCGCCGTGCGCGAGGCCGGTGCGGTGGCGTTGCGCTTTTTCCAGTCCGGCGCCAAATCCTGGCACAAGAAACCCAACGATCCGGTTTCAGAAGCCGATATCGCCGTCGATAACCTGCTGCGCGAAAAGCTGATGGGCGCACGGCCGGCATATGGCTGGCTCAGCGAGGAGAGTGGCCGCCAGGGCGGCAACGGCCCCGAGCAATGGGTGATCGATCCCATCGACGGCACCCGCGCCTTCATCGATGGCAAACCCGAATTCACCATCTGCGCCGCCCTGCTGCAGGACGGCCAGCCGACGCTGGCCGCCATCTTCAACCCGGCGAGCGATGAATTCTTCGAGGCCACCTGCGGCGGCGGGGCGAAGCTGAACGGCAAGGCGATCCGTGCCTCCGGCCATGCCAGCCTGATGGAGGCGCGTTTCCTGGCGAGCCGCCGCACGTTTGAGCGCCATGGCTGGCTGGCACGCACCGCCAAGGCCGATTTCGCCTACCGCAATTCGATCGCCTATCGCATGGCGCTGGTCGCCTGCGGCAAATACGATGCCGCCATCAGCCTGACCGAAAAAAGCGACTGGGACATCGCGGCCGCCGACCTGCTGGTGCGCGAGGCCGGCGGCCGCGTGGCCACCGCCGATGGCGAACCGCTGACCTATGGCGCCGACAAACACCGCCATCCCTCGGTGATCGCCACCGGCGCCTATATTTTCGACGACGTGGTCGACCTGCTGAAGACGCGCAAGCCGTAAGGCGACGCCTCAGACAATGGAATCCGTGAATGCGGCCAGGCCCGCAGCCCGTTGGGACAGGCCATCCACGTCATGGGTGCGCAGCGTGACCTCGATCCGGTCGCAGACATTGAACCATTCCGCATGACGGTCCATGCGGCCGGTCAGTTTCTGCATCGCCATGCCGTCAGCTACGGCCATAAACCGGCACGGCACCGCCGGTCGTCACCTGATTGTCGGGTGAGGCCAGGAAGGCGATGGTGGCGGCGATCTCCTCGGGTTTGGGCCATGCAGCATGGTCGGCCTGGGGCATGCCGGCACGGTTGGCCGGGGTATCGATGATCGAGGGCACCACCGCATTCACCAGAATATTGCGCGGCGCCAGTTCCGCCGCCAAAGCCTGGGTCAGGGCGATCACCCCTGCCTTGCTGGCGGCATAGGCGCTCATGCCGGCACCCTGACGCGGCTCCAGCCCCGGCCGCGCACCGACATTGACGATCCGTCCCGCCCCGGCAAAAGCCTTCACCGCGGCGCGGCAGCATAGATGCGCGCTGACCAGATTGGTGTTCAGCATCTCCATCAGGTCTGCCTTGCCGGTTTCCTCCAGCCTGCTCATGGCGAACCCGCCTGCGATATGCACCGAGGCCCAGAGGCCATCGACCCCGGCATAGAGCTTTGCAACATCGGCCTCCTCGGTGAGTTCGCAGGGGCCGACCAGCGTGACCCGGTCCTTATAGGGGAAACTTTCGGCTTCCCTGGCATGCAGGTATGACAGGCGGCATTGCGCGCCGGCCTCCAGCAGGGCGCCGACCACGGCGCGGCCGAGCGCGCCGGTGCCGCCGGTGATCACAACAGTACGTTTCTGGAAATCCATGGCTCTCCTCCGGGAATTCCGCTGTCGCTTCAGGCCGTGATGCCCGGCCGGGCCCGCGCCTCGTCCAAAGGCAACGGAAGCAGCGGTCAGAAATCCCCGTCACCCGACAGGTTCGTATTGACGCGGCCCAGGCACCACTTTGCCCCCGGCGCCCCAGCAGCGGCACGAAGAGGAGTATATACATCGGATTGTGCCGCTTGAACCCGGCCGAGAAAGTCCCGACCCGCAGTCCGCCTTCCGGCAGACGCTCGAGCGCAGTGAAACGCCCGGGCAGCGCCGCGGATGCCGCAGTGACGGCGATGGGCGTTCTTGACCATACCGCGATAAGCGAGCGCCGCCTGAAGTCCGGGCCGACATCCGACCGGCTTTTTCGATCATGCCCGGCGCAAGGCCGGGCATGACGATCATAAAAAACCGATGCAAGGGAGCCGGAGGCCTCAGCCCAGCCCTTCGGGCGCGAAATCGATGAAGCCGGTCACCGCGTGCAGCCGGCCGCCGGCCAGCGTGGCGAAATCGGTGCCGCCCACCAGGGCGGCCGCGCCATCCGGCCCCGCCTCCCAGGAAAAGCGCAGACGATCCTCCACCGTCTCCGGCGCGCGGCTCAGGCGAAAGACGAAGCCGGGGAATTTCTGCTGCACGGCGGCAATCATGCCATCCACGCCGTCATGCCCTTCCCCCTGCATCAGGGGATCGCGATAGCGCACATCCTCGGCCAGGGTGCGGGCGATCAGCCCGCGCCGCACCCCGGCATCGGTTTCGTTCCAGATGGCGATATAGCGGTCGACGATGGCGGCGATGTTGCCGGCTGTGCTGTTGATCGCTGTGCTGTTGCTCATGGTTTGCTCCTGCGGTTGGGGTTGCGGGGCAAACATGCGGCCGGCGCGCCGGGCTGGCGATTACGTTGCCGATAATCAGCATACCGGCTTGATCGGCTGGCGAGCCTCACCACCTTTTTTCCGCCGCTCTTGCCCATCGTGAATCTGAAGCACGCCGTGGATCCGACACACGCCGTGAATCCGACACCCGTTTTGATTGCGCCCCGACGAGCCGCATTCGCAAAAACTTGGCTGGAATTGGCCGGAATTGGCGATCATTGGCGATAATTGGCGATGATTGGCAAGGTTTGACTTGCCCTGGGCCGGCCGCGTTTCGCGTCCGGCCAACTGAAACGGCGGATAATCAATGCGTTGGACCAAAACAGGCCGTTTTGGGCCGGCTTTTCCGCCTTTCACGCCCGCCAGTTGTGCGTTGTCCAATCAGGCCGCCCGCATCCTGATCGCCCGCGCGCAGCCAGGCCGCGCGGACCCAGATCGCCCGCCGCGTAGCTAGGCTGCGCGGATCCAGATGGCCCACCGCGCAGCTAGGCTGCGCGGACCCAGATAGCGTTGTCGTGAAAGGCGCCGCCGCCATTGGGCTGCGCCGCATCGGCGCCGGTCAGCGCGTTGATGCCCATGCCATCCACGAAGGCGGCATGGGGCCAGATGCTTTCCACGATCACCACGCCGCGCTGCACGCCGTCATAAAGCTTGGCGTGGATACGGATCTGGCCGCGCCGGTTGCCCAGCCGCACCAGTTGTCCGTCGGCGATCTGCAGCCGCGCGGCATCCTCGGGGTGGATGAAGGCGGTCGGGCGCGTCTCGCGGCTGGTCGATGTGGGTGTTTCGGTGAAACTGGTGTTGAGGAAATTGCGCGCCGGCGAGGTCGCCAGGCGGAAGGGATGTTCCTCCGTCGCTTCCTCGATGCTGGTCCAGTGATCGGGCAGGCGCGGCATGCCGGCATGATCCGGTCCCATCGCCGCCCAGTCCGGCGCGAAGCGGAATTTCCTGTCCGGCCAGCCAAAGCCGTTGAGGAAATGCGCCGTCTCGAAATCCGGCTGGCAATCGTGCCAGCGCTGGCTGCGCAGGGTGGCCACATCAGGCCAGCCCGACGCCTTCAGGGTGGCCTCCACAATCTCCATGGCGCTCATGCCAAAGCCCGGATGTTCGGCCCCCAGCCGCTTCGCCAGCTCGCAGATCACGTAGTGGTTTTCGCGCGCCTCGCCGGGCGCCTCCACCAGCTTGGGGCCAAGCAGGATATGCTGCTGACCGCCGGCCTGATAGATATCGTCATGCTCGGTGAACATGGTGGCCGGCAGCACGATATCGGCCATCTTGGCCGTCGCCGTCATGAACTGCTCATGCACGCAGACGAACAGATCGTCACGTTCGAAACCGCGTTTCACCAGATTGGAATCCGGCGCCACCTCCATCGGATTGGTGCTCTGGATCAGCAGGGCCGTCACCGGCGGGCCATTCTTCAGGGCTTTGGCATCGCCGGTCAGTACCGGACCGATCTGCGACTGGTCCAGCATGCGGATATTCGGATCGATGGCATCCAGCCCATCGATCAGCGTCTTGTTCCAGTGGAAGATCGCGCCGTTGTTGTGGAAGGCACCGCCGCCTTCATATTGCCAGGATCCGGTCACGCTGGCGATGCAGGTGGCGGCATGCATGTTCACCGCGCCGTTGCGGCTGCGCGCGAAACCGTAACCCAGGCGGATGTAGTGCCGCCTGGTTTCGCCCAGCAGCCGCGCGAAAGCCTCGATCTCGGCAACGCTCAGGCCGGTGATCGCCGAGGCCCATTCAGGCGTGCGGGTTTGCAGATGCGCTTCCAGTTCGGCCGGCACGTCGGTATGGCGCGCCATGTAGTCGCGGTCGGCATAACCGTCGCGGAACAGCACATGCATCACCGCGCAGGCCAGCGCGCCATCAGTGCCCGGCCGCAGGATCAGCGCCATGTCGGCCTGCTGGGCGGTGGCATTGTTGTACACGTCGACCACCACGATCTTGGCGCCGCGTTCCTTGCGGGCGCGGATCGCATGGGTCATCACGTTCACCTGGGTATGAACGGCATTGGTGCCCCAGATCACCACGCAGTCGCTTTTCGCCATCTCGCGCGGATCGGGGCCGCTCAAATGCCCCGTGGCCGCGATATAGCCGGCACGCGCCAGCGTCACGCAGATGGTGGAATGCTGGCCGGAATAGCGCTTGGCATGGCGCAGACGGTTGATGCCGTCGCGCTGCACCAGGCCCATGGTTCCGGCATAGAAATAGGGCCAGACCGTTTCGCTGCCGTATTTCTTCTCGGCAGCCAGAAAGGCTTCCGCGGTACGGTCCAGCGCCTCGCGCCACGAGATCGGGGTGAACTGCCCCGAACCCTTCGGGCCGGTGCGCAGCAGCGGCTGCAAAAGGCGTTCAGGGTGGTTGGCGCGCTCGGCATAGCGCGCCACCTTGGCGCAGATCACGCCGGCGGTGTAGCTGTTCGCCTCCGCGCCCCGTACCCGCCCGATGCGGCCATCGGGCATGAGATCGATCTCCAGCGCGCAGGTGGAGGGGCAATCATGCGGACAGGCGCTGTAGCCGATGTCGGGTTTTACCGGGGCAAATGGGGCATTCATCGCAATCGGGTCGGGCTCAGGTCCTGCTCGGTCACGCCGAGATCGAGGATATCCTGCGGCAAAGTCCGGCCCGATGCCAGCGCCCCGGCCACGCGGCTCATCGCCGCCGAGGTCTGGATACCGTAACCGCCCTGGGCGGCCAGCCAGAAGAACCCCGGCGCGGCGGCATCGAAGCCGGCGACCACGGTACGGTCGGACACGAAGCTGCGCAGGCCGGCCCATTTCGCCGCCAGCCTTCGCACCTGCAGCGTCGTGGCGGTTTCCAGCCGGTCGATAGCGATGGCGATATCCATCTCGTCGGGCTGGGCATCGCAGGGATCGCTGTCGGTCTCGTCGCAGGGTGACAGCAGGATGCGGCCGGCATCGGGCTTGAAATACCATTCCTCGTCGGCATCGAT
This sequence comes from Ferrovibrio sp., assembly GCF_041906005.1. Classification (GTDB taxonomy): domain Bacteria; phylum Pseudomonadota; class Alphaproteobacteria; order Ferrovibrionales; family Ferrovibrionaceae; genus Ferrovibrio. Next base: position 760,918 of record NZ_JAYRJY010000001.1, read on the forward strand.
CACCATCGGCCAGCGATGGATGTCGGTCCCGGCGGGCGGATCGAAGGTCACTGCTGTACGCCGTTTCGGCTTCAGGCCGATCGGCGGCACCCCGGCCATCCAGGCGATCGCATCGGCCCAGGCACCGGCCGCGTTGATCACCACCGGCGCGCTGAAACTGCCCTGGGTGGTCTCGACCTGCCAGTCACTCCCGGCGCGCCCCACCCCCTTCACCTCGGCATCGGTGACCATGCGGCCGCCGGCCGCCGTCATGCCGCGCAGCAGGCCACGATGCAGGGCATGCACCTCGATATCCATGGCATCGGGTTCAAACAGCGCCCCGCCGCTGGCGGCTTCCGGCCGCATCACCGGCATCAGCGCCAGCGCTTCGGCCGCAGTCAGCCGGCGCACGCTGGGCACCAGCCTGTGCATGTCGGCGAAAGCTTCGTCCAGATGCGGGGCCTGCTGTTCGCTGCCGATATGCAGTGCGCCGCGCGGCGTGAGGATCGGCACGTCGGTAAAACCCGCCGGCGGATTCATCAGGAAATCGCGGCTGGCCACCGTAAGCGCGCGGATTGGCGCATTGCCATAGGTCTCGGCGAACAGGGCTGCCGAGCGGCCGGTGGTGTGATAGCCGGGCTGGCTCTCGCGCTCCAGCAGGACAACGCTTTTGCCATCACGCGCCAGCGCATAACCGGCGCCAGCGCCGGCAATACCGCCACCGACAATCACCACATCGCAACGCTCGCTCATCGCAATCCTCTTGGTCCGGGGTTCGGCCACGGCGTTCTTTGCGCCGTCGGCTACGCCCTGACTATAGTGACTGGCGATCCGGCGGACCAATGCCTTGACGGCATGGCGCGATGCTATAGGCGTCAGATGCCGCCGAAGCAGAGGTACTTGATCTCGACGAAGCTATCGACGCCGTATTTCGAGCCTTCGCGGCCCATGCCTGATTCCTTCACGCCGCCGAAGGGTGCTTCCGCCGTGGAGATCAAGCCTTCATTGATGCCGACAATGCCGTATTCCAGTTTCTCGGCCACACGCCAGACCCGGCCGATATCGCGGCTGTAGAAATACGCCGCCAGGCCATACGGCGTGTCATTGGCCAGCCGGATTGCTTCTGCCTCATCCTTGAAGCGGAACAACACGGCGACCGGGCCGAAGATTTCTTCCTGTGCGCAGGCCATGCCGGCATTGGCTTCGGTGATCACGCTGGGCTGATAGAAGGTTCCGCCCAGCTCGTGTCTCGCACCGCCGACCAGCACCTTAGCCCCCTTTGCCTTGGCATCGCCGACCAGACGCTCCACCTTGTCCAGCGCGTCCTGATTGATCAGCGGCCCCTGATTGACGCCTTCGGTGAAGCCGGGCCCGGTCTTCAGCTTTTTCACCGCCTCGGCCAGCCTGGCCGCGAAGGCATCATAGATGCCATCCTGCACGAACAGGCGGTTGGCGCAGACGCAGGTCTGACCGGTATTGCGATATTTCGAGATCATGGCGCCGGCAATGGCGGCATCGATATCGGCATCATCGAATACGATGAAGGGTGCGTTGCCGCCCAGCTCCAGCGACAGCTTCTTCAACGTGTCTGCGCTCTGGCGCATCAGGATTTTACCGACCTCGGTGGAGCCGGTGAAGGAGACCTTGCGCACCTTCGGGTTGGTCGTGAGTTCGATGCCAACGCCCGGGCCGTCCATGGTGGTGACAACGTTGAACACGCCTTTCGGGATGCCGGCCTCTTCGGCCAACCGGGCGAGCGCCAGCGCGCAGAGCGGCGTATCTTCAGCCGGTTTCACCACCACCGGACAGCCAGCCGCCAGTGCCGGCGCGACCTTGCGGGTGATCATGGCGACCGGAAAATTCCATGGCGTGATCGCCGCCACCACGCCGATCGGCTGCTTGATCACCACGATGCGCTTGTCGGGGGCATGAGCCGGGATCACATCGCCATAGATGCGGCGGCCTTCCTCGGCGAACCATTCGACGAAGCTGGCGCCATAGACCACTTCACCTTTCGCTTCGGCCAGCGGCTTGCCCTGTTCCAGCGTCATCAGCGCGCCGAGATCATCCTGGTTCTGCAGGATCAGGTCGTACCATTTGCGCAACACGGCGGCGCGCTGCTTGGCCGTCAGGCCCGCCCAGGCCGGCCAGGCGGCATGGGCGGCATCGATGGCACGCTTGGCTTCGGCGCGCCCCATATCGGGAACTTCGGCAATCACGCTGCCATCGGCGGGATTGCCGACCTTGAAGGTCTTGCCGCTATCGGCATTCACCCAGGCGCCGTCGATATAGGCCTGACGACGCAACAGGTCGGCATGTTTCAGATGGGTCACGGCAATCCTCCCTCAGGCATTCCGGGCAGGCGACCTGCCCGCTGCGAAAGCCAGAGGATTCCCCAATCCGCTGGCCGAGGCAAGGCAGGCGCTATGCGCTTTCCGTGACCAGAACGGCCGCTCCCTGCAATCTTCCGGCGCGCAGATCGTCCAATGCCCGGTTGGCATCCTGCAGCGCATAGGGCACCGGATGCGTGCGCACGGGAATCAGGGGCGCCAGAGCCAGGAAATCGATGGCGTCCTGCCGCGTGAGATTGGCGACCGACTTCACCATGCGTTCGCCCCACAGCAAATGATAGGGAAAAGCCGGAATGTCGCTCATGTGGATGCCGGCGCAGATCACCCGGCCGCCCTTGCGCACCGCTTTCAGTGCCGTGGGCACCAGATTGCCGACCGGCGCGAAGATGATCGCTGCATCCAAGGGCTCCGGTGGCAAGGCATCGGATGGCCCGGCCCAGACGGCGCCGAGCCGCCGGGCGAAATCCTGTGCCGCAGCGTCACCCGGCCGGGTGAAGGCGTGAACCCGCATGCCCTGCGCCACCGCCACCTGGATCAGGATATGCGCCGCCGCACCAAAGCCATACAGCCCCAGCACAGAGGCCACGCCCGCCATGCGATAGGCGCGATAGCCGATCAGGCCCGCGCAGAGCAGCGGCGCGGCTTCGACATCGCTGATCCCATCGGGAATGCGGAAGCAATAGCGCTGATCCACCACGGCACGATCGGCATATCCACCGTCAATCTGATAGCCGGTGAACCGTGCCTGGTCGCAGAGATTCTCTTCACCGGCCAGGCAAAAGCGGCAGGCGCCGCAACTCCAGCCCAGCCAGGGGATACCGACGCGATCACCCAGCGTATAGTCCGACACGCCTTCGCCAAGCGCGATGACATGGCCGACAATCTCATGCCCCGGCACCAGCGGGTATTTGGCATCGGGTAATTCGCCATCCACGACATGCAGATCGGTGCGGCAGACGCCGCAAGACCGGACACGGACAACCACCTGACCGGGCCCGGCCTTCGGCTCGGGCAAATCGGTCATCACCAAGGGCCTACCCACGGCCTGCAACAGCATTGCCCGCATCACTGGCCTCCGTGTGAATATGCTAACGTTGCCCGCCGACAATCGTTTTGACGCACATCAACCCGCAACGGCCAGGATTATGGCAGCCTGATGATCCTGCACACGAGGAGAACCGCCATGGCCTTCCAGCTTCCGATCCCGACCTGGATTTTGGTGACCGACGCAAGTCAGGCCCATGTCTATGAAATCGCCAGTCTGGCGGGGCCGCTGAAAGCCGTATCCGGGCTGGACATGACAGCCGCCGACACGCACGGATTCTCGCGCGACCTGAAAAGCGACAGGCCCGGCCGCGCCTTCGCCAGTACCGGACAGCGCTCGGCGATGGAACCACGTCATGACCCGCACCAGATGGCCGAGGACAAGTTTGCCAGAAGCGTGGCCGAACGGCTGAACCATGCCTGCGGGGAAAAGCTGTTCGCCCAACTGGTGGTGATCGCTCCGCCGCGGATGCTGGGCGTATTGCGGGAGGAGTTCAATGCCGCCGTCCGCAAGCTGATTGCCGCCGAGATACACAAGGATCTGGTGAAGGCCGACAAGGCCGATATCCTGGCGCATGTCAAAGCGGAACTGAGTTGAGTTCCGCTGTGTCGATCAGCGACCTGATCTGGATTTTCTTCATCGGCATGGCGCTGCAGCCGATGTTGCGGCAGCGCATCCTGATCATGATGCGGGCCCGCAAGATCATGCAGTTGCAGCGGCAACGCGGCAGCCAGGTGATCACGTTGGTGCATCGGCAGGAAACCATGCGTCTGCTGGGCTTCCCACTGGTGCGCTACATCGACATTGACGACGCCGAAGACGTGATCCGCGTGATCCGCGACACCGATCCGGACATGCCGATCGACATCATCCTGCACACGCCAGGCGGACTGGCCATCGCCACCCTGCAGATCGCCGCGGCCCTGCGCCGCCATGGCGGACGGGTCACGGCCTTCGTGCCACACCTGGCCATGTCAGGCGGCACGCTGATCGCGCTGGCCGCCGACAATATCGTGATGGCCCCGCATGCCATGCTCGGGCCGATCGATCCGCAGGTGGGCGGCTTTCCGGCGGCCTCGGTGGCGCGCGTGCTGCGCGACAAACCAATGGCCGAGATCGACGACCAGACCGTGATCCTGGCCGATATCGGCGAGAAGGCGACGCGCCAGCTGCGCACCGCCGCCACGCAACTGCTGGGGCGCCATATGGATGCTGGCCGAGCGGCCGAACTGGCCGACCAGCTCAGTAAGGGGCAATGGACCCATGATTACCCGATCACCGCCGACGAGGCTGCCAGCCTGGGCCTGCCGGTGAGCACCGACCTGCCGGTGGAGGTGGCCGACCTGATGGCCCTGTATCCGCAGCCGGTGCGCACGACGCCCAGCGTGGAATACGTGCCGGCGCCGCCGCGCCGCGAACCGCCACCGCGCTGAACCGGCGGAACCGGCATGCCTTATGCCAGCAATGCCGACCTGCCGGCCAATCTGCGTGACATCCTGCCGATGCATGCGCAGGACATTTTCCGCGCCGCCTTCAACAATGCCTGGCATGACCATGGCGATGACCCCGAGCGCGAGGCCATCGCCCATCGGATCGCCTGGGCCGCGGTGAAACGGCGTTATCGGAAACTGGGCGGCCGCTGGGTGGAAAAGGACTAGGCCGACAGGCGCCCGTCATGCAGGGCGTCCAGATCGAAGGGGAAAACGACGCTGCGATCAGGCGCAATCTGCTTCGGCTTCGCCTTGTCGGCGTAATCCAGGCGGCCAAGCAGGTCGCGGATCAGGTTCAGCCGGGCCGTTGGCTTGTGGTTGGCCCGCACGATGGTCCAGGGCGCCAGGGCGCTGCTGGTCCGCGTCAGCATGGTATCGCGGGCGCGGCTGTAATCCTTCCAGTGTTTCAGCGCCGCATTGTCAATCGGGCTGATCTTCCACTGCTTGAGTGGATCGTCACGGCGGGATTGCAGCCGCTGTTTCTGCTCATCCTTGTCGATATCCAGGTAATATTTGAAAAAACGGATGCCGGAACGCACCAGCAGGTGTTCGAAGATCGGCACCGCATCGAGGAAATCCTCGCAATCCTGCTTGCTGCAGAATCCCATTACCCGTTCGACCCCGGCGCGGTTATACCAGCTGCGGTTAAACAGGACGATTTCCCCGCCGGACGGCAGATGCGGCACGTATCGCTGGAAATACCATTGGCTGCGTTCGCGGTCGGATGGCTTGCCCAGCGCCACCACACGGGTCTCGCGGGGACTCAGATGCTCGGTAATGGCTTTGATCGTGCTGTCCTTGCCGGCGCCGTCCCGCCCTTCCAGCACGATCAGCACCTTTTCCTCGTGCCTGATCAGATGGCGCTGTAGCTTGACCAGCTCGATCTGCAAGCCACGCAGTGCCGCACGGTATTCGCCGTTATCCTTTGGCCTGGCCATGGCTCAAGCCTCCGGCAGGGGGATGAATTCCGGATCGCCGGGCACCATGACGAAACGGCCGGCGCGCCAGTCGGCCTTGGCCTGTTCGATCCGCTCTTTCGAAGAGGAAACGAAATTCCACCACAGATGCCGTTCGCCATCCAGCGGCGCGCCACCCAGCAGCATCAGCCGCGCCGGTCCCTGCGCCGCGATCCGCGGGCGACTGCCTGGCCGCAGCACCAGCATGCTGCCGGCCTCATACCGCTCGCCGTCCAACATCACCACGCCAATGGCGACATAGACGGCCCGTTCCTCGTAGTCCTCGGGCAGCGGCAACACCGCCTCATCGTCCAGCACCGCGTCGAGATAGAACATCGGTGCGAAAGTCTGCACCGGCGACACCGCGCCAAAGGCCTTCCCTGCGATCAGACGCATCCTGGCTCCGGGCAGTTCGACCTCGGGCAGGCCGGCGGCCGGGTAATGCCGGAAATCCGGCGCGGTTTCTTCATGTGCCTGCGGAAGCGCCAGCCAGGACTGGATGCCATGCAGGGCCGAGCCGCTGCGGCGCAGTTCGTCGCGGGTCCGTTCGGAATGCACGATGCCCCGCCCCGCCACCATCCAGTTCACGTCACCGGGGCGGATGGGCTGCACCACGCCCAGGCTGTCGCGATGCATGATTTCGCCCTCGAACAGATAGGTTACCGTGGCGAGGCCGATATGGGGATGCGGGCGCACATCGAGGCCGTGGCCGGGCGCGAAATCGGCCGGACCCATATGATCGAGGAAAACGAAGGGGCCGACATGCCGCCGCTTCGCATAGGGCAGGATGCGCCGCACCATGAATCCCTCGCCCAGGTCGCGGCTGCGTGGTGTGATGACTAGATCGACGGCTTCGGGCATGACCGCACCTCCGCCGCCAGACTAGCGCGGGATGCCTGCGAGCCCAACCCTCTTGATCGCCCGCCCCTGCTTGATCGCCCCTGCTTGATCGCCTCAGTGGTGACCGAGGAAATAATCGGGCAGGAACTGCGAGAAGGCCGGCACGTATGTGACCAGGAACAGGGCCGCGATCAGGGCGCCATAGAAGGGCCAGATCGTGCGCATCACCGTGCCGATGGAAACCCCGCCGATGGCACAGCCAACGAATTGCGTGGTACCGACCGGCGGCGTGTTCAGTCCCAGTGCGCAGTTGATCAGCATCAGCATGCCGAACTGTACCGGCCCCATGCCGTATTGCATGCAGATCGGCAGGAAAATCGGCGTGCAGATCAGAATGGTGGCGGCCATATCCAGGAAGGTGCCCAGCACGAACAGGATCACATTCACCAGCAGGAAAATCATCCAGGGGGACGTCGTGACGCTGCTGAGCGCCTGCCCGGTCAGATCGGCCACGCTGTAGAGGCTGATCAGGTAACCGAAGGTATTCGACACGCCGATCAGCAGCAGCACGATGCCGGTGGTCTTGACCGCCTTGGCGGCCGCCTTGATCAGGTGCTCCCATTTCAGCGAGCGATACAGCAGGGTCGCCAGCAGGATCGCATAGATCACGGCGATGGCCGCCGATTCCGTGGCGGTGAACACGCCGGAGAGAATGCCGGTGATGATGATCACCACCACGAACAGGCCGGGAATGGCGGCCGCGGCCGAGCGGGCCACGGCGTTCCAGCCCGGGAACACCCCGGCCGGGTAGCCACGCCGGATCGCCACCAGATAGGCGGCCACCAGCATGCAGATGGTAAGCAGCACGGCCGGGATCATGCCGGCCAGGATCAGCGCGGCGATCGAGACCTTGCCGCCGGCGGCCAGCGAATAGATGATCATGTTGTGACTGGTCGGCATCAGGGCGCCGACCAGCGAGGCATGCGTGGTGACGTTGACGGCGTAATCGGCGTCGTAGCCTTCCTTTTTCATCATCGGGATCATCACCGCGCCCATGGCCGAAACGTCGGCCACCGGCGATCCGGACACGCCGCCGAACAGGGTGCAGGCCACGACATTCGACATGCCGAGCCCGCCACGGATATGCCCGATCAGGTTCTTGGCAAACTGCACGATGCGGTCGGCCACGCCGCCATAGAGCATCAGCTCACCGGCGAAGATGAAGAACGGGATCGCCAGGAAGGAGAAGATGTTCATACCTGCCGTCATGCGCTGGAACACCACGGCGAGCGGCAGGCCCTCGTAGAGGATGGTGGCGACGGCGGACAGGCCGATCGAGAACGCGACCGGCACACCGAGGACGAGGAAACCGAAGAAGCTGACAGCCAGGATGATCAATGCCATGAGGGGCGGACCTCTTCGCCCGCGAGCAGGGCGAGAATATGTTCGAGCGAGAACAGCGCAATCAGACCGCCGGCGATCGACAGCGGCAGATGGTTGAGGCCTTCAGGCAGGCCCAGTGTGGGTATCTTGTAGGCCATCACGGAATCGGCCAGCAGCCAGGCATTCCAGCCCATGACCAGGCCAAAACAGGCCACCAGCAGATGGATCAGGATTTCCACCCAGATGCGGTGCCGCTCGGGCAGGATCATGACAAATACGGATTCAAGGCCGATATGCCCGGCGTCGCGCACTCCGACCGCGGCACCGAACATGGTGACATACAGCACCAGAACCAGCGCGAGGCTTTCGGCCCAGGTCGGCGTGTCATTCAGCACATAACGGCCGAAGACCTGATAGGCGACCACCGCGACGATGCCGAGCAGCCCGATAACGGCGACATACATGCAAAGCCGGGAGATCCAGGCGTTGATGGGACTGAGCCAGCGCAGCATGGATACTCCCGGTTCTTCGCGTTACAGGACTTGGAATGCGTCAGTTGGTTTCCTGGATGCGCTTCACCAGCGCCTGCAGCTTGGCATCGCCGGCAAACTTGGCATAGACCGGCTGCATCGCAGCCTGGAACGACTTCTTGTCCAGGTCACTGATGATCTTCGAGCCGCCGGCCTCCACCGTCTTGCGCGAAGCTTCCTCGCGTTCATCCCACAGCTTGCGCATATAGGGCACCGAGTCCTTGGCTGCCTTGCGGATCACGTCCTGCTCGTCCTTCGACAGGCCATCCCAGACCCTCTTGGAAAAGACCAGCAGTTCCGGCGCCATCGAATGTTCGGTCAGGCTGTACATCTGCGCCACTTCGTAGTGCCGCGAGGAATCGTAGGACGGCCAGTTATTCTCGGCGCCATCCACCACGCCGGTCTTCAGCGCGGTATAGACCTCGGCATAGGGCAGCGGCGTGGCGTTGGCGCCAAGCGCCTGCATCATCGCCACCCACATGTCGGATTGCTGCACGCGAATCTTCATACCCTTCATGTCGGCAACCGACTTGATCGGTTTCTTGGTGGTGTAGAAGCTGCGCGAGCCGCTGTCATAGAAAGCCAGGCCAACAAAGCCCTGCGACTCCAGCGACTTCAGAATCTCCTCGCCGATCGGGCCATCCAGCACGCGGCGCATGTGATCCTTGGATTTGAAGACGAAGGGCAGCGCCGGCACGATGGTTTCCGGCACGATGTTGTTGAACGGCGAGATGTTGACGCGCACCATATCGAGCGCCCCGAGCTTGGTCTGCTCGATGGTATCCTTCTCCGAGCCAAGCGAACTCTGGCCGAACACCTTCACCGAATGCTTGCCGCCGGTGCGTTCCCCGATCAGCTTGCCCATATAGGCCACCGCCTGCACGGTCGGATAATCCATCGGATGGACATCCGCCGACCGGAATTCCTTCGCCGTCGCCGCGCCCGAAAGCGCCACCGCGACGGCCGCGCCAAAGAAGGCGCGCAAAGCTGTGCTGGATTTCATGTTTTTTCCTCCCTTGGTGCGAGGCGCCATGCGGGCCCCGGCCATTGCACGACATGGTTCAGTCGTCGTGTCATCATACAACATGGAGCGAAATGCGAGTCAATCCTCGAAAGATGGGGTGATGACAATTTTCACGGCACAATACAGAAATTCACATTTTATCATTAATATCAATATTTTATGAAAATATCCGGCTTCCTTGGTGCGATATGGCGCAGGATACAGATGCAAAAGAACCTATCAGTTGTCATACAAGATGAAGGATGCTAAAGCTCTCAACAACCGGCGGGACCGGTTGTGAATCGAGGAGACTTCCTGGTGACGGCTCTGCGCCGACGCGAAACCCTGACCTCCCAGCTCGTCAGGACCCTGACCGAGCGCATCGCCAAGGGCAGCCTCAAGCCCGGCGACAAGCTGCCGAGCGAGCAGGAACTGATCGAGGAATTCGGCGTCAGCCGCACGGTGGTGCGCGAGGCGATCTCGAGCCTGCGGGCGGCCGGGCTGGTCGCCACCCAACAGGGCGTCGGCGCCTTCGTGCAGCCCGCGGCCAGCAACCAGCCCTTCCGCATCGATGAAACCAGCCTCGATCTGATCAAGGAAGTGATTAATGTGCTGGAACTGCGCATCGGACTGGAGGCCGAAGCCGCCGCCCTGGCCGCGCAACGACGCAAACCCGAACATGTAACGGCGATGCGCAAGGCGCTGGACCAGATGGAAGCCGCCATCGAGGCGGCCGAGGATGCCGTCGCGCCCGATCTGGATTTCCATCAGACCATCGCCGAGGCCACTGGCAACAGTCACTTCACCCATCTGTTCGGCTATCTGGGCTCGCTGATGATCCCCCGCGCCCGGGTGCAGACATTCCGTTTCTTCGCCGACGATCGCAGCGAATACCTGCGCCGCGTCAACCGCGAGCATGAAGACATCTACCAGGCGATCCTGCGACAAGACAGCGATGCCGCCCGCTCCGCCATGCGCCTGCACCTGAGCAACAGTCGCGAACGCCTGCGCAAGGCCATGGAGCAATCAAGCCCGGCCAACAACGCCTGACGATCCGTTTCATTTCAAAGGTGAGATAAGAATGGAACCTTATGCTCTGAAGGAGGCCATCTCCAGCGGCCTGCTGTCTTTCCCGGTGACCGATTTCGATGCCGCCGGTAATTTCGAGCCGAACAGCTATCGCCGCCGGCTGGAATGGCTGATGCCCTATGGCGCCACGGCCCTGTTCGCCGCCGGCGGCACCGGCGAATTCTTTTCGCTGGCGCCCGGTGAATACAGCGACGTGATCCGCACGGCCGTAGAGACCTGCAAGGGCAAGGTGCCGATCCTGGCCGGCACCGGCTATGGCACCCGGCAGGCCATTGCCTATGCCCAGGAAGCCGAACGCCTGGGTGCCGCCGGCCTGCTGATCCTGCCACATTACCTGGTGGAGGCCGACCAGGAAGGCATCAGCCGGCATATCGCCGCCATTTGCAAATCGGTGAAAATCGGCGCCATCGTCTACAATCGCGGCGTCTGCCGGCTGGGGCCTGACATGTTGGCCCGGCTGGCCGAGCAATGCCCGAATCTGATCGGCTTCAAGGATGGCATCGGCGATCTGGAACTGATGGTGGCGATCCGCCGCAAGCTGGGCGACCGTTTCGCCTATCTGGGCGGCCTGCCGACGGCGGAATTCTTCGCCGCTCCCTACAAGGCGATGGGTGTGCCGGTTTATTCCTCGGCCGTGTTCAATTTCATTCCGAAAACCGCGATGGATTTCTATCGCGCCATTGCCCGGGACGACAGCGCCGCGGCAACGCGGATCCTGGACGATTTCTTCATGCCTTACGCTCTGATCCGCAACCGCCGGCCAGGTTACGCCGTCAGCATCATCAAGGCGGGTGCCCGCCTGGTCGGCTATGATGCCGGTCCGGTACGCACGCCACTGGTGGATTGCAGCGAGGAAGAACATGCCATGCTGAAGGCGCTGATCGATAAACTCGGGCCGCAATAAGGAGACCGGCATGAAACGCGTTCTGCTGACCGGAGCAAGCGGCGGCGTCGGCACGCGGCTGCGCCAATTGCTCAAGCCGATCTATCCCGAATTGGTCCTGAGCGATATCAAGGCGCCGGCAGACCTGCGCCCGGATGAAACCTTCATCCCAGCCGATCTGGCCGATATGGCTGCCGTGGAGAAGATCTGCTCGGGTATCGAGGGGATCGTGCATCTGGGTGGCTTCTCCGTGGAAGGCCCGTGGGAAACCATCCTGAACGCCAACATCATCGGCACCTACAACCTGTTTGAGGCGGCCCATCGCAAAGGCGTGAAACGCGTGGTTTTCGCCTCGTCCAACCATGTCATGGGCTTCCATCCGCGCAGCCGCAAGATCGGCATCGAGGCCGTGCCCAAACCCGACACCCGCTATGGCCTGAGCAAGCTGTTCGGCGAAGGCGTCGGCGCGCTCTATGCCCACAAGCACGGCATGGGCGTGCTGAGCATCCGCATCGGCAATTTCGGCGACAAGCCGATCGACGAGCGGCGGCTGGCGATCTGGCTGAAGCCCGACGATCTGGTGCAACTGGTCCGCATCGGCCTGGAAAAGCCCGATCTGATCTATGAAGTGGTTTACGGCATGTCCGACAACAAGCGGGCCTGGTGGGACAATGCCAACGCCCTGCGGCTGGGTTATCGTCCGGCAGGCCAGTCGGAGGATTTCGCGGCAGAAGCACTGGACGCACAGAAGACCCTGCCGAAAGACCCCATCGGCGATCATTTCCAGGGCGGCAGCCCCTTCTGCAGCCAGGAATTCGATGGCGATTTCGAGGCCCTGAAAAAACGGCTGTAAGGATGCGGATCAAAAGCATTGATACCGTCACGCTGAAAATACCCTTCGGCGATCTTTATGATGGCCCGCGGGCCAAGCGCCGCGGCTGGACCGAATTCGATACCCTGCTGCTGCGGATCGAGACCGAAGACGGCCTGGTCGGCTGGGGCGAGGCTTTCGCCTATAGCTGCGCCTCGGCCGTGCGCGCCGCGGTGCATGACATGATTGCGCCGCTGGCCATCGGTCGCGAAACGAGCGATATCCCGGCGCTCAACCGCGACCTGCAGAAGGAACTGCATATCTGGGGACGCTACGGCATCACCATTTTCGCGCTGTCTGGCCTGGATATCGCTTTGTGGGACATCGCCGGCAAGCGTGCAGGCAAGAGCCTGTCCGCGCTGCTCGGCCGCCGGCGCGGCCATGTGCCGGCCTATGCCAGCCTGGTGCGGTATGGCGGCGCGGAACCGATCGCGACGATGACGCAAAAAGCCGTGGCGGAGGGCTATGGCGACGTCAAGCTGCACGAGGTCACCTATCAGGCTATCGCCGCCGCACGCGCCGCCGTCGGCCCGCATATCCGCATCACCACGGATGTCAATTGCGGCTGGAGCCTGGCGGAAGCCGAAGAATTGTTGCCGAAGATGAGGGACCTCGACCTGTTCTGGGTCGAGGAACCGATCTTTCCGCCCGAGGATTACGAAACGCTGGCCGCCTTGCGCCGCCGCTTTGGCGTGCCGCTTTCGGCTGGCGAGAACGCCTGTACGGCGACGGAATTCCGCCGCCTGATCGCGGCGCTGGACTACCCGCAGCCCAGCGTGATCAAGGTGGGCGGCGTAAGCGAATTCCTGGCCGTGGCCAGACTGGCGGGCGTAGCCGAGAAAACCCTGATGCCGCATTCACCCTATTTCGGCCCGGGATACTGGGCCACCCTGCAGTTGGCGGCCCATCTCGAGCATGTCGGCCTGTTCGAATTCCTCTATGTCCGGCCCGAGGCCTTCAGCGGGCATGACATACCGCTGCCGCAACAGGGCCACATCGCCATCCCCGACATGCCTGGTATCGGCTTCGTGCCAGACGAAGACGTGCTGAGACGTTACCGTGTTGCCTGACCGCTGGAGCCATCATGAGCTACACCCGCATCCTCACCGGCCCGAAGCCTGAACTGCAGATGCCCAAGGGTGCCTGCGACACCCATATCCATTTCTATGACAGCCGCTATGCCGCCCTGCCCGGCACGCCGACGCCGCCGGATGCCTCGGTGGGCGATTACCGCCAGGTGATGGCCTGGCTGGGGATCGAGCGGGTCGTGGTGGTGCAGCCCAACGCCTATGGCGACGACAATCGCCTGACCATCGCCGCCACGGCCGAGCTGGGCTCCATTGCCCGTGCCGTTGTCGTGGTGAAACCCGGTGTGGCGGATGCCGAACTGGAGCGCCTGACCAAAGCCGGCGCACGTGGCCTGCGTATCATGGCGCTGCTGGGCGGCACGCTGGGGCTGGATGTGGCAGAGGAAATGGCTGCCCGCGTCGCGGCTCATGGCTGGCATCTGCTGCTGCAGCTCGATGGCCGCGACCTGCCCCAGCACGAGGCGATGATCCGCCGCCTGCCCTGCAAGGTTGTGATCGACCATATCGGCAAATTCCTCGAACCGGTGCCGGTGGAGCATCCGTCTTTTCAATGCCTGCAGCGACTGGTGGATAGCGGCAATGTCTGGGTCAAGCTGGCAGCGGCTTACGAGACATCGAAAACCGGCAAGCCGAAATACGAGGATGTCGGCGCTCTGGCGAAAGCATTGGTGAAGCAGGCGCCAGAGCGCATGATCTGGGCCAGCAACTTCCCGCATGCCCAGGCGCATAAATTCGGTTATCCGGACGAAGCCGCCCTGCTCGACCTGATGCTGGACTGGGCACCGAATGAGGCCGACCGGAAAAAGATCTTCACCGACAACCCGGCGGAATTGTACGGCTTTTGAGAGTAATCGCTTATTTCGCTTGACCTTGGGCAATATAGGGCCCATATACCGCCTGCCGTTTCGACGGCTTCGCGTCGTGGCCGCGTGAGCGAAGAGCATTTCAGGCTCTTTCGTCCTGCCCGACGCCTCGCACTCCCATTCACGACCCAGGTCACGCGGGGACGTTTTACCGGACCCGCGTCCGATCGCTGCGCTGCAGGCAAGCCGCCTGGCGCCGTCGTGCGCTTACACTTAAGGATTCCATTTTGACCAGCTTTACCGAACTCGGCCTCGACCAGGCCCTGCTCAATGCCCTGATCGCGGGCAAATACACCCAGCCGACGCCGATCCAGGCCCAGGCCATTCCTCCGGTTCTGGCCGGCCGCGACCTGCTGGGCATTGCCCAGACCGGCACCGGCAAGACCGCCGCCTTCGCCCTGCCGATCCTGCATCGCCTGGCCGCCAATAACCGCCGCCCGGCACCGAAGACCTGCCGCGCTCTGGTGTTGAGCCCCACGCGCGAACTGGCTTCGCAGATCGCCGACAAATTCCGCGCCTATGGCCGCGAGATGAAACTCTCGGTCACCGTCGTATTCGGTGGCGTGGGCATGAACCCGCAGGTGCAGGCCTTGGCGCGTGGCGTCGATGTGCTCGTCGCCACCCCGGGCCGCCTGATCGACCACATGCAGCAGGGCACCCTTCGGCTTGACGCCGTCGAGACCGTCGTGCTGGACGAAGCCGACCAGATGCTCGACCTGGGCTTCGTGCATGCCATCAAGCGCATCTCGCAGGCCCTGCCCAAGCAGCGCCAGAGCCTGTTCTTCTCGGCCACCATGCCGCAGAACATCGCCCAGCTTGCCGCCGGCTTCCTGAAAGACCCCGTGCGCGTCGAGGTGACGCCGGCCGCCACCACGGTCGAGCGCATCGACCAGCAGGTGATTTTCGTCGAGGCCGAGCGCAAGCGCGCCCTGCTCGCCGAGATCATGACCGACGCCAGCATCACGCGCGCGCTGGTGTTCACCCGCACCAAGCATGGCGCCGACCGCGTCGCCCGCCATCTGACCAGCGGTGGCGTGCCGGCCAGCGCCATCCACGGCAACAAGTCGCAGAGCCAGCGCGAGCGCGCCCTGGCCGATTTCAAGGCCGGCCGCGTCCGTGTGCTTGTCGCCACCGACATCGCCGCCCGCGGCATCGATGTCACCGGCGTCAGCCATGTGGTGAATTTCGAGCTGCCTAATGTGCCGGAAAGCTACGTCCACCGCATCGGCCGCACCGCGCGTGCCGGCAAGGACGGCATGGCAATCTCGCTCTGCGCCCAGGATGAACGCGCTTATCTGCGCGACATCGAAAAAGTGACGCGCCAGCGCATCCCCTTCACGGATCGGCGCGGCGACGCCAAGCTGGCGGCCGCCACCGCCGCCGAGCCGAAAGGCGAGGCACGGCCGCACCAGCAGCAACGCCCGCATGGCCACAATCATGCCGGCGGCCGCAAGGATAGCCAGCGCAACGACGGCCATCGCGGCCGCAGCGATCAGGGCCAGCCGCAGCAGAACCGCAAGCCGGGCGGCAAGCGTTTCGGCCGGCCGCAGCAGCAGGGCGGTGGCCAGAATCGCGGCCAGCGCCAGGCTTCGCACTAATCGTTCCCGAACCCCGGGAAAAAGCGGCGCCGAAAGGCGCCGCTTTTTTATTGTCAGAATTTATGGCCGTCCTTTTCCATCTGGGCAAAGACTTCCTCGGCCCAGTGGGTGGCGCTGTTGCCGGCCGGAACGCCGCAATAGACGGCTGCCTGCTTGATCACCGCGCGGATATCGTTTTTGGTCAGGCCGTTGTTGAAAGCGGCCTTCACATGCAGCTTGAACTCGTCGACGCGATTGAGCGCGATCATCGTCGACAGCACCATGCAACTGCGCGTCTTGCGATCCAGGGTGGGATCGGTCCAGATCTCGCCCCAGGCATAGCGGGTGATGAAATTCTGGAAATCGCCGTTGAAGTCGTTGATCTTGGTCAGCGAGCGATCGACATGCGCATCGCCCAGCACGGCGCGCCGGACGGTCATCCCGGCGCCATAGCGGTCCTTGTCATCCATCACGATATCCTTTCAGTCAGCCGGCCAGGAAACCGGTGAGCAGCTGGGTGAATTCCTCGGCCCG
The DNA here is from genome assembly GCF_041906005.1 of Ferrovibrio sp. GTDB lineage: Bacteria > Pseudomonadota > Alphaproteobacteria > Ferrovibrionales > Ferrovibrionaceae > Ferrovibrio. The sequence goes on from NZ_JAYRJY010000001.1 coordinate 777,400, forward strand.
CTCGACATTGGAAAGATGGGCAGCCGGCAATTCGGCATAGCGGGCGCCGGGAATGGCATCGGCGACGAAACGGCCATCCTGCGCCGGAGTGGCGAGGTCGTGTGTGCCGGCGATCACCAGCACGGGCAGGCGAATGGCAGCAATGCCATCGCGCTGATCCATGTCGCGAACGGCGGCGCAGGCGGCGCAATACCCTTCCGGCGCCGTGGTCAGCAGCATATCCGAAATAACCTTCACGGATGACGGGTGCAGCTTGACGAAATCCTCGGTGAACCAGCGCTGTATCACGCCATTCAGAATCGCCGCCATGCCGCCCTTCTCCACCGCAGCGATGCGGGTGTTCCAAACCTCCGGCGTGCCGATCTTTGCGGCCGTGTTGCACAACACGAGACGGCTGAAGCGCTGTGGCGCATGGATGCCGAGCCACATGCCGGTCATGCCGCCCATCGACAGGCCGCAGAACATCGCGCGGTCGATGCCCAGCCCGTCCATCAGGGTCAGGACATCGCGGCCGAGCCGGTCGACCTGATAGGGTTTCGGCGGCAGGCCGGACTGGCCATGGCCGCGGGTATCGTAACGCAGCACCCGATATCGTTCCGCCAGCGCCGGCATCTGCGGCTCCCACATGCCGAGATCGGTGCCCAGCGAGTTGGACAGCACGAGAACCGGCGCATTGTCCGGACCGTCCAGCCGGTAATGCAGTTCGACGCCATCGTCGCAGGCGATAAACGGCATGAAGCCTCCTGTGTATATTACTGTCGGCGGGCAGCCAGCACGCGATCGACCAGCGTTGCGGCCACACCGGTATAGCCGAGCGGATCGAAAAGCTGAGCCAGCGTGTTCGCGCCCAAATGCTGGGACACCACGGCATCCTCCGCCAGCACGTCGCGCAGGTGGCGCTTCTCGGACACCGCCCGCTTCGATGCCGCCTCGACGCGCTGGTGCGCTGCCATGCGACCGATCTTGGCGCCCAAAGCCATCGTCACCGCTTCAGCCATGATCAGGCCATTGGTGACATCCATATTGGCCCGCATGCGGCCGGCGTCGACTTCAAGGCCCTCGATGGTGTCGGCCATCTGTGCCAGTGCCCCGGCGCTGAGCTGCACCAGTTCCGGCAAGGCCTCCCATTCGGCATGCCAGCCGCCAAGACCGCGCTCGTGTTCCTGCGCCATGCCGCTGAGCAGGCTGCCGGCCAGATGCGGCACCCGCGTCGCGGCGGCGAGCACGACAGCGGCCGTCACCGGGTTGCGCTTGTGCGGCATGGTGGAAGAGCCCCCACGGCCCTCCCCGGCCGGCTCAAAAGCCTCGCCCACATCGGTCTGCATGAGCAGCGCGATATCACGCGCCATCTTGCCCAGACTGCCGGTCAGCAGGGCCAGCATCGCTGCCAGTTCCACCACGCGGTCACGCGCGCCATGCCACGGCATGGCTGGCAAACCGAGGTTGAGGTCTTCCGCCAAAGCCGCCGCCACCTGCAGGCCCTTGTCGTCGAGTGCGGCGAGTGTGCCAGCGGCACCACCGAATTGCAGCACCAGAAGGCGCGGCTTGAGTTCCGCCAGGCGGGCGCGATGGCGTTCGATGGCATCCAGCCAACCCGCGGCCTTCAGGCCAAAGGTGATCGGCAACGCATGCTGCAGCCAGGTGCGGCCCACCATCGGCGTCTGTTTATGGTTGAGTGCCAGCGCGGCGAGCGCGGCGGACAGGCGTGCGAGGTCGGCTTCGATCAGGGAGAGGGCCTGACGCAGTTGCAGCACCAGCCCGGTATCCATCGCGTCCTGGCTGGTGGCGCCCCAATGCACATAGCGCGCGGCCTCGCCGTCGGATTCGGCCACGCGCGCGGTCAGCATCTTCACCATCGGAATGGCAGTGTTGCCGGCCTTTGCCGCGGCATCGGCCAGGACAGCAAGATCGTAGGCATCGGCGACGCAGGCCGAAACAATGGGGGCAACCGCCGCCTGGGGTATTACACCCGTCTTGGCCTCTGCCCGGGCCAGGGCCGCCTCGAAATCCAGCATGCCCTGCAGATGGGCATGGTCGGAAAACACCGCAGCGATGGCAGGGCCGGCAAAGAGAGGGGCGAAGATGCCCCGGTCAGCTACCATTTAACAAGCTCCAGCAATCCATAGGTCAGGACCGGGAAGATCAACAGAAGGGCAACGCGCACCGCATCCGAGATCAGGAACGGCACCACGCCACGGAAAGTGTGCCGCATCGGCACGTCGCGCGCCAGCTTGTTGATGACAAAAACATTCATGCCGACCGGCGGGGTGATCAGGCCGACCTCGACCACGATCAGGATCAGGATGCCGAACCAGATCGCGGTCTGCTCGGGCGTCAGCCCGAAATCGAGCGCAAAAATCGCCGGCAGGAAAATCGGCAGGGTCAGCAGAATCATGCTGAGCGAATCCATCAGGCAACCCAGCACCAGGTAGACCAGAAGGATCATCAGCATGACCATCATGGGCGACAGGCCGCTGCGGCCGATGGCATCGGCCAGTTCCTGGGGCACGCCGCTGAGCGCCATGAAGGAATTGAAAATCTCGGCGCCGATCAGGATCATGAAGATCATGCCGGTGCTGATCGCGGTATCGCGCAGACATTCGATCAGACCGTTCAACCGCAATCCGTTCATGGTGACGGCGATCAGCAGGGCGCCGAGCGTACCGAAAGCGGCCGCCTCGGTGGGCGTGAACACGCCGGAATAGATGCCGCCGAGCACCAGCACGAACAGCAGCAGGATCGGTATCAGGTCACGCATGGCCTGCAGGCGCTGGGACCAATTCGAGCGGGGGCCGGCGGGACCGGCCTTGGGATTGATCCGCACATAGATCGCAATCGCGATCATGTAGCCGATGGTCGCCAGAATACCGGGCAGGAAAGCGGCAAAAAACAGCTTGGCGATATTCTGTTCGGCCAGGATGCAATAGACGATCAGCGGAATCGAGGGCGGAATCAGGATGCCCAGCGTGCCGCCGGCCGCCAGGGTGCCGGTAGCGAGGCTGCCAGCATAGCCGTAGCGCTTCATCTCGGGCAGCGCGACCTGGCCCATGGTGGCCGCCGTGGCCAGAGACGAGCCGCAGATGGCGCCGAACATGGCGCAGCCGCCGATGGCCGCCATGGAAAGTCCGCCCCGCACATGGCCGATGAAGGCATTGGCGCCGGCGAACAGCGCCCGGCTGATGCCAGCGCGCGAGGCGATATACCCCATCAGCAGGAAGAGCGGAATGACCGAGAAGCTCTCGGACGAAAGGGTATAGAATGGCCCGGTCTTGAGGCGGTTGAGAAACGGCAGCCAGCCCGACAGCATGATATAGCCGCCAGCCCCCGACAGGATCATGGCGATGGCGATCGGCACGCGGATCACCATCAGGACAATCATCACGCCGATAAACAGAACGCCGATGCCAAGACTTGTCATTCGATCACCTTCGCGGCATCGGCCGCATGACCATCGGTCGCGTCACGCCAGGCCGCGATCAGGCTGGAGATCGCCAGCAGGGCGAATGACGGCACCACGACGATGAAACCGATCCAGGTCGGCAGGCGCAGCACCATCGATTCATCGTTGGCAACCCGCAGTTCCAAACCGCCGATGCCCATGCGCCAGGCCAGAACGCCGGCAACCACGGCAACGCCAAGACTGGCAAACACATCGAGCCATTTCCGCACGACCGGCGGCGCCGCCTCGGTGAAGACGTCGACGATCACGTTGCCCTTGTGCAACTGGCAATAGGGCAGGAACAGCGCAATAGAAGCCGCCATCAGCAGGGCCACGATCTCGATATCGCCCGGGATCGGCGCATTGAGGAAATAGCGCCCCAGAACACTGACCACGGTAATCGTGGCGGCGGCCATCAGGATGAAACCGCCCAGCACCGCAAGAAGGGTGCAGAAGCGGTCAAACAGCGAAGGCGACCGGAAACCGGCCGCCTTCGCCCGCGCAGATGCGTCAGTTGGTTTTTGCGCCATACTTGTCGATCAGGGCCTGTGCCGCAGCCAGCAGCTTGGCGCCATCCTTGCCTTGCTTGTTCATATCTTCCACCCAGGCCGCCTGCACCGACTCCGCCAGCTTGCGCAGCTTGGCGGTTTCGGCATCCGGCATGGTCAGGATCTTGTTGCCGCGGGCCTTGGCCGCATCGAGCCCCGGCTTCTCGACCTCTTCCCAGGCCCTGCCGATCTGCGCCGTGATCGCTGAGCCGGAATTGGCGTCGATCACCTTCTTCAGATCGGCCGGCAGTCCGTCATACTTCGCCTTGTTCATCGCATAGAGGAACACCGAGGTATACAGGCCGCGCGGCCCCGTTACGAGGGTGTGGTGGTCGGTCAGCTCATACAGGCGAAGCGAAACCGTCACTTCCCATGGCACCACCGTACCTTCCACCACGTTCTTGGACAGCGCTTCGGGGGTCTGCGGCACCGGCATGAAAATCGGCGTCGCGCCATATTTGGCCAAAGCATCGCCAACCGGACGTGACGGAGCACGCAGCTTCATGCCCTTCAGGTCATCCACGCTCTGCACCGCCTTGCCCTTGGTATGGATCACGCCGCGGGCATGCACATGGAACAGCAGCGGATGCACATCGGGAAATTCGGCCTTGGCATAGGTCTCGTAGAATTCCCAGGCTGCCTTGGTGGTGGCCTCGGCATCATTGATCATGAAAGGCAGCTCGAAGACCGACATGATCGGGAAGCGGCCAGGCGTGTAGCTGGGCAGGGTCCAGACCACATCAACGATGCCGTCACGCACCTGGTCGTAAAGCTCGGGCGGCTTGCCGCCAAGCTGCATGGCCGGGAAGATGCGCGACTTGATCTTGCCCTGCGACTGTTCCTCGACAGCCTTGGCCCAGGGTTCGATCAGCGATTTCTGCGATGGCGCACCGGCCGGCAGGAAATGCTGGATCTTCAGTTCGACCTGCGCGGCGGCCGGCATGATGGCTGCCGGAGCCAGGGTGGCGCCCGCCACCAAGCTGGCAGCGAGAGCGAGACGACGTGTAAGCATGGTTTCCTCCTCGTTGTCTGGCGCGTCCGGCGCCTTCGGTCAGCAATCGAAAAACACGGTTTCCCCGAAACCTTGCATATGGATGTCCCAATGATACTCCGCCTTGCCCTGCTGGCGCTGCGCGACCAAGGTCGGGCGGCGCGCAACGTCCTCGATCAGGCTCAGCACGGGATCATCGGCGTTGGCGGCTTCATCCGAGAAATAGATGCGGGTGTATAGATGCCGCAGCATGCCGCGCATGAAGATGCAGACCACGATATGCGGCGCCTGCAGGCTGTTGCCGGGTCCTGGCACGGCGCCGGGCTTGATGGTGGTGAAGCTGTACCGGCCGTCCTTGTCGGTCGGCATGCGGCCGAATCCGATGAAAGCACCGTCCAGCGGCTTGTCCTGCATGTCGTCGGGATGGGCATATTTGCCGTCGGCGTTGGCCTGCCAGAATTCCAGCAGCGCATCCGGGATCGGCTTGCCCTCGCCGTCCAAAACCTGGCCGGAAATCACGATCTTTTCGCCCCTCGACGCATCCTTGGCGATATCGTCCCGGGTAATGGCTGTCAGCCCCAGATGCAGATAGGGGCCAACGGTCTGCGAAGCAGTTGGAACAAGCGCCATCTCAGCGAGTCTCCATGGGCGTGGCATCGCGGCCGCGCAGCACGATGTCCCAGCGGTAGCCAAGGGCGAATTCCGGGATCGTGGTCGCCAGATCGAAGCCCGACACCATGCTGTCGCGTGCCCGCTGGTCGGTCACGCAATTGAAAATCGGATCCAGCGGCAGCAACGGATCGCCAGGAAAATACATCTGGGTCACCAGCCGGGTCATGAAACTGGGCCCGAACAGCGAGAAATGGATATGCTGCGGACGCCAGGCATTATGATGGTTCCGCCAGGGATAGGCGCCGGGCTTGATGGTGACAAAACGATAGCGGCCCTCCTCATCCGTGACCGTCCGCCCGTAGCCGGTGAAATTGGGATCCAGCGGCGCATCATGCTGATCCAACGCATGACGATAGCGACCCGTGGAATTAGCCTGCCAGATCTCGATCAGGGTGCGCGGCACCGGGCGGCCATTTTCGTCGAGCACACGGCCGGACAAAATGATCCGCTCGCCGATCGGCTCGCCGGCATGCTGCTTGGTGAGGTCGTTGTCGGTTGGCCCGATCAGGTCATGGCCGAACAGCGGTCCGGTGATTTCGGACAAGGTCTGCGGCATCAGCACCAGGGCCTGGCCCGGCGCGCGCTTGATCGAGGACTGGTATGGCGGATGGAGGTAATTCGGCTGCGTTCCGGCCGCCGGCTTTTTGTAGCCGATAAGGGCTGACATTTGTTTCCTCCCAGCCCTGCCGTGGCGGCAAGGCAGACCCCAATATCAACTTTACATCAAGAAAAGCGACATTGGCTTGACTTGTTGTGCGTATAGCGCACAATGATTTGTATATCAAACATTTCTAGCGGATCACCCTCCCTTGTCAACTGCAATCAATGTCCGCGATTTCTCCACATCGCTTGCCCGCGGTCTCCGTGTCATCACCGCTTTTGACCGCGACCATGACGAGATGACCCTGAGCGAGGTATCGCGCCGGGCCGACATGACCCGTGCCGCCGCCCGCCGCTATCTGCTCACGCTTTGCGAGCTCGGCTATGTCACCGGCGATGGCAAGTATTTCCGCCTCACGCCGCGGGTGCTGGAACTGGGCTTCGCGTTCCTGACTTCCATGCATATCTGGGAACGCGCCCAGCCTTTCATGGAACGCCTGACCGAGCAGGTGAATGAATCCTGCTCGATCTCGGTGCTGGAAGGCGGCGACATCGTGTATGTCGCGCGCGTGCCGACCAAACGCATCATGTCGGTCGCATTGGGTATCGGAACCCGCCTGCCGGCCTTCTGCACCTCGATGGGCCGCGTACTGCTGGCTGATCTGCGGCCGGGCGAACTGGAACAGTTTTTGTCCAACACAGAATTCGCCCCGCTGACGCCGTACACCGTCACCGATCCTGCCCTGCTGCGCGATCGCATCGCCACCGTGCGACAGAATGGCTACGCCGTGGTCGATCAGGAATTGGAAGTCGGTTTACGCTCGATCGCGGTGCCGATCCGCAATCAGGCCGGCCGCGTATTGGCTGCGATGAATGTCAGCGGCCATGCCAGCCGCATCAGCGTGGAGGAAATGCAGCAGCGTTTTCTTTCACCGCTGCTGTATGCCGCCGAAGGCATCCGCATGGCGCTGGCCTGAACGGACCAGACGAAGCGATTGCGGATCGCCCAGGGACCGGCAGCGGCCCATTCGATGCTGACGCGATGACTATTTGGATTTCATGCCATCCCGCCTCTCCAGGTAGTTTTGAATTATAACAATACTGCAGACCGATTTTCAAAAATCCTGCATATTGATTGCCAGTCCGCCGGATATCTTCTACATCCGGGGCAGTCATTCCTGGACGGACACCGCATGGCCGCGAAACAGACAAAACCCGCAACTGCCATCGAACCGATGCCGGAACCATCCGGCAAGATCGATCTTGGTTTGCTGAACGGCCTGCTCGGTTATCGCCTGCGCCGGGCCCAGCTTGCGGTGTTCCAGGATTTCATGACCACGATGAAGGATTACGATCTGCGCCCGGCGCAGTTTTCCGTGCTGGCCATCATCGCCGCCAATCCCGGGCTGAAGCAGTCGCGGGTAAGCGAAGCCCTCGGCATCAACCGCGCAAACTTTGTCGCGCTACTGGATGAGCTGGAGCAGCGCAAGCTGGCACGGCGTGCCGCCGCCGCCGGCGACCGCCGCTCCAACGCCCTATACCTGACCCCGAAAGGCGAAGCGTTCCTCAAGGACGCCTATCAGCATCTGCTACAGTCGCATGAACAGCGGATCGAAACCGCGCTGGGCGACACGGACAAGCAGCTCCTGCTCGGGCTGCTCGACCGCCTCGCCGCACTTTAGGCCGCCTTGGCCGCCGCGTCCGGATTCTCCACCAGCAGGGCAATGCCCTGCCCGCCGCCGATGCAGGCCGAAGCCACGCCGTAACGCAGCCCGGATCGCTGCAGCTCGCGCGCAACCGTCACAGACAGCCGCACACCGGTCGCGGCCAGCGGATGGCCGATGGCGATCGCGCCGCCATTCACGTTCAACCGGTCGCGCGGAATGTCCAGAGCCCGCATGCAGGCCATCACCTGGGCACCAAAAGCCTCATTGATCTCGAAACGATCGATCTGGTCGACACGGATGCCGGCCTTGGCGCAGACGGCCCGGATCGCGGGCACCGGACCGATGCCCATGATCTCGGGCGGTACGCCCACGCTGGCGCCGGCCACGATCCGCGCCAGCGGTTTTTTCTGCTTGCCGCGCAGATACCCGCCACTGGCCACAACGGCCGCCGCGGCGCCATCGACAACGCCGGAGGAATTGCCGCCGGTCTGCACGCCGCCGAAAGCAGGCCGGATTTTGGCCAGCGCCTCGACCGGCGAGGGACGGACATGGGTGTCTTCAGACACCTCCGGCGCCTTGCGGCCCATCTTGATGCCACGGGTATTATAGCCCTTGAGTTCGAATGCCTCGCTGGTCACCGCGGCGATTTCACCGGTGAAGAAACCATCCTTGCGCGCTTTCAATGCGCGGTCGAAACTTTCGGCGGCATAGACATCCACTTCCTCGCGCGTGATCTGGTATTCGCGCGCTAGGTTCTCGGCCGTGTCGCCCATCATGATGCCCGGCGCCGGATCGATCAGCGCCTCCCAGAGGAAATCCTTGAATTCCACCTGGCCCATGCGGAAGCCATTGCGATGCGTATAGGCCGCGACGGGATTGCGGCTCATCGATTCCGCGCCCACCACCAGACCCGTCTGCGTCTGGCCCAGCCTGATCTGGCTGGCCGCCTGAATGATCGCCTCGATGCCGGTGCCGCAGACGCGCTGCACCAGATGCGCCGGCACGCCGACCGGCACGCCCGCATACAGGCCGATATGGCGAGGCAGCATATAGGCGTCATACGAAGCCTGCGCCATGCTGCCGGCCACCACACTGCCGATCTCCTCGGCCGGCACCCCGCTTTTTTTCAGCGCCTCGCGCGCGGCCTTGATACCGAGATCGATCGGCGAGATATCGGCCAGCGGCCCCATGTAATCGGCAAACGGCGTGCGCACGCCATCCACCAGCCAGATATCGTCGAAATCAATGGCAAGAGCGTGCGATTCAGGCGACATGGGCAATTCTTTCCTCTGCGGCGATGACACGGTCGGATGGATGGGGGGCATATAATTCCTCGACCAGCGCGGCACGGTGGCTCAATACGGCGCGCTGGTTGATGGAACCCTTGTCGGTGACCTCGCCAAGATCGAGCGAGGGCGGCGCGTCCAGCAGGATCACCCGGGCGATGCGGCTCGAGCTGCCGGTGGCCTGGGCGGCGAAGCTTTCCAATAGATCGTGGAAGCGCGCCCGCACGCGTGGATCGGCGACAATGGCGGCCAAGGACGCGTCGCCGGGCAGGTCGGGGCAGAGCGCGCGGCAATTGTCCTGGTCAATGACAACAAGTCCGGCCAGATCGTCCCGGTCGTGGCCCGCGATCACCAGGTCGCGCACATAGGGCGCGAAATGGGCGATGAAACGGCCACGCAGCGGACCGACGCTGACCCATGTGCCGCTGGTGAGCTTGAAATCTTCGGAAATGCGGCCGTCGAACAAGAGGCCTTTTTCGGGCCGCTGCGGGTCGATGAATTTCGCCGCATCGCCCAGCATGTAATAGCCGTCTTCATCAAAGGCTTTTGCGCTGAGTTCCGGCATGCGCCAGTAGCCGGGCGTGACATTGGGGCCGCGCAGGCGGATTTCCAGCTTCTGCCCATTCGGCACCAGCTTCACCTCCTGCCCCGGCGCAGGCAGGCCGATGACACCGGACCGATCCACCGGCCAGTTGGCGCAGAGCGAATATGGCGCGGTCTCGGTGGCGCCCAGGCCACTGATGATCGGGATGCGCTCGCCGATGGTGGCAATGGCGAGTTCCTCCAGCGCATCCCACACATGCTGCGGCAGGGCCGCGCCGGCATAAAATATCATCTTCAGCCGGCTGAAGAAGGTTTCCCGCAACGCCGTCTCGGCCCGCAGATAGGGCAGCAGCATCTCGAAACCCTTTGGCACATTGAAATACACCGTGGGCGCAATCTCGCGCAGATTCCGCACACTGCGCTCGATCAATGCGGGAACCGGCTTGCCGTCGTCAATGTAAAGCGACCCGCCGTTATACAGCGTGATGCCAACATTGTGGTTTCCGCCGAAGGTGTGGTTCCACGGCAGCCAGTCGATGAAGACTGGCGGTTCGTCGGCAAAGACCGGCAGAGATTGCACGATCATCTGCTGGTTGCTGCACAGCATGCGCTGGGTGTTGATCACGCCCTTCGGCAGGCCGGTCGAGCCCGAGGTGAACAGGAATTTCGCGATTGTATCCGGCCCCACCGCGGCATGGGCCTGCTCCACGGCCTCGCCCGGCTCGGTGGCCAGCAGATCAGCAAAGATCGTGGCGCGGTTGTCGCCGGGATTCTGCGTCACCACGATTTCCGCATCGGATGCCGCCACCGCCGCCAGCGCCTTGCCGTAGCGCATGCCGTCGGCGGCAAAAATCAGACCGGGCCGCAACACATCCAGCACATGGCGCAGTTTGCCGAAATCGGTGGAGACCAGCGAATAGGCGCTGGAAATCGCCGCCGATGGCACACCCACATGCTGCGCCGCCAATGCCAGCAGGCAATGCTCGATATCGTTGTCGGACAGGATGGCCACGGGACGTTCGGCCGACAGGCCACGATCAAGCAGCGCCTGGCCCAGGCGGCGCACGGCATCCAGCGCCTGGGCATAACCGACATGGCGCCAGTTGCCTGCAGCATCGCGCTGACCGAGAAAAACCCGATCCGGCGCGACCGCAGCCCAATGCACCAGGCGTTCGGTCAGACGATGCGGATAAGGCTCCAGCGGCTCAGGCGAACGCATCAGGATGCTGCCATCCTTCAGATGCGTCAGCTCGGTTTCGGCGCGGCCGAAGCGGACCTGGCGATGCGGGTGCCCCATACTCTGTCGTCTCCTCCCGACGTCACATGCCTGCCATCCGATGGATGGCCGCTTCCGGTGGCCACCCCGACAGGTGCCCGCCGCGTTATGCGCGGTCGGGCCGATTGCCTGGCTATTATTTGCCGACCTTGCCGGCCCGCTTTTCCAGGAAGTCGCGGATACGCGTCTTGGCTTCGATATCGGCCTGGGCGATGGAGGAAATCATGGCCTCCATCATGTAGCCGGCCTCCGGTGCACTGTCGGCGATGCGCGGCAGGGCATGCATCACGGCGAAATTGGTCATTGGCGCGTTGCCGGCAATCTTGGCCGCCAGTTCCAGGGCCTTGGTCATGCCCTCGCCGGCGCCAACCAGATATTGCGACAGGCCAATGGCATGGCCTTCTTCGGCGTTATAGACACGCCCGGTCAGCATCATGTCCATCATGCGGGCAACCCCGATCAGCTTGGGAATCCGCACCGAGCCGCCGCCGCCAACGAAGATGCCGCGCTGCCCTTCCGGCAGTGCGTAGAAAGCCGAAGGCTCGGCGATGCGCACATGGGTCGAGGCCGCCAATTCAAGGCCGCCGCCGATCACCGCACCATGCAGCACCGAGATCACCGGAACACGGCCGAACTGGATATGGCGAAAAGCCTCGTGCCACATCATCGAGTGGCCGACGCCCTCGCTGGCCGAAAGCTCCTGCGTCGCCGACAGGTCGAGACCAGCCGAAAAATGCTCGCCCTCGCCATCCAGCACCACCGCCTTCACACTCTCGGGCACAAGAGTGAAGAACCGCTGCAGGCCCAGCACGGTGGCATTGTCGAGCGCGTTGCGCTTGGCGGCGCGCTTCAGGCGCAGGATGGCAATGTCGCCGCGCAGTTCGACACCCAGGGTCGGCGGCAGCCCCATGCTGACCTCAAGACCCCCGGTTTCCTGACCATTCGGGCTGGTTTTCTTCTCGGCGGCGGTAAGGCGCATGGCGTTTGTTTTTTGGTTGGGTTGAATAATTGTTATGCAATATAACGATTCCTCCCGCCAAGGCAAGCAGGCAGATCGCAGGGAAGCCCACGGCAAAGCCGCGGACCGCAGAATATGCATGTCATTTCAGGAAGGTGGTGCCCCAGGCCGGACTTGAACCAGCACGCCCTTGCGGACAACAGATTTTGAGTCTGTCGCGTCTACCAATTCCACCACTGGGGCCGACAAACCGGTAGCGGTTTGCGGCGCGGATATTACTCAAGCAATCAGCTTAATCAACCGCCGGGACCGAGCGAACCATGACCCAGCCGCCATATCGCGGATAGCTTTTTCGCGGAAATCAGGCGGAAACACTTTTTCCCGGCAAGGGAAAGACCAGCCATTGCGCGCTATTCGCACGAATGTACGGAAAGGGCTTACCCTGCGCTGTGGGTCGGGTTAGATTAATATTGTTGGACATCCAATAAACACCCAGGGAGGGGAAGTGGGCGCGCTCTCGGTCGTCTCGACCGCGGAAGTGGCACCGGCGGAACGGCTGGCGCTGTGGGGCGATTTCGTCTGGCGCCATATCGGCCGCCTGCAATCCGACACGTTCGGCGACAAGCGCTTTGACGGCCGCCTGGAAATCGGCGATCTCGGCGGCCTTAAACTGCTCGACATCGTCGCCAGCCGGCATCGCGTGGTCCGGACCAACACCCTGATCCGCCAGGACGACCGCGGCTATGTGAAGATCGTCGCCCAGGTCGAAGGCTCGGCCTGCTTCGAGCAGAATGGCCGCAAGGTGGTGTTGTCGCCCGGCGAATGGAGCATCTACGACACCACCCGCTCCTATATCGTTTCCAACCCCGAGGCGATCCGCCAGCATGCCGTGCTGCTGCCGCGCGATCGCCTCACCCGCCTTGGCCTCGATCTCGACAATCTGGTGGTGCGACGGTTTTCCGGCCGCAATGGCGTCGGGCGGCTGACCTATGATTTCCTCACCTCCGCCTTCGCCGAGATGCCGGCCGTGACCGCGGGCGGCGGCGGCAACGATCTGGCCGAGACCATGTCACATCTGGTCCGGCTGGCGGCGCTCGACCGGATGGGGACAGACACCGATATCGCCTTGCGCGAGACCACGCGCGACCGCGTGAAAGCCTATATCGATGCCCAATTGCACGACCCGATGCTGTCACTGGACCGCATTGCCGCCGCTATCGGCTGTTCAAAGCGTTATCTGCACAAACTGTTCGCCGACGAGGAAGAAACGCTGAACAGCTATATCTGGCAGGCACGGCTGGAACGTATCCGCCAGGATCTGGCATATCCCGCCTTGCGTGACCGTTCGATCACCGAGATCGCCTTCGCCTGGGGCTTCAATTCCTCCACCCATTTCAGCCGCAGCTTCCGCGAGCGCTATGGCGTCACCCCACGCGGTTACCGCGCCATGGCGCTTGGCGACGGCCATTACTGGCGGCGGCTGGCCGACGCGGCCGAATAACCCCGAAACAGCCGGACACAGGCTTGTCATCACTCCGCTGCGGCGGCGTGCATAGACAAGCCTCCCGTCCTCCGGCATACACAGCGAACCGATTTCCCGCCCCCCGGAGCGTATCAATCCGTGTTTCGCAAGCTGTATGACTGGACCATGCGCCAGGCCGCCCGCCCCAAGGCTGGCCGCGCCCTCGCGGTGGTGTCTTTCCTGGAAAGCTCGATCTTTCCCATCCCGCCCGACGTGATGCTGATTCCGATGTGCCTCGCCAATCGCGAGCGCGCATTCCAGTACGCGCTGATCTGCTCGGTGGCTTCGGTCCTCGGCGGCATCGCCGGCTATGCCATCGGTCATTTCCTGATCGAAACCATGGGCCAGTGGATCATCAACCTCTATGGCTACGCCGACAAATGGCATGCCTTCGAGGCCGCCTATGCCGAATGGGGCGTCTGGATCATCCTGATCAAGGGCCTGACCCCCATTCCCTACAAGCTGGTCACCATCGCCAGCGGTGCCGCCCATTTCAGCCTGACGGTCTTCATCCTGGCTTCGATTGTCACCCGCGGCATCCGGTTCTTCCTGATCGCCGGCCTGCTGTGGAAATTCGGGCCGCCGATCCGCGAGTTCATCGAACGCCGCCTGGCTGTCCTGATGTGGATTTTCTTCATCGGCTTGATTGGCGGCTTTGTCGTCATCAAATATCTGGTCTGACACTCCGGTACCGCCATGCTCCGCACTGTCGCCGACAAGCTCCTTGCCCCCACGCGCTCCGGCCTGCTGATCGCCCTGGCCAGCGCGGCCACTCTCGGCATGGTGTTTATCGCGCAATACGGCTTCGGCCTGGCCCCCTGCCAACTCTGCCTGTGGCAGCGCTGGCCCTATGCGGCAGCGGCCGCATTCGGCATCGCCGCCCTGCTGCTGCCGCGCCAACGGCCGGCCCTGCTGGCCCTGGCCACCTTCAGCTTCCTGATCGGCGGCGGCATCGGCGTCTTTCACCTGGGCGTCGAAGAGAAGTGGTGGCAGGGTCTGACCAGTTGCGGCGGCGGCCCGACGCCCAACAGCATCGATGCCCTGCGCGCCCAGTTGCTGACCGCTCCGGTCGCCCGCTGCGACGAAGTGTCCTTCCGCTTCCTCGGTCTCTCCATGGCCGGCTGGAACGTGTTATGGTCGGCCTGCCTCGTGATCTTTGGTGCCCTGGCGGTGAAACGCGCCGGGCGGGAGAGCAAGTGATGCCGTCGCCCTCACATGCCAAAAAGGCCCGACTCGCCGGCGATCCCGATCCGCGCCAGTTGCTGGAGCGTATCCTGCGTGTCGACCATGCCGGCGAGTATGGCGCCAAGCGCATTTACGAAGGCCAGCTCGCCGTTCTGAAAACGGCACCCTCGACCCCGACCATCCGCCACATGGCCAAGCAGGAGCAGGAGCATCTCGATGCCTTCTCGCGTCTGCTGCCGCAACGCCGGGTACGCCCTACCCTGCTGTCTCCGCTCTGGCATGTCGGCGGGTTCGCCATGGGCGCCGCCACCGCCCTGCTGGGCGAAAAAGCCGCCATGGCTTGCACCGAAGCCGTCGAGGAAGTGATCGACGCCCACTACACGCGGCAGATCGAGGCGCTGGGAGAGTCGGAACCGGAACTGCGCGAACTGATCGAGAAATTCCGCGCGGACGAGATCGAGCATCGTGATACCGCGCGCGCCGAAGGCGCGCATGAGGCGCCGGCCTACGATCTGCTGTCAAAGGGCATCAAGGCCGTCACCCGCGGCGCCATCTGGCTCTCCGAACGGGTCTGAACTGCCGCCTTACGGCTCCAGTTCGCTGTCCCAGTACAGGAAGTCGCGCCAGCTTTCATGCAGGTAGTTGGGTGGGAAAGCGCGGCCGTTGCGCTGCAGTTCCTGCACGCTGGGCACATGAGGCCTGATGCGCGGATGCATGTGGCAGTCTTCCGGCATGCGGCCGCCCTTGGTCAGATTGCAGGGCGCGCAGGCCGCCACCACATTGTCCCAGCGCGTGAGCCCGCCGCGCGAGCGCGGAATGACATGATCGAAGGTCAGCTCATGGCGGCTGCCGCAATACTGGCAGGAGAAGCGATCGCGCAGGAACAGGTTGAACCGCGTGAAGGCGGGCCGGCGGGCTGGCGCGATGTAGCGCTTGAGCGCCACCACGCTGGGCAGCCGCATGCGGAAACTCGGGGAGCGGATTTCCTGGTCGTATTCCGACAGGATCGTGACACGATCCATGCAGACCGCTTTCACTACTTCCTGCCACGGCCAGACCGACAGCGGGAAATAGGAGAGCGGCTGGTAATCCGCATTCAACACTAACGCTGGACAACTCTCAGGGTTCATTGCTTCCCCGGTCCTGGTTGCGTTGCACTGCATTACCATATGCGGGGTTACCGCATCATGACAACTACCTTATTTTGTAAGATCTGCTTGAGCCTATGAACCGTGCGCCAACGCTTCGGCCAGAAAGGCGCCACCAAGCTGCAATCCATCGGGGTCGATGCCATGCCCCAGACCCGGGCAGACATGGAACCGGGCCGGGCAATCGGCATCAGCCAAACCTTGCAGGGCGGCAAACATCGCCTCGATCGGCACGATGTCGTCGGCCTCGCCGTGAACCAGCAGAATCGGCGGCCGGCCGCGGATTTCCTCGCGCAGGCGGTCGCCCAGCAGGGCGCCGGAATAGCCGAGAATCGCAGCTGGCGATGGCACGCGCCGCAGGCCAACATGCAGCGCCATCATGGTGCCCTGGCTGAAACCTACCAATGCCAGCCGGTCGCCGGACAGGTCATGACGCGCAAGTTCGGCATCCAGAAAGACATCCAGCTGCGGCGCCACCTCTTCGGCGGCGGCCTGCATGGCCGCGTATATCTGTGCCGCGTGATGTGGGTCGCGGCGCAGCAGTTCGGGATCGTAACTATCGAGGCCAAACCATTGCCGGCCGCCGCCCAGTCCGGGCGGGAAACCGAAGATACGCCCGGGGGCATGAGGCGCGATAAACGCCGCCTGCGGCAGCAGGCGCTGCCATTGCGCACCGAGTTCGATCAGGTCGTTGCCATCGGCGCCATAGCCATGCAACAGCACGACAAGCTGCCGGGCCCGACCCTGTAGCGGCTTCAGCCTGGGCCCATCGATCATGGCTTGGTTCCGTTTGCCGCCCGATCCGTCGTCAGGCGATTCTGCGTCACGGCATAATAACGCCAGAGCAGACGCGCGGCGACTCCGCGATGCGGACGCCAGGCTTCGGCCATCGCGTCCATTGCCTTCACATCCGGCCGTTCGGGCAAACCAAACAGCCGCTTCACGGCTTCCTGCAAAGCCACATCATGCGCTGGCCAGATATCTTCGCGATCAAGCGCAAACATGAGGAAGATTTCCGCCGTCCAGCGCCCTATGCCCTTCACCTCGGTCAGCATGGCGATGGCGGCGTGATCTTCCAGTTTCGGCAGGACGGCAAGGTCAAGCGCACCCGACTTCACGGCGCGAGCCATATTGCGCAGATAAACGGCTTTTGGCCGGCTGAGACCGCATGCCCGCAGGCGCGGCTCGCTGAGTTTCAGCAAGCGTTCCGGGCTGAACGCCCCATTGGCGCGCCCCTGCACGGTTGCTTCCAGCCGGCCCCAGATCGTATTCGCCGCCGCCACCGATATCTGCTGTTCAACCACGATACGGCAAAGATTGGCGAAATCCGCCGGACGGCGGCGGTCTGACACGAAGCCGACCTGTTCCAATGCCCGGGCGAACCTCGCCTCGCGTGCGCAAAGTTGCGCCAGCGCCAGTTGCGTGCGCTTGCGTTTATCGGGCTTTGTCTTTGACGGCGGCTTTGCCATAACTGTCTCAGCGAATCCTTCTGCATACTTTGGCCGATGCCCTCCCCCGTTGTCACCCGCTGTGCGCCAAGTCCGACCGGCTATCTGCATCTGGGCCATGCCTATGCGGCTGGAATCGCTTTCCTGCGCGCACGCCAGGCCGGCGGCCGCTTCCTGCTGCGGATCGAGGATATCGACCTCACGCGCTGCCGGCCGGAATTCACCGATGCGATCTTCGAGGACCTGGCCTGGCTGGGACTGACCTGGGAACAGCCGGTGCGCCGCCAGTCCGAACATTTCGTCGATTACCGGCAGGCGCTGGATGCCTTGCACGAGCGGGGCCTGCTGTATCCCTGTTTCTGTACCCGCAAGCAGATCACGGCCGAAATCGCCGCGGCCGGTCAGGCGCCGCACGGTTTTGAAGGCGTCGTCTATCCGGGCACCTGCCAGCAACTCGACCATGCCGAGCGCATCGATCGCATGGCCGGCGGAGAGGCTTATGCTCTGCGCCTGAATATGGCGGCAGCTTGCGCGCGGATTCCGACCTGGCCGCTGCATTGGCACGATGAGACCGCCGGCAGACAGACTGTGACACCGGACCTGCTGCTGCAGGGGTTTGGCGATGTGGTGCTGGCGCGCAAGGAAACCCCGGCCAGCTACCATCTCTGCGTCACCCATGATGACGCCCTGCAGGGCATCACGCTGGTCACCCGGGGCAACGACCTGTTCCCCGCCACGCATCTGCATCGCCTGCTGCAGGCTTTGTTCGGCTGGCCGGTACCGGTCTATGCCCATCACCATCTGCTGACGGACGACAGCGGCGAGCGGCTGGCAAAAAGGAAAAATGCGCCATCCCTGCGCGATCTGCGGGATCGCGGCCTGAACCCGTCGGCTATCTGGCAAATGGCCGGGCTGGATCCGAGCCGGATTCTCGACTGATCAGCGCGCGGTCAACCGACGACGGGTTTCCGGATCCAGCCAGTCCAGCATTGGCGCCATCCACGGCCATGACGGGTGCGCCGCGATCAGTCTGTCGATTTCAGCGATGACGCGCTGCCCGCCTGCCGTGCGGTTGCAGGTGATCCCGCCCTCGATCAGGCCGGGAATGCCGGCGATCGACAATCCGGCGATATCAGGTACCGGTGTTTCCTGCCGGGCCTGCTGGGTCGCCTCGAATGGATACAGCACCACCCAGTCCAGGCGTCTGGCTGCCAGCATCGAAACCATGTTGCTGGTTTTCGACAGACGCACCAGCGGCGCATCCTGCAGCATGGCATCCAGGGCCGGGCCATAGGATCGATTGTCGTTGATGCCACCCTTCAGCCTGTCGTGGGCAATCAGGCGCTGCATGTCCACTCCGCCATCGGCCCGGCGGAAACTGGCGAAAGCATCGATGGCATCCGCCCTCACCACCAGGGCGAGGGCCGGCATATGCATGAAATCCCGACTGATCAGAAACTGCCGTTCACGGTTCGGGGTGCGGGCGAGGCCGCTGGCGCAGACCGCGACATCCTGGCGCTCCATGGTTTTGAGCAGGCGCGCCAGGGGCAGATTCTGCATGCTGTGCTGATATCCCGGCAGGCGGCCGATCAGCCAGTCCAGGGCCTGATCGCCAAAGCCGTTGCCCTGGGGGGTGAAAACCGGCGGCCAGTCCGTTTTCAGCCAGACCAGCGCCTCATTGGCCCGCGCCCCGCCAGGCCAAAGCATGAGCAGGCCAAGCAGAAGCACGCATAGCAGACCAGACGAATGGCTGCGGTCAGAACGCATCCGGCCGTGCGTCATTCACGGAAACACAGCCGGCATAAACCGATACCCTGGTTGACCGGCGCCTGCGGTCAGCGACCGCCAAGCGGATGGGAATAGGTTACGAACAGGGTCTCGACGCCAGGATTGCTGTCGTAAATGCTCGCATTCGACATATGGCTGAAACCGATGCCAAGACGGGCGCGATTGTCGAACCGATAGCTGAGTTCGAGCTGGGACTTGAACTCGATGGCGCCACCGAGGTCCTTGCCGTCGCCTTTGCGATACAGGCCCGGAGCAAAGCTGGGCGTCAGCACCCAGCGACGGCCGAGATACACATCGACCAGAACGCCGGCATAGCCGTAGACCGCCTCTTCATGGGTCGCCATGGCGCCGACAAACGGCTTGAATATCCAGAATTTATCGTTGTGCCGATATTCCAGCCGGCCTTCAAAGGCCTCGTTGTCGTCGAGAATGTCGTGATAACCGGCGCTGATCGCCAGGAAGGCCGGATCGTCGCCATTCTTGGTCGTCTGGGCCGCAACGGGGCCGCCGAAAAAAACCGCAGCCATAGCCATAAAGGCCACCGCGGCATTCAAGCACGTGTTGCTACGCATATCTTTTACCCCCCATATCGCGGATGGCTTTGAACCTGTCTCGCGATTCCCCATGGATTCCAAACCGATACTATCCACAGCCGCAATGCCCGCAAGGGTTTACCACGGGTGAAGCCCGCCATCGGCTGGATTCTTGCCACATTTTACCGGCAGAAAGCCGCCATGCGTTTCATCCGTCGTGCCCTTCTGAGCCTGTGCCTGGGGATCCTCGCCCTGCCGCTTGCCTATGGGGCCGCAGCCCTGGCCCTGGGCCTGCTTCCCGCCCCACACCGGGAAGCATTGCCCGAGCAGCCCCGAATCCCGGTCTACCTGATCTCCAATGGCTGGCATGTCTGGTTGGCGCTTCCGCTGGATCAGCAGGCCGGGCAGCCCGGCGGCCAGACCTGGCGGGAATGGCTCGGGCAGGATGCAACCGCCGCACCGCCCGGCGAAATCCAGGCCAGCTATGTCGCCTTTGGCTGGGGAGACCGGGATTTTTACCTTGCCACGCGGCGACCGGCCGACCTGCGCCCGGACCTGGCGATCGCCGCCCTTCTGGGCCGGGGCCCCGCCGCCATGCATGTCATGCACATCCCCCAACCAGACGCAGATTCCCGCCACTCCCGGATTCACCGCCTGGATGTCGATACTCTCCAGTATCACGCCCTGGCAGCCTATATCCGCGAAGGGTTTGAAACCGGCCCGGATGGCACGCCCCGGCGTATCGCCGAAGCCGGGTTCGCCCGGAATGATGCCTTTTACGAAGCCGTCGGCCGCTACAGTCCGATCCGGACCTGCAATGAATGGATCGGCGCCGGCCTGCGCGCCGCCAGCCTGCCCGCGGGCCGGTGGAATCCCTTCCCCTTCGGCCTGATGCGCGGAGGCTGAAAGCCCATGTTTACCGCTAGGAAACGCTCGGGCTCGCCTTGCGACTCAGCCCCAAAGGGGCTAAACCCAGCCCCGAAAAAAGAACGGTCCCGGGCGCCCGGCGCCCACCCGCTCGCCACGCTATCCCATCGGAGAACAAAACCATGACGGTACGGGTTGCGATTAACGGTTTTGGCCGCATCGGCCGCAATGTGCTGCGCGCCATCATCGAGAATGGCCGCACGGACATCGAAGTCGTCGGCATCAACGATCTGGGCCCGGTGGAAACCAACGCCCACCTGTTCCGCTATGACAGCGTGCATGGCCGTTTCAATGGCGAAGTGAAGACCAAGGCCGACGCGATCGATGTGGGTCGCGGCTGGATCAAGGTGACCGCCGAGCGTGACCCGGCCAAGCTGCCGTGGAAGGACCTGAACGTCGATATCGCGATGGAATGCACCGGCATCTTCACCGACAAGGAGAAGGCCGCCCTGCATCTGACCGCCGGCGCCAAGAAGGTGCTGGTTTCCGCGCCGGCCAACAATGCCGACCTGACCGTCGTTTACGGCGTGAACCACGACCAGCTTAAAGCCGAGCATACCGTGGTCTCGAACGCGTCCTGCACCACCAACTGCCTGGCGCCTGTCGCCTATGTCCTCGATGCCGCCGTCGGCATCGAGAAGGGGTACATGACCACGATCCATGCCTATACCGGCGACCAGCCGACGCTGGACACCATGCACAAGGATCTCTATCGGGCCCGCGCCGCGGCCCTTTCCATGATCCCGACCACCACGGGCGCCGCCAAGGCCGTCGGTCTTGTGCTGCCCTCGCTGAAAGGCAAGCTGGATGGTTCGTCGATCCGCGTGCCGACCCCCAACGTGTCGCTGATCGACTTCAAGTTCATCGCCAAGAAGAACACCACGGTCGAAGAGATCAACGAAGCGATGAAGAAGGCTGCGGCCGGCAAGCTGAAGGGCATCCTTGGCATCAACGACCAGCCGCTGGTATCGAGCGACTTCAACCACAATCCGGCCAGCTCGACCTTCGACGTCAAGCAGACGCAGGTGATGGAAGGCAATCTGGTGCGCGTGGTGTCGTGGTACGACAACGAGTGGGGCTTCTCCAATCGCATGTCGGATACCGCGGTGGCGATGGCCAAGCTCTGAGCCAGGCGCCAGGAGCCCGAGCCATGAAGCGTTTCCACACGCTCGATGAGGTCGATGTCGCCGGCAAGACGGTGCTGACCCGCGTCGACCTCAACGTCCCGATGAAGGACGGCCGGATCACCGACGATCTGCGTATCAGCCGCATCCTGCCCACCCTGCACGAATTGTCACGCAAGGGCGCCAAGGTCGTGGTGCTGTCGCATTTCGGCCGACCGGACGGCAAGCCGGTGCCGGAAATGTCGCTCAAGCCGGTGGCCGCTGCCTTGGCCACCGCGCTGGGCGCGCCGGTCGCCTTTGCCGAGGATTGCATCGGCGACAACGCCAAGGCGGCGATCGACAAGCTGAAACCCGGCGGCGTCGTGCTGCTGGAGAATACCCGCTTCCACGCGGCGGAAGAGAAGAACGACAGCGCTTTTGCCAAGTCGATGGCGGCGCTGGGCGACATCTATGTCAACGATGCCTTCTCCTGCGCCCATCGCGCCCATGTCTCGACCGAAGCCCTGGCGCATCTGCTGCCGGCTTATGCCGGCCGCAACATGGAAGTGGAACTCAAGCATCTCGAGGCCGCCCTGGTGGCACCCGAGAAGCCGGTGGCCGCCGTGATCGGCGGCGCCAAGGTGTCGACCAAGCTGGAACTGCTGGGCAACCTGCTGGGCAAGGTCGACAAGATCATCATCGGCGGTGGCATGGCGAACACTTTCCTGTTCGCCCAGGGCCGCGAAGTCGGTAAGAGCCTGTGTGAGAAGAACATGGCCGACACGGCGCGCGACATCCTGCGGGATGCCGTCGCGCGCGGGTGTGCCGTGATCCTACCCGACGATGTGGTGGTGGCCCGCGAATTCAGGGCCGGTGCCCCCAGCAAGGTGGTGGCATCCGACCGCGTGCCGGCCGACCAGATGATTCTGGATATCGGCCCGGTGGCGGCCGCCCGCCTGGGTACCATCCTGGCCGACTGCAGGACGCTGGTGTGGAACGGCCCGCTGGGCGCTTTCGAGACACCGCCCTTCGATGCCGGCACCGTCACCGTGGCGCGCACGGCGGCGGCGCTCACCGCCTCAGGCCGGCTGCTCAGCGTGGCGGGCGGCGGCGACACCGTGGCGGCGCTGCGGCATGCCGGTGTGGCAGAGGAATTCTCCTATGTCTCCACCGCAGGCGGCGCTTTCCTGGAATGGCTGGAAGGCAAGGAACTGCCCGGCGTGGCTGCGCTGGCGGCGAAATAATTGCGTGCTAGAGCCCCCGGCATCCGGGAAATTGAAAGAAGCTTTTGGGAGCTGACGAAATGAACCTCACCGAACTCAACAAGATCGCCAAGGGCATGGTCGCCGCCGGCAAGGGCATCCTGGCCGCCGACGAAAGCACCGGCACCATCGAAAAGCGCTTTGCCAGCATCAACGTGACCTCGACCGAGGAGAACCGCCGCGATTATCGCGAGATGCTGTTCACCGCCGCGGGCGCCGAGCAGTATATCTCCGGCGTCATTCTCTATGACGAGACCCTGCGCCAGAAGGCCAAGGACGGCACCCCGCTGGTCGACATCCTGAACAAGCGCGGCATCATCCCGGGCATCAAGGTCGACAAGGGCGTGCAGACCCTGCCGGGCAGCGACGGCGAAAAGATCACCGAGGGCCTCGATGGCCTGGCCAAGCGCATGGCCGAATACCACCAGCTCGGTGCCCGCTTCGCCAAGTGGCGCGCGGTGCTGAGCATCGATGCCGCCACCGGCAAGCCGAGCCGCCAGTGCCTGGTCGCCAACGCCGAAGCGCTGGCCCGCTATGCCGGCATCTGCCAGGCTGCCAACATCGTGCCGATCGTCGAGCCGGAAATCCTGATGGATGGCGGGCATGACCTGGCCACCAGCTTCGCCGCCACCGAGCGCACTCTGCATACGGTGTTCGAGCAGCTCGCCCTGCATAACGTGGCCTTCGAAGGCATGATCCTGAAGCCCAACATGGTAATCCAGGGTGAACAGGCCAAGGTGCGCGCCAGCGTCGACGAAGTGGCCGATGCCACCGTGAAGGTGCTGCTGCGCTGCGTGCCGGCCGCCGTGCCGGGCATCGCTTTCCTCTCGGGCGGCCAGTCGGACGAGGATGCCTCGGCCCATCTCGGCGCCATGAACGCGCGCCACCCGAACCTGCCGTGGAAGCTGACCTTCTCCTACGGTCGTGCCCTGCAGGCCCTGCCGCTGAAGCTGTGGGGCGGCAAGGCCGCCAACGTGGCGAACGCGCAGAAGGGCTATCTGCATCGCGCCAAGCTGAATGGCCTGGCTGCCGTGGGCAAGTATGACCCGAAACTGGAGCAGGAATTCAAGGCGGCCTGATCCGCGCCCGCGACGGACTGGAAACAAGAACGGCCCCGGCATCGCTGCCGGGGCCGTTTTCTTTTTGGGTGCCGACGATTACGCGGCCTTGGGCTGCGCGTCGATCACGGTGGCGCCAACCGCGGTGGCGTTGATCGGAATCTGGCGCGGCTTCTTGGCTTCCGGCACCTCGCGCTTCAGCGCGATATGCAGCAGGCCGTCATTCAGTTCGGCGCCGACCACCTTGACCGTGTCGGCCAGCTCGAAACGACGCTCGAAGGCGCGGCGGGCAATGCCGCGATGCAGATAGGTCACGTCAGCCTCGGCCGGCTGTTCGGCCGCCTTGCCGGTGATCAGCAGGCTGTTTTCCTTCACTGTCACCTCAAGCTCTTCGGGCCTGAAGCCGGCCACCGCCATGGTGATGCGGTAGGCATCTTCACCGCGTTTCTCGATATTGTAGGGCGGGTAGCCAGGCACGGCCTCATCGGCGCGATTGGCCAGCTCGAAAAGGCGGTTCACATGGTCAAAACCAACACTGGACCGCAGCAGCGGGGCAAAATCAAAAGCACGCATGGTGTCATCCTCCTGAAGCGATGCATCCGGTTCACGATCCGCAACATTGCCGGATCGCCGTGATGCCGGGCCCACATGGGCGCCCGGCGCAGCATGGATGTAGGAACCGGAAAAAGGGGCTTCAAGGGGACCCATGGTCCCGGGCCGCCAGAATCATCCGACCGTAATCGGATACCACTTGAACTCGGTCAGCGCCCGCCCGCGCAAAACATCGACCACATGTTTGGGCCCGACGAATTCGGGCGCTAGGTTGATGCCCTGGGCGGCCAGAACCAGCGTGGAATTCTTGAACAACGGCTTCATCGCCGCCAGGGACCGCGCGGCCATCTCGTCGGTTGCGATGGCAGAATAGGATACGTAAATGACCGTGATGATCTCGTTGCCGAGTTTGATCGAGGCGGATTGATAGACTTGGGCCATCGGCGCGGTTCTCGTTGCCCTTATGCGCGCTGCATCAGCCCAACAGGCATAGCAGCGGCTTCGTTAAGGAAAGATGAGGGCTGTTCCGAGCCAGCGCAATGAAGTCGGGCAACAAAAAAGCGGCCCGGAAGGGCCGCTTTTGCCGCCGGGTCGCGCCCGGCAAATAATCCGTCTGCGGCTTACTTCTTCAGGCCGAAGCTGCCGAACTTCTTCTTGAACTTGGCGACCTGGCCACCCGATTCATTCAGGCGGGCCGGACCACCGGTCCAGGCCGGGTGCGAGCTCGAGTCGATATCGAGCATCATGGTGTCGCCCGGCTTGCCCCAGGTCGAACGGGTCGTATAGACGGTCCCGTCGGTCATCTGGACCTTGATCTCGTGATAATCCGGATGGATATCGGCCTTCATGACTGCTCTCCTGGGCCAGCCTGGGGGATCGCCCGCCAGAAGCCCGAAAAAATCCTCAATGGGCGGGGGTTATAGCCAGAACTGACCTAGCCCGCAAGGGCGAAAGCCCGGCCCCCATCGGCTTTGTTAACCATTTGACGGCAGTGGTTATTCCAGCGCTGCCGTGCGCCGCCAGCGCTCATAGGCGGCCGGGTCGGCCAGTTCCAGGCCCAGTTTGTCCAACCCGTCCAGGATGGGAATAAACAGATTCAGGCCGGCATTCCGCTGCTCCTTGCCCATAGCATAGCCCGCGACGGTGATCCCGACCACATTGCCTTGCCGGTCCAGCAGCGGACCGCCGCTGTTGCCGCCATGGATCGGGACATCGGCCTGGATCATGTCGAGCCGCTCCGGCGGCATGGCCGGGCGATAGGCGCTCACCACGCCGCGCGTCACCGTCCAGGCCAGGGCTGTCATCTGCGGCGCCCCGATGGCATAAACCTCCTCGGCAACCCGCACCGGCGTTTCGCGGATCGGCATCGCCGGATATCCGCGGCCCTCCAGCTTGATCAGCGCGACATCGCGGATGTCCTGCCGCCGTAAAACCTCTCCGATCACGGCACGCCCCGAGACCAGTCTCACCCGGACGAAACGCTGACCCGACACCACGTGCTGGTTGGTGATCACCAACCCGTCCTCCGACACGATAAAGCCCGAGCCATGGCTGGCATCACCAGACTCGATCAGCACAGTGGCGCTGCGCAGACGATCGATATGGGCGTCGATCGCGACCTGCGATAAGGGTTGGCGCGCCAACGGACGGCGGCCATCGGCCGAAACAATGCCTTTCTGCGGCGCCATGTCGCGCAGCGGGCGCTGGCTGACCACTGCGCGAACCGCCGGATCCGCAGCCAGCTTGTTGACGGAATCGGCGAAAGCCGACTGCACCAGCAGAACCGGATCAGCGGGGATCGTTGCCGTGGTCTGATAACGCCCGTCAATCGTGGCCTTGTGCACCACGCGCCGGTTCACCGGATCGAATATCTGCCATTCCACCGAAATCGTGGAATTTCCGGTTATGCCGATGATATGGGCGTCGATGAAATCGCAGACCAGCACCGCTTCGGTACGGGTGGCCCGGATATTGGCGCCGAACAGATACTCGGCATCATCCCGCCCCTGTTCGGAAAACAGGCTGTCGGGAGCGCCGGCGGCGCGATAGCCATGCCCGGTGACGATACGGTGGAAAATATCCTGCCACTCTTTCGAACGGCTCAGGAAGCGCCCTTCATCGTGGAAGATTCGCCCTAGGTTTCCGCCTTCGCAGACGGTGAATGGCAGCTTGCGGATGACGCCGATTTCACTGCCTCGCGGCACATCGAACTGAACGCGCTGCAAACCCACAACCCGCGTTTCCGGACCGGCAGACGTTGGCGTGACCTGCGTACCGTCTGGCAATGCCACGCTCGTGGCCACTATGACAGGCGGGGCCAGCGGCTCTTGATTGACGCAGGCGGCCAGTACCAGGCCGATGCCGACAAAGAGCGAGACAGGCTTCTGCATGGGGAAAATCCTGGAAGAAGGGGCTGCACAATTTGCGTATACTAATAAGAGCAATAAAAAAACATAAAGTGAAATAATAACGATCATTATAAGAACATACACCTGCATGCAGATCGAAGCCCCGCCCCTTCGGCTGGCCACGCCGATCGGGCGAGATTAAATGATGCCCTGTCGCATTGTCGCCCTGGGGAGGCGGGGGCTATAACCGGCCTCTCTTCATTTCTTCGCCGAGACGATGTCCGACACCGCCGCTTCAGACCGTAAACGTCCTTCCCTGGCCTCGCTGCGCCGTATCCTCGGTTTCGTCGCACCCTATCGCTGGATGGCGGCGGGTGCAGCCCTGGCGCTGGTCGTCGCAGCGGGCGCCGTGCTTGGGATCGGCCAGGCGATACGGCGGGTGATTGATGTCGGCTTCGGCGACACCACCGGCGCCTATCTCGACCTTTATTTCGGCGCCCTGTTTGGCGTTGTTGCGGTGCTGGCCGTGGCTACGTTCGCACGCTTTTATTGCGTCACCTGGCTGGGCGAACGCGTGGTGGCCGATATCCGCCGGGGCCTTTACGCCCATGTGCTCAAACTCAGTCCTGCCTTTTTCGAGACCACCCGCACCGGCGAGGTGCTGTCGCGCCTCACCACCGATACCGAACTGATCCAGGCGCTGATCGGCTCCTCGGTATCGGTCGCATTGCGCAATCTGCTGCTGTTCCTCGGCAGCGCCGGGCTGCTGGTGGTCACTTCGCCTCGCCTCACCCTGCTTGTCGCGCTGGTGATTCCATTGGTCGTGCTGCCCATCATCGTGCTGGGGCGGCGTCTGCGGCGATTGTCGCGTGAAAGCCAGGACCGCATCGCCGATCTCTCGGCGCAGGCTGGCGAAACGCTGAATGCCATCACCACCGTACAGGCCTATACCTACGAAACCCACGAAGCCACTCGCTTCGCCGCCAATGCCGAAGCCGCTTTCGGCAGCGCCGTACGCCGCATTCGTGCGCGTGCCTGGCTCACCGCTCTCGTCATGCTGTTGGTTTTTGGGGCGGTCAACGCCGTGATGTGGATCGGGGGCAAGGCGGTATTCGCCGGCGAAATGTCGGCCGGTGAATTGTCGGCTTTCGTCTTCTATGCGGTGATTGGCGCCTCCTCTGTCGGCGCTCTGTCGGAAATCTGGGGTGATGTGCAGCGTGCCGCCGGCGCCGCCGAGCGCCTGATGCAACTGCTGGCGACCGAACCGACCGTGAAGGCTCCGGCCAATCCGGAGCAGCTTGCCAGTCCGCCGTCCGGTCGCCTGCAATTCGATGCGGTGCGGTTCCATTATCCGGCCCGGCCGCAGACACCCGCCCTGGACGGTCTCAGCCTGGATATCGCCGCCGGCGAAACCGTTGCCATTGTCGGCCCCTCCGGCGCCGGCAAGACCACGTTGTTCCAGTTGCTGCTGCGCTTCTACGACCCCGATGCCGGCCGCATCCTGTTTGACGGCATCGACATTGCCCGCCTCGATCCCGTCGCCCTGCGTCGCCACATCGGCCTGGTCGCGCAGGAACCGGCGATCTTTGGCGCCAGCGTCGCCGAGAATATCCGTTACGGCCGGCCCGAAGCGAGTGATGCAGAGATTCGTGTCGCGGCCGAAGCCGCGGCGGCCCATGGTTTCATTCAGGCTCTGCCGGAGGGCTATGACACCTATCTGGGCGAACGCGGCGTGCGCCTATCCGGCGGCCAGCGCCAGCGCATCGCCATAGCCCGCGCCCTGCTGCGCGATCCGCCGGTGCTGCTGCTTGACGAGGCAACCTCCTCGCTTGACGCGGAATCGGAAGGCAAGGTGCAGAACGCGCTGGAGCGCCTGATGCAGGGCCGCACGACACTGGTGATCGCACATCGCCTTGCCACAGTGCAAAAGGCCGACCGCATCCTGGTCATGGATCAGGGCCGGATCGTCGCTGCCGGCCGTCACGACACCCTGATGGCGGAAGACGGCCTCTACGCCCGGTTGGCACGCCTGCAATTCATGTCCGGCCCGGCCAATGCCGCCGCGTAGCCGCCGGTCGGACAAGCCGCTGCAGCGCGGCCTGATGCGATTCTGGTGGCGCTTCATCCTCGTCGCGCTGATCGCCTATGTCGGGTACACGATCTGGCTCGGCGGCGCCTATCGCAACATTGAACCATTCGTGGCCGGTCAGTGCATCGCGGTGGCTTCGCCGCCGGGGCCGGAAGACATGGCGATCCTGCCTGGTGGCCATGCCGCCATTATCGCCAGCCAGGACCGACGCGACCGCGGCGCACAGGGCGGGCTATATCTGTATGACATGACGGCCCGGCCGGGCCGCTTCATGCCGATCGATTTGCCGCCCAGCCTGCCCTTCCATCCCCATGGCATGAGCCTGTTTGCCGCGCCCGACGGCCAGGTCTTCCTGCATGTCATCAACCATCGCAGCGCCGAGCGCCATACCGTAGAGATATTCCTGCTGCAGCTTGCGGCCGACGGCACGCCGACAGTGCGCCATCGCGGCAGCGTCAGCAGTGATCTGTTCGTGCACCCGAACGGCATCGCCGCAGCGGGCCCGGAATCCTTCTACCTCACCAACGATCGCGGCAGCGGACCGCGCTGGATGCATATGGCGGAGAACCTGCTGCAGCTCAGCCGCTCGACCGTGGTGTATCACGACGGCCGTTTCGCGCGCGTGGTGGCGGAAGATATCGCCTTCGCCAACGGCATCGAAGTCTCCGCCGATGGCGGTACGGTGCTGGTGGCGTCCACGCTGTGGCGCATGCTGCTGACCTATGTCCGGGATCCATCCAGCGGCATGCTGCTGCGCACGGGCAGCCTGCCTCTGCCGTTTGGACCAGACAACATCCGGCGCGATGGCAATGGCAGCCTGTGGGTGGCCGGACATCCCAATGCCTTTGCCTTCATCGGCCATGCAATGAACGGGGAAAAGGAGAGCCCCGGCATGGTACTGCGGATCAGCCATGATAACCGCGGCGTCGCCCGGCTACAGGAAGCCTTCGCCGACCCCGGCACCCTGATCTCGGGCACCAGCGTAGCGGTGCAGCATCAGGGCCGCCTGCTGATTGGCGCCGTGTTCCAGCCGACGATGTTGGATTGCCAGCTCGATGCCATGCAGCTCAGGGACATCAACTGAAAACCGCTTAAGGATTCAGAAGCGGTAGCGGGCACATTGGTCGGCGCGCAGCACGCTCTCCTGCCGGAAGCGCATCTTGTAGTCAGCAGCGATGGCATCCAGGGCCTGATCCGCCGCGCCATCCCCCTCATGCAGCACCAGCAGGACATGGCTGTCCTCCCGCACGACCTCGCCGGTCCGGGATGAGCGCCAGGCACCCTGCCCGGCCAGCAATGTAAAGCCGTCGGGAAAGCGCGGCACGATCACCTCGTCGACAAAGCGGTTCCAATCCGCCGCCTCGACCTTGCCCTGTTCGGCAATCGTGGTGCCGAAGAACAGGCTGCTGCTCTGCTGCCGGCATATTGCCAGCGGATTGAGCCAGACATAGACCGCCGCCGCGATCAGCAGCAGAAAAACACCCGCAGCCAGCACCAGCGCGGCCAACACCCGGGTCTGCAGGATTCCAAGCCGTTCACCGACTTTCAGGAAGGCTTCCTCGAACATTCAGCGTTCGGTGAGCTTGAGTTCGATGCGGCGATTGCGGCGATAGGCAATCTGGTCCTCACGGGCATCCAGCGGCTGGAATTCGCCGAAGCCGGTGGCGGCCAGCCGTTCGACAGGCACGCCCTGGCTGGCCAGGAACTTGACCACCGATATGGCGCGCGCGGACGACAGCTCCCAGTTTGACGGGAATTGTGGCGTATTGATCGGCAGCTTGTCGGTATGGCCATCCACACGCAGGACCCAGGGCAGATCCGTCGGAATCTTGCTGCTGATCTCGATCAGGGTCTTGGCCAACTTGGCGATCTGCTCCCGCCCCTCGGGTTTCAGCTCGGCTGAAGCGGAGTCGAACAGGACTTCCGACTGGAATACAAAGCGATCGCCCACGATCTGGATGTCGCGCCGGTTGCCCAGCGCCTGGCGCAGGCGGCCAAAGAACTCGGAACGGTAATTCACCAGTTCGTCCACCTTGCGGGCCAGGGCGGCATTCAGGCGTTTGCCCAAGTCGCTGATCTGCGCCTGGTTGGCTTTGTCCTTGTCTTCGCTTTCCTTCAGGATGCGCTCGATCTGCGCCATCTGTTCACGCAGGGCCATAAGCTGCCGATTGAGCAGATCGACCTGGCTGCGCGCTTCGGCGGTCAACCGCCTTTCCTGCTCCAGCTGGCCGCTGCTGGAAACCAGCTTGCCTTGCAAATCGACGACGATCTGTTGCTGTTCGGCCAGCCGCTTCTCGCTTTCATCGGCGCGGGCCTGACTTTCGGCGAGCACGGCTGCAAGCTGGTCCCGCTCGGCGTTCGCGCTGCTTAATGTGGCCTGCAGATTGGTCAGATCGACACGCAACTGGGCGTTATTGCTTTTTTCCAGCGCCAGCTGATCGACCAGGCCGGCCAGTTCGCTGCGCAGGGCATCGATGGCCTTGTCGCGGCCCGAGATGGCATTGGCGAGAAAGAACTGCACCAGGATAAAGACGGCCAGAACGAAGACGATGACCATCAGCAATGTCGACAACACGTCGACATAGCCGGGCCATGCTCCGGCTGCCTGGTGATCGTTGCGCCGCCGGCTCAGCGCCATGACGGATCAGCCCTGCCGGCGCGGCGCATCCGCCATGGCGGCGATGGTGCGCGACAGCAGCTTGATCTCGGCGCGCATGTCATCGACCAGTTTGGCACGGCCCTGGGCGGCATCGTCGAGCAGGCGGGTAAGCAGAATGTCGATATTGCGCAGGTGGCCGCGGCTGGCGGCATCGAAGCTGCCGCTTTCGGTATTCTGCGCCAGCTTGGCCAGGATCGGCTTCATCTCGATCTGATGTTCGGTCAGTTTCAGCAACAGCCCCTGTTCGGCACGCATCTGCTCGGTCAACAGGCTCAGCTTTTCATTCAATTGCATCAACGCGGCGCCGCTCTGGCTGCGGTTATCCTCGCCGCGCGCCATGGTGCGCTGCAGATTGTCGAGGCTGTCGGCTGTCTGCTCCAGCAGGGCCTGCACATAAGCCGGCACCGACTGGTCGCCATCGACGACGGCACCGCCGCCGACCCGCGTGAATCCCGCCAGCCATTCTTCCAGGTCGTTATAGAACCGGTTCTGCGCCTGACCCGCCTGGAGGTCGAGGAAGCCCAGGATCAACGAACCCGCCAACCCCATCATCGAGGTCGAGAAGGCCAGGCCCATGCCGGCCAGCGGTGTTTCGAGACCGCCCTTCAGTTTCGAGAACAGGACATTGATGTCGTCGTTGGTGTTCAGCGACAGGCCGTTGATGGTATCGCCCACACCATTGATGGTCTCCAGCAGGCCCCAGAAGGTGCCGAGCAGACCGAGGAATACCATCAGGCCGATAAAGTAGCGCGAGATATCGCGGGCCTCGTCGAGCCGCGAACCGACAGAGTCGAGTAGCGCGCGAGTGGCGGCAGCCGACAGCGAACCACGCGGACCACGATTGGCCAGCATGCGGGCCAGCGGGCCGAGCAAGCTCGACGGCTCGCCGGCATTGCCCGCACCGGCGCCGCGCTGCGCCTTCTGCCAGGCCTCGACCCAGTTCGCCTCCTGGCCAATGATCCAGACCTGACGGAAAGCATACAGGATGCCGATCACCAGCACGGCGGCGATCAGGCTGTTCAGCGCCGGATTGGCCATGAAGGCGCGCAGCAAAGTCGCATGCAGCATCGCGATCACGACGCCCACGGCGACGAGAAACGCGATCATGCGAAACAGAAAACGGCCAGGCTTGGTCATGCGGTCCATCCTTCCGTTTCTGCCGTAAGGAGCGAATACGGCAATTTCACGGCACCGGGCCCGTCAGCGCGACAGGCAGACGAATCAATTCCCCCGGCTCCGATGATCGCTTAGGCGACGGAGTGTGATCAACCCGAAGTTCAGACGATCAACGGCCCGGCGGCGCAACTTCGACGCGATCCGGCGCCGTGCCGTCGGTCGGAACGCCAAGGGCGCGGACATCAATCCGGGTCGAACGGATGCCCTTGTCGATCAGGTATTGCCGCACTGCCAAAGCACGGGTGAGCGACAGGCGGCGCGCGCCGCTGCCGCCATCGCCGACGGTATTCGCGGCATAGGCCCGAACCTGCAGGCGCTCCTCGTTGCTGGCAAACTGCTTTACCAGCCCGTCCAGCACGGCCAGGTCGCCAGCCGGCAATTCACCCTGACCGGGTTGAAACGGAATGGTCACGACACCGCCCTGTATGCCAGGAGCAGCCGCCGGTGCTGTGGGGGCCACAAGGGCGCTCTGCTGCGTGGCCGGATTGGCAGCCGGCGCGGCAGGAGCAACCGGAGCGGCAGCGAGCTGCGGAGGAGCTGCCGGCACTGCCGGCGCAGCAGGCGCCGGAGCCGGAACAGGCGCCTCGGCCGCAGGCGCCTTGGCAGCAGAAGCTGGTGCCGCCGGAACGACAGGTTGCGGCGCGCCGGGTGCTGCCGGCGCGGGAATGGCGGCCTGGGCCGGCGGTGATACAGGCGCTGTCTCGGAAGCGGACTGGCCCGGAGCGGAAGCCGCTGGCGCGGTGGCAGCGGAGACGTCGGAAGCGCTTGCCTTAGCGGGCGGTTGCGCCGAAGCCACGGCGGGGCGGGCTGCGGCGCGCGCCTTCGGCTTAGCCGGCGTCGGCCGTGAAAGGCTGGTTTCACCCAATAATGGGGCGGGGCCGGCAACGACTGATGGCTGCGCGGCTTTTGATGCCATGGGACGCCCGGTGGCACCCAGCAGTGGCCCCGGCGTAGGCGTATTCACGCCGAAGGGATTGCCGCCACCCAGTTGGTCGAGTGCCTGCAGATTGACCTGGATATTGCCGCTGCCGATCATGGTCTGGGCATGGACAGCGGGCACGGCAAGGACAAGCGCCAGCGACGCCGCAGCAAACGATAGCGTAAGTGGCCTGGCAGCCATCGATGTTCCCCCTGCCGGTGCGTGATCCCGATCTGGCGCAGACGATACCCGAGGCAGCCGAATCCGACAACCCGGCAGACCGGATATCGGCCGCCGGATTTCAAGCACTTGTGCGGTGCGGCTACTTGGTCAGGAGCTTGCGGAGGGGCGCGTGCAGCACATCGTTGGCGGCCACGATACCGCCGGTCGACAGCATCTGGTCGCCACCGGCCAGATCGGTGACCATGCCGCCGGCCTCGCGCACCAGCACGATACCTGCCGCCATGTCCCAAGGCGACAGACCGGATTCCCAGAAGCCGTCGAACCGACCGGCGGCCACGTAGCACAGGTCGAGCGCGGCCGCGCCCATCCGGCGAATACCCGCCACTTCCGGCATGATGCTGGTCAGGTCTTTGACGAAGGCGGCATGGCCCGGCTTGCCGTGAAACGGAATGCCGGTACCGAATACCGCCTCGGTCAGCTTGCGTCGGGCCGAAACACGCAGGCGCCGCTCGTTCACATAGGCGCCGACACCCTTCTCGGCCCAGAACAATTCATCACGCACCACATCCAGCACGATGCCGGCAACCAGTTCGTCTTCGCGCTGCACGCCAACCGAAATGGCAAAATGCGGAATGCCGTGCAGGAAATTGGTGGTGCCATCCAGCGGATCGATGATCCAGTAGCTCTTGCCGTCCTTCGCCTCGATCCGGCCGCCTTCTTCCATGATGAAGCCGAAATCGGGCCGCAGCTTGGCCAGTTCCTGCTGCAGGATCTTCTCGGCCTTGCGGTCGGCGGCAGAGACGAAATCGGCCGGGCCCTTCTTGGAAACCTGGAGATGTTCGACTTCGTTGAAATCGCGGATCAGGCTGCGCTGCGCTTTACGCGCCGCGTTCGCCATCGCATTGATCAGGGCGGATCGCAGGGCCATTGATTTTTAGCTCGTCTGGAAAGGGGGCGGACCCTATCAGCGCCGGCCATGCTTGGCAATCGCCCGGTTGAAGGCAGCGACAGCCGCCGCCGGTCCTTCCGGGTGGCGCCAGACCCCGGCCGAAACCGCCAGAAAATCGGCCCCGGCCTCGATCAGCGGGGGGCAGTTTTCCACCGTGATCCCGCCGATGGCCACACAGGGCACTTCCATCAATTCCGACCACCAGGCCAGGATTTCCGGCTCGGCCCGGGTCTTGGGCTGTTTGGTGTCGGTCGGGAAAAATGCCCCGAAGGCGACATAATCGGCGCCGGCCTCGGCGGCCTCCATCGCCAGATGGCGGGAGTTGTGACAGGTCACGCCGACGATCCGGTCCGGCCCCAGGATACGGCGCGCCTCCTCGTAGGGCGTGTCTTCCTGCCCCACATGCACGCCATCGGCGCCCAGCTTGATCGCCAGATCCGGCCGGTCGTTGATCAGCAGGGCCACGTCATGCTCGTGGCAGATCGGCAGCAATGCCTCGGCCGCGCGACGGAACGCATTGTCGGACGCCGTGTTCTCGCCATCCTTCAGGCGCAGTTGCACGCAGGCGACATCGCCGCCGCCCAGAGCGGCTTTCAACTCTTCGGCAAATGTCCTGGGTTCGATCGCCGGCGGCGTGATCAGATACAGCCTTTGGTCTGGAGTCTTGTTCATGGATCAACCGGCAATAAAACCCTTCAGCGCGTCGAGCGTCTCGTCCGGGCGTTCGCCCATCATCATGTGGCCGCAAGCCGGTAGCACATCGATGCGGCCATTCTTGAATTCCTTCGCCCAGCCGCGGGCTGCACGCAGCGGCGTCATGATGTCGCGTTCACCAGCCAGGATTTGCACCGGACAGCCAACGGCAGCCACCGCCGCCTTGCCGTTCTGGTAGGCGTTGCACAGCCGGAAGCCCAGCGCCAGGCATTCGCGCGGCGCCTGGTCGACCAGGCGAATGCTTTCGGCCAGCAGATACAGGCCGGGCACGCGGTTGCCGCCGATCTGGTTCTTTTTTGCAATCATCCAGTCGTTCATCAGTTCAACGACCGTATAGGCGCCGCTGTCGGCCAGCGCCTGCAATTCCGGATTCACCGCCATCGGGAAGGCGAAGCCGAGCAGCGACAGTTTCGATACGCGATCGGGATGCCGCGCCGCCGTTTCCAGTCCAATCAGCGCACCCATCGAATGGCCCACCAGCGCTGCCTGTTTCACGCCGGCAGCATCCAGCAGCTTCGGCATCCAGTCGGCGAAAGCCTCGACGCTGTCAGGCATCGGTCCTTCCGAGCGGCCATTGCCCGGCAGGTCCAGCGCCAGCACCGAGAAGCCATGATAGGCGAACCAGCGCGTCTGCAGCGCCCAGACCGTGTGGTCGCAGGCATTGCCGTGGATGAAGACCACGGCCGGTTTGGCCGGATCGAATGGCTTGCCGCCGGTGGCGGCGAAAACGCGTTTGCCCGCTACATCGAGCCACATCGTGACGTTTCCCCTGTTTCTTATTCCGCTGCGGCGGGCTTGGCCGCTTTCTGCGCCGCGCGCAGGGCCTGGTTCAGGTCGTCGAGCAGGTCCTGCGGGTCTTCCAGGCCGATGGACAGCCGCACCAGTTCCTCGCCGATGCCGGCGGCCTTCAGTTCGGCCGCAGACATCTGCTGGTGCGTGGTGCTGGCCGGATGGATCACCAGCGACTTGGCATCGCCCACATTGGCGAGATGGGAAAAAATCTGCAGTGTCTCGATCAGCGCGCGGCCGGCTTCGCGCCCGCCTTTCACGCCGAAGCTGAAGATCGCGCCGGCGCCCTTGGGCAGCAGGCGCTTGGCCAGGTCGTGATCGGGATGTTCGGGCAGGTCGGGATACGACACCCACTCCACGGCGGGATGCGATTTCAGGAAGGCTGCCACCTTGCGCGCATTTTCCACATGGCGCGCCATGCGCAGATGCAGCGTCTCCACGCCCTGCAGCAGATGGAAGGCATTGGTGGGCGACAGGCAGGCACCGAAATCGCGCAGACCCTCGGCGCGCGCCCGCATGATGAAGGCGGCCGGGCCGAATTCCTCGGCGAAATCGAGGCCGTGATAACCCGCGTAAGGCTCGGTCAGCGTCGGGAACTTGCCCGAGGCTTCCCAGTCGAAGCGGCCGGAATCGATCAGCGCGCCACCGATGGCGACACCATGACCGCCGAGAAATTTGGTGGCCGAATGCATCACCAGGTCGGCACCATGTTCGAAGCCGCGGAACAGATAGGGCGTGGCGAAGGTGCAATCCAGCATCAGCGGCAGGCCGGCATCATGGGCGATCTTTGCCACCGCCGGTACATCCATCACCTCGAGGCCGGGATTGCCGAGAATCTCGCCGAAGACCAGCCGCGTTTCCGGCTTGATCGCGGCCTGCCAGGCCTTCAGGTCGCGCGGGTCGACGAAGGTGGTGGTGATGCCGAAGCGCGGCAGGGTGTGGACCAGGATGTTGTAGCTGCCGCCATAGATGTTGCGCGAGGCGACGATATGGCCGCCCTGGCCCATCAGGGTGACAATGGCCAGATGCAGGGCCGCCTGGCCACTGGCAGTGCACACCGCGCCGACGCCGCCTTCCAATGCCGCCAGACGTTCTTCCAGTACCGCCACCGTGGGATTGGAGATGCGCGAATAGATGTGGCCGCCGCGTTCCAGGTTGAACAGGGCCGCCGCATGGTCGGTATCGCGGAAGACATAGGATGTCGTCTGGTAGATCGGCACGGCGCGGGCGCCGGTGGCGGGATCGGGCTGCTGGCCGGCATGCAGACTGAGCGTGTCGAACCGGAAGAATTTCGGCTCCAGCATTGGTTCACTCCCTGACCGTTATCGGCGGCCAGCATAGGGAACCGCAGCGGCCATAAAAAGTGGGCCGCCTCTTCCTTGCGGAGGAGACGACCCGAAAATTTCTGCCTCAAACCTCGAAACTGCGGCGATTAATCCATGTCGCCCGAGTCCGAGTCAAGCAGATGTAACAAACTGTTTCAGCCACGCAAAAAACGGCCGCCGGACAGGCCGGCGGCCGAGGTCGGAAACCAACAGGGAGGAAACTATGACCGTGACCAACTGTAATCGCAGGATCAGCATGGCCGATCTCACTTAAGATTTCGTGAAACCTGCCCGATCCTGTATGGTCGCCGCTATGACAAAATCAGGGTCTATGTCACAAACTGGCGAAACAGGGCCGGATGCCGGCGAAACCGGCACCGTGCAGGACCGCCTGCTGGATGCCGCGCTGGTCTGCTTCCGGCGCATGGGCGGCAAACGCACCCGGATCGAGGATATCGCTGCGGAAGCCGGCCTCGCCCGCACCGCGGTCTACCGCTACTACCCCAACAAACGCGCCATCGTGGCCGCCATGGCCACCCGCTGGCTGGCGCAGGACGAGACCCGGCTGGCGGAGATCGCCCGCGACCATGGCCGCAGCCCGGCCACCCGGCTGCAGGCCTTCCTGCTGGCCGATGCCGATGCCACACGGCGTTATCTGGGTGATCCCTGTCTGGTCGAGGTCCTGGACGAGGTGATCGAGAACCTGAAAGCCATCCTGTTGCAGCATCGCGCCCATGTGCGCCGGCATCTGACCGGCCTGTTGGCCGAGGGCAGCGCCGCCGGGGTTTTCCGGGCCGACCCCGCCGATGCCATGGCGCAGACCATAGACGACCTGACCAGCCGCTTTCATGACCTGCGCCTGGCCGCCGACCTGGACAAGGCCATCTGGCGTGACCGGGCCACGACGGCCATCGAAACCGTGCTGCGGGCCATCCGCAGCCGGTAATGGGTTTGACATTTGACAATTTATGTCATATGTCAAATCCATGTCGCCGCTTCAAAAGACCATCATCCGCCGCTGCATGGCTCTCATGCTCGGCCTGTCCGCTGCCCTCGCGCGGCGCCCGGCTTTGCAGGCCGTGAGCATGTGCTGGTCACGCGCCCTGGCCGGCATCACCATCCGACGCAAAAAAATAACCCCGGTCCGGGATCTGGAGGCGCTGGCCCGCGCCTGGCAAAGCGGTTTCCCCACGGCCAAACAGGTGCCGGTCGAGAGGATCGCCGGAGACACCGTCCATGCCCGGATCGAAACGCCCTGCCCGCTGCGCGGCAGCGGAGCGACGGTGGCCTGCTGGCGCATGATGGAATATGACCGTGCGGTGGTTCGCGCGGCAGGCGGGCAGTTCGTGGTGCTGCAGAGCCAGGCCGAGCCGGGCGTCACAGTCTGTCGCATCGCCCTCCGGCATGCCGATGCGCCGGCGGATGATCTGGTCCCGGCGCATCGGCGGACTCCCGGCTAGGCCGCACGGCCCAAACTCCGTCGTGCGATAAGACGGTCGACAAGGTCATCGGCCGCTTGTTCTGCCTGGGCGATGGATGACATCAGCCGTTCATCGCCGAACTCGTCGTATTCAATCGCCACCGATGCGACATCAGTTATACCGATATAACCGAAAGCAGTGCGAATACTGCTTTCGACATGATTCATCGCCGCAATGCGGCCATCCGGGTCGTAGCCGTAATCGCCGCGCGAACTAAACAAAACCAGGGTTTTGGCCTGTTCCGCCAGCAATGGCCAGTAGGGCTCGCCCTGGCGTGCGCGGTCAAAGCCAAAGGTGCGGCCGACACGCACGATATTGTCGATATAGGCCTTGAATTGTGCGGGTGGCCCGAAATTGTACATCGGTACTCCTGCCACGATGAGGTCCGCAACCAGTACTTCATCGATCAGGCGATCGCTCGGCTTCAGTGCCTCGCGCATCCACGGTTCTCTTTTTTCAGGCGGGGTGAAAGCGGCATGAATCCAGTCAGCATTCACCGGCTGTGGCGGATCACGACCGATGTCGCGATGAATCACGGCATCATCCGGCCGCATGGCCCGCCAACGCGCCAGGAATCGGGCAGTGAGCCGCCGGGTATGCGAACCATGGCGATGGGTCGCTGAGCTGAAGGGCCGGGCGCTGGCGTCAAGCAATAGCAGGGTGGTCACGGACACTCTCCTTGAAGATGAATGAAATAATCTCTTCTATGAGACCCCGATGGATATAATTTTCCATTTCTCCATCAGCAAATTCGAATTGCTCACCACAATAGATGATTTAAAATCATCTTATGCCAGCCCGTCACCTGCCTCCCCTCGGCACCCTGCGCGCCTTCGAAGCGGCAGCCCGGCACCGCAGTTTTAAAGCCGCCGCCACGGAACTGGCGGTGACGCCGACTGCAATCAGCCATCAGATCCGCCAGTTGGAACTCACGCTTGGTATCAGGCTGTTTGAACGGCAGACCCGCAGAGTCAGCCTCACGGATGCTGGTGAATATCTGTTTCCGGTTATTCGCGATGGGCTGGACAACTTCGCCGTTGCACTCGACAGGCTGACGGCGCGACAGCGCCATAGCAGCCTGACCCTATCGGCCACTCCCGCCTTTGTTGCCAAATGGCTGATCCCGCGGCTGAGCACCTGGGATGCCCATCACAAACAAATCGATCTACGGCTGCATGCCTCGGAAGAAGCGATCGACTTTGCATCTGGCGTCGCCGATATCGCCATCCGTTTTGGTCGCGCCCCCTATCCTGGTTTGCACAGCGAATTGCTGTTGACCTGTAATTTTGCCCCGGTGGCCGCCCCGCAACTAAAATTGCGACGCGCGGAAGATTTAAAGCGGCAGACCTTGCTGCATTTCCAATGGCATCGGTCACGCCGCGACACGCCGACCTGGCGCCTGTGGGCAACCCAGGCGGGCCTATCCGATCTTGATACGTCAAAAGGCGTTCGATTCAGCGACGAGGCACACGCGATCCAAGCCGCCATCGCTGGCCAGGGCGTGGCCTTACTCAGCCTGCCTTTGGTTGCCGCCGAATTGTCTAGCGGGGCGCTGGTCCAGCCGTTTGGTCCGATACTTACGGCAGACAGCTACCATCTGGTACTGCCGCCGGAGCAACTAGAACGACCTGAAATCATTGCCCTGCGCGACTGGCTGCATTCAGTCGTCTAGCAATTCAGGCATTATTTCTTGAAAAACGTATCGGCGGCGCCCCGCGCGGCCTGCTTCTGTTTGATCACAGCGCGGATCGCGACGATTTCGTTTTCCAGCAATTCAATCCGCGCCTCGAGATCCTCGATCGACATCACGTCGAATTTCACCGGCTGCGGCTTGCGTGATTCCGCCTCGTCCCAGTCCATGCCGCCCTCCCGTCTCGCTGCCTGTCTCGCTGGGCCGCCATCCTAACCGCAGGCCCCGGACGGAACAATTTGCTTTTGCCTGTGCTTGCCGATGCGGGAACAGACGGCTAGATCAGCAGGACCATTCATGCCTTGAGGGATATCCGATGCTGCCGCAGACCATGACCGTGATCGAGATCAGCCAGCCCGGCGGCCCCGAGGTGCTGAAGCCGGCCGAGCGGCCGCTGCCGCAGCCGGCCGAAGGCGAGGTGCTGATCAAGGTGCATGCTGCCGGCGTGAACCGTCCCGACGTGCTGCAGCGCGCCGGCATGTATCCGCCACCGCCCGGCGCGCCGGATTATCCCGGCCTGGAAGTGGCCGGCGAGATCGTGGCGCTGGGCAAGGATGCTGGCCGCTGGAAGACCGGCGACAAGGTCTGCGCCCTGGTGGCCGGCGGCGGCTATGCCACCTATTGCGTGGCACCGGCCGAGCAATGCCTGCCGGTGCCGCAGGGCCTGGACATGGCGGAAGCCGCCGCCCTGCCGGAGAACTGGTTCACCGTGTGGACCAACATCGCCGACCGCGGCGCGCTGAAAGCCGGCGAAAGCATCCTGATCCATGGCGGCGCCTCGGGCATCGGCGTGGCCGCCATCCAGCTGGCCAAGCTGCTGGGCGCCGGAAAGGTCTACGCCACCGCCGGCACCGAGGAAAAATGCCGCTTCTGCGAAAGCATCGGCGCGACCAAGGCAATCAACTACAAGACCGAGGATTTCGCCGCCCGCATCCAGGAGCTGACCGGCGGCAAGGGCGTCGATGTGATCCTCGACATGGTTGGCGGCAAGTATTTCACGCCCAACGTGAAAAGCCTGGCCGAGGATGGCCGGCTGGTGATCATCGCCGTGCAGGGCGGCCCGAAAGGCGAGGGCGACCTGAGCGTGGTGATGCGCAAGCGCCTGACCGTGACCGGCTCGACCCTGCGGCCCCGTCCGGTAGCCTTCAAGGGAGCGATCGCCCGGGCCCTGGAGGAGAAAGTCTGGCCGGCATTCGCCCGTGGCGAGCTGAAAGCCATCATAGACTCCCGTTTTCCGTTCACCGAGGCCGCTGCCGCCCATGCCCGGATCGACCACGCCGACCATGTTGGCAAGATACTGCTAACCGTTTGAAGAAAAACCAATAACTGTTCAAAGCCGGGGTGGTTGCGCCGGAGGGCCGATCCACTATATTGTCGCGCGATTTTATCTGAGCCCCGCGGGCGGCCCCTGAAGCCGGCCGGCCGCAATAAGAGGATATTGCCCATGGCATTGCCGTTGATGCCGAAAGCTACCGCCGTGTGGCTGATCGACAATACCAAGCTGACCTTCGACCAGATCGCCCGGTTCTGCGGCCTGCATGTGCTCGAGGTGAAGGGCATCGCCGATGGTGAAGTGGCGGTTGGCATCGTCGGACTCGATCCGGTGGCCAATGGCCAGATCGCGCCGGGCGAGATCGAACGCTGCGAAAAGGATCCCGCCGCCGATCTCAAGCTGCTTGAGCCGACCGTGCCGGTGCAGCGCCAGAAAACCAAGGGCGCGAAATACACGCCGCTGTCCAAGCGCCAGGATCGTCCCGATGCCATTGCCTGGCTGCTGAAGTACCATCCGGAAGTGCCGGATGCGCAGGTGCAGAAGCTGCTCGGCACCACCAAGGCCACGATCGATTCCGTGCGCAACCGCACGCATTGGAACCACGTCAACATCAAGCCGCGCGATCCCGTCTCGCTCGGCATCTGCAGCCAGTCCGAACTCGACCGCGTCCTGATCCTTGCCGCCAAGCGCCGCGAGAACAAGGAGAAGCGCGAGGCGCGGGAAGCCCGCGCCCGTGCGCGCGCCGAAGCCGCCACCACGGCCGAGGGGCAGCCCGACATGCCGGCGGACGCCGCGCCCGATACCGCGCTGCCGGACGAAGAATAAGATACCTGCATATCGGCTTCACGCGCCGCCGGTTTCACCACCGGCGGCGTTCGTGTTTTTGAACCAATCCACAATTTGCCCGCCCTGATTTGCAACCGCATTGCCGGATCGACAATCGTGTAGCGTGCTGCCCGCGCGGGATCGGCATGGCGAAGCCATGTCGCCATGTTATCAGGTCATTCTCTCGCATTGCGCCAAACCGCTTAATCGCAAGGCAAAGACGCATCTTTGCAGTCCGGCAATGCAAGAAAGTCTAGGCACTGCAACTCGTTTCCGCTATAGGCTGGTCGGAACCAGCCGGATCAACGACCATCAATTGGCACCGGCGTAACCAGTGTCGGGGCATTTCTAACGCATGCTTGTTTTCATCATCCGACGACTGATGCAGGCCGCCCTCGTGGTGGCTGTCATGTCGGTGCTGGTCTTTGTCGGCATCTACATGATCGGCGATCCGCTGGCCATCCTGGTCAGCCCTGAAGCCACCGAGCTGGATCGCGAGGCCATCGCCCGCTCGCTTGGTCTCGACCGCCCGATGTGGGAGCAGTATTTCGCTTTTGTCGGCTCGGCCCTGCAGGGCGATTTCGGCAAATCCTTCGTCTTCGGCCAGCCCGCCATCGGCCTGATCCTCGAACGCATGCCAGCAACGCTGGAACTGGCGATCATCGCCACCTTCTTTTCAGTACTGATCGGTGTGCCGCTGGGTCTTTATGCCGGCCTGCGTCACGAGACCGTCGCCGCCCGCACCATCATGGCCGGTTCGGTACTGGGTTTCAGCCTGCCGAATTTCTGGGTCGGCCTGATGCTGATCATGGTGTTCGCCGTGCAGCTCGGCTGGCTGCCCGCATCCGGCCGCGGACCCACCGTGGACGTGTTCGGCATCCATCTCAGCTTCCTCACGCTTGAAGGCTGGAAGTACCTGGCCCTGCCGGCGCTCACGCTCGGCCTGTCGAAATGCGCCCTGATCGTGCGCCTGGCCCGCGCCACCGCGCGTGAAGTGATGCTGATGGATTTCGTGAAATTCGCCCGCGCCAAGGGCCTGAACGAAAAGCGCGTGATCGGCGTGCATATCCTGAAGAATATCATGGTGCCGATCACCACCGTCACCGGCCTGGAGCTTGGCACCCTGATCGCCTTTGCCGTGATCACCGAAACGATCTTCTCCTGGCCCGGCATGGGCAAGCTGCTGATCGATTCCATCGTGCATCTCGACCGCCCGGTGGTGGTCGCCTATCTGATCGTCGTCGTTCTGCTGCTGGTGCTGATCAGCCTGATTGTCGACATCCTCTATTCGGTGCTCGATCCGCGCGTGCGGCTCGGCGACGCGAAGTAACGGGAGCGCCGCATCATGACCGACGCAACCCTGCCCGTCGCCGAACTGGCCAAGACGGAATCGCCGTGGAAACGGATTGCCGCCGAGTTTGCCGAGAGCAAGCTGGCCCTGTTTGGCCTGGTGATCCTGGTATTGCTGCTGGTCGCCGCCCTGCTGGCGCCCTGGCTGTCGCCGCAGGACCCATACAATCTCGCCGGACTCGATATCCTCGACGCCCGCCAGCCTCCTGGCGAAATCTCGGGCGAAGGCATTCCCTTCCTGCTCGGCAGCGACGGCCAGGGTCGCGACATGCTCAGCGCCATGCTCTACGGCCTGCGCATCAGCCTGGTGGTCGGCGTCGTCTCGGTGGTCGCCTCGCTGGCGATCGGCGCGGTGGCCGGCATGGCGGCCGCCTA
This sequence comes from Ferrovibrio sp., assembly GCF_041906005.1. GTDB lineage: Bacteria > Pseudomonadota > Alphaproteobacteria > Ferrovibrionales > Ferrovibrionaceae > Ferrovibrio. The sequence goes on from NZ_JAYRJY010000001.1 coordinate 822,051, forward strand.
TTTCGGCGGCAAAGTCGACGCGCTGATCATGCGTATCGTCGACATCCAGCTCTCCTTCCCGGCCATCCTGGTCGCCCTGATCCTGCTGGCCGTGCTGGGCAACGGCATGGACAAGGTGATCATTGCCCTGATCGCCGTGCAGTGGGCCTATTTCGCCCGTTCGGCCCATGGCGCGGCGCTGGTCGAACGCAACAAGGAATATGTCGAGGCGGCCCGCTGCCTCGGCCTCAGCCGCACCCGCATGCTGCTGCGTCACCTGCTGCCCAACTGCATGCCGCCGCTGATCGTGATCGCCACCATCAATATCGCCCGCGCCATCACGCTGGAAGCCACGCTCAGCTTCCTCGGTCTCGGCGTACCGGTCACCGAACCCTCGCTCGGCATGCTGATCTCGAACGGTTTTGACTACCTGCTCAGCGGCGTCTACTGGATTTCGCTGTTCCCTGGCCTGCTGCTCACCATCGTCATCATCGCGATCAATCTGGTTGGCGACCAGTTGCGCGACGTGCTCAACCCCCGTCTCAAGCGCTAAAGCCCCATGGTCGCGACGCTCCAGGTCGAGAATCTCGAAACCCATTTCCCTAGCCGCGACGGCATCGTGCGCGCCGTCGACGGCGTCAGCTTTGCCATCGAGCCCGGCGAAATCCTTGGTCTGGTCGGCGAGTCCGGCTCGGGCAAGTCGATCACCGGCTTCTCCATTCTGGGCCTGATCGATCCGCCCGGCCACATCGCCGCCGGCAGCATCAGGTTCAAGGGCGAGGAACTGACCACGGCCAGCCCGGAACGCCTGCGCCAGTTGCGCGGCGCGCGCATCGCCATGATCTTCCAGGATCCGATGATGACGCTGAACCCGGTTCTGCGCATCGATACCCAGATGATCGAAACCGTGCAGGCGCATGAGAAGGTGAGCGAGGCCGCCGCCCGGGCCCGTTGCGTCGAGACCCTGAAGGCCGTCGGCATCGCCGCGCCGGAAGAACGCCTGAAATCCTATCCGCACCAGTTTTCAGGCGGCATGCGCCAGCGCATCGCCATTGCCACGGCCCTGCTGCACAAACCCGATCTGATCATCGCCGACGAGCCGACCACGGCGCTCGACGTGACCATCCAGGGCCAGATCCTGTACGAGATGCGCAAACTCTGCCGGGATACCGGCACATCCCTGGTCTGGATCACCCATGATCTTTCGGTCGTGGCCGGCTTGGCCGACCGCATCATGGTGATGTATGCCGGCCGGATCGTGGAGACCGGCCCGATCGCAACGGTGATCGAGCGGCCGCAGCATCCCTATACCCGTGGCCTGATCGGCTCGGTGCCCGGCGCCCTGCCGCGCGGCAAGCGGCTGTTCCAGATTCCGGGCATGACGCCAGCTCTGGTCAACCTGCCGCCGGGCTGCCGTTTCAAGAACCGTTGTGCCCGCGCCGACGCCGCCTGCGATGCCATGCCCGACCTGGCCGAATTGCAGCCCGGCCATGGCGTGCGCTGCCATCACCCGTTCGGCGCCGAGCCGCTGACCCTCGCCGAGGCCCGGTCATGACCGCTTTTCTCGAACTGAAGGACATTTCCAAGCGTTTCGTCTGGCGCCTGGATATCGCCTCGAAGATCGCCAACCTGTTCGGCGCCGGCCTGAAGGAACGTGCCGTCCATGCGGTGAACCATGTCGATCTCGCCATCCAGGAAGGCGAAGTGGTGGGCCTGGTGGGCGAGTCCGGCTGTGGCAAGTCGACCCTGGGCCGGATCGTGGCCGGCATCATGAATGCCAGTGGCGGCACCATCAGTTTCCGCGGCAAGGCCCTGGCCGAGATGAACCCGGCCGAGCAGCGCGACTACAAGCTGGCCGTGCAGATGATCTTCCAGGATCCGTATGCCTCGCTGAACCCGCGCATGCGCGTGGAAGACATCATCGGCGAGGCGCCGGTGGCCCATGGCTTGATCAAGCGCAGCCAGATGGGCTCCTATGTCGAGCAGGTCATGGCCCAGGTCGGCCTCGATCCGCGTTATCGCCGCCGCTATCCGCACCAGTTCTCCGGCGGCCAGCGCCAGCGCATCGGCATCGCCCGCGCCCTCGCGGTGAAACCGCGCTTCATCGTCTGCGACGAGGCGGTGGCGGCACTCGACGTCTCGATCCAGGCCCAGGTGCTGAACCTGTTCATGGACCTGCGCGAGCAGCTCGGCCTGACCTATCTATTCATCAGCCACAACCTCTCGGTCGTGGAGCACATCTCCGATCGCGTGGTGATCATGTATCTGGGTCGCGTGGTGGAAAGCGCCCCGACCGAAGAACTGTTCGCCAGCCCGAACCATCCCTATACCCAGGCCCTGCTGGCCGAGGCGCCGAAGCTGGTCGCCACGCGGCGGGATTACACGCCAATCAAGGGCGAGATCCCCTCGCCGCTGAACCCGCCGCCGGGCTGTCACTTCCATCCGCGCTGCCCCAGGGCTTTCGCGCGCTGCAAGGCCGAAGCGCCGGCGCTGAAGGAAATCGCGCCGGGCCGCCTGTCGGCCTGCCACCTGAACGACGCGGCCTGAAAGACGCGGCCCGTCAGGCCGCGCGTTTGACCCGGAACCAGGCGGCGTAAAGCGCCGGCAGGAACAGCACGGTCAGCAGTGTCGCCACCAGCAAGCCGCCGATGATGGTGAATGCCATCGGCCCCCAGAAATTGCTGGTGGACAGCGGGATCATGCCGAGGATGGCGGCCAGCGCCGTCAGGATGATCGGGCGGAACCGGCGCAAGGTGGCGTTCACGATGGCATCCCAGGGCTGTTCGCCATGCCCGATATCCTGTTCGATCTGGTCGACCAGAATCACCGAGTTGCGCATGATCATCCCGGCGAGCGCGATGGCCCCCAGCATGGCGACGAAGCCAAAGGGCACGTGGAAGAGCAGAAGACCCAGCGTCACGCCGATCAGGCCCAGCGGCGCGGTCAGCAGTACCAGCAGCATGCGCGACACCGATTGCAGCTGGACCATCAGCAGCGTGACCATGATCCCGATCATCACCGGCACCACGGCGCCGATCGAGGCATTGGCCTTGGCGCTTTCCTCGATCGCGCCACCCATCACGATACGATAATTCGGCGGCAGCTGCTTGCGCAGGGCATCCAGCTTCGGCTGGATCTGCATCGACACCACCGGAGCCTGGATGCCATCGATGATATCGGCGCGCACCGTGATCACCGGCTGGCGGTCGCGCCGCCAGATGATGCCCTCCTCCAGGCCATAGCTGACCTCAGCCACCTGGCTGAGCGGAACCGGACGGCTGCTGCCGGAGCCGGCCACGTTGATATCCTTCAGCCCATTCAGGCTCAGACGTTCGCTAGCCTCGGCACGGGCCACCACATCGATCAGTTCGCGGCCCTCGCGGTATTGCGTGACCGTGATACCCGAGACGATGGAGTTGAGCGTGACCGCCAGGTCCTGCGAGGAGATGCCGAGCAACCGCGCCTTGGCCTGGTCCACATCCAGCTTCACCACCTTGCTCAGCTCGTTCCAATCCAGGTTGACGTCGCGCGTATTCGGATTGGCGCGCATCACGTCGGCGACCTGGAAGGCGATGCGGCGCACCTGCAGCGGGTCGGGACCGCTGACCCGGAACTGCACCGGGAAGCCCACCGGGGGGCCGTTTTCCAGCCGGTTGACGCGCCCGCGCAGCAACACGAAATCCTCCTGGAACGCCTTGATCAGGCGGTCGCGCACCCGCTCCCGCTCCGGATCGCCGCCGGTCAGCACCACGACCTGGGCGAAATTGTCGTTGGGCAACTGGATATCGAGCGGCAGATAAAAGCGCGGCGAACCGCTGCCGACATAGGTGGCGTAATTCACGATATCGGGATCGTTCTTCAGCAGCGCTTCCAGTTTCAGGGCTTCGGCTTCGGTGGCTTCGATCGACGCGCCCTGCGGCAGTCGCAGATCGACCATCAGCTCCGGCCGGTTCGAGGCCGGAAAGAACTGCTGCTGCACCAAGCCAAATCCCAGCACGCTCAACACGAAGATGCCGATGGTGGAGCCGATCACGATCCAGCGCCGGCGCACGCACCACTCCACCACGGGGCGGACATAACGATAGATGCCGCGCTGATAGATCTCGTCACCATGCTCATGGCCCTGCTTGGGCGCGGGTAACAGCTTGTAGCCGATAAACGGCGTGAAGATCACCGCCACCACCCATGAAACCAGCAGGGAGATGGTGACCACGGCGAAGATCGAGAACGTGTATTCACCGGCCGAGGATTTGGCGAATCCGACCGGCACGAAGCCCGCGGCCGTGATCAGCGTGCCGGTCAGCATCGGGAAGGCCGTGGAGGTATAAGCAAAGCTGGCGGCCCGGAAACGGTCGAAGCCCTGCTCCATCTTCACCTGCATCATTTCCACCGCGATGATCGCGTCATCCACCAGCAGGCCCAGCGATATGATCAGCGCGCCCAGCGAGATGCGGTGGAAATCGATGCCGAAAATCTGCATGCACACGAAAGTGATAGCCAGCACCAGCGGGATACACAGCATCACCACCACGCCGCTGCGCAGGCCGAGGCTGAGAAAACTGACGGCCAGAACGATGACCACCGCCTCGAGCAACACCTGCATGAATTCGGAGATCGAGCGCTGCACCACCGTCGGCTGGTCGGCTACCTTCTTCACCTCGATGCCGATCGGCATGTCGGCCTTCAGCCGCGCCATGGTGGCATCCAGCGCCTTGCCCAGCTCGATCATGTTGCCGCCCTTGGCCATCGAAATGGCGAGACCGATGGAATCTTCGCCATTGAAGCGCAGCCGCGGACTGGGCGGATCGGCATAGTCGCGGCGAATATCCGCAATGTCGCCCAGCCTGATCAGGCGGCCGTTGGCCTCGATCGACAATTCCTGCAGGGCCCGGGCAGTTTCGATATCGCCGCTGACCCGCGTGGCAATGCGGTCGGACGAGGTCTGGATCACGCCAGACGCCGTCTGGTCGTTCTGCTGCTGGATGACCTCGATGATCTGCTGCGGATTCAGGCCCAGATTGGCCAGCTTCTTGTTCGAGAACTCGATGTAGATCCGTTCCGGCTGCACGCCCAGCAGGTCGGCCTTGCCCACACTCCGGATGCGCAGCAGCTCTTCGCGCACATCTTCCACGTAATCCTTCAGCTCGCGATGCGTGAAGCCATCGGCGGTGAAAGCGTAGATGGTGCCGAAGGTGTCGCCGAATTCGTCGTTGAAGAACGGTCCCTGCACGCCCTGCGGCAGGGTCTGGCGCATGTCGCCCACCTTTTTGCGCACCTGGTACCAGATATCCGAGACCTGCTTGGGCGGCGTGTCGTCACGCAGCATCACATAAACGGTGGACTCGGCGGGCTTGGAATAGCTGCGGACGTTGTCGAGGTAGGGCGTCTCCTGCAGTTTTTTCTCGATCTTGTCAGTGACCTGCTGCTCCACCTCTCGTGCGGTGGCACCCGGCCAGTTGGTCCGCACGATCATCATCTTGAAGGTGAAATCCGGATCTTCCGCACGGCCGAGCTGCACATAGGACAGCGCACCGGCCGCCAGCAGCAACACGATCAGGAAACCGATCAGGGAAGGATGGCGCAGGGCCCAGGCCGACAGGTTGAACCGGTCGGCGCCGTCACCGGCGGGGAACGAATTGCTCACGGCTTGCCTCCGGCCACTTCCGGCAACAGGCGCACGGTCTGGCCCGGGATCAGCTTATGCACTCCCGCCGTCACCACCTTTTCACCCTGTTTCAGGCCATCGGCAATCAGGACGGCTTTCTCGATATAGGCTGCCACCTGCACGGGGCGCAGCTCGACCTTGCCTTCGCCATCGGTTCCGCTGAACACCCAGACGGCCGGCTTGTCGTCCTTCTGATACAGGGCCGCCAGCGGCAGGGCGATCACGTTGGCATCGCTGCGCCGCAGAATGGTGACGCTGGCCGTCATGCCCAGCCGCATGCTGGCGGGCGCGTTCTGCACGCTGACCTTCACGGCATAGGTGCGGGTCGCCGGATCGGCGCCCGGCGCGATCTCGCGCACCACGCCGCTATATTCCGTTTCCGGCTGGGCCCACAGGCTGATGGCGATGCCGGTGGCGTTACGCAATTCGTCGAGGCGGTTTTCCGCCACGTTGAACACGACTTCCTTCTCTTCCGGGCGCGCCAGCTTCATCACCGTCTGGCCCGACGCCACCACCTGCCCGGCTTCGGCGCTGATCGCGGTGATCACGCCATCGGCATCGGCATGCAGCTCGGTATAATCCATCTGGTTCTGCGCCACGCGCAGTTGCGAACGCACGCTTTCCAGCTGGGCCTCGGCGGTATTGTAGGTGTTCTGGCGGCGATCCAGCTCGGCCTGGCTCACCACCTTGCTCTCGAACAGCTTGCGATAGCGGTTCAGCTCGGTCTGCGCCTGGTTGAAATTGGCCTGGGCCGCGTTGAGCTGCGCCCGCGCGTTCTGGATCTGCAGCCGGGTATCGTCGGGATCGAGACGGCCCAGCAAGGCGCCCTTCTTCACTTCCGAACCGATCTCGACATAGCGGGCAACAAGCTTGCCGCCGATGCGGAAGGCCAGGTTGGTTTCGTAGCGGGCGCGAACCTCGCCGGTATAGCTGGAGCGGCTTTCGAAAGCCTGCGGCGTGACGGTGGCGACGCGCACCGGCCGGACCGGCTCGGGTGGCGGGGCCGGACGATCACAGGCCGCCACAACCACAACAAGGGCAGCCGCCAGGGCCGCCCTGCTGAACGTCTCACGCATCGCAAACATCGCCGTCTCTCCTGTCGGACGGCCGCGCGGGAGCGCATTGCTACGGAATGTTACTGACGTCCCCCGACGTGCCGCACGCTACTCTTCTTGCTTCCCTGCCGAATTCGCCGCTCTGCTGGCGGTTTCCTCCGGCTGCAGCCTGCCCTGCCGCGCCTGTTCCAGGACCCAGACCCGGATGGCACTCGACAGGTTGCCCGTGCGTGCAGCGTCGATGTCACTGACCATCTGGTTGATGGTCTTGTCTTGTTGGGCGGCCAGAGTCTGCAGCGCGCCCCAGAACGCTTGCTCCAGGGAAATGCTGGTCCGGTGGCCACCAACCACAACGGAACGCTTTTTAACCGTTGTAGGCATCGTCACCCTGCCCGGCCGGGCGGCCGCGACAGAGGCTGCTTAGCATTCGCGGATTTCCGCGCCAAGACAGCCTCCCTCTCCGGCGTGACGGCCGTCACCAGTTACCATCAGGAAAGTTCGGCGCAGAATTCCTGGATGCGCGCGCAGGCATCCTTCAGCGCTTCGGTTGACGTAGCGTAAGAGATGCGGAAATGCGGGCTGAGGCCGAAAGCCTCGCCAAACACCACGGCAACACCCTTTTCCTCCAGCAGCGCGTTGCAGAAGTCCTGGTCGTTGACGATCTTCACGCCACCCTTCGAGGTCTTGCCGATGGTGCCGGCACAGCTCGGATACACATAGAAGGCGCCTTCCGGCTTCGGGCAATGGATGCCCTTGGCCTGGTTCAGCATCGACACGACCAGATCGCGACGCTGCTTGAACACGGCATTGTTCTTCGGAATGAAATCCTGCGGACCGTTCAGCGCCTCGACGGCGGCAGCCTGGCTGATGGACGACGGATTCGAGGTCGACTGCGACTGCAGGCCGCCCATCGCCTTGATCAGCTGCACCGGGCCGCCGGCATAGCCGATGCGCCAGCCGGTCATGCAATAGGCCTTCGACACGCCGTTCATGGTCAGCGTGCGCTCATACAGCGCGGGCTCCACCTGGGCCGGCGTGGTGAACACGAAGTTGTCGTAGGTCAGGTGTTCGTACATGTCGTCGGTCAGGATCCAGACATGCGGATGGCGCAGCAGCACATCGGTCAGCGCCTTCAGCTCGTCGCGGGTATAGGCCGCGCCGGACGGATTCGACGGCGAGTTGAGGATCACCCACTTGGTCTTGGGGGTGATCGCCTTTTCCAGCGCGTCGGCACGCAGCTTGAAGCCGTCCTCGGCCTTGCCGGTGACAAAAACCGGGGTGCCGCCGGCGAAATTCACGATGTCGGGATAGCTGACCCAATACGGCGCCGGGATGATCACCTCATCGCCCGGATTCACCGTCGCCAGCAGGGCGTTGAACAGCACCTGCTTGCCGCCGGTGCCCACGCTGATCTGCTCCGGCTTGTAGGTCAGGCCATTCTCGCGCTTGAACTTGTCGACAATCGCCTGCTTCAGCGCCGGCGTGCCGTCCACGTCGGTATAACGGGTCTCACCGCGATCGATGGCGGCCTTGGCGGCCTCGCGAATATTGGCCGGAGTCTCGAAATCGGGCTCCCCCGCGCCCAGGCCGATCACGTCGCGGCCGGCGGCTTTCAGGGCGCGGGCCTTCTGGGTGGCAGCGATGGTGGCAGAGGGCTTGATGCGACCGAGAGCATCGGACAGGAACGGCATGGGATCTGCGACTCCTAGCGCGGACGGGAATTAAAAAAGCGGGCGAACCATACGTCTGCCGTCAGGGCAGCGCAACCGGGCATCCACGGCATTTCCGCCCGCTTCTGCCGGAAAAGCAGGCAGCCCGGCCGATCCGTGGGCAGCCCTGGCAGAGCACGGCCGATCATGGCCGGATTCCGCCCTGCGGTGCGCCGGCCGGCCGATCCGGGGAAATTGGTCCCGGAATTGCATACAGTTTGCCCCGGACCTGTGTTCGATTCGCCCTTGGCGGCCGTGCAAGCCCCGGCATAGACTTGCCGGCCTGCGCCGAGCCGACCGAGCAAACAATCGGCCAGGATGACGCTTACGGGGAGACCTCTGACATGACGTTCGTTCGTTCCATCGCCTATGCCGCTGCCGGCCTGGCGCTCGTGGCCGGTTTTGGCGCCGCCGGCCCCGCCGCCGCGCAGACCAAGCTGAAATTCACCCTCGACTGGGCCTTCCAGGGGCCGACCTCCGCTTTCCTGCTGGCCGAGCAGAAGGGCTATTACAAGGCCGAGGGCCTCGACATCACCATCGATGCCGGCCAGGGCTCGGCCGGCGCGCTGCAGCGCGTGGCCACCGGCGCCTATGAGATGGGCTATGCCGACATCAACGCCCTGATCGAATACAACGTGAAGAATCCCGACAGCCAGGTGAAGGCTGTGATGATGGGCTACGACGCCGCACCGTTCGGCGTCTACGCCCTGAAATCCTCGGGCATCAAGACCCCGAAGGATCTGGAAGGCAAGAAGCTGGGCGCGCCGGTGTTCGATGCCTCGTTCAAGCTGTTCCCCGCCTATGCCGCCAAGGTCGGCATCGACAAGAGCAAGGTCACCCATATCAACCTGCAGCCGCCCCTGCGCGAACCCAGCCTGAAGAATGGCAGCGTTGATTTCATCAGCGGCCATTATTTCTCCTCGATGCTGGACCTGGAGAAGATCGGCGTGAAGGCCGATGAAGTGGTGGCCTTCCCCTATGCCGATGCCGGCATGGATTTCTACGGCAATGCCATCATTGCCTCGCCGAAGTTCATCAAGGAGAACCCGGCGGCCGTGAAGGCGGTGGTGAAAGCCACCATCAAGGCGTGGAAGGAAATCGCCGCCAATCCCGAGCTTGGCATCAAGGCGACCAAGACCCGTGATGGCCTGACTGACGAGGCGCTGGAAATGAAGCGCCTCAAGATGTCGCTGGAGCGCAACGTGCTGACCAAGTGGGTCAAGGAGAACGGCTTCGGCGGTGTCGACATGGCCCGCCTGCAGCGCTCCTCGGATGCCGTGGCATCTGCCGTCGGCCTGCCGCGCGCGCCGGCCGCCGCGGAACTGTTCGAGGAAGGCTTCCTGCCGCCCAAGGCCGAGCGCATGATGCCGTGATCGACGGCTGAAAACCTGCTATCAGGAAGGCGGCGGGGCAACCCGCCGCCTTTTCTGTTTCCCCAGCTGCCCTGTTCCCCAGTCCGCCGTCGCGCCAACACAGAACAATGACCGTTCCGCAAACCAGCCGTATCTCCCCGGCACAGATCCAGGCCGGGTCCGGTGCCATTCCGGCCCGCACCGATTGGCTGGCCGTGGCCGCCGTACTGGCGGCCGGCGTGATCATTTCGATGCAGATCGGCAAGCTGCCGCCGCTGCTCAACGCCCTGCGCGCCGAATTCGGGCTCGATCTGGTGTCAGGCGGACTGCTGGCCTCTTCAGTCAGCCTGCTGGGTGGCATGGTCGGCATCGCCGCCGGCTTCGTGTCCGATCGCATCGGCGGACGCCGCAGCCTGGCACTGGGGCTTGCCATCGGCGCCATCGGCAGTATGGCCGGCGCTTTCAGCACGTCGGTTGTTCCGCTGCTCGCCGCGCGCCTGCTGGAAGGTCTGGGCTTCGTGATCACCGTCGTTTCCGGGCCCAGCCTGATCACCATGGCGAGCCGCCCCAACCACCGCCACCTGGCGCTCGGATTCTGGAGCAGCTACATGCCGCTGGGCGTCACCTTCGGCATGCTGGGAGCCCTGCTGGTCGGCAGCCTGTTCGACTGGCGCGGCCTGTGGCTTGTCATGGCCGGACTGCTGCTGATGGCCGCCATCGTGCTGTATCGCCTGACCGACGGCATCGCCCAGCCGCGCGCGCGCCGTTTCAGCGCGGCGGCTCTGCGGCGCCCGGGCCCCTGGCTGCTCGCCGGATGTTTCGCCTGCTATACGACGCAATGGTTTTCCATCGTCACCTGGATGCCGACCTACCTGCACCAGGCCGGCCCCCTGAACGACACCGCCATTGCCCTGGGCACTGGCGCGGTGGTGCTGGTCAACGCTGTTGGCACCACGGCGGCAGCCGGCTTGATGCATCGCGGCCTGCCGCGCTGGCTGCTGATCGCCACGGCCGGCATGGTGATGGCGGTGTTCGGCCTGCTCAGCTTCGCCCCCGATATGCCGGTGGCAGGCAAGATCGCCTGCGCCATGGCGGCCAGCGGCTTCGGCGGCATGCTGCCGTCTGCCGTGCTTGCCAGCGTGCCGGCTGAAGCGCGCGACCCGGGCGAGATCGCCACGGTCAACGGCGTGGTGATCCAGCTGCTCAATATCGGCTCTTTCGCCGGGCCGCCGGCGCTGGCCGCCCTGGTCACCTGGTTCGGCGGCTGGGAAAATGGCCGCTGGCTGTTGCTGGCCGCCGGCCTCCTCAGCATGACGCTGGCCCTGGGCTTGCGCGCGGTGGAACGGCGCCGGAGGCATGCGGCATGAAATTCGGCAAGAACGGCTTTGACAGGGGCGACGCCTATCTGCTGCTTACCGTCATCATCTGGGGCAACACCTTCCCCACGGCGAAATATGTCCTGGGTGTGATGCCGCCCAATGTTTATGCCTCGCTGCGCTACCTGCTTGCGGCCGTTACCCTGATGGTGGTGCTGGCCTGGCGCGAGGGGCTGCGGCTGCCGCGCAGGCAGGACCTGCTGCCCCTGATCGGTTTCGGCCTGCTCGGCATCACGCTGATGCAGTTGCTGTGGACCAATGCCCTGTCGCTGACGGCTGCCTCGAAAGGCGCGATCCTGGTGGCGGTATCGCCGATCTGGGCCATGCTGATCTCCACCTTGCGCGGCCAGCGTCCCTCCGTCTTTGCCTGGGCCGGCATCCTGATCTCGTTCGGCGGCGTATTCCTCGTCATCAACAACAGCATTACCGCCATCACGGTGGGCGGCGGCTCGCTGCTGGGCGATCTGCTGTTCCTGAGCGTGGCTTTCTTCTGGGCCTGCTATTCGGTTTTTGCACCGCCCTACCTGGCGCGACTGGGGGCATTGTATGTCTCGGCCTGGTCGATGCTGTTCGGCGCGCTCGCGCTCAGCCCGGCCATGCTGTTCGGCATTACGGAGATTGACTGGACCGCCATGACCGCCCTGCACTGGGCCGGCTTCCTGTTCACCGCAATCTTCGCCGGCGCATTGGGTTATCTGTTCTGGTACGAGGGCATCGCGCGCCTGGGTGTGGCGCGTTCGGTGATCTATTCCTACCTGATCCCGGTTTTCGCCTTGCTGTCGGCTGTCAGCTTCCTGGGTGAGCATGTCTCGGCCATCCAGTTGGCCGGTGCCGCCGTGGTGATCGGCGGCCTTGTGCTGACCCGCATCAGCAGCGGCAGGAAATCCTGATCAGCTCTCGACGATCAGGCACAAAGCCGGCGCGCCGTCTGGCAGATTGACCGGCTCGACGGCGATCACCACCAGCCCCTCAGCCTTGGCCATCTCGCGCAGTTCATCCTCGCCATGCATGCGGGTGACGGCAATGAACACGCCAGCCAGGGCCAGGGCGATTTTCACGGCCGAGAACACCGCCGGCAGGTCGCGCTCGCGGTCCAGAAGGTCCGATGCCAGCATGAGATCGTAATGATCCGGCCGCGCTTCCAGGAAGGGGATGATCGCGTCGGTATCGCAATCGTCATAAACACCCGCCTCGAATGCGCGACGACTGAGTTCGGGGTCATCGGAGACCATATCCAGATGCTGCGCCAGGCGGCGCAGCTCAGCGGTATGCCGGCCCATGCCGCCACCGATATCCACAGCCCAGCCCACGGCGAAATCGCTGCCGATCATGCGTTCGGCAGCCTGCAACAGAATGGCAGCCGCCGGGGCATCAAGCCCGCCCAGCAATTCGTCGGTGGATAGCGCGACAAGCGGATCGACCGGCGCCGGCGGCAGCAGTCGCAGGGCGAAGGCATAACCGCGCACCGGTCGACCCTCTTCCTGCCGCAGATCCACATCTTCCAGCGCGACCACATCGAAACCGGCTTCGGCAGCCCGCTTGCGCAGATAGGTTTCGCCATGCTGGTAACGGCCGGTCTTCGACGCCGTGTAGCGGGCCTCGGCCCCCTTCTCCACCGTGGCGATGAACAAGCCACCGGGCTGCAGGCAATCATGCACAGCGATCAACAGCGAACGCAAATCGCCGAAATAGGACAGCACATCGGCGGCAAGTACGAGATCGTAGGCTGCCGGACGCTTGAGCAATGCGGCAACGATCTCGCCAACGATCAGCTCATCATACACGCCGCGCTGGTGCGCCTTGTCGACCATCCGCGGCGACAGATCGATGCCATCCAGGCGACGCACAAGCTTCTGCACCTCGGGACCCAGCAGGCCAGTGCCGCAACCCAGGTCGATGGCCCGCGTTGCCAGCCGCCCCTCCAGCAATCTGGCGGCAATGCTGGCCACCTGCTGCGGCGCCTTGTAGTCGAGCCAGCCGACCAGCTTCTCGTCGAAACTATCGGCAAAGGCGTCGAACAGGCCGGCGATGTAATCGGCATTCGCCTTCTCCGGCGCCTCGCCGGCCAGCACGGCCGCCATATGGCGCGCCTCGGCATGATCGGGACGCAGGCTGAGCAGGCGACGATAGGTCAGCAGGGCATCGGCGCGGCGATCGAGCCGGGTCTGCAACCGCGCCACCTGATGCAGCAGGTTTTCCGAATCAGGGTTTGCGTTCAGGGCCTGCTGCAACCGGGCCAGATTGTTGGCCAGGGATTCCGTCAGGCGCAGTTGCGCCAGGGCGGAATGGACACGGTCGATCTGTTCGGGCTGCGGCGCCGTCACCGGCAGAGCGGTTTTCACACCCCCCAGGCCCAGCAGCATGTCGGAAACCGAAACCGGGCGGACGGCAGGCGCAGCCGGCCTGCGCGGACCAGCCCCGCCGCCTTTTTTCTGCGCGCGCCGTTCCCGCCGGTTCATGACGCCATGATCAGCCGCGGGTCAGCGGCTTGTAGCGGATGCGATGCGGCTGATCGGCATCGGCACCCAGACGGCGCTTCTTGTCGGCCTCGTAGTCCTGGAAATTGCCCTCGAACCATTCCACATGGCTGTCGCCTTCGAAGGCCATGATATGGGTGGCGATGCGGTCAAGGAACCAGCGATCGTGGCTGATCACGATGGCGCAGCCGGCGAAATTCAGCAGCGCCTCTTCCAGCGCGCGCATGGTGTCGACATCCAGGTCGTTGGTCGGTTCGTCGAGCAGCAGCACGTTGGCGCCGGATTTCAGCATCTTGGCCAGATGCAGGCGGTTGCGTTCACCGCCCGAGAGCATGCCGACCTTCTTCTGCTGGTCGGCACCCTTGAAGTTGAACCACGAGCAATAGGCGCGGCTCGGCACCTCGCGCTTGCCCAGCAGGATCATGTCGTCGCCGTTGGAGAGTTCCTCCCACACGGTCTTCTTGTCGTTCAGGCTGTCGCGGCTCTGGTCGACATATCCCATCTTGACGCTGTCGCCGACGCGCAGCGTGCCGCCATCGGGCTGCTCGCCGCCGGTGAGCATGCGGAACAGGGTGGTCTTGCCGGCGCCGTTGGGGCCGATGATACCGACGATGCCGCCGGGCGGCAGCTTGAACGACAGGTCATCGATCAGCAGGCGGTCGCCAAAACCCTTGCTCAGATGCTCGGCCTCGATCACCACGTTGCCCAGCCGCGGACCGGGCGGAATGGTGATCGACACCTGGTCGGCCACCTTCTCGCTCTGCTGCGCCAACATCTCCTCATAAGCCTTGAGGCGGGCCTTGGATTTGGCCTGGCGCGCGCGGGGGCTCTGGCGCACCCATTCCAGTTCCTGGGCCAGGGACTTGCGCCGTGAATCCTCTTCCTTGCCTTCCTGGGCCAGGCGTTTTTCCTTCTGCTCCAGCCAGGACGAGTAGTTGCCCTCCCACGGAATGCCCGAACCGCGATCCAGTTCAAGGATCCAGCCCGCGACATTGTCGAGGAAATAGCGATCATGGGTGATCGCGACAACGGTGCCTTCGTATTCGTGCAGGAAGCGCTCGAGCCAGGCCACCGATTCCGCATCCAGGTGGTTGGTCGGCTCGTCGAGCAGCAGCATGTCGGGCTTGGACAGCAGCAGGCGGCACAAGGCCACGCGGCGCTTCTCGCCGCCCGAAAGCTTGGTCACATCGGCATCGCCCGCCGGGCAGCGCAGCGCGTCCATGGCGATCTCGACGTTGCGCTGCAGATCCCAGGCATTGGCGGCGTCGATTTTTTCCTGCAGCTCCGCCTGCTCAGCGATCAGCGCATTCATCTCGTCGTCGTCGGTGACTTCGGCGAACTTGTTGGAGACTTCCTCGAAACGATCGAGCAGGGCCTTGGTCTCGCCCACGCCTTCCATCACGTTGCCCAGCACATCCTTGCTCGGATCGAGCTGCGGCTCCTGCGGCAGGTAGCCGACCTTGACGCCCTCGGCCGCCCAGGCCTCGCCGGTGAAATCCTTGTCCAGGCCGGCCATGATCTTCAGCAGCGTGGATTTGCCGGCGCCGTTCAGGCCAAGCACGCCGATCTTGGCGCCAGGCAGGAAGCTGAGCCAGATATCCTTCAGGACCTGCTTGCCGCCCGGATAGGTCTTGCCCAGGCCCTTCATCACGTAGATGTACTGATAACTCGCCATGTCACGCTCCGGCGGTGAAAGTCCGCGAAAAAATCCGGCCGAGTTGTATAGAAACGAGGGCTTCCGCGCAATGCGGGGCGCCATTCCGGGCCTGCGGGGAAAGCCGGAAACAGCGGGCTTTCCGGCGCTTTTCTGGCCTCAGGCCACCATCAGGGCCCGGACATGGGCGGCGGACGCGCTGGCCAGGGCATTCAGGTCATACCCACCCTCCAGGGCAGAGACGACCCGACCGGAAGCAGTTTTCGCCGCCACTTTCAGCAGTTGCTCGGTGATCCAGTAATAATCCTGGTCCAGCAACTGCATCTGGGCCAGCGGATCGCTCATATGGGCGTCGAACCCGGCCGAAATCAGCACGAGTTCAGGTGCAAATCCTTCCAGTTTGGGCAATAGCACCTTTTCCACGGCGTTGCGGAAATCCGCCGAACCGGCGAAGGCACGCAACGGTACATTCACGATATTCCCGGCTACGCCTTTCTCATGCGCCGCGCCGGTGCCGGGATAAAGCGGATATTGATGGGTGGAGGCGTAAAACAGGTCCGCGTCGGCGGCAAAGGCAGCCTGCGTGCCGTTGCCGTGATGCACGTCGAAATCGATCACCGCAACGCGTCGCAGCCCCCATTGCGCCCGGGCATGCTGGGCGCCGATGGCAATGTTATTGAACAGGCAGAACCCCATCGCCTGGTCGGGTTCGGCGTGATGGCCGGGCGGCCGCACGGCGCAAAAGGCATTGCGCAGGTCTCCCTGCATGACGGCATCCACCGCCGCACAGACCGCACCCGCCGCCCGCAGGGCCGCCTCGCCCGACCCGGGAGACACCACGGTGTCGCCGTCGACATAACGCAGGCCATTGGTGGGGATCGACCGCAGCACCCGATCGACGAAATCGCCCGGGTGAACGCGGGCAATCTGCTCGGCCGTGGCCCGGGGGGCCTCGCGGCGGTCCAGATACAGGAATTCCTCAGCCTCCAGCCGGGCCAGCACGGCCCGCAGCCTTTCCGGGCATTCCGGATGCCCCTCTCCCGTATCGTGGGCAAAGCAGGCGGAATGGGAAAACAGCCCGGTTACCATTCGAGCATCCTGACCATTCTTTGGGCCTCCTCCCGGCCTGCCTGATATTACAAATTTGACAGGACCTTGCTCCATCAGGCGTATACAATAGATCATGTTACTGACGATCCCGGCAATGCCCTCGCCATAAAGTGCCATCCGGCCGGACCATCGGCGAACCGCATGTCGCCGGTGGCACCATGGTTTGGGGTGCATGCGCGGAATCGTGGGGGGAGTCAGCCGACCGGCAAAGCCGTTGGGCGAGGGATACTGCAATAAGGGTGGCGTGACGACATGAAGCTTTGGGGTCAGGTGCTTGTGGTGGGTACGGTTGCGATTGCAGCCGCTCTGGCATTCATATACCGCGACAGTCTGCCGCTGATTGGCAAGTCGGAAACCGTAACCGCCAGCCGGCAGGCTGGCCCGCCGCCGCTGCCGGTCGATATCGTGCCGATCAAACGCATGGATATCACCCGCACGATCGAAGCGGTTGGCACCGCGCAGGCCAACGAAGCCGTGACCATCACCGCCAAGTCCAGCGGCCTGGTGGAGCGCATCAACTTCCAGGAAGGCCAGCAGGTGAAAACCGGCAGCATCCTGGTTGAACTGGATGCCGCGGAAAGCTCGGCCAACATCTCGGCCCTGCGCGCGGCGCGCGATGCCGCCAGGCTGGCCTACGACCGCGCCAAGCAGCTGATCGAGACCAAGGCCGTCGCCCAGGCCCGCGTCGACGAACTGAGCAAAGCCTACGAAGCCGCCGATGGCCGCCTGCGCGCCGAACAGGCGAAATTCTCCGACAGCGTGATCCGCGCGCCGTTCGCGGGCAAACTCGGCCTGCGCAAGGTCAGCCTCGGCGCCCTGGTGCGACCCGGCGATGTGATCACCACGCTGGACGACACCACCGTCATCAAGCTGGAATTCGAAATCCCGGAAACCGTGCTGAGCGGCGTGGCCGTGGGCAACACCGTGACCGCGATGGCCGGCGCCCTGCCGAACCGCGTATTCGAGGGCACGGTTTCCACCATCGACAGCCGCATCGATCCTGCCACCCGCGCCGTGCGCGTGCGCGCGACGATCGCCAATCCCGAAGATGTGATCAAACCCGGCATGTTCATGACCGTGGCGCTGAGCATCGGCCGGGTGCCGGATGCCATCATGGTGCCCGAAGAGGCCCTGCTGGCCCAGGGCGGCGAGCAATTCGTATTCGTGATCCGCGACGGCAAGGCGACCCGCACCCGCGTCACGGTCGGTCAGCGCCTGCCCGGTCTGGCGCAGATCACCAACGGCCTGCATGGCGACGATCAGGTGGCCATCACCGGCCTGCAGCAGCTGCGCGACGGCGCCCGCGTCCGGCCCGCCACGCCGCCGATGTCGGGCAATCCCACGCCGAAGCCGGCATCCTGAAGCCGCCGCATACGGAGCGCACGCCATGGTTCTCTCCGATCTTTCGATCAAGCGCCCGGTCTTCGCCACCGTCATGGCGCTGATCCTGATCATCTTCGGGCTGTTCGCGCTGCGCGGCATGGCCGTGCGCGAATATCCCGACATCGATCCGCCCGCCGTCAGCGTCACCACCATCTATCGCGGTGCATCGGCGGAAATCATCGAGAGCAAGATCACCCAGATCATCGAGGACTCGGTCGCCGGCATCGAGGGCATCCGCTCGATCACCTCGGCCAGCCGCGAGGAATCCAGCTCGATCAGCATCGAGTTCAATCTGAACCGTGACGTCGACTCGGCAGCCAACGACGTGCGCGACAAGGTCTCCCGTGTGCTCACCAAGCTGCCGGCCGAAGCCGACCAGCCGGTGATCGCCAAGACCGAGGCCGATGCCCGCCCGATCATCTACATCTCGATGTTCAGCGACCGGCTCAGCCTGCTGGAACTGACCGACTATGCCGACCGCTATCTGGTGGACCAGCTTTCCATCATCGACGGCGTGGCCTCGGTGAATATCTATGGCGCCCGGCGCTATTCCATGCGCGTCTATCTCGACCGCATGGCCATGGCGGCCCGCAATGTTACCGTGCAGGACGTCGAGGAGGCGATCCGTCGCCAGAATGTCGAGTTGCCGTCCGGACGCGTGGAAAGCAGCATGCGCGAATTCACCGTGCGCGCCGAATCCGGGCTGCGCACGGCGCAGCAGTTCCGCAACATCGTGTTGCGCGAGCAGGATGGTTACCTGCTGCGCCTGGGCGAGGTGGCGAAGATCGAACTCGGCGCCGAGGACGACCGCACCGAGCAGCGCGTCAATGGCACCACGGCTATCGGCCTGGGCATCATCCGCCAGTCCAAGGCCAACGCCATGGACATTTCCAATGGCGTGAACCGGGCGGTCGAACGCCTGCAGGGCAGCCTGCCCTCCGGCGTGCGCATGGAGATCAGCTACGACCAGTCGAAATTCATCAGCCAGTCGATCTACGAGGTATTCCATGCCTTGATGGTGGCCCTGGGTCTGGTGATCGGCGTGATCTTCCTGTTCCTGCGCTCCTGGCGTGCCACCCTGATTCCCGCCGTGGCGATCCCGGTATCGGTGATCGGTTCCTTCATCATCATTGGCGCGTTGGGTTATTCCATAAACGTGCTGACCCTGCTGGCGCTGGTGCTGGCCATCGGCCTGGTGGTCGATGACGCCATCGTGGTGCTGGAAAACATCCATCGCCGCATCGAACTGGGCGAGCCGCCTCTGCTGGCATCGTTGCGCGGCGCGCGCCAGATCGGCTTCGCCGTCATCGCCACCACGGTCGTGCTGATCGCCGTGTTCGTGCCGATCTCGCTGATGGAAGGCAATACCGGCCGCCTGTTCCGCGAATTCGGCATTTCGGTGGCCGCTTCAGTGCTGTTCTCCGGCTTCGTCGCCCTGACGCTGACACCGATGATGTGCTCGAAACTGCTGCACGAGGCAAAGGACGAGGGCTGGTTCTATCACGTCACCGAGAAGTTCTTCGTTGGCATGTCCAACAGCTACGGCTGGCTGCTGCGCCGCGCGCTCGGCGCCCCGGTACTGGTGCTGGTGCTCGGCGGCGTGGTGTCGGTCGCCGCTTACCTGATGTTCCTCGCCCTGCCGCGCGAATTTGCGCCCACCGAGGATCGCGGCGTTTTCTTCGTCTCGGTCACCGGTCCCGAGGGTTCCAGTTACGAATACACGCGCAACAACATCATCAAGGTCGAGGAAGTCCTGCGTCCGTACGTCGAGCGCGGCGACGCCTCCGTGGTTCAGTCCTTTATCGCGCCCGCCTGGGGCGGCCGCCCCTCACCGGTCAACTCGGCCTTCATGGTGGTCCGGCTCAAGGACTGGTCCGACCGTAACGTGAAACAGCAGGAACTGGTGAAGGAGGTATTCCCAAAGCTGCTGTCGATTACTGGCGTCCGCGCCTTTGCCATCAACCCACCCAGCCTCGGCCTGCCCGGCAGCCAGGCGCCAGTTCAGTTCGTGATCGGTGGCCCGACCTATCCGGTGCTGGATGAGTGGGCCGAACGCGTACTGGAACGCGCTTTGCAGAACCCCAGCCTGCTGAACGTCGACAAGAGCTACAAGCCGAGCCGGCCGGAAATCCAGGTCAACATCAACCGCGACCGCGCCGCCGACCTCGGCGTGCCGGTGGAGACGATCGGCCGTACGCTGGAAACCATGCTGGGCTCGCGCGAGGTCACCAATTTCCAGCGTGAAGGCAAGCAGTACAAGGTGCTGGTACAGGCCCCCGTCGAGCAACGCGTCACGCCCAGCGACCTGAACAACATTTATGTCCGCGCCGGCGGCGCGAACGGCAAGCTGGTGCCGCTCGCCAGCCTGGTCACCATCAAGGAAGGGGCCAATGCGCGCGAACTGAACCGCACCGACCGCCTGCGCTCGGTCACCATCACGGCCTCGCTGGCTCCAGGCTATACCCTCGGCCAGGCCCTGGAATTCCTCGACCGGACAGCGGCCGAGGTCCTGCCGCCCGAGGCGCGCATCTCCTATGCCGGTCAAAGCCGCGAGTTCAAGGATTCATCGGCCGCGATCTACCTTACTTTCGCCCTCGCGCTGATCGTGGTGTTCCTGGTGCTGGCCGCGCAGTTCGAAAGCTGGATCCATCCCACCATCATCATCTTCTCGGTGCCGCTGGCGGTGACCGGCGCCCTCGGGGCCTTGCTGCTGGCCGGGCAGACGCTGAATGTCTACAGCCAGATCGGCATTATCATGCTGATCGGCCTGATCGCAAAGAATGCAATCCTGATCGTCGAGTTCGCCAATCAGTTGCGCGATGAAGGTCAAAGCATCTTTGATGCCGTCACCAACGCATCCACCGTCCGGTTGCGCCCCATCCTGATGACCACCATCGCCACCATTTTCGGCGCCGTGCCGCTGGCTGCGGCCAGCGGGGCCGGCGCCGAGTCGCGTTCGGCGCTGGGCTGGGTGATCGTCGGCGGCATGACATTCGCCACCCTGCTCAGCCTGTTCGTTGTGCCGGTGCTGTATATCCTGCTGGCCCGGTTCACCAAGCCTGCCGGCTTCATCGCCCGCAAGCTGAGCGAACTGGAAAAGCGACCCGATGTGGATGTCGGCAAACCGGATGCCGCCGAGTAGCCGCCGGCCCCGAGGTTACCGCTTGATAACCTAGACGCAGCCCTGCCCGGCAGGATCAAATGGGCGTTGGCCCATTCTTTTCTGCCGTGCAGACACCGTCATGACCAAAGACAACCCTGAGACCTCCGAGTCGATCGCTTTCGGCACGGCCGTTGCCAATGCACAGGCGGCCGTGGCCGGCCTGTCGGAACAATATATCGGCTGGGTCAATGACGACCTGAAACGCCTCGATGCCGCTATCGCCGCCATTGGCGACGACAAGGATGCGGGGAAGTGGCGTGCCGTCTATGACGTGGCGCATGACATCAAGGGACAGGGCAGCACCTTTGGGTATCAGCTGGTAACCGATATCGGGCAGCTTCTGTGCCGCTATGTCGATGAGGCGAGCAAGCGCAAGGCGGTCGATCTTGAAATCATCGCCGCCCATGTTGCCGCCCTGCGCACCGTGGTCGACAATCGCATCCAGGGTCAGGCCGGCGAGATCGGCGCGGAAATCCTCGACGCATTGCGTTCGGCGGCGGCCAAAAGCCTCGCCTGAGGCTCAGCGCTTCCTTTTGTCATCGCCGCGACGGAACGGTCCGGCATAGTCGCCGCGCACCTGACGCCGCCGGTCGGGTCCGAAATAGTTTTCGCCCCGCACGAATTTCCGTGGCCGCTCGATGATTTCACGCAGCCGCGCCTCCAGCGCCTTGGCCGAGGGTGGCAGCACCAGAATTTCGTTCACGCCGGCATCCAGCGCCGCTCGCACCCGTTCGCGCGTCACCGTGGACGTGGCGACGATGATCGGCAGGAACGGGTTCGGCGAAGCCGGGTCCTGCCGTATTCTGCGTGCAAGGGCGATACCGCCATCCCCGCCGTCCCCATCCGGCCCCGGTAATTCCCACCGGCAGATCAGGGCATCGATTTTGTTGCCTGTTGACGTTTCCGCGGGACGATCCGCCAGCGCAGCCCAGGCCTGCGCAATGCCGGGCACGCAAGTCGGCGGCCGTATGCCAAGGCTGCCGAACAGGCTGCGCCAGGTGGCCTGCATGCTGGAATCCGCTTCAACAAGCAGCAGATCCAGGCGGCTCAGATCGTAGGGCATCGCATATCTCCGCACCGCAGCCTTTACAGTGCGGCAACTTCGCCCTTTGTTACTACAGGTCAGCGGAGCAGGAAAATGCCCTCAACGAATCTCGACGATGTCCATTATTACGAACCGGCGCACGGCCACGGCCTGGCCCATGACCCGTTCAAGGCCATCGTCGGGCCACGGCCGATCGGCTGGATATCATCCTGCGACCGCGACGGGCGGGTGAATCTTGCCCCTTACAGCTACTTCAACGCCTTTCACGACAAGCCGCCGATCATCGCCTTTGGCAGCAGCGACTGGAAAGACAGCATCGCCAATATCGAGGCGACCGGCGAATTCGCCACCAGTCTCGCAACGCGGCCTTTGGCCGAGGCAATGAACCGCACTTCGGCTCCGGTGGCCCGAGGCATCGACGAATTCGAACTGGCCGGCCTGACGCCGGCACCCTGCCGGCAAATCCGGCCGCCACGCGTTGCCGGCAGTCCTGCCGCCCTGGAATGCAGGTTGCTGCAGATCCTGCGCCAGCATGACCTGCAGGGCCGCGCCCTGGATGCCTGGATGGTGATCGGTCAGGTGGTTGGCGTGCATATCGCACGAGCCTTCATCCGCGATGGCCTGTTCGATACGGCCGCCGCGCGGCCGATCATGCGGGGTGGATATATGGCCGATTATTTCGAGGCCACGCCGGAAACCCTGTTCCGCATGCGCCGCCCAACGGCCTGAATGGCCAACGCTGCATTGCAGCATCCACCCGCATAAAGGGCTGGTCCGGACGGCAAACGGCCCTGCGACCCCTCGTCGCGGCCAGGGCACACGTGCCCCTCTAGCCAGCCCGGCGCCGGGGGCGCTAATATCCGGCACCAGCACAGGATTTTCACGCCGGAGGCAAATTGCCGACCGGCCCGACCAGGCAGTACAGCCCCATGGATTACGAAGCCCTCTTCGGCCAGGCGGTCGACAAGTTGCGCGCGGAAAAGCGCTATCGGGTATTCACGGAACTGGCTCGCAATTGCGGCAGCTTTCCGGTTGCCGACAATTTCAGCGGCATCGGCCCCGCCAAGCTCACCATCTGGTGCTCAAACGACTATCTCGGCATGGGCCAGCACCCGGCCGTGATCCAGGCGATGCAACAAGCCGCCGCCCAGTTCGGCGCCGGCGCCGGCGGCACCCGCAATATTTCCGGCAACAGCCACGCCGTGGTCGAACTGGAAGCTGAACTGGCCGACCTGCACGGCAAGCAGGCCGCGCTGGCTTTCATGTCGGGCTACATCGCCAACCAGACCTCGCTGTCCACGCTGGCCAAGCTGCTGCCTGACTGCATCATCCTTTCGGATGCCGACAACCACAATTCGATGATCGAGGGCATCCGGCAGTCCGGCTGCGAGCGTCACATCTTCCGCCATAACGACGTGGCTCACCTGGAAGAGTTGCTCAAGGGCCTGCCGCCGGATCGGCCGAAGCTGATCGCCTTCGAAAGCGTTTATTCGATGGATGGCGACATCGCGCCGATCCATGCCATTTGCGACCTGGCCGACAAATACGGCGCCATGACCTATCTGGACGAGGTGCATGCTGTCGGCCTGTATGGCAACCGTGGTGGCGGCATCGCCGACCGTGACGATGCCATGCATCGCCTGCACATCATCCAGGGCACCCTGGGCAAGGCATTCGGTGTGGTCGGCGGCTATATCGCCGGCTCAAAGACCATGATCGACGCCGTGCGCTCCTATGCACCGGCCTTCATCTTCTCCACCGCCATGCCGCCGGCGATCGCCGCCGCCGCGAGCGCCAGCGTGCGCCATCTCAAACAGAGCCAGGTCGAGCGCACCCGCCACCAGGAACGCGCGGCCACATTGCGCCGGATGCTGCTGAACGCCGGCCTGCCAGTGCTGGTGAACCAGAGCCATATCGTGCCGGTCATGGTCGGCGATCCCGCCCTGTGCAAGGCTGCCTCGGATATGCTGCTGGCCGATCACGGCATCTACATCCAGCCGATCAATTATCCGACGGTGCCGCGCGGCACCGAGCGGCTGCGCATCACGCCCACCCCGGTGCATACCGATGCGATGATGCAGGCCCTGACCGCCGCCCTGCTGGATGTCTGGCAGCGCCTGGGTCTCAGCCGGAAGGCGGCCTGAGGAATTCGAAAAACCGGCCGCCGTCTCGCGCCAGCCCGCCTGGCTGCCGCCTGAGGAAGGC
Organism: Ferrovibrio sp.; assembly: GCF_041906005.1. Classification (GTDB taxonomy): domain Bacteria; phylum Pseudomonadota; class Alphaproteobacteria; order Ferrovibrionales; family Ferrovibrionaceae; genus Ferrovibrio. Next base: position 846,224 of record NZ_JAYRJY010000001.1, read on the forward strand.
GGCCTTGTATATTTCCCGTTCTGTTTCCAATTTTTTATCTGTTTGCGGCATTTCTGTATGGCATGAACGATGGATGCCCGATAACTACTTGTAGTAGTTTTTAGATCATTCCAATCCTCTGCCATCAGGCCGCGATGTCGCAACAGATTTTCCGCTCGCTCACGGATTTCGGCTTTTCCGCCCCCCAGCTCCAGATCCTGCGGGAACGGCTGGCTGTGCCGCAATTCGTTTACTTCTCCGGCCCGGCCGGTGGCGGCAAGACCAAGGCTGCCCTGATGGTGGCCTGGACCTATTTCCAGGCTCTGAACCGCCCTCTGCGCATCGATGGCCAGGACATGACCACCGATCAGATTCGCCAGGCCGCCAAGGAGCATAACGCCGGCATCCTGTTCAACGACATGGCATCGGTGCACGATTACATGAAAGCTGGCTATTGCCTGGATTGTCGCATGATCGCCCTGGGAATCGCCTTCGACGGACCGGCCATCGCGGCCCAGGCCCATGCCTATCTGCTGGCCTATTTGCCCGGCCTGGCGATCCGCAACGACGTCACGGTGATTGCCGTCGGCCCGGGCAACGAAGAGACCGGCTTTTCCGCCTACAGCGTCGATTTCTACGTCGGCTGAATGCCCGCGTATGCCTGTGCCAAGTTGCCGCAGGCATTGATCTTAAGGCGGATTCGTTTGATCTCGATCAACGCCGGCTGACCCTCGATTGTCATGATGCGGCCGCGATGTCCCTCCCCGGACGCGCAGGACAAGTACCGTCCGGGTATGGCGGTGCGGACAAATGACAATGGAGCGCATGATGCGTATCGGAAACACTTTCGCAGCGGCAGCAGGCGCAGCCCTTCTGCTGTTCGGCATGATCCCCACGGAAGCTTTCGCCCAGGACGGCAAGTCCGCCGGCGACATCATGGTGCGCGGCCGCATCATCGGCCTGCTGCCCGATGAAGATTCCACGGTGACCGTCATCGGCGGCAGCGTCGATGCCAGCAACGCCTTCACCGGCGAATTGGATTTCTCGTATTTCTTCACCGACAATATCGCGGCCGAACTGATCGCCGCCACCACCAAGCACAAGATGCAGGTCGATCACGGCAGCAGCGGCGATGTGGGCCTGGGCAATGTGTGGCTGCTGCCGCCGACGCTCACCCTGCAGTATCACTTCATGCCGAAGCAGGCCTTCAGCCCCTATATCGGCGCCGGCGCCACCTATGCGGTCTTCTACAACGAGAAGGTTGCCAGCGGTCTGCGCAGCGTCGATTACGACAATGCCTGGGGCGTCGCCCTGCAGGCGGGCTTCGACTACAAGATCGCCGGCAACTGGTACTTCAATGCCGACGTGAAGAAAATCTTCCTGAACACCGACGTCAAGGTGGTCACCAATGCCGGCACCGTGATCAACGCGGATGTCGATCTCGACCCCTGGGTGGTCGGCGTCGGCGTCGGCTACAAGTTCTGATCAGGCATCCGGGCCCGAGCGATCGGGCCCGGTCCGCCCTCGGGCCGTATCCGGCGGTTCATCCACCCTCGCCGTCCGGACTGCGCCCCGCCGCCTCCGCCTCCTGGCGGGGGCGTTTTTTTGCCTGCCGGCCCGCTTGACCCTCCCGGCCCGGTCCGCATCATGGGCGGCCCGAATTCGCCCAGCCGGCAGGATCAGCCATGACCATCCATCCCGAATTGCAGCGCCTGCGCGACAGCATCGACAATATCGATGCCGCCCTGATCCATTTGCTGGCCGAGCGTTTCAAATGCACCCAGGCGGTGGGGCGATTGAAGGCGGCCGAGAAACTGCCCCCGGCCGACCCCGCCCGCGAGGCGCGCCAGATCGCCCGTCTGCGCCAACTGGCCGAAACCGCCAAGCTGGACCCGGATTTTGCGGAAAAATTCCTCGCCTTCATCGTGCGCGAGGTGATCCATCATCACGAGGCCATTGCCGAACAGGCAAAGGCGGCGCGCTAGACGGCCGGCCTATATCCGGCCCATGAGCAATAGAACGATCACGATGATCAGCAGGATGCCGATGCCGCCGCTGGGGTAATAGCCCCAGCCGCTGCTATATGGCCAGGTCGGCGCCGCGCCGATCAGCAGGATGATCAGGATGATCAGGAGTATGGTGCCAAGACCCATGCCTCGATCCTTTCGGATTTGAGAGTGACAGGCACAGCCGGCGGGTTTATTGCCCGCCGGCCGCTCCCGGTTTCACGCGCGGCGGTTTCTACTTCACCACAAGGTCGTTGCGCACGCTGCGCACGCCCTGCACGTTGCGGGCGATCTGCTCGGCCCGCGTCTTGGCCTGGGCGGTATCGACGAAGCCGCTGAGCTGCACGACATCCCGGAAGGTCTCGACGCTGATCTGGCCGGCCTTGGTGACCGGATCCTTGATCAGCTCGGCTTTCACCTTCGTGGTGATGGCGGCCGAGTCGATATACTCGCCGGTCGATTCCCGGGTCGACGTGGACGAACAGGCCGCAACGGCCCCGCCCAGCATCATCACCACAACGGCACTACGGGCGATGGTGGAAAATGTAGTCATGTTTATAACCCTCGTTCCTGTCTGCGCGTTCCCTGCGGAACGCCGTCAGAACCAGAAACGCGGGCAGCCGGAGTTGGTTCCCGGCCCCAGTCGCCGATCAGACGAAGAAGTCGGGGATCAGGTCGGTTTCCGAGGTGCCCGGGTGGCGATAGCGGGCGAGATCCGTCAGCCCGGCACCGCGCAAAACCTCGTCATCGATGAAGAAATTGCCGGTGCAGTCACGCGACGGGCGGGTCAGGATCACATGGGCAGCATCGGCCATGATCTCGACCTTGCGGCATTTCTTGCGCAGTTCCGGCCCGGTGATCACGTTCATCGCATCGGTATCGATGGCGGTGCGCGGCCACAGCGCGTTCACCGCCACGCCCTTTTTGCGGAATTCGCCGGCCATGCCCAGCACACACATGCTCATGCCGAACTTGGCCATCGTGTAGGCGACATGCGGACTGAACCAGCGTTCTTCCATGTTCAGCGGCGGCGACAGGTTCAGGATATGCGGGTTCTCCGCCTTCAGTAAATACGGCAGGCATTTCTGGCTGCACAGATAGGTGCCGCGCGTGTTGATCTGGTGCATCAGGTCGTAACGCTTCATCGGCGTTTCCAGCGTGCCGGTCAGCAAGATGGCCGAAGCATTGTTGACCAGGATGTCGAGGCCGCCGAAAGTCTCGACGGTTTTCTGCACGGCAGCTTCCACCACCGCTTCCTCGCGCACATCGACCACGATGGGCAGCGCCCGGCCGCCGGCCTGCTCGATGGCTTCGGCCGCCGTGTAGATCGTGCCGGCCAGCTTGGGATGCGGCTCGGTGGTCTTGGCGGCGATGGCGATGTTGGCACCGTCCTTGGCGGCACGCAGCGCGATCGCCAGTCCGATGCCGCGGCTGGCGCCGGTGATGAACAGGGTCTTGCCCTTCAGCGACCCGGTCTTGATGACTTCGGTCATGATGCCCTCCCGTTTTTCTTGTTTATTGCGCCGCCTGATCCACGCTGTCGCAACGCTGGAACTCGTATACGCCTTGCGCATTCAGCCGCCGTAGCACCAGGCCCTCGCGCATCAGGTGATGCAGATGCGCCAGGGCCTCGCCGGCGGCGAGCGTCATGTGATCGCTGATGTCGCGCCGGAACAGCAGCGGCAGGGTCTCGATCACCGTATGCGGCCGCTCCAGCGCATTCAGCAGGGCATCCAGCCGCGTGGCGTGATGCCGCTGCAGCATGGCGATGCGCTGATGCAGGCCGATGAACGGATCGCCATGGGCCGGCAGCACCAGGATGTCGCGCGGCAGGTGGCTGAATTTGGCAAACGAGTCGAGATACTGCGTCAGGGGCCCAGCCTCCGGTTCGCCGGGATAGACCCCGATATGCGGCGAGATGCGCGGCAGCACCTGGTCGCCGGAAATCAGCACGTCCAGCGATGGGCAATACAGGCAGGCATGTTCCGGCGAATGGCCGCTGCCGACGATCACCTGCCAGTCATGGGCGCCGATGCGGACGATGTCGCCCTCGGCTATGCGATGGAAACCACGCGGAATCGGCGTCACGGCCTTGGCGAAATTGCCAAAGCCGCGCGCCCTGATCGCGTCCAGCTGCACCGCATTGAACCCAAGCCGTTCGTAGAAGGCGATCACCTCGGCCGGCACCTCGGGCAGCCGTTCCAGCTCCAGCATGCGGCCGAAGCTCCATTCCCCCAGCGTCATCCACAGCGGCGCGGCGAATTTCTGCTGCAGCCAGCCGGCTAACCCGAGGTGATCGGGATGGAAATGGGTGCACAGGATGCGGGTGATCGGCTTGCCGTTGAGGTGCCTGGCGAATACGTCTTCCCAGATCGCCTGCAGCTTGGACGACCGAACGCCGGTATCCACCAGCGTCCAGCCCTCGCCGTCTTCCAGCAGCCACAGATTGATGTAGTCCAGGCCCGGGATCGGAATCGGCATGCGCAGCCACAACACGCCCGGCCGCATCTGCATCACCGCGCCATCATCCGGCCGGCCGCCATTCGGTTCCTTGGCAAAAGGATATTTCAGGCTGGCGCCGCTATCTGGGGTCGGCGTGCCATCGATCATCGGAATGGAATCGTCTGCGGGATCTGCCAAGGTTGGCCTGCGGGGCTGGAGTTTTTGTTATGTGGGATAACTGTAGTTTCCCGTTGACGTAAGCGTCAATCCGGCGAAGTCCAGCATGTTGGCATGAAAAAGGCCGGCACCTTGCGGCTCCGGCCTTAATCCCCGCCTGACGCAGCGGAAGTTGCGGTTTAGGCGCGCAGCAATTCCGGCGTCACTTCGGCCAGCGCCACACTGCCTTCGGTGGCGGAGCGGCACAGGCCATCCACCGTGGACAGCACCTGTTCGGCAAACAGCCGCGCCGACACGATCTTGGCGGTGAAATACGGATCGGTGGAGCCACCCGCGATCTCGGCCTTCGCCGCCAGCGCCTGCCGCGCCAGCAGCCAGCCGCCCACCGTGGTGGCAAAGCCGCGCAGGAAGGGCGTGGCGCCAGCCAGCGCCGCATTGGGATCCTTGGCCAGTTGCTGGCCCATCCACAGCGAAGCCTTGCCCAGCGACTTCAATGCCGCATCCAGGTTGGCCTGGATGCTGACAAAACCTTCCCCGGCCTTGGCCAACTCGGCCACCGTGCCGCCGATTTCGGCGAACAATGCCTTCACCGTCTCGCCGCCATTCAGCGGCAGTTTGCGCGTAACCAGGTCGATGGCCTGGATGCCGTTGGTGCCTTCGTAGATCGGCAGGATGCGGGCATCGCGGTAATGCTGGGCGGCGCCGGTTTCCTCGATGAAGCCCATGCCGCCATGCAGCTGCACGCCCATGGATGCCACTTCGCAGCCAACATCCGTGGCCCAGGCCTTCGACAGCGGCGTGAACAATTCCACCATTGCCTTCCAGTGCTTGCGCTGCGCATCGTCGGGGTGATGGTGCGCGCGGTCGATGGCGGCGGCATTCAGGTAGATCAGGCCGCGGCAGGCTTCGGTCAGGCTGCGCATCAGCATCAGCGTGCGGCGCACATCCGGATGCTCGATGATCGCCACATGCTGCTCGGCATTCATGCCGGGATGGCGGCCCTGACGGCGCTGCTCGGCGTAATCCAGCGCCTGCTGATAGGCGCGTTCGGCGATCGCCAGGCCCTGGCAGCCCACGGACAGGCGCGCATTGTTCATCATGGTGAACATGCAGCGCATGCCCTGGTTCTCGGCACCCAGCAGCCAGCCGACGCACTCGTCATTGTCGCCATAGCTCATCACGCAGGTCGGGCTGGCATGGATGCCCAGCTTGTGTTCCAGCGACACGACGCGCAGATCGTTGCGCTTGCCCGGGTTGCCGTTGGCGTCGGGAATGAATTTCGGCACGATGAACAGCGAGATGCCCTTGGTGCCAGCCGGCGCATCGGGCAGGCGGGCTAGCACGAGATGCACGATGTTCTCGGCCATGTCGTGTTCGCCATAGGTGATGAAGATCTTCATCCCCTTGATCTTGTAGGTGCCGTCGCCCACCGGTACGGCCTTGGATTTCAGCGCGCCCACATCCGAACCCGCCTGCGGCTCGGTCAGGTTCATCGAGCCGGTCCACTGGCCCGACACCATCTTGGGCAGGTACAGCGCCTTCTGCTCATCGGTGCCATGCGCCATGATCGCGTCGATGGCGCCCTGGGTCAGCAAAGGGCAGAGCGAAAACGAAAGATTGGCCGCCTGCACCATTTCCTGCGCCGCCATGGTCAGCGCCCAGGGCATGCCGCCGCCGCCGAGTTCCTCGGAGAACGGCATGCCGTTCCAGCCGCCATCGACGAATTTCTTGTAGGCATCGGCAAAACCCGGCGCGGTGCGCACCACGCCGTTATCCAGCTTGGCGCCTTCCTTGTCGCCGCCGCGGTTGAGCGGGGAGAGCACGCCGGCAGCGAATTTCGCCGCCTCTTCCAGTACGGCGCCAGCGGTTTCGCCCTCGGCATTCTCCAGGCCGGGCAGGGTGGCCAGTTCGGCCAGACCGGCAATCTGCTCCAGGGTGAAACGCATATCCTTGAGGGGGGCGGCGTATTCCATCTCGGTCTCCCTTGAACCGCGCGACTATACAGTGACGCGCTGCATAATATGGTCTGGAACGCCTAGCAAGGCCAATGCCCGCCGGCGTAAACTTGGGCCATGGTTGACGTAACGATTTCAGAGGCCGCCGAGAAGTTGAAATCCGGCGAGGTGGTCGCTTTCGCCACCGAAACCGTCTACGGGCTGGGCGCCGACGCCACCAACCCGGCGGCAGTGGCGAAAATCTATGCTGCCAAGGGCCGGCCGGATTTCAATCCATTGATCTGCCACATCGCCGACCTGTCGCAACTGGACGGGCTGGTGACGGTCGATGCCCGCGCGCGCCGGCTGGCCGAGGCCTTCTGGCCGGGCGCATTGACGCTGGTTCTGCCTCGCCGTCCCGATTGCCCGGTGGCGCCCGCCGTCTCCGCCGGCCTGCCATCGCTGGCGCTGCGCATGCCTGCCCATCCCCAGGCGCGCGAATTGCTGCGCCTGGTCGGCCGGCCGGTCGCGGCACCCTCGGCCAACCGTTCGGGCCATGTCTCGCCCACCACGGCACAGCATGTCCGCGACAGCCTGGGAGCTGAGATCGCCGTGCTGGATGGCGGCCCCTGCCCCGTCGGCCTGGAATCCACCGTGATCGGCCTGGTCGGCCCGGAGCCGACCCTGCTGCGGCCCGGTGGCCTGGCGGCCGAGGAGATCGAGCGCGTGCTGGGCAAGCCCTTGGCCCGGCCCAAGGATGCGAAACTGGAATCGCCCGGCATGCTGCTGAAGCATTACGCACCACGCCTGCCGGTGCGGCTGGAGGCTGCCGCGCCGCTGCCGGGCAAACAGGAAGGGCTGCTCAGTTTCGGCCCGCCGCTGCCCGGCTTCGCGCGCGTTGTGCCGCTCAGCACGTCGGCCGATCTGGCCGAGGCCGCGGCCAATCTCTATGCCGGGCTGCACGCCCTCGATCATGAAACCGGCCTTGATGGCATCGCGGTGATGCCGATTCCCGGTCACGGCCTGGGCCAGGCCATCAACGACAGACTTACGCGCGCGGCGCGCGGACGCTAGAATCGCCGCCTCAATTGGGTGACTGAATGAACGCTCTCGCTCCCGATCTGCTCGATCGCTTCCGCGCCATCGTTGGCCCCAAGGGCTGGACCTCGGATCCCGACGCGCTTTCCCTCCACGTGCGCGAATGGCGCGACCTCTATGCCGGCACGACGCCGCTGGTGCTCAAGCCGGCCAACACGGCGGAAGTGGCCGCTATCGTGAAACTGGCAAACGAGACGAAGACCAAACTGGTGCCGCAGGGCGGTAATACCGGCCTGGTCGGCGGCGGCATCCCCTTTGATCGCGGCGACGAGATCGTCCTGTCGCTGCAGCGCATGAACAAAATCCGCGCCCTCGATCCATTGAACGACACCATCACGGTGGAAGCCGGCTGCATCCTGCAGAATGTGCAGCAGGCCGCGCGCGAGGCCGGGCGGCTGTTTCCGCTGTCCATCGGTTCGGAAGGCAGCTGCACCATCGGCGGCAATCTGTCCACCAATGCCGGCGGCAATGCCGTGCTGCGCTATGGCAATACCCGCGAACTGGCGATGGGCCTGGAAGTGGTGCTGGCCGACGGCCAGGTGTGGGACGGACTGCGCGGACTGCGCAAGGACAACACCGGCTATGACCTGCGCGACCTGTTCATCGGCGGCGAGGGCACATTGGGCATCATCACGGCCGCCGTGCTGAAACTGCATCCGCTGCCCAAGGCAATGGCCACCGCCTTCACGGCCATAGCCAGTCCACAGGCGGCCATCGAGTTGCTGGCCCTGGCCAAGGCCGCCACCGGCGGACAGGTGACAGGCTGCGAGATCATGCCGCGCATCGGCCTGGATTACGTGCTGCGCCACACGCCGGCCACCAGCGACCCCATCGCCGAACGCCATCCCTGGTACCTGATCCTGGAATTCTCGTCGGGCCGCGACGACGGCGCCATCGCCGAAACCATGGAGGCCGTACTGGCGGAGGGTTTCGAGAAGGGCCTGGTGCTGGATGCCGTCATCGCGCAGTCGGATGCGCAACGCGCCGCTTTCTGGAAAATCCGCGAAGCGATGTCCAGTTCGCAGAAGCCTGAAGGCGGCAGCATCAAATGCGACATCTCGGTACCGGTTTCGCAGATGCCGCTGTTCATCGAACGCGCCAGCAAGGCGGTGGAAGACCTGATCCCCGGCGTGCGCATCGTCGCCTTTGGCCATATCGGTGACGGCAACGTGCATTTCAATCCGTCCCAGCCGGTGGGCTGGAAGCCGGAAGACTTCATGGCCTACTGGGACCGGGTGCACCAGATCGTGCACGACATCGCCCACGAGATGAAGGGATCGATCTCGGCCGAACATGGCGTCGGCCGCATGAAGATCGATGAGATCACGCAATACAAGCCCGCCATCGAGATCGAGATGATGCGTCGGATCAAGCGCGCCTTCGATCCGAACAATATCCTCAACCCCGGCAAGGTCGTGCGGCCCTGACATGACCGTTCTGTTTCGCGCCTACCTGGCGATCAGCGCCGATGGATTCATTGCCCGACCTGATGGCAGCGTGGATTGGCTGCACGACTATGATCCCGCTGAATTCGGCTTTGAGAGTTTCATGGCCGGAATCGGCGGCATCGTGATGGGACGTGCCTCCTATGAAATGAGCCGCAGCTTCGGCGACGCCTGGCCCTATGCCGGCAAGGCCGTCTATGTGGTGACCGCGCAGGATTTGTCGAACCTGCCGGATGGCGCGCAAACGCGGCGGGCCGATTTTTCCGCACTGGCTAATGAACTGCGACAGACCTCGAACGGCGATGTTTGGCTGTTCGGCGGCCCGCAGCTCTGGGCCGGTTTCCTCGACATCGGCGCCATCGACCGCTTCGAGCTCTATGTCATCCCGCACATGATCGGCGAGGGCCTGCCCCTGCTGCCGCCGGGTCGGCGCGACCTGCGCCTCGAACTGGTCGAGTCCGAGGCGCTGTCCCGCGGCGTGATGAAACTGGTCTACAAGCCGCGATTATGACGCCTTGCCCAGCTGCGGATCGCGGGCGATCGCCTTTTGGGCGATGAACACCACCACGATCAACCCGATGCCGATCAGGTCGGTGATCAGGCCCGGTTTGATCAGGCAGAGCGCCGCCGCCACCAGCAAGGCCCGTTCCCACATCAATGCCGGCCGGATCAGGTAGCCATACAGGCCGGCCGCAAGGGTCAGGCAGCCGATGGATGCACTGACAGCGGCATGCAGGATGTCGGGCCAGTCCCCGATCGCCAGCAGGGCCGGCTCGTAGACGAACATGAACGGCACGATGAAGCCGGCCGCGCCGGTGCGCACTGCCGCCCAGCCCGCTTCCCATATATTCGCTTTTGCCAGACTGGCCGCGGCATACACCGCCAGAGCCACTGGTGGCGTGATCGCCGACAGGATGGCGAAATAGAAGGCGAACATATGCGCGGCGGACTCGATCACGCCCAGCTTCATGATCGCCGGCACCATCAGCGACACCATGACGATATAGGCCGGTGTCGTCGGCATGCCCATGCCAAGGATGATGCCGGCGATGGCGGTCAGCACCAGCGCCAGCAACAGGCTGTTCTGCGACAGGCCAACCACCCAGTTGGTGAAAGTGATGCCAAGGCCGGTCAACGTGATCGAACCGATCACTAGGCCGGCGCAGGCGCAGGCCAGCGCCACCGCCAGCGTGTTGCGCGCCCCATCCTGCAGGGCATCCCACACCATCTCCAGCCGCAACCCCTGCCGCGTATTGGCGCGCAGCATGGCAACCGGGAAACAGGCCAGCGTGCCGGCCAGGGCGCAGAGCGGCGCGGAATAGCCCATGAACATGCCACCCAGGATCACCGCCACCGGGATGAACAGATGGCCGCGCTCCTTCAGCACGCCGGCCATACGCGGCACTTCATGCGCCGGCAGGCCATGCAGGCCGCGCCGCTTGGCCTCGAAATGCACCGCGCCGAAACAGGCCAGGTAATAGAGCAGCGAGGGGATCAGCGCCCAGACCACCACGGTCGCGTAGGAGACCGCGAGGAACTCCGCCATCACGAAGGCCGCCGCACCCATGATCGGCGGCATGATCTGGCCGCCGGTGGAGGCAACCGATTCCACCGCCGCCGCGAAGGATGGCTTGAAACCGCTGCGTTTCATCAGTGGAATCGTGATCGGTCCATCCACCATCACATTGGCCACCGCCGAGCCGGAAATGGTGCCGAACAGCGACGACGACACCACCGCCACCTTGCCCGGACCGCCGGCCTGCCGGCCGGTCAGGGCCAGCGCGAAATCCATGAACAGCTTGCCGGTGCCGGTGCGTTCCATGAAGGCGCCGAACAGCACGAAGATCATCACATAGGCAGCCGAGACGCCGAGCGTCGATCCGAAAATGCCCTCGGTGGTCATATAGAGCTGGTCGAGCAATGTGAACGGGTCGACCTGCGTGACGAATAGGGCGTGGCCCATGAAGACCAGCGCCGTGATCGGCAGCGCCCAGCCGATCACCCGGCGCGTGCAATCCAGCACGATGACGACCAATGCGACACCGGCAACGACATCGAGCGGCTTGAGGTCATCGATATAGATGATGCGGTTGATGAAATAATCGAGATTGACGAACAGGTGGCCGAGCGCCAGCGCCCCGCCGGCGAACAGCAGGGCATCCAGCCAGACGAAGCGGCGGCGACCGGTGGCATCCTGCGCGAAAGGATAGAGCAGCAGCACGAGGGCAAGCGCGAAAGCCAGATGGATGCCGCGAAAGACCAGCGCCTGCGGCGGGCCCATGGCAATGACCCACATGTGATACAGCGCCATTGCCACGCCGATCGGGACCACCACGCGCCCCACCAATGTTCTGCTTTCCATGCTTCGCCCCCGAGCCGATCACGCCCCTCTGCGGGGGCTGCGAAAAAAAGGACCGGCGTCGCCCGTCCAAAAGCGACGCCGGCCAGTACGCCTCAAGCGTTTACTTCAGAGCGCCGACTTCGCGGTAGTATTTCGCCGCGCCCGGATGGAAGGGCACGCCGATATCCTCGGCCATGTCCTTCGCCGTCATCTTGGCCATCGCCTTGTTCACCGCGGCCAGATCGGCGATATGCGTCGCCATGGCCTTGGTGATCTCATAGACATGCGCCTCTGGCAGTTTGCAGGACGCGATGAAATGCGCCGAATAGGCGATCACCGGCACATCCTTGTCCTGCTTGGGGTAGGTGTTGGCCGGCACGACGCCCTTCACGTAGCCCTTGTTGATCTTCTTCATCTCGGCCACGTCGGCATCCGTCGCCGGCAGCAGCTTGATGTCGCGGGCAGTGGCCAGATCCATGATCGAGGCGGCCGGGATGGTGGTGCCCAGCGTGAAGACCTGGGCATGACCGTCCTTCAGCAGGGCGGCGGCATCATTGTACGAGGCCATGAAGTTGACCTTGCCCATGTCGTTATACGACAGCTTGTTGGCTTTCAGCATGTCGGCCGAGATGGCTTCCGCCGTATTGCCCTTGGTCTGCACCGCGATCGACTTGCCCTTCATGTCGGGAACCTTTTCGATCTTGGAATCCGTGGTCACCACGACCTGGAAATACTGCGGATACAGGTTGGCGACCTGGCAGACATTGGCGGCCTTTTTCTCAAACGGCGGATTGCCGTTGATCGCATCGACCGTGGAGATCGAGTTGCCAAAGCCGAAATCGGCCTTGCTTTCCTCAACACCCTTCACGTTGGCGATGCCGGCGCCCGGCAGGGTCTGGATGGTGACGCCCGTCACCGCCTTTTCGAACATTGCTTTCATGGTGCCGCCCATCGGCACCCAGACGCCGCCCTGCGGGCCGGTCATCAACTTGTAGGTCTGCGCCTGCGCGCCAGTGGAAACGAAGCCGGCAATGCCAAGGCTGAAGGCCGCAATGAACACGGCGCGGCCGATGCTGCTGTGACGCATGTTATCCTCCCGTTTATTTTTGTGGGCGGAAGTGTGCGCAGCCGATGCCGCGACGTCAAGCAAAGATCAGTCAACTGAACAGATCGAGCTGCGGTCGCGCCGCGATTTTTTCGTGTTGCAGCGCGTCATGCGGCAGCAATGCGCCATCGGCCTGGATATGAACCACACTTACACCGCGCAGCAGCAGGGCGGGCGTCACCAGATGCGTGCGATGGCAGTGTCGCGGATCGGCCTCGGCACACATCATCGCCGTTGGCCCCTGAGCGGCCCAGTCGATCAGCGCGGTAATGCCGTGCTGGAAATCCGGCTCGACGGCGCGCGGTTTGCCGCCCAGGCTTTCGCCGAACCAGCGATAGTCGATTCCCGCCCGGTCCAGCAGGGCCTGCAGCGCCGCCCGGTTGAACTGCGGCACGTAACGCGACGCCGGTTTCGAACGCAGATCGGCCAGCTGCCGGATCCCGTGCCGCCGCAGCAGATCGGCGAACCGCTCCGCCGGATGATTGGAATGGCCGATACTGTATATCTGCATCCTCTGGCCCAATTGCCCCGCCACGCCTCAGGCCGGCCAGCCTCATAAGGGCCTGGCCGGGTTTTGTGACTGCTATCACAGTTACCGGCTGGTAACCCACGCAGGATGGACGGATTTCCAGCGTATCTATATATACAGCGCGGCCGGGGAAATACGGCCCGGGCGGGGGAATATCGTGCCATGAAACGTGTAGCCAAGATCGGTCTGGCCCTGCTTGCCCTGGCGGTTGTCGCCAGCGGCGGGCTGTATCTGGCGAAAGGCCGCCAGCCCGTGAAGGCGGTCAGCACCGCCGAGCCGGCCCGTTTCGAGGGCATCGAATTCTCACCCGCCGACCTGACGGAAGCCAGAATTGCCGATTTGCGCCAGGTGGTGCGGATGAGCGGCAGCCTGCAGCCGCTGAACCAGAGCCAGGTGCGTGCCGAGGTGGCCGCCGTGGTGCAGGACGTGACCGTTCGCCGCGGCGAAAGCGTGAAGAGGGGCCAGCTTCTGGCCCGGCTGGACACCGCCGACCTGGGTGCCCGCCTGCGCGAGAAGCAGAGCAACCTGGAAAGCGCGCGCTCCGCCCTCACCCTGGCCCAGACCAACCGCGAAAAGGCCGTGACGCTGACCCAGCGCGGCGTGAAATCGCAGACCGCGCTGGACGAGGCCGAAAACAGCTGGCGCAACGCCCGCGCCAATGTGGCCGCGCTGGAACAGCAGGTCACCATGGCGCGCAAGGCGCTGAACGATGCCGCCATCTATGCCCCGCTGGACGGCCTGGTGGCCGAACGCTTCGTCAATCCGGGCGAACGCGTGGCGGTGGATGCCAAGCTGTTCGTCATCGCCGACCTCGACGTGATGGAAGTCGAGGCCCTGGTGCCGGCCCGCGACGTACCGCAGCTGAAAACCGGCCAGAAGGTGCTGCTGCATGTGGAAGGCTTCGGCGACCGCGCTTTCGACGGGCATATCGAACGCATCAACCCCACGGCGCAGAGCGGTTCGCGTTCGATCCCGGTTTACATCCTGCTCAAGAATCCTGATCTGGTGCTGCGCGGCGGCATGTTCGGCAGCGGCGAAGCCATACTGGCCGAACAGCGCAACGCCGTCGCCATCCCGGTCGAGGCCGTACGGCGCGAGAAGGATGCCGACGTCGTCTATGTGCTGAAGGACAACCGCCTGGAACGCCGCGCCGTGCAGGTGGCATTGTCAGGCACGCCCGATGGCCGCGTGGCGATTGCCGGCGGCATCTCGGCTGGCGAGACCGTTGTCGCCACCCCCGGCCTGCGCCTGGGCGACGGGCTGCCCGCCCGCATCGCCGGCCGCTGATCCGCGGCGCAGAGGGGGAGAAAACCGGCCATGTGGCTCACCCGTATCAGCGTCAACAATCCGGTCTTCGCCACCATGATGATGGCGTCGCTGCTGGTGGTGGGCCTGTTCGCCTATTTCAAGCTCAGCATCGAGCAGTTCCCCGATGTGGAATTCCCCATCGTGGTGGTCGGCACCGCCTATCCCGGCGCCACGCCGGAAAGCGTGGAAAGCGAAGTCACCCGCCCGATCGAGGATGCGGTCAATACCATCAGCGGCGTGCGCTCGCTCACCTCGCGCTCGCTGGAAGGTCGCTCGACGGTGATCATCGAATTCGAGCTGACCGTCGATGCCGTGGAAGCCGTGCAGGACGTGCGCGAAAAGATCGCGCAGGTGACGCCGAAATTCCGCGACGAGATCAAGACGCCGGAAATCACCCGTTTTTCGCCCGACAGCCAGCCGATCGCCTCGATCGCCGTGCGCACCGAGCGCCGCGACCTGCGCGAGCTGACCACGCTGGCCGACCAGGTGATCCTCAAACGCCTGCAGACCGTGCGCGGCGTCGGCCAGGCCTACATCGTCGGCGGCGTGAAGCGCCGCATCAACATCCTGCCGAATCCGGAAAAGATGCAGGCCTACGGCATCGGCATGGATCAGTTGATCAACGTGCTGAAAAGCGAGAACCAGCAGCTTCCCGTCGGCACGCTGACCCGGCCGCAGACCGAATTCGTGGTGCAGATCGAGGGTCGCGTCACCGATCCGCGCAACCTGGCCCAACTGGTGCTGGCGCGGCGCGGCGGCGCTTCGGTCACGCTGGGCGATGTCGCCACGGTGGAGGACGGCACCGAGGAGAAGGATGCCGTCGCCCTGTTCGATGGCGACCGCCTGCTGGCGATCAGCTTCATCAAGGTCCAGGGCTCGAACACGCTGGAAGTCATCACCGGCCTGAAGCAGGCCGTTAAGGATCTGCAGGCCGACCTGCCCTCCGATATCACCCTGCAGTTCATGCGCGACGACAGCCGCGCCATCCTCATCTCGGTCAACGGCGTGCAGCGCACCCTGATCGAAGGCGCCATCCTCACCGTGCTGATCGTCTTCCTGTTCCTCAATTCCTGGCGCAGCACCATCATCACCGGACTTACGCTGCCCATCGCAGTGATCGGCACGCTGGCGGCGGTTTATGCCGCCGGCTTCACGCTGAACAAGCTCACCCTCATGGCGCTGTCGCTCGCCATTGGCATCCTGATCGACGATGCCATCGTGGTACGCGAGAACATCACCCGCCATGTCGCCATGGGCAAGAGCCACCGCCAGGCGGCGCTGGACGGCACCAACGAGATCGGCCTGGCCGTGCTGGCCACCACCTTCTCCATTGTCGCCGTCTTCCTGCCGGTCGCCTTCATGGGCGGCATCATCGGGCGCTTCTTTCTGCAGTTCGGCATCACCGTCACGGTGGCGGTGCTGATCTCATTGTTCGTCAGCTTCACGCTCGACCCTATGCTGTCCAGCGTCTGGCACGATCCCGACAGCCTGCCCAACGCCAAGCGCGGACCGATCGGCCGCGCCGTGGCACAGGTCGACAGGATCATGGAACGGCTGGGCCGGATCTATCGCCATATCCTGCGCTGGAGTCTGCGCCGGCGGTGGGTTGTTCTGCTGATCGCCGTGCTCAGCCTGGTCGGCAGCGTCATGCTGGTCGGCCGGCTGGGCACCGAATTCGTGCCGGAACCCGACCTGTCGGAAATCCTGGTCGAGATCACCACCCCGCCCGGTTCGGCCATCGATTACACCGAGGCCAAGATCCGTCAGGTGCAGGATGCCCTGAAGGAATTCCCCGAGGTCGAATATTCTTTCGCCTCGATCAACGCCGGCGCCTTCGCGCGGCGCAATGTCGGCACGCTGTATGTGCGTTTCGTGCCGCTGGAGCAGCGCAAGCGTACGCCGCAGCAGATGACGCAGCCCTTCCGCGACCGCCTGGGCCAGATCGCCGGCGTCGATAACATCAACATCGGTCTGCCCAACCTGGGCGGCGGCCTGAACAAGCCGATCATGATCGCCCTGAAGGGTCAGGATATCGCCGAGCTTGACCGCCTGTCGCAGGAAGCCATGGCGATCATCCGCACCGTGCCCGGCGTGGTGGACCTTGAGTCCAGCCTGAAGGCCAACAAGCCCACCGTGGCACTGGATGTCGACCGCGCCCTGGCTGCCGATCTGGGCGTCAGCGTTGCCTCGATTGCCGCGACCTTGCGGCCGTTGCTGGCTGGCGAGGAAGCCGGCACCTGGAAGGCGCCGGATGACGAGGACTACGATGTCTTCGTACGCCTGCCGCGCGATGACCGGACCGGCCTGCCCGACCTGGAACGCATCTATGTCGCCTCCAACCAGATGAATGCCGACGGCAATCCGAAGATGATCGCCCTGGCCCAGGTGGTGCAGATCAAGCCCTCGGCCGGTTCGACGCAGATCAACCGCCGCGACCTGGCACGCGAAGTGCTGCTCACCGCCTCCACCTATAATCGCCCGGTGGGCGAGGCTGGCCGCGAGATCCAAGCAAAACTCGAACAGATGAAATTGCCGCCCGGCTACCGCTTCTGGTTCGGCGGCGCCTCGAAAGACATGAAGGAATCCGCCGGCTTCGCCGCCGCCGCCCTGCTGTTGGCCATCATCTTCATCTACCTGATCCTGGCCTCGCAATTCGGCAGCTTCCTGCAACCTTTCGCCATCATGGCTTCGCTGCCGCTGTCGCTGATCGGTGTGATCATCGGCCTGTGGCTGTGGGGATCGACGCTCAATATCTTCTCGATCATCGGCTTCATCATGCTGATGGGCCTGGTGACCAAAAACGCCATCCTGCTGATCGATTTCGTCAACCATGCCCGTCGCAGCGGCCTGGATCGCCTTGAGGCAATCCTGGAAGCCGGCGAAATCCGGCTGCGCCCGATCATGATGACCACGCTGGCGATGATCTTCGGCATGATGCCGCTGGCCCTGGCCCTGGGTGAAGGCGCCAAACAGACCTCGGCCATGGCCCATGCGGTGATCGGCGGCCTGATCTCGTCCACCATTCTCACCCTGATCGTGACTCCGGTGATCTTCACCTATCTCGACGATCTGGGTGCCTGGGTCAGCCGCCGGCTTCCGAAGGCGCCGGATCACGGACATGACGTGGCGTCAGCCGAGAAACATCCGGCCGAATAACAGCTAGATACCGCTAAATCAGGCGGCCGCCGGTTCTAAACTTGTCATATCGGTGTCTGTGCTGCTGCCCTAGATTACAGGCAGAACGCCTTATGACAGGGAGGGCTCATGTCGCAGATTCTGACCGCCACCGCCAAGGACCAGCTGACCATCCGCAGTTTCCTGGTGCGCAAGGACGACCTGCGCCAGACGCAATTCATCGACACGTCCTTCGAGCAGAACAGTCTGCAGCCGGGCCAGCTTCTGCTCAAGGTCGATAGTTTTGCCTTCACGGCCAACAACATCACCTATGCCGAACTGGGCGACCGGCTGGCCTATTGGCAATTCTATCCGGCAGCCGATCCGGCTTTCGGAATCATTCCGGTCTGGGGTTTTGCCGAGGTGATCGCCTCACGCCACCCGACCATCGCGGTGGATGAGCGCATCTTCGGCTTTCTGCCGATGGCGAGCCATGTGGTGCTGCAACCGGGCAAGGTGAGCGACGACGCCTTCACCGATGCCACGCCGCATCGCACCAGTCTGCCGCCGGCCTATAATCGGTATGGCCGCGTCACCGGCGATCCCGATTACGCGCCGGATTTCGAGGCCATGCAGTCGCTGCTGCGGCCGCTGTTCATCACGTCGTTCCTGATCGACGATTTCCTGGCCGATGAACACTTCTTCGGCGCCCAGGCGGTGATCCTGTCCTCCGCCTCGTCGAAAACCGCCTTTGCACTGGCGCACCAGTTGCACAAACGCAAGGCCGTGACGGTGATCGGCCTCACCTCGGCCGGCAATCGTACCTTTGTCGAGGGCCTGGGCTGCTACGATCAAGTTGTCACATATGGTGCCATCGCCGGCCTGCCACGACAGCCAGCGGTATATGTCGACTTCGCCGGCAGTGCCGATATCCGCCGCAGCATTCATGAGCATTTCGGCGATGATCTGAAATATTCCTGTGCCGTCGGCCTGTCACATCGCGAGATGAACCCGCCCGGCAAGGGCCTGCCCGGACCGAAGCCGGTCTTTTTCTTCGCCCCCGACCGCATCGTGAAACGCAACAAGGATTGGGGCCCCGGCGGCTTTGATCTGCGCCTGGTGGCGGCCTGGCGCGATTTCATGGGCACGGCCAAGGGCTGGCTGACGGTGCAGGCCGGTGGCCGCAGGGACGTGGAAGCCGTCTATCGCGCGACACTGGACGGCAAGGTGAAACCCCGCGAGGGGCATATCCTCAGCCTGTGGGATTGAAGAACCTGATTCCCGGGTCAGGTCCGGGCATGACGACCAGTATTTTGATGTCATGACCGGACGTGTCCCGGCCATCCATGCCTTTATGCCAGCAGTTTCGCCAGCAGGCCGTCCAGCACCGCACGGCCCTCTTTCGTCGCCACGATCTTTTCCGGCGTACGGATCAGCAGGCCCGCTTCTTCCAGCGGCGCACTGCGTTCGGGCGGCACCACGGTATCGAGATCGAGGCCACAGGCAGCGCGGAAGTTTTCCGCGTAAACCCCTTCGGTCAGGCGCAGGCCCATCATCAGCGCCTCTTCCGCGCGCTCCTGCGCCGAAACCACCGTCAAGCTGTCGCGGCCCTCGCCCTGCCGCTCCACCTGCTCCAGCCAGGCTTCCGGCTTGCGCCGGTTTTGGATCGCCTGCCAACCCTCACGGCCCCGCAGCCGCGCATGGGCACCCGGGCCAAGGCCGAGATACTGCCCGCTGCGCCAGTAGACCAGGTTGTGCCGGCTTTCCCCACCGGGGCGGGCATGATTGGAAATCTCGTAGGCCGGCAGGCCGGCCTGCTCCATGATCTCCTGCGTCAGGTCATAGAGTGCGGCCTGCGCGTCATTATCCATCGGCTTCAGCGCACCACGCGCAACCGCACCGGCGAAGCCGGTATTGGGTTCGATGGTCAGCGTGTAAAGCGAAAGATGATCGCCGGCCAAAGCCAGCGCCTCGTCCAGTTCCGCACGCCAGCTCTCTGCTGTCTGGCCCGGACGGGCATAGATGAGGTCGAAGGAATAACGCGGCACCGCTTTCCGCGCGACTTCGATGGCCCTGCGCGCTTCGCCTGCATCATGGGCGCGCCCGAGGAATTTCAGCGCGGCCTCGTCAAAGCTCTGCACGCCGATGGACAGACGGTTGATGCCGGCGGCCGCGAAATCGGCGAATTTACCGGCCTCGGCCGAATTCGGATTGGCTTCCAGCGTGATCTCGACATCCTCGGCAAAGCCCCAGTGCCAGCGCGCCGCGTCGAGAATGCCGGCAACCGTCTCCGGCGGCATCAGCGACGGCGTGCCACCGCCGAAGAAGACCGAAGTGATCTTCTCGCCGGCGCCAACCCCGGCAGCGGCGTAATGCGCCAGCTCGGCCTGATACGCGACATGCCAGCGCGCGGTGTCGATCGTCTCGCGCACATGGGAATTGAAATCGCAATAGGGACATTTCGAGACGCAGAACGGCCAATGCACGTACAGGCCGAAGCCGCGTCGCGGAGTGCCGCTGTCAGTGCCGGAAGCACGCATCGATCAATTGCCTGAAAGCCAGCGCGCGGTGGCTGATCGCATGCTTTTCCTCGGGCGGCATCTCGCCGAAGCTGCGATTGCCGAAGCCAACCTCGCTCTCTGGCAGGAACATCGGATCGTAACCGAAGCCGTAGCTGCCACGCGGCGGCCAGATCAGCCGGCCATGCACCACGCCTTCGAAGCTCTCCACATGGCCATCGGGCCAGGCGAGCGACAGCGCACAAACGAACTGGGCGCGGAAGGGCGGCTCGATGCCCTTCTCCTGCACGGCGCGCCACACCTTGTCCATGGCGTAATTGAAGTCCTTCTTCGGCCCGGCCCAGCGCGCCGAGTAAATGCCGGGTGCGCCATCCAGCGCATCGACGCTCATGCCGGAATCATCGGCCAGCGCCGGCAGGCCCGCACCACGCGCCGAGGCCAGGGCCTTCAGTTCGGCATTCGCCACGAAGGTCTCACCGGTTTCTTCCGGCTCGGGCAGACCAAGCTCGCCGGCCGACACCGCCTGCACGGCAAATGGCGCCAGCAGGTCGGCGATCTCGCGCAGCTTGCCGGCATTATGGCTGGCGATCACCAGCCGGCCGCCGTCGAAAGGACGCCGAGCCATGGCGCTTACTTTCCCAGGGTTTGGCCCAGGGCCTGACGCTGCAGGGCCATCAATTCGGTGATGCCGCTTTTGGCCAGCTTGAGCATTGCCGCGAACTGGTCTTCCGAAAAGGGATCCTTCTCGGCCGTGCCCTGCACTTCCACGATCGCTCCGGTATCGGTCAGCACGAAATTGGCATCGGCCTGCGCGGTGGAATCTTCCGCGTAATCAAGATCGAGCACCGGCTGGCCGTCGCACAGGCCGCAGCTCACCGCGCCGACCTGCCCCACCAGCGGGATCTGCGCGATGGCGCCATCCTTCACCAGCTTGGCAAAGGCGTAATGCAATGCGACCCAGGAACCGGTGATCGCCGCCGTGCGCGTACCGCCATCGGCCTGCAGCACGTCGCAATCCAGGCGAATCTGCCGTTCGCCGAAGCCAGACAGGTTGGTGACCGCGCGCAGGCTGCGGCCGACCAGACGCTGGATTTCCTGGGTGCGGCCCGACTGCTTGCCGCGCGAAGCCTCGCGTTCGGTGCGCGAATGGGTCGAGCGCGGCAGCATGCCGTATTCCGCCGTCACCCAGCCACGGCCGGTATTGCGCAGGAAGGGCGGCACCTTTTCTTCCACCGTGGCGGCGCAGAGGACATGGGTCTCGCCGAATTTCACCAGACAGGACCCTTCGGCGTATTTGGCAAAGCCCGGCTCCAGACGGATCGGACGCAACTGGTCGGCTTTGCGGCCGCTCGGACGCATGGGTATCTCCTCGCGAATAAGTCTGAAAATCGAGGGTTGTTCTAGTCGATCCGGCCAGCAGGAACAAGCCATGCTTGACAGGCCATCCCCGCAGACTAGAAGCAATCTAGCCTTTTGCACTCCAGTCGACCAGCCGCCGCCAGAAAAGCCCGGAGTAATGCGATGTCCCGCCGCCTGTTTTTGCCATCTGCCCTGCTTGCCGTCTGCTGCGTGGCCCTGCCCGCCATGGCGGCAGACGACGATCATGAGGCCCGCGGCCTCACCCATTCGATCGGCGAGCTCGACCTGACCCTGACGCTGGATGCCGGCTTCGGCCTGTTCAGCGTCGCCAATGCCCAGCACGGCCTGGGCAGCCAGGCCCTTGGCAGCAGCGAACGGGCCGGCGGCCGCGCCATGAGCGAAGGCTATCTCGCACCGGGCCTTGCCGCTGACTGGCATCTGGGCGACAGCAGCCTGTATGGCGGTTTCAAACTGGTGGGCAGCGCCACCCGCGGGCAGGGCGATGCGCAGCGCAACTCTTCCACCAGCGACCGGCCCGAAGCGCTGGACATCGAGGATGCCTACCTGGGTTGGAAATCCGGCATCACCTTCGCGCGCCTGGGCGAGGATGCCGTCGATCTCTCGCTCGGCCGCCAGCCGTTTTCCGTGGGCGACGGCTTCCTGCTGATGGATGGCACGGCGGAAGGCCAGCGCCGCGCTGCCTATGTGCTGGGACCGCGCTCCAGCTTCGATCGCACCGCCATCGTCCGGCTCAATACCGAGCCGGTACGCGCCGATATTTTCCACCTGGAGGGCAATGTCGACCAGGATTTCATGCGCGCGGGCGATGCCGCCGCCACCAGCCTGTATGGCGGCAACATCGAATGGTTCGCCTCCGGCCACAAGGATCACGGCCGTTTCGAGTATGAAGAGCGCCTGTGGTATGTCGGCCTCACCGCGCTTACGGTCTACGAGGCCGATACCGGCGTTTCCGCCAACCGCAAGGGCCTGGATGTCTATGCCCTGCGCAGCGGCGGCGCCTTGCTCAGCGGGCTGGGCGAGGGCTGGCAGGATTTCGCGCTGTATTCCGAACTGGGCCTGCAGCGGAACGGCGATACCGGTCGCAAGAGCCGTGCCCATGCCTGGTATGTCGAGCCGCAATATACACTCTCGGCCCTGCCCTGGACGCCACGCATCAGCTACCGCTATGCCCATTTCAGCGGCGATAATAATTCCAATGACGGTCGCAACACCGCCTGGGACTCGCTCTTTACCGGTGGCGGCCCCCGCGGTTTCGGCACCTGGGACCTGGGCGAGATCTACACGCGCTACACGCCCAACGGCAATTCCAACCTGAACAGCCACATGCTGCATGTGAAGCTGCAGCCCCTGGAGGAGCTTGGCCTCGGTGCGGTGCTGTACCGGCATTTCTTCGACAAGCCCGACACCGCCAACGGCGTCACCTCGGACGATCTGCTCACCGAGCTGAACGTCTATGCCGAATGGGCAACCCCCGTGAAAGGCTTGAGCGTCACCGGCCTGCTGGGCGCGGCCAAGGCCGGCGACGGCCGCCGCCAGCAACTCGGGACCTCAGACGCCACTGACCGCACCACGTATCTGGGCCAGGTGGTGTTCGGTTACTCGTTCTAGGCTGCGGCCGGTCCCGAATCCGGCGACGCGGCGGCAGGGAACCGCTCGATCATGGCGCGTGCGATCTCGCGCTCGCCCATGATTACTGTCGTCGCGCCATGGCCCGTGAGGTGATCGACTTCGGCATCGGCATGGGCACGGGCGATGATATCCAGCGCCGGATTGATCCCGCGCGCCACCTGCACCACGGCACCAGCCTCGAACACATTCGGGATGGCGAGGATCAGCTGCCGCGCCTGCGCCAGATTCGCAGCGGCCAGCACATCCGCGCGGGTGGCGTTGCCGGCCAGCACTTCAACGCCCTGCTCACGTAAATCCTTCACCCGCTTGTCGACATCCTCGATGACGAGGAATGGAATTCCACGGTCGCGCAGAGCCGTGCCGACCAGGCTACCGACCCGGCCGTAACCGATCAGCACCACATGGTCGCGCAGCGCGGTAGGCTGCGGGGTGGTCTCGGGATCGGGCACGGCGGCGGAAGCCTGTCCGCTGGGCTCAGGCACGGCCTGCCCGGCATCCTGCCCGCTCAGCCGCCGCTCCAGCCGCGGTTTCAGCCATTCAATGCCGGCGAAGGCCAGCGGGTTAAGCAGGATCGACAGGATGGCGCCGACCAGGATCAGGTCGCGGCCTTCCGGAGGCAGCAGTTTCATTTCCACGCCCAGCGCGGCGAGGATGAAGGAGAATTCGCCAATCTGCGCCAGGCTGGCCGAGATCAGCAGCGCGGTGTTCAGCGGGTGGCGGAAGGCCAGCACGATCAGGAAGGCGGCCAGAGACTTGCCGATCACGATGATGAACACCGTGGCCAGCACCGGCAGCGGATCGCGCAGCAGGATCGCCGGATCGAACAGCATGCCGACCGAGACGAAGAACAACACGGCGAAGGCGTCGCGCAGCGGCAGCGATTCATTGGCCGCTTCGTGGCTGAGCGGGGATTCGCTCATCACCATGCCGGCGAAGAAGGCGCCCAGCGCAAACGACACGCCAAACAGCTTGGCCGCGCCGAAGGCCACGCCGAGTGCGATCGCCAGCACGGCCAGCCGGAACAGCTCGCGCGAGCCGGTATGCACCACGTAATGCAGCACCCAGGGAATCAGCCGCCGGCCAACCACCAGCATCAGCGCCACGAAAGCCACCACCTTGCCCAGGGTGATCGCCAGCGTGATCAGGATTTCCCGGCTGGGCAGCCCGCCCTGCAGCGACGGGTCCTCGCCCTGCCCCACCACGCCGCCCAGCGCCGGCAGCAGCACCAGCGCCAGCACCATGGCAAGATCCTCCACGATCAGCCAGCCGACGGCGATGCGGCCGCGCTCGGTTTCGATCAGGCGGCGTTCCTGCAGGGCACGCAGCAGCACGACCGTCGAGGCAACCGACAGGGCCAGACCAAAGATGAAGCCGCCACCCAGCGGCCAGCCCATCGCCCATGAAAGGCCCAGTCCCATCAGGGTTGCCACCGCGATCTGGCCCACCGCGCCGGGGATGGCGATGGCCTTCACCGACAGCAGGTCCTTCAGCGAGAAATGCAGCCCGACGCCGAACATCAGCAGGATCACGCCGATCTCGGCCAGCTCGTTGGCCAGCGCCTGGTCGGCGACGAAGCCGGGGGTGAACGGCCCGACCAGCACGCCGGCCAGCAGATAACCCACCAGCGGAGATACCCGCAGCCGATTGGCAACCGCGCCAAAAACAAACGCGAGCACAAGGCCCATGACGATGGTGGCAATCAGCGGCGTCTGATGGGGCATCCGTCGGGGTATCCTCTCGGTGTTTGATTTTTGGGATCCTTCCTAAATAGGGTTCCGGTCCTCCTGCTTCAATTAAAAATCGCGGATCGGCGCGGAAAAGCTCCGCGCTTCTCTCAGCGAAAGGCTTCATGCCGCAATTGCCGCGCGGCTTCGGCGATCGGCAGCTCCACCTGCCGGCCGCTGCGCCAGCGCAAACTGAGCGAACCGCGCTCCGCCTCGCGCTCGCCGGCCACGGCCACCAGCGGCACGCCCTGGTCATGCGCCTCGGCGATCTTGCGGCTCAGGCGTTCCGGCCGGCTGTCGACCGCCACGCGATACCCCTCGCGGCCCAGCGCGGCGGCGGCCTTGCGCGCATAGCCCGCATGGGCATCGGTCACGTTGGCCACCACGAGCTGCTCGGGCGCCAGCCACAGCGGCAACGCGCCGCGGTAATGCTCCAGCAGCATGCCGATGAACCGCTCCAGGCTGCCCAGCACGGCGTGATGGATCAGCACCGGCCGCGCGCGCCCATTGTCGCTGCCGACATACTCCACGCCCAGCCGCTCGGGCAGCACGAAATCGAGCTGCACAGTGCCGCATTGCCAGCTTCGGCCATGGCTGTCACGCAGGTGGAATTCCAGCTTCGGACCGTAGAAGGCACCCTCGCCGTTGCGGATGGCGAAATCCAGCCCGGCCTTGCGCGCCGCCATCACAAGGGCTGCTTCGGCACGGTCCCAGGTGGCGTCGTCGCCGGCACGCTTGGCCGGCCTTGTCGCGAAGAAAACCAGCGGCGCGCCGAAGCCGAAATCGGCATAGATGCTGCGCAGCAATTCGCAGAAGCGCTGCACTTCCTGCTCGATCTGCGCCTCCGTGCAGAAGATATGCGCATCGTCCTGCACGAAGCTGCGCGTGCGCATCAGGCCCTGCAGCGCGCCCGAGGGTTCGTCGCGGTGGCATGCGCCGAATTCGCAATAGCGCAACGGCAACTCATGCACCGAACGCAGCGTCTTGTTGAATACCTGCACATGGCCCGGGCAGCTCATCGGCTTCAGCGCGAAAGGCCGGTTGCCGGAATTCAGCCGATACATTTCGTTGGCGAACTTCTCGGCATGGCCGCTCTGCTCCCACAGGGAATAGCTGAGCAGTTGCGGCGTGCGGATTTCCAGGAAGCCGGCCTCACGCATGCGGCGGCGGATATAATCCTCCACCACGCGATACAGCGCGAAACCGCGCGGGTGCCAGAACACCATGCCCGGCCCCTCCTCCTGCTGGTGGAACAGGTCGAGCTTCGTGCCCAGCACCCGGTGATCGTAGGCGTCCATACTCTGATTCACGGCGAAAACTCCTTGTTGTGCGGAGCGTGCCGGAAGCGGACAGGACCCTGAAACGACCGGGGCCCCGTCCGTTTCCGGCGGGGCCCCTGGGTGGATGCGATGCGTTATCTGCTCACGCGTGACACCAGGGCTCCCCGCCGGTGGCGGTAACCTTAATGGTGACGACGGTGAGAATAATGCTCTGCATGGTGGGCGCGACGGTAAGCGCCGCGCACGGATGCGTCAAGCGGGAATTTATTGCCGCATCGCCGGCGGCGGCGCGAAGCCGCCGAAAGCCTGCTCGACCAGATGCGCGAACTGAATCGATGTGCGGTCTTCCAGGAACGGCCCGATCGCCTGCAGGCCCACGGGCAGGCCATTCTGCGACAACCCCGCCGGCATGGCCGTCGCCGGCAAACCGCAGAGCGTGGCGATGCCCGGCCAGATGAACTGGTCGCCGTAGCGCACCGGACGGCCATCGACCGTGATGCTGCGTTCTTCCCATGCCCGCGCGTCATGCGGAAAGGCGGCCGTCGGCGTCACCGGGCAAAGCAGGATATCCCAGTCGCGGAAAAAGCCGCGCCACTGATGCGACAGGCCGGTACGGACGAAGTCGGCCTGCATCCAGTCGCGATGGCTGGCCACGCGGCTGCGCAGCGACAGGCTGCGCAGGTCGGCCGCCGCCTCGGGAATGCCTGCGGCCTGCGATACGGCTGTTTTATAATCGGGCTCCGGCATGGTGCCGCCCATGAAAGCCATCACCAGCCGCATATATGTGCTGGTGATCAGCGACAGATCAGGCAGGGCGGCACTGACGCGACCGACGCGGCAGCCGGCCTGCTCAAGTTTTGCCGCCAGCGCCTCGACGGCCTCGCGGACGGCCGCATCCGTGGGCACCAGCGGATGCTGATCCAGAACCAGCACGCGATAATCCTTCAGCGCATCATGGCGCGGTGCCGGCAGTTCCAGCCGGTAGGCAATGGCGCGCGCTTCGTCTGGCCCGGCCAGCACATCGAGCGCCAGCATCAGGTCGGCAGCCGAACGCGCCATCGGACCGATCACCGGCAAATCATGCTGCGGCACCACCGACAGGACCGGCAGGCCCGGCGGCGTATGACCATGTGTGGGCAGCAGGTCGAGCGACGGCTTATGCGCATAGACGCCGCAGAAATGCGCCGGGATGCGCAGCGAACCGCCCAGGTCGGAGCCCAGCTCCAGCGCCACATACCCCGCCGCTAGGGCAGCGGCCGCGCCGCCCGACGAGCCGCCTGGTGTGCGGTTCACGTCCCAGGGATTGTTCGTGGTGCCATAGACCGGATTGCTGGCCTGCCAGTCGGCCAGCACCATGGAGATGTTGCTCTTGCCCAGCACTACCGCGCCGGCGGCCTTCAGCCGCGCCACCGCAACGGCGTCCTGCGTCACCGGGATCGTTGCCGTGTTCGGAATGCCCCAGGTGGTGGGCAGACCGGCGACGTTGAAGCTCTCCTTCACCGTCATCGGCAATCCAAGCAGCGCGCCGCCCTCGCCTTTCGCCAGCGCGGCATCGGCGGCTTTCGCGGCCTCACGGGCGCGCGCGAAATCGCGCACCGGGATGGCGTTCAGCCGGCCATCCACACTCTCGATGCAGGCGATGGCCTGCTCGGTCAGCTCGAGGGCGGAAACCTGTCGCGCGCGCAAGGCGGCAACGAGTTCACTTGCCGTGCGGAACTCCATACGACTCTCCGGGATTGATGTATGGGATATGATGCATGTATGCGAGGCGACGCCGCCTGGAGCGGCGGGGCTGCCGGCACTATAGCGCGCCGGATGGCCGTGCTGGCAAGCCCTCTGCGCGCCGCCGCGCGCGCATGAAGGCCACGGCAGGGGCAGGCAGTTTCTTCAGCGTGGGCGATGCATCGTCCAGCACGCGCCAGACCGGCGTCAGATCGGCCGGCTTCGCGCCGGCGTTATGCATCTCCCAGGCGGCCTCGGCCACGATGCGCAGATGGAAACCCATGGTGATCGGACAGGTCACCTCGGCGCGATGGCGCCGCGCCATGGCCTGGCGCAATTCCGGCAGCGTCATGGCATGACCTTCCGGCAGGCGGCGGATGAAGGCATCCACCAGCTGCGGCGAAGGCACCAGCATCACCTGCCCGGCCTTCATGCCGGCGATATCGATCGGCACGGGCTTCACCTGATGGCGCCGGCCGTTCCGCAGTTTGTCGGTCCAGGATGTTGGCATGGTTCTCACTCTCCTGACGTCATGCCGGCCCCGGAGAGTTTCCCGGGCCGGCATCCCATTTCATTGACCACGTTTCTCAATGGGACCCCGGGTCAAATGCCCGGGGTGACGATTGCCTCAAGGGCAATCGTCACTTCAGCGGCAGGCAGATGTCGGTCAGCAGCTCGGTGGGCGGCACTTCGCGCGGGTTGTTGAGGTAGTCCTCGAACACCGGCGCATCGGCGGCCTCGCGGCCCGACTGCACCAGCCATTCGCCATACAGCCAGTCGTAAGCCGCCTTCATGTCGGAATACGGTCCCTTGTGGCGCAGCACGGCATACTCCCCGCCACGCAGCTCGGCGCGCTGCAGCGGCGCTTCAATCGGAAAGGATGCATCGGGCACCATGATGCCAGCGGCCGATTGCAATTCCGCCTCGGGCACCGAGGTTGGATCGGAGTAGAATATACCCTTCATGCACAGGCCCGGCCGCAGCAGGTTGCGCGCGCCCAACGTGCCGAACAGCGTCTCGAAGGCTTTGCCGATTTCCATATACGAACCCTTGTGCGGCACCACGGCCAGCGATACGGGCGGCAGCTTGCGGATGGCGACATCGTGCATGGGAGAAAATCCTTTCGGGGCGTTGAGCATGGCAAAGCGGGTATGGCTGCCCGCTTTGCGGAATTCCGCCGGCGGCATGCCATAGGCATCGCGGAAGGCGCGGGTGAAGGCGGCCAGGCTGCCATAGCCGGCACGCGGCCAGATGGCCTCCAGCGCCATGTCGGTATGGGTCAGGTCGGCGGCGGCGCGCTGCAGCCGCAGGCGTTTCACCGTGTTGACGACGGACTCGCCGTAAACCGCCTGCCAGGTGCGATGCCAGTGCCAGGGCGACAGCGCCGCCACATCGGCCAGGGTGTTGAGATCAGGCGCCTCGTCCAGATGGGCGTAGATGTATTCCACCACGCGGGTGAAGCGGCGGACATAACCGGCCTGGCTGGCGGACTCGGATGGCGGGGATACGGACATGAAAGCCTCAATGGGTATCGACTGAGGCAGACGCTAGCAGAGGCCGGTTTGATAAATCTTGCGGAGTGCAGGCTGCCTCGTCTCCGTCCGCGCCTCCTTGTCAGCTTGCCAAAAGTTCACTATATGTTCTTATATTCTGTTAGGTCAATTAAAATCAGTACAAATACTATTTATGGAAACTCGGGTCGCCGCACCGAAGGCCGGCCACCGCAATTATGCAATTTCAACAACTTAACGCATCAAAACATGCGCAAAGCGATGCAAAACCTACTTCGTCACCGTGAACTGGATGCCGAACCAGCGAAACCGGCCCTGCTCGGCCGAGGGCAAAGTACAACTGATGCGATCACGCGGCGGGGTGAAAGCCTCGGGCGGTTTCAGCTCGTAGCGCCGCTCGGCGATGGCCCTGGGCTGGATCGATTTGCCCTGGCCGGTATAGCAGACCATCTGGTTCAGCCGCTCGATGCCCGGCGCCACGGTGAAGCGGAGCGTCGGCGGATTGGGGCTCTGGCCCAGCTTCACCAGCACGTCGGCCGGCTCCACCTCGCTCACCGGCAGCGGCAGGGCGTTCAGCGCCTGGCGCACACGCTCCACGCTGCCGAAGCTTTCGTTCATCGGAAACCGGGGCAGCCAGAACATGTCGTGTTTTGCGTGGGCGACACCGGAATGCTGGCCGAAGGCAACGCTGTAGCCCATGTCCTTCACCAGCTTCAGCGACATGGCATCCCATTCGCCGAAGGGATAGGCGAACAGGTCGGGCTTTTCGCCCAGCTCCTGCTCGAACAGCTTCATCGAGGTTTCCAGGTCCTCGCGGGCCTTTTCCGGGCTTAAGCCCGGCAGCGAGGGATGGCGGTGGCTGTGGGCGCCAATGGTGACGCCCTCTTTCTTGAGCTGCCGGATCTGGTCCCAGGTCAGGTAGCCGCGCAGTTTTGAGGTCACCGGCTCGGTGGCAACGAACAGCGTGAAGGGCAGGCCGGCTTTCTTCAGGCGCGGCCAGCCCTCGGTGAAGGCCGAGATATAGGCGTCGTCGGCGGTGATCGCGACCGCGCGGTCGGGCAGCGCCTGACCGGCTTTCAGCTTCGCCACGATCTCGGGCAGCGGCAGCACGGTATATCGGCCCGAGGTCAGCTCGGCGATATGGGCGTCGAACTGTTCCAGCCGGATGTTGGTGCTGGGCACGCTGTTCTCGCCGAAGCGGTGGTACATCAGGATGCTGGCATGATCCGCCGCCATGGCCGGGACGGCACAGGCCAGGATCGCGGTCAGCCCCATGGCGGAAAGGGTAAATTTCGGGGTTTTCATGGCCGCCAGCATAGCCGGCCAGCCCGGCAAAGGGGAGACTTGGGCGGCACTTTCCGCTATAAGCCCGGCCCATGCCTCAGACCGCCAATCCGGGCCGCATCGCCCCCGTCTTCTGCGCCATCGACACCATCGAACTGGCCTTTGCCGGCCGCTGCGCCCGCGCCGCCGCCGCCGCCGGTTTCGGGGTCAAGCTGGGCAAGGAATTCTTCACCGCCCACGGCCCGGCCGAAGTCCGCGCCATCCTGCCCCAGGGCACGCCGCTGTTCCTGGACCTGAAATTCCACGACATCCCCAACACCGTGGCCGGCGCGGTGCGGTCCGCCGCCGCCGCCATGGGGCCGATGATGCTGACCATCCACGCCTCGGGCGGGCCGGCGATGATCCGCGCCGCGGTGGACGCCGCCCATTCGGCCAAGCAGAAACCCTGGATCCTGGCCGTCACCGCCCTGACCTCGCTGGATACAGCCGACCTGCGCGCCGTGGGCGTGAATGAAGACGTCAGCGCCTATGTGGTGCGTCTGGCCAAGCTGGCGCAGGAGAACGGCGCCGATGGCGTGATCTGCGCCGCCACCGAGATCGAGATGCTGCGCAAGGCCTGCGGCCCCGATTTCAAGCTGGTCGTGCCGGGCATCCGCCCGAAAGGTTCGGCGGCCGGCGACCAGAAGCGCGTGATGACGCCGGGTGAGGCCTTCAGGCTCGGCGCCGACCATCTGGTGATCGGCCGCCCGATCACCGAGGCCGACAGCCCCGAGGCCAGCGCCCGGGCCATCGCGCAGGAACTGCGCGAAACGGCGGCCGCGTAACCATGCCCGTGCTGGCCAAGATCTGCGGCCTGACCGACGATGCCGCCGTGGAGGCTGCCGTGCAGCATGGCGCCGACATGCTGGGCTTCGTGTTCTTCCCCGCCTCGCCGCGCAACCTGTCGGCCGAACAGGCCGAGGCTTTGCTGCGCGAGGTACCCTCGGGCATCGACCGCGTCGGCGTCTTCGTCGATCCGGAAACCGATTTCCTCGACAGGATACTGGCCAAGGCGCGGCTCGACCTGCTGCAGCTCCATGGCGACGAAACGCCGGAACGCTGCCGTGCCATCAGCATCTATTTCGGCCTGCCGATCATCAAGGCGATCAAGGTATCCTCGAAGGCCGACCTCAAGGCCGCGAAAGCCTACGAGGATGCCGTCGACTGGCTGATGTTCGACGCCGCGCCACCGAAGGACGCCACCCGGCCGGGCGGCAACGCCGCCAGCTTCGACTGGAGCATCATGCAGGGCGCGAAGTTCAACCGACCCTGGCTGCTCTCGGGCGGCCTGATGCCGGAGAATCTTTCTTTGGCCGTCCAGCAATCCGGTGCCAGTGCCGTTGACGTATCATCGGGGGTGGAAAGCGCCCCGGGGAAAAAGGATCCGGCCAGGATCCGCGCCTTCCTCGACGCCGCCCGCCGCCTGTAATGCTGTTTTAGGACCAGACCGATGACCATGCTGAATTCCTACCGCTCCGGACCCGACGAGAAAGGCCATTTCGGCAAATTCGGCGGCCGGTTCGTGGCCGAGACGCTGATGCCGCTGATCCTCGACCTGGAAAAGCATTATGCGGCAGCCAAGAGCGACCCGGCCTTCAAAGCCGAGATGGATTACCTGCTGAAGGATTATGTCGGCCGGCCGAGCCCGCTCTATTTTGCCGAACGCCTGACCGAGCATTGCGGCGGCGCCAAGATCTACCTCAAGCGCGAAGAGCTGAACCATACCGGCGCGCACAAGATCAACAACTGCATCGGCCAGATCCTGCTGGCCAAGCGGATGGGCAAGAAGCGCATCATCGCCGAAACCGGCGCCGGCCAGCATGGCGTGGCGACTGCCACCGTGGCGGCCCGCTTCGGCCTGCCCTGCGTGATCTACATGGGCGAGGTCGATATCGAACGGCAGCAGCCCAACGTGTTCCGCATGAAGCTGCTCGGTGCCGAGGTGCGTCCGGTGAAATCCGGCTCGCGCACCCTGAAGGATGCGATGAACGAGGCCCTGCGCGACTGGGTCACCAACGTGCACGACACCTTCTACATCATCGGCACCGTGGCCGGCCCGCATCCCTATCCGATGCTGGTGCGCGACTTCCAGTCGGTAATCGGCGTGGAAACCCGCGCCCAGATGCTGGAAAAGGAAGGCCGCATCCCCGACAGCCTGGTCGCCTGCATCGGCGGCGGCTCGAATGCCATGGGCCTGTTCCATCCCTTCCTCGACGACAAGGATGTCGACATCTATGCCGTCGAGGCCGCCGGCGAAGGACTGGAGACCGACCGCCACGCCGCCTCGCTGGCCAAGGGGGTGCCCGGCGTGCTGCATGGCAACCGTACCTTCCTGCTGCAGGACGAAAACGGCCAGATCCTTGAGGCGCATACCATCTCGGCCGGCCTGGATTATCCCGGCATCGGACCCGAACATGCCTGGCTGCATGATGTGGGCCGCGTGAATTACGTCTCGGCCACCGACAAGGAAGCGCTGGATGCCTTCCAGCTGCTGTCGCGCATCGAGGGCATCATCCCGGCGCTGGAATCGAGCCACGCGCTGGCCCATGTCGCCAAGCTCGCGCCGAAGCTGCCGAAGGATCATCTGATGGCGGTCTGCCTGTCGGGCCGCGGTGACAAGGATATCTATACGGTGGCGAAAGCGCTGGGAGTGAAGCTGTGAGCCGCATCGACAAACGCTTTGCCGACCTGAAGGCCGCCGGTCGCGCCGGCCTCGTCACCTTCATCACCGCGGGCGACCCGGATCACGACACCTGCGCCCGCCTGCTGGCCGGGCTGCCGGCGGCTGGCGCTGACCTGATCGAACTGGGCGTGCCCTTCACCGACCCGATGGCCGATGGCCCCTCCATCGAGGCTGCCAACCTGCGCGCGCTCGCCAAGGGTGCCTCCTTGCGCAAGACGCTGGATCTGGTGCGCGGCTTCCGCAAGGCCGACGACGCCACGCCGATCGTGCTGATGGGGTATTTCAACCCGATCTCGGCTTACGGCGTCGACGCTTTCCTGAGTGACGCCAAGACTGCCGGCGTGGATGGCCTGATCGTGGTCGATCTGCCGCCGGAAGAAGACGACGAGCTCTGCATTCCCGCCATCAAAGCCGGCCTGCATTTCATCCGTCTCGCCACCCCCACCACCGACGACGCCCGCCTGCCCGCCGTGCTGAACAATACGTCGGGTTTCCTGTATTATGTGTCGATTGCCGGCATCACCGGTGCGGCGGCGGCCGATCCGAATGCTGTCGGCAAGGCGGTGACCCGGATCAAGCTGAAGACGAAACTGCCGGTGGCCGTCGGTTTCGGCATCCGCGACGGCAAGCGCGCGGCCGAGATCGCCGCCGTGGCCGATGCCGCCGTGGTAGGCTCGGCCCTTGTGGATCGCGTCGCCGAGGCCCAGGTGAAGGGGATCGACCCGGCCGATCACGTGCTGGCGCTGGTGCGCGAGCTGAGCAAGGCCATCCGCGGCGTCGCCAAGGCGGCAGCCTGAAGCTTTAAGGAGTATCGCCATGAACTGGTTGACCCGCACCGTCCTGCCCAAGATCCGCGAGTTCACGACCAAGAAGGACACGCCGGACAATCTGTGGAAGAAATGCCCCAATTGCGGACAGATGATCTATGCCAAGGAGCTGGAAGAGAACCAGCATGTCTGCCCGAAATGCGACCACCACATGCGCGTCGGGCCGAAACAGCGCTTTGCCGCCCTGTTCGACAAGGGCGAATACCAGACCATCGAACTGCCCGATGTGTTGCAGGACCCGCTGCATTTCCGCGATTCCAAGAAATACCCCGACCGCCTGAAGGATGCCCGCTCCAAGACCGGCCAGCGTGATGCCTTCGCCGTTGCCCATGGCACGCTGCATGAGCAGGACGTGGTGATCGCGGTGCAGAATTTCGCCTTCATGGGCGGCTCGATGGGCATGGCCACCGGCGAGGCGCTGATCGCCGCCGCCAACCTGGCTGTCACCCAGCGCGCGGCCCTGATCCTGTTTGCGGCCGCCGGCGGCGCGCGCATGCAGGAAGGCATCCTCAGCCTGATGCAGATGCCGCGCACCGTGATCGCGGTGCAGCGTCTGCGCGAGGCGCATCTGCCCTTCATCGTGGTGCTGACCGATCCCACCACCGGCGGCGTCACGGCGTCTTACGCCATGCTGGGCGACATCCAGATCGCCGAGCCGGGCGCGCTGATCGGCTTTGCCGGCCCGCGCGTGATCGAACAGACCATCCGCGAAACCCTGCCGCAGGGCTTCCAGCGCGCCGAATACCTGCTGGAGCACGGCATGCTGGACATGGTGGTGCATCGCCGCGAGCTGCGCGATACGCTGGGCCGCATCGTCAGCCTGCTGCTCGATCCCGCGCCAAAGGCCGATGTGGTGTCGCTGCCGCGTCCGGGCCTGGAAATCCCGCCGACCGGTGAGATTCCCCATGGCGCCCCCGCCCCCCGCGGCCGCTGAACCCAATAAGGATCATCTTGGGATCATCCTGCAGCGCCTGATGGCGCTGCATCCCAAGGCGATCGACCTTTCGCTGGAGCGCATCCGCGCCCTGCTGGCAAAGCTGGGCGATCCGCATCTGGCCCTGCCGCCGGTCTTCCATGTGGCCGGCAGCAAGGGCAAGGGCTCGACCACGGCCTTCCTGCGCGCCATGGCAGAAGTCGCCGGTTATCGCGTGCATGCCTATACCTCGCCGCATCTGGTGCGCTTCAACGAGCGCATCCGTCTGGCCGGCAGGTTGATCGACGATGAAAAGCTGATCGCCCTGCTGGAGCATTGCGAACGCATCAATGCCGGCCAGCCGATCACCTTTTTCGAGATCACCACCGCAGCCGCCTATCTGGCATTTGCTGAAATTCCGGCCGATCTGGTTTTGCTGGAAACCGGCCTGGGCGGCGTCGCCGACACGACCAACGTGATCCCACAGCCACGCCTCACGGCTATCACGCCGATCGGCATCGACCATGTTGCCTTCCTGGGCGACACCATCGCGAAAATCGCCGCAGCCAAGGCCGGCATCATCAAACCGGGCGTGCCCTGCGTGGTAGGACCCCAGCCTGACGAAGCAATGGCCGTGATCGCAGCCCAGGCGGCGGCCTGCCGCGCACCGCTGATCCGCCACGGCCGGGAGTGGACTGTGCGCGAAACCGCCGACGGCATGCTTTGGCGACAGGGCGAACAGGACATCAGACTGCCCCGCCCCGCCCTGCTGGGTGAGCATCAGATCGTCAATGCCGGAACGGCCGTGACCTGCGCGCGCAACCTGGCCGGTTTCGATATCCCGCCAGATGCCATCGCGCACGGCCTGCGCGGCGTGGACTGGCCGGCGCGCATGCAGCGCCTGAATAAAGGCCCGCTGGTGGATATCCTGCCGCCGGGCACCGAACTCTGGCTCGACGGCGCGCACAATGCCATGGCCGGCGTGGCACTGGCCGAGAC
The DNA here is from genome assembly GCF_041906005.1 of Ferrovibrio sp. GTDB lineage: Bacteria > Pseudomonadota > Alphaproteobacteria > Ferrovibrionales > Ferrovibrionaceae > Ferrovibrio. Next base: position 882,212 of record NZ_JAYRJY010000001.1, read on the forward strand.
GCTGAAGATCCTGCCGCCAAAGCCGACCTGGCTGCTGGCCGGCATGCTGAACACCAAGGATGCCGCCGGCCTGCTGCGACCGCTGGCACCGTTGATGCGCGGCGCCCGCTGCATCAGCATTCCGGGTGAGATCAATTCCCTGTCGGCCGAAGACCTGACTGCGGCAGCCCGCAACGTGGGGCTGGCGGCGGCACCGGCGGAAAATGCCCAGGCTGCTATGCGGCAGATCGCCGAAACGATACGGGCCGAAGCAGCATCTGCCCCGGCCCGCGTGGTCATAACCGGCTCGCTGTATCTGGCGGGCCGGATCCTGGCGGAGAATTCCTAGATCGCCGAGTTGATCCACTCCAGGATGCGGCTCTTGGGCATCGAGCCGACCTTGGTGGAAACCGGCTTGCCGTCCTTGAACAGGATCAGGGTCGGGATGCCGCGCACGCCGAACTTCGATGGCGTCATCGGGTTCTCGTCGATATTGACCTTGGCAATGGTCAGCTTGCCGGCCATCTCGCCGGCAATCTCGTCCAGCGCCGGGGCGATCTGCTTGCAGGGGCCACACCACTCGGCCCAGAAGTCGACCAGCACGGCATTGGAGGACTTGAGGACGTCGCTTTCGAAGGAGGCATCGGTAACTTTGGTGGGCGCGGACATGCGGAAATCCTCGTTGGGCTGGGGGGTGCCGGCACAGCCCGTCCAAACAAGGCCGGCGGGCGATTCCGACGTGGTGGCTAAAGGTAAGAAGCTGCCCCCAGAGCGTCAAGCGGGCGGGAAAATTGTAACAACCCTATGATTTTCCTGAAAAACCAGGAATCAGCCCAACGAATCAAGGGTGGACAAGCCCCGCCGGGCCTTGTTACAACTCGTAACAGCTCGGCGGGGCACACCCGCCAAAAGGTTCAACAAAGGCTTAACGGGGGATCGATGGCCGGGGGCAACGCCACGACACTGCTGGATGCCAAGACGCTGGTGAAGACCAGGGCGCTGATGGGCAATGCCCTGCGGCAGATTTGCCGCGTTTCTGCGCTTGCGTTGATTCTGGGCAGCATGGCGATGGTTCCCGTCACCGTTCAGGCCCAGCCGCGCGCCGGCCATGCCAAGGCCGCCGTCGCACCTAAGCCCGATGCCAAGCCGGCGAAAGCCAGCCCGCGCCGCCAGAAATCCGCCGAAGGTGCGCGCCGCGCTGCGGAAGCCGAGAACACCAATGGTTTCAATATCGACGGCCGCCGGGTGCGCGTCGATGTGGTCAAAGCCGAAACCGACATGTTGGGTCCCGATGGCCGCGCGCCGGCCGTGCTGATCCTGCATGGCGCCCATGGCCTGGGTGACGGCTCGTTGTTCTACCCGCAGGCCAAGGCCCTGGCCGAGCGCGGCATCACCGCCTTTGTGGTCCATTATTTCGACGGCATCCCGCAGGCCCGCAAAGCGGCGCCGACGCTGCATGACGAGCGTGAGCGCGTGATTGCCGAGGCCGTCTCGTATGTTTCCAAGCAAGCCTATGTCGATGCCGAGCGTATCGGCGTCTTTGGCCTGTCGCTGGGCGGCTTCCATGCCTTGAGCCTGGGCAGCCGCGATCAGCGCATCCAGGCCGTGGTGAACGTGGTAGGCGCGATGCCATCCGAGGTGCAGCGCAGGGGCGTGCACCGCATGCCGCCAACCCTGGTGATGCATGGCGACCGGGACGCCACCGTGCCGGTGCGTCGCGCCTATGAGCTGGCCAGCCTGCTGGGCGAAATCGGCGCCGAGCATGAAGTGAAGATCTACAAGGGTGAAGGCCATACCTTCCGTGGCGATGCCAAGGAAGACAGCATCACCCGCACCGTCGATTTCTTCGAACGCCATCTGGGCGGCGATCGCGGCCTGCTGGACAAGGAACTGGAGATCGACATTGCCTTGGCCCCGGTGGTGCCGGAGACCGAGATGCTGCCGATCCGCGAGCTCACCATCGCCGACGAAGCCCTCTGGGCCATGGCCGAACAGGGCAATTCGCAGCCGGGTAACTGATCTTCGTCCACGGCGGACAGCACGGACAAAACAGACAAACAAAAAAGGCCGCCGGTCGTACCGGCGGCCTTTTTGCTGGATAAGAGCGCGGCGCGCGTGGCAGCCCCGATCAGGCTGCGGTGGCCTCGTCGCGTTCGCCCGGCTGCGCTTCGGCATTGGGATCAAGAGCAGCCTCGAGTTCCATTTCCAGGCTCGGCTGCTCCCCATCGACGACGGGCGCCTGCTGGGGTTGCGGGGACTGAGGCTGGTTGCCGCCCTGCTGTGCCTGCGGCTGTTGCTGGCTGCCCTGCTGCTGGCGTTGCATTGGCGTCACGCCCTGGGCCAGCATGATGCGGTAATAGTGTTCGGCATGCTGCAGATAATTCTCTGCCGCGATCCGGTCGCCCGAGGCATTGGCATCGCGGGCCAACTGGCAATACCGCTCGAAGATGGTATTGGCCGTGCCGCGGATTTTGACGTCGGGGCCGTTGGAGTCGAAATTGCGGTGGGAATTGTTCATCCCGCCGCCACCGCCGCCGCCACCACCATGCGGCCTACGGCCCTGGGGCCGGCCACCACGTTGACGATTCTTGTTGTTCACAGGTTCATCTCGCTTGTTTTCAGCAAATCGCGCATCAGGCTGGTTGCGCACCGTATCGCGTGGCTCAAACATCCGCGCGTAATACGGTCGGCCTCTCGATCGGATCCAAACCCGGTTTCAGTCGAAGAGGCGATGACGCTGCCTGCCTTATCCGCCCCCGGCCAACTCACCCCTTTGATCAAAGCCTGATCAATGCCTTGGGCGTGCTTCCTTGGGACCGCGTCATCCCGAATCCCAAGATAAGGGGGGCGGCTGCGGCTGCCAACCCCTTTTTGCTCGGAATTTACCGGGATTTCCGCCCGGTAACGACGCGGCCCACGCCCGCCAGGTCAGGTAACACGACAATACCGGCAAATCCGGCCCCGGCCAGCAGGGCCGAGACTGCGGCATCTTGCCCCAGGCCGATTTCCAGCGCGGCAAAAGCACCCGGCGCCGCCAGACGGGCCATATGCGGCACCAGCCGCCGATAGGCATCCAGCCCATCCGCCCCGCCATCCAGCGCCAGACGCGGCTCGTGCCGGGCCACTTCGGGCGCCAGTTCAGGCACCACGGCGCTTTCGATATAGGGCGGGTTCGAGATCAGGATATCGAACGGCCCCTCGAGGCCAGTGCCCCAGTCGCCTTGTCGAAAATCCACCCGGCTGGCTAAACCGAGCTGTTCAGCGTTGCCGCGCGCAATCTCCAGCGCGGCCGGCGAGGCATCAACACCAAGGCCGGTTGCATTGGGCAGTTCATGCAGCAGACTGAGCAGCAGGCAGCCCGAGCCGGTGCCGAAATCCACGATCCGCCAGGCTGCACCGCGATCCGAAATCGCGGCCAGCGCGCCGGCAACCAGGGTTTCGGAATCCGGCCGCGGATCCAGCACATCGCGGGTGACATGGAAATCAAGTCCCCAGAATTCGCGGCGGCCGAGTATCTGCGAGACCGGCTCGCGAGCCAGCCGACGCTGCATCAGCGCCTCGAACCGCGCCGCGATATCCGGCGCCAGGGCCGTTTCAGGCTGCAGGCGCACGCGGTCGGGGCTCAGTCCCGCAGCCTCGCTCAGCAGCAGCACCGCATCCTGGCGCGGGCCTTCAATACCGGCCTCTTTCAGGCGGCGTGTGGCATCAAGCAGCAGGCCGGCAATATCAGGCATTCAATTCGGCCAGGCGACTGGCCTGATCCTCGGCGATCAGCGCCTCGATCACCTCGTCCAGCGCCTCGCCGGTCATCACCTGCTCGATCTTGTAGAGCGTCAGGTTGATCCGGTGATCGGTGACGCGGCCCTGCGGGAAATTGTAGGTGCGGATCCGCTCCGACCGGTCGCCGGAACCAACCTGCCCCTTGCGGTCAGCCGCCCGCGCCGAAGCCAGCTTCTCGCGCTCTGCTTCATAAAGCTTGGCGCGCAGCAGCTTCATCGCCTTGGCCTTGTTCTTGTGCTGCGAGCGTTCGGTCTGCTGAGCGACCACGATGCCGGACGGAATATGGGTGATGCGCACAGCGGAATCGGTCGTGTTCACATGCTGGCCGCCAGCGCCCGAAGACCGATACACGTCGATGCGCAGATCATTCTCGTTGATGTCGATATCAACATCCTCGGCCTCGGGCAGCACCGCCACGGTGGCCGCCGAGGTATGGATGCGCCCTTGCGTCTCGGTATCGGGCACCCGCTGCACGCGATGCACGCCGGATTCGAATTTCAGCCGGGCGAAGACGCTGCGGCCCGAGATGGTGGCAATGGCCTCGCGGAAACCGCCAAGCTCGGTGTCGGAAATACTCTCCACCTCGAAACGCCAGCCATGCTTGGCGGCATAGCCGCGATACATCTCGAACAGGTCGCGGGCAAACAATGCCGCCTCGTCGCCGCCGGTGCCGGCGCGCACTTCCAGGATGGCATTTTTCTCGTCGGCCTCGTCCTTGGGCAGCAGCATGATCAGCACGCGGCGCTCGGCTTCGGGCAGCGCAGCCTGGGCCTGCTTCCATTCTGCCTCGGCCAGGTTGCGCATCTCCGGATCGGAAGCCGGATCATCCCGCATGGCTGCCAGATCGGCGACCTCGCGGCGCAGCCGGCGCCAATCGTTGATGCCCTGCACCAGCGGCTCGATCTCGGCATATTCCTTCGACAGTTTGACGAAGGCCTCGGCGGCGAGGCCGCCGGCCGACATTTGGGCCTGCAGCATCTCGTAACGCTCGATCACCTTGTCGAGCTTGGCCTCGGGCAGGCCGGCGACATCCATGGCGTTAGGCTTTCACTTTCGCCAGCAGATCGCCGCGCGGCAGTGCCATCTCCTCGCCGCTTTTCAGATCCTTCAGCTTGACGATACCTTTCGCCAGCTCGTCGTCGCCGATCACGATGGCGGCGAAGCAGCCCAGCCGATCAGCACGCTTGAAACGCTTGCCGGCGTTGCCGCCATAAGCCAGCTCCACTGCCACATCGGCGCGGCGCAACTCGGTCGCCAGCTTTGCAGCTTCGGCTTCGGCGGCAGCGCCGATCGGAATGATGGCGACGCTGCGCGGCGGCACCGGCTGCGGATCGGAGAGCAGCACCAGGCGCTCGATGCCGCCGGCCCAGCCGATGCCGGGCGTAGGCTTGCCGCCGAGTTGTTCGATCAGGCCGTCGTAACGGCCACCGGCCAGCACGGTGCCCTGGGCGCCCAGCATGTCGGTGGTGAATTCGAAGGCCGTGTGGGTGTAGTAATCCAGGCCACGCACCAGGCGCGGGCTGACCTTGAACGGCACACCGGCGATGCCCAGCCCATCCTGCAGGGCCGCGAAGAAATCGCGTGCCGCCGGCGTCAGGTATTCCTGGATCAGCGGTGCATCGGCTACCAGCCTGCGGTCGCCCTCATCCTTGGAATCCAGGATGCGCAGCGGATTTTTTTCCAGCCGCTTGCGGCTGTCTTCCGACAGCTTGTCGACATGGCCGGAGAAATACTTCACCAGCGCCTCGCGATAGCCCACGCGGCTTTCCGGATCGCCGAGCGTGTTCAGTTCCAGCACGCATTTGTCGAGGATACCCAATCGGCGCAGGATTTCGGCCGCCACCGAGATCACCTCGACATCGGCCTGCGGCTCGGGCGCACCGATCACTTCCACGTCGATCTGATGGAACTGGCGCTGGCGCCCCTTTTGCGGCCGTTCGAAGCGGAACATCGGGCCCCAGCCGAACGCCTTGAAGGGCACATGCTGCAGCAGGCCGTTGGAAATGAAGGCGCGGCAGATACCGGCGGTGTATTCCGGACGCAGGGTCAGCCCTTCGCCGCCCTTGTCGGTGAAGGAATACATCTCCTTGGAAACGACATCGGACGTTTCGCCCATCGAACGGGCAAAGACCTCGGTGAATTCGAAAATCGGCGTCGCCATTTCACGATAGCCGAACAAAAGCGCGGTCTGGCGGGCGATCTCCACCACATGGCGGAACCGCGCATAATCGTCAGGCAGAATGTCATGCGTGCCGCGCACGGGCTGCAACTGGGCCACGGCGTGTCTCCGTCGTTGAAAGGTGGAAGCTAGGAAGCGGCGTCGGCCGCTTCGCCGGAATGCTGGGTGTTCTTTTGGGCGGCTTCGATCTCGCGCGCCTTGTCTTCGACCAGCTTGACCAGATGCGCGACGATATCCTCGTTCTGCAAACGGTGCGCCGGCTGGCCTGCCAGATAGACCTGATGCGAGCCCTTGCCGCCGCCGGTGAAGCCGATATCGGTCTCGCGCGCTTCGCCCGGACCGTTCACCACGCAACCGATCACGCTGAGCGTCATCGGCGTGGTGATGTGGGCCAAGCGTTTTTCCAGTACCTCGACGGTCTTGATCACATCGAACTGCTGGCGGGCGCAGGACGGGCAGGAAATCACGTTCACGCCGCGATGGCGCAGATTCATCGACTTCAGAATATCAAAGCCGACACGCACTTCTTCCTCCGGCGGGGCTGACAGCGAGACACGCAACGTGTCGCCGATGCCCGACCACAGCAGCATGCCAAGGCCGATGGAGGATTTCACCGTGCCAATACGCTGGCCGCCAGCCTCGGTGATGCCGATATGCAGTGGATAATCGCAGGCCTCGGCCAGACCCTGATAGGCGGCGACGGCGAGAAAGACATCCGATGCCTTCACGCTGATCTTGAATTCGCGGAAGTCATGATCTTCCAGGATGCGCGCATGGTCCAGCGCGCTTTCTACCATGGCCTCGGGACAGGGCTCGCCGTATTTCTCCAGCAGATGCTTTTCCAGCGAACCGGCATTCACGCCGATGCGCATCGAGCAGCCATGATCCTTGGCTGCCTTCACCACCTCGCGCACGCGCTCGGCGCTGCCGATATTGCCCGGATTGATGCGCAGGCAGGCGGCGCCGGCCTCGGCCGCCTCGATGGCGCGTTTGTAGTGGAAATGAATGTCAGCCACGATCGGCACGCGGGCGGCGCGCACGATCTCCTTCAGGGCCTTCGTCGAATCTTCATCCGGACAGGACACACGGATGATATCGGCGCCCGCCTCCTCGCAGCGGCGAATCTGGTCGATCGTGGCCGCCGCATCCGAGGTCAGCGTGTTCGTCATGGTCTGCACGGTGATCGGCGCGTCGCCGCCCACCGGCACCTTGCCGACGAAAATCTGCCGCGATTTGCGGCGCTGGATATCGCGATACGGTCGGATGCTCATTGCTGCTGCCTGAAGCCACCGTCCCGCTCATGTGCCGGGCGGGGGCGGATGCGGCGTAACATGGCGTCTTTACCCCGCCATGACAAGCCAGCGGGCCGGTAATGAGAGGCGGAAAACTAGCCCTGGCCGCCGGTTTTCAGCCGCTCGGGGTCGAGGGGAATGCCGCGCTTGACCTCGCCCTCGCCGCCAAACGGCGGCAATGGCTGACCATCGACAACAATACGCACCGCGCCGGCATTGCCGGTCAGCAGGGTCAGTCCCTCGCGATCCGGCACCACATAACGCTCGCCGGCATTCAGCAGGCGGGTGAAAACCTGTTCGTTATTCGGACCACGCACCTGGATCCAGGCCGGACCGGTCGCTTCGACACGGATCCGGCTCTTTTCGGCATCGGCGGCGCCAAAGCTGGCATTGGCCGAGGTTGCGGCCGCGGGTGCGGGGGTTGGGACCGCTGGCGTCGGCGCAGGTATTGCCGGAGCTGCGGCAATGGCAGCCGGAGTTTCGGGCGCAGAAGCCGCGGCAACGGGTGCGGGGGGCGGAGCAATGGGCGCAGCGGCCGGCGCCGGAGCAACGGCGGCGACCGGCGATGCAGCTGGTGCCGGAGCAGCGGCGACTGGGGGCGATGACGGCAGCGGCGCCGGCACGGCAGTGGTGGACGGTGACGGTGCGGCGGCGGTCGACGGCGGCGGCGGGATTACGGCGGGGGCGATCGGCTGCGGACTGGGCACCAGATCGGCCAATCGTGCCGGCACGGCCTGGATCAGGTCCTGCCCCACGCGCAGCGTTTCCTGGTGACGATACCACAGCACATAGATGATGCCGGCGACGACCAGCGCACCCACCACCAGCCACAGGCGCGGCGTGCGTTCTTCCGGACGCGGCAGCGGGAAATTCAGCACCACACGCTGAACCTGGCCGTCGGCTTCGGACTGGTAGGTTTTCAGAACCTGATCCGGCTCGAGACCAAGGAATTCGGCATATTGGCGTAGGAAGCCGCTGACATAGACGGCGCCGGGCAATTCGCTGAAACGGCCGGCTTCGATGGCTTCAAGATAGGGGCGACGGATGCGCAGGCGCGCGGATACATCCGCGAGGGTGAGGCCACGCCGCTCGCGTACCACTTTCAGGCTATGGCCGACGCCGTCGTAGCCATTCGCTACGGTTGTTGCCGCCGAAGCCGCCTGTTCGCCGGATTGGGCATTCATCCTGGATTGCCTACCCTTGTTCGCGCCTGGTCATATTACGGCAAATGGCCGGCAAGGCCAGCTATTTCAAACAATTACCCCGTTTTCCCGGGCGAATTCTTCTAGTTGGGCGCGTATGCTGTGATCGGGCGAGGCATACAGCTTAGACATAAAATCAGCCAAACGGGGAACATCCAGGCTACGGAGCATTTCCTTGACCGGCCCCACCGCGCTGGCCGGCATGGACAGGCGGCGGAAACCCAGCCCCAGCAGGGCCATGGCCTCCAGCGGACGGCTGCCCATCTCGCCGCACATGGTGATCGGCTTGGAGGCCGCATGGCATTGCTGCACCACCCAGTGCAGGAAACTCAGCATCGCCGGACTCATGGGGTCGTAACGGTCGGCCAGCTTGGGATTGCCGCGATCGGCCGCGAACATGAACTGCATCAGGTCGTTCGAGCCGACCGAAATGAAATCGACCAGCGGCAGCAGGGCGGGCAGCTGCCAGGCGAGCGCCGGCACCTCCAGCATCGTGCCCACCGCGATTTTCAGCGGCACCGGCTTGCGCAGGGAGACCAGCCGCTGCACCTCGCGGTCAAGCAGCCGGCGGGCGCGGCGGAATTCATCCACCTCGGCGATCATCGGGAACATCAGGTGCAGCGAACGGCCGGCCGCCGCTTCCAGCATGGCGCGCAGCTGCACCTTCAGCAAAGCCGGCCGATCCAGCGCCAGGCGGATGGCACGCCAGCCCATGGCCGGGTTCTCTTCCGGATATTTCACAAGATAGGGCAGCACCTTGTCGCCGCCGATATCCAGTGTGCGGAACACCACCGGCCGTTCGCCGGCATGTTCGATCACGCGGCGGTAGATCGCGGTCTGCGCCTCTGCCTTCGGCATGGTCGGCCGCACCATGAACTGCAGTTCGGTGCGATACAGGCCGATGCCGTCGGCATTGGTCTCATCCAGATGGGCCAGATCGATCAGCAGGCCGGCATTGACCAGCAGGGCGATGCGCTGGCCATCGCGGGTCATCGGCGGGTCATCGCGCTGCGCGGCGTATTTCGCCAGCCGCGCCTTGCGCAGGGAAACGCCCTGATGGAAGGCAGACACCACATCCGGCGCCGGCCGCACGAAAACCTGGGCATGGTCGCCATCGACCACCACGGTATCGCCCGGCTCGACCTTGGCGATCACGCCCTCGACGCCGCCGATCACGGGAATGGAGAGCGCACGCGCCACGATGGCGACATGGCTGACGCTGGAGCCTTCCTCCAGCACCACGCCCTGCAGTTTGCGGCGGTCGTAATCCAGCAATTCGGCCGGCCCCATGCTGCGCGCCAGCAGGATGGCGTTATCAGGCAGGTTTTCGGCTGCCGAATGATAGGGCTTGCCGGCCAGATGCAGCAGCAGACGGTTGGCCAGATCGTCCAGATCCGCCAGGCGCTCGCGCAGATACGGATCGGTGATCGCCTGCATGCGGTGGCGCGTGTCGCCCTGCACGCGCATCACGGCGGCTTCCGCCGTCAGGCCGGATTCGACCGCCTGGTGCAGCTTGGCCAGCCAGCCGGTATCGTGGGCAAACATCTTGTAGGTTTCCAGCACGTCGCGGCTTTCGCCGACGATGTCGCTGTCAGGCGCTTCCAGCATCTTGTTGACCTGGTCGCGCATCGAGGCGACGGCGGCATCCAGCCGCTGCTTCTCGAAGGGGATGTCGTCGGCGATGGTCTTCTCGACATGGATGCGCGGCTCGTGCAGCACGGCCACGCCGATCGCCAGACCTTCCGACAGCAGCCGGCCATCGGCGCGGAACGGCATGGTCGACGCCCGGTTGACCGCCGCCAGATCCTCGCCGCCGCTGAGCTGGCCCGAGGCCACCATCTCGGCCAGCACCATGGCGATGGTTTCCAGCGCCTCGACCTCTTCCTCGGCATATTGGCGGCGGGTCTGGTTCTGCACGACCAGAACGCCGATCACGCGGTTGTCGCGCAGGATCGGCACGCCGAGCAGCGAGTGATAGATTTCTTCGCCGGTTTCCGGCTTGTAGGCGAATTGCGGATGGGTCTGCGCATCGGCCAGCATCAGGGGCCGGGCATTGGCGGCGATGTCGCCGACCAGACCCTCACCCACTTTCAGCCGCGTCTTGTGCACGGCTTCGGGGTTCAGACCCTCGGTGGCGTAGAGTTCGAGTTCGTCGTTGCGCAGCAGATAGACGGAGCAGACTTCCGCCACCATGTTGGCGGCGATGTTGCGCACGACGCGGCCAAGGCGCTCGTCGACGGTGCCGGCTTCCGCCATCACCTCGCGGAGACGGCGCAGCAGGCCGCGCGGCCCGGGCGGCGGCGCCCGACCCGGCATCACAGCCGGTCTCCGCTAACGATTACCGGAGCGGCTGGTGTGGCGCGCCCTCCCCGCATCGGCCCTCCGTGTTCATGCGGCCCGTCTTCATTCGGCATCCAGCCCAAAGGCCGTGTGCAGGGCGCGCACCGCGAGTTCGGTGTAATCGGCGCTGATCAGCACGCTGACCTTGATCTCGGAGGTGGTGATGGCGAGGATATTGATGTTCTTCTCAGCCAGCGCCTTGAACATGGTGTGCGCCACGCCGGCATGGCTGCGCATGCCGACGCCGACAACCGAGACCTTGATCACGTTCTTGTCCGGCACCAGCTTGGCCCAGCCCAGGCTGCTCTTCTGCTTTTCCAGGATCTGCACGGCGCGGTCGAGATCACCGCGGCCCATCGTGAAGGTCAGGTCGGTCTTCTTGCCGTCCTCGGAGATGTTCTGGACGATCATGTCGACATTGATACCGGCATCCGACAGCGGCCCGAAGATGTTGGCCGCGATACCGGGACGGTCGGCCACACCGATCAGGGTGACTTTCGCCTCATCGGCCGAATAGGTGACGCCGGAAACAATCTGCTTTTCCACGATCTCATCCTCATCGACTACGAGCGTGCCGGGAAGGTCGGCAAAGCTCGACAGAACCTGGGTCCGCACCCGGTGGTTCATCGCCATTTCCACCGAGCGGGTCTGCAGCACCTTGGCCCCGAGGGAGGCCAGTTCCAGCATCTCCTCGTAGGTGATCTTATCCAGCTTGCGGGCTTTTTTCACGATGCGCGGATCGGCGGTGTATACACCGTCCACGTCCGTATAGATGTCGCAGCGGTCGGCCTTCAGGGCTGCGGCCAGCGCCACCGCCGAGGTGTCCGAGCCGCCACGGCCCAAAGTGGCGATGCGCTGGTTCGGGCCGACGCCCTGGAACCCCGCCACCACCGGCACCACGCCGGCCTCCATGTCCCGGATCATGGCCGAGCCGTCGATTTCCTCGATGCGGGCCTTGCCATGCATGTCGTTGGTGCGGATCGGCACCTGCCAGCCCTGCCAGGAGCGGGCCTTCACGCCGGCGGCCTGCAGGGCGATGGAGACCAGGCCGGTGGTGACCTGCTCGCCCGAGGCGACGACGGTGTCGTATTCGCGCTGGTCATGCACCGGATCGATCTGCTTGCACAAATCCACCAGGCGGTTGGTCTCGCCCGACATCGCCGAGACGACCACGGCAACCTGGTTGCCGGCCTCGACCTCGCGCTTCACCTTAGCCGCGACATTCTTGATCCGGTCGACCGAGCCGACCGATGTGCCGCCGAATTTCATCACCAAGCGCGCCATGCCGCTCGATCCCGTTTCCCGATCCGTTGTCGATAATTGGCCGGCGGAACTTGCCGGTTTAAAGGCGGGTACTTAATACTCTTGGGACCCTCCCCAGGCAAGCCGACCGGGGGGAAAAATACCCGTTTCCAACCAAGCCTTTGCCGGGAAGTCATGAGCCAGACCGCCGCCAGCGTCGACCCCGCCGAAATCGAGCGTTTTTCCGCCATGGCAGCGGAATGGTGGGACCCGCAGGGCAAGTTTCGCCCCCTGCACAAATTCAATCCGGTACGACTCGGTTTCATCCGCGACCGGATCGCTGCCCATTTCGGCCGCGACGTCACGGCCCAGGCCCCGCTATCGGGCCTGCGGCTGCTGGATATCGGCTGCGGCGGCGGCCTGGTGGCCGAGCCGATGGCCCGGCTGGGCGCCAGCGTGCTGGGGGCTGACGCGGCGGAACGCAATATCGGCGTGGCCCGGGCCCACGCCGCCGAATCCGGGCTGGGGATCGATTACCGCTGCACCAGCGCCGAGGCCCTGGCGGCGGGCGGCGAACGCTTCGACGTCGTCCTGACGCTGGAAGTCGTGGAGCATGTGGCCGACCTGAACGGTTTCCTGGCCTGCTGCGGCCAGATGGTGAAGCCCGGCGGGCTGCTGATCGCCGCCACCCTGAACCGCACACTGAAAGCCTATGCGCTGGCCATCGTGGGCGCGGAATACATCCTCGGCTGGCTGCCGCGCGGCACCCATGACTGGAAGAAATTCGTGCAGCCGCACGAGCTGGCCCAGGGCCTGCGCCAGGCCGGCCTGACCATGCAGGATGTGACCGGCGTCAGCTACGACCCGCTGGCCGACCGCTGGCGCATCAGCGGCGATACCGATGTGAATTACATGATGGTGGCGGTGAAGTAGACGTCGATGCCGTATCAGCTCGTCTACGAATTTGCTGACTTCGACGATCTGCTCGAATTGATTTCCGGGTTGGTTACAACGGTTGCTACAGGCTGTTTTGTGATTCTCGTGGTCCAGGGGAAGGGTTGGATAACGGACGCAATTTCAGGACACTATTTGAGGCGACCCGATAAAGGGCTACTTCAACTGGGGATTTTCCTGGCCTTATTCTTGTGTGCCTTCCCGACGCTCGATTTTGGGTTCATGCTGTACGTCACCCGCTATCACGCCTCCAACACCACAGAAGGGCACATACAATCAATAGAGGATGGAACCCGAGGTGCCTTCCCAGTGTCGTTTAGCATAGAGGGGGCGCATTTCAGACTGCCACGTCGAGGTTTCGGATTCGACGCGAGTTCGATCGATAGTCATCCCCTGAATGCAGGCGACTACGTCAGGATTTCTTACACAACCCTACTGGGAAGACACAGGATCGTTCGCATCGAAAAGAAAATTTGATGCGAGAGCCGCAGGTGCCCTCGGGACTAAGCGTCCCCGCGCGGCACCCAGGGGATCATCGCCACGTCGATCCCCTCCTCGGTCAGCTCCCTGGCTTCTTCCTTGGTCGCTTCGCCGTAGATGTTGCGCTTGTCGGCTTCGCCGTAATGGATCTTGCGCGCTTCCTCGGCGAACTGGTCGCCGACGTAATCGGCGTTTTTCTCCACATGGTCGCGCAACTCGCGCAGGGCCTTCATGGCGACGGCCACTTCCTTGGCCTCAGCGGCGGCGACTTCGCCCTTCGACTTGCCGATGCGCGGCGCCATCGGCGCCTTGGTGATCTTGCGCGAATTGCAGACCGGGCACACGATCTTGCCGCCCGCCGCCTGCTTGTCGTAGGTGGCGCTGTCATAAAACCACGCCTCGAAGACGTGGTCCTTGCGGCATTTGAGTTCGTACTTGATCATGGGCGTCCGGTCGATTCGGCTACAGCACAAGTCCTTCATAAGAGGCAGTGATTTATACATGGTGCCGTCACAATGGCGCAACAAGGGGGTAATGGATGGGCCAGAGCGTTCCTGACCGCCCGCCGCCGTCGCCATGGATTCAACGGTTCGCACCTCTGGTTGCAGCCGATGCCGGCGCCGTGCTGGATCTGGCCTGCGGCAGCGGACGCCATGGCCGGCTGTTCCTGCTGGCCGGGCACAAGACCCTGTTCCTCGACCGCGACCTGAGCGGCGTGACCGACCTGCAGGGCTCGGCCGGCGCCGAGTTGCTGCAGGCCGATATCGAAAATGCTCCCTGGCCGCTGGACGGTCGTCGTTTTGCCGCCATCGTGGTGACCAATTATCTCTGGCGGCCGCTGTTTCCGCAGATCATCGCCGCGCTGCAGCCCGGCGGCCTGCTGCTCTACGAGACCTTCATGCGCGGCAACGAGCGCTTCGGCAAACCCGCCAGCCCGGATTTCCTGCTGGCCGAAAACGAACTGTTCGACCGCTGCCGCGACGCCTTCGACATCCGGGCTTTCGAACAGGGCGAAGACAACCTGCCCAAACCCGCCATGCGCCAGCGTATCTGCGCGATCAAGCGATGAGCGGACAGCGGATCGAGACCGAGCGCCTGGTGCTGCGGCGCTTCGCCGGCGCCGACTGGGAAACCCTGGCGCGTTTCTATGGCGACGATACGGTGATGCGCCACATGCTGCCCGGCCGTGGCCTGCCGCGCGCCGAGGCCGCCGAACGCGCCAAGAGCAACATCCACAATTTCAACGACCACTGGGAACGACGCGGTTATGGCGTCTGGGCGGTGGAAGATCGCGCCAGCGGCCGACTGCTGGGCCAATGCGGCCTGCGCTGGATCGCCGAGGCCGAGCAGACCGAGCTGCTGTATCTGTTCAGCAAGACTGTCTGGGGCCGCGGGCTGGCCACCGAAGCCGGCCGTGCCGCGTTGCAATACGCCTTCGAGGCGCATGGGCTGGACAAGCTGATCGCCCTGACCGCACCCGGCAACAAGGCGTCGCAGCGCGTGCTGGGAAAACTGGGATTCCGGTACGATGGCGAGGCGCCACTGTGGGAGCGGATCGTGAGCTGGTTCGCCCTGCCGCGTGAGGCTTGGCAGGCTGATCCGCCCATCATATCGGCGAAATGAAATATCGCAAATTTGCTGTTGGGCCCGCGCCGGGGTTGGCGTTACCATCGCCCCGCACCGTCCGTTCCGGCAGCAACGCAGCACAGGTACGGCCATGATCGATCTCGAACACCGACTGACCCACGCCGCCCAGGTGATCCGCGAAGGCGGCAGGCTGGCGCGCGGCTTTTACGACAATCGCGGCGAGTTGGTCGTGAAGCTGAAGGGCGTGCAGGATTTCGTCAGCCAGGCGGATTCCGAAACCGAGGACCTGATCGCCTCGCGCCTTCTATCCGCTTTCCCGCATGACGGCATCCTGGGCGAGGAACGCGGCCGACGCGGCGGTGAGACCGATGCCCTGTGGGTGATCGACCCCATCGACGGCACGGCCAATTTCGTGCGCGGCCTGCCCTACTGGTGCACAGCCATCGCATTGGTGGTGAAAGACACATTGGAACTGGGCCTGATCTACGATGCGATGGCCGACCGGCTCTATACCGCGCGGCGGGGCCATGGCGCCTTTTGCAATGGCAAGCCGATCGGCGTCAGCGACACGCGGCAATTCGACCGCGCCTGCATCGGCATCGGCTATGGCCACGGCGAAGCGGCCGGACCGCATGCCGCGCTGGTCGAACAGCTCCTGTCGGCCCATTGCCAGTATCGCCGGCTGGGCAGCGGTCTGCTGCTGCTGGCCCTGGCCGCCGAAGGGGCCACGGACGGATTCTATGAACACCGCATGAAGGCCTGGGATGCCCTGGCCGGCCTACTGCTGGTGCGCGAGGCCGGCGGCGTCACCTGCGACTATGAAGGTCTGGGCGGATTGCTGCGGGCCGAGCCGGTGCTGGCATTGACGCCGGCGCTGTGGCCGGCCTTCACCAGGGCGACCGGGATCGCCCTGCCGCAATTCAGCGACACGAACGGCTATTCGGCGGCGCGCGCCGGCAGGGTATAAGCCGGATCGTGGCGCCAGGCGGGAATCTGCGCCCGCGCCTTGGCCACCTGCGCCAGATCGATCTCGGCGGTCACCACGCCCACGCCGTCGCCGGCATCGGCCAGCACCCGGCCCCAGGGATCGATCACCAGTGAATGGCCATAGGTCTGCCGGTTGCCCGGATGGTCACCCCACATGGCCGGCGCGATCACGAAGGCGCCGGTCTCAATCGCCCGGGCGCGCAGCAGCACATGCCAGTGCGCCTGCCCCGTGGTGCGGGTGAAAGCGGCCGGGATCGAGATGATGTCGGCACCGGCCTGGGCCAGCCCGCGATACAGGCCCGGGAACCGCAGGTCGTAGCAGATTGACATGCCCAGCGTGGCATAGGGCAGCTGCGCCAGCAAGCCCTCGGCACCTGGCGCGATGGAGTTGGACTCGCGATAGGTTTCGCCGGAGGGCAGGTCGACGTCGAAGAGATGGATCTTGTCGTAACGCGCGGCGATGCCGCCATCGGGCGCCAGCAGATACGAGCGGTTGAAGTTGCGGTTGGCGCCTTCGGGCTTGATCGCCAGCGAGCCGACCAGCAGCCAGGTATTCAGCTCTTTCGACAGCGCGCGGAAGGCCTGCAAAGCCGGATGGCTTTCCTCGGGCCGGCCGGCCGCCACGCTGGCGGCTGCATTGGCACCCATGAAGCCGGAATTCTCCGGCGTGGCGATCAGGTCGGCACCGGCCTCTTTGGCCTTGCGCACCAATGCGGAGACATGGGCGATATTGGCATCCATGTCATCCCAGATATTGGGCTGGACCAGGCCGACCTTGAAGCGCTGCGCCATGCGATTGCCCCTTACGCCGCGGCCAGCAGCGGATCGAGTTTACCCTCGCGATCCAGCGCGTAGAGATCGTCGCAGCCGCCAACATGGGTGCCGTTGATCCAGATCTGCGGCACGGTGCGGCGACCGCCGGCTTTCTGGGTCATCTCCTCGCGTTTGGCGGCGTCGTAAGAGACATCGATCTCGTTATAGCTCTGGCCCTTCTTTTCCAGCAGCGCCTTGGCGCGCGCGCAGTAAGGGCACATGAAAGTGGTATAGATTTCGATCTGGGCCATGAGGTCCTCGGGAGAAAAGCCCCTCGCTTTTCGAAACCATTATATGGCGCCCTGCTCGGCCCGAACAACCCGGGCCAGCGTGAGCACCGTCACCGCCGCCGCGCCATTCCGCCGCAGGACCCGGCTGCAGGCCCCCACCGTGGCGCCGGTGGTGAGCACATCATCCACCAGCAGCAGGCGTTTGCCCGCCACGTCCTCTTGCCACCGTTCCGAGATCCGGATCGCACCGGCCAGCACGCGGCGGCGTTCGACCCGGCCGAGCCGGCCCAGGCTGCGGGTCGGCTTGGGCCGCTCCAGCAGGTCGAGCCAGACCGGCTTGCCGCTCAGCCGCCCCAGTTCGCGGGCCAGCAGGGCCGACTGGTTGAAGCGGCGGCGCCACAACCGCCAGCGATGCAGCGGCACCGGCACGATGGCATCGCAGTCCCGCACCAGCTCGGCCCCGGCCGTCAGCAGCATCGCGGCCAGGCCCGGCGCCAGATCGGTGCGGTCGGCACGTTTGAATCGCAAGACCAGGTCGCGGCCGCCGCCGGCATATGTGAAGACGGCCCGGGCCCGATCAAACGGCGGCGTTTCCTTCAGGCAGGCACCGCAGACCAGACCCGTCGGTACCGGCACGGCGTAAGGCGTGCCGCAGGTCGGGCAGCAGGGTTCGGCGATGAACCCCACCTCCGGCCAGCATGCGGGGCAGAGCCGGCCGGGTTCGTCCACCGTCGCCGTGCAGAGCATGCATTGCGGCGGCAGCAGCGAGTCGACCACGCCACGCCAGGCCCGCCGGGCGGCACGCAGCGGAAACAGCGACCAGTCGTGCGATGAGGCATTCAGCATGCGTGATTAAGCGACAATTGACGCGACGGCAGGCGCATACCGGGACATGACGCGCTGCCCGCCGGCCGGTATGGTGGCATAAAAACACGCCGGAGAGGAAACGGAACCATGAGCGGCAGCAGCGATAAAATCATCCGCATCGGCGGCGCCTCGGCCTTCTGGGGCGATTCCATGGTGGCCGCGCCGCAGCTTCTGATGCAGGGCGAGGTCGATTACCTGATCTTCGACTACCTGGCCGAGATCACCATGTCGATCATGGCCCGCATGCGCGCGAAAGATCCGGCCCAGGGTTACGCCACCGACTTCGTCGCGGTGACGATGAAACGCCTGCTGCCCGAACTGGCGCGGCGCAAGGTGAAAGTGGTGGCCAATGCCGGCGGCGTGAACCCGGCGGCCTGCGCGGCTGCGATCCGCGCGTTGATCAGCGAAGCCGGCCTGTCACTGAAAGTGGGCGTGGTGCTGGGCGATGACCTGCTGCCGCAGATCGACGCGCTGAAACCGAAGCTGGAGCCAATGCAGCATGGCGCCGCCGTCCCGGAGCGTTTCATGTCGGCCAACGCCTATCTGGGCGCGGCGCCGATTGCCGCCGCATTGAAGGCCGGCGCCGATATCGTGGTGACCGGACGCTGCGTGGATTCCGCGCTGTGTCTGGGGCCCCTGCTGCATGAATTCGGCTGGAGCCTGCAGGACTTCGACCGCCTCGCCGCCGGCAGTCTGGCCGGCCACATCATCGAATGCGGCGCCCAGGCATCGGGCGGCCTGTTCACCGATTGGCGCGAGGTACCGGACTGGGACAATATCGGCTATCCCATCGCCGAGGTCAGCGCCGATGGCAGCTTTGTCGTCACCAAGCCGAAAGGCACCGGTGGCCTGGTCAGCGTCGGCACCGTTTCCGAACAGCTGGTCTACGAGATCGGCGATCCGGCCAGCTATCACCTGCCCGATGTGACCTGTGATTTTACCGCCGTGACAATCGAACAGACCGGCGAGAACCGCGTGCGTGTATCGGGTGCGAAGGGTCGGCCGCCGACCGATCGCTACAAGGTTTCGGCCACCTATCTGGATGGCTTCCGCGCGGTGGCGCATCTGACCATCGGCGGCATCGAGGCGCGCGCCAAGGCCGAACGTACGGCGGAAGCAATCCTCAAGCGCACGCGTCGGCTGTTCACCATGCTCAATCTCGGCGATTATCGCGCCACCTCGATAGAGGTGCTGGGCACGGAAGCGATGTACGGCCCGCATGCGCAGCCCGGCGCGCTGGCAAGCCGCGAGGTGGTGCTGAAACTGAGCGTCAGCCACGCGGAAAAAACCGCCCTCGACATTTTCGCCCGCGAGATCGCGCCGGCCGGCACGTCCTTCTCCGCCGGCACCACCGGTTTCTTCGGCGGGCGGCCGACCCCGCAGCCGGTGGTGAAGCTGTTTTCCTGCTTCATCCCGAAGGCTGCCATTCCCGTTAGTTTGGACATCGCCGGCAATCCGGAGCCCTTCGATCTGCCCCTGATCAGCGGCGACACCAGCGGCGAGCCGGCGGGGCAACCCGATCTGCGGCCGATGCCTGATGGCCCGCGCCGCGCCGTGCCCCTGGTGCGACTGGCCTGGGCGCGTTCGGGCGACAAGGGCGACGACAGCAACATCGGCGTCATCGCGCGCAAGCCGGAATACCTGCCGGCAATCCGCGCCGCCCTGACCGAAGACGCCGTGCAGCGCTATTTCAGCCATCTGGTCGAAGGCCCTGTCGAGCGCTTCGAATGGCCCGGCATCCTCGGCCTGAACTTCCTGCTGCGCCATGCCCTGGGCGGCGGCGGCATCGCCAGCCTGCGCAACGATCCGCAGGGCAAGGCCTATGCCCAGATGCTGCTGGATTACCCTGTTCCGGTGCCGGTGGCCTGGGGACTTTCGGATCAATAGCACCGCAAAAGCCGGATAGCGGGCTGGCGCGGGCGGGATTACCTTCAGTCCCATGAAACACACACCCCGCTCTTCCATTGGCCGCTTTTCCATTGGCCGCCAGCCAACCGACGCCGAATTCGCCGCCATCAAGGGCAACGATCCGGAAGCCGACGGCCGGTTCCTGTATGGCGTCGCCACCACGAAAATCTTCTGCCGGCCCTCCTGCGTCAGCCGCGCGCCGAAGCGGGAGAATGTGCGCATTTTCGCCGATGCCGATGCCGCGCAGGCCGCCGGCTTCCGCCCCTGCAAACGCTGTCGCCCCGATCAGATGCCGGCCGCCGATGCGCGACTGGAGCGCGCCCGCAAACTGATCGATCAACGACTGGCCGCCGGCGAGAATGCCCCGACGCTGGCCCAGCTCGCCCGCGTCGCCCATATGGGCGCAACCCATCTGCAGCGCCGGTTCGCGGCCACCTACGGTCTGAGCCCGCGCGCCTATGCCGAGGCGCAGCGTATCGCTGCCCTGAAACAACACCTGAAGAAAGGAAACGGCGTGTCGGATGCGATCTATGGCGCCGGGTTCGGCGCAGCCAGCCGGGTTTATGAAAAAGCCGACCGCTGGCTTGGCATGACGCCCGCCGCCTATCGCCGCGGCGGCGAGGGCCTGACATTGACGGTGGCGATCCGCCGCACTGCGATGGGGCTGACACTGGTGGCCGAAAGCCCGCGCGGCATCGCCGCCCTGCTGTTCGGCAACAACGAAAACACCATGCTGGCCGAACTGCGCGATGAATTCCCCGCGGCCCGCATCGACCGTGACGACAAGGCCGGTTCATCTGCCTTTGCCGCGCTGGACGCGATGCTGGCGGGCAAGACGCCGCCGAAAGGCCTGCGGCTGGACCTGCGCGGCACGCCATTCCAGATCCGGGTCTGGACCGCGCTGCAGGCCATCCCGGCCGGCGAGACGCGCAGCTATAGCGAAATCGCCACCAGCCTTGGCCACCCCAAAGCCTCGCGCGCGGTCGGTTCGGCCTGCGCCAACAACATCATCGGCGTATTGGTGCCCTGCCATCGCGCCTTGCGCAGCGATGGCGGCCTGGGCGGCTATCGCTGGGGGCTGGAGCGCAAGGAAAAGCTGCTGACCGGCGAAGGCGTGGAACTGGAACCCGCCGAATAGATTTTGCCGAATAGATTTTTTACAGGGCCGATTTGCGGCAGATCATTGCCGCATCCCTGCCATATTGGGTTTTTATTGCCTTGAACATATCGCTGCAGGATTGGCGCGAACGGCATGCTAGCGTGACACCGCTCTGCCCTTGCAGTTTTTTATAATAGTTCTAAATTTATCGACAGAACCAAGGAAAAGGAGTGGTCCCATGGCTGTGGCTATCGATATCGGCATCCCCGACAAGGAACGCAAGAAAATCGCCGATGGGTTGTCGCGCCTTCTGGCCGATACCTACACGCTTTATCTCAAGACCCACAATTACCACTGGAATGTCGAAGGCCCGATGTTCCAGACCCTGCACACCATGTTCGAGCTGCAATACAACGAACTGGCGCTGGCCGTTGACCTGATCGCCGAACGCATCCGCGCCCTGGGCCATTATGCGCCGGGCTCCTATGCGCAGTATGCCAAGCTGTCCTCGATCAGCGAGGAAACCGGCGTGCCGGCTGCGCAGGACATGATCAAGAACTTGGTGAAGGGTAACGAAGCGGTGAGCAAGACCGCCCGCGCCTTGTTCCCCGTGGTGGAGAAGTCTGCCGATGAACCGACGGCCGACCTGCTGACCCAGCGCATGCAGATCCATGAGAAGACCGCCTGGATGCTGCGCAGCCTGCTGGAAAAGAAGTAACGGCAGAAATCGTCCCGACCGGCCGTAACGTTTCCCCCCGTTTCACCGAAGCTTGATTAGAACCCGGCCCATGACCCGCTAGGTTAATCCCTGACGGATTGCGGGCCGGATTCTCGGGCCCTGTTCTGAACGGAGTGGATATCATGCTGATCAAGCGACGGCGCGGCTGGGAATTGCCGGAGAGTCAGGCAACCCCTGAAGCCATATTCCTGAATCGACGCCAGATCATTGCCGGGCTGGGCATGACAGGCCTGATGGTCGCAGCCGCCCCGCAGGTCCGCGCGCAGGTCAGCGGCATAGCCGCCGAGATTTATCCCGCCAAGCGCAACCCGGCCCATATGCTGGACCGCGAGCTGACCGAGGAAAAGGTCGCCACCAGCTACAACAATTTCTACGAATTCGGCACCAGCAAAAACATCGTGCGGCCGGCCCAGGCCCTGACCATCAAGCCGTGGCAAGTGAAGATCGATGGCATGGTGGAAAAGGAAATCACCGTCGATGCCGAAGACCTGATCCGCAAAATGCCCGTGGACGAACGCCTGTATCGCCATCGCTGCGTCGAAGCCTGGTCGATGGCCGTGCCCTGGACCGGTTTTCCGCTCAAGGCCCTGGTCGATTTCGCCAAGCCGCTGTCAGGCGCGAAATACCTGCGCATGGAAACGTTCAAGCGGCCCGAGGAAGCCAGCGGCCAGAAGCAGTTCTGGTATCCCTGGCCCTATGTGGAAGGCCTGAGCATGGCCGAGGCGCAGAACGACCTGGCCTATATCGTCACCGGTGTCTACGGCAAACCGCTGCCCAAGCAGATGGGAGCGCCGCTGCGTCTGGCCGTGCCGTGGAAATACGGCTTCAAGTCGATCAAGTCGATCACGCGCTTTACGTTCACCGACCAGAAGCCCAAAAGTTTCTGGGAAGCCATGGCGGCCGATGAATACGGTTTCTGGGCCAACGTGAACCCGGCCGTGGCGCATCCGCGCTGGAGCCAGGCCACCGAAGAGGTGATCGGCACCGGCAAACGCGTGCCGACGCTGATCTACAATGGTTATGGCGAACAGGTGGCCGATCTTTACAAGGACATGACAGGCCAGAAGCTGTTCATGTGAACCGCCTTGGGCTATCCATTCCGGATGGCCCATGACCTGATCATCTTCGACCTCGACGGTACGCTGGTTGATTCCGAAACCCTGGCGAACCGCGTCTTCTATGAAAAGCTGGTGACGCTTGGTCTCGATCCGGCTTTTGACTTGATGCGGGTGACGCGCGACTTCACCGGCCTGACGGTGGCCAAATGCCTGACGCTGGCCAGGGATGCCTATGGCCTGTCCGACATACCCAATGGATTTGAGGCAGAGCTGAAGGAAGCTACCTATGCCAGCTATCGTGCGGCGCTGGCACCGATCCCGGGCGTACCGGCCATGTTGGAACAGTTGCGGCAGCTAAAATGCGTCGCCTCGTCCTCGGCACCGGAGAAGATTGCCTTCAGCCTGGAGCTGACCGGTCTGTCCGTGCATTTCGGAGACAACCTGTTCAGCGTGCACCACGTGGCCGAAGCAAAGCCGGCGCCCGATGTCTTCCTTTATGCCGCCGAGAAGATGGGTGGCTTTCCGCCGGCCGCCTGCGCCGTGGTGGAAGACAGCCTGCCCGGCGCCACCGCAGGCATCCGCGCCGGCATGACGGTCTTCGCCTATCGCCCTGACGGCGACGGCGACGCCTTCGCGGCCATGGGTTGCCATGTGTTCCACGACATGGGCGACCTGCCCGCTCTGCTGGGGTGACGGCAAAAAAAAGCCGGCCTGAGATCAGGCCGGCTAAGTCTTAACAGGGAGGCTCCGCGCGAGACGCGCGGAAGGCCGAAACAGCGGGGGAGCTGTCGCGGCCGAGTTTCTGGCCGGAGCCAAAAACCGAGAAGATGCTGCGACGCAACATCTGACAGGCACAGATGTAAGGTGTATCGCCAGGTTTGAGTATCCATCGAATTGTCAAGCCAGCTATGCGAGCAGCGCATGACTCTGGATTCCGGAGAATCCCCGGAATTCCAATCAGCTAGGAAGCTTCGCCAGGCTGGGCGGCGGGGGGAAATACAGCCGGACTGTCGTGCCCTGACCGGGTTCGCTGCGGATTTCCAGACGGCCGCCATGCAGTTCGATCAGAGCCTTCACCAGCGGCAGGCCCAGGCCTGTGCCCCGCATCTGCGAAACCAGGGCAGAATCGATCCGGCCGAACGGCTCCAGCGCCTTCTCGATATCGGCCGGCGCCATGCCCACCCCGGTATCCGATACTTCCACCACCGAGCCGCCATCAGGGGCCTGCAGCAGGCGGAATTCGGCGCGCCCCCCTGAGGGCGTGTATTTCACGGCATTGGAGAGCAGGTTGACCAGAATCTGCTTGGCCAGCCGTTCGTCGGCATAAAGCGTGGCGCCTTCGGGAGCGGACTCCGCCTGCAGAATCACCATGCGATCCGCCGCCAGCGGCCGCAGCAGCGTCAGGCAGTCCTGCGCCAGCTTGGCCCAGGGCACATGCTCGGCCACCAGTTTCATCTTGCCCGCCTCGACCTTGGACAGGTCGAGGATATCGTCGATCACCGCCAGCAGATGGCGGCCGGCCGACAGAATATCCTGCGCATAGCGATCGTATTGCGGCACGCCGGAGGCGCCGAGCAGTTGCAGCGACATGATCTCGGAAAAACCGATGATGGCATTCAGCGGCGTGCGCAACTCGTGGCTCATATGGGCGAGGAACTGCGACTTGGCCCGGTTGGCGTATTCCGCGTCCTGGTGCGCCTTCAGTGCGGTCTGGCGGGCGGCTTCCAGGGTTTCCGTGCGGGCGGCCAGCATTTCCGCCTGGCTGGCCAGGCTTTCGTTGGCCTCGCGCAATTCGCGTTCGCTGCGCTTGAGCTGGGTGATATCGGTGATCATCGACGCCGTGCCACCCGAGGTGATGCGGAAATCACGGATCTGCAGCCAGCGCTGGTCGCGGGTATCGTAGAAGATATGCGCCTCGCCGCGACCGTCGTTGAATATGCGCTGCCGGGTGGCGACCCATTCGTTGTAATCCGTGCGCACGCCGGCAAGCGCCGGCTCGGGACGGCTGCGTACCGACGCCCGGCAAATCTCGTCATGCATCATGCCGACAATACGCGACATGGGAACACCCACAATATTGGCATAAGACTGATTGCAGATCACCAGCCGCGCCTCGGGATCGAACAGGGCAATCCCATCGGGCGCCACCGCCAGCGCGTCACTCAGATGCTGCTCGGCCGCCCGCAACTTTTCCTCCGAGGCCTTGCGGTCGGTGATGTCGTTCACCACCACCAGGGCGGCATCCTGATCGGCATATTGCATCGGCACGGCGGCAACCGTGGCCCAGATCGCCCGGCCCTGTGCCGTGGCGATCTGCAGCTCCTCGTCCGGCCGCATCGGCTGTATGCCGAAAATGCGTTCGCGATGGGCCGGATCGAGCACATAACGCGGCGCCTTGGCACTGAAACCGCCATCCTCGATGCCGAACAATTCCGCCGCGCGGCGATTGCTGTAGAGGAATGCGCCGTCGCTGCGGCGGCTCACCACGATGGGAAACGGCGCCGCATCCAGGATCGAACGCAGGCGGTTCTGCGCCGCTTCGGCATCCGCGCTGACGCGAGTGCGGTCCTGCAGCATGCCGCGCAGGCGTTCGACCATCTCGCTGCTGCGCCGGTAATAGCGGTTCAGCCGATACGCGAAGCTGAGCAGCAGCAGAATGACGACTGCGCCAGCCGCACCCAGCAGGCGGCCGGTGGGTTCCTGGTCCAACAAGAGCAGGATCATCGTCGGCACGATCGCCAGCAGAACGACAGCGGCCGAGGCGGTGAATTGCACCGCCACCGTCAGGCTGACCGACGCGATCATGCCGGCGATGCACATCAGCGCCAGCAGCGGCGCGGGCTCGCGCGGCAACATCGTTATCGCCGCCGCCATGACCCCGAACAAGGCGCCGTTCAGGGCATAACCAACGATCAGGCGCCAGCGCCAGGCCAGGACATGGTGCCGCCGCTCGCGGCTGGCCAGGAAGGCGCGGTGCGTGAAATACTGCAGCCCCACGACCAGCAGCGTTCCGGCCACATAGGCCGCGCGCCAGGCCAGATCGACATAGCCATCCAGCAGGAAAGCGACGAACACGGCCACGACGGCCTGCGCCGCCATGTCATACGGACGGCGAACCCTGACGAGCAACTCGTTGCGACGCGCAATGCCGCTCAGACTATCGGGCTGCCACTTCATCAGTATTGCCAGTCGGCCACCTTCCGCAGCAGGAAATCGCGGAATACGGCAAGCCGCTTGGTGTTGCGCAGCTCTTCCGGATAGACCAGATAGGTGTCGAAACTGGGACCATCCACATTGGGCAACACGCGCACGATGCGCGGATTGCTTTCCACCATGTAATCAGGCAGCGCGGCGATCCCCAGGCCGCTGGCCATCGACTGCTTCACGCCATACACATTGTTGATCGTCAGGATCGGCTCGCGCGGCGCGAGCGGATCGCCTGCCTTGAGCAGCCAGTTGATGTTGTTGAAATGCGCCGGTGCCTCTTCGCCGTAAACGATCAGGTGATGCCGATCCAGCTCTTCGATCGTCTGCGGCGCGCCATAGCGGGCGACATAATCGACCGAGGCATAGACGTGGTTATGCACGGTGAGCAGTTTGCGATAGACCAGATCGGCCTGGGTCGGCTTCCACATGCGGACCGCCACATCGGCTTCGCGCATCGAAAGATCCAGTTCGCGGTCGTCGACCACCATCTCGATGCGGATATCGGGATAGAGGTCCATGAATTCCTTCAGCCGCGGCGCCAGCCAGATCGTGCCGAAGGCGACCGTGGTGGTGACGCGCAATTCGCCCGACGGTTTGTCCTTGGCGTCGGCGATCATCGCCTCGGTCACGGCCAGACGGGCGAAAATCTCGCGCGCCGTGCGATACAGCAGTTCGCCCTGCTCGGTCAGGATCAGGCCGCGGGCATGGCGGTGGAACAGCGTGGCATTGAGCTGGGTTTCCAGCGCGCCGATCTGGCGGCTGACCGCCGACTGGCTCAGGCCCAGCGACTCGCCGGCATGGGTGAGGCTGCCGGCCTCGGCCACGGCGTGAAAAATGCGCAGCTTGTCCCAGTCAAGCGCAGACATAGACCCCCCAGAATGTCGCGCGCGTCAGTCAGCGGCTTCAGCCGATGGCTGCGCGTGATGCGCAATGAACTTTTCCGCTTCCAGCGCCGCCATGCAGCCGGTGCCGGCCGCCGTGACGGCCTGGCGGTAAATCTTGTCCTGCACGTCGCCGGCGGCGAACACGCCGGCCACGGTTGTCTGGGTCGTGCCCGGCTTGGTGACCAGGTAGCCTTCCCCATCCAGCGGCAACTGCCCCTTGAACAGCTCGGTATTCGGCGTGTGGCCGATGGCGATGAACACGCCGTCGGTTGTGACCTCCTGGGTCGCGCCGGTCTGCGCGTGCTTCAGCCGCACGCCCGTCACGCCCTGGCCCTCGGCGCCGAGGATTTCATCCACCACATGGTCCCAGATCACGGTGATCTTGGGATGGGCGAACAGGCGGTCCTGCAGGATCTTTTCGGCGCGCAGGCTGTTGCGGCGATGCACCAGCACCACCTCGCTGGCGTGATTGGTCAGATACAGCGCCTCTTCCACCGCCGTGTTGCCGCCACCGACCACCACCACCTTCTTGCCGCGATAGAAGAAGCCGTCGCAGGTGGCGCAGGCCGAAACGCCGAAACCCTGGAAGCTCTGCTCGCTGGGCAGGCCGAGCCAGCGCGCCTGGGCGCCGGTGGCGATGATCAGCGTGTCGCCGATATAGGTGTCGCCGGAATCGCCCTTGGCCACGAAGGGACGTTTCGAGAGATCGACCGACACGATGTAGTCGTTGATGATGGTGGTGCCGACATGCTTGGCCTGCGCCTCCATCTGCTCCATCAGCCAGGGGCCCTGGATGACGGAGGCGAAGCCCGGGTAATTCTCCACATCGGTGGTGATGGTGAGCTGGCCGCCCGGCTGCAGGCCATGCACCATGATCGGCTGCAGCGAGGCGCGGGCGGCATAGATCGCCGCCGTGCAGCCGGCCGGGCCGGAGCCGAGGATGAGAACCTTGGTGCGATGGGTGGTGGCCATGATGCGGACTCCGGACGCGGGCGTAAGACGCTGAAATTCGGCAGTTTGGGATTATGACAGCGCCCGCCCGCCCCGCCAAGGGAAAGGCCACGGAGACGCGGCAGATATGGCTTTTCCGGGCGGCGGATATGACGCCCGGATGACAGCCGGCCAGCGACTCGCGACGGATATAAGGCGGCGGCAGCCGCGCGGCAGCCCTCAGAAGCCGAACATGTGATCGATGCAGAAGCTGCTCTGGCCGTTTTGCAGGCCGTGGAAGCCGAACAGGCGGCAGCTGGTGTCGCGCACCTGCACCCAGGCATCCGCGCCGGCCCGGTCCAGATCGGCGGCGGCAAAGACTTCCGACACCCGGAAGAAGCGCGAGCCGCCATAGGGGATCGGCAACGGCGTTTCCGCCACCTTCTCGGCCCGCGCGTTGAACAGGACCAGCATGGTCTGCGAGGCATCCTGGCCGTAAGCCTCTTTCGGCAGCGAGGCGGGATAGACCAGATGGCAGATGGTATCGACGGGCCGCGCCCCCATGCGCAGGAACAGCCGCGTGGTGAGCCCCGGCGGCCGGTGCGTGTAGCTTTGCGGCTCGTCGCGATAGGTGATCGGCATGTTGTAGATATGCGCGCCGAAAATCGTTTCGGCGGCATGGCCGGATGCGCGCTGCTCATACAGGCCCAGCGCATGCAGCCAGCCATCGGCGTCGCCGCCATCGCGGAAGTCGTAGAGATACTCGACATGGCCGTAGCCGGATTTCAGCGCCGCTTTGGCGTCATTCAGCCAGGCATCGATATCGGCGGGGCGGGATTCGCGGCGCGACAGGCGGCCGAGATACTGTTCCAGCACAACCGAGCCATCGGCATCGACCAGCACGGCGCGGATCGGCAGTTCCTGCTGCGCCGTCGACATCGGCGTGGGCAGCGTGACGGATTTCCACTCTTTCAGCGGCAGCACCGGCAGCGGCATGATGTAGCCCTTGCCGATCAGCGCCGCGAGTTCCGGCAGCCTTGGATCAGGCTTGAGATCGGTGCGCTCGACATTGGCATGGGCGATGCGGCGTTTGGCATTGTCGGCGCGCACGATCTCGTAGCGCGGCCGCACGAAATAGCGCCCGGCCTGGATCTCGATCTGGTCGGGGAAGCGCGCCTGGGGCAGCAATTTGCCCAGATCGACCGGCGTGGTGCCGAAGGGCGGCACTTCACCGTCCCACCAGGCGATATCCTGCGCGCCCATGATGTTGATGCCGATGGCGCCCGCGGGAATCGCCACCGGATGGCTGTTCTGCACCCACAGCAGCAGGCTTTCGCCCTGCTTGGGCGCCGGCACGCCGGCATAGAGATCGGCGGGCCAGGCATTGGCATCGTGGGTGCAGCTCAGTTGCCGCCCGGATTCCGAGAAGCTGTCGAGCGCGTATTTCACCACGTCATGGCCCTTGATGCGGATGGCGTGGATGAACAGCGAGCCGGCGAAGTCGCCAAGCCCGAAACGGCTTCGCACCGCGCGGCTGTCGATCGACACGGCCTGGAAGGCGCCGGGCAGGGTTTCGGTCCATTCCGCCAGCACGCTTCCGTCGGCGCCGAACAGGCAGAGCCACAGCGCGGGATCCTTGGCGCCGTAGCCCGACCAGTAATCGGCCGTCACCACCTTGGTATGCAGGCCCTCGCCCGTACCGG
Organism: Ferrovibrio sp.; assembly: GCF_041906005.1. Taxonomy (GTDB): domain Bacteria; phylum Pseudomonadota; class Alphaproteobacteria; order Ferrovibrionales; family Ferrovibrionaceae; genus Ferrovibrio. Next base: position 911,672 of record NZ_JAYRJY010000001.1, read on the forward strand.
CATCAGCCGTATCGCGCAGGAAGGCGAAGTTGGTGGCGAAGTTGATCGGGTCGAGATAACGCCCCGGATTCGACAGCCACTCCTGCGGCAGGCGCATGGCATCCAGCGTGAAGACCGCACAGCCCTTGGGCAGCAGGCGGGCGATCTGCGCCTTGTGGATCTCGGCATCGAAGGCCGTGATCAGCACGGCATCGGGTTGCAGCGCGGCGATCGCGGTGACCGGCTGGGTGGGCAGGCCGAGCCGCGTCTGGCCCAGGTCTTCCACGCGCTGCACGAACAGGCCGGCCAGATGCTGGCGCGGGATCGGATAGAAGGCATCCAGCGGCTCGGCGGCCGCCAGCGGATCGGGGTCGTAGACGGCGAGGCGCTTGAAGCCGGCCAGCCCCTGCACGAGCGCGCGCGCCTGGGCGGCGATACGCGGATGGCCCAGCGCCTTGAACAGGCAATGGCCGCCGAAATTGTTGCCCGGCCGCCAGCCGTTGCGGCTGTCGGGATTGGAAAAGGTGTCGATCTTCAGCGCCATGAAACCGCGGGCCTGCCGCCCGTTAATCTTGCCGGGTCGCCCCGGAAATCCCCCACCGCACACCCCCTGGCGCCGGCTTGTGGCCGCAGATGTAGCACCAAGCCGGGCGGGGGGAAATTGATTCGCCGCAAAGCTTTTTACCGGCAGCGTCTTACACGGGACTTACCCCCGCGTTGCGCGCGCCGGGCGCGCACCCCCCTCCGGCCCGCTCCGTATACGCGCAATTTTCTTAGCCGCTAAGGCTTGGATTCTTGCCCGTATTTATAATATTGTTGCGCAACCTCCAGTTCAGACAATGAGATTATTTCCATGCAGCGCGTGAAGCTCGACCTCATCGACCGCAAGATCCTGGCCGACCTGCAGGCCGACGGCCGGATGACCAACGTGGAGCTGGCGCAGCGCGTGGGCATCTCGGCGCCGCCCTGCCTGCGGCGGGTGCGCGCCCTGGAAGAGGCCGGCTTCATCAAGGGCTATCACGCCGACCTCAACCCGCAGCAGCTGGGCTATGGCGTGACGGTGTTTGCCATGGTGGGCCTGAACAGCCAGGCCGAGCATGACCTTGTGGCCTTCGAGCAGACCGTGGCCGGCTGGGCCCAGGTGCGCGAATGCTACATGCTGGCCGGCGAGAACGACTTCATCCTGAAGATCGTCGCCCGCGACTGGGACGCCTACCAGACCTTCCTGACGCGGGAACTGACCGCGTTGCAGAACGTGGCCCATGTGAAAACCGCGCTGACCATCCGCTGCTCCAAGAGCGAGCCGGGCGTGCCGGTGGACATGCCGGCCGAAGACGAGGCGGCGGAGTAAGCTGGGCGGCGGAGTAAGGCCCCGCCAACCACGCGGCCCGGGCCTTCCGCCCGAAAGGTTAAAAACTGATATCAGTGATATCACTGGTATAAATCCGGCGTTTTGAATCGGTTTTGCGCCTGTTTGCGACACGGGCGACGGGTTCCGACGGTTTGCGGCGCCGGGCCGCGGTTTTTCATCGTTTTGCGCTCCTTTTCAGACAGTTTGGACGATTTTGCAGCCCGGCGGCCTGGGGCGGAAAACCCGCGTCTGACCATGGCCCGGACAAACAGAACAATATGGGAACGAATAAGAAGAGATCAAGGCCGAGGGCGATGCGCCAGCAAGGGCCTAACTGCCGCTCTTTTTTGATCTCGACGTTCTCCGTTGTCGTTGCGGCAGAACCTTCTTCTTTCTTGCTCTGCTGCGCGCTTCTTCGGGAGAAGGCAGGACTTTGCGCTCAATGTCCGTGAGCAGCGTGATACCAGCGGCGCGCCTGACTGCCGCGTCGTCATGATTACGCATCATATCTCGCACGCGACCATCGAAACCCTTCATCAACTCGGTGATCTGTCGATCAAGTTCCATTATGGGCCTGCGATCATTACAAAACGCGAAGGATTCTCCCCACCCCTTCACTATTCGGTCAACGCGGCCGTGCGACTGCGCTAAACGCTGCGTGGGCCTACCACGATCTTCGCCGGCCAGTGCTTTCGCTACAGCTTTGATACCATCGTCGTATGCCTCAGCGACCTTCTTTAATAGTGCCGTACGCGCTTTCTTTCCTGGAACAATATGGAAGCCCTTTATCGAGCATCCGAGAAAATCGAAGCCGGCGTCACAGGGGCCAAGGTGCGCCTTATCGGAGCGCTGCTGCGGATCGTAGGCTTCCAGGTTATGCTGCGCGAGCAGGCGCGTGGCAGCGTTGAAAGCACGCACAACCTTTTCTTTTGATGACCCTATTAATAGGAAATCGTCGATATAGCGGATGCAGGTAATTCCATCGCCATTAAGTTCCTTATCAAAATCGCGCAATAGAATGTTGCCGATCAGCGGACTTAGCGCCGAGCCTTGCGCCACCCCAATGAGGCCTGTGGGGAAATAGTCATACAGGTCTTGCTTCTTGAGAATGGCTTCATTCTCCAACTCCACAGCCATTGCTTGATCGAATAAATCGACGAACTTAGCTTCGCCTGTAGCCGTGAGCAGGAATTCCAGAATTGCGGGTTTGGGAATTTGAGTGAAGAAGTCCGGAATGTCGGATCGTACGTACCATGCACCCTGCTTTGTTGAGTGTTGCAGGGCTAAAGCGATTGCAGCGTCCGCGCCAGTGATACCGCCGAAACTGGTCGGGATATTCAAAACATCTGAGATGAGCGGTACTGTTTCGCTCACCATCAGAATGGCTCGCTGAACGATCCTGTTCGGTATCGGCGATATAACTATGGGTCTGACCTTTTTGCCGACCCGTTTCTTGCCTACGCCTTTTTGCCGCTGGAACACAAATGTCCCGTGCCGCAACTGCTCATGCATAAGTCGCAAGCTACTAATGGCATTCTCGTCGAAGGATTCAGTTTCTTTGCGGATATCATCGTTGGTGGAAGCTCTGCCACTTGAGCGGACGTGTCGCCACGCCGCTTCTAGAGTTCCTACCTTTCGGACCTTGAGGCAAAGGTCCACTTTCTTTTCGCTTTCGGGGCCCACCGGTTCACCATTCCCGACTGCTGACAACGGCCCTGCTCCGTGGGTGTGCTGTACGGCATGATCGCCGTATCAACGATGACCCGCGCAGCGCCTGATACTCCGGCACTGCGACCGCCTCTCACATCCCCGGCACCATCATCTGGCCCAGTCAGGAAAGGCTGCGGAACAATTGACGAATAATACCCGCTGCTCTCCGAGTCGCTCAAGACGATTGTTTAGGTGGCCGCAGCATACTCTTAAGAACGACGCATACTTTCGCGTCAGCCAACACGGCCTTAAAGTATCAAATTGTCCGAAAAGAAGTTGGCGTCCCCACGGGGATTCGAACCCCGGTTTGCGCCGTGAGAGGGCGCCGTCCTGGGCCTCTAGACGATGGGGACCCATAAGCCACGGCGAACCGAGCGCCGCGCGAGGCGCACCAGATACAGGAGCCCGCCTTCCGGTGCAAGGGCCTTGGCCCCGGCGCGGCCGAAGCCGGCCATCCGGCCCGGCCATCCGGCGCCCGGAATTTGCCCTGCCGGCACAGGGATTTGGCCCCGTCGGGAGCGCCGGCGGAAGCCGGGCTTTTTGTTTTACGAGACGCTTGCATCGGATTCATGGCTGGGTATAGTGCGCGCCTGCAACCGGCACCCCGCCGGTTGATCGACGGGCTTCCCGCCCGCCGATGCCGGGTTTCCCCGGCCTTTCCGGTCTCACCGGCGCCGAGCGGGCGTAGCTCAGGGGTAGAGCACAACCTTGCCAAGGTTGGGGTCGAGGGTTCGAATCCCTTCGCCCGCTCCATCTTTCCTCCTCCTTCCCGGCCTTATAGTCGCGGCTCTGTATATGCTCAGGCTCGACCATCTCACCGTCATCGCCCCCACGCTGGCCGAAGGCATGGCGCATCTGCGCGCCTGCCTCGACCTCGATCTGCCCTTCGGCCAGCGCCACGAATACATGGGCACGCATAACCACCTGCTGCGGTTGGGCGGCAGCATGTATCTGGAGGTGGTGGCGATTGATCCCGATGGCGCAAAGCCGCCTTGCCCGCGCTGGTTCGGCCTGGACGACCAGGCATCCGTGCGCGCCGCGTGGGACTCCGGCCGCCGCCTGCGCGGCTGGGTGGCGCGCAGCGACGACATTCATGCCGCGCTGGCCGGCCGCGCGCATATCTTCGGCCGGGCCGTTTCGCTGCCCTGGGCCGAACCGGCGTTTGAGTTCAGCCTGCGCGAAGACGGCGGACTGCCGCTGGATGGTGCGGCGCCCAGCCTGATCGACCGGCGCGGCAAGCCGCGCAACATGGCGACGATTCCCGATCTGGGGGCGCGGCTGGACTCGTTCGCGCTTGAACATCCCGATCCCGCCGCCATCGCCGCATTGTATGAAAGCCTGCAGATCGACCGGCCACCCACCATCATGCAGGGCGACATCGTGCGCTATCGCGCGCGCATCGCAACGCCGGGTGGGGTGAAGGAGCTGTTCTGAGGCGGGGCTCTGACGGCCTTAAAAAAACGTGGATGCCCGGGTCAAGCCCGGGCATGACGAGGGGTGGTGGGTCTTTGGTCGGCAGTTCCATGACGGAAAAACGGTGAACCGATGCCCCGGCCGGATCGTATATACGGCATGACCCGCCCTTCCTCGCCGCCGCCCGTTTTCTCCATGCCCAGCCTGTTTGTGCTGCTGCTGTCGTTCGCGTTGTGCTTCGGCGTTTCGGGCCTGGGCAGCGCGGTGACGGTCGGCCCGGTGAAAAGCTGGTATCCCACGCTGGCCAAGCCGGCGCTGACGCCGCCCGATATCGCCTTTCCCATCGTGTGGACGATCCTGTTCGCGCTGATGGCGGTATCGGTCTGGCTGGTCTGGCGGCAGGCGATCCGCAGCCCGGCCGGCTGGCGCGCCGCCCTGCCGGCCTTCGTGCTGTTCGGCCTGCAGCTGGCGCTGAATTTCGGCTGGTCGCTGCTGTTCTTCGGGCTGCGGATGATCGGCCCGGCCCTGATCGAGATGATCGCGCTGCTGGCCGTGCTGGCGGCCACGATCCTGGCCTTCGCGCGCCATTCGCGGCTGGCCGCCCTGCTGCTGGTGCCCTACTGGGCCTGGGGCGCCTTCGCCACCTGGCTGACGTTTGAAATCTGGCGGCTGAATTAGCCGCCGGGTGAGATCTGGCGGCTGAACTGAGCCGAATGCGGGATTGACGGGAACCGCGCCGGTTCTTAATTCTGGAGCCATGGGCGCGATGATCCAGGAGATGAGCCAGCGCAGCCGCGAAATCCTGCGGCTGGTGGTGGAGACGTATATGACCACCGGCGAGCCGGTGGGCTCGCGCTTCATCTCCAAGAAGCTGGAACACCGGCTGTCGCCCGCCAGCATCCGCAACACCATGGCCGACCTGGAAGAGGCCGGCCTGCTCTATGCCCCGCACACCTCGGCCGGCCGCCTGCCGACCGAAAGCGGCCTGCGGCTGTTCGTCGACGGCCTGTTGCAGGTGGGCGACCTGACCCAGGACGAGCGCAGCTCGATCGAGGGCCGCTGCGCCGGTTCGGGCCGCGGCTTCCAGGAAATGCTGACCGAGGCGACCAGCGTGCTGTCGGGCCTGTCGGGCCATGCCGGCCTGGTGGTGGCGCCGAAGGTGGACGCGCCGCTGCGCCATGTGGAATTCGTGCCGCTGGGGCCGGGCAAGGCCCTGGTGGTGATGGTGTCCGAGTCCGGCCAGGTGGAAAACCGCATGCTGGACATGCCGCTCGGTCTGACGCCGGCGGCCCTGGCCGAGGCGGGCGAGTTCCTGTCGCGCCGGCTGAAGGGCCGCACCATGGGCGAGGCGCGCAGCGAGATCCTGGGCGAGCTGGCCGTGCGCCGCGCCGAGCTGGACCAGCTGGCCGCCCGCGTGGTGGAAGCGGGCCTTGCGGTGTGGAGCGGCGAGGCCGAACGCGGCACGCTGATCGTGCGCGGCAGCGCCAACCTGCTGGACGACGTGGCCGCCATCGCGGATCTGGAGCGCATCCGCAATCTGATGGAAGAGCTGGAGAATACCGAGGAGATGCTGCGCCTGATCGAACTGGCGCAGGGCGGCGAAGGCGTGCGCATCTTCATCGGCTCGGAAAACACCCTGTTCCGCCGCGCCGGCTGTTCGCTGATCGTGGCGCCGCTGCAGAACCAGCAGCAGCGCATCGTCGGCGCCATCGGCGTGATCGGCCCGACCCGGATGAACTACGCCCGCGTGGTGCCGATGGTGGATTTCACCGCCCAGGTGGTGGGCCGCCTGCTCGGCTGACCCGGCCCGGAAACCGGCCCCCGGCCCCGATCCGGCTGCGGCGAAAAGCCCCGTTTTCCGCCTCCCCCCTTTCAATTCCAGCCTTTGATCCGTATATGCAGGGCCTCGACGAGGATTATCGATGACCCAGACCGACGACCAGACCCCCGATCAGACCGCTCCGCAGACCGAGACCGCCGGCGAAACCGACGCCCTTGCGAAGGCGCAGGCCGAGATCGCCGAGCTGAAGGACCGCCTGCTGCGCAATGCCGCCGAGGGCGAGAACCTGCGCAAGCGGCTGGAGCGCGAGAAGGAAGACGCGGCCAAATACGCCGCCGGCAAATTCGCCAAAGACATCCTCAGCGTGGCCGACAACCTGCGCCGCGCGCTGGATACCGCGCCCAAGGATGCTGGCGAAGCCGATCCGGTGCATGGCCTGATCGCCGGCGTGGAGGCTACCGAGCGCGAATTGCTGAGCGTGTTCGAACGCCACGGCATCCAGCGCATCGACCCCAAGGGCCAGCGCTTCGATCCCAACCTGCACCAGGCGATGTTCGAGGTGGAGGATCCCAGCCAGGCCAGCGGCACCGTGATCCAGGTGGTGGCCGCCGGCTACATGCAGCATGGCCGCCTGCTGCGCGCCGCCATGGTGGGCGTGTCGAAGGGCGGGCCGCAGCCGGAAATCCAGCCGGGCAACACGGTCAACACGCAGGCCTGACGGAACGGGGCCTGATTCTCCCCAAGGGAGAATTGTGAGCGGTATCACTCGCCTCGACAATTTGGCGAAACATCCGCCTTTGTCAAAAATCGGCAACACCCGCCGCCGATAGTCGGCCTCGCCAAAAAGCGGGGAAGACCGGTGGACATGATCAGTGGCGAGGCGCTCGAGACCATCGGCACCATGGCGGTGCCGCTGCCGCCGGTGCCGGTGACCATGCGCTGCGAGGAGGTCGACCTGAAATTCCAGGCCGATCCCGATCTCGGCGCGCTGGCCGTGGTGGATGGCGACCGGCCGGTGGGCCTGATCAACCGCTACGACCTGATCACCCAGCTGTCGCGCGATTACGGCCGCGCGCTGTGGGCGAGAAAGCCGGTCGGCAGCCTGATGGACGACGCGCCGCTGATCGTGGATGCCAGCATCGGCGTCGACACCCTGGAAAGCCTGATCGCCGACGAACACCAGAGCGCGCTGCTGCGCGGCTTCATCGTCACCCGCAACGACCGCTATTACGGCGTCGGCACCGCGCTGGCGCTGCTGCAGCTGGGCATGGCGCGCAGCGAACGGCGAAACCGCGCGCTGGAACGCGCCCGCCAGCAGGCCGAGGAAGCCAGCCTCAGCAAGTCGCGGTTCCTCGCCAACATGAGCCACGAGCTGCGCACGCCGCTGAACGCCATCATCGGCTTCGCCGAGATCATCCAGAAGGAGATGATGGGCCCGCTGGGCAATCCGCGTTACGGCGAATACGTCACCGACATCCTCTCGAGCGGCCAGCACCTGCTCAGCCTGATCAACAACATCCTCGACATGTCGAAGATCGAGAGCGGGTCCTGGCGCATCCAGCCCGAGATGACCGATCCGGTCGAGATCATGGAAGCCAGCATCCGCACCTTCCGCGAACGCGCCGAGGGCCGCGGCGTGTTCATGAGCATGGCGGTGGATGCGCGGCTGTTCGAGGGCTATGTCGACCGCCAGGCCCTGCGGCAGATCCTGCTCAACCTGATTTCCAACGCGGTGAAATTCACCCCGCCCGGCGGCCGCATCGAGGTGGGCGTGCGGCCGATGGAGGATGGCGGCTTCCGCATCTGGGTCAGCGATACCGGCATCGGCATCGCGCCCGAGCATATCCCGCTGGTGCTGGCGCCGTTCGGCCAGGTGGAGAACGACCTGACCCGGCAATACGAAGGCACCGGCCTGGGCCTGCCGCTGGTGAAATCCCTGGTCGAGATGCATGGCGGCAGCTTCGAGATCAGCAGCATGCCCGGCGAAGGCACCACGATGACCGCCAGCTTTCCGCCGCCTCCGAACGGCATCACGGCCGGCAGCGCCACCGTCAGGGTCGCGTCACCCGCCGCAATGTCAGATTGATCCGGCCGCCGCCGGGGACCAGCCGGCTGGTGCCGGGCAGAACCCGGTCGATGCCGTGAAAGGCCAGCCGCGCCGCGCCGCCCAGCACCAGCACGTCGCCCGAGGCCAGTTTGAACGACCGCGTCGGATCGCGCCGCGTGGTGCCCCCTAAGCGGAACAGCGCCTCGTCGCCCAGCGAGATCGAGACGACAGGCGCCGCGAAATCGGCCTCGTCGCGATCCTGGTGCAGGCCCATTTTCGCCGTGTCGCGATACAGGTTGATCAGGCAGCATTCGGGCGCGGGATCATAGCCCGCCACGTCGCGCCACACATCCAGCACCGCCTCGGGGATCGCCGGCCAGGGCCGCCCGGTGAAGGGATGCCGCTCGATATAGCGATAGCCCTGCTCGCGGTCGGAATACCAGCCGAAGCGGCCGGCATTGCTCATCGCCACGCTCATTGCCTTGCCGGTTTTCGGCATGGTGGCGTGATAGAGCGGCGCGTCGTCGAGCAGGGCCAGGATATCGGCGGCCATGCGGCGCTGGGCCGCCGCATCGAGCAGGCCGGGCAGCAGCCGGAAACCGTCAGGCGGTGAAAACGGGTCCATGCCCGCAAGATCGGGGCGCGGACCCGCCTTGTCCAGTCTCGCCCCGGCCTCGCTCTGGCCTCGCTCTGGCCTCGCCCCGGCCGCGCGCAGAATCAGGATCAGGCGAGATCGGCCGACTGGATGCGCTTGACGCCGGCGGCCTTCATCGCGGCCCAGGATTTCGCCAGCGAGCCCTGCGCGTCGATGCCGCGGCAGGCATCCTCGATCACGTAGGTCTCGAAACCCTGCTTGCGGGCGTCCATCGCCGTCCAGGCGACGCAGAAATCGGTGGCGAGGCCCACCACGAACACGCGCTTGATGCCACGCTGCTTGAGATAGCCGCCCAGCCCCGTGGTGGTCTTGCCGTCGGCCTCGGTGAAGGCGGAGTAGCTGTCGACATTCTTGTGGAAACCCTTGCGGATGACGAGCTGCGCATGCGGGATGCTCAGATCCTTCACAAGCTGCGCGCCCTCGGTGCCCTGCACGCAATGGTCGGGCCACAGCACCTGGTTGCCGTAGGGCAGCTTCACGGCCTCGAACGGCTTCTTGCCGGCATGCTGCGAGGCGAAGGAGACGTGATCGGCGGTATGCCAATCCTGGGTCATCACCACATTCTCGAAGCCCTTGGCGATCTTGTTGATCAGCGGCACGATCTGGTCGCCTTCCTTCACCGCCAGGCTGCCGCCCGGCACGAAGCAGTTCTGCACATCGACCACGATCAGCACGCTTTTGCCGCCGGCCGAAACCTTGGCCGCGGCCTGCGCGATCCCCGCCCTGCCGAGCAGCGCCGCCGATACCGCGACCCCGCCCAGCCCCATCATCACCTGACGCCTGTCCACCATGACCCTGCTCCCGGAAAATTGCGGTTTGCCGGATGAGCAAACTCCCATTGCCGGCAGGCGTCCAACAGTATTTCCGCCGCCCGTTTTTACAGCGGCGCGCCCTTAAAAACGCCGGCCGGATGGCTATTTAGGGAGCGCCGGCCGGGGCCGCACCGCCCGGCCCGGCGCCGGACGTTACGGAAAGCCCGCCTCCGGGCCGGCAAACGGCGACTCGGGCGCTGTGGCCGACGCCAGCCCGACAGCCCTTCCGGTGTGGTCTTTTGGCCGATCCCGGACATTTTTTCGCCACACCCGTTGCGGGACCGGGGGCGCCCTCTTACATACCCCGCGAGACCTCAAACCAAGGGATCCGCCCCGGCGCTTCACCGCGAGGCCGCAGCGGATCGCCGCCAAAAGGAGTGAACCATGGCCAAAGTCATTGGCATCGACCTGGGTACCACGAATTCCTGCATCGCCATCATGGATGGCAAGACCCCGAAGGTGGTGGAGAACGCCGAAGGCGCGCGGACCACGCCCTCGATGGTTGCCTTCACCAAGGATGGCGAACGCCTGATCGGCCAGCCGGCCAAGCGCCAGGCGGTCACCAACCCGGAAAACACGCTCTTCGCCGTCAAGCGCCTGATCGGCCGCCAGTACAGCGACGATGCGACCCGCCGCTTCACCGAGATGGTCCCCTACAAGGTGGCCAAGGGCGACAACGGCGATGCCTGGGTGGAAGTCCAGGATCACAAATACAGCCCGAGCCAGGTTTCCGCCTTCATCCTGCAGAAGATGAAGGAAACCGCCGAGAGCTTCCTCGGCGAGAAGGTGACGCAGGCCGTCATCACCGTTCCGGCTTACTTCAACGACGCCCAGCGCCAGGCCACCAAGGATGCCGGGCGTATCGCCGGCCTTGAAGTGCTGCGCATCATCAACGAGCCGACCGCCGCCGCGCTGGCCTATGGCCTCGACAAGCAGAGCGACGGCAAGAAGATCGCCGTCTATGACCTTGGCGGCGGCACCTTCGACGTCTCGATCCTCGAGATCGGCGACGGCGTGTTCGAAGTGCGCTCGACCAACGGCGACACCTTCCTGGGCGGCGAGGATTTCGACCTGCGTCTGGTCGATTACTTCGCCACCGAGTTCAAGAAGGAGCAGGGCATCGACCTGCGCAACGACCGCCTGGCGCTGCAGCGCCTGAAGGAAGCGGCCGAAAAGGCCAAGATCGAGCTGTCGTCCTCGACGCAGACCGAAGTGAACCTGCCCTTCATCACCGCCGATGCCTCGGGGCCGAAGCATCTGGTGATGAAGCTGACCCGCGCCAAGCTGGAAGCCCTGGTCGACGACCTCGTGCAGCGCACGATCGAACCGTGCAAGAAGGCGCTCAAGGATGCGGACCTGTCCGCCGGCGACATCGACGAGGTGGTGCTGGTGGGTGGCATGACCCGCATGCCGAAGGTGATCGAGACGGTGAAGACCCTGTTCGGCCGCGAGCCGCACAAGGGCGTGAACCCGGACGAGGTGGTCGCCATCGGCGCCGCCATCCAGGCCGGCGTGCTGCAGGGCGACGTGAAGGACGTGCTGCTGCTCGACGTGACCCCGCTGAGCCTCGGCATCGAGACGCTGGGCGGAGTGTTCACCAAGCTGATCGAGCGCAACACCACCATCCCGACCAAAAAGAGCCAGGTCTTCTCCACCGCCGAGGATAACCAGGGCGCGGTGACGATCCGGGTCTTCCAGGGCGAGCGCGAGATGGCGGCCGACAACAAGCTGCTGGGCCAGTTTGACCTGGTCGGCATTCCGGCCGCGCCGCGCGGTGTGCCGCAGATCGAGGTGACCTTCGATATCGACGCCAACGGCATCGTGCATGTCTCGGCCAAGGACAAGGGCACCGGCAAGGAACAGCAGATCCGCATCCAGGCGTCTGGTGGCCTGTCGGAAGACGACATCAAGAAGATGGTCAAGGATGCCGAGGAGCATGCCGCCGAGGACAAGAAGCGCCGCGAGGCTGCCGAGGCCAAGAACCAGGCCGAAGCCCTGATCCACGCCACCGAGAAGACCATCGCCGACCTGGGCGACAAGGCTCCGGCGGCCGAAAAGGGCGAAGCCGAGGCGGCGATCGCCGACCTGAAGAAGGCGATCGAGGCCAACGAGCCCGAGGCGATCAAGGCCAAGGCGCAGTCCTTGAGCCAGATCGCCATGAAGCTGGGCGAGGCGCTGTACAAGGCGCAGGGCGAAGCGGCTGGTGCCGAGCAGCCCGGTGCCGAGGCTGCGGCCGGCGGTGCCCAGGCTGGCGGCAAGCCCGATGACGGCATCGTCGATGCCGACTTCGAGGAAGTCAAAGACGACAAGAAGAAGAAGTAAGTCGGAAAAGCCGACGAACCGGGCGCCTACGGCGCCCGGTTTCGTGTCTGCCCGGCATTTGCGGGGCGGATGCTGGAGACCAGAAAGCTTTTGCGATGGCAACCAAACGCGACTTTTACGAAATTCTGGGCGTCTCGCGCAGCGCCACGCCGGATGAGCTGAAAAAGGCCTTCCGCAAGCTGGCGATGCAGCATCATCCGGACCGCAACCCGGATGACAAGGATGCCGAGCAGAAGTTCAAGGAAATCAACGAGGCCTATGACGTCCTGAAGGACGACCAGAAGCGCGCGGCCTACGACCAGTATGGCCATGCCGCCTTCGAGGGCGGCATGGGTGGTCGCGGCGGCCCCGGCGGCCAGGGTTTCGACTTCACGTCCTTCTCCGACATCTTCGACGATCTGTTCGGCGAGTTCATGGGCGGCGGCGGCCGTGGCGGCGCGCGCGGCAGCGCCAATCGCGGCTCGGACCTGCGTTACAATCTCGAGATCACGCTGGAAGACTGCTATCGCGGCAAGACGGCCACGATCCGCGTGCCGACATCGGTGGCCTGCGAAGCCTGCGACGGATCGGGCGCCGAAGCCGGCGCGCAGCCGATCGCCTGCCCCACCTGCAAGGGCCACGGCAAGGTGCGTGCGCAACAGGGCTTTTTCACCATCGAACGCACCTGCCCCACCTGCGGCGGCGCCGGCAAGGTGATCGAGAAACCCTGCAAGGTCTGTGGCGGCGCCGGTCGCGTGCACAAGGAAAAGACGCTCAGCGTCGATATCCCGCCCGGCGTGGATGAGGGCAACCGCATCCGCCTGTCGGGTGAAGGCGAAGCCGGCATCCGCGGTGGCGGCGCCGGCGACCTCTATGTATTTCTGAGCGTGCAGCCGCACCGGCTGTTCCGTCGCGAGGGCCAGAATCTGCATTGCCGCGTGCCGGTCTCGATGACCACGGCGGCGCTCGGCGGCGCGGTGGAAGTGCCCACGCTGGATGGCGGCAAGGCGCGCATCACGATTCCGGAAGGCACCCAGACCGGCAAGCAGTTCCGCCTGCGCGGCAAGGGCATGCCCTCGCTGCAGCAATCGGGCTTCGGCTCGGGCCATGGCGATCTCTATATCCAGGTGATGGTCGAGACGCCGGTGAAGCTGAGCAAGCGCCAGCGCGAGCTGCTGGAGGAATTCGCCGAACTGGGTGGCGAGGAAACCAGCCCCGAAAGCTCGGGCTTCTTCGCCAAGGTGAAGGAAATGCTCGGCGGCAAGGCCGAGTAGTCGTCTCCTCTCGCTGTTGCCGCGTGGCGCGGCTGCGTCCTGCCTGCTAGACTGCCGGCTGGTTTCGATCAGCAGTCCACGAGGGAAGACATGTCTGCCATCCGCATCGGTATCGTCGGCATCGCCGGCCGCATGGGCCAGACGCTGGTGCGCGAGGTGGCGCAGACCAAGGGCTGCGTCCTGGCCGGCGGCACCGAGCTGGCGGGCTCGCCCGCCCTGGGCAGGGATCCCGGCGAACTGGCCGGCATCGGGGCGACCGGCGTGACGATCATCGACGATGCCGCGCAGATGTTCGGCAATGTGGACGTGGTGCTGGATTTCACCGTGCCCGCCGCCCTGCCCCGCCATGCGGCGCTGGCCGCCCAGGGCAAGACCGCCTATGTGGTGGGCACCACCGGGCTGGAGCCGCAGCATTTCGAGGCGCTGGAGAAGGCCGCGCACCACTGCGCCATCGTGCAGGGCTACAACATGAGCCTGGGCGTGAATCTGCTGGCTGGCCTGACCCGGCAACTCGCGGCATCTTTGGGCGATGACTGGGACATCGAGATCGTGGAGATGCATCACCGCATGAAGGTGGACGCGCCGAGCGGCACCGCCATCCTGCTGGGCGAGATGGCGGCTCTGGGCCGTGGCATTCCGCTGGACAAGAATGCCGAACGGGGCCGCGACGGGATCACCGGCGCGCGCAAGAAGGGCGCGATCGGCTTCGCGGCTTTGCGCGGCGGCAACGTGGCTGGCGAGCATACCGTGATCTTCGCCGCCGATAACGAGCGCATCGAACTGAGCCACAAGGCCACCGATCGTGGTATTTTCACCCGTGGCGCGCTGCGCGCCGCCCTGTGGGTGCATGGCAAACCGGCCGGCCTGTATCGCATGGCCGATGTGCTGGGCATGGCCGGCTGATCGGGGCTGGCTGATCGGGGCTGGCTCAAACAGTTCGGTCGTTGGCGAAGCATTTCTGCAAGACATTCAGCCCACGGCGCGGCATCTTCCGCAGGAGAGGAGTTGCCCATGATCGCTGTGATTTTCGAAGTCTGGCCCGATGGCGAAGACGGCCGGACGGAATACCTGGATATCGCCGCCGGCCTGCGGCCGGAACTGGCCAAGGTGGATGGCTTCATCAGCGTGGAACGGTTCAGTTCGCTGACCGAGCCGGGCAAGATGCTCTCCCTGTCGTTCTGGCGCGACGAGGAGGCCGTGAAGACCTGGCGCGGTCAGGACAATCATCGCATGGCGCAGGTCAAAGGGCGCGGCGGCGTGTTTCGCAACTATCGCCTGCGCGTGGCGCATGTGCTGCGCGATTACGGCCTCGACGAACGCCGCGAACAGGCGCCGGAGGAATTCCGCAACCGGTAAATAAAGATCAGATGCTGTCGAGCGGGCGCAGGCCGGCACCCGGTGGGATGCGCCAACGCACCAGCGCCTCGCGCAGGGCATCGGCCAGCACGCGACGCTCATCAGGACTTAAGAAAGCGCCCAGCGTCAGCGAACGACCGTGGCTCCAAAGCCGCAGCGGCGCGGAATCGTCCTCGGCATCGCATTCCACCCGCAGCCAGTAGGGTTGCAGCCGCCAGGCCTTTTCGTTGCCCCTGGCATCGATGCGGCGCACTTCCAGCGCGTCCTGGTCCAGCCGGATGATCTCGCGCGCCCGGGCCTGGGCATAGCTGTAGCGGAAGGCCAGCCAGAGCAGCAGCACATCAAGGCCGCAGAAACCGAAGACCGGCCAGGCGCCGATGGCCCAGAAGGCGATGCCGGCGGCAAAATTCACCAGCCCGAAGAACACCATCAGGATGATAAAGCCGCGCGGGCCCAGCGAGCGGTAGGGCTTCAGCTCGATTTCGAAAACCGGCGCGATCCGGGCGGTATCGGTCATGGCCTTTAAGCTAGACCGGACGATCCACGTCGCCAAGCCCGGAGCACGCCGGCCCGTGACCCCGGCGGCGGGCTCGATTATAGTCCTGTTATCAATCTGTTGTGCCGGATGGAGCCTATGACCTCGCTTGCCCCGATGATCGGCCTGGCCGATGTGCGCGCCGCCGCCGACCGCATTCGCGGCGCTGTGGCCGAGACGCCCTGCCTGCATTCGCGCACGCTGTCCAGCCTGACCGGCGCCGAGGTCTGGCTGAAATTCGAGAACCACCAGTTCACCGCCAGCTTCAAGGAGCGCGGCGCACTCAACAAGCTGCTGCAGCTTTCGGACGCCGAACGCAAGCGTGGCGTGATCGCCATGTCGGCCGGCAACCATGCCCAGGGTGTGGCCTACCATGCCGGGCGATTGGGGATTCCCGCCACCATCGTGATGCCGACCATCACGCCATTCGTGAAGGTGCGCCATGTACGCGCCTTCGGCGCCCGCGTGGTGATCGAGGGCGACACGCTGGTGGAGGCCGCCGCCAAGGCCCGCGCGCTGGCCGAAGCCGAGGGCCTGGTCTTCGTGCATCCCTATGACGATCCCGCCATCATGGCCGGCCAGGGCACGCTGGCGCTGGAGATGCTGGCGCAGGCGCCGGCTTTGCAGGACCTGCTCGTGCCGGTGGGCGGCGGCGGCCTGATCGCCGGCATGGCGGTGGCGGCCAAGGCGCTGAAACCCGATCTGCGTGTCTTCGGCGTGGAATCGGAGCTTTACACGGCTATGTATCAGGAGATGCACGGCCTGCCGGTGAGCGTGGGCGGCGTGTCGATCGCCGAAGGCATTTCCGTGCGCGATATCGGCCGCGCCCCCATTGCGGTGGCGCGCCAGCATGTGGAAGACGTGCTGATCGCCCGCGAGGCCGATATCGAGCGCGCCATCGTGGCGCTGGTGGAAATCGAGAAGACCGTCACCGAAGGCGCCGGCGCGGCGGGACTGGCCGCCCTGCTCGCCCATCCGGAACGCTTCAAGGGCCGCCATGTGGGCATCGTGCTCTCGGGTGGCAATATCGACACCCGCCTGCTCGCCTCCGTGCTGATGCGCGGGCTGGTGCGCGACGGCCGGCTGGCCCGCATCATCGTGATGAGCGACGACGCGCCGGGCCGGCTGGCCAAGGCGGCCGGCGTGATCGGCGCGGCCGGCGTGAACATCGTGGAAGTGGCGCACCAGCGCCTCTTCACGCTGGCCTCAGCCAAGGCCACCGAGATCGAATTCGTGGTGGAGGCGCGCGACCGCGCCCATCTGGAAGACCTGCTGCAGGCTTTGGCCGCCGCCGGCCTGCCGGCCAAGATCGAAGAACCGGATTAACGTAGCGTCATGGCAGCGTCATGTTTGCCGCGCCCCTGAAAAGCCGGCTATCCTCCGGACCATACAACAGGAGGAAACCATGGGCCGCGTTGCCAACAAAGTCGCGCTGATCACCGGCGGAGCCTCGGGGCTGGGCCGCGCCACCGCCATCATGATGGCGAAGGAAGGCGCGAAGGTCGCCATCGCCGACCGCAACCTGGACGGGGCACGGGCCGTGGCCGACGAGATCGGCAAGGCAGCCATCGCCATCAATCTGGATGTGACCAGCGAACAGCAGTGGATTTCAGCGCTGGACGTGGTGGATGCCGCCTTCGGCAGGCTGAACGTGATGGTGCATTCGGCCGGCGTGGGCGTGATGAAAAGCGTGGAGGATATCAGCGTCGAGGAATGGCATTTCGTGCATAACGTGAACCTGCACGGCCCCTTCCTGGGCATCAAGCACGGCCTGCCGCGCATGAAGGCGCATGCGCCCGGCTCGATCGTGATCATCTCCTCGGTTTCGGGCATCATCGCCGGGCATAACATGTCGGCCTACAACACCTCGAAAGCCGGGGCGCGCATGCTGGCCAAGACCACGGCCCTGCACTGCGCCAAACGCAAATACGACATCCGCTGCAACTCGGTGCACCCGACTTTCATCGACACGCCGATGGTGCAGAGCATGATCTATGGCGGCGGCGATCCCGCCATGGTGCGCCAGAAGCTGGAATCGCAGGTGCCGCTGGGCAAGCTGGGCGAACCCGACGACGTGGCGAATTGCATCCTCTATCTCGCCTCGGATGAATCCAAATTCGTCACCGGCGCCGAATTCGTGATCGACGGCGGCATCACCGCCCAATAGGCAATCCAGCAGGGAGCAGGCCATGCCCGAGATCGAGGTCAACGGCACGCGGCTGTATTACGAGGATACCGGCCAGGACGGCACTGGCGGGGGCTCGACCGGCCAGACCATCGTGTTCAGCCACGGCCTGCTGTGGGATGCGGAATTGTTCGCGCCGCAGCTGGCGCATCTGAAAAGCCGCTATCGCGTCATCGCCTACGATCATCGCGGACAGGGCCGCAGCGCCGATGACACGGCCAGCAGCATCAGCATGGAAACCGTATATCAGGATGCCGTGGCGCTGATCGAGAAGCTGGGCATCGGCCCGGTGCATTTCGCCGGGCTTTCCATGGGCGGTTTCGTCGCCATGCGACTGGGCGCAAGACGGCCTGATCTGGTGCGCTCGCTGATCCTGATGGAGACCTCGGCCGACCCAGAGCCGCCTGAGAATGTGCCGAAATACCGCAAGCTCAACGTCGTTGCGCGCTGGCTGGGCCTAAGCCTGGTGGCTGGCAAGGTGATGCCGATCATGTTCTCCGAAGATTTCCTGACCGACCCGGCGCGGGCCGCCGAACGTGCGCATTGGCGCGGCAAGCTGGTGGGCAACCGGCGCAGCATCTGGCGCGCGGTGAACGGCGTGATCGACCGCGCCGGGGTTTACGACGAACTGGGCCGCATCCGCTGTCCCGTGCTGGTGGTGGTGGGCGAGCAGGATGTCGCCACCGTGCCGGCCAAGGCCGAGCGCATCCATGCCGCCATCCCGCATTCCCGGCTGGTCAGGATCGCCAAAGCCGGGCATAGTTCCTCGGTCGAACAGCCAGCCGCGGTGAATGCCGCGCTGGACGGTTTCCTGAAGGATCTCTGAAACGACGATGCACCACGGACCACGACAGGACGACGGGACTCCCCAGCCCGCGATCCTGATGATCGTCCACCAGGAAAGCTCCGATCCGGGCCGGATCGGCGCCATGCTGCGCGAGCGCGGCTATCACCTGGATATCCGCCGCCCCTGCCTGGGGCAGGAACTGCCCGCGACGATGGATCATCACGTCGGCTGCGTGGTGTTTGGCGGGCCGATGAGCGCCAATGACGATCACCTCGATTTCATCCGTCGCGAACTGGATTTCATCCCGCGGGCCGTCGCCAGCGGCAAACCCTACCTGGGTGTCTGCCTGGGCGCGCAGCTGCTGGCGCGGGCCGGCGGCGCGAAAGTCGCGCCGCACGCGGAAGGCTGGCACGAGATCGGCTATTACGCGGTGAAGGCCACGCCGCGCGGCCGCGCCTTTTTCCCCGAACAGCTGCACATGTTCCAGTGGCATGGCGAAGGCTTTGATCTGCCGCGCGGCGCCGTGCGGCTGGCCGCCACCAACTGGTTTCCCAACCAGGCCATGAAAATCGGCGCCAACGCCTTCGGCCTGCAGTTCCACCCGGAAGTGACCGAAGCGATGATGCAGCGCTGGACGCAGTTCGCCGGCCACCGGCTGGTTCTGCCCGGCGCGCAGGCGCGCGATCTGCAACGTGCCTATTGCCAGCGTTTCGATGCCGGCATCGCCGCCTGGCTCGGTGGCTTCCTCGACCGCTGGCTAGGCGTTGCGGACCAGGATCGCGGCGAAGAAGCCATCCGTGCCGTGGCGGGCGGGCGTCAGGTTTAGATACGGCCCCGGCACCGGACAGGCGCCGCCCACCGTCTTCTCCCACACATCCGTCACCGGCAGGACGCGGAAATCCGGATGGCGCTTGAGGAAAGCGGCCACCTGATCCTCGTTTTCCTCTTTCAGCACCGAGCAGGTGACATAGACCAGCCGGCCGCCCTTGCGCAGCAGTTTCGCCGCGCGGTCGAGAATCTCGGCCTGGCGCTGGGTGAGTTCGGCGATGTCCTGCGGGGTGAGACGCCATTTGGCATCGGGTTTGCGCCGCCAGGTACCGCTGCCGCTGCAGGGCGCGTCGACCAGCACGCGGTCGGCTTTCTCGCCATGGCGCTTGAGCCACTTGGCTTCCAGCGGCCGGCATTCGGCGTTGTGTACGCCGGCGCGGCGCAGCCGCAGCTTGGCCTGGGTCAGCCGCCCCTCGCTGACATCCATCGCAACCAGGCGGCCGGCATTGCGCATCGCCGTGCCCAGCACCAGGGTCTTGCCGCCGGCACCGGCACAGAAATCGGCGACGAACTTGCAGCCCGCCGCATCCACCAGCAGGGCGGCGATCTGCGAGCCTTCATCCTGCGGTTCGAGCAGGCCATCGGCAAAAGCCTGTGTGTTGTTCACATAGGCCGACGGCGACAGCCGCAGCCCGATGGGCGAGAGCGGCGTGAACTGGCACCGCAGGTCTTCCGCCGCCAATGCCGCCATGGCGGCATCGCGCGTGGTCTTCAGCGTGTTGACGCGCACATCCAGCGGCGCCGGGCGCAGCATGGCGGCCAGCTCCATGTCGAAATCGCCGCCGAAACGTTTCTTCAGGGCCGGCAGCAGCCATTCCGGCACGCTGTGGCGCGCGGCGGCCGGCATGTCTGGGTGATCCAGCGTATGGCCTTCCAGCCGGCGCAGCAGTACTTCCACCGCCTTGTCGCCACCAAACAGCGGCAGCAGACCGCTGGCCTTGGCGCCGCCATTCAGAATCCGATACGCGGCGACGCGCAGCCGGTTATCCGGCGGCAATCCGGCCTGTCCCTCCGAAATCCACCAGTCGAGCCGGCCGCGCAGACGCATCACGTCGTCGCTGATCTGGATGATCGCCTCGCGTTCGGCCGCATCGAACTGGCGGTGATGCTGTTTCATCCAGGCATGACGGACACGGTCGGCGGTGTCGCGGCTGGGGAACATGGCATCCAGCAGGGCAACGGCGGCCTCGGCCACCTTGCGGCTGCCGGCCGGACGCAGGCCTCCCTGCTTCTGGCCCGGCTTCTGACCCGGCCTGTGCTCTGGCCTGCGCTCCGTCTGCTCGCGAGCGGATTGCTGGTCGCGATCCTGCCGGGCGTGGCGGGCCCGCTGCTCGGGCCGGGGCCGTCGCGTCTGTTTCCAGTCCTGGGTCTGCTCGTCGCGCCGGCTGCGGCCGGCGGCCGGCTTCTTGCCGCCCGCAGCTTTTCCGCCAGCCGCCTTGCCGGGATGGCGCGACGCGGAAACACCGGAGCCGGGGCGGTCTGTCGTTCGCTCACTCCGGGGGCGCTCACTCCGGGGGCGCTCACTCCGGGGGCGATCGTTCCGGGGACGGTCGTTCCGGGAACTGTCAGTCCGGGGGCGACCAGAGGACGGGCGGCCAGAGGGCGGCCGACGGCCGGATGGGGGTTTGGGCACGGGAAAACCGATCTGCGGGGTTGCGGAATTGGCCCACTCATAGGCCGCATGGGCCGACGCCACAAGCATCTGCCGCCCCTGAAGGCCCCATGCTAAGCTGTGCCGGTGACGACTCCCGCCCGGCCGCGCAGCGGCTTCCGACTGGCCGACCTGACCTGGATCGAGGCCGCCGACCTGATCGGCGACGGCCTGCCGGTGGCGCTGCCCATCGGGGCAGCCGCCCGTGCCCATGGCCCGCATCTGCCGCTGGGCACCGACCGGCTGGTGGTGGAGGCCGTGGCCGAACGCCTGCTGGCCCGGATGCCCCTGCTGGTCGCCCCCAGCATCGGCCTCGGCTACCACCCGGCCTTCATGGATTATCCCGGCAGCCAGCATCTGGAGGCCACCACCTTCGAGGCGCTGGTGGTGGAACTGATCGAAGGCTATCTGCGCCACGGCGCCGAGCGCATCCTGCTGCTCAACAACGGCATCTCGACCGAGGCACCGTTGCGGCTGGCGGCGCAGACCATCCTGCAGCGCCACGGTATCCGCATCGCCAGCGCCGACCTGCCGCGCCTGCATGACGATGCCGCGTCCGACGACGAGCGCGACACCTCGCTGCTGCTGGCCATCGCACCGGCCCTGGTGCGGATGGACCGGCTGGGTGAGACCGGCGATCTTGCAACGGATGACGAGCCGGCCCTGCGCGTCCTGCGCCAGCCCCTGCGCCTGACACCGGAGGAACGGCCGGGCGGATTGCTGAACCGCAGCGGCGCCATGGCCGATGCATCGGCCGCCACGGCCGAAAAAGGCGAACGCCTGCTGGCCGACATGGTTGAGGCCATCGCCGCCGACCTGCGGCAACTCTGGCCCGATCTTTAAAGGAAAGTCAGACGATGCGCAGGTTGCGCGGATTGCTGCGCAGCTTGATATCGGCGACCGAGACTTCCAGCACGTTGATGGCGCGCTTGGTCTCGTCGAGCTGCTGCTTGAGTTCGGCGAGTTCGTTCTTGAGATCGGTCAGCTCGCCATAGGTGAGCTGCGCGGCGCGTTCGTTCTCGGCGAAGAATTTGTTATAGGCGGCGAACTGCCTTTCGATGCCGCCCATGCGCGTTTCCAGCGTGATGCGTATCTGGCTGATGCGCTGCTCGAAATTGCCCAGATGCAACAGCAGCCAGGCGCCCAGCCACAGCAGGACGATGGCACCACCCATCACATACAGCCAGTCGCTCATCGCTCACCCAGGGTCAGGAGCCGCGCCGGAACGCGACTCGCGCATCTGCGTATGCAGCAGGATATAGCGCCCTGCCGCACCTGTGCAATCGCGGCCTGTGGTTAACGCATCCGGGTTTGGCTTGGCAGCGGACGCCCGGAAAACACCACCTGGCGGATGGGATTTAACCCCACCTGATAGGCCAGAGCCGCTGGCCGGTCGATATCCCAGACCACGAAATCGGCGGTTTTCCCGGCTTCCAGCGTGCCGATCTCGGCCTGCAATCCCAGGGCGCGGGCGGCCTGGCGGGTGACGCCGGCCAGCGCCTCGGCCGGGGTGAGGCGGAACAGGGTGCAGCCCATGTTCAGCATCAGCAGCAGGGAGGTGACCGGCGAGGTGCCAGGATTGCAGTCGGTGGAAATCGCCATCGCCACGCCATGACGACGCAGCAGATCGATGGGCGGCAACCTGGTTTCGCGCAGGATGTAAAACGCGCCGGGCAGCAGCACCGCCACGGTGCCGGCTTTTGCCATCGCCATCACGCCGGCCTCATCCAGGTATTCCAGATGATCGGCCGAGAGCGCGCCGAATTCGGCCGCCAGCGCCGCGCCGCCCAGATTGCTGAGCTGTTCGGCATGCAGCTTGACCGGCAGGCCATGCTTGCGCGCCGCCTCGAACACGCGGCGCGTCTGCGCCGGGGTGAAACCGATGCCCTCGCAGAAAGCGTCCACCGCGTCGGCCAGCCCCGCCCGCGCCGCAGCCGGAATGATGCGGTCGCAGACCAGATCGATATAGCCATCCGCATCGTTGGCGTATTCCGGCGGCAGGGCATGCGCGGCCAGCAGCGTGGCGCGGATACGCACGGGGTATGTTTCACCCAGCCGGCGCGCCACGCGCAGGCATTTCAGTTCATTCTCCAGATCCAGGCCGTAACCCGACTTGATCTCCAGCGTGGTGATGCCTTCGGCGAGCAGCGCCTGCAATCGCTTTTCGCTCAGGCGCAGCAATTCCACCTCGCTCGCGCCACGCGTGGCCGTCACGGTGGAACGGATGCCGCCACCGGCGCGGGCGATCTCCTCGTAGCTGGCGCCGTTCAGCCGCAGCTCGAATTCATGGGCGCGGCTGCCGCCATAGACCAGATGGGTATGGCAGTCGATCAGGCCCGGCGTGATCCAGCCGCCATCCAGATCATGCACGGCGGTATGCGGCCCGATGCCGTCCTTCGGCAGGCTGGCGGCGGGACCGATCCAGGCGACGCGACCGTTTTTGATGGCGATGGCGCCATCGTGGATGGCACCGAAACCATCGTCGCCGCTATTCGCCATGGTGGCGATATCGGCATGACGCCATACACTGTCCCAGCTATCGCTCATCTCAGACCCTGTCCGCCACCAGATGCGCGGCCTGCGCGCCGACTTCATAGAGTATCTGCCTGGGCAACCGGAAGGCAGCCGCCTCGACCGGCGTGACGGGCAGCGGCAGATCGGCATCGCCGATCTCGCCCCGCACATAGGAGGCCAGCACGCGGCCAAACACGGTGCCCGGCGCAATGCCGCGCCCGTTATAACCGCTGAAGCCGATCATGCGCGGCCCGTAATTGTGGAAGCGCGGCAGGTTGTCGGCCGTCATGCCGATGGTGCCATACCATTCGGCCTCGAACTCCACGTCGCCCAGACCGGGGAACAGTTTGCGCAGCGCGCGTTTTGCCCAGGCGCGATGCACGGCGACACCCGTGCCACGCAGGGCACCGATACTGCCGAAGACCAGGCGGCCGGCCTGGTCCATGCGGAAGGAATTCATCACCATCTGCGTATCCCAGGCGCCCTGCCCCTCGGGCAGGATCATGGCCCGCATCTCCGCCGACAAAGGCCGCGTGGCGAAATTGAAATACGGCAGCGGCACCTGCTCCCGCCGTGCCGCATCGCCCGGGCCTGAGCCATAGGCATCGGTCGACAGAATCACCCAGTCCGCGCTCACCCGGCCATGTGCCGTGCGGATCAGCCACTGATCGCCCTTGCGTTCGATTGCGATGACAGGCGACTGCGTGAACAGCTTGGCGCCGGCGTTCTGCGCCGCCATCGCCAGCCCACGCACATAGGCCAGCGGCTGGATCGTGCCCGCGCGACGATCCAAGAGTGCGCCGGCGTATTTGCGGGTGCCGAGCAGTCTGGCGGCCCTGGCGGCATCCAGCAATTCGACGTCGGCACCGCGCGCCTGCCATTGCCGCGCGCGCGCCGTGATCTCGTCGAACCCTGACTGGCCATGGGCGCAATGCAGCGTGCCGGCGTGCATGGCCTCACAAAGGAGGCCATGGTCCCGCACGATGTCGAAGACCAGCTTCGGGCCATCGCCCAGCAGATCGAGCAGGCGGTTGCCATAAGGATCGGGCAGTGTCTTGAGCAGGACCTCCGGCATCACCCACATGCCGGCATTGACCAGACCGACATTGCGGCCGGCACCGCCGAAGCCGATCTCGACCGCTTCGACGACCGCAACCTGCATGCCGGCCTGCGCCAGATGCAGGGCGGCGGAGATGCCGGTGAAACCGCCGCCGATCACCGCGATCGCGACGCTGTGATCCCCTGACAGTTTCTCAGTTGCCGGCGCGGCCGGCGCGGTCTGTTCCCAAAGCCCGTGGGAGCGGGGATCGTTCAGCATCGTCGTGTCTCTTCGGCCTGATGAATCGCAGATCGACCGTGATGAATTTGAATGGCCGGCCTTTCGGAACACGGCCGTTTCTGCCAACTTATATATACAAGTTGGGAGACCCCGTCATGCCTCGCTTCCTGCTGCGCCATGCCCTGCTGCCAGACGGCTGGCGCGACGACGTGCTGGTGACGACCGATACGGCTGGCCAGATCGCCGCCGTGTCGCCGGAACAGAATGCCGGCGATGCCGTGCTGCTGGACGGCCCGGTGCTGCCGGGCCTCGCCAACCTGCACAGCCACGCCTTCCAGCGCGCCATGGCCGGGCTGGCGGAACGTTCGGGGCCGACAGCGGACAGTTTCTGGACCTGGCGCGAGACGATGTATCGCTTTGCGGCCAAGCTGACGCCGGCCGATATCGAGGCCATCGCCAGCCAGCTTTATGCCGAGATGCTGGAAGCCGGTTTCACCGCCGTGGCTGAATTCCATTACGTGCATCACCAGGCCGATGGCACTCCGTATGACGACCCGGCCGAACTGAGCTGGCGCATCCTGGCCGCCGCAGAGGCCAGCGGCATCGGCCTGACCCATCTGCCGGTGCTGTATCGCCATGGCGGTTTCGGCCAGCGCGAACCGCAGCCGCGCCAGCGCCGCTTCCTGCATGACAGCGACGCCTATGCCGCGCTGCTGCAGAAACTGGCTCCGGCCTTTGGCGGGCGCGGCGACCGCCGGCTGGGCATCGCGCCGCACAGCTTGCGCGCCGTGTCGCCCGCGATGCTGCAGGCCGCCATCGCCGCGTTGGACGAGATCGATGCAACGGCACCCATCCATATCCATATCGCCGAGCAGATCGCCGAAGTGGATGAATGCCTGGGCTGGAGCGGCCGGCGGCCGGTGGACTGGCTGCTGGACCAGGGGGCGGTGAACGAGCGCTGGTGCCTGGTGCACGCCACACATCTCACCGCGGGCGAAACGTTGCGGCTGGCGCGGAGCGGCGCGGTAGCGGGCCTGTGCCCCACCACGGAAGCCAATCTGGGCGACGGCCTGTTCCCCGCCGTGGACTACATGGCAGCCGGCGGCCGGATCGGCATCGGTTCGGACAGCCATGTCAGCGTGGATGCGGCCGAAGACCTGCGTCTGCTGGAATACGGCCAGCGCCTGATCCGGCGCAGCCGCAACCTGCTGGCCGGCGGGCCGGAGTGTTCCACCGGGCGGCGGCTGTTCGAAGCCACCGCAGCCGGTGGCGCGCAGGCGGTGGGCCAGCCGATGGGGGCGATTGAAGCCGGGCGGCGCGCCGATTTCCTGCTGCTGGATGGTGAGGCGCCGACACTGGCGGCGCGGCGTGGCGATACCGTGCTGGATAGCTGGATCTTCCCGGGCCAGCGGCGGCCGATGATCCGCGAGGTCTGGGTCGGCGGCCGGCGCGTGGTGGAACAGGGCCGGCATGTGCGCGCCGGCGAATTCGCCGCGCGTTATCGCCAGACCTTACGCCGCCTGATCGAGGAATGAACGGCTGCCGCCATCGCGGCAGAAGGCGATCAGCCGGTGCAGGAACGCCTCGCCCTCGGCCACCTGGCTGAGTTCGATATATTCGTCGGGCTTGTGCGCCTCGCGGATATTGCCCGGGCCGCAGACCACGGCGGGAATGCCGCCCACATGGAAGATGCCGGCTTCGGTGCCATAGGCCACCGCCTGGGTGCGGTTCTGCCCCGCCAGCTTCAGGGCCAGCGTCTCGGCCGGATTATCGCCGATGGGCAGGAAGGCCGGCACATGGGCCACCACCTGCGTATCCACGCCCGTCTGCCCATGGATGCGCTTCATGCCGGGTTCTAGCTGTTCGGCGGCGTAGCGCTTCACGGCTTCGACAATAGCATGATCGTGCTCAGGTTTCACCGCGCGGATGTCCCACACAAGCTTGCATTCGCGGGCCAGGATGTTGCGCGCCGTGCCGCCATGGATCTCGCCCACCGTGATGGTCGTGTAGGGCGGCTCGAAACGCGGATCGCAATATTCGGGCTTCTGGTATTCGCGCTGGATGCGGTTCATCTCGGCGATCAGCTCGCCGGCCACCTGGATGGCATTGACGCCCTGATGCGTGGCAGACGAATGCGCCTCGAAGCCGTGTACGGTGGTATTGCAGGCGCAAACGCTTTTATGTGCGTTCACCACCTGCATCTCGGTCGGCTCGCCGATGATCGCCAGCTTGGGCGCCGGGCCGCCCTGCTTGACGAAATCGATGATGCCATGCACGCCGAGACAGCCGACTTCCTCGTCATAGGAAAAGGCGAAATGCAACGGCACGCTGAGCGGCTGCTTGAGCATTTCGGGCAGCAGCGCCAGGCAGAGCGCGATGAAGGTTTTCATATCCGACGTGCCACGGCCATAAAGCCGGCCGTCGCGCCGCACCACCTTGAACGGATCGCTGGTCCAGGGCTGGCCGTCCACCGGCACCACGTCGGTATGCCCTGACAGCACGATGCCGCCCACGTCGCGCGGACCGATGGTGGCGTAGAGATTGGCCTTCTTGCCCGTTGGATCATAGATCTTGTCGCTGGCGACACCGTGCTGCGCCAGATAGGCGGCGATGTCGTCGATCAGCGCGAGATTGGACAGGCGGCTGGTGGTGTCGAAAGCGATCAGGCGCTCGATCCAGTCGAGGGCGGCCTGGCTGGGATTTTTCGCCTGGGGGGCTTTGGTCTGAATATCCGTCATCCAGCCGGTTTAGGGCCGGATGACGGCGCGGTCAATGGCGCGGTCAGTCGTCCCGGCCGCCGTGGCGCTGGCCGGCACCGCCGATCATGGCGAGGAATTCGGCCCGGGTGCGCGGATCGTCGCGGAAGGCGCCCAGCATGCGGCTGGTGACCATGGTGACCCCCGGCTTGCGGATGCCACGCGTGGTCATGCATTGGTGCGCGGCCTCGATCACCACCGCCACGCCGCGCGGCTGCAGCACGGTCTGCAGCGTGTTGGCGACCTGGGCGGTGAGCTTTTCCTGGATCTGCAGGCGTTTGGCGTAGACCTCGATCACGCGGGCGAGCTTGGAGATGCCGACCACGCGCTTGCCCGGCAGATAGGCGACATGGGCCTTGCCGATGATCGGCACCATATGATGCTCGCAATGGCTTTCCAGCCGGATATCGCGCAACACGACCATCTCGTCATAGCCGTCGGTTTCCTCAAACGTCCGCTCCAGCATGCCGACCGGATCCTCGTCATAGCCGGCGAAGAATTCCTCGTAGGAGCGCACCACGCGGTCCGGCGTGCCGACCAGGCCCTCGCGCTCCGGGTCGTCGCCAGCCCAGCGGATCAGCGTGCGCACGGCAGCCTCGGCCTCTTCGCGGCTGGGTCGCTGGGTCTTGATCTCGTCATTCGCCTTCACGAAGGACGGCAGGCTTCCGGTCTTGGCCACACTGCTCACGGCGATGCTCCTGTTTGTGTCGTCTGCCGTCTTCTACGCATATCGAAGCGCCCCGGACCAATCCGTGGCGCAGAATTTATTGTCAGTTCACCCGCCGCGCCTCGTGGGGGCTGTCCAGCGAGAAGGCCGGAATGGCGACATCGAACTGTTCGCCGGACTCGCTGACCATCTGGTAGGTGCCAACCATGAAACCGGACGGCGTGGGCAGCGGCGTGCCGCTGGTGTATTCGAAACTGTCGCCCGGCCCCAGCACCGGCTGCTCGCCCACCACACCTGGTCCACGCACTTCCTGCACCCGGCCGCGGGCATCGGTGATCTTCCAATAGCGGCTGCGCAACTGCACGGTATCGCGGCCGCTATTCTCGATCTTCACGTTGTAAGCCCAGACGAAATAATTCTCGTCGGGCGAGGATTGCTCGTCGAGATAGATCGGCTGCACCGAGACCGAAATGTTATGCGTGGTCTTGTGATACATGGCTGAACTCCGAGCCCGGCCGGCGCAAAGGCCGGCATGGCTACTTGCTAAAATATTAGGAGCGATGGCCGGAATGTCCAGCCAAGCCAGCCGCCAGGGCCGGAAAACCGCCGGATCGGCCCAGATCGCCGCCCTCAGACGCCGACCCCGGGCGCCGACCCCAGGCGCCGGTCGAGGGGGCGGACAAGCTTGCAGAAACGGCAACGGCCGCCCCTTTCGGGGCGGCCGCGCCATAAGAGCGGTAACCGCGGGGATTACTTGCGCAGGAAAATCTGCGCGTTGCGGTTCTCGTCGTTGCGGACGCCATCGGCGGTCGGCACGCGCGGCTTGTTCTCGCCGTTTGCCACCGTCTGGATCGAGCCCTGCGCGATACCCTTCTGGCGCAGATAGCTGGCCACGGCATCGGCGCGACGCTGCGACAGACGCTGGTTGTAGGCGTCGGTGCCCGAGCGGTCGGCGTTGCCTTCGATCCGCACGTTGGTCATGCCGGTCGCGCGGTAGTCGGCGATGGCGCGGTCAAGCACCTGGGTCGCCACCGGGCTGAGGTCCGACTTGTCGAACGCGAAGAACACGATGTAGGTCTCCGGCAGACGCGGGGCCGGAGCCGGGGCCGCAGCAGGCGCCGGGGCCGGCGGCGGCGGCGGCGGAGCGGCAACGACCGGCTGCGCCTTCGGAGCCGGAGCGCCGAAGCGATAGGTCACGCCCAGCATGACCGCATGGTTGGCCCAGTCGGCATCCACAGAGGTGCCCGTGGTGGTGTTCAGGCTGAGATCACCAAAGCTGGCGGTGTAGCGGTAATCGGCGGTCAGCAGCCAGTTCTCGGTCATCGCGTAGGACGCGCCGACGATGCCCTGATAGGCAAAGACGGTGTCGCTGTCGTCGAGGACGCGAGTGGCGTTCACGCGGGCATTGTCCACGCTGACGCGGGCACCGCCGAGGCCGATACCGATGAAGGGATTGAACCGCTCCTTCGGCATGAAGTCGTAATAGACGTTGGCGAACAGCGTCCAGGCATTCACATCACCGGAGGCCGTGACGCCGGTGGCGTTCGTGCTGTCCACGTCGTTGCTGCGATAGCCCAGTTCCAGTTCGGAACGGAAATTGTTCAGGAAGCTGAAGCCAGCCTTGCCGAGCACGCCGTAACCGAGGTCGAAATCGACATCGTTGCTCGTGCCACCGCCGGACACCGAGCTTTCGGTCAACCAATTCGGGCCCGCCGACAGACCGAGATACCAGTTCTCCTGCGCGGATGCCGGAGCCGACGCCATGGCCGCCAGAGCGGCACCCGCCAGCAGAGCGACACGAATCTTCATGAGAATCTCCTCAAAATTTGGATCGGGCCGCATCCGCAGCCCCACACGTCTCAACCCCACGGCGACTATAACAACACCAGCCGGGATTCGCCTAACCCAAGGCCGCGAGTCGGCCGGAATAATAGCCTGCTGTGGCAGATCGGCAACAGATCAGGCCGCTTTTTCAAGGGCCTGACTGAGATCATCCTGCAGGTCGCGCCAGTCTTCCAGCCCCACCGACAGGCGCAGCAGATCCTCGCCGATCCCCAGCCGGGCACGTTCTTCGAGGCTCAACCTCTGGTGTGTGGTGGTGGCAGGATGGGTGATCAGGCTTTTGGAGTCGCCCAGATTATTCGAGATATCCACCAATTCCAGGGCATTCAGCATACGGAATGCCCCCGCCTTGCCGCCTCTGGGACGCAGGGCCAGCATGTTGCCACCGGCACTCATCTGGCGCATGGCCAGGGCATGTTGCGGGTGGTCGGCCCGGCCGGGGTACAACAGGGCCGGCACATTCGTCGGGGCCGCCAGGCCGGGATGGCCGGCCAGGGCATCGGCCAACCGGGCGGCGCTTTCCACCTGACGCGATACCCGTAGTTCGAGAGTTTCCAGCCCCTTGAGCATGACCCAGGCATTGAAAGGGCTGAGCGCGGGGCCGGTATGCCGCAGATAGGGGGTCAGTTCATTGGTGACGAAATCCTGCGACCCGAGCACCACGCCGCCCAGGCAACGGCCCTGGCCGTCGATATGCTTGGTGGCGGAATAGACGACGATATCGGCACCAAGCTGCAGCGGTTTTTGCAGCATAGGCGTGGCAAAGACGTTATCGACAACCACACGGGCGCCAACTTTGTGCGCCAGCGCGGCCACGGCCGGCAGGTCGATCACTTCCAGCGTGGGATTGGACGGCGTTTCCAGGAAAACGGCGCGGGTGCGCGGATTGATCGCCCGCTCCCAGGCCGACAGGTCGGTCCCGTCGATCAGATGCGTGCGAATGCCGAAGCGCGGCAGCAATTCCTCGACGATATAGCGGCAGGATCCGAACACCGCGCGGGCCGAAACCACTTCATCGCCGGCCTTCAGCTGGCACATCAGCGCCGCATTCACCGCCGCCATGCCGCTGGCCGTGGCACGCGCAGCCTCAGCATCTTCCAGCAGGGCCATGCGACGCTCGAACATTTCCACCGTGGGGTTGCCGAAACGGCTGTAGACGAAACCGGGCTGCTCATTCTTGAAGCGGGCTTCGGCAGCTTCGGCGCTGTCGTAGCAGAAACCCGAAGTCATGAAGATCGCTTCCGAGGTTTCGCCAAAACCGCTGCGCATGGTGCCGCCGCGCACCAGCTGGGTTGCCGGCCGCCAGGTGCGGGAAGATTTCTTGCTGTTGCTCATCGCGTGTCGTCCTCTGGTCCGATATCAACGAAACCGGGGCCAAAAAACAAAAAACCCCGGCGCCGCAGGCCCGGGGTTTTGGGATAAAACCGCCCGACCTTTTAGCGGTTTGTTTTACGTGGTCCGCAAGCCGGTCGGCTCAAATCACCACGAATGGTCCAGCGTGATACGGCGCGACGGCGATGCCGTCAAGCCTGATTCGCCGCCGCCCGCGTCCGGGCCCTCATCCCAAGGCCCGCAATGCCTCGATGGCCGCCATGCGGCCCGAGAGCCAGGCCCCGGCCGCCGATCCCACCCAGTCGGGGGGAGCAAAGGCCTCGCCGGCAAACAGCACCCTGCCCCGCCCGGCGGCCGAGGTCAGCGGCCGGCCGGCGTTGCGGCGCGCCACGGCAAAGCCTGGCCGAGCGGCGGCGATGGCGCCACGGCTGAAAGGATCCTGCCCCCAACCGGAGGCCATGCCCCGCACGAAACGGCCATCCGCCGCATCGCCAAAGAGGCGTTTGAGCTGGGCCCGCGCGGCCGCCACCATCGCCGCCTCGCCCTGCCCTTCCAGCGCACGGGCGAAATCGCCGCCGACGGTGGCCGTCACCACCGGCGTATCATGCACATTGAGACGAAAACTGAAGACGCGGTTACCGCCGCCATTGGCCAGCACCTGTGTATTGGCCGGTGCATTGAAACTGCCGGGTTCGTAGAGCAGCGCGATGCGATTGATCAATCCCATAGTCATCCGTCCCAGCGCTTCGCGCTGGGCGGCCGGCAGGGCTGGCTGAAACAGGATGCCGTCACGTGCCGCCAGCACGCCGAGCGGCACCGTGACGATGCCAACCCCGGCGCGCACCTCGCCTTCGGCAGTGGCGAGCGTGATGCCGTCATTGGCCCAGTCGATGCGCACAACAGGCTTGTCGAGCCAGACCGGCAGGCCGGCAGCATAATCAGCCGTCCACGCACCGAAGCCGCCGGACAGCCAGCCATCGTTGCCAGTGCCCGACAGGCGCGGCGCATCCAGCGCGGAAACCTGAGGATATTCGATGCCGACATGCAGCGGGCCGGCCATGGCACGGGCCAGGTCGAGCCAGCGCTGCGCGCCATTCACATCCAGTCTCGCCCGGCTGGCCAATGCAACATCGGTGCTCAGGGTCTTGGCATCGAGCAAAGCATCGTCGAGGCGATCGTAGAGCAGGCCGAGCAGATCGTAATCCTCGGTGGCGGCATCGCGCAGATTGCCGTCGCGACCCTGATCAAACAGCCAGAAGTCGCCCTCATCGGTTTGCAGGCGGGCTTCACGTCGGCGCATTTCGCCGGCCAGCGGATTGATGTCGGCCGATTTCAGGAAAGCGGCACCCAGATCGGTGGGGTGCCCCAGCCGTGTCGTATCGGTGTAAGCGCGGCCGCCGATGCGATTGCGCGCCTCGAGCACGGCGACATTACGCCCGCGTTCCTGCAACAGCCGCGCCGCGGCAAGGCCGGCAATTCCGGCACCGACAATGGCGACATCGACTTCGCCAGGAAGTTTGCCTGGCAACGCGGTTTGCGCGGGCACAGCAGCCGGCATGCCCAGCAGCGGCAAGGCCGCCGCGGTTGCCGCGCCCTGGATCGCTTCTCGACGGGTGACGCGCTTCATTGCCCCATTATGCCGCGAGACAGGAGGAAAGATCAAAATAAAGCCGGGCCGCAAAGCGGCCCGGCTTGGTCGTGTCCTTCAGGTGTCAGCGCCGAAGGCGTATGCGATGCGGTAATTATTTCACCAGCAGCGCCCGACGCAGCGCCGCGTTCGCCTGGGCAACGGCGGCAACCGTGGCCGGGCTGTCGGCCAGGCCATTCAGCATGACGAAGTCATGGATCGCACCGTTGTAGCGCGTCGAGGTGACACTGACGCCGGCCGCGATCAGCTTGCGGGCATAGGCTTCGCCCTCATCCCGCAGCAGATCATTCTCGGCGACGATCACCGTTGCCTCCGGCAACCCGCGCAACTGATCGACCGAAGCCTTCAACGGAAAGGCCAGAACGTCGCCACGCACATTGGCCGGCAGATAGGCATCGAGGAAGAAATGCATCGCATTGGTGGTCAGCCAGGGGCCATTGCCGAAGGCGGCATAGGTAGCGTTCTGCGACACATCATCGGTCACCGGGTAGAACAGCACCTGATGACTGATCTTCGGGCCGCCGCGTTCCTTGGCCAGCAGCGTTACCGCCGCCGCCATGTTGCCGCCCGCCGAGTCACCGGCCACGGCCAGGCGGCTGCCATCGACATTAAGTGCCTTGGCATTCTCGACGACATACTTCGTCGCGGCATAGGCCTCTTCGTTCGGCACCGGATACTTCACATCCGGCGTATTGCGGTAGTCGACGAAGACCACGGCGACACGGGCGCCGACGGCGATCTCGCGGATCAGGCGGTCATGGGTATCCTTGCCGCCGAGCATCCAGCCGCCGCCGTGGAAATACATCACCACCGGCAAGGCCCCGGTGACGCCATCGGGCCGCACGATGCGCACATTGACACTGCCCAGCGGGCCGGTGGGCAGGCTCAGGTCCTGGATGCTGGCCGGCAGCTTGGCAACCGGGCCGGCCTGGGCGCCGGACAGCACCTGGCGGGCAGCCTGGGGCGACAGGGTATAAATCGGGGGACCGCCGGCCGCGTTCACAGCATTGATAAAATTCTGCGTGACGGCGTCCAGATTGGCCCCCTGGGCCTGGGCGGGGGCCGAAACGGCGGCAGCCAGCAGACCGGCGGCCAGCGCGGTGGAAGCCAGGATGCGGCGGGTATTATGCAACAGCGACATGGGGTTAGCTCCTTATTGGGGTGGCTGGTCCGTCAGTGGCGGGCCCAGATCCGTGCTCCGGATGGCTATTACTTATCGCGATAAATAATCGTTTGATAATTGATTTTCCAGCATGCCACCCTTGCATATATCGCATACGATAAATTATCGTACGATTTATAATTGCAGCCAGATTTCTGGAGATTGCCGATGCCCCACGCCCCCGCCACAACCAGCGACCTGCTGGCGCTGGATAACCAGCTCTGCTTCGCGATCTATTCCACCGGTCTGGCTTTCAACCGCCTGTACAAGCCCCTGCTGGACGCGATGGGCCTGACCTATCCGCAATATCTGGTCATGCTGGCGCTATGGGAGAACGACGGCCTGATGGTGGGTGAACTGGGCAGCCGATTGTTTCTGGAATCCAGCACGCTGACGCCGCTGCTCAAACGACTGGAGGCGGCCGGCTACATCACGCGCCGCCGCAATCCCGAGGATGAACGCCAGGTGCGGATTCACCTGACCGGAACCGGACGCGCATTGCAGCAGCAGGCCATGGCCTGCCCGGCCACGATCCTGAAGGCTTCCGGCCAGAGCATGGAGCAATTGATGGAAATGAAGGATGCAGCGGTAAAGCTGCGCGATGCCTTCAACGCCTTCAACGCGGCGCGCTGAGGGCTGAACCGGTCTTACCGTGGTTTAGCGGGCCGAGCGGAAAGGATGCGCGGTGAAGACGCCGATCACCTTCAGGGAACGGCTGAAATATTCCAGTTCCTGCAGCGCGAGATCGACATTGCGCTGGGCCGGATGGCCTTCGATTTCGGCATAGAACTCGGCGACCTGGAAGCCTTCCGATAAATAGCTTTCCAGCTTCACCACGTTGACGCCATTGGTGGCGAAACCGCCCAGCGCCTTGTACAGCGCGGCCGGCACGCTGCGCACGCGGAACATGATCGCGGTGAGGCTGTTGCCCTGCTGCGGATCGGGGTCGCGACGCTGG
This sequence comes from Ferrovibrio sp., assembly GCF_041906005.1. GTDB lineage: Bacteria > Pseudomonadota > Alphaproteobacteria > Ferrovibrionales > Ferrovibrionaceae > Ferrovibrio. The sequence continues at coordinate 946,494 of NZ_JAYRJY010000001.1, forward strand.
CGCTCCAGCTTGATGAAGCGGGTGGTGTTGGTGTGGTTGTCCTCGATATCCCCGCGCAGAACCTGCAAACCGTAAAGCTCACCGGCGATGGATGAGGCAATCGCGGCTTCTTCCGGGTTGTTGCGTTCGGCCACATCCTTGGCCGAACCGGCGGTATCGGTGGAAACGACCGGCTCAATGCCGAGATCCTTGATGACGCGCCGGCATTGCGACAGCGCCTGCACGTGACTGTAGACGCGCTTGATGCTTTTCAGGCTGGCCGCTTTCGGCGCCAGCAACTGGTGCCGCACGCGCAGGAAATGCTCGGCCGTGATATAAAGGCCGCCTTCGGGCAGCAGTTGATGGATGTCGGCGACGCGACCCGCGGTGGAATTCTCGATCGGGATCAGGCCGCAGGCGGCACGGCCCTCACGCACGGCGGCAAAGGCATCTTCGAAGGTGGCGCAGGGCAGCGGCACCATGTCGGGCAGGGCCTCGCGGCAGGCCAGATGCGAGTAAGCGCCCGGCGCGCCCTGGAAGGCGACGATGCGCGCAGGATCGGTGGCGGCAGTGGCGATCTGGGCGGGCATGAAACTCTCTTCGGCTGGCGAGCGTATGTAATGAGTGTGGGGCGAGCGGGATTATCGTTGCGCAGCCATCACCTGGCGGATGCGCTCAAGGTCGGCCGGAGTATCGACACCGAGCGGCAGGGTGTCAACGACGGCAGCCGCGATGCGCATGCCGTTCTCCAGCGCACGCAATTGTTCGAGCTTTTCGCGCTGTTCCAGCGGCGATGGCGGCAGCGCGACGAAGCGCTGCAGGGCCGCGCGGCGATAGGCATAGATGCCGATATGATGCCATAGCGGCCCGTCGCCGCCCGGCACCGGACGGCGGCTGAAATACAAGGCCGGCCCGATGCTCTCGCCCGGCCGCAGGCTGAGCACCGCCTTCACAACGTTGGGATCGTCGATCTCGTGCCGGTCCACGATGGGTGTCGCCAGTGTGGCAATATCGATGCGTGGATCGGCAAGCGGCTTCAACGCCGCAGCGACGACCGCGGGATCGATGGCGGGCAGATCGCCCTGCAGGTTGATCACCGCATCATGCCGGCCCTCGGGGTCGAGTTTGACCAGCGCCTCGTGGATGCGGTCGGAGCCCGAAGGATGATTGGGATCGGTCATCACCGCCTCGCCACCGGCGGCCCGCACCGCACCGGCTATCGCCTCGTCGCCGCAAGCCACCGCCACACGGTTAAAACCAGCCTCCTGGGCGCGACGCAGGCAATGCACGATCATCGGCTGGCCGTGGATATCGGCCAGCGGCTTGTCGGGCAGCCGGGTCGAGGCCAGTCGCGAGGGAATCAGCACGATGGGGTTGCTGGGCAGACTGGATCGGCTAAGTGTCTGGTCGGCAGTCATTTGCGGTCCTGATCGCGAGGCGGGCAAGGTGCGGCAATCCGCCGCAGCCCGGGCGGGCGGATGCCCTGTCCCGCGGGATATATACGGGTTGCGAACGGACCGGGGAAGCCGCTAATGTCACGGCGATTTTTGGGCCGTTTCGGCCCGTTTTAGACCGGTTTCGCTGCCCCGTCCCCAACTACCGGCGCAGCGTCGATGGCAGGAGTGTCGCGAGATGGATAGTTTCGAACTGAACAAGATGATCGGCGCCGTGCTGTTCTGCCTGCTGATCATCATGGGCGTGAATCAGTTCGGCAATATCCTGGTTTCGCCGAAGAAGCTGGCCGAGCCGGCCTATAAGATCGAAGTGGCCGAGGAAGCCCCGAAGGGTGCCGCCGGCGCCGCCGCCAAGCAGGAAGAAGCCGATCCGCCGATCGCCACCCTGCTCGCTTCCGCCAGCGTCGATGCCGGCAAGAAGGCTTTCAGCAAGTGCGCCGCCTGCCATACCCCGGAAAAGGGCGGCGCCGCCAAGGTTGGCCCGAACCTCTATGACGTCGTTGGCGGTCCGAAGGGTCACATGGCCGGCTTCGCCTATTCCGACGGCCTGAAGAAGACCGGCGGCGAGTGGAGCTATGACAGCCTCTATGCCTTCCTGAAGAACCCGAAGGCCTATGCCCCGGGCACCAAGATGGCCTATGCCGGCTCGAAGAGCGCCAAGGAGCGCGCCGACCTGATCGCCTATCTGCGGTCGCTGTCGGACAATCCGAAGCCGCTGCCCTAATAACAGCCGCGTTTCCAGATCAGGGCCGGGATCCGTCGACATGCGCGACATCCCGGCCTTTTCTGTTTCCGCCGACGAGCTGATCGGTTTTGCCAACCATCTGGCCGATCTGGCCGGCGCGGCGATCCGCCCGCATTTCCGCCAGCGCATCGATATTGAGGCGAAGGGCGACGACTCGCCGGTGACCATCGCCGACCGCGCCGCCGAAGCCGCCATGCGGCAGGCCATCGAGGCGAAATATCCGGCCCATGGCATCTATGGCGAGGAATACGGCCATGCCCGGCCGGACGCGCCGTGGCAGTGGATCCTCGATCCGATCGACGGCACCAAGAGCTTTGTCACCGGGCTGCCGATCTTTGGCACCCTGATCGCACTGACCTTCGAAGGCCAGCCGGTGCTGGGCGTGATCGACCAGCCGAATATGCGCGACCGCTGGGTTGGCGCATCGGGCCGCGCCACCATATTCAATGGCATGGCGACCCGCGCAAATCCCCGCAGCGATCTGGCGAAGGCGGCCGTGGCCACCACCTCGGTCGGCCTGTTCAACACGGCTGAAGCCATGGCCTTCGAGACGTTGCGCAAGGCCTGCTGGCTGAACCGCCTGAGCGGCGACTGCATCGTCTTTGGCCTGATCGCCTCGGGTTTCGTCGATGTGGTCGTCGAGAGCCGGGTGCAGCCTTATGATTACGCGGCCCTGATCCCCGTGGTGGAAGGCGCCGGCGGCGTGATCACCGACTGGGAAGGCCGTCCGCTCGATACCCGCAATCCCGCCCGCGTGCTGGCCGCCGCCAATCCGGCTTTGCATGCGGCCGCGCAGACCTACCTGTCCGGAGCGTGACTTTATTCTGGAGCGACCCCATGCGAACCGTGCTGCTGTCCGCCCTTCTTGCGTTTTCGATCAGCACGCCGGTTATCGCCCAGTCGCCTGAGGGCAAAACCAGCCATGCCCTGTCGCTGATCGGCACGCCGAAGTACGCCGCCGACTTCAAACATCTCGATTACGTCAATCCGAATGCGCCGAAGGGCGGCGAGGTGAAGCTGTACGGCGTGGGCGGCTTCGACAGCCTCAATCCCTTCATCCCCAAGGGTGACGAGGCACCAGGCCTGGGCCTGGTCTATGAAACCCTGATGACATCCCCGATGGATGACGACACCAGCGAATATGGCCTGATCGCCGAAAGCGTGGAGGCCCCCGAGGATTTGAGCTGGGTGGCGTTCAGTCTGCGCGCGGAAGCGAAATGGGCCGACGGCAAGCCGATCACGGCCGAGGACGTGGCCTGGAGCTTCGAGCAAATCCAGAAACATGGCGAGCCGCAAATGCAGCTCTACTACGCCAATGTTCAAAAGGCGGAAATTCTCTCGCCCCGAAAGGTGAAGTTCCATTTCAGCGGCCCCAGGAACCGCGAACTGCCGCAGATCATGGGTCAGCTCCCCGTGGTGCAGAAGGCACAATGGGAAAAACGCGGCTTCGACAAGACCACGCTGGATCCCTGGACCGGCTCGGGGCCCTACAGGATCGCCGGTCTGGAGGCGAACCGCTTCATCGTCTATGAGCGCCGCGCTGACTGGTGGGCGAAGGATCTGCCGATCAACAAGGGGCGCTATAATTTCGACCGCATCCGCTACGACCTCTATCGCGACACCACCGTGACGCTGGAGGCTTTCAAGTCGGGGCAATACGATTTCCGGCGCGAGAATATCGCCCGCGTCTGGGCCACCGGCTACGATTTTCCGGCCGTTCAGCAGGGCCTGGTGAAAAAGGTGGAACTGCCGCATGAGCGCCCGTCGGGCCTGAGCGGTTTCGTGTTCAACATCCGTCGCGCCAAGTTCCAGGACGTGCGCGTGCGCCGCGCGCTGACACTGGCCTTCGACTACGAATGGACCAACAAGACCTTTTTCTATGGCGGCTACAGCCGATCCAGCAGCTATTTCGAGAATTCCGATTTCGCCGCCCGTGGCGAACCCTCGGCGGCCGAGCTGAAACTGCTGGAACCCTTCCGCGACAAGCTGCCCAAAGAAGTCTTCGGTCCGGCCTACCAGGCACCGGCCTCGGATGGTTCGGGGCAGGATCGCCGCAACCTGCGCGAAGCGGCTCGACTGCTGAAAGAGGCCGGCTGGGACGTGAAGGACGGCAAACTGCGCAATGCCAAAGGTGATGCGCTGGATATCGAATTCCTGCTCTCCGATCCCACCTACGAGCGCATCGTGGCGCCCTGGGCGCAGAACCTGCAGCGCCTGGGCATCGCGGTGACCATGCGCACGGTGGATTCGGCGCAGTATGTCGCCCGCATCCGCGGCTTTGATTACGACATGATCTTCTCGGGCTGGGGCCAGTCCAACTCGCCGGGCAATGAACAGCGCAGCTTCTTTTCCTCGGCGGCAGCCGACAACACCTCGAGCAGCAACTGGATCGGCCTGAAAGACCCGGTCGTCGACAAGCTGATCGATGCGGTGATCTACGCCCCCGACCGCGACAGCCTGATCACTGCCACCCGCGCGCTGGACCGTGTGCTGACCTGGGGCCAGTATCTGATTCCGGGCTGGAGCCTGCGCGCCGACCGCATCGCCTATTGGGACAAGTTCGGCCTGCCGCCCAAGACGCCGAAGAACGGCACCGACTTCATGGCCTGGTGGATCGATCCGGCCAAGGCGGCGAAGCTGGCCGGCGCCAAGCAACAGGAAAAGAGATAGCATGACCTGGCTGAAACCCGTCACCCTGCAGGACAGCGCCGTCGCCCTGGCGCCGTTGAGCCACACGCATCGCGATGCGCTGGTGGACGCCGTGCGGGACGGTGAATTGTGGAAGCTCTGGTACACCGCCATACCGACGCCGGACGGCATGGCCGCCGAGATCGACCGTCGCCTTGGCTTGGCCGAGAAGGGCACGATGCTGCCCTTCACCGTGATCGACAAGGCCAATGGCGACAGGCCGGTGGGCATGACCACCTATATGAATGTCGATGCCGCCAACAAGCGCGTCGAGATCGGCTCGACCTGGTATCGCAAGAGCGTGCAGCGCTCGGCGCTGAACACCCGCGCCAAGCTGATGCTGCTGGCCCATGCCTTCGAGGAGCTGGGCTGCATCGCCGTCGAGTTCCGCACGCATTTCTTCAACCACCAGAGCCGCAAGGCGATCGAGCGGCTGGGCGCCAAGCAGGACGGCATCCTGCGCAATCACCAGGTGGCACCCAACGGCACGCTGCGCGACACCGTGGTCTACAGCATCCTGCCGGCCGAATGGCCGACAGTGAAGGCACATCTGCGCCATCGCCTGAACCTGTCCGGAGACCAGCCGGCGTGAGGCGGCGTGCGCTGGCCGGCCTGCTGCTTCTGCTGGCGACCGACATCGCCCAGGCCGAACCGCGCCACGGCCTGTCGGCCTTTGGCGACCTGAAATACCCGGCCAGTTTCCGGCATTTCGATTATGTGAATCCGGACGCGCCCAAGGGCGGCGAACTGCGCGGCTGGCAGCTCGACAGTTTCGACAATCTCAACCCCCTCATCCTCAAGGGTGTGAGCGCGCAGAATCTGGGCCTCAGCTTCCAGAGCCTGATGGTGCGCGCCATGGACGAGCCGGATGCCGTCTATGCCGATCTGGCCAGAAGCGCCGATCTGGCGCCGGATCGCTCTTCCGTCACCTTCCAGATCGACGAGCGCGCCCGCTGGCATGATGGCAGCCCGGTGATGGCGGAAGATGTGGTCTTTACCGTAGAGGCCACCAAGAAGGACGGCCATCCGCTCTATCAGCTCATCCTGCGCGATGTGGAAAGCGTGACCGCCGATAACCGGCGCAGCGTGACCTTCCGTTTCGCCGAGACGGAAAGCCGTCGCGACCTGCCGCTGATCGTCGCCACCCTGCCAATCCTGCCGAAAGCCTGGTTCAAGAGCCGCGAATTCGCGGCGCCCACCATCGAGCCGATCACGGGGTCGGGCCCCTACCGCATTTCCCGCGTGGATGCCGGCCGCAGCATCGTGTTCCAGCGGGTGGAGAACTGGTGGGCGAAAGACCTGCCGGTGCATCGCGGCCGCTACAACTTCGCCCATATCCGCGAGGATTATTACCGCGACCGCGATATCGCGGCGGAAGCCTTCTTCGCCGGCGAATACGATTACCGCGAGGAGGTGATCGCCCGCGTCTGGGCCACCGGATACCAGGGCAAGCCGCCCTTCGATCAGGGCCGCATCAAACGCGAGGTTCTGAAGGACGAAACGCCATCGGGCGTGCAGGCCTGGTTCCTCAACAGCCGCAAACCACACCTGAGCGATCCGCGCGTGCGTCAGGCACTGAACCTGGCCTACGACTATGAATGGGCCAACAAGACGCTGTTCTACAGCCTGTATAAACGCACGCGCTCGATGTTCGAGAATTCCGACCTGGCGGCCAGCGGCCTGCCCTCGGAGGCCGAACTCAAGCTGCTGGAGCCATACCGCGCCCAGGTGCCGCCGCAGGTCTTCACGGAAGAATTCCAGCCGCCGCGCACCGATGGCTCGGGCAACAACCGCGCCAACCTGAAACAGGCGCAGGAGCTGCTGCTGCAGGCCGGCTGGCGCATCGAGAACGGCAAGCTGGTGGATGCCCAAGGCAAGCCCTTCACCCTGGAATTCATGCTGTTCGAGCCCAGCTTCCAGCGCATCATCAATCCCTTCGCCCGCAACCTGGAACGCATCGGCATCACTGTCTCGATCCGCGTGGTGGACGTCTCCGCCTTTGAAAACCGCATGCGGAGCTTCGATTTCGACGTGATGTCGCGCCGCTTTGCCCAGCCGCTCACGCCCGGCATCGAGCAACGCAATTACTGGAGTTCACGCGCCGCCGACACCGTGGGCAGTTTCAACTTCTCGGGCGTGCGCGATCCGGCGGTGGACGATCTGGTGGAACACATCGTCTCGGCCAGGAACCGCGACGAGCTGCGCACCGCCACCCGCGCGCTGGACCGCGTGCTGATGTGGGGCTGGTATGTGATTCCGCACTGGTACAGCGGCACGGTGAAACTGGGCTACTGGGACCGCTTCGAGCGGCCGGCCGTAAAACCCGCCTATGATGTGGGCCTGATCGATACCTGGTGGATCGACCCGAAAAAAGACAGGGCATTGAATTTGCCGCGGCAGAGGTGAGAGACTGGCGCCATGCTTGCTTATATCATCCGCCGCCTGGCCCTGATCGTGCCGACCCTGCTTGGCATCATGATCATCAATTTCGCCGTGGTGCAGTTCGCGCCCGGCGGCCCGGTCGAGCAGGTGATCGCCCAGGTGACGGGCACGGCCGCCGATGTCACGGCGCGCGTCTCGGGCGCCACCGGCGGCGAAACCGGCCCCGGCGCCGGTGCCTTCGCCCAGGCGGCCGAAGGCAGCGCCAAGTATCGTGGCGCCCAGGGCCTGGACCCGGAATTCATCAAGCGGATCGAGAAGCAGTTCGGTTTCGACAAGCCAGCCCATGAACGTTTTTTCCTCATGCTGGGCCAGTATGTCCGCTTCGATTTCGGGGTGAGCTATTTCAAGGACCGCCCGGTGGTGGACCTGATCATCGAGAAACTGCCGGTTTCGATCTCGCTCGGCCTGTGGACCACGCTGATTGTCTACCTGATCTCGATCCCGCTGGGCATTGCCAAGGCCGTGCGCGACGGCAGCCGCTTTGACATCTGGACCTCGGCTGCCATCGTGGTGGGGTATGCCATCCCCGGCTTCCTGTTCGCCGTATTGCTGGTGGTGCTGTTCGCGGGGGGAAGCTTCGTGCAGTGGTTTCCCCTCCGTGGCCTGACCTCGGATAACTGGGACCAGCTTTCCTGGGGCGCCAAGGTGCTGGATTATTTCTGGCATCTGGCCCTGCCGGTGATCGCCATGGTGATCGGCGGATTTGCCGGCCTGGTGATGCTGACCAAGAATTCTTTCCTGGAAGAGATCAACAAGCTGTATGTGCTCACCGCCCGTGCCAAGGGCCTGAGCGAGCGGCGCGTGCTGTATGGCCATGTCTTCCGCAATGCCATGCTGATCGTGATCGCCGGGTTCCCTTCGGCTTTCATCGGCATCCTGTTCACCTCCTCCCTGCTGATCGAGGTGATCTTCTCGCTCGACGGCCTGGGCCTGCTCGGTTTCGAGGCGGCGCTGAAACGCGACTATCCGATCATGTTCGGCTCGCTGTTCATCTTCACCCTGCTGGGTCTGGTGGTGAACCTGATCTCCGACCTGATGTATGTTGTGGTCGACCCGCGCATCGATTTCGAGAGCCGGGAGGCCTGAACCGATGCAGCTCTCACCCATCAACGCCCGACGCTGGCGCAATTTCCGCGCCAATGGCCGTGGCTTCTGGTCGCTGTGGATTTTCGCGCTGCTGTTCGTGGTCAGCCTGTTCGCTGAACTCGCGGCCAACGATTCCCCTTTGCTGGTGAAATACGACGGCCAGCTCTATTTCCCGGTCTTCAAGGCCTATCCGGAAACCACGTTCGGCGGCGATTTCGAGACGGAAGCGAAATACCGCGATGCCTTCGTGCAGGAACTGATCGCCGAAAAGGATGGCTGGATGATCTGGCCGCCGATCCGTTACAGCTACCGCACCATCAATTACGACCTCGGTCGCCCGGCCCCGGCGCCTCCCAGCACGGAAAACTGGCTCGGCACCGACGACCAGGGCCGCGACGTGATGGCGCGGCTGATCTACGGCTTCCGCATCTCCGTGCTGTTCGGCCTGGTTCTGACCCTGCTCAGTTCGGTGATCGGCGTGATCGCCGGCGCGGTGCAGGGCTATTTCGGCGGCAAGACCGACCTGATCTTCCAGCGCTTCATCGAAATCTGGTCCGGCCTGCCGACCCTGTATCTGCTGATCATCCTGGCCAGCATCGTGCAGCCGAACTTCTGGTGGCTGCTGGGCATCATGCTGCTGTTCTCGTGGATGGCGCTGGTCGGCGTGGTGCGCGCGGAATTCCTGCGGGCGCGCAATTTCGGCTATGTGCGCGCCGCCCGCGCCTTGGGCGTATCCGACACAGCCATCATGCTGCGCCATCTGCTGCCCAACGCCATGGTGGCGACGCTGACCTTCATGCCTTTCATCCTGAATGGTTCGATCACCACGCTGACCGCGCTGGACTTCCTCGGCTTCGGCCTGCCGCCCGGCTCACCCTCGCTGGGCGAACTGCTGAGCCAGGGCAAGACCAACATCCAGGCGCCGTGGCTGGGCATCACGGCTTTTGCCGTTCTGGCGGTGATGCTCAGCCTGCTCATCTTCATCGGCGAGGCGGTTCGCGACGCCTTCGACCCGCGCAAGACCTTCCGGTGAGCGGCATGACCGAACAACAACCCCTCCTGCGGGTGAAAGACCTGAGCGTGCGCTTTGGCCGCGATGCCGATGCCGTGAAGCATGTGTCGTTCGACATCCATCGCGGCGAGACCCTGGCGCTGGTGGGCGAAAGCGGCTCGGGCAAATCGGTGACGGCTTTGTCGGTGTTGCAGCTGCTGCCTTATCCACTGGCCAGCCACCCTTCCGGCTCGATTGCCTTCCGCGGCGGCGAGGAACTGGTTGGCGCGACCGAGCCGGTGCTGCGCGACATCCGTGGCAACCGCATCGCCATGGTGTTCCAGGAACCGATGACTTCGCTCAACCCGCTGCACACCATCGAGCGGCAGATCAACGAGGTATTGTTCCTGCACAAGGGCCTGGACAAGGCTGCCGCGCGGGCCCGCACGCTGGACTTGCTGCGCCTGGTCGGCCTGCCTGAAGCCGAAAAACGCCTGAACGCCTACCCGCACCAGCTTTCCGGCGGCCAGCGGCAACGCGTGATGATCGCCATGGCGCTGGCCAACGAGCCCGATCTGCTGATCGCCGACGAACCGACCACCGCGCTGGATGTCACCATCCAGGCGCAGATCCTGAAACTGCTGAAAGACCTGCAAGCCCGGATGGGCATGGCGATCCTGCTGATCACCCACGACCTGAACATCGTGCGCAAGGTGGCCGATACCGTCTGCGTGATGACGAAGGGCGAGATCGTCGAGGCCGGGCCGACGGCAGAAATTTTCGCGGCACCGAAACATGCCTATACGAAAAAGCTGCTGGCCGCCGAGCCGAAAGGCAAGCCGCATATCGCGGATATCGATGCCCCGGTGGTGACCGAGGCCAAGGACGTGAAAGTCTGGTTCCCGATCACTGCCGGCCTGCTGCGGCGGACCATCGGCCATATCAAGGCAGTGGACGGCATTTCCCTGAGCATCCGCGCCGGCGAGACGCTGGGCGTGGTGGGCGAAAGTGGTTCGGGCAAGTCGACGCTCGCCTATGCCCTGCTGCGGTTGCAGAAAAGCGAAGGCAGCATCCGCTTCGACGGCCAGGAATTGCAGGGCCGCAGCTGGGCCGAGATGCGCCCGCTGCGACGCGCGATGCAGATCGTGTTCCAGGATCCGTTCGATTCCCTCTCGCCGCGCCTGAGCGTATTCCACATTGTGGAGGAGGGCCTGCGCGTGCACGGCATCGGCCGCGACGAGACGGATCGCCGCACGATGGTGGCCGAAGCCCTGGCCGAGGTTGGCCTCGATCCTGCCACCATGGACCGCTATCCGCATGAATTTTCCGGCGGCCAGCGCCAGCGTATCGCGATTGCCCGCGCCATGGTGCTGAAACCCCGCTTCGTGGTGCTGGACGAACCGACCTCGGCGCTGGATATGAGCGTACAGGCCCAGATCGTCGACCTGCTGCGCGATCTGCAGCAGAAACACCGCCTGGCCTATCTGTTCATCAGTCACGACCTGCGCGTGGTGCGCGCGCTGGCCGACCGCGTGATGGTGATGAAGGACGGCCACGTGGTCGAACAGGGCATGGCTACGCAGATATTCCAGGCGCCGCAGACCGACTACACCCGCGCCCTGATCGCCGCGGCTTTCGACGTGGCGGTAAGCCACAGTCATGCCGTGCGCACCTGACCGCAACCACCATGGCCCTGCTGATCTATTCGAAGAACCATCCGGTCGAGGACTGGGCCTCGGCCCTGAAAGCCGAAGCGCCGGACCTGGACATCCGCCTGCACCCACAGACCGGCAATCCCGCCGAGATAGACGTGGCCCTGGTGTGGAAGCCGCCGCCGGGCCTGCTGCAGACTTTTCCGAACCTGAAGCTGATCCAGAGCTTCGGCGCCGGGGTGGACGGCATCCTGGCCGATCCGAATATCCCGAAACATGTGCCGCTGGCCCGCGTCGTGGACGGTCGCCTGACCCAGGGCATGAGCGAATACGTGCTGCTGCATGTGCTGCGCTTCCATCGCCAGGTTGACACCATGGCCAACAACCAGCGCAACCGCACCTGGCGCTGGCTGCCCCCGGTGGATGCCTCGGAGCGCGTCATCGGCATCATGGGCATGGGCACGCTGGGCGGCCATGTCGCCAGGAAACTGGTCGATTTCGGCTTTCAGGTGGCGAGCTGGAGCCGCAGCCTGAAAGCCGTGGATGGCGTCACCAGTTTCCACGGCGATGACCATCTGGAAGGTTTCCTGCGCATCTGCAACGTTCTGGTCTGCCTGCTGCCGCTCACACCGCAGACCAAAGGCATCATCAACCGCCGCACCCTGTCGCTGCTGCCGCGTGGGACTTATGTGATCAATGCCGGGCGTGGCGGCCATGTGGTGGAGGCCGATCTGCTGCACGCCCTGGACAGCGAATGGCTGTCGGGCGCCACGCTGGACGTATTCAACGAGGAACCGCTGCGGCCCGACCACCCGTTCTGGACCCATCCGAAGATCACGGTGACACCGCATAACGCGGCCGACAGCATCCCGGCCCATGTGGCGCCGCAGATCGTCGACAATATCCGCCGCCTGCGGCAGGGCCTACCGATCCTGCGTCTGGTGGACTACGCGCGCGGCTACTGACGCAGACCGCGCCTCCTTCAGAGGTCGAGCTGGCGGCCGCCGATATTCAGCAGATTGGAATTGGTGGATGCCTGCTCCTCGGGAGAGGACGCCCGGGTTGCATGCTCATCGGCCCAGCGGCGCATCGCGGTGATTTCGGTCTGCCTCATCTTGGCAAGCGGCACAATCCGCTCCAGCGCCGTTTCCAGATCGGTCATCGACAGGTCGGTTTCCGTGCCATCGTGCCGTCGGCGCTGGAAGGCGGCAATCAGGGCTTCGTTGACCCAGGAGTTGATCTCTGCACCGGTCAGCGCGACATCCGCGCCGAAGCGCTCCGGACCGGACATGGCAGCCAGCCGGTCGAGATCGAACGACGCCGGATCGCGGCCGCCGCGGCGAATGTGAATCTCGATGATCTCGCGCCGCTCCTCCTGGTTCGGCAGATCGACGAAAAAGATCTCGTCGAAGCGGCCCTTACGCAGCGCCTCGGGCGGCAGATATTCGATCGCATTGGCCGTCGCAAAGACAAAAACCGGCGATTCCTTCTCCTGCAGCCAGGTCAGAAACGTGGCCAGCACGCGCAGCGAGGTGCCGCTGTCGCCGACATAGCCATGGGTTCGCGGCAGGCCCTTTTCGATTTCGTCGATCCACAGAACGCAGGGCGCCACGGCCTCGCAGACCTGGATCGCCTCGCGCATGCGGTTCTCCGACGAGCCCACCAGCGACGAGAAGACCTTGCCCATATCCAGATGGATCAGCGGCAGCTTCCAGGTCGCGGCCACGCTCTTGGCCGACAAGGACTTGCCGCAACCCGGCACACCGGTGACGAGAACACCTTTCGGCGCGGCGATACCGAACGAACGACCTTCCGACGAGAAGGCCGCCTCCCGACGGGTCAACCACAGCTTCAGTTGATCAAGGCCGCCGACGTCATCAAGGGACAGCGTACGTGCATCGATGTATTCCAGAATCCCGCTCTTGCGCACGATCTGCTGCTTCTGCAGGAAGATGGACTGGACATCATGGTCGTCGAATTTCATGTCATCGACGATGGCTTTCGACAGGCAATTGCCGATCTCGGCCATCGTCAGTCCGATGGCGGAATCGACCATGCGGGTGACCAGCGCGGGATCGGGATCGACTTCGAAAGCGCGGTTCGGTTTCAGCCTGGCGACCAGGCCAGAGACATGGGCCTCGATCTCCGCCCGGCTCGGCAGCGGCAGGTCGATGATGGTGATTTCCTTTTCCAGTTCCTCCGGAATCGCGTTGCTCTGCGAAATCACCAGGCAGTTGGCGTGATAGCTGCGAGAGCGGATCGCCACCACCAGATCGCGCAGCTTGCGACGATAGATCGGATTGGCGGCCGGCTGGGACAGGTATGGATAGGGATCGAGGAAAACGAAAAGATAGCCGCCCTTGTGACGGTCCTTGTGCACGACCATGCGCTCGAACAATTCCAGCGCGGATGCCAAGTCACTCAGCGCCGCCTGCGCGGCCGCCGGAAAGGGGCCTTCGACCTTGCCGACCAGGTCGTGACGGTCTATCGGCGAACCGTCGACATTGTGAACGCCGCGGCTGGCGCTCCAGATGATCAATTTCTTGTTCAGTTCCGTCGCGATGGCCCCCAGGGCGGCGAGCGCCCGGTCTTCCTCATGGGTTGCGATCTGCACCAGCGGATAACGAGCCCGGATCAGCATTCGCAATTCGGCGGCAAAATCGTTCAGATCACGCAGCATTTCGTCATCCCCGGGACGGCGGTCCGACCAGACCATGTCCTGCAAGACTGACCGATGGCGTGGCCGGCGGCAATGATCCTGATGGCTGGGCGACCCCGCACATGCCAAGCCAATTGCCAATCAGGCGGTCAACGGTTCCCGGATGGTTCGCCCGTGCGGCCTGCCCAGGCGGGCTTGCCTAGGCGGGCTTGCCTAGGCGGGTCTGGCTGACAAACCCGGCCCAGGGGGCCAGATCCGATCTTTTTGCCACAACCGGATGCCGATCCCGACCGCCAGCATGCCCTGCGCCGGGATAGCCGCGACAATCTGCCCTGCGGCAATCTGCCGGGTGGCCTTCGCCCCTTCTGGCCATCATTTTCTGCTCCGCCTCCCTTTCGAGACGACACAAAAAAAGAGACCGCCATGACCGATATTGCCGCCGACGACCTGCTTGTGGCCGACGACGAAGCCGCCATTCCGCCCGAGGGTTTTGCCGCCAACGAGCGTCAGCCCCAGGCCATGAAGGCAACCCTGTTTTTCGTCAATATCCTGCTGCTGATCGGCGTGCTGGCTTTTGCCTGGACGCCTGCGGTGATCTTCTGGGTCGCGCTGGCGTTGGCTCCGATCACGCTGGCGGCGATTCTCGCCATCACGCTGGGATGGTGGATGTGAGCGGTACGCCGCTCACTCCCATTTACGGAATACGTCGACGAATTTTTCCTCGCCGCAGGCGATGAAATAACCACGCAGCACGCAGTTTTCAGACTCGCCGAGCCGCTGCCGGACGGCCTTAAGTGCCGGCAGCATTTCCTTGGCGAGCTGCTTGTCGCGGAAACGCATCACCTCGCCCTGCGTGCGGGCACCGTCATAGATCACGCCCAGGCTTTCTTCCGAATTGATCTCGGGCCGCCGCTTCTGGAAGGTGTTGAGGCTTTTCAGGCCGCCGGTCTTCTGGATGAACTGCTGGAAATTGCTCAACGAGCTATGCCGCTGATCCGGCGCAGTCTCCTTTTCCTGACATCCGGCCAGAGCGATGGCGGCAAACGACACCGCAAGGATGCCGGACAGGCGTGCGCGACGCATGGAATTCTTCCCCTCGTTTTCCGGTTTCCCCTTCTGCGGGGCCCGGGTCGACCATGGCTTTCCTTAAAAACCGGACTTCTAAAGAAAGCTATAAGGATCAACATCTACCGCGCGTTTTACAGCCGATGGTAGTTTTATACTTGAAATCCATTCCCGTAGAACGTTTGGCACATCGATCTCCCGCGCCGCCTTGAGCAGCAACCGTTCGCGAAAGCGGCCGCGCAGGTAATGCAGGGGCGCCGGGGCTGGGCCCAACACCGTCAATCCCGGCCCACGCGGCGCGGCGCGGGCCAGATCGCGGGCCGCCTGCTGTACCTGGGCCTGGTCGGTACCGCTCAGGATGATGGCCGCCAGCCGGCCGAAAGGCGGCATGCCGGCGCGCTGCCGTTCGGCCATCTCGGCCGCGATGAAACCGGCATTGTCGTGCCGGCTCAATGCCGCGATCACCGGATGTTCGGGCAGGAAACTCTGCAGCAATACGCGGCCGGGATGGTCGGCGCGACCGGCGCGGCCGGAAACCTGGGTGAGCAACTGATGCGTGCGCTCGGCGGCGCGTGGATCGCCACCGGCCAGTCCCAGATCGGCATCGATCACGCCCACCAGCGTCAGCAGCGGAAAATGATGACCCTTGGCCACGATCTGGGTGCCCACGAGAATGTCGATCTCGCGGTTTTCCATACGCGTCAGCATCTCGCCGATCTGCTGTGGCGAATTGGCAGTATCGGAGGCCATCACCGCCAGCCGCGCCTCGGCGAACAGCATGGCCGCTTCCTCGGCCAGCCGCTCCACGCCGGGGCCACAGGCCTTGAAACGATCCTCGGCACCGCAGGACGGGCAGGCATCAGGCAGGCGCTGCTGATGGCCGCAGTGATGGCATTGCAAACGGCCGTGGCGTTTGTGCTCCACCAGCCAGGCGGCACAGTTCGGACATTGCAGGCGATGGCCGCAGGCGCCGCACAGCGTGAGCGGTGCATAACCGCGGCGATTGAGAAACAGCATCGCCTGCTCGCCGTTTTCCACGGTTTCACGGATCGCCGTCTGCAGCGGCGCACTGATGAAGCGCTGGGCCGGCAGGCGTTCCTTGCGCAGATCAACGATATCGATACGCGGCAGCGTGGCGGCACCATGGCGCTCGGGCAGCACCGCATGGGCATACCGCCGGCGCGAGACATTATGCAGGCTTTCCAGCGACGGCGTCGCCGAAGCGAGAATGACGGCGATGCCTTCTAGCTTGGCGCGCACCACCGCCATGTCGCGCGCATTGTAGATCACGCCCTCTTCCTGCTTGTAGGAAGCGTCATGCTCCTCGTCGACCACCACAAGGCCGAGATCGGCATAGGGCAGGAAAAGCGCCGACCGCGCGCCGATCACCACTTTCGCCTCGCCATGGCCGATGGCGCGCAGGGTGGCGGCGCGACGGCCTTCGGCCATTTCCGAATGCCAGGCCCAGGCCGGCGCGCCGAACCGCTGTTCGAAACGGTCCAGCGACTGCTGGGTCAGCGCGATCTCGGGCAGCAGCACCAGCACCTGCCGGCCGGCCTTGAGCGCCTCGGCCACCGCCTCGTAATAAACTTCGGTCTTGCCCGCGCCGGTCACGCCTTCCAGCAATGTGACCGAGAAATCCCGTGCCGCCACCGCCGCGCGTAATCCGGCGGCGGCCTCGGCCTGAGTGGCATTCAGCGCGCGCCCGTCGCGGCGCCAGTCGGGTGGCGGCGGCGGCCGGAAGGCCGGCACCTGGTCGGCCTGCAATGCTCCCAGCTCGACCAGTTTGCGCACCACAGCCACCGACACGGCGGCGGCCTCGGCCAGTTCGGTAGGACTCAAGCCCGGCCGTTCGGCCGCGATCTGCAAAACACGGTCGCGCTGCGCACTGGTCCGCATCTCGATGGCCTTGCCGGGCCGCAGAATCTGCCGCATCGGCGGCGGCTCGACCAGGGCACGCGGCTCGGGCAGGCACATCTTCAGCACGGCACCCGTCGGATTGAGCGTATAGCCCGCCACCCAGTCGACCAGTTTGCGCAGGGCCGGCGATATCGGCGGCGCATCGCACCGGCGCAGCACCGCCTTCACCTTGGCCGGCGGCAGCGGCTCAGGATTACCATCCCAGACCACACCCAGCGAAACGCGGTTGCCGATCGGCACCTCCACGATGTCGCCCGGTACCAGCGGCCCCGCTTCTCCGGTGCGATAGGTGAAGGGTTCGGCCAGCGGCAGGGGCAGCAGAACGCGGATTTGATCGGACGGCGTCAAGGAATGGGTTCCGGTGGATCAGCCCGGTCTGGCTGGAAGCACTTGGCCGGGTCGGGTATTGTTAACCAAACGACATATACCATCGGGGCCGATTCGGGCAGGCCGGCGCCGCCCATGGAGTTTAGGACATGAAATTTTTCGTCGATACCGCCGATGTGGCCGAGATTGCCGACCTGAACGACAGCGGTCTGCTGGACGGCGTGACGACCAATCCCTCGCTGGTGGCCAAGACCGGCCGGGATTTCGTCACCACCGTGAAGGAAATCTGCAAGATCGTGAAGGGGCCGGTTTCGGCCGAGGTCGCCGCCACCGATCACGCCACCATGCTGGCCGAGGGCCGCAAGCTGGCCGCGCTGGCAACCAATGTGGCCGTGAAAGTGCCGCTGACGCTGGACGGCCTGAAGACCTGCAAGGCGCTGTCGGACGACGGCATCATGGTGAATGTCACGCTGTGCTTCTCGCCCGCCCAGGCGATCCTGGCCGCCAAGGCCGGCGCGGCTTTCGTCTCGCCCTTCGTGGGGCGGCTGGACGATGTGGGCCATGACGGCATGGCGCTGATCGCCGATATCGTGCGCATCTACACCAACTACCCCGATTTCCAGACCGAGGTGCTGGTCGCCTCGATCCGCCATCCCATGCATGTGGTGGAAGCCGCCAAGCTGGGCGCCGATGTCTGCACCGTGCCGCCGGCCGTGCTGCGCTCGCTGGTCAAGCATCCACTGACCGACAAGGGCCTGGATGCCTTCCTCGCCGACTGGAAGAAAACCGGTCAGTCGATCCTGGGCAACGACAAGTAACGCGGGGCGCGACGACGATGGCCGATGGCATCACCGCTCCCGCCGCCAGCATCACCGGCCTCGATGAAACCGAGGTCATCGCGTGGCTGAAGCAGCATCCCGATCTGCTGACCCGCCATCCCGATCTGTGCGAAGTTTTGCTGCCACCGGCCCAGCCGCATAGCGGCAACAATGTGGTCGACCTGCAGCGCTTCATGGTGCAGAAGCTGCAGGGCGAACTGACCCGCATCTCGCATGTCGGCTCGGAATTGCTGGATGCCAGCCGGCAGAATCTGTCGGCCACCCAGCGTGTGCACGCTGCCGTGCTGATGCTGCTGGAAGCCGGCAGCTTCGAGCATATGGTGCATATGGCGACCCAGGACTGGACCGATCTGCTGGAAGTCGACGTGATCAGTCTCTGCGTCGAGGGCGACCCTGAACGCATGAAGGATATCGCCACCGGCGGCGTCTTCGTGCTGCCCAACGGCGCCATCGATACCTTGCTGGGTGCCCTGCCCGCCATCGCACGCGACAAATGCGAAGCGGCCGACTGGATATACGGCCCCGCCGCCGGCTTGGTGCGTTCGGATGCGCTGGCGCGGCTGGATTTCGGCCCGACCTCGCCGGCTGCCATGCTGGCCCTGGGCTCGCGCGAGCCCGACAAGTTCCAGCCCAGCCAGGGCACGGAGCTGCTGCAATTCCTTGCCGGCGTGCTCGGCCGCTCGGTGCGCTCATGGCTCGACCTGCCGCAGCCGTAATCGCCGACGAGGAGCGGCTGCCGTTTTTTCTCGCGGCCGATGATGCGAAAGCCGCGGCCGAAAACTGGTATCGCTGGCTGGCCAAGGAAAAGCGTTTCTCGCGCCACACCCTGCGCGCCTATGGCCAGGACCTGGCCGGTTTCTTCGCATTCTTAAGCGAGCATCTGGGTGGCGCGGCTTCGCTGGAGGACCTGCGCGGCCTGCGGCTCAGCGATTTCCGCGCCTATTCCAGCCATCGCCGCAAGGACGGATTGGAAGCCACATCGCTGGCGCGCAATTTAAGCGCCGTGCGCAGCTTCTTCCGCCGCCTGCAACGCGACGGCCAGGTGGACACCGCCGCCATCAGTCTGCTGCGCAGCCCCAAACGCCCCCATAGCGTGCCCAAGCCTTTGAGCGTGCCGGCGGCGCAGGAGATGATCGACACGGCAGAGGATTTCGCCACCGAGCCCTGGCTGCAGGCGCGCGACGCGGCGATCCTGACGCTGCTGTGGGGTGCCGGCCTGCGCCTGGGTGAAGCGCTGGGCCTGAACGGCGGCGATGTTCCAAAAGGCGACAGCCTGACCGTGACCGGCAAGGGCAACAAGCAGCGCCTGGTGCCGATCCTGCCCGTGGTGCGGCAGGCAATCGCCGAATATGTGAAACTCTGCCCCTGGCCGATTGCTTCCGGCACGCCGCTCTTCTACGGCGCGCGCGGCAAGCGGCTGGACCCTGCCATCGTGCAGAAGGCCATGCGCAATGCCCGCCGCGCCCTGAACCTGCCCGAGACGGCAACACCTCATGCCCTGCGGCATTCCTTCGCCACGCATCTGCTGGCGGCCGGCGGCGACCTGCGCACCATCCAGGAATTGCTGGGCCATGCCTCGCTGGCCACCACCCAGCGCTATACCGAGGTGGATGCCGAGGCCCTGCTGCGCGTTTATGGCGGCGCGCATCCGCGCGCGCGCGCCGGAGCGTAGCCCCCGTCCCTGCCCTGCCGTTGCCACAATCGCCGGCCAGCCTATGCTTACTGGCAGGCAGACATGAAATCCCGACGCATAACCCGCTTCATCCTGGCCGCATTCACGGCCCTGATCGCGATGCCGCTGATGGCCAGCGGCGTCAGCATCGCCACGGCCGAGCGCAAACACTGGTCGACCAGCCGCTGGGATTCCGCCGGTCTGGCGCCCGATCCGCTGTCGGTGACGGATGCCGTGGTGCAGGTCTATGCCGCCCGGGTCTGGGGCTGGCGCGGGGCTTTCGCGGTCCATACCTGGCTGGTGGTGAAACCGGCGGGCGCGGCAGGCTATACCCGCTATGAAGTGGTCGGCTGGGGCGGTTCACCGGTGCGGGTCAGCCAGCGGGTGCCCGACGGCTATTGGGCCGGCAATCCTCCGGAACTGCTGCATGACCTGCGCGGAGCGGAAGCCGCCGCCGCCATTCCGCTGCTGATCGCCACCGCCGAACGATATCCCTACCGCGACGGCTATGTGATCTGGCCGGGGCCGAATTCGAACAGCTTCATCGCCTATCTGGCCCGCGAGGTTCCCGAACTGGGCCTGGAACTGCCGCCGACGGCCGTGGGCAAGGACTGGATCGG
This sequence comes from Ferrovibrio sp., assembly GCF_041906005.1. Lineage (GTDB taxonomy): Bacteria > Pseudomonadota > Alphaproteobacteria > Ferrovibrionales > Ferrovibrionaceae > Ferrovibrio. Next base: position 966,633 of record NZ_JAYRJY010000001.1, read on the forward strand.
CACCGACCGTCTGTTTGCGCCCGCTCCCAGCGGTACCGGCTGGCAGGTTTCGCTGTTCGGCCTGGCCGGCATCACGGCCGCGGCGCGCGAGGGGCTGGAGTTGAATCTGCTGGGCCTGACCATCGGAGTCGATTTCCTGCGGCCTGCCCTGAAGCTGCCCGGCCTGGGGCGGTTGGGCCTGCCGGCCGGTAATGGTTCGCCGGTGGAAGAAACTGCTGGTTGATCTGATTTCTCGCTGAACTCGGCAGTTTTTTTCTCAAATGGAATGCTACACTTGCAGGCGGCGCCGGAACCCTGGGACGCCAAACAGCCACCAGTGTGGGATGTCCATCGTGATCTGCAGACTGCCATGACCGATCTGAAGCCGATTGCCGAAAGGGATCAGGCTTCGCCGCGGCCGGCCGTCCTGGCACCGGAGCGGGTGGGGATCGGCCTGCGGCCGCCGCATCATCGCGACCTGCTCGACCATCGCCCTGCTGTCGGCTGGCTGGATATCCATGCCGAAACCTATATGGGCGGCGGGGCGGCACGACATTACCTGGAACAGGCCCGCGCCCACTGGTCGGTGACCGTGCAGGGCATCGGCCTGGGCCTGGGCGGCAGCGAGCTGCCCGACCATGACCATCTGGAGCGTCTGGCCCGGCTGGTCGACTGGCTGGAGCCGGCGCAGGTTTCCGAACATCTGGCCTGGACCGGCATCGACGGCCGCTATTACAACGACCGCCTGCCCCTGCCTTACACGCTGGAAAGCCTGGAGACCTGCCGGCGCAATGTCGACATCGTGCAGAGCCGGCTGAACCGCCCGATCCTGATGGCCAATCCCGCCACCTATCTGCGCTTCCGCGACAGCCAGATCGCCGAGGCGGAGTTCCTGACCCGCCTGAGCCAGCAAAGCGGCTGCGGCATCCTCTGCGATGTGAACAACCTTTATGTTTCCAGCGTGAACCATGTCGGCCGCGAGGCCGCGCCAGCGGTAGCCGAGGCCTATCTCGACAGCCTGCCAGCCACAGCGGTGCACCAGATCCGCCTGGCCGGCCACAGCGAGATCCAGGCCGACGACCGGCCACTGCTGATCGACGATCATGGCGCGCTGGTGGCCGAACCGGTCTGGCGTCTCTATGCCAGCGCGGTGCAGCGTTTCCCGTATGCGGCCACCCTGCTGGAATGGGACAGCAACCTGCCACCACTGGATCATCTGGTGGCCGAGGCCCGCCATGCCGAGCGCCAGCGCGCCGCGGCCCTGCGCCCCAGCAACGCAACCGATCCCGACACCCTCGAGACGGATGATGAGCGCGCAGCTTGATCTGCAACGGGAATTCGCCGAGGCGCTGACCGGCTCGCTTTGCACCATCGCCGAAAAGGTGATCGGTGATGCGATCCCGGCCGAAGGCCGCCTGCAGATCTATGCCAATCGCTTCCGCGCCGGATTGCTGGATGCCATCGCCGCCACGTTTCCCGTCACCCGCGCGCTGGTGGGCGAGGCCTTCTTCGCCCAGACGGCGCGCGACTACCTGATCTACGATCCGCCGCGCTCACCGATCCTGCATCTTTACGGCGCGGGCTTTCCGACCTTCCTCGCCGCCCTGCCCGATCTGGCCGGCCATCATTACCTGCCCGACATCGCCGCCTTCGAATGGGCGCTGAACATCGCCGAGCATGCCGAGGATGCCACGTTGTTGCGCCCTGAAGACCTGCCCGACACGGATGCCACGGCGCAACTGGTGCTGCCGCTGCATCCTTCGGCCCAACGGCTTTCCACGCCATTCCCGGTCAGCGAGATATGGCAGGTGCACCAGCCGGAAGCCCCCTTTGTCGACCGTATCCAACTGGCCGGCAGCAGCGAACGCCTGCTGGTCTGGCGGCGCGACATCACCGTGCAATGGCGCAAGCTGGATCATGGCGAGGATCGTTTCCTGGCCGAGATTGCCGGCGGCGCCTCGCTCGGGCTTGCCGCGCTGGCCGCCGCCAGCGGCAGCGATTTCGACTTCCCCGCCAGTTTCAGCTGGATGCTGGATGGCGGCGTGTTCGCCCGCCCCGAGGCCCTCGCCTGGTCCAGCCAGGTATAGGCCGCGGCCAGCATCGCCTCTACGCCGGTGCGCAGCGTGGGGTGCAAAACGGGGGCATAGAAAGGCGAGTGGTTGACCGGCATCGCACCCGGATCGTCGCCGTTCATCGCCTTGGCAAATACTTCCGGATCGGTGCCACCGATCACCCAGAAAACCGAGGGCACGTTCCATGCCGTGCCGAACAGGCCGAAATCCTCGCTGCCCGAAGCGGCCTCCACCGCCACGACGCGATCGCCACCGAACCAGCCCTTCATGCCATCCACCGTGCGCGCCGTGGCGGCCTCGTCATTGAAGGTAAGCGGGAACTGGCTGATCACCGAGAATTCGGGCGGCTTGGGTGCGCCGGAGGCCTGGGCCTCGGCTTCGATGATCCGTTTCACCGAGGCCAGCACGCGCTGACGCACGTTTTCCTTGAAGGTGCGGATATTGAGCCGCAGCAGCGCCTCGTCGGGAATGACGTTCTCGTTGAAGCCGGACTGGATGGTGCCGACGGTGACCACCGCGCTGTCGGCCATCGCCACTTCGCGCGACACCACGGTCTGCAGCCGCATCACCGTGGCCGAGGCCATGACGACCGGATCGATGCTGTTCTGCGGTTTGGACCCATGGGCGCCGCGGCCGAACAGCTTTACCTCCCAGCTATCGGCGGCCGACATCGCCACGCCCGACTTGTAGCCGATGCGGCCGGCCGGCAGGGGAATGACATGCTGGCCCAGCGAAACGGTAGGCTTGGGGAAGCGCTTCACCATGCCGTCCTCCAGCATGGCGCGGGCGCCGGCACCGGTTTCCTCGGCGGGCTGGAACACGGCCATCACCGTGCCCTTCCAGGTATCGCGCGCTTCCGCAAGCAGCTTGCACACCGCCATCAACCAGGTGACGTGAAAGTCATGCCCGCAGGCATGCATGATCGACACCGACTGGCCGAAACGGTCGGTGCCGGTCTGCTCGCTGGCGAAAGGCAGGCCGGTCTTTTCCTTCACCGGCAAACCATCCATGTCGGCGCGCAACAGGATCACCGGGCCATCGCCATTTTTCAGCAGGCCGACCACGCCGGTCTTGCCCACGCCGGGATGCACCTCGAAGCCATGCTTGTCGAGCCAGGCTGCGGCAATACCGGCCGTGCGGATTTCCTGCATCGACAATTCCGGATGCTTGTGCAGGTCGATGTAGATTTTCTCCAGCTCCGGCATCAGGGCGTCAATCCTGGCAAAGACGGCAGCTTTCTGAGGCGCGAGACTGGTGCGGGCGGGAGCGTTCATGGATAGCGGGTCCGGGGTTGGAGAGGCAGGATCACTTGTATTCCCTGAAAGCCGGCGCATTGCCGGCGCGCAGGCGCGGCAGGCCTGACAACAGGGCTTCGGCTTCGGCGCCCTCGCCGATCTCGTCCAGCAGGGCGAGGATTTCCTGGCCGATGCGCAGGGCATCGCCGGGCGGCAGGGCTTCGGGATGTTCGATAAGCGCGAGCAGGTCGAGGATGCGCTGCTGCTGATACTGGCGATGCCAGTCGGGCGTGCCGATCTGACCCGAAAGGTCCATCAGGTCGGCATCGGACTGCATCTGGCAACGCTGGCACATGCCATGCTCGTGATTGAATAACGACTGCGGGATTAGACCGGATCATCCCGATACGGTCAATGCAGGTATTGCCGTTACACTATCCGCGAGCTCAGGCCGCGCGACGTCCAGCCCAGTACAAAGCGAGCGGACCAATCAGCGCACCAATTCCCATCACGGCAAGGCCAAGGCCCCAGCTTGCGACAGTCTGGCCGTCCAGCATGCGCTCGGCCTGATCGAGCGCGAAGCCGACGCAGAGTGGGCCGAGCACCGAGATGCCAAAACCCAGCGCGGAATGCAGCGCCATGGTGGAGCCGCGGTGCTCGGGCTCGGCGGCAGCCATCATGCCGGAGGTGAGCGCACCGGAATCGCCGCAGATGAAAACGAAATACACCGCGCAGTAGAGCAGCACGACCCAGGCTGGCAGAATGGCGGTAAAGCCCATCAGCACGCCCATGATACCCGAGATTCCCATGATCAGGATCAGGGCGCGGCGACGGCCGATCTTCAGCGCAAGCTCGTTCCCCAGCAGACTGGCCGGCAGGCCGATCAGGGTGACGATGGCGGCCAGAACGGTGGGACTGGGCAAACTGGCCGCAAGGGCGGCGTCACGCGCCAGCACAAAAACAAAGAATGCCGTAACCCAGGCGCGCATGGCGGTGAGTTCAAAGCCATGGGCGGCATAGCCAATGATGTAGCCCATGGCATCGCGGTTGCGCAGCACCGGACGCAACGCAAAGCCGGCCCTGGCGCCGGCCTCGGCACCGGGCGGGGTCTGCGGCTTCAGCAAAATCCAGGCGAGAATTGCGGCGATCAGGCTGCCCAGGCCGATCCCCGCGAAACTCCAGCGCCAGCCATACCATTCAGCCAGCAGGCCGGTGATGGTGAAACTGAGGGAAATGGCGATGGAATAGCTGGCGGTATAGAAGGTGACGGCGCGGCTCTGCTCGCCACCCTTGAGGCGATCGGTCAGCGCACGCAGGCCGGGCATGTAGACCGCCGCCTGTCCGGCACCGCCGATGGCGCGCAGCAACAAACCGGACCAGAAATCATCGGCAAAAACGGCAAAGGCCAGTGTGCTGATGCCGGTGACGGCACTGCCGATGATGAAAATAACCCGGGCATCGACACGGTCGGTCAGCATCACCGCCGGCGTCACCAGCAGCATGTAGCCGAGATAATAAATACCCGCGATCCAGCCGGCCTCGGTATTGCTGAGACCCCAGGCGGCAATGAAATCGGGCAGCAGGGCGGGGAAGCTGGCGATGGGCAGAATCGCTAGCACCTCCAGCGCGGAGAGCAGCAGAATCAGGCGACGCGAGGACATGGCTGGCGGGACGGGGGGAACATGATATCGTTGTCACACAGTATTCACCGATCTCGCCTAAACCGCCAGAGGCAACCGCTTGCCGGCCCAAGCCTCGGCACATGATCAGGGAAACGCCATGTCGATCCGCCAGCCCGTTATCACCCGCCGTCATTTCCTCGCCGGTTCCGCCGCATTGGGCTTCGCGACCGCCCTGCCCGGCTGCGCCGCCCGTTTCGGCCAGGCCGCGCCCATCGTGTTCGTTCATGGCAACGGCGATACGGCCGCGCTCTGGCACACCACCTTCTGGCGATGGGAAAGCAACGGCTTCGATACCGACCGGCTGTTCGCCATCGATTTCCCCTATCCGCTGGCGCGCAACGTGGATGCGACCTATCAGGCTTACCGTTCGTCTTCGGCCGATCAGCGCGAACAGCTGGCCGCCTTCGTGGCCGAGGCCAAACGGCGCACCGGCGCGCCGAAAGTGGTTCTGGTCGGCTCCTCACGCGGCGGCAATGCGATCCGCAACTACATCAAGAATGGCGGCGGCGCGGCCCATGTGAGTCATGCCGTTCTGTGCGGCACGCCCAACCATGGCGTGCTGGTTTCCGACAAGGCGCTGGTGGGCAGCGAGTTCAACGGCGCCTCGCCTTTCCTGCGCCAGTTGAACGAAGGTCCCACGGAAGTGGTGCCAGGCGTGGCCTGGATGACCACGCGCAGCGACAACGCCGACAAGTTCGCGCAGGCCGACGGCGCGGCCCTGGGCATGCCCGGCCAGCCGACCGGCGTAACGGCGGAAGGCCCGGCCCTGAAAGGCGCCAAGGACGTGGTGCTGGCCGGGCTGGACCATCGCGAGGTGGCCTTTCATCCGAAAGCCTTCGCCGCGGTCTGGGAATTCGTCATGGGCGGCGCACCGGCCACCACCGGCATCAGCAGCGAGAGCAGCCCGCTGCTGAACGGCAAGGTGAACGACATGGTGCGTGGCGCGGGCACCAACCTGCCGGTGGCCGGCGCCGTGGTCGAGGTTTACGAAACCGACCCCAAGACCGGCGTGCGGCGCGCGCTGGTGCACAAGCAGACCACGGGCGAGGATGGTTATTGGGGCCCGTTCCGCGGCTCCAGCCGGGCCACCTATGAATTCGTGATCAGCACGCCGGACCACCCGACCACGCATATCTACCGCTCACCCTTCGCGCGCTCGTCGCAGATCGTGCATCTGCGCCCGGGCGTGCTGACCGACAAGGACAAGGCGGCGGCCTCCAGCGTGACGATCAGCCGGCCGCGCGGCTATTTCGGCGCCGCTCGCGGCGACATCGTCACCTTCGACGGCCAGCCCGGCCCGGGCATCCCGCCCGGCATTCCGGTGAACTCGACCTCCACCCTGCTGCTGCCCGCCGGCACGGCCCAGCGCAGCGTGACCTGCCGCTTCAACGACGAGGTGATCGCGGTGCAGTCATGGCCGGTGGCCGACAACCGCGTGGTGATCGCGGAATTGCATTATTGATGGCGCCTTAACGCCGGATCAGCAGCAGGCCGCCAGCCACGATCAGAGCCGCGCCCAGCAGCGTGGCGAGCGTGGGCAGGTCGCCGAAGCCGATCCAGCCGATCAGCGCGGCAAAGACCAGCGCGCTGTAGCCGAACGGCGCCAGCCAGGCGGCATCGGCCAGGCGATAGGCCTGCACGTTGCACATCTGGCCGGCGATCGCCATCGGCCCGAGCAGACAAAGCGCGGCCAGTTCCCACGCCGGCGCCGGCTGCCACAGCATCAGCATCGGCAGAACCAGCAGCAGGGCGGCGAAGCCATTCACATGCAGCAGCATGGACAGCATGCTTTCATGGCGCGACAGCACCTTGATCAGGATCACTTCACAGGCGGTGAGGAAGGCGCCGGCGATCATCGCCAGCGGCGCGATACCGATGGGAAACGAAAATCCCGCCGCCGCTTCGGGAGCATTGCCGCGCACGATCACAACCGCGCCGGCCAGGCAAAGCGCGGCCGCCAGCACCTGCATCATGCTGACCCGTTCGCGCAGCAACAGCACGGCCAGCGCCATGACGAACACGCCCTGCAGCAAGGCCAGCGCCGAGGCATCGGCCAGCGGCATATGGGTGGCGCCATAGATCGAGCAGGCGCCGCCACCCACGCCACACAGCGCACGGACGAAATGCAGATGCCGACGGCCGGTATTCAGGATGCTGCGCGGCGGGATGCGACGGGCAGCCACGATGCTGCCAACCGTGGCGAAGCCGCTGACATAGCGGATGAACACGATCTGGATCGCCGGCACCAGACCGCCGGTCAGCTTGCCCGAGGCATAAAGCAGCGAGAAGGCCAGCGCCGCGCCCAGCACCCAGAGAGCGGCGCGAATCTTTACATCGAGGAGAGGCATACGAGCCGGAGTCTAAAACGAAAAGGGCGGCCCTGCAGCCGCCCTTTCCACATCCTGATGCCTGTGTGTCAGATGTTGATCGTGCGGCCATCCACGGCCAGGGCGGCTTCCTTCACCGCCTCGGTCAGTGCCGGATGGGCGTGCACGGTGCGATAGACGTCCTCGGCCGAAGCGCCGAATTCCAGCGCCATCACCAGTTCCTGGATCAGATGGCCGGCATCGGGGCCGATGATGTGGGCGCCCAGAACCTTCTTGGTCTTCTCGTCTTCCAGGATCTTCACGAAGCCGTCGGTCATGGTCATGGCGCGCGCGCGGGCATTCGCCGTGAAGGGGAACTTGCCCGCCTTGTAGGCGATGCCGGCCGCCTTCAGCTCTTCCTCGGTCTTGCCCACGCTGGCCACTTCCGGCCAGGTGTAGACCACGCCCGGAATGGCGTCGTAGTTGATATGCGGCTTCTGGCCGGCCAGCAGCTCGGCCAGCACCACGCCCTCTTCCTCGGCCTTGTGGGCCAGCATGGCGCCCTGGATCGCATCGCCGATGGCATAGACGCCCTTGGCCGTGGTCTGGAAATGATCGTCCACCTTCACGCGACCGCGCTCGTCGAGCTGCACGCCGGCGGCCTCCAGACCCAGGCCCTTGGTGTAGGGCCGGCGGCCGATCGAGACCAGCACGATATCGGCCTTCACCTCTTCGGCGGCACCACCGGCGGCCGGCTCCATGGTCAGCGTCACGCCGCCCTTGCCCGCCTTGGCGGCGGTGACCTTGGTGCCGAGCTTGAATTTCATGCCCTGCTTGGCCAACACGCGCTGCATCTGCTTCGACACTTCGCCGTCATTGGTCGGCAGGATGCGGTCGAGGAATTCGACCACCGTGACCTCGGCGCCCAGCCGGTTCCACACCGAGCCCAGCTCCAGGCCGATCACGCCGCCACCGATCACCACCATGGTCTTCGGCACCGCGCCGAGCTTGAGCGCGCCGGTAGAAGAGACGACCTGCTTCTCGTCGATCTCGATGCCCTTCAGCGGCATGACCTCGGAGCCGGTGGCGATCACGATATGCTTGGCCGAATACGTGCCGGCGCTTTCGCCCTTCACCGCGACCTTGCCGCCGCCCAGCAGGCTGCCTTCGCCCTTGAGCCAGGTGACCTTGTTCTTCTTGAACAGGAATTCGATGCCCTTGTTCGAGGAGCTGACCACGCTCTGCTTCTGCGCCATCATCGCCGGCAGGTCGACCTCGATCTTGCCGACCTTGATGCCGTGCTGGGCAAAGCCGTGGGTGGCCTCGTGATACAGTTCGGAGGAATGCAGCAGCGCCTTGGACGGAATGCAGCCGACATTCGTGCAGGTGCCGCCAAGGCCGGGATCCTTCTCGACGCAGGCGACACTCATGCCGAGCTGGGCGCAGCGGATCGCCATGGTGTAGCCGCCGGGGCCGGCGCCGATGATGATGATGTCAAAAGCCTGTTCGCTCATGTGTGAATCTCCCAAACCCTAAAAAGCCAGCGGACCGAAAACACCGCCGCCGGCGGCTTTGAACACGCGTGTATTCTGGCTGCCCTGCAGAATGCCGCTGCCGACCAGATCGGCCAGCATGGTGCGGTAATCAGAGGAATCCTTCACCGCGTCGACGGCAGTCTGGTCGCGCCACAGACTGATGGTGCGCCACTCATCGGAATCATAGGTGAAGAAGCAGCCCAGGCAGCCATCCTGGTTACGGAAAAACGGTTCCAGTCGGCTGCGGGCAAAAGCGACCAGATCGTCCAGGCGGGCGAGGGTGAACCCCGTGCTCCAGACCCGGACGATCATCGGTCTCTAACCTCAGACCTCAAACAGCAGGCGCTGCGGGTCTTCGATCGACTCCTTGACGCGCACCAGGAAGCTGACCGCTTCGCGGCCGTCGATGATGCGGTGGTCGTAGGACAGCGCCAGATACATCATCGGCCGGATCACGACCTGGCCGTTGATGGCCATCGGACGCTCCTGAATCTTGTGCATGCCCAGAATGGCCGATTGCGGCGGGTTGATGATTGGGGTCGACATCAGCGAGCCGAACACGCCGCCGTTGGAGATGCTGAAGGTGCCGCCCTGCAGCTCGTCGATGCCGAGCTTGCCGTCGCGGGCGCGCTTGCCGAAATCGCCAATGGCCTTCTCGATGCCAGCGAACGACATCTGGTCGGCATCGCGGATCACCGGCACGACTAGGCCGGTCGGGGTCGATACGGCGCAGCCGATGTTGAAGTAGTTCTTGAAGACGATGTCATCGCCCTCGATCTCGGCATTCACCGCCGGGAATTCCTTCAGCGCCTGCACGCAAGCCTTGACGAAGAAGGACATGAAGCCCAGCCGCACGCCATGCTTCTTCTCAAAGCCGTCGACATAGGTCTTGCGGGCGGCCATCAGCGCCGACATGTCCACCTCGTTGAAGGTGGTGAGCATGGCGGCGGTGTTCTGCGCTTCCTTCAGGCGACGGGCGATCACCTGGCGCAGCTTGGACATGCGCTGGCGTTCCTCGCGGTCGGCATTGGCGCGCGGGCCAGCCGGCACAGCCGGCTTCGCGGCCGGAGCGGCGCCACCGCCAGCCAGCAGGTCCATCACATCGCCCTTGGTGACGCGACCGCCCTTGCCCGAGCCGGCAACACCCGACACATCGACATTCTTTTCAGCGGCCAGCTTGGCAGCGGCCGGCAGAGCCTGGCCGGCGGCAGGCGCGGCGGCCGGAGCCTTCGGCGCGGCAGGAGCCGCCGCCGGCTTGGCAGCCTCGGCTGGCTTCGCGGCAGGCTTGGCGGCAGCACCGGCGCCGGCATTCAGGGTGGCGAGCAGGTCGCCGACCTGCACCGTTGCGCCCTCGGCGGCGAGAACCTCGCCCAGCGTGCCGGCTTCCGGCGCGTTGACCTCGACGGTCACCTTGTCGGTTTCCAGTTCGACCAGCAGCTGGTCGCGGGCCACCGCCTCACCGGCCTTGACGGCCCAGCGGCCGACGGTGGCTTCGGAGATCGATTCCGCCAGCTGCGGGACACGAATTTCGACTGCCATGTTTTACTTCCCTCTAAAAAAACGCCCCTCGGATATCCCCGTCCCGGGTTACGCCGTCAGTGCGTCGTCGACCAGTTTGGCCTGCTGCTGGTTATGCTTGCTCATCAGGCCGGTAGCCGGCGAAGCCGCCTCGACGCGGCCGGCATAAAGCGGCCGCTTCATCTTGATGTCGAGTTCGCCGAGCACGCCTTCGATATGGGGCTCGATGAAGCTCCAGGCACCCATGTTCTTCGGCTCTTCCTGGCACCACACCACCGTCTTGGCGTTCTTGTAACGCTTCATCTCGGCCAGCAGGGCCTTGTGCGGGAACGGATAGAGCTGTTCCACGCGCAGGATCACCGTGTCCTTCATTTCGCGCTTCTGGCGCTCCTCGAACAGGTCATAGTAGACCTTGCCGGTGCACAGCACGATGCGCTTGATCTTGGCGTCGTCATGCGGCGCGTCGTCCCACAGCACGCGGTGGAAGGACGAACCCGGCCCCATGTCGGTCAGCTTGGACACCGCCAGCTTGTGACGCAGCAGCGACTTCGGCGTCATCAGGATCAGCGGCTTGCGGAACTTGCGGTGCATCTGCCGGCGCAGGATGTGGAAATAGTTGGCCGGCGTGGTGCAGTTCGCCACCTGCATGTTGTCTTCGGCGCAGAGCTGCAGATAACGCTCCAGGCGGGCCGAGCTGTGCTCCGGGCCCTGGCCTTCATAGCCATGGGGCAGCAGCACGGCGAGACCCGACATGCGCATCCACTTCACCTCGCCCGAGGAGATGAACTGGTCGAACACCACCTGGGCGCCGTTGGCGAAGTCGCCGAACTGGCCTTCCCACATCACCAGGGCATTCGGCTCGGCCAGGCTGTAGCCGTATTCATAGCCAAGCACGGCGGCTTCCGACAGCAGGCTGTCGATCACCTCGTAATTCGCCTGGCCTTCCTGGATGTGATTGAGCGGCACATAGCGTTCTTCGGTCTGCTGGTCATGCCACACACTGTGGCGCTGGCTGAACGTGCCACGACCGCAATCCTGGCCCGACAGACGCACGCCAAAACCTTCGAGCTGCAGCGAACCGAAAGCCAGAGCTTCCGCCGTCGCCCAGTCGAGACCTTCACCGGCCTCGATGGCGGCGCGGCGATTCTGGGTGTTGCGGGCCAGCGTCTTGTGGATGTTGAAGCCGTCCGGCACGGTGGTCAGGGCGCGGCCGATCTTCTTCAGCGTCTCGATCTCGACCGCGGTGGTGCCACGGCGGTCGTCGCCCGAGGCGATTTCCAGGCCGGACCATTTGCCTTCCAGCCAGTCGGCCTTGTTGGGCTTGAACGACTTCGAGGCTTCCAGCTCCTCTTCCAGGCGATTCTGGAAGGTGGTGACCATGCCTTCGGCATCGGCCTCGCTGATCACGCCCTCGTCGACCAGGCGCTTGGCGTAAATCTGGCGCGTGGTCGGGTGCGTGGCGATCGCGCGATACATGATCGGCTGGGTGAAGGAGGGATCGTCGGTCTCGTTATGGCCGTGACGGCGATAACAGAACAGGTCTATGACCACGTCCTTCTTGAACTGCTGACGGAATTCGGTGGCGATCTTGGCCACGTGGGTCACGGCTTCCGGATCGTCGCCATTCACATGGAAGATCGGGGCCTGCACCACCTTGGCCAGGTCGGACGGATACGGCGACGATCGCGAATAGGACGGGTTCGTCGTGAAGCCGATCTGGTTGTTGACGATGATGTGGATGGTGCCGCCGGTGCGATAGCCGCGCAGCTCCGACAGCGCGAAGCATTCCGCCACCACGCCCTGGCCGGCAAAGGCCGCATCGCCATGCAGCAGCACGGTCAGCACCTGGCCGCGTTCGGTATCGCCCATCTGGGTCTGCTTGGCGCGCGACTTGCCCAGGCAGACCGGATTGATGATTTCCAGATGCGACGGGTTGGCCGCCAGCGAAAGATGCACCTTGTTGCCGTCGAATTCACGATCCGACGAGACGCCGAGGTGATACTTCACGTCACCCGAACCCTGGAAATCATCCGGGTGATAGGCCATGCCCTTGAATTCGGTGAAGATGGCGCGATAGGGCTTGGCCATCACGTTGGCCAGGATGTTGAGGCGGCCGCGATGCGGCATGCCCAGCTCGATATCCTTCAGGCCGAGCTGGCCGCCGCGCTTGATGATGGCTTCCATCGCCGGAATCAGCGCTTCACCGCCTTCCAGGCCGAAACGCTTGGTGCCGGTGAACTTCATGTGGCAGAAGCGCTCGAAAATCTCGCCTTCCACCAGCTTGTTGAGGATCGCCTTCTTGCCCTCGTTGGTGAAGTGAACTTCCTTGTCCCGCCCTTCGATGCGCTCCTGGATCCAGGCCTTCTGTTCCGGATGGTAGATGTGCATGAACTCGACGCCGATGGTCGAGCAATAGGTGCGGCGCAGGATCTGCAGGATCTCGCGCAGGGTCGCGGTCTCCAGACCCAGCATGTTGTCGATGAAGATCGGCCGGTCCATGTCGGCTTCCGAGAAGCCGTAGGATTGCGGTTCCAGCTCCGGATGGGCACCGGGCGCCTGGATGCCGAGCGGGTCCAGGTTGGCCATCAAATGGCCGCGGATACGGTAGTTGCGGATCAGCATGGCCGCGCGGATCGTGTCCAGCGCGGCGGCGCGGGCATCGGCGGCCGAAGCACCGGCCTTGGCGGCACGATCCGCCGCCTTGGCTGCCTTGCCCTGGGCGCCGAGCAGGCCCTCGTCCTCGAGCTGGATCAGCGCCGAGGTTGGCGCCCAGCTCGGACGGCTCAGGGCCTGCTTGGGCTGGCTGAAATCGTCGCCCAGAGCTTCGAAGAACTGCTTCCAGGAAGCATCGACGCTGTCAGGGTTGGCAACGTACTTGGCATACAGCTCCTCAACGAAGGTGCTGTTGCCACCGTAGAGGAACTGCGTGCGTTCAAGCTGCGCCGTCATCGATGTCGTGGCGCCGCTTGTTGGCCGGCGCCGCCCTCTTCTGATTCCTGTTACTTCCCGTTCAACAGATCAACCAGGGTGGTACCGAGCGCTGCCGGGCTATCCGATACGCGGATGCCGGCCGATCGCATGGCCTCCAACTTGGTGTTCGCATCGCCCTTGCCGCCCGAGATGATCGCGCCGGCATGACCCATGCGGCGGCCCGGAGGCGCGGTACGACCGGCGATGAAGCCAACGGTCGGCTTCTTCACCTTCGATTGCTTGAGGAACTCGGCAGCTTCTTCCTCGGCGCTGCCGCCGATCTCGCCGATCATGATGATGCATTCGGTTTCCTTGTCGCCAAGGAAGAGGTCGAGCGCATCGATAAAGTTGGTGCCGTTCACCGGATCGCCGCCGATGCCGATGCAGGTGGTCTGGCCCAGACCCGCAGCGGTGGTCTGCGCCACCGCCTCATAGGTCAGCGTGCCGGAACGCGACACGATGCCGACCTTGCCGCGGCGATGGATGTGGCCCGGCATGATGCCGATCTTGCATTCGCCCGGCGTGATGATGCCGGGGCAGTTCGGGCCGATCAGGCGGGTCTTGGAACCGCCCAGCGCGCGCTTGACCTTGACCATGTCGAGCACAGGGATGCCTTCGGTGATGCAGACCACCAGCGGGATCTCGGCGTCGATGGCTTCCAGGATCGAGTCGGCCGCGAACGGCGGCGGCACGTAGATCACCGAGGCATTGGCACCGGTCTTCGACACGGCTTCGGCCACGGTGTTGAACACCGGCAGGCCGACATGGGTGGTGCCGCCCTTGCCCGGGGTGACGCCGCCGACCATCTTGGTGCCGTAGGCGATCGCCTGTTCCGTGTGGAAGGTGCCCTGGCTGCCGGTGATGCCCTGGCAGATGACCTTGGTATCCTTGTTGACCAGAACAGCCATTTTACTTGGCTCCCTTCACGGCCTTCACCACCTTGTCGGCGGCGTCGGCAAGATTGTCGGCAGAAATGATCGGCAGGCCGCTCTCGGCCATGATCTTCTTGCCCAGATCGACATTGGTGCCTTCGAGGCGAACCACCAGCGGCACGGCCAGCTTCACCTCGCGGGCCGCCGCCACCACGCCCTCGGCGATGATGTCGCAGCGCATGATGCCGCCGAAGATATTGACCAGGATGCCCTTCACGTTCTTGTCGCCAAGAATGATCTTGAACGCCGCCGTGACGCGTTCCTTGGTGGCGCCGCCGCCCACATCGAGGAAGTTGGCCGGCTCGGAGCCGTACAGCTTGATGATGTCCATGGTGGCCATGGCCAGGCCGGCGCCGTTGACCATGCAGCCGATCTCGCCGTCCAGCTTCACGTAGTTGAGCGACCACTTCGCGGCTTCCAGCTCGGAGGCATCCTCCTCGTCCGGATCGCGCATGTCCTCGACATCCTTGTGACGGTACAGCGCGTTGTCGTCGAAGTTCATCTTCGCATCCAGCGCGATCAGGTCGCCCGCGCCGGTGACGACCAGCGGGTTGATCTCGACGATGGAGGCGTCGAGGCCAACGAAAGCCTCGTACATCGCAGTCATGAACTTCACCGCCGACTGCACCTGCTTGCCTTCCAGGCCAAGGCCGAAGGCGATCTTGCGGGCATGATAGGGCTGCAGGCCGGTGGCCGGGTCGATGGCGACCTTAAGAATCTTTTCAGGATGCGAGGCGGCAACCTCTTCGATCTCCATGCCGCCCTCGGTCGAGGCCATCACGGTGATGCGCGAGGTGGCACGATCAACCAGGAAGCTCAGGTAAAGCTCGCGCTTGATGTCGCAGCCTTCCTCGACATAGAGGCGCTTGACCAACTTGCCTTCCGGGCCGGTCTGGTGGGTCACCAGGGTCATGCCCAGCATGGCCTTGGACTTTTCCGCGACCTCGTCGATCGATTTCACCACCTTGACGCCGCCGCCCTTGCCGCGGCCGCCGGCATGGATCTGGGCCTTCACCACCCAGACCGGGCCGCCGAGCTGCTTGGCCACGGTGATGGCTTCGTCGGGCGAGAACGCCACGCCGCCACGCGGCACGGCGACACCGTATTTCGCGAGCAGGCTTTTCGCCTGGTATTCATGGATATTCATGCTGACCTACGGGTTTTCGGACCGGTAGCGGATGCCACGGTATATGTGATTGCCGTTCGGGGCCGAGGTTATAGCAGCCTTCCGAAGGCCTGCAACCTTTGCCCCGGGCCTAATCCGGGTTTTACGACGAAAGTTCACGGACTTGCGCGTTACGAGTCGGTAATTACCGGTTAAGATTGTGATTTCCGGCAAATCACCAGACGTCAGCGCCGCTGCTGCAGCACGCGCTCCGACGAGGGCCGGTCGCCATAGCTGAACAGCCGGGTGTTGAGCTGGGGATTGAAGTCGATCTGGCTGAGCGTGATGGCCGTGACCTTGCCCTGGGCATCGGTAACGGTCCAGCCGGCGAATTCCAGCGGCTTGTCGCCGAAGACCAGCGTCAGGGAACCCTCTTTGGGGCGATCCGGCGCGAACAGCGTGATGCGCAGGATGGCCGCGCCGCGTTCGACCTTGGCGATCCCCACGCTGTCGTCGAACTTCACCTGCTCGCGCAGCAGCAGATCGAGCGGCGTGGCGCCCAGCGGAATCCGCTCCACCGATTTCAGTTCGCGGTCTTCCATGATGATGTAGGCGCCATCGGAAACGATCAGCATGGGCACCGGCGGATCGAATTCGAAACGGAAGCGCCCCGGCCGGCTGAGATAGACCTTGCCCTCGGCCGCATCGCCTTCCGGCCCCACCTGCAGGAAGCGGCCCTGCATGGTCCGCACCTGGTTGAAATAGCCGGCAATCCGCTCCAGATCCGCGCGATCCTGCTGGGTCAGGCGCGCATTCGCCGCCGGAGCCGCGGCATAGGCCGTGGCCAGCGAGACTTTCGCCGCGGCGGCCGTGACGGCCATGGCGAGCAGGAAACGGCGGCGGCTGGTGGGCGTGGTATCCATGGTTGTCAGGGGTAGCCGTGGGCGATGGCGAAATCAAGGCAAGCCGCATAATCTTCCGTGACCAATAGGGAGCGAGCCATGATCCTGACCAGCACCGACAGCGTGGACGGCAAGAAGATCACCGCCTATCTCGGTATCGTCGCCGGCGAAGCCGTGATGGGGACCAACGTGTTCCGCGATTTCTTCGCCGGCATCACGGATATCCTGGGCGGCCGCTCGGGTTCCTATGAAAAGGAGCTGCGCAAGGCCAAGGCCCTGGCGCTGGAAAGCCTGGTCGAGGAAGCCAAGGCCCTGGGCGCCGATGCCGTGGTGGGCATGGACCTGGATTACCAGCAGATCGGCGGCAACGACCGCCAGATGCTGATGGTGGCGGCCAGCGGCACGGCGGTAAAACTCGGATAGCCGTAAAAATCCGCTTGAAATAGAACGATCGTTCGCTATTCTGTCCGAGCCTCCCGGAAAGGATAGCCCATGTCCCAGAAATCTTTCGCCAAGCCCAAAAATAGCACGAACATTCGAACTATTATTGGTTTCCTGGCCCGACGCAGCCTGATCCGCGCCGGATTCGCCGTCGCCCCCGGCTGGGCCGCCCGCCATGCCGCCACCCTGTTCCTGGCATCCCAGCGCCGCCCGACCGGGCTGCGGCAGCAACCCGCCAGCCATGCCACGCCGTTTGCCGTGGAGGGGCCGGTCGGCCCGGTCGCGGCCTGGAGCTATGGGCGAGCCGGCGGCCCTGCCGTTCTGCTGGTGCATGGCTGGGAGGACGATCACCTGAGCTGGGCTCCGCTGGTCGACCGGCTGGTGGAGAAAGGCTATCGCGTGCTCAGCCTCGATCTGCCCGGTCATGGCCGTTCCCCGGCCCGCTCCCGCCACGGCCGCGCCACGCCGATCCCGGTGCTGGCCGCGGGCATTGCCGCCGTGGCCCGCGAGGCGGTGGCCATCGGCGCGCTGCCACAGGGTGGAAAATTCCAGGCGGTGATCGCCCATTCGCTGGGCGGCACCGCCACGCTGATCGCGGCCACCGAACTGGGCCTGATGGCCGAGCGTTTCGCCATCCTGGCCGCGCCCAATCACCCGCGGCTGTTCGCCAGCGCGCTGATGCAGATGCTGAAACTCAACCGCGCCCAGGTGGAACATGTCTATGCCTCCATCGAGGCCATCGTCGGCCGCAGCATGGATTCGCTCTACCTGCCGCCCAAGCTGCGCGCGCTGGATGCCGCCGGCCTGATCCTGCACAGCCGCGACGACCGCACCGTGCCGCTGAAACACAGCCAGGAGAATGCCGCCGGCTGGCCGCGCGCCGAATTCCGCATCCTCGATGGTCTGGGCCACCGCAGGCTGATCAGCGACCCGGACGTGCAGGCCATGCTGCTGCATTTCATCGGCGCCGAGGCACCGGCCGACAGCTTCGGCCTGCGCCCGGACGCAGCCTAGGGCATCACGCCGGCTGCGCCGTCGCCTGCCGCCGGCGCAGCGTCACCGCAAGCCCGATCAGCGCCATCGCCAACATGGCGGCCGGCATCGCCTGCTGCCCTGGCGCCGGCAACAGATTGACCAGCGCGGCGCCAATCGTGGCGCCCGCCATCTGCATGGCGCCTATGAGTGCCGAGGCTGCGCCAGCGCGTTGCGGGAAAGGCTGCAGGGCGGCTGCAACGGTCAGCGGATTGACGATGCCGATGCCGAGCAGGAAGACCATTACCACACCGATCGCGGGCCAAAGGGCGGGCCAGACACTAACCTGCAGCAGCATCAGTGCCGCGCCGCCGGCCAGGATCGCGAAGCCCAGACGGGCCGCCACCGATGGCCCCAGCCGCCGCATCAGCTTCGGCGCCAGGTAACCGCCGGCAAAGACGGCGAAGACCGTGGCGCCCGACACCAGGCCGAAGCCAATCGGACTCTGGCCGTATTCGGCGATGAACAGGCCGGGCGCGCCGGCAAAGAATGCGAAGAGCGCGCCGATGGCGCAACTGGTTGCCAGCGAAGGCCGCAGGAAGACCGCACTGCCCAGCAGCGCGCCATAGCCGCCGAACACGCCAACCAGGGTCGTGCGCTGCGTCGCGGGAGGCCGGCTTTCGTCAAGCGCGATCAATGCCAGCAGCGCCACCGCGCCAGCGAAGGCGGCGACGAAGAAGAAGGGCGCGCGCCAGCCGAAGCCCTCCTGCAGCAGGCCGCCGAGCAGCGGCCCGAAGCCCGGCGCCACGGCAACGCCTGTCATGATCAGGCCCAGTGCCTTGCCCAGCGCGGCGCCATCGAAGAGGTCGCGCGCCATGGCGCGGCCCACGACCGAGGCCGTACAGGCGCCGACCGCCTGCAGAGCACGGCCGAGGATCAGCATCCCGATATCCAACGCCATGGCGCAGACGAGCGTCGCACCGACGAACAGCACCAGCCCGGCCAGCAGCAGCGGGCGTCGGCCATAGCGGTCGGAAAGCGGCCCGGCCACGAGCTGGCATAGCGCGAAAACAGCGAGGTAGATGGTGAGCGTCAACCGCACGCGGTCGGCATCGGCACGCAGGGCCTCGCCGATCACCGGCAACGCCGGCAGGTAGATATTGGTCGACAGCATGCCCAGCGCGGCCAGCGCGGTCAGCAATGCGATCAGCGGCCCATAGCTGAGGCGGTGCCCGGCCTCCGGGCGGGTCACGCCGCGCGCTCCACCGCGATTGCCGTGGCTTCGCCGCCACCGATACAGAGCGAGGCGATGCCGCGCTTGCCGCCGGAACGCTCGAGCGCATTCAGCAGGGTGACGATGATCCGCGCCCCGGTGGCGCCGATCGGGTGGCCGAGCGCGCAGGCGCCGCCCAGGATGTTCACGCGGTCATGACCGATATTGAGGTCGCGCATCGCGGCCATCGGCACGGCGGCGAAGGCTTCGTTGATCTCGAAGAGATCGACCTGATCGATGCTCCAGTCGACCTTCTGCAGCAGCTTGCGGATCGCAGGGATCGGCGCGGTGGTGAACCAGTCCGGCGCCTGGGCATGCACCGCATGGCCGAGGATCGTGGCAACCACCGGCAGGCGGCGCTCCTTCGCCACCGAGGCGCGGGTAAGTACCAGGGCCGCCGCGCCGTCGGCATTGGCGCTGGAGCTGGCCGGCGTGATCGTGCCGTTCTCCTTGAAGGCCGCCTTCAGGGCCGGGATCTTCTCGGGACTCACCTTGAGCGGGTTCTCGTCGCGGCTCACCGCTTCAGCGCCCTTTGCCGGCGGCGTCACCGCGACAATCTCGGCATCGAACCAGCCATTCTCCACCGCCCGGCGCGCCCGGGTCAGCGTCTCGATGGCATAGGCATCCTGCTCCTGGCGGGTGAAGCCATATTTCTCGGCGCATTGTTCGCCGAAGCTGCCCATGGCGCGGTCGCGCTCATAGGCATCCTCCAGTCCGTCCAGCATCATGTGATCCAGCACGCGCGCATGCCCGGCCTTGTGCCCGAAGCGCATCTGCGGCAGCAGATACGGCGCACCCGACATGCTCTCCATGCCACCCGCCACCATGATATCGGCCGAGCCGGCACGCAGCATGTCATGGGCCAGCATGGCAGCCCGCATGCCCGAGCCGCAGACTTTGTTCACAGTGACCGCGCCGACATGGTCGGGCAGGCCGGCCTTGCGGGCGGCCTGGCGCGCCGGGGCCTGCCCCTGGCCGGCCGGCAGCACACAGCCCATCAGAACCTCGTCGATATCCGCGCCCTTCACCTCGGCGCGCTCCAGCGCCGTCCGGATCACCGTGGCGCCCAGTTCGTTGGCGGCGATACCGGCCAGCGCGCCGCCGAAACGGCCGAGCGGGGTGCGGATGGCGGAGACGATAACAACGGGATCCTGCGAGACGGACATGGGCGGCTCTCCTCGATTTCTCTTGCCGGCCTATTTAGATGATTGTTATCATCTATCCGTCAAGCTCAATTTTGTGCCAGGAAAGACCATGCGCCGCTCAGCCGAGGAAAAGGCGGAAACCCGCCGCCAGATCGTGAAGACGGCCGGCCGCATGATCCGCGGCAAGGGCCTGGCCGAGACCGGCGTGGCCGAGGTGATGGCCGAGGCCGGCCTCACCCATGGCGGCTTCTACCGGCATTTCGCATCCAAGGAGGACCTGGCGGCCGCGGCCGTCGAGGAGGCCTTCGCCAGCATGCGCGCGCATCTGAAGTCGCTGGCCGAAAAAGCAGCCCCGGGCCAGGCGATGGTGGCAGTGATCGACGCCTATCTGACGAAAGCGCATCGCGACCGGCCCGAACATGGCTGCGTGATGGCCAGCGTCGGCACGGAGGCCTATCGTGCCGGCGGCCCGGTACAGACCGCCTATCAGACCGGCATCGTCCGATTGGCGGGACTTTTCGCCGACCTGATCACGGCACCAAGCCGGCGCGAGGCGGAAGACCGCGCCCAGGTCATGCTGTCGGTGCTGGTTGGCGGATTGCTGCTGGCGCGCGCACTGAAACACAATCCAGCGGAATCACAACGCGCCCTGGCGAATGCCAGGACAGCGGCACACGCCCTGCTGACATAAAAAAGCCCGGCATTTCTGCCGGGCTTTTAAGATCAGGATGGTACGGCGCTATTCCGCCGCCTCGATGTTGCGGGCCAGCACCTCACGTTTGCCGACATGGTTGGCGGGGCCGACCACGCCTTCCTTTTCCATGCGCTCCATGATGCGGGCGGCGCGGTTATAGCCAATCTGCAGATGGCGCTGGATGAAAGAGGTACTGGCCTTGCGCTCGCGGCAGACCAGGGCCACGGCCTGGTCGTAGAGCGTGTCTTCCTCGCCGCCCTCGCCGCCCGAGCCCGGCATGCCGAACTTGCCGCCATCAGGATCGCTGGTCACCGCCTCGACGTAGACCGGCTCGGCCTGGTCTTTCAGCATCTTCACCACGCGCTCGACCTCTTCATCCGAAACGAAGGGACCATGCACGCGGCTGATGCGCCCGGCGCCCGGCATGAACAGCATGTCGCCCATGCCGAGCAGCTGTTCGGCGCCCTGTTCGCCCAGAATGGTGCGGCTGTCGATCTTCGACGTCACCTGGAAGGAGATGCGGGTCGGGAAATTGGCCTTGATCGTGCCGGTGATCACGTCGACCGACGGGCGTTGCGTCGCCATGATCAGATGGATGCCGGCGGCGCGCGCCATCTGGGCCAGGCGCTGGATCGCCGCCTCGATGTCCTTGCCAGCCACCAGCATCAGGTCGGCCAGCTCGTCCACGATCACCACGATGAAAGGCAGCGGATTGAGGTCGATCGGCCGCTCCTCGTAGACCGGCTTGCCGGCCTCGTCGAAACCGGTCTGCACCGTGCGGCCGAGTTTCTCATCCTTGGCGCGGGCCTGGGCGAGGCGCTCGTTGTAGCTGGCGATGTTGCGCACGCCGAGTTCCGACATCTTGCGATAGCGGTCCTCCATCTCGCGCACGGTCCACTTCAGCGCCACCACCGCCTTGCCAGGCTCGGTCACCACCGGCGCCAGCAGATGCGGAATGCCGTCATAGACCGAAAGCTCCAGCATCTTCGGGTCGACCATGATGAAGCGGCACTGGTCGGGCGTGAGCTTGTAGAGCAGCGACAGGATCATGGTGTTGATCGCCACCGACTTACCCGAGCCGGTGGTGCCGGCCACCAGCAGATGCGGCATCTTGGCCAGATCGGCAATGATCGCCGCGCCGCCGATATCCTTGCCCAGCGCCAGCGCCAGCTTGCTGCTGGGCGACTCGAACTCGGCCGAGGCCAGCAGTTCGCGCAGATACACCGTCTCGCGCTTGGCATTGGGCAGTTCGATACCGATGGCATTGCGGCCGGGGATCACGGCGACGCGGGCCGACAGCGCGCTCATCGAGCGGGCGATATCATCCGACAGGCCGATCACGCGGCTGGATTTGGTGCCGGGCGCGGGCTCGAGTTCATACAGCGTCACCACCGGGCCGGGGCGGACCTTGGTGATCTCGCCCTGCACGCCGAATTCGTTCAGCACGGACTCAAGCATGCGCGCATTCTGCTCCAGCGCGTCCTCGTTGATCTTCTCGCGCGCGGAATCGGCCGGCGCGGGCTTCAGCAACGACAGTTCGGGCAGTTCGAAATCGCCGGCATCGCCCAGATTGAGCGTGGTCTGCGCCTCGCGCGCCACGCGGCTGCCGGTTTTCGGCTTCTCGATGCGGCGGGTGACGCGGCCCTCATCGGCCTTCTTGGCCGTGGGCAGGCGCGGCATGTCCTCGTCGTCATCCTCGTCGATCCCGTCATCCAGGTCCTCCGGATCGACGTAATCGTCCTCGGCGGCGGCACGGGCCCTGGCCTTGCCGAAGCTGGGCTCGGCCTTGCGGATCACCGGCTTGTCGTCATCGTCGCCGCGGCTGAAAAACGCCTTCAGGCGGCCGAAGAAACCACCCACCACTTCCGGCGCGTCCTGGCCGGTGCGCATGGCGGCCTTGCCGCCGCGATAGAGGCCCTGGGCCGCGAGACCGGTCGCTGCGGCAGCGCCGAAGCCAAGGCCGGCGCCCATGCGGCGCCATTCGCTGGAGCTGAGGCCCGAGGCGAAATAGAAGCAGAGCGCGGCGCAGGCAAAACACAGGATCGCCGGCAGCACGGCCGACATCGGCAGACCGAACGAGACACCCAGCGGCACGAGCTGGTGATAGAGGATGTAATCGCCCACCACGCCGCCCAGGCCAGCGCGCAGGCTCCAGCTCGCCGGCACCGGGAGCGCGGCGGCGAAACAGGCGAACAGGATCAGCGTGAGCGGCACCAGCGCCACATTCAGCCACCAGCGCGGCAAACCGCGATGCGACACGATGCGAAAACCCCAGGAGGCCAGCAGCAGCACGAACAGCCAGGCCGACAGACCCAGGGTCTGCAGCAGCACATCGGAGACATAGGCACCCGGCAGGCCCAGCCAGTTCTTCGGCGCCAGCGGCGTGGCGTGATTGAAATTCGGATCGGCCGGATCGAAGGTGGCCAGCGCCAGGGCCAGCAGGAAACCCACCCCCAGGATCAATACGCCGCCGCCTTCCCGTGCCCGCAGGCGCAGGAATTCATCGAAACCTTCGGGGAAGAAAGACCGCTTCTTCTTCGACCTGGCAGCCATGCCGTTCCTCGCACTCTGAAATCACGCGACCCGTTAACCATACCGGCAGGGAAAACGTCGCCGGTCCGGGCCGATTCGCCCCAGCCTGAGGATTTAACCCCCCAGAACGTTACCGATTCGTTGAAGCGCGCTGCGGGTGGTGTCCAGATCAGCCACCAGGGCGATCCTTAAGTAAGATTTTCCGGCCTTTTCCCCGCCGTTTTCCGGGCGGGTCAGATAATTGCCCGGCAGGGTGCGGATGCCGGCCTCGCGCCACAGTTTCAGTGCCATGGCCTCCGGGTCGCCCACATCGAGCCAGAGATAGAAGCCGCCAGCCGGCCGGAAAAAACCGAAGCGGTTGCCCAGCACATTCTGCGCCATGTCGAATTTCTGGCGATAAAGCGCCCGGTTCTGCTCCACATGGGCCTCGTCGCGCCACAGGGCGGTCGAGGCGGCGGCAACCGGCATCATCATGCCGGTGCAGCCGTAGTTGCGCAGCTTGATGAACGCCTTGGTGATCTCGGCATCGCCGGTGCAGAAACCCGACCGCAGGCCCGGCGCGCTGGAGCGCTTGGACAGCGAGTGGAAGACGATCACGTTTTTCAGCGCATCCGGACCGATCTTGCCGCCGGCCAGATGCAGGGCGGCATCCAGACCGCCCGGCGGCGGCACCTGGTCGTAGATCTCGGCATAGCATTCATCGAACGCGACGACGAAATCGTGTCTGCGCGACAATTCGATCAGATGGGCCAGGTAGTCCACACTGGCCACCGCACCCTGCGGATTGGCCGGCGAGCAGATATAGACCAGCGCGGTGCGGTCCAGCGTATCGGCATCCAGCGTGCGGAAATCGGGCAGGAAGCCGTTATCGGCCAAAGCCGGCATGAAATAGGGCTCGGCACCGGCGGCAACGGCGGCGCCGACATAGGTCTGGTAGAAGGGATTGGGCATCAGCACCAGCGGACGCTCGCCCTTCTTGCCCTTCTTCTCGGGCACCACCACGCCGGCGATCATGTACAGGCCCTCGCGCGTGCCGGTCAGCGCCACGATCTGCGTCTCTGGTTCGATCAGCCCTGCCGGCAGATTGTAGCGGCGCGTAACCCAGTCGGCGCAGGCGGAGCGGAATTCCGGCGTGCCGTTGATGGTGGGGTAGCGGTTCAGGATGCTCAGATCCGCCGTCATCTGCTCGATCACCATGGACGGCAGGGGATGCTGCGGTTCGCCGATCGACAGGTTGATCGGCGTCACGCCGGCCGGCAGCGGCTCGGCATCCAGCAGGCTGCGCAGGCGGGCGAAAGGATAGTCGCTGAGGGCGTCGATACGGGGGTTGAGCATGCGGGTCACGATAAAAAAGCAGCCGCGTCGATAGCGGCGAATCGGGCCGGAGAACGGGTTGCGGGCAATCTACGGGGCTGGCTGCCGGGCGGCAAGGCCGCAGGGGGATGTCGCACCGGCCGATTCCGTCCCGGATGAAGCCGTCGATATCGCGCCATGGGAGCATCCGGCCAGCCGATGCAAGCCGTCAGAATGACCCGGTTCTGCAATCTTCCGGCAGCCGCCGATTCGGCTGCAAATAGCATTGGTCATCAAGCGTGGCGGTTGCTAGACACTGCCCGGGCGCCGCATGCCATGCGGCGGCGGCAAAAAGAAGGGGGAGTCGCAGGCCACATCTGATGCGGCCTGCTGTCATGCACGATGGCACAGACCGACAAATTCCATTCCCAGCCGTGGCCGGTGGTGCGCAACGCCGTGCTCACCACGCTCAGCCTGCATCGCCGCCATACCGTCTACGGCTTCATCGAGGTCGACGTGACCCGCGCCATGGCTTTGATCGCGCAGTATCGCCGCGAATTGCGGGTGCCCGTGACCCTGCATGCGTTCGTTGCCTACTGCCTGACCCAGGCGGTGCACAAACACCCGATGATGCACACCTTCCGCCATGGCAAGTCGCTGGTCCGCTTCGACGACATCGACATCGCCACCGCCATCGACCGCCGCATGCCCGACGGGCATCGCATGGCCGTGGGTTATACCTTCCGCGCCGCGCAGGCG
Organism: Ferrovibrio sp.; assembly: GCF_041906005.1. Lineage (GTDB taxonomy): Bacteria > Pseudomonadota > Alphaproteobacteria > Ferrovibrionales > Ferrovibrionaceae > Ferrovibrio. Next base: position 991,978 of record NZ_JAYRJY010000001.1, read on the forward strand.
AAATCGCTGGCCGCGATCAACTGGGAACTGCGCGCCGCCACCAATACCGACCTGTCACAGGACCCGCTGGTGAAGCTGCGCCGCCGCTTCGCCCGCCTGCCCTGGTTCGTGCGCAGCCTGTTTGCCTGGCGCATGCGCAACAACCCACACCTGCTCAAGCGCATCAACGGCACCGTCGGCCTGACCAACCTGCAGAGCCCCGGTGTGCCGGGCACCTTCTGGGCCTTGCCGCCCAATGTCTTCACCTGCACCGTGGCGATTGGCGGCATCGCCGAACGCGAGGGACGCAAGATGCTCTGTCTGGCGGCCGGCGTGGACCATGCCATCACCGATGGCCTGACCCTGTCGCGCTTCACGGCCAGCTTCGGCGGGCTGCTGCAGAACGCCGCCGGGCTGGACGAGGCTTTCGTGGAAGAAACCCGGCGACTGCGCGATGCTGAGCGCGAGGCCGCCCAATGAAGTCGGCCGGCGCCAGCGGCGAGACCCCCACTGACTTTCCGCAGGCAGGCGGCCATTGGCTGTTCGGCCATGCCGCACAGATGATGTCTGCCACGCATCTGGTGCCGGCGGAGGTGGCGGCCGGCCATGGCGGCGCGGCATGGTTTCGCGTGCTGCACAAGCGCTTTCTCGCGGTTTCCGATCCCGAACTGGTGCGACAGGTGTTGGTAACACGGCACGAGAAATACGAACGCAGTTTCCATTACCGCAACATGCAGGCCGTGGTTGGCCATGGCCTGCTCTCCACCGACGGCCCCTTCTGGCTGAAACGGCGGCGCCAGATCCTGCCCGCCTTCCGCCTCGACGGACTGCAGCGCATGGCGCCGGCGGCGCAGGCCGCCACCAAGGCCATGCTGGATCACTGGGCAGCCGAATGTCGCGCCGGCCGCCCCATCCGAGCCATCTCTGAAACCCAGCATCTGTCGCTCGCGGTGATTGGCCGGGCCCTGCTGTCCGCCGATATCGATCGCGACAGTTCCGCGCGCTTTGGCGCCATCGTGCGAGACGGGCTGTATTGGCTGCGCCGCCGCAATACATCCCTGTTCATGCCGCCGCCCTGGATGCCGACTGGGGCCAACCGGCATCTGCGCCGGACGCGGCGGTTGATGGATGACTATGTCAACGCGCATATTTCGGAACGCCATGGCTGCCCGGTGAAACACGATATCCTGGAGACCATGCGCGCCGTCCGCGAGCCGGATGGCAGCGTGGCCCTGGACGATGCCGCGCTGCGCGATGAAAGCAAGACCCTGTTCATCGCCGGCTTCGAGACCACCGCCACATCGCTGGCCTGGATGCTGTATGCACTGGCCAGCCGACCGGAACTGGTCGAACAAATCCACGACGAACTGAGCCAGGTGCTGGCCGGCGACGCCCCCGACCTGGAAAGCATGAAACGCCTGCCATTGACCCAGGCGACGATCAACGAAACCATGCGTTTCTATCCGTCGGTCTACCACGTCTCGCGCCAGGCCATTGAGGATGATGAGTTCAACGGCCGGCAGATTCCACGCGGCAGCCAGCTGCTGCTGTCGATTTTCGGCATGCATCGCGACCCCGCCCTGTGGGGTGATCCGGACGCGTTTCGGCCGCAGCGTTTCATGGAGGCTGGCTGGCCGAGCCAGGCCTTCATGCCGTTCATCATCGGCAAGCACGCCTGCATCGGGAATCACTTCGCAATGATCGAGATGACCATTGCGCTGGCAATGATCGTGCAGCGTTATCGTCTGGAACTGGCGGATCCTGCCCCGGTCGGCATGATCGCCCGCATCACCCTGGCACCCGACCGCGACATCAGCCTGCGCTTGGTGCCGCGATGAGGATGCCGGCGCATTTCACGCTGCTGGATGCCGGCGATGCAGCCGCCGTGGCCGCCTATGAAACCGGATTCTACAAGGCTTTTTCGGCGGTGACCGGCAACCGGCTGATCCGCTGGCTGTGGCAATGGGATGACGACGCGCAGCGACTGGCGACCCGCGTCCCCTACGACGACCAGATCGTTTACCTGCAGCGCACGTCAGATGGCGAGGTCTGCGCCGCCCTCGCGGTCAACACTGCGCTGCGGCAATGCCAGGCGAGCGCCTTCGGCTTCGCGATGCCGGAGGATAAGGGCCTGTGCGAATTCCTCACCGTTTTCGTCAATGACGGTCACGACCTGCGCGCGCGCTATGCCTTCTGGGCGGATTGTTTCGCCGATCTGCGCCACCGCGGCCTGCTGGCCGGCTATGCCACCACCGCGCGGCGCCCACTGGGCCTGTATCGCCGCCTGGGCGCGGATGTCGTCGACACCGCAACGATCGAGGGGGAGGAGCGCTTTTTCCTGCGCTTCTCGCTGGGGCGCGATTACATCCGTCGCCGCGCCGAAGCCGACGCGGCCTGATACGCGGCGCGACAGCACCGCTTTTCCCGGCTAGACTGCCGTCATGGACAAGCCTCGCCCCTCCGCTTCGCCGGCCTGCAGCCTCGATGAGGCACCGGATGCCTATCGCGGCTATCTGACGCCGGCCGAGATCGCGGCCGAGCTGGATCGGTTGCTGCCGCGCATCCGCGACGACAGGCTGCATGCAAAACTGAAGGCCATTCGCGACAGCCTGGGCGAGCTGGAAGCCTAGCCCCCCTCGCCGCCGGTTTGCCGCGCCAGCCGCAATGGCGGTGCCTTGCCCTGTCTGTCGGCGCCGAAATAGACCGTCTGGTGCGGAAACGGGATTTCGATCCCGCGTTCGTCGAAGCGCTGCTTGATCCGCTTGCTGAACTCACGCTTCACGTTCCATTGCTGCGCGGGCAGCGTCTTGATGCGAAAGCGCAGCACCACGGCGGAATCGGCCAGCTGATCGACGCCCCACATCTCCAGATCATCGAGGATGCGGGCATTCCATTCCGGCTCGGCGCGGAATTCGGCGGCCAGCGCCTTGATCACCTCGATCACCGCATCGATATCCTCGCGATAGGATACCCGCAGGTCGAACAGCGCCTGGGCATAGCCGCGCGTCATGTTCTTGATCTTGGTCACCTCGCTGAACGGAATCACATGCACGATGCCTTCGGTGTCGCGCAGGCGGATGGTGCGGATCGATATATCCTCCACCACACCGCCATTGCCGCCCAGATCGACGATATCACCCACGGCGATGGTATCCTCGGTCAGTATGAAGATGCCGGTGATCACATCCTTCACCAGCGTCTGGGCGCCGAAGCCGATGGCCAGTCCGACCACGCCGGCGCCGGCCAGCAGCGGCGCGATATTGATCCCGAGTTCGGACAATACGATCAGCACCGCGATCAGGCCCAGCACGATGGAAACCGTGCGGCGCAGCAGTGGCAGCAGGGTGCGCATCCGCGCCGAGCGGGCGGCCGGCTGGCCGCCTGTTCCGGCACCGGTGAGGTAATATTCGATGCCGGCGGCGATGACCTCCCACAAGGCCACGGTGACCAGCACCACCAGCAGGATGGTGATGACGCGCGCCACGATGTTGCGGCCAGCCTCGCCAGCCAGCCAGGCCAACGAGTCGATCCCCCAGGCCTGCATGATCACGATGGCGGCCGTGGCATAAAGCAGAATGCGGACGGCCCCCAGCAGCAATGGCAGATAACGATTGGCGCGCTCTTCCAGACCCGGAAACCGCAGGCGCGTCTCCTTGCTGATGGCAAACAGGCGAGAGAACCCTTTTTCGACGGCAAGCTGCACCAACCGAACCCCGACCAGCAACACAACCGTCAGCAGCGTGCCGCGCAGGATCAGGCGAAAGCCGCCATCAACCTCAAAGGCCCAGACCCCGTAGGCCGCGACGATATAAAGCAGCGCCAGCACGTGCCAGATATCGCCGATCCGCTGGCGCAGGATGCGCCAGGACCGGCCGCGCGGCATCGCCGGCGCAACATCGGATGGCGGCAGGCGGCCGCGAATCCACGACGCCACGGGGTGCCGCAATTGCAGGACCAAAACCGCCAGCAGAGCCGCAAGGGCAAATGCCGCCAGCTTAGCGATGGTATCGACAGCGTCGGGCGGAACCCGCACTCGCGCCGCAACCTGCACCGCGACATAGCCGACAGCCGCCAGGATCGCCAGGCGCCGCAGCCAGAGCTGGGCATAGGCGGCGCTTTCCTCATCCAGACGCAGCGGCGCCGTTCCATGCGCCAGCAGCACGTCGCCGAGTATGCCAAGGGCATAAACGGCGACGAAAGCCAGCACCACGATCTGCGCCAGATCGCGCGTGAGGGCATTGGGCGCCAGCAGGGCGAGGCTGCCATAGGCCGCGCCGGCGAATACCGCGATCGGGATCAGCGAGACCAGCGCCCGCAACACAATAAAAAAGATCTGCAGCCACAGCGCGGACGGCGAGGTCTGCGGCGGGATGTGCGCCTGGCCGTTACCCGCGAGCTGCAGCACGGCCAGCGGCCGCCGGATCAGCAGATGCGCCAGGGCCTGCAGCAACAGGGCAGACAGAAGAGTCACGCCCAGCTTGAGCAGGACATCGCTCCACAATGCGCGGCGGCGTGGATCGTCCACCTGCAACTGAGCCCAGTCCGCCAGAGCCGGCAGATCGGAGAACAATGCGCCAAACGCAGCAAAGGCCGAACCTGCCCGCCGCATTTGCGCCATCACGCCATCGATGATGACCGCGCCGGGATCGCCATCCGCTTCCCGCTGGGCCGCACCATCCTGCGCCGCCGTCTCGCGCGTTGCGGCCAGGGCCCGCAGAGTGGCGATCAGCTCGTTCCGCCTGGTTTCGTCGGCAAGCTGATCGGCAAGCGCCCTGAGTTCGGCGGCGCGCAGTTCCGGCGCGACGGACGCTTCCGGCGGAGTAGACGAACGATCAGCAACCGGCAGTGCGGGCTGGGCAAAGGCCGCTCCGGACAGGACCGAGGCAGCGAGGAACAGCTGGATGAGGATCGTGCGGGCGCGGGGCCACCATTCCAAAACCGTCATCCGGGGGATTTTCGCCGGAAATATGGCATCAGCATGTCGATAATGGCCGCAAATCGCGATAAACGCGGCGCCACATCGGAACATGAGGGGAATATGGAGGGAATGGTGCCCAGGGACGGAATTGAACCGCCGACACGGGGATTTTCAGTCCCCTGCTCTACCAACTGAGCTACCTGGGCCCACCAAACTCGTTGCGGCCCGTCTGGTGTAACAGGGTGGCAACGGCGCGCGGTTATAGACAAAATCCCCCCGCCTGTCCATATCAAGGCGGGACAAATTTGTCCTTCCGGAAAAAAGCCTTAGATCATGTCTCCGCCCTCTCTCACACCGCCTGCCATCACCGTGGCCGGCCTTGCCAAGACCTACGGCAATGTCCAGGCCGTGGCGGGGATCGATTTCACCGTCCCCCAGGGCAGTGTCACCGCGCTGCTGGGCGGCAACGGCGCCGGCAAGACCACCACGATCGCCATGCTGCTGGGCCTGCTCAAACCCAGCGCCGGCAGCATCACCGTGCTGGGCACCGACATGCTGCGGAACCGCCATGCCGTGCTGCCACGCCTGAACTTCTCCTCGCCCTATGTCGATCTGCCGCACCGCCTGACCGTGCGCCAGAATCTGCGCGTTTTCGCACAGCTCTATGATGTGCCGGAGCCCAAACACAGGATTGCACAGCTGGCGCAGAAACTGGATTTCACCGCCTTGCTCGACCGGCCGGCCGGCGCCCTGTCGGCCGGACAGAAAACCCGTGTGGCCTTGGCCAAGGCGCTCATCAACCGGCCGGAACTGTTGCTGCTCGACGAACCCACCGCGTCCCTGGATCCCGACACCGCCGACTGGGTGCGCAGCCTGCTGGAAGATTATCGCGCCGAGCGCGGCGCCACCATCCTGCTGGCGTCGCACAACATGGCCGAAGTGGAACGGCTGTGCGATCAGGTGTTGATGATGAAACAGGGCCGCATCGTTGATCGCGGCACGCCGACCGAACTGATCGAACGATATGGCCGGGACAATCTGGAGGACGTGTTCCTCGACATAGCCCGCGGCCGCGGCAAGGCGGCGCAGGCGGAGACAGCAGCATGAACGGCGAGATTTTCGGTTTCAGCGCCAATCGCATCGGCGCCATGCTGCGCCGGCATGCCTATCTGCTGACCGGTTCCTGGGCGCGCATCATCGACATCATCTATTGGCCGGCCGTGCAGATGATCATGTGGGGCTTCCTCACCCAGTTCCTGGCCGGCAAGACATCCTACGTGGCGCAGGCCTTCGGCATCCTGCTGGCGGGCCTGATGCTGTGGGATTCGCTGTTCCGCGTGCAACTCAGCGTCGCCATTTCCTTTTTGGAGGAAATGTGGTCGCGCAACCTGGGCAACCTGTTCGTCAGTCCATTGCGGCCCAGCGAATTCGCCGCATCCGTTTTGCTGATGGGCGTGATCCGCACCCTGCTGGGCATGATCCCGGTCAGCCTGATGGCCTGGCTGTTCTTCGATTTCTCCATCTACTCCATGGGTTTCGCGCTAGCCGGCTTCTTTGCCAACCTTGTCCTGTTCGGCTGGGCGATCGGCATTGCGGTCTGCGGCCTGGTGATGCGCTATGGCCTGGGCGCCGAGAACATTGCCTGGGCCGCCACCTTCCTCTTCCTGCCGGTGGCGGCGGTGTATTACCCGGTCACCGTGCTGCCTGCCTGGCTGCAGACCGTGGCCTGGTCGCTGCCACCCGCTTATGTGTTCGAGGGCATGCGCGCCCTGCTGATCGACGGCAGCTTCCGGGGCGATCTGATGCTGGGTGCGCTGGGCCTGAATATTCTCTATCTCGGCCTCGGCTTTGCAGCCTTTCTCGGCTGGTTCGAAGCTTCGCGTCGCCGCGGCCAGTTGCTGGGTCAGGGCGAATAGAGCGCGCCAGGGCCGGCTTTCAATTTCCGGTATACCCCACCTCGACGACATGCCGTTGAGGCTGTGACCTTTGGTTGATCCAGATCGAGACCTAAACAATTTGTAATGACTGGGAAAAGCGGGTTTGCGGTATGAGTACCGCGCCAATCGTCGTTCCCAGTCATGTCCCGCCCCAGCAAATCCTCCATCCAGATCATCAATTCAACCTCCATCGGCGTCGTCATCACGGCCGCCCTGGTGGCGTTTATCCTGTTCGGCAGCAACGCCGGCGCCGGCTCATACTGGGATCCGGGCAGCCTGGTGATCGTGCTGGGCGGCACGGTCGCCGCCGCGTTTCTGTCCTTCCGTTCGTCGCAATTGGCCAGCATCGGCCGTTCCCTGTTTGCCATCTTCCATGAAGAGCCGCCGCTTGGCCGCGAGGTCGACGTGCTGGAGCAGGTGGCAATGGCATTGCAGAAACACCAGCTGCCGCAGGCCGAGAAGATCGCCAACGGCGTCAACAATCCCTTTCTGCGCCTCGGGCTGCAATTGGTGATCGATCGCGTGTCCATCGAGGACGTGCATCACCTGCTGAGCTGGCGAATCCAGAAAATGGTCGAGCGCGAAACCGCCGAGGCCAAGCTGTTCCGCACCATGGCGGAATTCGCCCCTGCCTTCGGCATGCTCGGCACCCTGGTTGGTCTGGTGGCGATGCTGGGAGAGCTTGGCGGCGGCAATCTGAGCGCCATCGGCGAAGGCATGGCGCTGGCGTTGATCACCACGGTCTATGGCGTGGTATTGGCCAACCTGATTTTCCGCCCGATCGCCATCAAGCTGGAACAGCGCACGGCCCAGCGCGTGGCAAAGCTGAACATGCTGCTGGAAGGCATCTCCCTGCTTGCGCTGGGTCGCGGTCCAACCATGGTGCGCGAAGCCATGAACAGCTTCATGCGCGACTACCGGGATGAAATTCATGGCTGAGCCTGCCCACGACCCGGCGGCACGGCCCCGCCGCCCCAACTGGCGCAGCGTTCGCTATACGCCGCCCGACGATGCCGATGGCGGCCATTGGCTGGTCACCTACAGCGACACCGTGACACTGCTGCTTACCATTTTCGTTGTGCTGGTTTCGATGATGACCTTCGTCAAAAGCACACCAGAACCATTGCAATCGCCGTTGCTGCGCCCGGTTTTCGTACCGGTCCTGACGGCGGATGGCGAGTTGCCGCCCGATACTCTCGCGCAGGACAGCCTCCCTCCGACCTCGCGCCCGGCCGTGGCACCCCCGCCACCACCGAATGTCGCGGCTGAACCCCAATCCACCGCCGGCATCAGCCGCGCCTATGCCAGCGTCGCCGCGCCGGAAGAACCGGGCCTGCCGGAAACGCCGCAAACCTGGGCGAGCCGCACCTCGCGCGAGCTTGCCGCCCTGCTGGCCCGCGAAGGCCTGGGCCGCAATGCCGTGGTCGAACGGGTCGATCGCCATGTGGTGGTGCGTTTGGGCGACAATATCCTGTTTCCACTGGGGCAGGCCGATCTGAGGCCCGAGGGCGCGGCATTGATGGCGAAACTGGCCCCCAACCTGGCGCGGCTGAACAGCTTCATCCGTGTCGAGGGCCATACCGACGACCTGCCGATCGCCAACCTGCGTTTTCCAAGTAACTGGGAATTGTCGGCCGGCCGCGCTGCGACAGTCGTGCGGCACTTGATCGCCGGCGGCGTGCCTGCCGGGCAGCTTGAAGCCGTTGGTTTCGCCGATACGCGGCCGGTGGTACGCGGCCGCACCGATGCCGCGCGCATGCGCAATCGCCGCGTCAGCTTCGTGATACTGCCGCCCGACGGCCTGCCCTGAGAGCAGCCCTTAGTTGCCGAACACCAAACCGCCCAGCAGTCGTGCCGGCAGCAGGGTAAACAGGCCCGGCAGCACGAGGCCGGTGAAATACAGCATCATCATGGCGCGGCGATGCGTCTGCACACGGCCATGCCGGATCGCGTAGACAGCCGCCGGCACCGCCACCAGCACCAGAAGCGAAAGGGCATGGATCGGGCTGAACTTGCCGGCATTCAGCCCGGTGATCCAGAAAGAGCTGACTGCGGCCGTCAGCATCAGCAGAACCCACAGCCACCCCAGACGTTTATGCCAGTCCGTGCCTTTGCGACGGATCAGCATGGCCATGCCGAGAACCAGCGCCGCAAGGGTGGCGGCGAGATGGATATGGACAGCCGGGCCTGCGGCCAGAAGCGGGGCGAGATTCATGGCCCTGACCCTGGCCTACCCCCTGCAAATCGGCTAGCGGCTTGCTATATAGATGTGACCCCAATCACCGGATTTCCGGGATTTCTCATTCATGTCTCAGGGATTTAGGAATTTGCCGTGAGCGCCACGATCGCCCTGGTCGACGACGACCGCAACATCCTCACCTCGGTATCCATCGCCCTGGAAGCCGAAGGCTATAAGGTCCGCACCTACAATGATGGTGCCGAAGCCCTGCGCCATCTGACCCAGCAAATGCCCGATCTGGTGATCCTGGACATCAAGATGCCGAGGCTGGACGGCATGGAAACGCTCAGCCGTCTGCGTCGCGTCAGCCAGGTGCCGGTGATCTTCCTCACCTCGAAAGACGAGGAGATCGACGAGGTGCTCGGCCTCAAGATGGGGGCCGACGACTACATCACCAAGCCGTTCAGCCAGCGCCTGCTGATCGAGCGCATCAAGGCCGTGCTGCGTCGCGCCGAAGCCAGCAAACCCGGCGCCGAGCAGACGTCGGCCGACAAGATGATCGTGCGCGGCCCGCTGTCGCTCGATCCGGCCCGGCATCGCTGCACGTGGAACGGCGAGGATGTCACGCTGACCGTGACCGAGTTCCTGCTGCTGGAAGCCCTGGCGCAACGGCCCGGCCATGTGAAGAACCGCGACCAGCTTATGGATGCGGCCTATGACGACAACGTGTATGTCGATGACCGCACGATCGACAGCCACATCAAGCGACTGCGCAAGAAGTTCAAGGCCGTCGACGACAACTTCGATGCGATCGAGACTCTCTATGGCGTGGGTTATCGCTTCAAGGAGCAGGCGGCCTGATGTCTGGCCGTCTGCGGCGGGAGCAGACCGGTGAGTGACACCCGCCCGCGGCGGCGACTGATGTCGCCGCTGACCCGCCGCATCCTGCTGATCAATCTGGCCGCACCGATCTCGCTGGTACTGGCGTTCTTCTATCTGGACCAGTTCCGCCTCAGCCTGATCGACAGCCGGCTGACCGCCCTGCGCTATGAGGCAAGCCTGATCGCCGGCGCGCTTGGCGAATCTGCCATCAGCCCCTCGGAACTGGCCCCCGCGCTGGAACCCGAGCTGGCGCGGCAGCTGTTGCGACGCATGTCCGCCCAATCGAGCGCCCGGGCCAGGCTGTTCGACAGCGAGGGCGAGATGATCGCCGACAGCCGATCGCTGCTGGCCGCCGGCCGCGGCGTGATAACCCGCCAGCTCCCGCCGCCCAATATAGACACCCCGTGGGAAAAGGTGCTGATCGGCATCTACGACCGCATCAACGCCCTGTTCATGACAAGGCTTCATCTGCCGAAATATGTCGAATTGCCTTTCACGCATGCCAACGACTATAGCGAGGCACGCAGTGCATTGGCCGGTGACGCGACCGAACAGCTACGCGATCTGGCCAGCGGGCGCATCATGCTGTCGGTTGCCGTGCCGGTGCAGGGGCTGCGCAAGGTGGTTGGCGCATTGATGATGAATGTCGACAGTGCCGAAATCGATGCCCGCGTGCGCGAGGAACGGCTGGGCGTGCTGAAAATCTTCGCCGCCGTCCTTGGCTTCACCGTGCTGGCTTCCCTCTATCTGGCCGGCGCCATCGTGCGGCCGATCCACCGCCTGGCCGAGGCGGCCGAGCGCATCCGCGCCGCCAAGGGCCGGATTGCCCATCTCTCGATCCCGGATTTTTCCCGGCGCCAGGACGAGATCGGCGACCTCTCCAGCGTATTGCGCGCCATGACCGCAGCCTTGTCGCAACGCCTGGACGCCATCGAGCGATTCGCCGCCGATGTGTCGCATGAAATCAAAAATCCGCTCACCTCGCTGCGCAGCGCCATGGAAACCTTTCGCCGCACCGAGAAACCGGAATTGCGCGAGCGGCTGCTGCAGGTGATGCAGGACGATGTCCGTCGCATGGATCGATTGATTACCGATATCTCCGGCGCATCGAGACTCGATGCCGAACTGGCCCGTATCGAGGCTGCGCCCATCGACATCGCCGAAATGTTGCGTTCGGTGGTCAGCACCTATATCGACCGCACCAAGGGCGATATGCCAAAGATCGAGTTGAAGGTGATCGAGCCCGGTCCTTATATGGCGCCGGGTTTCGAGGGGCGCCTGGGTCAGGTGGCACGCAACCTGATCGACAACGCGATCTCCTTCAGCCCGCCCGGCGGCGTGATCAGCGTTGCCGTCCGCCGAGATCCCCGCCATGTGGTCTTCAGCGTCACCGACCAGGGGCCGGGGATCCCGGAGGAAAACCGGGAATCCATCTTCGAGCGGTTTTACAGCGAGCGGCCATCCTCCGAAGCCTTCGGCCTGCATTCCGGCCTTGGCCTTTCGATCGCCCGCCAGATCGTGCAGTCGCTGGGCGGCCAGATTTACGCCGACAACCGCGACGATGGCCAGACCGGCGCCCGCTTCACCGTACGCCTGCCCCTGTAACAAACCGCTAGCCGCCTCCCCGAAGGCCGCGATCGCGTATTGACTCTGCCGGGCCACGAACGGCAGTCTGCGCGGCAATGATCAGACTGCATGCAAGCTGCGTGGCAATAGCGGGCGAGGCGGTATTGCTGCGCGGACCGTCCGGCGCGGGCAAATCCGATCTGGCGCTGCGCCTGATCGATGCCGGCGCGCGCCTGGTGGCCGATGACCAGACGCTGCTGCAGCGACAGGGCAATCGCCTGATCGCCTCGGCGCCGCCGGCCATTCACGGGCAGATCGAAATTCGCGGTCTGGGGCCTGTTGCCATGATCCCGGCACCGCCCACGCCAGTCGCGCTGGCCATCGACCTGGTTGAACCGGCTTTGATGCCGCGCCTGCCCGAACCGCGGTTTGAGTCGCTGCTCGATATTACCGTGCCCGTGCTGGCGCTAGACCCCTTCACGGCCAGTGCCGCCATCAAGGTAAAGCTGGCCTTGGCGCGCGCTGCCGCCGGGCTGCTGTTCGAACCGGCGGAAGCGCGGATGACCGGCACGGCAGGCTCACGGCAAAACGGATGACTGACGCGATTGTCGAGCCTGTTCGCGTTGTCGTCGTCAGCGGATTGTCTGGCGCGGGCAAAACCACCGCGCTCAAGCTGCTGGAGGATTTCGGTTACGAGGCGGTCGACAACCTGCCGATCCTTCTGCTGCGGCGTTTGACGCTGGTGGAGGCGGAAGACAGCGCTACGACGGCCAATCCCACACGACGCGCCATTGCCATCGGAGTCGACAGCCGCACGCGCGATTTCCAGCCCGACCGCGTGATCGCCCTGATCGGCGAACTCAAACAGCGGCCCGACCTGAGCGTTCAGCTGCTGTATTTTGACTGCGAAGACGAAGTCCTGCTCAAGCGCTTCACCGCCACGCGGCGGCGCCATCCCCTGGCGGCCGATCGGCCGGTGGCCGACGGCATCGCCGCCGAGCGGCATCTGATGAAGCCCCTGCTGCTCGAAGCTGACCAGATTTTTGATACCTCCACCGTCACATTGCCCGAATTGCGGCAGCTATTGGCGGCGCAATTCGCGCTGGACGCCCTGCCCGGCCTCAGTATCATGGTGCTCTCGTTCTCCTACAAACTGGGCCTGCCGCGCGAGGCGGATTTGGTGTTCGATGTGCGCTTCCTGCGCAACCCCCATTATGACGACCGCCTTCGCCCGCAAACCGGCACCGATCCGGCTGTGGCGGCCTATGTCGCGGCCGATCCCGGCTATACCGACTTTTTCGCGAAGCTGAACGACATGGTTTCCACCCTGCTGCCGCGCTACGCTGCCGAGGGCAAGCGCTACCTGACCATTGCCATTGGTTGTACCGGCGGGCGGCATCGCTCGGTTGTGGTTGCGGAGGCCCTTGGCCGGCACTTGCGCGAGGCCGGACAACGTGTCGATATCCGGCACCGTGACCGCGACTTGGCGAATGCCTGAGCGGCAATCTCGAGGATCCCCAATGACCGGTATCGCCCCAGGATCGGCTGCATGATCGGCATCGTCGTTGTTACCCATGGCCGCCTGGCCGAGGAATTCATCCATGCCACCGAGCATGTGGTCGGCCCGCAGAAGAACATGCGCGCCGTCTGCATCGGGCCGGATGACGATATGGAGCAGCGCCGCAAGGACATCCTTGCCGCCGTGGCGGCGGTGGAAACCGGCCGCGGCGTGATCGTGCTGACCGACATGTTCGGCGGCACGCCGTCGAACCTCGCCATATCGATCATGGACCAGGCCAAGGTGGAGGTGATCGCCGGCGTCAACCTGCCGATGCTGATCAAACTGGCCAGCGTACGCGCCAAGTCGGATATGGCGACCGCGGTGAATGCCGGCCAGGAAGCCGGCCGCAAGTACATCAACGTCGCCTCCAAGCTGCTGGCAGGGGAATCCGCCTGATGGATGGAACGACCGCCACCGGCGCACCGCTGCGGCAAAGCGTGGTGATTCCGAACCAGCGGGGCCTTCATGCCCGCGCGGCGGCCAAGTTCGTCCAGGTCGTCGCCCGCTTCCCCCAGGCCAAGATCCAGGTTTCCAAGGACGGCCAGACCGTTAACGGGGAATCGATCATGGGCCTGATGATGCTGGCCGGCACCCAGGGCTCCAGCATCGAGATCGCCGCCAGCGGACCCGACGCCCCGGCCGCCATGGCTGCCCTGGTCGAGCTGGTGGAGGGCAAGTTCGGGGAGTCGGAATAACAGCCCCGTAATCCTATATTCCTATATAAAGATTTCTTTATATAAAGCTGGACAGACCCTTTCCGGCCCTGCTATACCGCCGCGCAGTTGTGAAACTGACGAACGCTGGAGCTGCGGAATGAGCGCGGATTACAAGATCAAGGATATCGGTCTCGCCGATTGGGGCCGCAAGGAACTGGACATGGCCGAGACCGAAATGCCCGGTCTGATGGCCATTCGCGAGGAATTCGGCAAGAAGCAGCCCCTGAAGGGCGCGCGCATCGCCGGCTCGCTGCACATGACGATCCAGACCGCGGTGCTGATCGAGACCCTGAAGGCGCTGGGCGCCGATATCCGCTGGGCCTCGTGCAACATCTATTCGACCCAGGATCATGCCGCCGCCGCCATTGCCAAGGCCGGCATCCCGGTCTTTGCCGTGAAGGGCGAGACCCTGGAGGAATACTGGGACTATACCCACAAGATCTTCGAATGGGCCGATGGCGGCACGCCGAACATGATCCTGGACGATGGCGGCGACGCCACCCTGCTGATCCACCTGGGCATGCAGGCCGAGAAGGATCCCTCGGTGATCACCAAGCCGACCAATGAGGAAGAAACCGTCCTCTATGCCGCGATCGCCAAGAAGCTGAAGGAAGCGCCGGGCTGGTATTCCAAGATGGGCACCGCCATCAAGGGCGTGACCGAGGAAACCACCACCGGCGTGCACCGTCTGTATGTGATGGCCAAGGAAGGCCGCCTGCTGTTCCCGGCGATCAACGTGAACGACAGCGTCACCAAGTCGAAGTTCGACAACCTGTATGGCTGCCGCGAAAGCCTGGTCGACGGCATCCGCCGCGGCACCGACGTCATGATGGCCGGCAAGGTCGCCGTGGTTGCCGGTTTCGGCGATGTCGGCAAGGGCTCGGCCGCCAGCCTGCGCAACGCCGGCTGCCGCGTGATGGTCACCGAGATCGATCCGATCTGCGCCCTGCAGGCGGCGATGGAAGGCTATGAAGTCGTCACCATGGAAGAAGCCGCCCCGAAGGGCGACATCTTCGTGACCGCCACCGGCAACGTCGATGTCATCACGCTGGACCACATGCGCCAGATGAAGCACCGCGCCATCGTCTGCAACATCGGCCATTTCGACAGCGAGATCCAGATCGGCGCGCTGAAGAACTACAAGTGGGACAACGTCAAGCCGCAGGTGGACGAAGTTGAATTCCCCGATGGCAAGCGCCTGATCGTGCTGTCGGAAGGCCGCCTGGTCAACCTGGGCAACGCCACCGGCCATCCCAGCTTCGTGATGAGCGCCTCCTTCTCCAACCAGGTTCTGGCGCAGATCGAGTTGTGGACCAATCCGGGCAAATACCAGAAGCAGGTCTACACCCTGCCCAAACATCTGGATGAGAAAGTTGCCAGCCTCCACCTGGCCAAGGTGGGCGCCAAGCTGACCAAGCTGACCAACCAGCAGGCCAAGTATCTCGGCATCGCCGAGACCGGTCCGTTCAAGCCGGATCATTATCGCTACTGATCGGGTTCAGTCCCTTCTGTTCAGCAAAGGCCAGGCCAGGAAATATTCCTGGCCTGGCCTTCATTGTTTTTAACGCCTTGTCTTGGGCCGCCGGGCTGGCCGATAGTGGCGGGATGCAGAGGAATGCGGACCGATGCCGCTGAACGAGACGATCTGGCTTGGCGTTGTCGCCGGGGCCGCCATCGGCCTTGCCGGCTGGCAGGTCCTGCGCAGCCGCCGCCTGTCTGATCAGCTACAGGCCGCACTGGCCGCCTTCGACATGCGCACCGTCGAACGTGACGGCGAACGCAAGGCCAAGGCCGCTCTGCAGGAACAGCTTGCGGCGTTGCAGGCCGAGCACGAACGCCAGAATATCGAGATATCGACCCTGCGCCGCACCGAGGCCGAGGCCAAGGCCCTGCTGGATGCCGCGCCCTTCCCGATCTGGCGCCGCGATAGCAATGGCCGTCTGGTCTGGGTGAATGCCCGTTATGCCCAACTGGCCGAGACCGATGCCGAGGATACCGTAAAGCGCGGCCTTGAACTGGCCTCCGCGCATGACCTCGACCAGCCGCGCGAGCTGGCCAGGGCCGCGCTGACCGCCAATGCCCTGCAAATGCAGGAGCGGCGCTTCGTCGCCGAAGGCGACCGCCGCAATTATCGCATTTTCGAACTGCCGGCCGGTGGCGGCACGCTTGGCTTCGGCCAGGACATCACGCCGGAGGCCGATGCACGCGGCCAGCTGCGCCGCCATATGGAAGCCCATATGGAGGTGCTGCGCACCATCTCCACCGCCACAGCGATATATGGCCCTGACAAGAAACTGCTGATCTGGAACCGGGCCTATGCGCGGCTATGGCAACTGGACGAAGCCTGGCTCGAAACCCGACCGACCTTTGGCGAGGTGCTGGAACAGCTGCGCGCCGAACGCCGCCTGCCCGAGCAGATCGACTGGCAGGCGTACAAGCGCGCTCAGTTGTCGCTGTTCACGACCGTCATCGAGCGGCAGGAGGAGCTGATCCACCTGCCCGACGGTTCGACCCTGCGGCTGGTGATCAGCGCCTATCCCTCCGGCGGCCTGCTGTTCGCCTATGACGACGTGACCCGGCAACTGACGCTGGAACGCGCCACCAACACCATGATCGCCGTCCAGCGCGCCACCCTGGACAACCTCTACGAGGCAGTCGTTGTCTATGGTTCGGATGGCCGCCTGTCGCTGTATAACCGTGCCTTCGCCCAGCTCTGGCAGATCGACCCCGATCTGCTGAACCGCCACCCTCACATCACCGAGGTGCTGGAGGCGGCCCGACCGCTGATGCAGCGCGGGCCCGACTGGAGCCAGATGCGCGAACGGCTGGTCGACAGTTTCGCCAGCCGCAAGGCCGGCCGCGGCAGGCTGGAACGCGGCGATGGCGCAGTGATCGATTACGCGTCGGTGCCGCTGCCCGACGGCGCGGTTCTGTATACCTATCTCGATGTCAGCGCCAGCATCCGCATCGAGCGCGCCCTGCGCGAACGCAACGAAGCGCTGGAACGCACAGACCGCATGAACGCGGCCTTCATCAGCAACATCACGCATGACCTGCGTTCGCCGCTGGGCACGCTGATCAGCATGACGGAAGTTCTGGCCCAGGGCATCCTCGGCCCGATGAATGCGCGGCAGGAAGAATATTGCAGCGACATCATGAAAACCTCGCGCGACCTGCTGCGCCTGCTGGATGACATCATCGCCATCGCCACCATCGAGGTCGGCCAGATGGCGCTGGAACCCACCGCGATCAGGCTCGATGCCCTGTGGCGCGAGGATGCCGCCCAATGGCAGGAGCTGGCCGAACGGCGCGCCATTATGCTCGACCTGCCCGACCTGGTACCCGACACCGTCATCACCGGCGACAGCCAGCGCCTGCGCCAGGCGCTGGACAGCGTCATGGCCGCCGCCCTGGATGGCACGCCGCAAGGCGGCCGCGTCGTGATCCAGGTGGCCCGCGATGGCGATGCCCGCCTGGGTCTGCGCATCGAATGCCACAGCGGGGGCCTGAGTCCCGTGCAGCCGCGTCAGGTCTTTGCCGATCTGGTCGACATTGCCGACCGGCGGCGCGCCAAGACCAATCTTTCGCTGATCGTGGCCCGCGGCCTGTTCGACCTGCACGGTGCCAGCCTGCGGCAGGATGCGACCGCGGACGGCGCGCAGGCGGTGGAAATCCTGCTGCCCTGCCGCACGCCCGAGGCCGAGCGCCAGATTGCGGCGCTTTCCGCCCGTCAGTAGAGTGCCGGCATGCCCGTGATTCGCAGTCTGACGCTGCCCGACGAAGCGGCCACCGCCGCATTGGCGGCCGGCCTTGCCCCATTGTTGCGGCCGGGCGATGCCTTGCTGCTCGACGGTCCGCTGGGTGCCGGCAAGACCAGCTTTGCCCGCGCCCTGATCCGCAGCCTGTGCGGCGCAGGCACGGAAGTCCCCAGTCCGAGTTTCAACATCGTGCTGACCTACGATGCCCCGCAAGGCACAGTGTGGCATTTCGATCTGTATCGCATCGCCGACCCGCGCGAACTGGACGAGCTTGGCCTTGATGAAGCCCTGCAGGATGGCATCGCACTGATCGAATGGCCCGACCGGCTGGGTGAACATCCGCCATCCGGCGCCCTGACCCTGCGGCTTGCCGCACTCGACACCCCGCCTACTGCCCGCCGCGCCGACCTGATCGGCAATGCGGAATGGGCCGCCCGTCTATCCTCGCTTCCGGTTTCCGCTCATGTCTGATCGCGCCGCGCTGTCCCATGGTTTCCTTGTCCAGGCCGGCTGGGGCACAGCCAGCCGCGCGCAACTGGCCGGTGATGCCTCCTTCCGCAAATACGAGCGCCTGCGGCTGAACAACCAGCCGGCGGTATTGATGGATGCACCGCCGCCGCATGAAGATGTCCGCCCTTTTCTGAAGATCGCCCGCCTGCTGCTGCAGCTTGGCTACAGCGCGCCGCGCATACTGGCCGAGGATGCAGACCATGGCTTCCTGCTGCTGGAAGATCTGGGCGACGATCTCTATGCCCGCCTGATCCGTCAGGGCAGCGCCGAACTGCCGCTTTATGAAGCCGCCGTGGATTTCCTGCTCGATCTGCATCGTCATGCCGCGCCGGCCGATCTGGCGCCCTATGATGAAGCGAGGCTGATCGACGAAACAGCCCTGTTCACCGACTGGTATCTGCCGGCCCGCACCGGGCGCGATACGCCGGAAACCCAGCGCCGTGAATTCCAGGTGCTGTGGCAGGCTCTGGCCCCGGAAGTCTGCCAGCCGCAACGCATCCTGGTGTTGCGCGACTTCCATGCCGAAAACCTGATCTGGTTGCCGCAGCGCAGCGGCGCGGCCCGCGTCGGCCTGCTGGATTTCCAGGATGCCGTGGCCGGCCATCCGGCCTATGACCTCGTTTCGCTGCTGGAAGATGCCCGCCGCGATGTTGCACCCGAGCTGGCCGAGGCCATGCTGCAGCGCTATATCGCCGGCAGCGGCTTTGATGCGGCCAGCTTCCGCCGCGCCTATGCCATCCTGGGCGCCCAGCGCAACCTGCGCATCATCGGCATTTTCACCCGCCTGTGGAAACGCGACGGCAAGCCGCATTACCAGGCTTTCATGCCGCGCATGTGGCGCCTGGTGGAACGCGATCTGGCTCATCCCGCGCTGGCCGATCTGCGCCGCTGGATCGATGAAACCGTGCCGACGGACCTGCGTTGCACACCTTTGCCGGGCGCACCGGCTTTCAGCCTTGCCTCATGATCGCCCTGCCCGAAACCGCGATGGTTCTGGCCGCCGGGTACGGCACCCGGTTGCGACCGCTGACCGATCGCATGCCGAAACCCCTGATCCCGGTGGCGGGCCGAAGCCTGCTGGACCGCTGCCTGGATCGCCTGGTCGAGGCTGGTGTGAAACACGCCGTGGTCAATATCCACTGGCTTGGCATCCAGATCCGCGATCATCTGGCCCAGCGCGGCGACATCGCCATCACGATCTCGGATGAAAGCGAGCTGCTGCTGGAAACCGGTGGCGGTATCGCCAAGGCCCTGCCGCTGCTGGGCGGGGCGCCGTTCTTCGCCGTCAATGCCGACCTGATCTGGCGCGACGAGGCCGAGCCGGCATTGCTGCGACTGGCACAGGCATTCGATCCGGCACACATGGATGCCCTGCTGCTTCTGCAACCGCGCGAAAAGGCCACTGGTCACGCCGGACCGGGCGATTTCGCGATGGCTGGCGATGGCCGTCTGGCGCGCCGTGGCGACCAGCCGACCGCACCTTATGTCTTCACCGGCGTACAGATTTTGCAGCCGCGCCTGTTCCGCGATGTGCCGGCCGGACCATTTTCACTGAACCTGATCTACGACCGTGCCATCGCCAGCGGCCGCCTGTACGGCCTGCCACATCGCGGGTTGTGGCTGGATGTCGGCAACCATGACGGCCTCGCAACAGCCGAAGCCCTGCTTGGCGGCCATGACGACTGACCCCGCTGTATTCACCATCGCGCCGGGCCGGCCGTTTCTCGACCTGCTCGCCGCCGGCGTGTTGCAGCGTTGGGGAAAAGACCCGGTCGGACTTTCCCGCATCACCATCCTGTTGCCCACCCGGCGCGCCTGCCGTGCGTTGAGCGAGGCATTCCTGCGCCTGAGCGACGGCGCCGCGCTGCTGCTGCCCCGGATCCGGCCGCTCGGCGATATCGACGAGGATGAGCTTGAGCTGCGCGGCATTGGCGATGGTGGCGAGGACGCCCAGCCGTTTTCCGCGCTGGACCGCAGCCTGCTGCTGGCCCGGCTGGTCCTGGCTTCGCCACTGGCCGGCAACGACCCTGCGAATGCCCTGCGGCTGGCGCGCGAACTCGGCCATCTGCTCGACACCGTGGCCACCGAGGAAACCACGCTCGACAAGCTGCCCGATCTGGTGCCGCTGGAACTCGCCGGCCACTGGCAGCAGACGCTCGACTTCCTGCAGGTGATCCGCCAGGCATGGCCCGCCATCAAGGCCGAACAGGGCCGATTGGATACGGCCGAATACCGCCAGCGTCTGACCCAGCGCTGGATCGAACATTGGCAGGCCAACCCACCCGCCGATCCGGTGATCGCCGCCGGCTCCACCGGCACCATCCCGGCCACGGCACGACTGCTGAAACTGGTGGCGCGCCTGCCGCAGGGGGCCGTGGTATTACCCGGCCTGGATACCGGCCTCGACGACGCGGCCTGGCAGGGCGCACGCGACGAACCGACCCATCCCCAGCATGCGCTGGCACATCTGCTGGATGGCATGGGCGTGCTGCGCGGCGAGGTCAGGCCATGGCCTGCGGCGGATGGCGATACCTCCACCGAGATCGCGCGGGCCGCGCTGCTGTCGGCCGCCCTGCTGCCACCTGGCGAAACCCATCGCTGGCGCGGCCTGTCGGCAGGCATCGCGACAAACGCTTTCCAGAATCTGCAGCGTATTGAAGCGCCGGGCCCACGCGAGGAAGCGCTGACCATTGCGCTGGCCATGCGCGAGACCCTGGAACAGCCTGGCCGTACGGCCGCCCTGATCACCCCCGACCGCATGCTGGCCCGCCGGGTGGCCGCCGAGCTTGCCCGCTACGACATCGGGGTGGATGATTCCGCCGGCCAGCCTCTGGGCCAGACGCCACCGGCCGTGTTCCTGCGCCTGATCGCCGAGGCTGTGGCACAGGATTTCAGGGCCGTTGCCCTGCTGGCCCTGCTCAAGCATCCCTTCTGCCGGCTGGGCATGGCACGTCAGGACCTGCTGCGCTGGACGCGACAGGTCGAGCGCAGGGCCCTGCGCCGCAGTCATCCCGGGCAAGGCATCGAAGCACTCGCCATCTTGCTGGCCGACCATGCCGATCTGCTGCCACCGCTGGCACGACTGCAATCGGCCTTGTCACCGCTGGCGGATTTGATGTCGCAGGATTCGGCAGACCTGCATGACGTGCTGACTGCACAAATCGATGCGGCCGAAATGCTGTCGCGGGCCACGGAAGACGAACAGCAGAGCCTGTGGCAGCATGAGGATGGCGAGGCGCTGCACGACCTGATTACCGAGTTACTGAAGGCCGCGCCGCAATTCGGCGCGCTGGCGCCCGCCAGCTGGCCGCGCCTGCTGGACGCCCTGCTGGAAGGCCAGATGGTGCGTCCGCGTTATGGCCGGCATCCGCGCCTGTTCATCTGGGGCTTGCTGGAGGCGCGGCTGCAGCATGCCGACCGCATCATCCTCGGCGGCCTCAACGAAGGCACCTGGCCGCCGCAAGCCAAGGAAGATCCCTGGCTGAGCCGCCCGATGCGCCAGCATCTGGGTCTCAGTGCGCCGGAGCGCCGGCTGGGCCAGACCGCACAGGATTTCGTGCAGGCTGCCTGCAGCCGCGAGGTGATCCTGACCCGCGCCGCCAAGGTGGACGGCACACCCACCGTGCCGGCGCGCTGGCTGCTGCGGCTGGACGCCCTGCTGAAAGACGATCCGCGCTGGCAGGCGACATTGGCGCCGCACTATCTCGCCTGGGCCGAATTGCTCGATCGCCCGGCAACCACGATCCGCCTCGACCCGCCGCGCCCGACACCGCCGCTGGAGGCGCGACCGCGCGAGCTGTATGTCACGGCCATCGAGACCTGGGTGCGCGACCCCTATGCCCTTTATGCCCGCCGCGTGCTTGGCCTGCGCCGGCTCGATCCGCCCGACCAGCCGCCCGATGCGCGGCTGCGCGGCGAGGTGATCCATGCCGTGCTGGAACGTTTTCTCGCCAGTCATGCCGAAGCATTGCCTGATGATGCGACGGCCTTGCGCACCTTGCTTGATCTCGGCCGGACGGAATTCGGCGACTGGCTGAAACAACCCGAGATCGCCGCGCTATGGTGGCCGCGATTTGAACGTGCCATGCGCTGGTTCCTGATCCATGAACGCGAACGACGGATGGCCGGCTTCCGCCCGGCACTGCTGGAACGTGAGGGCGGCTATGCCATCGCGACGCCGGGCGGCCCCTTCACATTGAAGGCCAAGGCCGATCGCATCGACCGCAATGCCGGCGACGGCCGCCTTGCCATCCTGGATTACAAGACCGGCCGGCCACCCTCGCCCAGGCAGGTGCAGACCGGCCTGTCGCCGCAATTGGCACTGGAAGCCGCGATCGCCCGGCATGGCGGCTTCGAGGGACTCGCCCCGTCGGAGATAGCCGAACTGGCCTACATCCGGCTTGGCGGCGGCGATCCGCCGGGCGAAGCCAGGCGCATCGAGGGCACGAGCCGCACACCGATGCCGGGACCAGACGACCTGGCCGCCGAGGCGCTGGCCCGTTTGCAGAACTGGGTGGCCAGGTTCGATGACCCGGCCATGCCATACCTGTCGCGGCCGCGGCCGCAATTCATCGATTACGCCGGCGACTACGATCATCTGGCCCGCGTGGCCGAACGCGCCGAGAGTGGCGGAGAAGACGCATGAGCGAGCTTCACGCCCACCAGACCAACCAGCGCGTCGCCGCCGATCCCAATCTGTCGGCCTGGGTGGCGGCCAATGCCGGATCGGGCAAGACCCGCGTGCTGGTCGACCGCGTCACCCGCCTGCTGCTGATGGGCACGCGGCCTAGCGGCATTCTCTGCCTCACCTTCACCAAGGCCGCCGCCGCCGAAATGGCCCTGCGCCTGACCGAGCGCCTGGGCAAGTGGACCACGCTGGACGATGCATCCCTGAAGGCGGACCTGTTCGAATTGCTGGGCCAGCAGGTGAGCGAAGCCGATATCGCCGCGGCCCGGAAGCTGTTTGCCCATACGCTGGAATCACCCGGCGGCCTGCGGCTGCAGACCGTGCATGCCTTCTGCGAGGCCTTGCTGAAACGCTTCCCCGTCGAGGCCGGCGTGCCGCCGGGCTTTGCCGTCGCCGATGAAGCCGCGACCAGGGAACTCTTCGCTGTGGCGCGCGACCGCGTTCTGGGCGACAGCCTGAACGATGCGGATTTCGCTCCGGTGGTCCGCTTTTTCGCCGAGCGGGTGGACGACAGCCGTTTTGGCAACCTGATCAAGGCCCTGCTCGGCAAGCGGCGCGACCTCGGCCTGCTGTTGCAGGCCCATGGCGATGCCGCGGCTGCGTCCGGGGCGCTCTATGCGCAGCTTGGCCTGCCGCCCGATGCCACGCGGGAGGGCATGATCGGCGAGCATATCGCCGGCATGGCACTGGCCGATCTGCGCCGCGCCGTCGACGCGCTGACACAGGGCGGCACGAATGATCGCAAGCTGGGCGAACCGCTGGCCGGCTGGCTGGCCGCCGGCGCCGCCGCCGAACGCTTCGAGGCGGAATGGATGGCGTCTTTCTTCACCCAGAAAGGCGAACCGCGCAGCAACCTTGCCAGCAAGGCGGCGCAGAAGCTCGACGCGGCCTGCGTCGATACCCTGAAACAGGAACAGGATCGCCTGATCACCCTGCAGCAGCAGCTCAATGCCGTGGCCATCGCCGAGGCCACATCCATGCTGCTGCGGCTGGGCGAACGGCTGCTGGAAGCGTATGGCGCGCTGAAAACCGCCTACGGCCTGCTGGATTACGACGACCTGATCCTGAAAAGCCGTGACCTCCTGGTGGAACCCAGTCGGGTTCCCTGGGTGATGTTCAAGCTGGATCAGGGCATCGACCATATCCTGGTCGATGAAGCGCAGGATACCAGCCCTGACCAGTGGTCGGTGGTGGCCGCTTTGGCCGAGGAATTTTTCAGCGGCACCGGCGCGCGCGACGGACTGCGTCGCACGATTTTCGCCGTCGGCGACGTCAAGCAGTCGATCTACAGCTTTCAGGGTGCGCGACCACAGGCCTTCCTCGACATGCGCAGCGATTTCCGCCGCCGCGCCGAGGCCGTGGGCGAACAGCTGCATCCGGTGCCGCTGGAAATGTCGTTCCGTTCGGCCCCCGCCGTGTTGCAGCTGGTGGATGCCGTCTTCGCGCAGGAAGCCGCGCGCCCGGGCGTGGTGGAAGACCGGCCGCTGCATCACAAGGCCAAACGCGCGAATGAGGCCGGGCGGATCGAGATCTGGCCGCCATTCAGGCCCGATCCGAAGGCGCAGAGCGAACCCTGGGACGCCCCGCTGGATTATGTCGGCCAGAAGGATCCGCGCGTGCGGCTGGCGGAAACCATCGCGACCCGGATCCGCCACTGGATCGACCATGAAGATCTGCCCGCCCTGGGGCGCCGCATTCAGCCGGGCGACGTGATGATCCTGGTGCGTCGGCGCAACGTGTTTTTCGAGGCGATGGTGCAGGCGCTGAAAAACGCCAATGTGCCGGTGGCCGGCGCCGACCGCATGATCCTGGCCGAGCAGGTGGCGGTGCTCGACCTGCTGGCGCTGGGCGCATTCTGCCTGTTGCCGGAGGACGACCTCACGCTGGCCACCGTGCTGAAGGGCCCGCTGTTCAATTTCAGCGAAGACGATCTTTTCAAGCTGTGCTGGCAACGGCAGGAAGCCCGCCTGTGGCACGAATTGCTGCGCCGGGCCCATGAGCAGCCGCATTGGCAGGCGGCCAGCGACGAGCTGCACCATCTGCTCAATCGCGCCGATCTGGTGCCGCCCTTCGCCTTCTACGGCGCGATGCTGGGTGCCGGCGGTGGACGCCGGCGGCTGATCGCGCGGCTGGGAAGCCAGGCGAATGAGCCGATTGATGAATTCCTGAGCGCCACATTGTCCTATGAGCGCGAAGCCGCGCCCAGCCTGCAGGGCTTCCTGGCCTGGTTCCCGCAGCATGCCGGCGAGATCAAGCGCGACCTCGATCAGGGCCGCAATGAAGTCCGCGTCCTGACCGTGCATGGCGCCAAGGGCCTGGAAGCGCCGGTGGTGATCCTGCCCGATTGCTGCGACCTGCCGCAGGAGCGCGACGGCGAAGGCCTGCTCTGGGGTGAAGCGCCACAACCGCCGCGCCGGCCGGTGATGGGTGGCCCGCGCGCCGCGCAGGCCGTGCCGCAACTCTACTGGCCGATGCGCAAGGACAGCGACACGGCGTTGACTGCCGCCCTGCGCAATGCCCGTCGCGCCGAGCAGATGGCGGAATATCGACGCCTGCTGTATGTGGCGCTGACGCGCGCGCGCGACCGGCTATATGTCTGCGGCTATCTCAATGGCAAGACGGCGGAGAACGGCCCGCCGACGGGTAGCTGGTATGACCTGATTGTTGGCGGTTTCGCCGCGCTCCAGCCGCAGCAGGCCATCGCCCTGCCCTGGGGCGAGGAAGGTCTGCGCTACGAAACCTACCCCGAGCAGCGCGCGGCTCCGGCGACAGCGGCCAGCGCGCCACAGGGTTTTGCGCCGCCCGCCTGGCTGCATCGCCTGCCACCGCCGGAACCCGCGCCGCCGCGGCCGCTTACGCCGTCGCGGCCGAGCAAGGCTGAGCCACCGCCGCTGAGTCCAACCGCGCCGGATCGCCTGGCCGGACTGGCACGCGGCAAGCTGATCCATCGCCTGCTGCAAACCCTGCCCGACCTGCCGGATTCACAGCGCGCCGCCGCGGCCGCGCGCTACCTTGCTCATCCCATGCACGGCCTGGCGCCGCAGGCGCAGGCCGAGATCGCGACCGAGGTGCTGGCCGTTCTGACGGATACGACCTTTGCCCCGGTATTCGCATCCGGCGCGCAGGTCGAGGCGCCGCTGGTCGGTCGACTGGGCAAACGGCTGGTGACAGGGCAGATCGATCGCCTGCTGGTAACCGATGCCGCCGTGCTGGTGGTGGATTTCAAGACCAACCGGCCACCGCCGACCAATCCGGAAGAGGTCGATCCCGCCTATCTGGATCAAATGGCGCTGTATCGCGGATTATTGCAGGCGATTTTCCCGGATCGTCCGGTGCGGGCCGCCCTGCTGTGGACTTATGCGCCGCGATTGATGCCGCTGCCCGCCGCCCTGCTGGACCGGCGGCTGGCAAATTTCACCGCAACGTGACTGGTCGGACCGCGACCGAATGCCTAGTTTGACCGGCATGAGAAGAGGAATGCGATACTGGCTCTCGGCCATGCTGGTTGCCTTGCTGCCACTGGCCGCCGGCCAGCCGGCCCGGGGACAGACGGCCCAAGGGCAGACAGCTCCGGCACAGATGGCTGCACAGACGCAATTGGTGGTACTGGAACTGTTCACCAGCCAGGGCTGCAATTCCTGCCCGCCCGCCGATGCGCTGATGACCGAATGGATGAAGCAGCCCGGCGTGCTGCCGATCTCGCTGCATGTCGATTACTGGGACTATCTCGGCTGGAAGGATACGCTGAGCCGCAAGGGCCATAATATCCGCCAGCAGGATTACGCCCGTGGCATTGGCAATCGCCAGGTCTATACACCGCAGGTGGTGATCGACGGGCAGTTCCAGGCCGTGGGTTCAAACCGCGAGGCGATCGAGACAGCTCTGGTCAAAGCCCGCAAACAGCAGCATGTGCCGCTGCGCACGGAGCGCGGCAAGACCAAAGGCTGGCAGATCGTGCTGCCCGACATGCCAAACTGGCAGGGTGAAGCCAAGCTGCTGCTCTGTCGTTACGACCGCCAGCATGACGTGACGATAGAACGCGGCGAAAATCATGGCCGCACGCTGAGCTATCTGAATGTTGCCCGCGCCTGGAACGAATTCGGCCGCTGGAACGGCCAGACCGCGCGTTACGACGTACCCGATCTGGACGACACCGACTGGAGCCGGCAGGGTGCCGTTGTCATGCTGCAGATGCTCAATGCCGGCGCGAACGGGCCGATCATCGGTGCCGTCGACCTCAAACCCTAGAGGTCGCCCCGGCTGCCCCTGCGGCAGTCGTTGACAGCCCCGCTCCCCCGCCCGAAGCTGGATATAGGAAGCAGGGAGTCGCCAGAAGGGAGCCCCCCAATGCAGATCGTCACGGGCCAGTGATTCGATGTTTGTGATTCGATGTTGGTGATTCGATGCCGGTAATCCAGCGGATCGAACATCGCATGCGCCTGGCCGATCGCAACGATCTGCCACGCCTGATAGAGATTGCGCAGGCCACTTTGGCTGATGCGGCCAAACTCGATTTCCGTTCCCTGCAGCATGAGCAGACGTTGTTCGTCGCCGAATGGCGCACCGCCATCGACGGCTTCGCAGTGTTCCTGCCCCTGCAGGAAAGCCTGCTGGTGCACCGCCTGGCGGTGGCGGAAGACGCGCGCGGACGCGGCCTGGGTGGCTGGATGCTGGATGTGGCCGGCCATCATGCCCGCCAGCTCGGCCTGCAGGCCGTGGAGGTGCAACGCGCCATCGAGGAACGCGACAGCATCGCCTGGTTGCAGCGACGCGGCTTCAGCCCGATGCCCCATGGCGGCAATCGACTCTATCTGCGCCGCCCGGCCTGAGAACCAGAAAACCATAAAGGGGAAACCGATGTCCGAGACGAAACCCGCCCTGCTGCCGTCCAGCACCATCCTGATGCTGCGCGATGGACCTGCCGGGCTGGAGGTGTTCATGGTCAAGCGCCATCACGCCATCGACTTCGCTTCCGGCGCCATGGTGTTCCCTGGCGGCAAGCTGGCCAGCGGCGACAGCGACCCGGTGCTGCAGGGCCGACATGCCCGGCCCGGCCGCTTCGATCCGGCATTGACGCCGTTCGCCTTCGGCGCGATCCGCGAGGCATTCGAGGAATCCGGCCTGTTGCTGGCCCGCCCCAAGGGAGATGGCAAGCTGCTCTCCGCCGAGCGCGCGGCCGCGCTGGAAAGCTGGCGTGAACCACTCAACCGCGGCGACAAGTCGCTGCGCGACATGGCCGAGGCCGAGACGCTGGATTACGCGCTGGACTGCATGGTGCCGTTCGCGCACTGGATCACGCCCGAGGTGATGCCCAAGCGCTTTGATACCTGGTTTTTCCTGGCCCGTGCCCCGGAAGGACAAATCGGCGCCCATGACGGCAGTGAGTCGGTGGATTCCGAATGGATCGCGCCACAGGCGGCGCTGGATGCCTGGGAAGCCAAGACCCGCACCATCGTCTTCGCCACCCGGATGCAACTGGTGAAACTGGCCCGCGCGCGCAGTGTGGATGACGCCCTGGCCCAGGCGGCACAGACGCCCATCGTCGACGTGATGCCGGTGCTCGACAAGGAAAGCTTCGCCGAGCCGCATCTGCGCATCCCGGCCGAGGCCGGTTATGGCGTGACGGAAGTTCCGCTCAGCCGCGTCGGAATGTAGACGGCAAGGTCTACAGCGCCTTCTCCATGACCCGCGCCAGCCGCTGGGCGAAGCCGGCCGGATCGGCCAGCGGTTCGCCTTCCACCAGTCGCGCCTGATCGAGCAGCAACTGGGCCGCGTCAGCCAGCGCATCCATCGCGCCCGGCTGCTGCGCCCGCGCCGCCAGCGCCTTGATCAGCGCATGGCCCGGATTGATCTCAAGGATGCGCGCGCTGCTCTTGTCCAGTTTCTGGTGCATGCGCAGCAGGCGTTCCAGGTGCATGTCCATGTCGCCATCGGCAGCCACCAGACAAACCGCGCTATCGGTGAGACGCTTGGATTCCCGCACATCCTTCACCGCATCACCCAGAGCCTGTTTCAGCGCCGCGATCAGCGTACCGAGCGACGCGCCTTCAAGCTTGTCGCCGCCCTCCGGCTTGGATTCAACCGTATCCGGCACGGCATCCAGGTCGGCGCCGGCCCGGGTCGCCGACTTGACCGGCTTGCCTACATAATCCTGCACAACCGAAAGCCAGAAATCGTCAACCGGATCGGTCAGCAGCAGCACCTCCACGCCCTTGGCGCGGAACCCTTCCAGCTGGGGGCTGCGCTTGAGCTGGTCGAGCTGGTCGCCGTTGATCACGTAGATCGCGGCCTGGCCCTCTTTCATCGCCGCGACGTAGTCATCAAGCGACACCCAGCCTTCGCGCGCCGACGAGCGGAAACGCGCCAGCTTCAGGATTTGCGCGCGATGCTCGGCATCCTCATAGATGCCTTCTTTCAGCACCGCGCCGAAATTTTCCCAGAAAGACGCATAGGCGGTCGCATCCTTCTCCGCCTTCTTCTCCAGTTCTGTCAGTACGCGTCGCGTGATCGCCTGACGGATACGCGCCACCACCGGATTATTCTGCAGCATCTCGCGGCTGACATTGAGCGGCAGATCGGCGGAATCGACCACGCCACGCAGGAATCGCAGCCAGGCCGGAACCAGCTCCTCGCAGCGATCGGTAATGAACACGCGCCGCACATAGAGCTTCAGCGCCGACTTGCGGGCCGGATCAAACAGGTCGTGCGGCCGCATGCCCGGCACAAACAGGAGCAGGCTATAATCCAGCTTGCCCTCGGCCCGGGCATGCAGCGTGAGCCAGGGTTCGTCGAAGGCATGGGCGACGTGGTGATAGAAATCCTTGTATTGCTGCTCGGTGACTTCGGATTTCGGCCGCGACCACAGCGCGCTGGCGGCATTCAGCGTTTCAGGTTTGCCGTCTTCGTGCAGCACCACCGGCAGGGCAATATGATCGGAGTAAGTCCTGACGATCTGCCGCAGCCGCATGGGGTCGAGGAACTCGTCCTCGCCTTCGCGCAGATGCAGCAGGATGGTGGTGCCACGGCCTTCGCGCTCGGCCTCACCCACACTGAACTGCCCCGAACCATCGGAAACCCAGCGCCAGGCCTGGGCCTCGCCGGCCTTGCGCGAGATCACCTCCACCTTGCCGGCCACCATGAAGGCGGAATAGAAACCGACGCCGAACTGGCCGATCAGGGCCATGTCCCTGGCGCTGTCGCCGCTCAGCGATGAAACGAATTCCCCGGTGCCTGACCGCGCGATGGTGCCCAGATTGGCGATCAGCTCGTCGCGACCCATCCCGATGCCGTTGTCGGCAATGCTCAAGCACCGGTTCGCCTTGTCGACTGCGATGGTGACTTTCAGTTCGGTGTCGCCTGCCCACAGATCCGGGTTCGTCTGCGCGGCGAAGCGCAGTTTGTCGCAGGCATCCGAGGCATTGGAGATCAGCTCGCGAAGGAAAATTTCCTTCTGGCTGTACAGGGCATGGGTGACGATATGCAGCAGCCGCGTCACCTCGGCCTGGAAATGCATGGTCTGGTCGGTCATCTCCACACCTCCCGTCTGATGCCTTATCCCTTCTTGTCGTCCTTCTTTTCCGGCTCGATCAGGTCAGCCAGCTTCCGCGTCAGGTCACGCACGGCCGATTCCGGAACCAGATAGGCCCAGCCGGCCATCCGCCGCGTGGCGGCATTGATCTGCTTTTCCGCCTCTTCCGGCGCCAGAAGATCCTTGTTCCCGGCATCGGGCTTGGCCAGGGCGGCATCGTGGCTTGCCGTGATGGTGATCCAGCCCTTCTTGCCGTCTTCGGCCGGAATGGTTTTCACCACCGCCTTCACGCCATCCAGCGTGACGATTTCGGTAACCGTGGCCTTGGCAAAATCATGCTCGCTGTCCTTGGCGACGTCGTCGAAGGCCAGATAGGCCAGCGCCCCGGCCACGGCATTCACGTCATAGGCCGAGGCCACCTTCATTCCCTTGGGCAGATCGGCCGGCACGAAGTCCACGGACGAACCATCGGTCTTGCCAGGCCCGCGGGCTATGCGCAGCACGCTGCCATCGGGATGGGTGACGGTGACCGAAGCGACACGGGCCCGGTCGATCTTGATCAGGTCCTTCACCAGCCACTGCACCGGATCGGCCGGCAGTTCGAGAATGCCCTGCGCCAGCCAGGCGCGCGCCTCCTCGGGTTTGCGCACATGCACCTGCCCCGGCTTGCCGCCAACCGGATAGCTCTTGGTCTTGCCGACAATCACCGCGGCGATCGACTTGGCATCCGGATCAACCAGGCGGACCAGGATCGGGCCCGGATCGGATTTCGAGGCATCGTCGGCCGGCTGGTATTTCTCGGGATCGGAAACCTGCAGACGATCGTAATGCTCGGGCTTGTCCGTGCGCGGCTCGACGGTTTCCAGCCCGGCGATGCCCAGCACATTCTTGCGCACCAGATCGGCCCGTACCGGATAATCGTTGCGGCTTGGCATCGTCCAGTGCTCGGCGTCGGCGCCGCGCTCGATGCGGAACAGGGCCTTGGGTGTGGAGATTTCCAGCGAGGCGACGTCGTTGACCTTGGCCATCAGGCCGGGCAACAGCGGCCTGGGCGTGAAATCGGCTTCGGTGGCACGATCCCGCGAGGTGGCCAGCCACCAGCCGACGCCACCCAGCACGACCGCCGCCGTCACCAGGATCGCCCAGCTCTTGTTACGCATCTGCATCGCCATACTCCCTAACGGAAAGAGATCAGCCTTCAAGGGCGCGCCGGATACGCCGGCGGCGCCAGGCGATCGCCAGGCCAACCGCCACCAGGGCGGCCAGCAGCGGCATCAGGCCGATATTGATGAACTTGACCAGCAATTGCAGGCCCTCGATGTCGCGGTTCAGCTCGCGCTGCACGCCGCGCAATTCGCGCCGGGTATTGAGCAGGTCGTCGCGGAAGGCGTCCATGGCCGCCTGCTGCTCGGCGCTGAGCAGGGCGTTGGACTGCTCCTGGCTCTTCGACTGCATGTCGGCCAGCTTCTTCTGCGTGTCGCTGAGCTTCTGTTCCAGCGCCTTCTGGCGGGCGAGGAACTGCTGCTCGGCCTGGCGGCGCATGTTGTCGATCAGCTCGAACGGCCGCTGCGACTTGCCGCGGCTGCGCAGGCCGATCAGATCGCCCGAGCCCGACATGTTGTCGATGGCATTGACCAGGAAATCGGCATTGGCGGCGATCGGCACATAGAGGTTCTGGCCGAACATCTGCTGATTGCGCACCCAGAAGCGGTCGTCCAGCAGATCGGCATCGCTCACCAGCAGCACGTTGATCGGCTTGGCGCTCTCCATCACCTGCGCGGCCGGAGCCGGCTGCCCATCCTTCTTGTCAGCCGCCTGTTTGTCGGAGGAGGGCGCACCATTCGGGAAGGCCGTCTTGGCCGGGCCACTGATGCGCGCCGCCAGCGTATAGGTCTCGCCCGCGGGCTTGAACTTCTCGGCCAGGGCCTGCGGGTTCGGATCGCCCTGCAGGTCGTTGACATCCATCAGCATCGCCTGGTTCGACGAGGTGATCAGCGGGGTGAGCGTGGTGGCCGCGCCTTCCAGCTTGCGGATCGCGCCCATCGAGGCGGCATTGATCTGCGTGAGCTCGGCGGTGACGACATCCTGCTGGCTCAGGCGGTCGCCCGGGATGGCCAGCCAGGGAATGTAATCGACCACGGCGGCCGGGCCGCTGCGGCCGGTCTGCACGCGCTGGGCCAGCGTCAGGTCGGCAACGAACTTGCCGGGCACCACTTCGACGCCCCAGGCCTTGAACAAGTCGGGCAGCAGCGACGACTGGTCGCCGCCCGGCGGCATCGGCTGCCCGGTCATCGGGTTGGGCATCGCCGCCATGGTTTCGGAATAGGGATCGGCGAACACGATCAGCCGGCCGCCCTTCAGCACGAACTGGTCGACGGCATACTGCGCCTGCGGCGACAGATCCTTGGGATGGGCCAGGACCAGCACGGAGAGCTTGTCGTCGATCTCTTCCGGCTTGGTGGCATCCAGCATCTTCACGTCGAAGAACTGCTTGATCTGGTCAAGGATCAGATAAGGCTGCGACTGGCCGCGCATCGCCGCCATCATCCCGCCCGGGCCGAATTCCAGCGGCAGGCTGCCGAGGATGCCGACGGTGGGTTTCTTCGGATTGCTGAGGCCGTAGACCAGCTTGGTCAGATCGTATTCCAGGAACTGCTCTTTCTCGGCCTGGAAGAAGGGAATGCTCTGCTGCTGGTCCAGCGTGTTGCTGGCGACCAGGCCGAAATAGAACTGCCCGCCCGGCAGATTGATTCCCTGCAGGCCGGCCTGCACGGCGCGGTCCTCGGCCTCGGTGAAGGGCTCGGGGTCGATCACCTCCAGCCGCAGCTTGCCGCCCGACAGCGCTGCATAGCGTTCCAGCAACTCGCGCACACGGATGCCGTACTGCTTCAGTTGCGGCGCACTGCCGGCCAGCTTGTCGGAAAAGAAGAAGCGCAGCGTGATCGGCTCGGGGATCGTCTTCAGCACGTTGCGCGTGCCGTCAGACAGCGTGTAGAGCCGCGCCTGCGTCAGGTCTATGCGGGTGTCGCGCAGACCCTGGTTGACGATGATGTTGACCGCGAAGAACACCGCGAAGGCGGCGATCAGTCCGGTGCCGGTGAGAAGGGCTTTGCTGCCGGTTTTCATGCTGCGACCTCAGCCCGCTTTCTTGAAATCGACGACAATCGCGGTGGCATAGAGCCAGACCACGATCAGGGAGACGAAGAACACCAGATCGCGCAGATCGATCACGCCTTCGGTGATGGCATTGAAATGCCCCAGGAAGCTGAAGGAGGCGATGGTGTCGACCACCAGCGACGGCGCCCAGCCCTGGAAGAAGCTCAGCACCATCGGCGCGCCCGAAACCGTGAAGATGAAGCAGACCAGCACGGCCACCACGAAGGCGATCACCTGATTCTTGGTCACGGCCGACATGCAGCTGCCGATCGCCAGATAGGCACCGGCCATCAGCAGGCTGCCGATATAGCCGGCCAGGATCACGCCGTTATCGGGCGAGCCGAGCCAGTTGACGGTGAGCCAAAGCGGGAAGGTCAGCGCCAGCGCAATGCCGGCGAAGGCCCAGGCGGCGAGGAACTTGCCCGCCACCGCGGCCCAGAGCGGGATCGGCAGCGTGAGCAGCAGCTCGATCGTGCCGGCCTTGCGTTCCTCTGCCCACAGCCGCATGGCGATGGCCGGCAGGAAGAACAGGTAAAGCCAGGGGTGGAACAGGAAGAAGGCCTTCAGGTCGGCCTGGCCGCGTTCGAAGAACTGGCCGAGATAGAAGGTGAAGATGCCGGCGGTGAACAGGAACACCACGATGAAGACATAGGCCACCGGGGTGGCGAAATAGCCAGCGATTTCGCGGCGAAAGACAGCGAGCATGGGTTTCATGGCGAGTATCCTGGTCAGGCCGCGCGGGCTTGCGTCACTTGGCGGAAAGCGGCATCGAGTTTGCCCGGCGCGGCGAGGATGTCGCCGATGCGCCAGCCGGCGCTGCCTTCCGGCCGCCCCTCGGCCACGATGCGGCCCCGGGCGATCACGATGGCGCGGCTGCACACCGCTTCCACTTCTTCAAGGATATGGGTGGAGATGATGATCGCCTTGTCGCGCGACATGGCCTGGATCAGTCCGCGCACCTCGTGCTTCTGGTTCGGATCGAGGCCGTCGGTCGGCTCGTCCAGCACCAGCACCGGCGGATCATGCAGGATCGCCTGGGCCAGACCGACACGGCGTTTGTAGCCTTTGGACAGGGTGTCGATCGGCTGGTCCAGCACATCCTTGATGTTGACCTGATCGATCACCTTGTCGAGCCGCCAGTCGCGGTCCTTGCCGTTCATGCCGCGCACATCGGCGATGAAATCGAGGAACCCGCGCGCCGTCATGTCGGCATAGCTGGGCGCGCCCTCGGGCAGGTAGCCGATGCTGGCCTTGGCCGCCAGCGGATCGGCCTCCACATCATGACCACAAACCGAAATGCTGCCCGCGGTGGGGTTCAGGAACCCGCACAGCATTTTCATGGTGGTGGATTTGCCGGCACCGTTGGGGCCCAGGAAGCCGAGCACCTCGCCTTTGGCGACACTGAAACTGATATGGTCGACAGCGGTGAACGGACCGAATTGCTTGACCAGATTTTTTATGTCGATCATCGTCTTACTGCATCCCCTGCCCGCCCGGGCCGACTCCCGTCCCGCGGCGCCCGCTAGATAAGAGTTTCCA
This sequence comes from Ferrovibrio sp., assembly GCF_041906005.1. GTDB lineage: Bacteria > Pseudomonadota > Alphaproteobacteria > Ferrovibrionales > Ferrovibrionaceae > Ferrovibrio. Next base: position 1,026,894 of record NZ_JAYRJY010000001.1, read on the forward strand.
TGCCCCAGGTTCAAGCCCCCCATGGCATTTTGCGGTCATCCAAGCCCCTCACGGGCCTGTGAATTCCGCTCCTGGGTGCCATAATTTCGCCATGATCGACGACCCGCCGCCCTCCCCCTGCACCAAGGTGTGCAGCATCGACCGCCGCACCGGCTGGTGCCTGGGCTGTTTCCGCACCGGCGAGGAAATCGGCGCCTGGCCGGCGCTGGACACCGTCGGCAAACAGGCCCTGCTGGAGCGGCTGGCCGACCGGCGGCGGCAGGCGGACCCCTCCTGATGCCCGTTTTCCTGCTCAAGCGCTTCGCCACCCTGATTGCCACCCTTCTGGCAACCTCGGTGGTCGTGTTCCTGGTGCTGGAAATCCTGCCCGGCGACCCGGCCCTGCTGGTGCTGGGCATCGATGCCACCGACGATCAGCTCGCCGTGTTCCGTCATGAATACGGCCTCGACCAGCCGGTGCTGGATCGTTACCTGGGCTGGCTCGGCGCCCTGCTGCAGGGTGATTTCGGCATCTCCTATGCCTACAAGACGCCGGTCTGGCCGCTGATCGCCGAACGGCTGGCGCTTACCTATCCGCTGGCGCTGTTCGCCATGCTGATCACCGTGGTTCTGGCGTTGGGCCTGGGCGTTTTCGCCGCCGCGCAGCATAACAGGGCCGGCGACGTCGTGATCATGGGCATCAGCCAGCTCGGCATCTCGATTCCGAATTTCTGGTTCGGCCTGCTGCTCATCCTGCTGTTCGCCGTGAATCTCGGCTGGCTGGCGGCCGGCGGCTTCCCCGGCTGGCGCGCCGGCTTCGGTCCGGCGATGCTCAGTCTGATCCTGCCCGGCATCTCGCTCGCCGTGGTGCAGGCCGCCATCCTGGCCCGCATCACCCGCTCGGCCGTGCTGGAAGTCCTGCGCGAGGATTTCGTGCGCACGGCGCGCGCAAAAGGCTTAAGTCGCAGCCAGGCCCTGTGGCGCCATGTGCTGCGCAACGCCCTGATCCCGGTGATCACGGTGATCGGCCTGCAATTCGGCAACCTGCTGACCGGAACCATCGTGGTCGAACAGGTCTTCTCCCTGCCCGGCCTCGGCCGGCTGGTCTTCCAGGCGATCAGCAATCGCGATATCGAGGTGGTGAAAGCGGCGGTCATCCTGCTCGCCTTCACCGTGGTCGCGGTGAATTTCGTGGTCGATGTGCTCTATGCAGTGATCGATCCGCGACTGAAGGGCCGCGATGTCTGAGACCGTACTCATGCTGCGCCGCGCCCTGCGGCATCGCAGCTTCGCCGTCGGCGCCCTGCTTTCAGGATGCGTGTTCGGCATGGCGTTGCTGTCGCTGATCTGGACGCCCTATGCGCCGACCGCGATGAATATCCGCAAGCGCATGGCCCTGCCCTCGGCCGAACACTGGCTGGGCACCGACAGTTTCGGGCGTGATGTGCTGTCGCTGATTCTGGCTGGGGCACAGAATTCCCTGCTGGTGGGCCTGGTCGCCGTTGGCATCGGTCTGCTGGCAGGCAGCGCGCTGGGCCTGCTGGCCGCGGCGCGGCGCGGCTGGATCGAGGAACTGGTGATGCGCTTCGCCGACTTCACCTTTGCCTTCCCCGCCATCCTCTCGGCCATCCTGCTCGCTGCGGTATTCGGTCCCAGCACGATGAATTCCATCGTCGCCATCGCCATTTTCAACATCCCGGTTTTCGCCCGCGTGGTGCGCGGCTCGGCCAATGCGGTCTGGTCGCGCGACTACATCCTGGCCGCGCGTAGCGCCGGCAAGGGCGGCTTTCGGATCACCCTGGAGCATGTGCTGCCCAATATCCTGGCCGTGATTGTCGTGCAGGCGACCATCCAGTTCGCGCTGGCCATCCTGGCCGAGGCGGCGTTGTCCTATCTCGGGCTGGGCACCCAGCCGCCGACGCCGTCCTGGGGCCGCATGCTGAACGAGGCGCAGACCATGGTGTTCCGCGCGCCTTATCTGGCGGTATTTCCCGGCATGGCCATCGCCATCGCCGTACTGGGGTTCAACCTGCTGGGCGACGGCCTGCGCGATCTGACCGATCCGCGCCTGTCGCGACAACGGTAACGCGATGGACCGGCCGCTTCTCGCCGTGCGCGATCTGCGCGTGACGCTGACCACCGCCCGCGGTCCGGCCGAAGCCGTGCGCGGACTGGATTTCAGCCTCAACCGCGGCGAGACACTCGGCATCGTGGGTGAATCGGGCTGCGGCAAGTCGCTCACCGCGCTGGCCCTGATGGGATTGCTGCCCGACAATGCCCGCGCCGATGGCCATGTGCTGTTCCATGGCGAGGACATCCTGCAATACGACGAGCGCCGGCTGTGCGGCCTGCGCGGCAATCGCCTGGCGATGATCTTCCAGGAACCGATGACCTCTCTGAATCCATTGCACCGCATCGGCGACCAGATCGCCGAACCGCTGCAACAGCATCTGGGGCTGAACCGCCGGCAGGCCTATGAGCGCGCGGCCGAACTGCTGGACCGCGTCGGCATTCCCAATCCGCGCGCGCGGCTGGATTCCTATCCGCACCAGATGTCGGGCGGCCAGCGCCAGCGCGTGATGATCGCCATGGCGCTGGCCTGCGACCCCGACATCCTGATCGCCGACGAACCGACCACGGCGCTGGATGTCACCATCCAGGGCCAGATCCTCGACCTGATCCGCAGGCTGGTGGACGACAGCGGCATGGCCCTGATCCTGATCAGCCACGATCTCGGCGTGATCGCCGAAACCGTGGATCGCGTGCTGGTGATGTATGCCGGCCGCGCCGTCGAGACCGGTCCGGTGCACGAGGTCTTCGCCGGCCTGCGCCATCCTTACGCGCGCGGCCTGTTCGCGGCCATGCCGCGCCTCGCCCCCGGCATGCCGCATCCGCGACCCCGCCTGCCGACCATCCCCGGCGTGGTGCCCGACCTGCGCGACCTGGGCGGCGCCTGCGCCTTCGCCCCGCGCTGCGCCCTGGCCGAACCGCGCTGCGGCAGCGACTTCCCGCCCTTTGTGGAGGTCGGGCCGCAGCATGGTGCCGAATGCTGGCGCACCGACATGACGCAGGACCGGCCATGAACGCGCTGGTCGAGATCCGCGATGTGCACAAGGCCTATCCGCTGCCACGCGCCATCCCGTTCGCGCCGCCGCAGAAGGTCTATGCCGTCAATGGCGTATCGCTGGATATCAGGCCCGGCGAGAATCTGGGCGTGGTCGGTGAATCGGGGTGCGGCAAATCCACATTGGCGCGGCTCGTCATGGCCCTGGAGACACCCGATCAGGGCGCAATCCGCATCGATGGCCGTGATCTGAACAGCCTGACGGCTGCCGGCCTGCGCGCAGCGCGCCGCGATTTTCAGATGGTGTTCCAGGACCCGTATGGGTCTCTCGATCCCCGCCTGACCGTTGCCCGCATCGTGGCCGAGCCGCTGGATGCGCTGGAGCATCTGGGAAAAGCCGAGCGACACCTGCGCATTGCCGAAGCACTGGAGACCGTCGGCCTGCGGCCCGGCGACATGGACAAATATCCGCATGAATTCTCCGGCGGCCAGCGCCAGCGTATCGCCATCGCCCGCGCCCTGATCACGCGGCCGAAACTGATTGTCGCCGACGAGGCCGTCTCGGCCCTGGATGTCTCGGTGCAGGCCCAGGTACTCAACCTGATGGCCGAATTGCAGGAACGCCATGGCGTGACCTACCTGTTCATCAGCCATAACCTGGCCGTGATCGATCAGCTCTGCCCGAAGGTGGCGGTGATGTATCTCGGCCGCGTGGTCGAACATGGCGATACCGCCACGGTCTTCGCCCGGCCGGCCCACCCCTATACCGAAGCCCTGCTGGCCGCCCTGCCGCAGCCGACGCCGCCGGCACCGGGCCAGCGTCGCCGTCATGCCCTGCTGCAGGGCAATCCGCCGAACCAGACGGCGCTGCCGACGGGCTGCGCCCTCGCCGAGCGCTGCCGCTACGCCGATGCATCCTGCCGCAGCCAGGCGCCGGCCCTGCGGCGTATGCCCGATGGCCGCGCAACAGCCTGCCACAAGGCCGAGGAACTTATTTCGGCGCCGGCGTGATCGGTTTTGGCGTGATCGATTGCAGCGTATAGCCGCGCTGGCGCATGCAGTAATCGGTCAGCTCGTACTGGCGCGGCCCGCGGGCGAAATAGGATGGCGATTCATTGCCGCCGAAAAATGGCGACCCCGGAAAGCCCTGGTTGAAGCCGGTACCTGTCCAGGGTGGATAGAGCGGGTGTGACGACGAACTCTCATCCAGTGCCTGCCGGGCTGCGATCTGCCCGCATTCCTTTTCGTCCTTGTCGCGCTGCGCCATGGTCGTGTCGCTGCGCACCCATTCGGTCTGGGCCGTGACACAGGCTGCAAGACAGAGAGGAAGCAGCAATGCACGCCTCATGGCTTGGCCACCGGCACGAGCACATAGCCGCGCTGCTGCATGCAGTATTCGGCCAGTTCATACTGCCGGGCGCCCCGCCGGCTGTAGGATACATTGCGGCCGCCGCCATCCGGCCCGCCATCCTCGATGAATTGCGTGTCCCGGTAGGGCGGGTATTTTGCCCCGGAAGCAAAGCTTTCATCGAATGCCTGATAGGCGGCAATGGCCTCGCAGTCTTTCTCGTCAGCCTGTCTTTGCGCAGCACTGGTATCCGGCCGCGACCATTCCGTGGTCGGCGCACAGGCCACCAGGCAGGTGGCGATGATCGTCGCGTAACCGGCAAGGCGCATCCGGTTCTCCTATTGCTGCACCGGCATCAGGCGGTAGCCCCGGGCGCGCAGGCAGAATTCCTGCAATTCGCTCTCACGCTGGCTGCGCCACATGAAAGAGTCGGAAAAGCCGTAGCGTGGCCCGGAATACCCCCATGGATATGGCCCGAAAGAACGGCCATAGGGATACCCATAATAGCCGTAAGACGAAGCGAACAGGCTGTCGCGGAATGCCTGGTCACGGGCCAGCGCCGCGCATTCCCGGCTGTCCTGTTCGGCATCGGCCAGCGAAGTATTCGGCCGCTGCCAGGCCAGCGGCGGGCCACAGGCCGTCAGCGGGCCGACCAGCAGGATGAGGACAAGAGGCACGAGGCAGGTGCTGCGCATGGCATATCCGTCTGCCGGTTCCAGCCGGCCGACATGATGATAGTCCAGCCAGACTGGGAGGCGATTGCGGCATAATCAGGGCCGCGCCGGGCCTCGTCGAGGCCCTAATCCCCCTGGCAGGGATAGGCATCGGCCAGGGCCAGTTTCACCGCCTGGATGGCATCCGCCCCCATCTGGTCGGTATTGTCGCGGGCCCATTCGACGAATTGCTGCCGCAGCATGCTCGCCGGTGCCTCGCGCGGCGCACAGAACCAGGTCAGGTCCTTGCCCTCCGCCACCGCCAGTTCATAGATCGCCACCGCACCCTGCAGATACCGCAGGCAGCCGGCGAGCCGCGCGGTGCCATCGCCGCCATCGCACAGGGCCTGCAGGTCCTTGGCCAGAAAGCGCGGCGGCGGCTGGAGGGCAGCCGGGGTCTGCTGCTGGGCGGACGCGGAAAAGACAAAAGCCACGGCCAGAACCGCGGCGCTGGAGAAACGGCGCATCAAACGATCTCGTTCTCGAATGGCTCGCCGCCCATGCGGCGGAAAATCGCATACATCGCTTCCGAGGCGGCATCCAGCCGGGTCTTGTCGGTCGAACGCAGCACGATGGCGGTGGACGCCTTGCCGGAACGGAAGGCGGGATAAGACCCCATATCCACATCGGGATACTCGGCCTGCAATTTGCCCAGATCCTCGGCCACGGCGCCCTCGGGCACCAGCGCCAGCACGGTGCGCGACAGCAACCTGTCGCCGCCGACGAGGCTGGGCGTCACGCTGGTCACCATGGCCTGGAAGATCATCGGCACACCGGCCATCACCATGACGTTACCGATCCGGAAACCGGGCGCCGCCGAAACCGGATTGTCGATCAACGTAGCGGTATCGGGAATGCGGGCCATGCGCAGGCGGGCGGCATTGAGCATGCCGGCCTCGTAATGCGCCTCCAGCCGGCGGCGGGCTTCCGGATGAATATCGATGCCAACGCCGAAGGCCTTGGCGATGCAGTCGGCCGTGATGTCGTCATGGGTCGGGCCGATGCCGCCCGAGGTGAAGACATAATCGTAGCGCGCGCGCAGGTCGTTCACGGCCGCGATGATCGTCTCTTCGATATCGGGCACCACGCGCGCCTCGCGCAGGCGGATACCCAGATCAGTGAGCCGGCCGGCCAGGAAATGCATGTTGGCGTCGCGGGTGCGGCCCGAGAGAATCTCGTTACCGATCACCAGCATGGCTGCTGTCACGATCTTGGGGGTCACGATCTCGGGCGTTTCCGTCATGGCGCACAGGACATAGCACGCGCTGGACGGGCAGACCAGCCGCCGCTATAGCCGGGAATATGGAGTTTCCCCAAGCCCTCACCCCGGCCATCCTGCTGCGGCGCTATAAACGCTTCCTCGCCGATGTGCGTTTCCCCGACGGCCGCGAGGCCACCGTGCATTGCCCCAATCCCGGCGCCATGCTGGGGCTTGATATGCCGGGCAGCCGGGTCTGGCTGAAACCCGGCCGTGGCAAACTCGCCTGGGGCTGGGTGCTGGCCGAGGCCGATGGCGCACTGGTGGGCATCGACACCACCCTGCCCAACCGCCTGGTGGCCGAGGCTCTGGCCCAGGGCCGCATCACCGAGCTGGCGGGTTATGACACCCACCGTCCGGAAGTCGCCTATGGCGGCAACAGCCGGGTGGACTTCCTGCTCTCCGGCCCGGGCCGGCCGGACTGCTATCTGGAAATCAAGAACGTGCATCTGATGCGGCAGGCAGGCCTGGCCGAATTTCCCGATTGCGTGACAGCGCGCGGGGCCAAGCATCTGCGCGAACTGGCTGCCATGGTGGCGGCCGGCCATCGCGCCGTGATGCTGTTCCTGGTTCAGCGCGGCGATTGCGCCAGTTTCCGCATCGCGGGCGATTGCGACCCTGGCTATGCCGCCGGGTTCATCGAGGCTAGGAATGCCGGGGTCGAGGCGCTATGTTACGCATGTCATGTTACGGAGGCTGGCATTGCGTTGGACCGGCCCTTGTCGATTGATCCGTAAGACACTGATTTTACAATAATATTGGATTTTTGCCGTGAACCAGACCCAGGCCCGCGCCATCATCGACACGGACGAGGACGACGACCTCCGCCCCGGCGCCATCCGGCTGCACAGCCCGGCGGATTTCGAGGGCATGCGCAAGGCCGGCCGCCTGGCCGCGGAGACGCTGGACTACATCACGCCTTTCGTGGTGCCCGGCGCCACCACCGGCAGGCTGGATGAGTTGTGCCACAATTTCATCGTCGAGCATGGCGCCGTGCCGGCGCCGCTGGGCTATCGCGGCTTTCCGAAATCGATCTGCACCTCGGTCAACCACGTGGTCTGCCACGGCATCCCGGGCGACAAGGTGCTGGAGGATGGCGACATCCTGAACATCGACGTCACCGTGATCCTCGATGGCTGGCATGGTGATACCAGCCGCATGTTCCTGCTGGGCGATGTGGGCGTGAAGGGCCGCCGTATCTGCGACATCACCTATGAAGCGATGATGCGCGGCATCGAGGTGGTGAAGCCCGGCGCCACCACCGGCGATATCGGCCACGCCATCCAGACCTTCGTTGAGAAGGAACGCTTCTCGGTGGTGCGCGATTTCTGCGGCCATGGCCTCGGCCGGATTTTCCACGAGCCGCCCAACATCCTGCATTACGGCGAACCCGGCACCGGTGTGCCGCTGAAGGCCGGCATGTTCTTCACCATCGAACCGATGGTGAATGCCGGCAAGTGGCAGGTGAAGCTGCTCTCCGACGGCTGGACGGCCGTGACCAAGGACCGCTCGCTGTCGGCGCAGTTCGAGCATTCCATCGGCGTGACCGAAACCGGCTACGAAATCTTCACGCTCTCGCCCAAGGGCTGGCACAAGCCGCCTTATGTATAAGACGGGTTGATTGGCAGAAGCGGACGAAACCGAAAAACCCCATTATCACGGCCATCGCGCAAGATTGCGGGCCCGCTTCCTGGAAAGCGGCGGCGCCGGCATACCCGATTATGAAATCCTCGAACTGATCCTGTTCGGCGTGTTCCGCAACGGCGACGTCAAACCGCTGGCCAAGGCGCTGATCGCGGAATGCGGCTCGCTGGGGGCCGTGCTGTCGGCACCGGCGGAACGGCTGGCAAAAGTGCCGGGCTGCGGCGAGGCGGTGATCGCCGCGCTGAAAGTCACCCGCGAGGCGGGGTTGCGGCTGCTGAAGGAAGACGCCATGCAGCGGCCGGCGATCTCCAACTGGCAGGCCCTGCTGGATTACTGCCGCGCCGCGCTCCAGCATGAAGGCATCGAGCAGTTCCGCATCCTGTTCCTCGATCGCAAGAACCAGATCATCGCCGACGAGGCGCAGCAGCGCGGCACCGTGGACCATACGCCGGTTTATCCGCGCGAGGTGGTGAAGCGTGCCCTGGAGCTGAATGCCGCCGCCCTGATCCTGGTGCACAACCATCCGAGCGGCGACCCGACGCCATCGCGCGCCGATGTCGAGATGACGCGCCAGGTGCGGCAGGCTGCCGCCGTGATGGGCATCGAGCTGCACGATCATCTGATCGTTGGCCGCAAGGGCCATGTGTCCCTGCGGGAGAAGGGGCTGATCTGACGGGTTGACCCGGCAGCCACCCTGCGCCACCATCCGCCTTACCGAGGGGGGCGCCGCTAGGGCGCTGAGATTCGGCCGGCAGGTTCATTTCCTGCAACGCCGTGACCCTGAGAAATCGCGCAGATGCGCGGTTTCGTGAACCTGATCCGGGTCATGCCGGCGGAGGGAACGGTCGTTCAGGCGCGCCAGCCATGCTCGTCGCCTGCATTCCGCGAACATCCACCACATCCCGGATTTCCTGTCGTCAAACGAGAAGGAAATCCCATGGACAAGATTTCAGACGCTCCCAATTTCCGGATAACCACGGGCCCGCTGCCGGCCTCGGCCAAGGTCTATCAGCCCGGCCATCTTTATCCCGAGCTGCGCGTACCGCATCGCGAGATCGCCACGCATCCCTCGGCCAATGAGCCGCCGCTGCCGGTCTACGACACCTCCGGTCCCTATACCGATCCCGAGGCCGAGATCGACATCAACAAAGGCCTGCCGCGCTGGCGCACCGCGCTGATCGCAGCACGCGGCGATGTCGAGGCCTATGACGGCCGCGCCGTGCAGGCCGCCGATAATGGCGGCAATGCGTCCGTTCCCGCCTTCCCCCACCATCCACGTCCACTGCGCGCAAAAGACGGTGCCGCCGTCACGCAGTTTGAATACGCCCGGCGCGGCATCGTCACGCCGGAGATGGAATATGTCGCGATCCGCGAAAACGAGGCGCGGAAAGAGCTGGCCCAAAAAGATCAAAAGCTGCGCGATGGCGAAGACTTCGGAGCCAGCATCCCCGATTTCGTGACGCCCGAATTCGTGCGCGAGGAAATCGCGCGCGGCCGCGCCATCATCCCCTGCAACATCAACCATCCGGAACTGGAGCCGATGATCATCGGCCGCAATTTCCTGGTGAAGGTGAATGCCAATATCGGCAACTCGGCCGTCACCTCCTCGGTGGCCGAGGAAGTCGACAAGATGGTCTGGGCGATCCGCTGGGGCGCGGATACGGTGATGGACCTCTCGACCGGCCGCAACATCCACAACATCCGCGACTGGATCATCCGCAATTCCCCCGTGCCGATCGGCACCGTGCCGATTTATCAGGCGCTGGAGAAGGTGAACGGCAAGGCCGAGGACCTGACCTGGGAGGTCTATCGCGACACCCTGATCGAGCAGGCCGAGCAGGGCGTGGATTATTTCACCATCCATGCCGGCGTGCGGCTCAGCTACATCCCGCTCACCGCCAATCGTGTGACCGGCATCGTCTCGCGTGGCGGGTCCATCATGGCGAAATGGTGCCTGGCGCATCATCGGGAGAATTTCCTCTACACGCATTTCGAAGAAATCTGCGACATCATGCGGGCCTATGACATCAGCTTCTCGCTGGGCGACGGCCTGCGGCCGGGTTCGACGGCGGATGCCAACGATGCCGCGCAGTTCGCCGAGCTGGAAACCCTGGGCGAGCTGACCAAAATCGCCTGGGCGAAGGGCGTTCAGGTGATGATCGAGGGGCCGGGCCATGTCGCCATGCACAAGATCAAGGCCAACATGGACAAGCAGCTCAAAGCCTGCGGCGAGGCGCCCTTCTACACGCTGGGGCCGCTCACCACCGATATCGCGCCGGGCTACGATCACATCACCAGCGGCATCGGCGCGGCGATGATCGGCTGGTATGGCTGCGCCATGCTCTGCTACGTCACGCCGAAGGAGCATCTGGGCCTGCCCGACCGCAACGACGTGAAGACCGGTGTGATCACCTATCGCATCGCCGCCCATGCCGCCGATCTGGCCAAGGGCCATCCCGGCGCGGCGCGGCGCGACGACGCGCTTAGCCGCGCGCGGTTCGAATTCCGCTGGGAGGACCAGTTCAACCTGGGCCTGGACCCCGAGACGGCGGCCCAGTTCCACGACCAGACCCTGCCCAAGGAGGCGCACAAGACGGCGCATTTCTGCTCGATGTGCGGGCCAAAATTCTGCTCGATGAAAATCAGCCAGGAGGTGCGCGACGCCGCCCGGCAGCAGAATGATATCGCCGCGCCAATAGATGCTCAGGGGGGCATGGCGGAGATGGCGGAGCGCTTCCGCAAACAGGGCGGCGAGATATATCATCCGGAGCGATGAAGGCTGTTTCGCCACCCGTTTTCGACGATGCCTTTCAGGACAAGCTCAAGGAGCTGATGGCCTGGCGGCGCGACGTGCGCCATTTCAGGACCGATCCGGTGCCGGGCGAACTGATCGCCCGGCTGCTGGAGGTCGCTGCCCTGGCGCCCAGCGTCGGCAACAGCCAGCCCTGGCGCTTCGTGCTGGTGGAAGACGCGACGCGGCGGCAGAAGGTGATCGCCAATTTCGAAGCCGCCAATGCCGAGGCGCTGTCGGACTACAGCGGCGAACAGGCGAAGCTCTATGCCTCGCTCAAACTCGCCGGCCTGAAGGAAGCACCGGTGCATCTGGCCGTCTTTTGCGACGAGGGCACGGCGCAGGGCCATGGCCTCGGCCGCCGCACCATGCCCGAGATGCTGGACTATTCCGCCGTGATGGCGGTCTACGGTTTCTGGCTGGCGGCGCGCGCCCACGGCCTGGGCGTGGGCTGGGTCTCGATCTTCGAGCCGGAGGCGCTGGCGCGCGATCTCGACGTCGAGCTGGACTGGAAGCTGGTGGCCTATCTCTGCGTCGGCTGGCCGGAGGACGAACAGGCGACGCCGGAGCTCGAACGCGCCGGCTGGGAGCATCGGCGCGGCGTGGAAAGTTTTATCATCCGGCGATGACTCTGAATGTGTCATGGCACGCTTTAGGCGTGCCATCCACGCGTTCATTTTTTATCGAGCAAAAAACAACTCGCAGATGCCACGGCCAAGCCGTGGCATGACGGCTGTGATGAAGACCTATTCACGATGGTCAACAGCGTTTAGAACAAAAATGGTACATCAGATCCAAAAATCAAGGCCCGGTTTTGAGGCGGGCCTTAAGACGTGGATGGCCGGCCAAGAAGCTCTTCTTGGGCCCGGCCATGACACTAAACTTACAATGACGATGGGCGCTGTTACGCCGCCGCCTCGAGCATCGCCGTGTATTTCTCGATCTGCGCCTAGTCACCGGGCTGAACCGGGATGTTGTCTCGGTTATGAGGCAACATGCGTACCGGACTGTTGGACGCCTGAACGTCATCCCAGCAAGCCATGGTCGCCACATAGGCAGGTGACTTCCGAGCCTCGGAGACCTCGATCTCACAATGGAGCAACCGGACAAATTCGGGAACCCTTCGACGCATGTCCCTCATCAGGGTCGCCGGGTCTATCAAAATATAGAATGCGGCATAGCCAATAATTACTGCGAGGAAGCCTGATCGCAGTAATACGTAGAACGTGGCCTTGGCGGAGAGCGGGTTCGACTTTGGCGAGAAAACATTAACCACGTCAAAGAAATTCAGATACCAGAAAAGAAAGTAGGCATATCCGAGATACGCGGTCGCCTCGCTGGCGGTCATGAAAACAAATTCGGCAATCTTCAACTGTATCGGGCTGGCCGACCCGGTGAAGATAGCACCTAACGCAAGTCCTGATAGGGCGGCCCCGCCCCCAAAACAGTAGCCAATCCCCTTGAGCAGATCGGCGAGCAGTTTTCGGTGCCGGGCGAGCAGCGTTCCACTGGGATCGATATCGCCAACATCGGTTGCTGCGAGATTGTCCTCTTGCCAGAGGCGGAACCGGCGCCATCGATCGATGACCCATCGGAAATTGATACGGATGAAGTGGTGCAGATTTCCCAACATGATGGATCAGCTTTGGTTTTATGCAGTTACATTTTGGCTTGCCGGAGGGGAAATACAGGCTGAATGATAGGCTCCCGCCCCGTGATGTCCCTATAGATAGCAGCAAGCTTCAAGCGAATATCAGGGAAATGGGAAATGCCGTACCCGCAAAACATTTCAAGGAATGATTGGTCATCGTCCAAATAGGTGATGAGTCTGCCACGCATATCTTCGAGGTCGACAAGTGTGGTCTGGAGTTCCTGCATCGACTTGAAAAGCGGCCCTCCTAGGCTGGCAGCATCGAGCATATGCTTATTTAAAGCGTCTCTCATGACGGATGGAATCATTGATTGGGAATGAAGATGGTTATTCGAAAAGAAGCACTCATATAAAACGTTTGCTGATTTTGTGAAGCGGACTTTATGTACGCAGTCAAAGTCTACTTCCTCACTTTCTTTCAACTCCTCGCTTTGTTTAATGTCCTTACACAAATGTTCGAGTTGGTCGACGGCACGGATATTCTCCAGACATTCTCGTTCAAGGAGCTGGACGATCCCGCGGTGTTTGCGAGCATCGGCCTGCCTGCGACGCCGGTATTCCAGCCCCTCTTTGATGAGAAATAAGCAGATGGCGCATATCACTGTAATCGGAAGTATAGTGGTTAGCTCGGGCATCATTTGGCTCTCGGCAGATTGGTCGATTGGATTCGGCTGTCATAAAAATTAGCAGACCTGCAGAATTGGTTTCCACCGAAGGATTGCCCGAGTCCTTAACCTTGCCGGCCTTTCAGATCGAGCGTGCGACTAATGCGAAAAAGCAGCTCAGGGTTCACCTCCAGCCTCGACCCCAGTGGGGCAACTAGGAGTGCCCTATAATTGATTGCTCCATCCTTCGCAGTGCCCGCAACCGGTATCGAAAAGCTTTGGCACGAGCCTCTTGGACAGTACGACGCGGTCCAGAACGACGGCTTTCAGAGCCTAAGAGGTTCTTGGTGGTGAACAGATCACGTGGAGACTAGAGCGCCGCGACTGGGAACACCGGTACGATATGACCAAGCAGATTCTGAACTGATAACTAAAAATATTGTTTCTGAAGCTTCGAGAACTCACTCAAGCGACGAAAAATATCGCCAAGATAAGAAGCCATTTCCCGATCAAATCCCAACTGCACTAATTCTGAAGCAATGTAAGACTCGGATAGGCGCTGTCGATTCCGACACTGAAGTACGAATTCGTAATATCGCTTCCAGTCCAAGGGATGAAGCACCGCTTTGTTTGCAAGATTGGCAAATCGGTAGAGACCCTCTTTACCAAGGAGTGTCAGTTGCGGCTCTCTGTAGGGGCTTTTGACCTGCCGCAATCTATGTCGAGTGTCGTGTTTTTTATTGTAGCGTGAAAGCAGTGGGCGTAGCGACTGCTGCATATCGGCCAAATAAGCCACTGCAGTCTGATAATTCCGGCTTTCAAAAATTCTAGGCTCCAACTCAACCCAAATACATTTTGCCTCGTCTCCCACACGATGGAAGGCGATTTGACAATTCGCCGTTGGGCTGAACTTCAAGAAATCAATGCTAGAGTCGCCGGCAGAGATGTAGCCTCGAACATACGAGTCACCAAATATTTCGCGAACAATCTCCTCAAAACGGTCAATGAATTGCTTGGCCCCATAGTTAGCGGCGATACGCAGGTGAGGGAGAGGGATGCCCATAGCTGTCTCTTTGCCAACAATATTCAGAGCATCGTCACTTATTCACGATGATTAACAATAACAGTGAACATAATAGGAACATTCATTTCAAAAATCAAGGGCCATTTTTGACATGGCCCTTAAGACGTGGATGGCCGGCCAAGAAGCTCTTCTTGGGCCCGGCCATGACACTAAACTTACAATGACGATGGGCGCTGTTACGCCGCCGCCTCGAGCATCGCCGTGTATTTCTCGACCTGCGCATTGGCACGAGCCTTGGCGTGGTCGTCCTTGGCGTCCTCGACGTCCTCGCGGGCGTCTTTGAGCATCTGCTCGACCTTGGCGCGGTCGAGCTGCTTCACCGGCACGGCCTCTTCGGCCAGCACGGTGAGCTTGTCGTTGGCGATCTCGGCAAAGCCGCCGGCGACGAAGATGCGCTCGGCGACGCGGCCATCGACCGTGACCTCGATGACGCCGTTGCGGATCGTCGAGATCAGCGGGGTGTGGCCCGGCAGCACGCCGAAATCACCGCCCTCGCCCGGCACGACGACCATTTCGGCGTCGAGAGCCAGGAGCAGCTTCTCCGGCGATACCAGTTCGAACCTGACGCTATCCGCCATGGCTTAACTCCTTACCTTGCGGCTCAGGCCGCCTCGGCCGCCAGCTTCTTCGCCTTGGCAATCGCCTCGTCGATGGTGCCGACCATGTAGAAGGCCGATTCCGGCAGATGGTCGTGCTTGCCTTCGACGATTTCCTTGAAGCCGCGGATCGTCTCGGCCAGCGGAACCTGCACGCCCGGCGAACCGGTGAAGACCTGGGCCACGTCGAAGGGCTGGCTCAGGAAACGCTGGATCTTGCGGGCGCGGGCGACGGTGAGCTTGTCTTCTTCCGACAGCTCGTCCATGCCCAGGATGGCGATGATGTCCTGCAGCGACTTGTAGCTCTGCAGGATTTCCTGCACGCGGCGGGCGACGTCGTAATGCTCGTCGCCGACGATGCGCGGATCCAGGATGCGCGAGGTGGAGTCGAGCGGATCCACGGCCGGGTAGATGCCCAGCTCGGCGATCTGGCGCGACAGCACCGTGGTGGCGTCCAGGTGGGCGAACGAGGTGGCCGGCGCCGGGTCGGTCAAGTCGTCGGCCGGCACGTAAATCGCCTGCACCGAGGTGATCGAGCCCTTGTTGGTGGAGGTGATGCGCTCCTGCAGGGCGCCCATGTCGGTGGCCAGCGTCGGCTGGTAACCCACCGCCGAGGGGATGCGGCCGAGCAGCGCCGACATTTCCGAACCCGCCTGGGTGAAACGGAAGATGTTGTCGACGAAGAACAGCACGTCCTGGCCTTCCTGGTCGCGGAAGTATTCCGCCAGGGTGAGGCCGGTCAGCGCGACGCGGGCGCGGGCGCCCGGCGGCTCGTTCATCTGGCCGTACACCAGGGCCACCTTGGAACCCGGGCCATCGGTCTTGATGACGCCCGATTCCATCATTTCGTGATAGAGGTCGTTACCCTCGCGGGTACGCTCGCCGACGCCGGCGAACACCGAGTAGCCGCCATGGGTCTTCGCGATGTTGTTGATCAGCTCCATGATCAGCACGGTCTTGCCCACGCCGGCGCCGCCGAACAGGCCGATCTTGCCGCCCTTGGCATACGGCGCGAGCAGGTCGACGACCTTGATGCCGGTGACCAGCACCTTCTGCTCGGTCGACTGGTCGATATAGGCCGGAGCCGGCGCATGGATCGGGGCGGCCTGCTTGGCGTTGACCGGGCCGCGCTCGTCGATCGGCTGGCCGATCACGTTGATGATGCGGCCGAGCGTCTCCTGGCCGACCGGCACCGAGATCGGCGCGCCGGTGTCGGTGACTTCCATGCCGCGGACCAGACCGTCGGTCGAGTCCATCGCGATGGTGCGGACGGTGTTCTCGCCCAGATGCTGCGCCACTTCGAGCACCAGGTGGTTGCCCTGGTTGGTGCAATGCAGTGCGTTGAGGATCGCCGGCAGGTGCCCGTCGAACTGAACGTCGACGACCGCGCCGATAACCTGGGTGATGCGACCCGCTTTGCTCGTAGCCATGATGCTGCTCCGTCCTTCTGTCTCGTTTCTGCCAGCGCGCGCCGTTTACACGGCCTCGGCGCCGGAGATGATTTCGATAAGCTCTTTGGTGATCTGGGCCTGACGCGACCGGTTGTAGACGGTCGTGAGTTTCTTGATCATCTCGCCGGCATTGCGCGTCGCGTTGTCCATCGCGGACATGCGGGCGCCCTGTTCGGAAGCCGCGTTCTCGAGCAGCGCCCGGTAGACCTGCATCGACAGGTTCCGCGGCAGCAGCTGGGTGAGAATGGTTTCCTCGTCCGGCTCGAACTCGTAGATCGCGCCGCTCAGGTCGGGCGCGGCCGCCGCGGCATCGCCGGCCATGGCCGGGATCAGCTGCTGCACGGTCGGCACCTGGCTGATGACCGATTTGAAGTTGTTGAAGAAGACGTGGGCGACATCGAACTCGCCGGCCTCGAACATCGCCACCACGCGGTCGGCGATTTCCTGGGCCTCGGCGAAACCGACGCGCTTCACCTTGGCCAGATCGACGGTGTCGACGATCTTGGCGGCATGGTCGCGGCGCAGCTGGTCGCGGCCCTTCTTGCCGACGCAGAGGATCTTGACCGTCTTACCCTGGGCGGTCAGTTCCTCGATCTTGCGGCGGGCCAGCTTGACGATGGACGAGTTGAAGGCGCCGCACAGGCCGCGTTCGGCGGTGGCGACGACCAGCAGATGCACATCGTCGCGGCCGGTGCCGACCAGCAGCCGGGGCGCGGTATCGCTGCCGGTCTGGCCGGCGGCCAGCGAGGCAAGGATGCCGGCCATACGCTCGGCGTAAGGACGCGCGGCCTCGGCCGCCTCCTGGGCGCGGCGCAGCTTGCTGGCTGCCACCATCTTCATCGCCTTCGTGATCTTCTGGGTCGATTTGACCGAGTTGATCCGAACGCGCAGTGACTTGAGGCTAGGCATGACGCGCTACCCTTCGTTCAGCCGGCTCAGGCGAAGGTCTTGGCGAGCTCGTCGAGCACACCCTTGAGCTTGGCTTCCAGATCCGGGGTCAAAGCCTGCTGCTCGCGGATGCCCTTGAGCAGGTCGGCATGCTTGGAGCGGACCGTGTTCAGCAGGGTCTGCTCGTAGCGCGTGACGGCATTGACCGGCAGCTTGTCGAGATAGCCCTTCACGCCCGAATAGATCGAGACGACCTGCTCTTCGACCGGCAGCGGCTGGTACTGCGCCTGCTTGAGCAGTTCGGTCAGGCGGGCGCCGCGGTTCAGCAGGCGCTGGGTCGCCGGATCGAGATCGGAACCGAACTGGGCGAAGGCGGCCATTTCGCGATACTGCGCGAGCTCGAGCTTGATCGAGCCGGCAACCTGCTTCATCGCCTTGATCTGCGCGGCCGAGCCGACGCGGCTGACCGAGAGGCCGACGTTGATGGCCGGGCGGATGCCCTTATAGAACAGCTCGGTCTCGAGGAAGATCTGGCCGTCGGTGATCGAGATGACGTTGGTCGGGATGTAGGCCGACACGTCGCCCGCCTGGGTCTCGATGACCGGCAGGGCGGTCAGCGAACCGGCGCCGTTCTTGTCGCTCATCTTCGCGGCGCGTTCCAGCAGGCGCGAGTGGATGTAGAACACGTCGCCCGGATAGGCTTCGCGGCCCGGCGGACGGCGCAGCAGCAGCGACATCTGGCGGTAGGCGACGGCCTGCTTGGACAGATCGTCATAGATGATGACGGCATGCATGCCGTTGTCGCGGAAGAACTCGCCCATGGCGCAGCCGGTATAGGGCGCCAGGAACTGCAGCGGCGCCGGCTCGGAAGCGGTGGCGGCGACGACGATGGAGTATTCCATCGCACCCGACTCTTCCAGCGTCTTCACCACCTGCGCGACGGTCGAGCGCTTCTGGCCCACCGCGACGTAGATGCAGAACAGCTTCTTCTTCTCGTCGGCGCCCGCATTGGTCGCCTTCTGGTTCAGGATCGCGTCGATCGCCACGGCGGTCTTGCCGGTCTGGCGGTCGCCGATGATCAGCTCGCGCTGGCCGCGGCCGACGGGCACCAGGGCGTCGAGCGCCTTCAGGCCGGTCTGCATCGGCTCGTGCACCGACTTGCGCGGGATGATGCCCGGGGCCTTCACTTCCACGCGGGCGCGCTTGACGTCGGTCAGCGGGCCCTTGCCGTCGATCGGGTTGCCGAGCGCGTCGACGACGCGGCCGAGCAGGCCCTTGCCGACCGGCACGTCCACGATGGCGCCGGTACGCTTGACGGTGTCGCCTTCCTTGATGCCGCGGTCGTCGCCGAAGATCACGACGCCGACATTGTCGGTCTCGAGGTTCAGGGCCATGCCCTTCACGCCGCCGGGGAATTCGACCATCTCGCCGGCCTGGACCTTGTCGAGGCCATGAACGCGCGCAATGCCGTCGCCGATGCTCAGCACCTGGCCGACTTCAGAAACCTCGGCTTCGGTGCCGAAATTCTTGATCTGCGTCTTCAGGATTTCGGAAATCTCTGCGGCGCGGATGTCCATCACGCAACCCCTTTCATGGCGGTCTTCAGATTATTGAGTTTGGTACGGATCGACGCGTCGAGCATGCGCGAGCCGAATTTGACGACCAGGCCGCCGATCAGGCCGGCATCGACCTTGGCGTCGATCACCACGTTGCCGGCGGCATCCGACGACAACGAAGACTTGATCTGCTGCAGCTGCGCATCGGTCAGCGGCACGGCAGAGATAACCTCGGCCACGGTCTCGCCACGATGATGGCTGAGCAGGCGCTTGAAGCCGGCGATCACGTCGGCCAGCACGAACAGGCGGCGGTTGGTGGCCAGCACGCCGAGGAAGCGGCGCACCAGATCGGCGAAGCCGGCCTTTTCGGCCACGGCGGCGATGGCGCGGGCCTGTTCGTCGCGGCTGAACACCGGCGAACGCACCAGGCGGACCAGATCGGTCGACTGGGCCAGCATGGCCGACACTGTATCGAGATCCTTGGCGACGGCGTCGAGCTGGCCGGCATCGCGCGCCAGATCGAACAGCGCAGTCGCGTAGCGGCCGGCGATGCCGGAGACGAGCGTAGATTCCTGAGCCACGAACGACCCTTCTTCTCTAGGACGCGGAACCGCCGAT
Organism: Ferrovibrio sp.; assembly: GCF_041906005.1. Taxonomy (GTDB): domain Bacteria; phylum Pseudomonadota; class Alphaproteobacteria; order Ferrovibrionales; family Ferrovibrionaceae; genus Ferrovibrio. The sequence goes on from NZ_JAYRJY010000001.1 coordinate 1,046,140, forward strand.
CGGGACTCGGGCATCACGGCCCGTGCCAACCTCCCGACGCTCCGCATAAGACTTTGAACAGTCTAAGGAATTCACGGGGTGACCACTGCCTTCACAAAGCCCCCCCGGCGCGAAAGCCGCGCTTAACTAGCATACGGGTTTCGGCGGCGCAACAGCGAGGCCGGCGCGCGGCTCTGCGCCTTTCGCCGCAGCGCTCGGACGGGTCATTCGTGCAGCGGCCAGAGCCGGAAAGAGCGGCAAAAACGGGCCAGAACTCGCCAGTAATTGCCAATTATCGACAATTTTGGCCAATCATCGCCAATCCGGCCGCGCATCACCCCCATTCCTCCTCCTCGTCCCGGCCCAAACGCTGGGCGGCGCGGGCGGCGGCGGCCTGCCGCTCCCGCTCCGCCATGCTGGCGTTCACCTGTTCGACCAGTTCCCGGTATTTCTCCAGGGTCAGCACCTCGATCGCCTCGGGCTGCACGGCCTGGGGAGCATCCGGCGGCGGGGCGTCCTGCGCCGCGGGCCGGGCCAGGCCCAGCGCGACCCGCAGCCGCTCGGCAACATGGCCGGTGAGCAGCCGGTCGCCGCGCTCCAGGCCAAGCTGCGCGCCCAGCCATTGCAGCGTGCGGGCATCCAGCTTCTCGGCATCCTGCAGATACCGCACGGTCCGCTCGGCCAGGGCGGCGAAGCGCAGCTGGCCGCGCAGATGCTGTTGCTTGAAGGCCTGGTCGATCAGGCGCTGGAACCGCGGACTGCGCTTGAGGTTGCGGCGGATTTCATGGGCCCGGCAGCCGAGCTGCGCGGCGACCTCCTGCAGGGTCGCGCCACCCGCGATCAGGATCGCCGCATTCTCCCAGTCGACCCGGCGGCGCCGGGGGGAGGACGGGGATGGCGATGCAGGCTGGGCGGCAGGATTGGCAGAAAATGAAGATGGATCAATAACTTCAGGCATATGATGACTCCCGGTATCCGGTATGGGCGTAATTTCCCACCCCCAGATATGGGAACATAATGAGAACATTCAAGAGCCTGCCCCCTGTCCGGGCGCGGCCGGCGGCGGCGAATGCAATAGAATGCAGTATCAGGACAGGCAGGCGGCGGCGCGGGCGACCGACGGACCGGCAATCGCCAGCCCCGCAGAAGCCAGACCGGGAGCCAGACCGGGAGCCAAACCGGGGGACGGCGTTTCCCCGGCGGCCCGGAGCGTCGCCGTGACAAAGGCGTGGCGGTCTTCCAGCGCCTGCTTCTGCACCGACAGCGCGACCAGGCGGGTTTCGACCCGATGCGCGAAACCGTCGAGCAGATACCCGGCAACAAAGGTGTTGGGCGGCGACATCGACAGCCAGTTGACCATGCCGCCCTGCTCGGCCAGCAGGCCCCGCGCCGCATCGGCCAGGCTGCGCGCTGCCGGGCCGGGCGATGCGTCCGGATCCGGGCTGCTCGCTTCCGCGGATGATGCTTCAGCAAAGCCCAGCGCAGGATCGAATCCTTCGTCCCGCAGAAGATTGCGGCCAGCGCTGTTGGCGCGCGCGATGCTTGCCTCGATCCGGCCCACCAGCAGGCCGATGTTGTTGCGCAGGATATCCTGCTCCGGCGCGGCGAGGCCGCGCTCGCCCAGCACGGCGATCTGGCCGCGGATTTTGGCGATCAGCCGCGTGATGTCGTCGAGCGATCCCAGCGCCGCTTCGCATTGCGCGACCGCCGCCTCCAGACCGGCCCGCATCGCCAGGCCGATATCGGCATCATGCAGTGGCAAGGCCGGCTGCGCATCGGCCGCCTGCTGCCAGGGCAATATGCCCGGCTCCGGCAGCGCCGGCGCCATCATCGTTTGAGCATCAAGACCATCCTGCCGATCCATGATCCCGCCCCTTCTGTGGTTGACCATCCCGTTCTGGGATGGCGGAAAACTACCAGAAGGCGCGCAGGCGGAATTGTCCCGGAATCTCGGAAATCTGTCGTTTGCGTCTCAGATTGCCGGCGGTGTCGCACAAAATTCATGCCCCGCGACCCAACCTGCCGTTGCCCCCGGCCACCGGGCATGACCTAATGCCATGCATACAATCCACGGCATTGCCGTGGTCCAGGCGCCAGGCGCCCAAGACATGGGGGATTTTGGGTATGACCGGTCCGATCCCGAGCGCGGCGCTGCTGCCGGGCATGGTGCCCGACGAGGTGCTGCCCGAGCTGTGGCGGCAAAGCCTCGCGGTCTATTACGACACCCGGCCGCTGGACCCCGAGGCGCCGGCCGCGCCGCCCGCGATCCGGCAATACCATCTGGGCCAGGCGCTGTTCATCGACACGCAATTCGATGCCCAGCATTTCCGCCGCGATGCCGCCTGGCTGACCCGCAACAGCGATACCGACCACGTCACGATCCAGTTCTTCGTCTCCGGCCGCAACCGGGTCGTCAATGACGGCCACAGTTTCGTGCAGCAGCCGGGCAACATCACCATGGTCAATCTCGGCCGCGAGGTGATGGCGGAATCGACCGAAGCCGACACGCTGACCCTGATCCTGCCGCGCGAGCTGTTGCAGAATGGATTGCCGCAACTGCTCGACCGCTCGGGTGCCCTGTTCGAGGACAATTCGGCCTCGGCGCAGGTCTTCGGCAATCACATGCTTTCGCTGCGCCAGACCCTGGGTCGGGCCGCCGCCGACGAAGCGGACTCGATCGCGCAGGGCACGCTGGCGCTGCTCGACGCCCTGACCCGCCATCGCGATATCGGTGCGGCGGCGGCGCAGAGCGCGACACTGGCCACGATCTGCCGCCATATCGACCGCAGCCTGAAGGATCCGACGCTGGATGCCGAAAGCCTGTGCCGGGAATTCCGCTGCTCGCGCGCCACGCTCTATCGCCTGTTCCAGCCGCTGGGCGGCGTGCGCGAGCATATCCAGCGCCGCCGCCTGATGGCCTGTTTCCGCGCCATCAGCGCACCGGCCCAGGCGCATCGCCGCATCTTCGATATCGCACTGGATTACGGGTTCAGCTCACCCAGCCATTTCAGCAGCCTGTTCCGCACCCATTTCGGCATGACGCCACGCGAAGCGCGCGAGCGCGGCATCAACCGGCCGGCCCTGCCCGCGCTGGCCGAAAGCGGTACGGCGGAAACCGCCGTGCAGGCGATGTGGGCCTGGGCGCGCGGCCTGGCCGGAAGCTGAACGATCAACCGGATCGTTTGCCCAGCACGCGGCTGACGGCATCCTGCCAGCCGGCATAAAGCCGCTGGCGCGTGGCGGCATTCATGCGCGGCTCGAAACGCCGTTCGCAATGCCAGCCATAGGCCACGGCATCCAGCCCGGAATACACGCCCACCGCCAGGCCAGCCAGATAGGCCGCGCCGAGCGCCGTGGTCTCGATCACGCGCGGCCGTTCCACCGCCACGTCGAGCATGTCGGCCAGGAACTGGCAGAGCCAGTCATTGGCCACCATGCCGCCATCGACACGCAAAGCCGTGGGCGACACCGCGCCATCGGATTTCATTGCCGCCGTGAGGTCACGCGTCTGGTAGGCCACCGATTCCAGCGTGGCGCGCGCGATATGCGCCGCACCGGCATCGAGCGTGAGGCCAAGCAGGGCGCCGCGTGCGTCCGGGTCCCAGTAGGGCGCGCCGAGGCCGACAAAGGCCGGCACCAGATAGACGCCGTGGGTTTCCGGCACGGCGGCGGCCAGCGTGGCGGTTTCGGCGGCGTCTTTCACCAGATGCAGGCCGTCGCGCAGCCACTTCACGGCGGCGCCGGCCACGAAGATCGAGCCTTCCAGCGCATAGGTGGTTTCGCCATTGAGCCGGTAGGCGACCGTGGTCAGCAGGCGGTTTTCCGACCGCACGGGCTTGTCGCCGATATTGACCAGCGCGAAGCAGCCGGTGCCATAGGTGGATTTCACCATGCCGGGCTGGAAACAGGCCTGACCGAACAGGGCGGCCTGCTGGTCACCGGCGATGCCGGCCACCGGAATGGCATGGCCGAGGATATCGGGCGTCGTGATGCCGAACTCGCCGCTGCAATCCCTCACGTCGGGCAGCATGGCGCGCGGCACGTCGAACACCTTCAGCAGCGTGTCGTCCCATGCTTGAGCATGGATGTCGAACAGCATGCTGCGCGAGGCATTGGTGGCATCCGTGGCATGCACGGCACCACCCGTGAGGCGGAACAGCAGGAAGGAATCGATGGTGCCGAAACACAGCTCGCCCTTCTCCGCCCGGGCCCGCGCGCCGGGCACATGATCGAGCAGCCAGGCGATCTTGGTGGCCGAGAAATAGCTGTCGATCAGCAGGCCGGTCTTCTGCTGCACATGATTCCCTAAGCCATCGGCCAGTTTCTGGCGGCAGGTTTCGGCCGTGCGGCGATCCTGCCACACGATGGCGCGATGGATCGGCCGGCCGGTGGCGCGCTCCCAGACCACGGTGGTCTCGCGCTGATTGGTGATGCCGATGGCGGCGATATCGCCGCCACGCAGGCCGGCCTTGGCGACCGCCTCGCGCATCACGCTCTGCACGTCGCGCCAGATGTCCTCGGCGTCATGCTCGACCCAGCCATCGGCGGGGTAATGCTGGGTCAGTTCCTTCTGCGCGACGGCAAGCGGCAGGCCGACGCCATCGAAAACGATGGCGCGTGACGAGGTGGTGCCCTGGTCGATGGCGAGGACAAATTTGCTCATGCCTATTCTACTGCATCTATTCGGCTGCGGCGCAGCCTTCGGCCTTGAACACGCGTTTCGTGCTGGCGGGGTATTTCAGCAGTTTCGATGCCGGGCGGACCGGCCGCGTCACCAGCCCGCCGCCGCAATTGGGGCAGATGCCTTTCAGCCTGCCTTCGCCGCAATCGCGGCAGAAGGTGCATTCGAAGCTGCAGATCATCGCATCCGGCGATTCAGCCGGCAGGTCGGTGTTGCAGCATTCGCAGTTCGGGCGCAGCTCCAGCATCGTCGCCACTCCTCCCTATTGGCCTTTGGCGATCTGCACGGCTTTTTTCGCCAATGCCGTAATGCCGGCCCAGTCGTTTTTCTGCAGCATCTCCTTCGGCGCCAGCCAGGAGCCGCCGACGCTGCTCACGTTGGGCAGGGCGGCATAGGCGGCGAGGTTGGCCTCGGTGATGCCGCCGGTGGGGCAGAAGCGCATCTGCGGGAAAGGCCCGGCGAGGCTCTGCAGCGCCTTGATCCCGCCCATCGCCTCGGCGGGGAAGAACTTGGCCCGCGTGAAGCCCTGCTCCAGCGCGCGCATCACCTCGCTGGCCGTCGCCACCGCCGGCAGGTACGGCAGCCCGGTATCCTTCGCGGTGTAATACAGCGCTTCCGTCGCGCCCGGCGAGATAACGAATTTGGCGCCGGCGAGCTGGCTGGCGGCGAACTGCGCGGCATTGAGTACCGTGCCGGCACCGACCACCGCTTCGGGCACCTCGGCCGCGATGCGTTTGATCGCCTCCAGGGCAGCGGCCGAGCGCAGGGTTATTTCCAGCACCGACAATCCGCCCGCCACCAGGGCCTTGGCCAGCGGCACGGCCTGGCCGGCATCTTCCACCACCAGAACCGGGATCACCGGCGCGCGGCCGAGGATCGCATCGATGGCGGCGGTACGCTCCATGGTCTTCTCACTGGCCTTGTCCGGCATGATTCCTCCCGTGGTTTGTTTTGCGCAGGATAGCCCCAATTTTTGCCGTCATGCCACGGCTTGGCCGTGGCATCCACGCGTTTTTTGGCTTTGAGCAAAAAAGAACGCGTGGATGCTCGGGCCAAGCCCGAGCATGACGATTCTATATGGCCGAGGTCGGAGCTGGTTCCGCGAGTGGATCGGGGCCTATTCCCTCAGCCCGCCACTCTTCAGGATGAAGTCGGCGATTTCGGCCACGCCCTTCTCGGCCTTCAGGTTGGCGAAGATGAAAGGCCGTGTCCCGCGCATCTTCCTAGCGTCGCGGTCCATCACCTCCAGCGAGGCGCCGACCAGCGGCGCGAGGTCGATCTTGTTGATCACCAGCAGGTCGGACCGCGTAATGCCCGGGCCGCCCTTGCGCGGAATCTTGTCGCCGGCCGAGACGTCGATCACATAGATGGTGATGTCGGCCAGTTCGGGCGAGAAGGTGGCAGCGAGGTTGTCGCCGCCGGATTCGACGAAGATCACGTCGAGGCCGGGGAATTTCTTCTGCATCTCGGCCACGGCGGCGAGATTGATCGAGGCATCCTCGCGGATCGCGGTATGCGGGCAGCCGCCGGTCTCGACACCGGCGATGCGCTCGGGTGCCAGCGCGTTGGCGCGGGTGAGGAATTCGGCGTCTTCCTTGGTGTAGATGTCGTTGGTGACGACGGCGATGTTCCAGTCGTCGCGCAGATGACGGCAGAGCCGTTCGACCAGCGCGGTCTTGCCGGACCCCACAGGACCACCGATGCCAACGCGGAGGGGATTCGAGCTGGGAGGATTGGAACTCATGACCGGAACAGCCTCGTATACTGGGTTTCGTGCAGCATCGACATCAGGTCGACCATCGGCGCCGCCGTGCCGCATTCATCCAGCGGGCAGGCCAGCGCGCAGTCTGCCACGCTTTCCACCACTGGCAACAGCATGCTGAGCGCGCGCTGACCATCAGTCTGGCCCAGCGGAATCAGGCGCACCGCCGCCGAGACCAGATTGGCGGCGAAGGCATGCAGGCAGGCGGCCAGCACCGGACGCAGCGGCAGGCGATGCGCGGCCGCCGCCACGCCGATGGCGATACTCAGGGCCACCGGCCGCTCGCCGCGTGCGGCGGCGAAGGCATCGATGGCGGGGTGCCCCCAGGCGGCGCGCGTGACCATCACGAAGGAACCGCCCTGCTGCGCGCTTTCCAGCGCGGTTTCCGCCGTGCCGCGCCAGGCGGCGGCGAGGTCGGCCAGGTCCTGCAGCCGTGCGGCATCGCCCCCTTCTGATTGACTGGCGGCCATGTAAGCTTCCTTCAGCAGCACGGCATCCACCCAGGCGGCGCCATGGCGCAGGACATGGCCGATCCAGCCGCTGAGATCACTGGCGGTTTTCACACGGCCGGTTTCGACCGCGAATTCGATGCCGTGGCTGTAGGAAAAGGCGCCGATCGGATAGCTGGGCGAGAACCAGGCCAGCAGGCGGTAGAGATCGCCGGGTGCGATGCCGCCCGACTCAGTGCTTGTGGTCATGATCGTGGCTGTGCCCAGACATGGGATCGTGCTCATGCCCGGGATCGTCGGCATGGGGATGCACATGGGCATGGCCGCCATGGCTGTGGGCATGGCCCTGTTCCGGTTTGCCATAGCGCGAGCCGAGGCCGTAGGGATGCGCCGGATCGTGGTTATGCTGGCCATAGGCGCCGCCTTCGGGATCGAAGGGCGCCTCCACGGCCTGCACCTGCGCGCCGAGACCTTTCAGCATGTCGACGATCACATGGTCGTCGCGGATCAGGATACGATCAGCATGGATGGCGGCCGGCAGATGCCGGTTACCCAGATGCCAGGCCAGCCGCGCCAGCAGCTGCGGCGAGGCGGCGCGCACCTCCACCAGCGGCTCGATGGCGGCCTTCACTTCAACATAGCCGCCCTGCTCCAGCTTCAGCCCGTCGCCATCGCGCAGCAGCGTCGCCTCGGGCAGATCGAGCAGGAAGGCCATGCCGTCATCGGCGGTGAGGCGGATGCGACGGCGATGGCGGTCGTGATGCGCCAGCGTGACCGTGGCCTTGCGCTCGGACGCTGACCAGTGGCCGGCGGGAATGACAGAGGTGGCTTTATTCATAGTTCGTCATGCCACGCCTTGGGCGTGGCATCCATGAGTTGTTTTCCGGTCGATTGAAAAATGGAACTCGTGGATGGCACGGCCAAGCCGTGCCATGACGGTTTTTGTTTGCATGCGCGGGCGGCGAACATCTCAGAACAGGAAATACCGCTGCGCCATGGCGAGCACCGAAGCCGGTTCGCAGGTCAGCAGCTGGCCGTCGGCGCGCACCATATAGGTTTCCGGATCGACCTCGATCTTCGGCATGTAGGCATTATGCACCATGTCCTGCTTCTTCACCTTGCGGCAGCCCTTCACCGCCACCAGCGGACGCTGCAGCCCGAATTTGGCGGCAATGTTGTTGTCGATGCCAGCCTGGCTGACGAAGGTGAGGCTGGACTGCACCCTGTTGCGACCGAAGGCGGCGAACATCGGCCGGTAATGCACCGGCTGTGGCGTGGGGATCGAGGCGTTCGGATCGCCCATCGGGGCGGCGGCAATGCTGCCGCCTTTCAGCACCATGTCGGGCTTCACGCCGAAGAAGGCCGGCGACCAGATCACCAGATCGGCGAACTTGCCGATCTCGACCGAGCCGATCTCGTGTGCCACGCCATGGGAAAGCGCGGGATTGATGGTGTATTTGGCGATATAGCGTTTGGCGCGCAGATTGTCGTTGTCGCCTTTTTCCTCAGGCAGCCGGCCGCGCTGCTTCTTCATCTTGTCGGCCGTCTGCCAGGTGCGGATGATCACCTCGCCCACCCGGCCCATGGCCTGGCTGTCGGACGACATCATCGAGAAGGCGCCGAGATCATGCAGGACGTCTTCGGCGGCAATCGTCTCGCGCCGGATGCGGCTGTCGGCGAAGGCGACGTCTTCCGGGATGCGCTGGTCGAGATGGTGGCAGACCATCAGCATGTCGAGATGCTCGTCCACGGTGTTGACCGTGTAGGGCATGGTGGGGTTGGTGGATGAGGGCAGCACATTGGCGAGGCCGGCGACGCGGATGATGTCGGGCGCGTGGCCGCCGCCGGCGCCTTCGGTGTGGAAGGCGTGAATGGTGCGGTGTTTGAACGCCGCGATAGTGTCTTCCACGAAGCCGCTTTCATTCAGCGTATCGGTATGGATCGCCACCTGGATGTCATGCTGCTCGGCCACGTTCAGGCAGTTGTCGATGGCGGCCGGCGTGGTGCCCCAGTCCTCGTGCAGCTTCAGGCCGCAGACGCCGGCGGCGACCTGCTCGACCAGCCCGTCGGGCAAAGCGGCATTGCCCTTGCCCAGCAGGCCGATATTCATCGGAAACGCCTCGGCCGCCTGCAGCATGCGCATGATGTGGAACGGGCCGGGCGTGCAGGTGGTGGCCGAGGTGCCGGCCGCCGGGCCGGTGCCGCCGCCCATCATGGTGGTGACGCCGGAATAGAGCGCCTCCTCGATCTGCTGCGGGCAGATGAAGTGGATATGGGCGTCGAAGCCACCGGCGGTGACGATCTTGCCCTCGCCCGCGATGGCCTCGGTGCCCGGACCGATAATGATGTCGACGCCGGGCTGGATATCGGGGTTGCCGGCCTTGCCGATGCCGACGATGCGGCCGTTCTTCAGGCCGATATCGGCCTTCACGATGCCCCAGTGATCCAGGATCAGCGCGTTGGTGATGACCGTATCGACCGCGCCGGCGGCATTGGTGACCTGGCTCTGGCCCATGCCGTCGCGGATCACCTTGCCGCCGCCGAACTTCACTTCCTCGCCATAAAGCGGCGTGTTGGCGGCATAACCGTCCGGATGGCCTTTGCTCGGTGCGTGGACCGGAGGCTGGGCGGTGAAATCCTTTTCCACCTCGATGATGATGTCGGTATCGGCCAGGCGGACCTTGTCGCCCAATGTGGGGCCATACATGCCGGCATAGGCGGAACGGGGAATGCGGATCGCCATGGTTTTGCCCCTTACCTGACCGTGCCCATGATGGCGGCGCGGAAGCCGTAGACATTGCGCTTGCCGGCATAGGCCACCAGCGACACCTGCCGTGTCTGCCCTGGCTCGAAGCGCACCGCCGTGCCGGCCGGGATATCCAGCCGCATGCCACGGGCTTTCTCGCGGTCAAATTTCAGCGCCGGGTTGGTCTCGAAGAAATGGTAATGGCTGCCGACCTGGATCGGGCGGTCGCCGGTATTCGCCACCTCGATGCTCACCGTCGGTCGGCCGGCATTCAGCTCGATCTCGCCGGGGGCCGTGATGATTTCGCCGGGAATCATGCTGCGCCCTCCGTCAGCGGATCGGATTATGTACGGTCACCAGTTTGGTGCCGTCCGGGAAGGTGGCCTCCACCTGGATCTCGTGGATCATCTCAGGAATCCCATCCATCACCTGGTCGCGGGTGATCACGCTGGCGCCGTCGCGCATCAGCTCGGCCACGGAGCGGCCATCGCGTGCGCCTTCCACCACATAGTCGGTGATCAGCGCCACGGCCTCGGGGTGGTTCAGTTTCACGCCGCGCTCCAGCCGGCGGCGCGCCACCATGGCCGCCATGGCGACCAGCAATTTGTCCTTTTCGCGGGGCGTGAGATTCATGCCGCGGCGCTCCCTGCTCTGGATCGGAAATCAGACGGTAAGATAGCGGCGGACGTCGTCGCCTTCCAGCCGGGAGGCGTCGCCCTCGACCACAACCTCGCCACGCTGGAGCAGGATGAAGCGGTCGGCCAGCGCCTTGGCGAAGTCGAAATACTGTTCGACCAGCACGATAGCCATGGTGCCGCGATCGGCCAGGCTGCGGATCACCCGGCCGATATCCTTGATGATCGAGGGCTGGATGCCCTCGGTGGGTTCGTCCAGCAGCAGCAGCCGGGGGCGCGTGACCAGGGCCCGCGCGATCGCCAGCTGCTGCTGCTGTCCCCCCGAAAGATCGCCGCCCCGGCGGTTGCGCATCTCGTGCAATACCGGAAACAGGGCGAAAATCTCGTCGTCGATGCTGCGCTCGCTCCGGGGCAGCGGCGCCAGGCCGGTTTCCAGGTTCTCGTAGACCGTGAGGCGCGGAAAAATCTCGCGGCCCTGCGGCACCATGGCGATGCCGCGCCGGGCGCGTTCATGGGGTTTCAGTCCGACGATATCCTCGCCTTCCCACAGGATGGCGCCGCTGCGCACCCCCTGCAGGCCGACCAGGGCGCGCATCAGCGAGGTCTTGCCCACGCCGTTGCGCCCCAGCACGCAGGTGATCTTGCCGGCTTCCGCCGTCAAAGACACATCGCGCAGGGCGTGGCTGGCGCCGTAATAGAGATTCAGGTCCTCGGCTTTCAGCATGCGCTCAACGCCCCAGATAGACTTCGATCACGCGCGGATCGTTCTGCACATGGTCGATGCTGCCCTCGGCCAGCACGCTGCCCTCGTGCAGCACGGTGACGCGGGCGCCGAGATCGCGCACGAATTCCATGTCATGTTCCACCACCACCAGCGTGCGCTCGCCTTTCAGCGACAGGATCAGCTCGGCGGTCTGCTTCGTTTCGGCGTCGGTCATGCCGGCCACCGGTTCGTCCAACAATATGAGTTGAGTGTCCTGCACCAGCAGCATGCCGATCTCGAGCCACTGCTTCTGCCCGTGGCTGAGCGCGCCGGCGGAATCGCGCAGCTTGGCGGCCAGGCCAACGGTGTCCAGCGCCCAGGCGATGCGGTCGAGCGCTTCCGAGTCCAGCCGGGCGGTGAGCGTACGGAAGGAACCGCGCGGCGCCTTGAGCGCCAGTTCGAAATTCTCGAATACGGTCAGATTCTCGAACACCGTGGGCTTCTGGAACTTGCGGCCGATGCCCAGATTGGCGATTTCGGTTTCATCCAGCTTGGTCAGGTCGATGCGGCCGGCGAACAGCACCTCGCCTTCGTCGGGCCGGGTCTTGCCGGTGATGATATCCATCATCGTGGTCTTGCCGGCACCATTCGGGCCGATGATGGTGCGTAGTTCTCCAGGGGCAACCATCAAAGCAAGATTGTTGATCGCCCTAAAACCGTCGAATGAGACGGTGACGCCATCGAGGTAAAGCTGCGTATCGGAGACGCGCGGCTTGTGCACCACATCGGGCGCGATGCCGGCCGTGGCTGGTTCAACCAGCGGCGTGGGGTTGGGAGCTGCCGCGCGCATCATTCAGCCGCCTTTTCCGTTGGTGCGGCCGACTGATAACTGCGCCGTTCGGCACGCCAGGCCTGCCACTGGCCGACCAGGCCGACGATGCCTTTGGGGAACAGCAGCGTGGAGGCGACGAACAGCGCCCCCAGCACAAAGAGCCAGAGTTCGGGCGCGGCGCCGGTGAGCCAGGTTTTCACCAGATTGATCAGCACACCGCCCAGCACCGCGCCATAGAGCGTGCCACGACCGCCAACCGCCACCCAGATGGCGATCTCGATGGAATTTGCCGGCGAGAATTCGCTGGGGTTGATGATGCCGACCTGCGGCACATAGAGCGCACCGGCCAGGCCGGCGAGCAGGGCCGACAGCACGAAGGCGAACAGCTTGGCCGAGGTCGGCGAATAGCCGAGGAAGCGCACGCGGCTTTCGGCATCGCGCACCGCCAGCAGCACACGGCCGAGCTTGGAACGGGTGACGAAACGGCAGAGCAGGAAACACAGGCCGAGGCTGAGTACGGATGCCACATACAGCCCGATGCGGGTTTCCGGCGCCTGCACCGGGAAACCGAGGATGTCCTTGAAATCGGTGAGGCCGTTATTGCCGCCGAAACCCATGTCGTTGCGGAAAAAGGCCAGCAGCAGGGCAAAGGTCATCGCCTGGGTGACGATGGAGATGTAGACGCCGGTGACGCGCGAGCGGAAGGCGAACCAGCCCAGCACCAGGGCCAGCAGGCCCGGCACCAGGAACACCATCAAGAGCGCGAAGGGAAAATGCTCGAAGCCGTACCAGTACCAGGGCAGTTCCTTCCAGTTCAGGAACACCATGAAATCGGGCAACTCGGGATGGCCGTAGACGCCACGCGTGCCGATCTGGCGCATCAGATACATGCCCATGGCATAGCCGCCGAGCGCGAAGAAGGCGCCATGGCCCAGGCTGAGGATGCCGGCATAACCCCAGACCAGATCGAGACTGAGGGCCAGGATCGCATAACAGGCATATTTGCCCAGCAAGGGAATCAGGTAGCCGGGCAGATGCAGCGCCGAACCGGTGCCCGGCAGCAGATTGAACAGCGGCACCAGAACGATCAGCACGAAGCCAACGCCAAGGAACAGCGCCCAGCCGCGCCGGTCGAGCAGGGGCTTGGGCTGCGCAAGCGCTTTCAGATCCTCAAGCCCGGTCTTGTTAAGCATCGGCGGAGCGTCCCTTGGCGGCAAACAGCCCGCGCGGGCGTTTCTGGATGAACAGGATGATGCAGACCAGCACGACAACCTTGCCCAGCACCGCACCCGCCACCGGCTCGAGCAGCTTGTTGACGATTCCGAGCGTGAGCGCGCCGACCAGGGTGCCCATCAGGTTGCCGACGCCGCCGAAAACGACGACCAGGAAGCTGTCGACGATATAGATGGTGCCGAGATTGGGCGACACATTGCCGATCTGGCTGAGCGCCACGCCGGCCATGCCGGCGATGCCGGAGCCCAGGCCGAAGGTGAGCGCGTCGATGCGGGCGGTTGGAATGCCCATCACATCGGCCATGGCGCGGTTCTGCGTCACGGCGCGCATATGCAAACCGAAACTGGTGCGGCGCAGGATCAGCGCGATCAGGCCCAGCACGGCGAAGCAGAAGATGATGATGTAGATGCGGTTCCAGGTGATGGCGAAGCCGCCGGCCAGTTCCAGCGCGCCGGTCATCCATTCCGGATTGGCGACTTCCTTGTTGGGCGCGCCGAAGATGGCGCGCACCGCCTGCTGCAGGATCAGGCTGATGCCCCAGGTGGCCAGCATGGTTTCCAGCGGGCGGCCGTAGAGGAAGCGGATCACGCCGCGTTCCAATGCGATGCCGACGGCCGCCGCCACCAGGAAAGCGATCGGCAAGGCGGCAATCAGATAGGCGCCGATCCACGAGGGCGGCAGGAAGGCCCGGAAGATCTCCTGCGTCACATAGGCCGAATAGGCACCCAGCATGATCATTTCGCCATGGGCCATGTTGATGATGCCCATGACACCGAATGTGATCGCCAGCCCAACGGCCGCCAGCAGCAGCACGGAGCCGAGCGAGATGCCCTGCACCAGATTCTCGGCATAGCCGTAGAGCTGCAGCTTGAGCTGCAGTTTATCGAAGGCCGCGTTCAGCGCCGCCTTCACATCGGGTTCGCTTTCCTGGCTCAATCGCGCCTGCAGCAGGGCCCGCACGCGCAGGTCGGAGGAACCGCTCAGAATCTGGATCGCCTGCAGCCGGCTGGCCTTTTCGGGACTGGACAGATCAATCGCGGCAAGGCTGAGCGCCATGGCGGATTTGACGCTGCCGCTGGTTTCCGTCGCCAGGGCCGCGCGCAGCAGCGCGATGGTTTCCGGCGTGGCGCCATCCAGCAGCGCATTGGCCGCCGCCCGGCGCTGGGCCGGGTCGGGGCTGGCAAGGCCCAGCCGGCCAACCGCCTCGCGCAGCACGTTACGCAGGTTGTTGTTGACGAACACCACGTCCAGCTCGGCCGGCGCAACGATGCCGGTCCGCTGCTGCGTGAGGGGATCGGTGAGTGCCACGTCATTGCCGCTGGCATTGCCGATCACAATGGCTCCGTCGCTCTTGCGCAGGAACAGCCGGCCGTCGGCCAGGGCCTGAAAGACCGGGATGGCGCGCGGATCGGCCAGGGCGGTGAGCGCATCGATGGCCTTGGCCTTGTCGGCGAAATTGTCGGCTTTCAGCGCGGCCAGGGCGCCAGCGAAATCGAGCGGGCCGCTCGGCTTCGTTGCCCCGGCATCGCCCAGCAGGGCGCGCGCATCATCGGGCAGCGCGATCGGCTGCAGGTCCTCCGGCTTGGCCATGTCTTCGATATCGCCGGTGGCCGCGTTGGTGACGATGATCATCTCGCCGTCCTTTTCGCCGATCACCACGGCATTATCGGCCAGCCGCAGATAAAGATTGCCCTGGACCAGCGCGGCCAGCGCGGCCCTGGCTTTTGCGTCATCGCTCTGGGTCAGCGCGGCGATGGCGGGCTTCGGGTCGCTATCGGCAAGGCCAGCCAGCGTGGCGGCCAAGTCCTGGGCATGGGCCGGACGCATCACGGCCAGCAGCGCCAGCATGAGCGCGACCATCAGAATGGGCAGGAAACGGTTCATCGGCACCAAACGCTGAGCGAGTTTCTCGGGCAAGACGGTTTTTATGGTTGCTCTGACGGTTCCATCGCCAGAGGAGGCGGTGCCGGCCCCTTCCCGCGCCGCAGGACGGAGGAAGGGGCCGGTCGCCATTACGCCAGGCTCAGTTGGCGAGGGCCGCGTATTTCGGCTTCTCGCAATTGCCGCAGACCCACGGGAAGGTCCAGTCGGCGGTCAGCTTGGCGCTTTCCGGGATATACTTCGACCAGGCGTCGGCCTTCACCGGGCCCTTGGTCTGCCAGACGATGTTGAACTGGCCGTCCGGGCGGATTTCGCCAATCATCACCGGCTTGGACAGGTGATGGTTGGTGTTCATCACGGCCGTGAAACCCGACGGCGCCTTGACCTTCTGGCCATACATGGCCTGCCGCACGGCATCCACGTTGGTCGTGCCGGCCTGGGCAACGGCCTGCGTCCACATCTTGAAGCCGATATAGGTGGCTTCCATCGGATCGTTGGTGACGCGCTTGTCGTTCTTGATGAAGGTCTTCCACTGCTTGATGAAGGCGTCGTTGACCGGATTCTTCACCGACTGGAAGTAGTTCCACGCCGCCAGATGGCCGACCAGGTTCTTGGTGTCGATGCCGGCCAGTTCTTCCTCGCCGACCGAGAAGGCCACGACCGGGATGTCGGACGCCTTGATGCCCGCGTTGGCCAGTTCCTTGTAGAACGGCACGTTGGCGTCGCCATTGATGGTGGAGACCACGGCGGTCTTCTTGCCGGCCGAAGCGAACTTCTTGATGTCCGCCACGATGGTCTGCCAGTCGCTGTGACCAAAGGGCGTGTAGTTGATCATGATGTCTTCCGGCTTCACGCCCTTCGACTTCAGGAAGGCTTCCAGAATCTTGTTGGTGGTGCGCGGATAGACGTAGTCGGTGCCGGCCAGCACCCAGCGTTTCACTTCGCCGCCTTCCTTGCCCATCAGGTATTCAACCGCCGGAATCGCCTGCTGGTTCGGCGCGGCACCGGTGTAGAACACGTTCTTCGAGCTTTCCTCGCCCTCGTACTGGACGGGGTAGAACAGCATGCTGTTCAGTTCCTCGAACACCGGCAGCACCGACTTGCGCGACACCGAGGTCCAGCAGCCGAACACCACCGAGACCTTTTCCTTGGAAATCAGCTCGCGCGCCTTTTCGGCAAAGAGCGGCCAGTTGGAAGCCGGATCGACCACCACGGCCTCGACCTTCTTGCCGAGCAGGCCGCCCTTCTTGTTGATGTCGTCGACCATCATCAGGACGGTGTCCTTCAGGGTCGTCTCCGAAATGGCCATGGTGCCAGACAGCGAATGGAGGACGCCGACCTTGATCGTGTCCTGGGCCTGGGCGCCGTGGCTGCCGAGGGCGACCGCCCCAAGCATCGCGCCTGCTGCGGCCATGGTCCGCATGAACTTGCTCATTCTCTTCCTCTCCTGCTTTGGGCCTGCCCCCCCATGGGCTCAGCCGGACAGGATTGGAATGGCAAGGAGCGTGCCAAGGCAGGAATGCCCTCAGGACATGATCCGATACCCCGGGTAATACGCTGATTCCGCGCTGCAATATGACACGCAGCGTTTTATCGGCGGATTACAACTCGGGTGATTCTACAGCGAGTTTGTGAACTACTTCGGCGCGCTTTGGCCTAATATTTAGACAATATCCGTCAATAAATAGGCAAAGATTAAAATACAGGCAAAATTGGGCGCGCGTGGCCGAGATCAGAAATGCCAATGCCGGGGCATCGCCTGTGGCCGGCCCCCTCCCGCGTCCAGACCCGGCCGCAACATGGCCCAGAGCTGACCGAAATGACGGCGCAGCCGGGCAGCATCACGATCCAGCAGCCTGACCAGCAGCAGATCCTCGATCACGGTGACGCCCCAAAGGCTGCCATCCGGCAATTCGGCGGCCGGCAGCAGATCGCGCAATCGGTCGCGCAGTCGCGTCGGGCCGAAATCCGGTTCCGGCAGCCGGGCCAGGATCAGGCCCTGGGCCACCGCGCCGGCGAAGCCGGCGGGATGATGCGAGACCGAAGCCAGACTGCCCTCGTCGAGTCTCGTGGCATCGCGCCAGAGCGGACGGCCATCACGGCTGACCTGCCAGCGGTCGAAGAGGCGGCCGGATGTGAAGCGCTCGCCGCGGGCGATGCGGCCGAACACGGTGATATCGCCGGCCAGCAGCCGCGCATCATTCCGCAAGTCGATGGCGACCTGGCGATCCAGCCGGGCACCGTCGAACAGGATCGTTTCCTGCGGCAGCCATTCCAGCGCGGCGCCGGCCGAAACGGACAACGCGATGTCGATATGCGCCGCCGCGCTGTCCTGCTCGGCGCGATAGATCTTTTCCGCGGCCTGCGGCGTGCAGAGCGCATCGGCGCCAGCCTCGACGGTAACGCCCAGGCGCAGGCGGTCGCCGCCCGTGAGGCCGCCCGCGGTCGTGACCAGAACGGCGGTGAAAGCCTCGCCCGGATCGGGTGCCGGCATCAGGGCACGGCAGGGATCATGCTGGTAGAGATCGGCTACGCGGCTGAGGCCACCCGGCGCAAGCGGCGGCGCAATGCGCAGGATCAGCGCGCCGTCGGCCCGTTGCAGACGCGGCACGCCAATGCTCCCGACGTCGCTCATGCCGGATCAGAGCAGGTCGATCTGATCGACCAGCATCGGCTGGCTGATGTCTTCCGTCGAAACGATCGCCTCGGCCGGCCGCACCGGCCATTTGATCCCCAGGGCCGGATCGCACCAGTTGATGCCGCGCTCCAGATCCGGATTGCTCTCGGTGCTGGCCTTGACCAGCACTTCGACGGCCGGCTCCATGCTGCACCAGCCGACGGCGAATCCCGGCATGACGTAAAGCTGCTCCGCACCCATATAGGAGATGTCGCCCTGCAGCACCTTGCCGAACGTATCGGAAGCCTTGCGCACATCGATGGCAGCGAAATAGATGCGGCCGCGCAACACGCGCAACAGCATGGCCTGGCTGGCCGGCGCAAGCTGATATCGGGGGCCCCGCACCGCGCCGGGTTTGTGGGCATAGTGAATCCAGTCTTCCACGAAGCGGTCATGGATGCCGAGCCGCCCCATATGGCTTTCGCTGAAGATCGGACTGGACCAGCCTTCACCCAGCATCAGCGTGGGGGCGCGCACCAGCAGGCAGCCGGGCAGGACAGGCGGAGCAATCTGAAACATGGCAGGCCAAACGAAAAAGAAAGGGCCCTCATCATCGACAAGGGCCCTTCTCTTGGCAAGGCGCGGAAACGTCTCACCTCATATTACGGACAGGTCGTGCCGTTGGTGAAACCGATGCTGCCGCTGGCCGGCGTGCCGTTGCAGTCGCCGGAGCCGCGAATATTGCCGGTCGAGCCGGCATTGATGACGGTTCCGGCGCCGACCAACACCATATTGTTTGTCGTGCCGCCTGAAGCACTGATGCTGTTGTTCGCCACCGTTATGGTGGGGGAGCCGACATTCGCGGCCAACGCCGTGATCGTCGTGGCCGCCCCGCTGCCGGTTGCCGTGAGCGTATTGCCGCGCACCACGGCACTGACGTTATTGCCAAGGACCAAGGCAACGCCCCCATTGGCGCCGCTCTGGGTCACGGTGATCGTATTGTTGCTGATCGTTGCGTTGCTCACACCATCCGCAACCAAGACAGCACGACCGCCGGTGCCACCACTGAAGGCATTGGTGACCGTCAGGTTGGAGACCGTGCCCCCGCTATTGACCACAACCGTGGACGCCAGGTTGCTGGCATTGACCGTTGCGCCGGTGCTGACCGTGGCGAGGCGACCCGAGGCGTTGCGCACCGTGACGGCGCCGGTCAGGGTCTGGCCGGTGGCCAGGCTGACGGTGTTGGTCGTGTTGAATGTGCCGGACAGCAGGACCGTTGAATTGCTGCCGGCATTGGTGACGGCCGTAGCGAGGTTGGCACCGCTGGTGCTGGCGCTGTTCAGCACTGTAAGGCTGCCGCCATTGGCCGTCTGCGTCACCGTTTCAGGAGCGCCGAAGGTGCCGGCCCGGCTGACGATGTCGATGTCGCGCACGACCGGATCGGCCATGCGGCGCTCCATCGGCGTCAGCCGCGATGCAGTCCTGCCGAAACTCTGCAGCGGGATGCGCAGGCGGGCCGAAAGGAACCCCTGGCTGCCGCGCGGATCGTCATGCTGCCATTCCGCGCCCAGGCTGAGACGCGCGCCGTCCCACAGGCCCGGCACCTCGTCGAACACCATTTCGGCCCGCAGACGCGGGCCCTGCACGTCGGGCACGGCATCGTTGTCGCTGGTGAAGCGGTAGCCGCCGGCATAGAAGCGAAGCTGCTGTGCCGCCTCGGAATCGAAGAACGGCAGCCGCCAGCCGATCTCGCCGTCGAAGCCGCTCAGGCTGCGTTCCTCGCCGCCACGGAAGACAACGCTGGTACCGGAAACCTCGGCGGTATTCAGGGCATCGACCTGATGGCTGCGCCTGCCCTGCGGCAGATAGGCGTTGGCGCGCAGGTCCCAGTCCAGCGACAGGGCCTCAAGGCCCAGCGTCACCTGGCTGAAGTAATTCTCCAGCTCGCTCTTGCGGCGGTCGAAATAGGCATAGGTGCCGAGGTTCCAGCCGCTGTCCAGCATGTGACGCAGGCCGAGGCCGAAATTGCCTTCCAGGCCGTCGCCGTCGTCCATGCGGGTGCGCAGGCTGGAAAACAGCAGGGTGGTGCCGTCCTGCGCCAGCGGGACGAACAGGTCCGCCTCGCCCAGATTGCGCTTCGTTCCCGCCTTGCCTTCAACATCGATATGCGGAGCCCATTTGGGCGCACGCTCGGCCGTCTGACCCGTTGCTGCCGCAGGCAACAGCATGATCGCCATCGCAGCGATCACCAGGCTCCCGACCCATTGCATACGATGATGAGCCACTCCGCCGGCCCTCCCCAAGCCGCCGGATTCCTTCATTTTCGGCGATCCGGCCCGACCTTCATCGCCTTGCCGTCAGGCAAGGTCAAGTGATTTCGGCCAGCGGGAAACCATGCGAAGCCGCCTGCAGTTATGCGGCGGCCCCGCCACGCATGTTCTGCATGAATAGAAATGATAAAATAATTCACCCAGCAATTGCAGCCCGCATCCGCCACGACGCGACGGATGCGGGGCCGTGCGGGTCAGTCACCCGTCAGTCAGGGCACATGCGGCATGATCACGGAAATCGGCGTATAGAAACATGTGCCGGCGACGACAAGGTCGCCCACCAGGATGCCGGCCAGACGATTGTCGATGAAAACGGGGCCGCCGCTGTCGCCGGGATGGACCGGCGCATGGCCGCTGGTGATCTTTACCGGCACTGCGTCGATATTGCCGCCCTGCTGCAGATTGATCCGCATCATCGAAGTATTGTTGAGCACGGTAACCACGTTGTTGCCCTGCGCGAGCTGCCCCCTTTCGGCCTGGGTGAGCTGCTTGACCGAATGATGGCCCGACCAGCATCCGGCCATTTCCATCACGCTGCCATCCGCGCCGTCGCCCCAGGCATTCAGGCTTCGCGAGGCGGGCATGAAGCTGCGCCATTGCACCGCGCTCAACTGCCCTTCGATCGGCGCGACATTCCCGTTCAGGAGCACGATGGCCGCGTCGAATCTCGGATTTTGCTCGCCGGGCGGCTCCAGGTTCGCTACCACGTTACCGATCAGGATGCGGTTCTGCTGCAGGGTAAAGTCCACGCCCTCCTGCGGCGGTGCATAGACCGGCCGACCCGGAGCGCCCACCACATGGCCCGCCGTAATGAGATATGCATGATGCTGTTTCCGCACGATGGCGCCGGCCGTTCCCAGCTCGAACGCATTTCCATCCTGCGGCTGCCCGATGATCGTCGATCCGCCAAAAAGCTGCATCTCTGTTCTCCCTTGCGGGGCAGCCGGAAATTCCGGCACCGCCCGGTTGGTTACACCTGCGGCGCGGATCTTCATCCACGCCGCGCCATGCGCATAAAGATGCATGCCCCATCCGGTCGCGGTCGCAGCCGCCATGCATGTCGTGTCCATGCCTCGGCAGTGGGTACGACAGGCCAGTAATTCCGCGGCTGGGCCGTGTGCGTCAACGAAGGCGGTATATGCCGCGCCGCCGCGTTATGCCGGAGGGGCAAACCTTTAGGCTTAACCGCGGCAGCCCCTTAAAGCGGGCCCGCTCGTTTCCTATCTGGAGACGATGGGCAGAGGAGGACCGCCGCGATGGAAGACATCGAATGGCTGCTGCACGAACCGGGCGGCGACCGCAGCCTGAAAGTGAATGAGCGCGCGCGCATCAGCGATGCGCAATGGGACGCCACCATCGAACGCATCGACGCCGCGCCCGGCCTGCGCGTTCTCCTCACCCATGCGGCGATCCATGGCGACATCGCCGTCCAGCCGCGCGACAGCGAAACCGCGCCCGAAAGCACAGCCTGGGCCAGCGGCACCATCGCCGTATCGGGGCATGTCGAGGTCGAGATGCCCGATGGCCTGCGGATAACGGCGGGGCCGGACCAGGCGGTGTTGTTCCGTCCCGCCGCCGGCGGTGCGCGTTATCGCATGACGGCGCCGCAGCGCCTGCGCCTGGCCGGTTATGCCCTGCGTCGCGACCGGCTGGAGCGGATATTCGACGGCGCCATTCCGGCCGCGCTCGTCCCGCTGCTGGAGCCCGATATAGAGGCCAGCCGCGTCATCTGCATGCAGGCGACACGCCGCCTGCGCCACCATGCCGAAAGCCTGTTCGCACCCGGCCTGAACGGACCGCTGCGGATGCTGTTCATCGAGGGTGTGGTGCTGCAATTGCTGGCGAGCCAGATGGCGAGCCAGATCCGGCCGGCCCACATCCTGACAAAGCGGGAACGCGATGCCATCGCGACCGCGCGCCGGCTGCTGCTGCTCGACATGCGCCAGCCGCCCGGGCTGGGCGACCTGGCCGACGCGGTGGGCCTGAGCGAAAAGCGCCTGAATGCCTGTTTCCGCAGCGAATTCGGCGGCACGGTGTTTGAGGTGCTGCGCAACCATCGGCTGGAACATGCCCGCATCGCGCTGGAAGCCGGCGCGGCACCGCTGAAGCAGATCGCCTGGCGTGTCGGCTATAACCACGTCAGCAATTTCATCAACGCCTATACCGCGCGCTATGGCGCGCCGCCCAGGCGTCATGCCCTGAAAAACCAGGTCGCGGCGGCTAGGCCAGCATCGCGGGCAGGGTGACGATCTTCACGCCGGCTTTTTCCAGCCCGGCACGGATATGACGCGCCATCGACACCGCCCCGGCGCTGTCGCCATGCACGCAGATCGAATCGACGTTGCAGGGGATGCGCTTGCCTGACAGTGAGACGATCGCCTTTTCCTGCACCATGCGCAGCACATTGACCAGCGCCTCGTCGTTGTCATGCACCATGGCCTTCGGCTGGCCGCGCGGCACCAGATTGCCGTCATCGTCGTAATTGCGGTCGGCGAAAACCTCCTGCGCCACCGGCAGGTTCATCCTGCGGGCCGCCTCCACCATGGCCGAACCGGCCGGGGCCAGAAAGATCAGGTCTTTTGAGACGCCGGCGATACCGCGCGCCAGCGCCATGGCGAGATCCATATCGGTGGCGGCCTTGTTGTTGATGGCGCCATGGGGCTTCACATGGGTGACCTTGCCGCCCTTGGTGGCGGCCACGCCCATCAGCGCGCCGACCTGGTAGGCGATCAGGGCTTCGACCTCTTTGTTGTTCATGGTCATCGGCCGGCGGCCGAAACCCTGCAGATCGGGATAGGAGGGATGCGCGCCGATGGAAACGCCGTTCTTCACGGCCTCGGCCACGGTGTCCTGCATCACGCTCCAGTCGCCGGCATGGAAGCCGCAGGCGACATTGGCCGAGCTGACGACGGAGAGCATCGCCGCGTCGTCGCCCATGCTCCAGGCGCCGAAGCTTTCGCCCAGATCGCTGTTCAGGTTCACTTTCAGGGTCATGGTCCGTCTCCGCGATTCAGCGCCAGTGTCCGCTGGGCGCATCCACCGCGCCGCTGATCAGGTTCACAGTATATAGGGCATTGTGATCGAGCCAGACATCCGGCAGCGCCGTGCGGATACCCTCGATCAGGCGGCGGATGCCCTGTTCCTGCGCGCGGCGGATCGCCTCGGCCTCGGCCACGCTGATCGCCTGGAAGGTCAGGGCATCGCCCGGCTTCATGCGGCCGACGCGCGGCAGATCGGCCGAGATCACCGTGGCGATCTTGGTATAGCCGCCGGTGGTCTGGCGGTCGGCCATCAGGATGATCGGCTTGCCGTTGCCGGGAATCTGGATCGAGCCGGTGACCAGACCCTCGGAGGCGATATCGGCGCCGCGGGTATGCTCGACGGTTTCGCCATCCAGGCGCAGGCCCATGCGGTCGGCTTCCTTGGTCACGGTATAGGCGGCCGAGAGGAAGGTCTCGATCCCTTTTGCCGTGAAGCGGTCTTCCTGCGGGCCGAGCACCACGCGGATGGGGCCGCTGCCGTAGTCGATACTGTCGGCCAGTTCCCGCTCTTCGCCTTCGGGCGCGGCGCCAAGCGCCAGCGGCAGGCGGTCACCCGCCTTCAGGGCGCGGCCCTCGAAGCCGCCGAGGCCGGAGCGCATGTAGGTGGAATAACTGCCCATGAACGGCGGAAGGGCGAAACCGCCCTGCACCGCCAGATAGGCCACGCTGGCATCCTCGATGGCGCCGATGGTCAAACGGTCGCCGCGTTTCAGCACAACCGAGCGCCAGGGCTTCAGCGCGCGGGCATCCGACCCGTCGGCCGGCTGCAGCATGAGTTTCGCCGCCCCGCCGAAGGCGACGCGCACATTATCGGCTGCCACGGTGAAACCCGGACCGAGATAACCGATCTCCAGCGCCGCCGTGTTTTCCGGATTGCCGACCACCAGATTGACCAGCCGTAGCGCAATCGGATCGGTAGCGCCGGCCACCGGCATGCCCAGCGCCTGCGCGCCGAAGCGGCCAAGGTCCTGCACGCTGGTCATCAGGCCGGGCGTGGCGATATCGAGAAAGCCGGCGGCAGTCACGGTTTCACCTGCAGGGCTGCGTAATCAAATGTGCCCTGCTCCACCCGATCGAGCATCGCGGCATACTCATCGGCCGAGATCGCCACATAGGTGACCTCGTCGCCGGCGGCGAGCAGGATCGGCTCGGGCCGGACGGCATCAAAGAGTTTCAGCGGCGTGCGGCCGATCAGGTGCCAGCCGCCCGGGCTTTCCCAGGGATAAATCGTGGTCATCGATTCCGCGATGGCGACCGAGCCCTGCGGCACCTTCAGCCGCGGCTCCTTGCGGCGCGGCAGATGCAGCGACGCGTCCAGGCCGCCCATATAGGCGAGCCCCGGCATGAAACCGAGCATGTAGACGAAATAGCGGCCGGCAGTATGCGTGGCGATCACGGCATCGGGCGTGGTCTTGCAGCGTTCGGCCACGTCGAGCAGATCGGGCGCGAGACCGGGCGCATAGCAGACCGGCAGACGCCAGAGCCGGCCGGTGCGCTGTTCGGCCTTCAGGCCGGCCAGCATGGCCCGCACCTGCGCTTCCAGCTCGGCCCGCGATGCGCTGAGCGGATCGTATTGCACCAGCAGGGCACGGAAGGACGGGATGGTCTCGACCACGCCGGGCAGTTTCGCCTCGCCGAGAGCCGCATGCAGGGCCATCACCTGCGCATTCACCGCACGGTCGATACCCTCGCCGAATTCGACGCTGAAGCCGGTATCGCCAAAGGAGCGGATCTGCGGATAATTGCTCATGCCGCTGTCATACGACCTTGGCGGTCAGGCGACAACCGGAAGCGCCTCGATATCATAGGCATGACCGATTTTGCGCTTGAGTATCGGGTCTTCCAGTTCCATCTCGAAGCGCGTCGCCGGCCGGATACCGCCGATGGCGCCCAGCGTGCCGCCGAACATCAGCGAACCGGGCGGCAGGCTGGCGCTGTTGCTGTAGCGCTGCATCAGGTCGGCCGGGCTGCGCAGGCCGGAGAGCGGGCCTTCCTGGTACAGCACGCGCTGGCCGTCGATGGTGGCCCAGGCGCGCAGGATCAGGTCGTCCCAGTGCTTCTCGACCTCGTCATAGCGCCACAATGCCTTCGCCACCACTTTGGAACAGAGCTGCTTGGAGAGCGCCACACCGGCGGCTTCGGCCTTGCGGTCGGTATGGTCGGAGCCGACCGTGACCCAGAGGCCATCGGCCAGCGCAACCACCACCGGCTCGACCTCGCCCGAGGTATCGGGACCGAGCACCTGCAGATGCGTCGTCTGGCTGAGCTGGCCGGTGCCGATGCGGTAAAACAGCGGCACGCTGCTCGGCCGCGGCACGCCGATGGCGGCCAGTTCCTCGATGTGATGCTCGATGGCATGCATGTCGCGGCCGGCCCAGCCGGCCACGATCAGGGTGTCGATCTGCACAGCGACGTGGTCGCGGCGATCCTGCCAGAGACGGTCGAATGTCAACATTTGCGGAATTCCTGCACTTAACCGAAGGCGTTGGGCAGCCACAGCGCGATACCGGGAAACACCGCCAGCAACGCGATCAGGGCGATCATCATCAACACGAAGGGCAACGACCCCTTGATCACGTCGTTCAGCGTGCCGCTGGTGCGCAGCGACTGCACCACAAAGAGGTTGAGGCCGACCGGCGGCGTGATCAGTGCCATCTCGATCAGGATGATGATGACGATGCCGAACCAGATCGGATCGAAGCCCAGGCCGAACATCACCGGCGCCACGATGGGGATGGTGGTGATCATCATGGACAGCGTTTCCATGAAGCAGCCCAGGATCAGGTAGAACACCACGATGGCGATCAGCATCTCGAATTTCGACAGGCCCAGGCCGGCGATGTAATCGGTCAGCATGGTGGTGAGGCCGATGGCCGAAATGACGAAATTGAGGAAGTAGGCAGCAATGATGATCAGCATCACCATGGCGGTGGTGCGCATGGTGTTTTCCAGCACTTCTTTCATCATGGCGAGCGACAGCCGCCTGTAGGCCGCCGCCAGGCCAAGCGCGGCCACCACGCCAAGCGAAGCGGCTTCGGTGGGCGTGGCCAGGCCGGCATAGATCGAGCCGACCACGACAAGGAAAATCCCGAGCGGCGGCGCCAGGTCGACCAGGCTGCGGATACGCTCGCCCCAGGTGGCCGACAACGCCCGGCCGCCCCATTCCGGTTTGATCACGCAGAACACCGCCACCATGACCATGAACATCAAGGCCAGCCCCAGGCCGGGAATGATGCCGGCGAGATAGAGCTTGGGGATCGAGGTGTCGGTCAGCACCGCGTAGATGATCATGTTGATCGACGGCGGGATCAGGATGCCGAGCGTACCGCCCGCCGCCAGCGTGCCGAGGAAGAGCGGCTCGTTGTAGCCATGCTTCTTCACCAGCGGCAGGGCCACGGTGCCCACCGTGGCGGCGGTTGCCACCGAGGACCCGGAGGTGGCGGCAAAGATGGCGCAGGCGCCGATATTGGAATGCATCAGGCCGCCGGGCACCCAGGACAGCCACTTCACCATGGCCCCATACATGCGTTCGGCCACGCCGGCCCGCAGCAGGATCTCGCCCAGCAGGATGAACATCGGGATCGAGACCAGCAGGAAGTCTTTTGACGACGACCACGAGATTTCGCCCAGCGCCAGGCTGAGCGGCATCTTGGAATAAATCTTGTCGAGCAGCAGGCCGAGCGTGCCGAGTGCGCCGGCGACCGGAATGGCGGCCGCCAGCAGGACGATCAACAGGACGAGCGAAGTGGCAAGCATGGGATCAGTCCTTGAGCAGGTCGGCGGCCGGCTTCAGCTCGGCGGTATGGGCGGCCTCGTCGGCGGCATCTTCTTCGATGGTGCGGGCGCCGGCGAGGCTGCGCACCTTGGCGAGATCACCGCCCAGCAGCGCGAACAGGCTGCGCAGCAGCAGCGGAGCCCAGGTGAACAGGAAAAAGACCAGACCGATCAGCCACAGCGATTGCGGCATCCAGAGCGGCGTGGCCAGCGGCGTGGTGGCGCGGGCATCGAAGGACAGCGAGGTACCCAGCACATCCCATGCCTGCCAGGTCAGCAGCGCAAGAAAACCACCCAGCGCGACCAGCGCCACGATGTCGAGCAAGGCGCAGACCACCTGCGGCAGATGGATGTAGAGCGCGTCGACACGTACATTGGCCCGGCGCAGCAAAGTGAAAGCAAGCGCCCAGGTGGTGCCGATGGCAAAGGCATAACCCGACAATTCGTCAGCGCCGCCCAGCGACACCAGCAACAGCTTGCGCAGCAGCACATCGACGGAAACCAGCACGGCCGACGCCAGAACAAGCGCGCCACCGAACCAGATGGCATAACGGGAAAGACGGTCGGCGAAGCCGAGCCAGCGGTCGAGCAGGGTCATGGGCAACACTCTGACATGAAAAGCCGGAGCCCGGAGGAAATTCCGGGCTCCGGCGGGGAGGCAGCTTACTTGGCGGTGGCGGTCAGGCCGACCACCTTGCCAATGCTGTCGTTGAAGGTGGCGACGCAGTCGCCCTGGCAGCGCGCGGCCCATTTCGGCAGCACGGTGTCGGACAGCGCCTTCTTCAGCAGGGCCTTGTCGGCATCCGAGACCGGCACAATGGTCATCTTGGCCTTGGCGCCCATGGTGCAATTGTCCTTGCCGGCGTTGCAGTCATAGCCCTGCTGGGTTTCCTCGGCGGCCGCCTTCCAGATGCGGTCTTCCAGGCCGGCGATCTCCTTCTGCAGGAAGGCGCGCACCTGCGGGTTCAGCTTTTCCCAGGTCTTCACGTTCACGCCGTGCATGACGTGGCTCCAGCCCAGCGGCAGGGCATAGATATGGGTCGCCACCTCGTACCACTTGGCGGAGTTGCCCGACAGCGTGCCAGTGATGGCGCAGTCCACCACCTTGTTCTGCAGGGCAGGCACCACTTCGTTGAAAGCCAGCGTCACGCCGGTGCCGCCGAAGGCTTCGACGAATTCGGCCAGCGTGCGGTTGCCGGTGCGGACCTTCTTGCCCTTCAGGTCGGCCAGGCCCTTGATGTCGCCGTTGCAGAACAGCACCTGGGCCGAATACGGCCAGATGCCGAGCACCTGCACGCCAAACCGCTCGCGGTAGAACTTGTCGTAGACCGGCTTGTAGGCATCCGAGACCTTGCGCGCGGTGGCGACATCCGGCGACAGGCCGGCGAGATCCACAGCCTCGTTGCGGGCGTCGTCGGCGGCGACATAACCAAGCACGGTGGAACCGAAATCGATCACGCCCAGGCGCATCAGGCGGAAGATTTCCGCGCCCTTGAGGCCCATTTCATTGAACGGGGTGATCTCGGCGGTGATGGCGCCGTTCGATTTCTCGGTGACTTCCTTGGTCCAGAAGGGCTGCTCGAAATTCTTGTACTGCGTCAGGTTGCCCCAGGCGCCGACCACCTTCAGCGGCGTCTTCGGCATGTCCTGGGCCATCGAGTGGCCGGCCAGGCCAGCCAGCAATGCGCCGGCAACGGCCAGCGTCTTGATCATGCTTTTCATTCTATTCCCCTCCAGGTTGGTGAAACTTACAGGACGGCCAGACGGCTGTTCTTCAAATCGGTGACCAGCATGTAGCCCGGCGCATGGGTGATGCAGAAATCCGGCTTCACGGTCGCGATCACCGACTGGGGCGTGACGCCGCAAGCCCAGAAGACCGGCAGTTCGTCATCCTTCACTTCGACCGGATCGCCGTAATCGGGCTGCATGATGTCCCTGATGCCGATCATTTCGGGTTTGCCGATATGGACCGGGGCGCCATGCACGGCCGGAAAACGCGAGGTGATCTGCACGGCGCGGATCGCATCGGCGGGCTTCAGCGGCCGCATCGAGACCACCAGCGGGCCACGGAACGGGCCGGCCGGCTGCGTCTGGATGCTGGTGCGATACATCGGCACATTGGAATTGCAGGCGATGTGACGCAGAGGGATGCCGTCCTCGATCAATGCTTCCTCAAAAGAGAAAGAGCAGCCGATCAGGAAGGCGACCAGATCGTCGCGCCACAGGGCTTTCAGATCGGAGACGGCCTCGACCATCTTGCCGTCGCGCCAGACATGATAGAGCGGAATATCGGTGCGGATATCGACATCCTCGCCCAGCGTGGGCAGACGCGGATCGCCGGGCTCGGAGGCCGCCAGCAACGGACAGGGCTTGGGGTTGAACTGGCAGAAGCGGAAGAAATCGTCGGCCAGCGCCTTGGGCAGGATCGCGAGGTTGCCCTGCACATAGCCCGGCGCGATGCCAGCCGTCGGGCCGCGATGCTCGCCGCGCCGCACGGCCTGCCGCGCGGCATGGCCGCTGCCGTATACCTTGGCCGTCATCGCATTCATGCCTTCCCCCATGACCGTACCGTTACAATCCGGTCATGCCATCACGGGCGGGGCCATCCTGTCCAATCGCGGTTTCGGATTGAGTGCGATAAGAAAATCTTATAGATTAAAAATCAGGCGCGCCGCTGCTTATTCCGGCGCTTGGCTTCCGCCTGCGCGAGTTCGCGTGCGATGTCCACCACCGCCTCGGCCATGTAACTGTCGGGTTTGAGCGGATAGCTGGCGGAAAAGTTCAGATCCGGCAGGCTTTGCTCGGCGCGGACCAGCCGCAGGCGCTTCTCGGCCAGTTCGCGGCGGATCACCACCGGCGGAATCGCGCTGATGCCAATGCGATCCAGCGTCATGCGCACGATGGTGCTGAGCGAGGCATTGCCATACATGCGCAGGTTGGGCAGGTCGGACCGCGTCATCATCTCGCGAATGGTGATGAAGGGCCGGGTGTTGCGCGGATAGGTGATGATCGGCCAGCGACCGAGCCGGCTCAGCGGCACCGGTTCGGGCCCGAGATCGAGATCGGGACTGGCGACCCAGGCCAGGGGATAGCTGGACAGGGCCACATTCTTGATGCGCGGCTCGCTGACCGGGCCCAGCAGGAAGGCGATGTCGAGCTGATGCGCCACCAGACGTTCGCGCAGGATCGGCGAGGTATCGACCTCGATTTCCAGTGTCAAAGCCGGATAGACCGCATGCATGCGTTCGATCAGCTTGGACAGCCAGGTATGCACGATGGTTTCGGCCACGCCCAGGCGCACCACGCCCCGCATGGCCCGCTTTTCGCGCGCCGCCTGCAGCAGGTCGGCGCGCAGTTGCAGCATGCGCTCGGCATAGGGCAGCAGCTCGTTGCCCTTGGGCGTCAGCGCCACGCCGCGCGGCTCGCGGTCGAACAGCTTCACTCCCAACTCGGTTTCCAGCAGCGCGATGCGCTGCGACACCGCCGGCTGGGTGGTATTGAGTTTTTCGGCCGCCGCGCGAAAGCCGCCCAGATGGGCGACCCAGACGAAGGTCTCGAGGTTGCGCAGATCGGCCATAGTCATTCCTGTCGCAAAGACCGGTTCAGCATAAGCAAAACTTATAAGCCGCGCAGCCCCCGGATATGAAACAAACGTTTCATTAATTTTGTGTATGAATCATTTGTTGCTTATACGCCGGAAATCGGCTTGAATTGGGCCATGCCCAGCCCGCGCCATACCGCGCCCGACTCGCTGCCGGCCCGCATCGCGGCCGCCTTCGAGATGCTGCCGCCGCAGCTGAAGGCCGCGGCGCGGTTTGTGCTGGACCATCCCGACGATGTCGCCCTGCTCTCCATGCGCGAACAGGCCCGCCGCGCCGGCGTGCCCCCGGTGACCATGACGCGGCTGGCGCGCCAGTTGGGCTTTGCCGACTTTGCCGCATTCCGCGACGTGCAGGCCAGCCTGCTGCGCCGCAGCCCGGGCAAGGCGTTCAGCGCCGAATTCAGCAACCGCGCCGACCGGCTGCAGCAGCGTCAGCAGCAGAGCGGCGATGCCGCCCTGGCCGGCCAGATCGGCTGGGCGATGGCCGAACATATCGCCAGCAGCCATGACGAAGCCGGCATTGCTGCCCTGGTGGCGGCTGCCAAAGCGCTGGAAGGCGCGAAGCGGCTGCATTTTCTGGGCCTGCGTTCCTGCCACGCCGTGGCCTTTCATGCCCATTACATCCATGGCCTGTTCCGCGCCAATGGCGTGCTGCTGGATGGCGCCGGCGATACCGGAATCGACGCCCTGCGCCATGCCGGCCGCGGCGACGCCATGCTGGCCATCAGCGTGGCGCCCTATGCCAGCGCCACGGTGGAACGCGTGGCCTATGCACGCCAGCGCGGCCTGACCATCGTCGGGATCACCGACAGCCGCGTCTCGCCGGTGGCCGGCCTGGCCCAGCACAGCCTGCTGGTGCCGACCGATACGCCTTCGTTCTTCCATGCCGTCACGCCGGCCTTTGCCATGGCCGAGACGCTGGTGGCGCTGATCGCCGCCCGCGCCGGCGAGGAGGCACTGGCCGCCATCCGCAATGCCGAGGTGCAACTCGGCGCCTTTTCCACCTACTGGTCTCCCAAGCGCAAGAAAGCCAACCCATGACGAGCCGCATCCTGCACCGCATGATCAACCACGCCTATCCCGTCGCCGTCGGCGGCGAAGGCATCGAGATCATCGATTCCACCGGCAAACGCTACATCGATGCTTCCGGCGGTGCGGCGGTGAGCTGCCTGGGCCACGGCCATCCCGACGTCACCCGGGCGATCCACGAACAGGCCGACAAGCTGGCCTTCGCCCATACCAGCTTCTTCACCACCGAACCGGCCGAGAAGCTGGCCGACAAGCTGGTGGGCGGTGCGCCGAAGGGCATCAGCCATGTCTATTACGTCTCCGGCGGTTCGGAGGCGATCGAAGCCGCGCTGAAAATGGCGCGGCAGTATCACGTGGAGCGCGGCGAGCCGCAGCGTCGGCATTTCATCGCCCGACGCCAGAGCTATCACGGCAACACCGTCGGCGCGCTGAGCGTGGGCGGCAATGCCTGGCGGCGCCAGCAATTCGCGCCGATGCTGATCGAGGCGCATCACATCGCGCCCTGTTTCGAATACCGCGACCGCCGGCCGGACGAGACGCCGGAAGCCTACGGAAAACGCGCCGCCGACGAGCTGGAAGCCAAGATCCTGGAGCTGGGCACGGACAGCGTGATCGCCTTCGTGGCCGAGCCGGTGGTGGGCGCCACGCTGGGCGCCGTCACGGCGGCGCCGGGATACTTCAAGCGCATCCGCGAAATCTGCGACAAATACGGCGTGCTGCTGATCCTGGACGAGGTGATGTGCGGCATGGGGCGCACCGGCACGCTGCATGCCTGCGAGCAGGAGGGCATCTCGCCCGACATCATGACCATCGCCAAGGGCCTGGGCGGCGGCTACCAGCCGATCGGCGCCGTGCTGCTGGGCCAGCATATCTTCGATACCTTCACCAACGGCTCGGGCTTTTTCCAGCACGGCCACACCTATCTGGGCCATCCGATGGCCTGCGCGGCCGCCCTGGCGGTGCAGGAGGTGATCGAGCGCGACCACCTGCTGGATAATGTGAAGGCGATGGGCGCGCACCTGATGGATCGCCTGCAGGACCGCTTCGGCAACCACCGCCATGTGGGCGACATCCGCGGCCGCGGCCTGTTCCAGGCCATCGAACTGGTGCAGGATCGCGCCAGCAAGGCCACCTTCGATCCGGCGCTGAAACTGAACGCGCGGATCAAGAAGGAGGCCATGAATATCGGCCTGATGTGCTATCCCATGGGCGGCACCATCGACGGCAAACATGGCGACCATGTGCTGCTGGCGCCGCCCTTCATCTGCAAGCCGGGTGACATCGACACCATCGTCGAGCGATTGGGCGACGCGGTGGATACCGCATTGAAGGCCATCGCCTGATGAGCGCCGCGCCGATCATCCCGGCCGTTCTGGCGCCCGCCCTGATCGCCGTGGCACCGAACGGGGCCCGCAAACTGAAGAGCGACCATCCTGCCGTGCCGCTCAGCGCCGACGAGCTGGGCGCCTGCGCCGCGTCATGCCTGGATGCCGGCGCGGCGATGATCCACCTGCATGTGCGCGAACCCGGCAGCGGGCGGCATTCGCTGGATGTCGATCTCTACCGCGCCGCCACCATCGCCGTGCGGCGCGAAGCCGGCGATGACATCATCATCCAGGCCACCTCGGAGGCGGCCGGCATATACAGCCGCCACGAACAGATGGCGGCGATGCGCGCCCTGATGCCGGAAGCCTGCAGCCTGGCGATCCGCGAGATCGTGCCGGACGATGCAGCCGAACCCGAAGCCGCCGCCTTCCTGGCCGAATTGCACAAGGCCGGCGTGATGATGCAATACATCCTGTATTCCGATGCCGACCTGCATCGCTTTCACGATCTGAAGGCCCGCGGCGTCGTGCCGGGCGAAAAGCATTTCGTGCTGTTCGTGCTGGGCCGCTATAGCGCCGGCCAGCGTTCGGAACCGACCGACCTGCTGCCATTCCTGCATGACTGGAGCAATGCCGATGGCGCCTTCGCCGTCTGCGCCTTCGGCCCGAAGGAGTCGGCCTGCGCGCTGGCGGCGCTGGGCCTGAACGGCCATGCCCGCATCGGCTTCGAGAACAACACCCTGCTCAGCGATGGCAGCGTGGCGGCCGACAACGCGGCACTGGTGCGCCAGACCGTGCAGCATGCCGGGCTGATGGGACGCGCCATCGCCGATGCGCGAACCGCGCGCGCCATGCTGGCAGAGCTGCGCTGACCCTCAGGCCGCAGCCAGGCTGAAATCCTGCTCAGGCACCGGCACGGGGCGACCGGCGAGTTTCGCCGCGATGGTTTCGGCCGAACCGAAGGCAAGCGTGAAGCCCAGCGCGCCGTGACCGACATTGAGCAGAAGGTTATCGATGCCGCTATTGCCCAGAATCGGCAGACCTTTCGGCGTGGCCGGCCGCAGGCCCGTCCAGGGTTCGATCTGCTGCCAGGTGGCGGCCCGCGGGAAGGCCTCTTGCGCCTGGGACACAAGCTGCCCCAGCCGCGCCGGATCGATTTCATCATTCGCGCCGACGATATCGGCCATGCCGGCCACCCGCAGGCGCGTGCCGAGACGGGCATAGACCGTCTTGCAGGCGGTGTCGGTGATCGAGACCTGCGGCGCCGCCGCATCATCGGCGATGGGCAGCGACAGGCTGTAGCCCTTGATCGGATAGATCGGCAGGTCGAGCCCGGCGCTCAGGCCCAGCCGCCGGCTGGCCACGCCGGCGGCCAGCACATAGGCATCGGCTTCGACCACGCCGGCATCGGTCTGCACACCCAGCAGACGATTGCCGGCGCGCAGCAATCCGCGCACCTTTGAGCCATAGACAAAGTGCACGCCGGAATTGGCACCCGAGAGCAGGCTCTGGATGCCCAGGCAGAGCCGGTATGGATCGGCCGCCTCGTCGCCCGGCGTGAACACGCCGCCATGGATGCGATGCGCGATGGCTTGCAACGCCGGCTCGACGGCCAGGCAGCCGTCGCGGTCCAGCACCTGCTGTTCGCTGCCCAGGCGGCTCTGGTATTCCGCCTGCATCCGCGCACCGGCCAGACCGGCAGCATCGCCCTGCAGCACCAGCTTGCCGGTGCGGCTCCACAGGAAATCGATGGCGCGGATATCGGTTGCGGCATGCAGCACATCGCGGCTGAGATAGGCCAGGCGCAGCAGCTTTTCGGTGGTGGCGAGCGATTCCGCCCGCGTGCAGGCGGCAAGGAATTTCAGCAGCCAGCGATACTGGAACGGATCGAAGCCGGGCCGGAACCGCACCGGCGACCGGCGACCGAACAGGTATTTCGGCAGGTCGAACCACACGCCGGGCGAGGCCAGCGGCGCGACATAGGAATAACTGAGCTGGGCGCCATTGGCATGGCTGGCCCCCTGGGCGGTGGCCCCGGCGCGGTCGACCACGGTGACGCGATGGCCGTCGCGCGCCAGCCGCCAGGCCGTCGTCATGCCCACCACCCCTGATCCGATCACCACGATATCCATGCCATACTCCATGGCGCTGCCGCGATGCAGCCACCCATCCTAAAGCTAGGGAGCCCCGGCGACGGCCACCACTGCCGATGCAGCCGGCAGCCATAACATCCGGTTATGCCGGCCCTTGGGGGAAAGCCGCGGCACCGCTACAGTGCAGACGCCAGAATCGGAACCGACCATGCAGTTGCGCCATCTCGAAGTCTTCCACGCCATCATGCTGACCGGCACGATCACCGCTGCCGCCAAGCTGCTCAATATCTCGCAGCCGGCCGCCACCCGCCTGTTGCTGCGCGCCGAAGACCAGCTTGGCTACAAGCTGTTCGACCGCGTCAAAGGCCGACTGCTGCCGACCCGCGAGGGGCAGGTGCTGCATGCCGAAAGCGAGCGGATCATCAGCGGCCTGGAGAACCTGCGCAAACTTTCGCGCAACCTTGGCGCCGCCACCAGCGGCCATCTGCGCATCGCGGCGGCACCGGCCCTGTGCCTCGATCTGGTTCCTCTGGCGATCAGCCGGTTTCGCCAGAAACATCCCGATGTCAGCTTCGAGGTCGAGACCCGGCAATATGCCGACCTGGTGCGCGTGGTGCTGAACCACGAGGTGGACCTGGGCATCGGCTTCGATATCCAGGCGCATCCCGGCCTCGACATCCAGTTGCTGGCCGAAGCGCAATTCTACGGCATTTTTCCGAAGGGCATGGAGAACCAGGTTCCCGCGACTGTGAAACTCGACTGGTTCCGCAAGCACCCCTTCATCGGCCTGCGCAGCGACGACCCGCTGGGTGCCGCTTTCGGCGCCGCCGTCAAGCTGTCGGGCGTGGACCTGCAACCCATCGTCGAGGTCAAGACCAACCAGATCGCGCTGTCGCTGGTGGCGCGTGGCGCCGGTGTCGCCATTGTCGACCAGTACACCGCCGCGGCCCATGATCCGCGCCAGGTCATCGCCCGCCCGCTGCTGCCCCGTATCGATTTTGCAGTGCACATGATGCGGGCCAAACATCAGCCGGCATCCGTGCTGGCACGCAAATTCGGCGCCGTGCTGACCCAGGTGGAAAAATCAATTTCTGGCGCACTTGTGACCGCAAACAAGCCGCAACGGACTTGACGAAACCGGCCGGACCGGTGTCCATACCATCGGGTTATGGACAGGGTACCGATACGCATGGCGGGAGGCAGGGTCTTTCCGCTATCACAGGGGCGTATGGGCCGGTATGCCGCAACGGGGTGCGGCCTGCCATCCCGCAGTTCCCGGCCTGTGCCGACGCCGCCAACGCGGCCGGCAACCATCAGTCAATCCGGCTGCGTCCCTAAGGCCGCAGTCCAACGGAGGAGAAGTAACATGCAGTTTGCAACCAAGCACCTGCTGGGCGGCATGCTCGGCGCGGCCCTGCTGGCCGCCCTGCCCGGCACCGGCATTGCGCAACAGAAATTCGTCACCATCGGCACCGGCGGCGTGACCGGCGTGTATTACGCGGCCGGCGGCGCGATCTGCCGCCTGCTGAACAAGGACCGCAAGACGCACGGCATCCGCTGCTCGGTGGAATCGACCGGCGGCTCGGCCTACAACGTCAACACCATCCGCGGCGGCGAACTCGATTTCGGCACCACCCAGTCCGACGTGCATTACAACGCCTACAAGGGCGTCGGCGCGTTCAAGGATGCAGGCGCCTATACCGACCTGCGCTCGGTCTTCTCGATCCATCCCGAGCCGTTCACCGTGCTGGCCCGCAAGGAAACCAACGCGACCAAGTTCGAGGATATGAAGGGCAAGCGCTTCAACGTCGGCAATCCCGGCTCGGGCACCCGCGCCTCGCTGGAAGAACTGCTCGGCGCGCTGGGCTGGAAGCTGTCCGACTTCTCGCTGGCGTCCGAGCTGAAGGCCGACGAGCATGGCCCGGCGCTGTGCGACAACAAGATCGACGGCTTCTTCTACGGCGTCGGCCATCCCTCGGCCAACATCCAGGATCCGACCACCACCTGCGGCGCCAAGCTGGTCTCCATCACCGGTCCGGCTGTCGACAAGCTGGTGGCGGCGAATTCCTTCTACGCCAAGGCGACCATCCCGGGCGGCCTGTACAGCAACAACCCGCAGCCGACCCAGACCTACGGCGTGCTGGCCACGCTGGTCTCGTCGGCCAAGGTCGACAACGAAACCGTCTATCAGCTCGTGAAGGCCACCTTCGAGAATTTCGACGAATTCAAGAAGCTGCATCCGGCTTTCGCCAGCCTCGATCCGAAGAACATGATCAAGGACGGCCTGTCGGCCCCGCTGCATGACGGCGCCCTGAAGTACTACAAGGAAAAGGGCTGGATGTAATCCGGCACCACACCGTTCAGCCGGCCCGCGTCACAACGGGCCGGCTTTTTTTTAAGCAGACCAAACGACCGATTCTCGAGGACCAACCATGAGCAACGCCGCAACACCCCGCCCCGTCACCGAGCAGGATTTGCAGCAACTCGTCGCCGATGCGGATCTTGGCGGCCGCGATCCGAAAGGCGCGGTTGGCAAGCTGATCCTCGCCGTCGCCGTTGCCTGGTCGGCCTTTCAGGTCTGGTATGCCTCGCCACTGCCTTTCATCTTCGGCGTCTTCATCCTGAACGACACCGAGGCGCGCGCCATCCATCTCGGTTTCTCGGTTTTCCTCGCCTTCACCTGCTACCCGGCGTTCAAACGCTCGCCGCGCGCCTATATCCCGATGCTGGACTGGGTCTTTGCCGTCGCCGGCGCCATCGCGGCCTCCTATCTCTTCCTGTTCTATGCCGCACTGGCCACCCGTCCCGGCCAGCCAACCTGGTACGACCTCGCCGTCGCCGGGGTCGGCCTGCTGCTGCTGCTGGAAACCACCCGCCGCTCGCTCGGCCCGCCGATGGTCATCGTGGCCGCCGTGTTCATCGCCTTCACCTTCGCCGGCCCCTGGATGCCCGAAGTGATCCAGCACAAAGGCGCCTCGCTGACCAAGTTCCTGCAGCACCAGTGGCTCACCACCGAAGGCGTCTTCGGCGTGGCGCTGGGCGTCTCGTCGGGCTTCGTTTTCCTGTTCGTGCTGTTCGGCTCGCTGCTTGAGAAGGCCGGCGGCGGCAACTGGATGATGCAGATCTCGGTGGCCCTGCTCGGCCACCTGCGCGGCGGCCCGGCCAAGGTGGCCGTGGTGTCGTCGGCCCTCAACGGCGTGGTGTCGGGCTCATCGGTTTCCAATGTGGTCTCGGGCGGCATCTTCACCATTCCGATGATGAAGCGCACCGGCCTGACCGGCGTGAAGGCCGGCGCCATCGAAACCGCCTCGTCGGTGAACGGCCAGATCATGCCGCCGGTGATGGGCGCGGCCGCCTTTCTGATGACCGAATATGTGGGCCTGCCTTATGCCGACATCGTCAAGCATGCTTTCCTGCCGGCGGTGATTTCCTACATCGCGCTGTTCTATATCGTCGACCTGGAAGCACAGATGATCAACGCCAAGCCGCTGGAGCGCGCCGTGCAGCGCGGCCGACGCGAATACTGGCTGCGCCAGGGACTGGGCTGGAGCGGCAGCATCGCGGTGATCTGCGCATTGTATTACGGCATCCTGGGCATCCAGGCGGTGGCCGGCGCGGCAGCACCCTGGCTGCTCGGCATCGGCGGCATCGGGCTGTATCTGCTGTCGCTGTGGTACGCGGCGAAGTTTCCCGATCTTGAGCTGGACGATGCCAGCAACCCCGATATCAAGATCCCGGAAGCCTGGAGCGTGGCCCGCACCGGCCTGCATTTCCTGCTGCCGATCGTCGTGCTGCTGTGGTGCCTGATGGTGGAGGAGCTTTCACCGGGCCTGTCCGCCTTCTGGGCCACGGCCACCGTGATGGCCATCGTGGTGACGCAGCGGCCGATCATCGGCATTTTCCGCGGCGCGCAGAATCTGGGCGATGCCACCAGGCAGGGCATTGCCGATCTGGTCGAAGGCTTCAACCTCGGCGCCCGCAACATGATCGGCATCGGCATTGCCACCGCCACGGCCGGCATCATCGTCGGCACCGTGACCCTGACCGGCATGGGCCTGATGATGACCGATTTCGTCGAGTTCATCTCGGGCGGCAACGTGATCGCCATGCTGCTGCTCACCGCCTTCATCTGCCTGATCCTCGGCATGGGCATCCCGACCACGGCCAACTACATCCTGGTCGCAACCCTGATGGCGCCGGTCATCGTGGAGCTGGGCGCCCAGGCCGGCCTGGCCATTCCGCTGATCGCCGTGCACCTGTTCGTGTTCTATTTCGGCATCATGGCCGACGTGACGCCGCCGGTGGGCCTGGCCTCGTTCGCCGCCGCCGCGATCTCGGGCGAGGATCCGATCAAGACCGGCCTGCAGGGCACGGTGTATTCGATGCGCACCGCCGTTCTGCCGTTCGTGTTCATTTTCAACCCGCAGATCCTGATGATCGACATCGGCCATACGGCCGAGGCGATCCTGGTGATCGCCATCGCCACGATCGCCATTCTGGTCTTCGCCGCCGGCACGATGGGCTGGTTCCTGACCAAGAGCAGATTGTGGGAATCGGCGGTGCTGCTGCTGGTCTGCTTCGCCATGTTCCGCCCCGGCTTCTTCTGGGACAAATTGTATGATCCCTATGTCGAAGCGCCGGCCAAGCAGGTGTTCGACATCGCCGGCAAATTGCCGGAAGACGGCCGCCTGCTGATGGTCGTTTCGGGCATGACGCTGGAAGGCGACGACGTGACCAAGACGATCAGCCTGCCTTTGACAGCGGCTGGCGAGGGCCGCAAGCGCCTGGCCGATGCCGGCTTGACGCTGACGGCACTGGGGGACCGCGTGCAGGTCGGCGCCATCAAGTTCGGTTCGGCCGCCAAGCGCGTCGGGCTGGAAAGCGGCTTCACCATCGAGCATGTCTTGCTGCCCGCCGACCGGCCCAGCAAACACTGGGTCTATGTGCCGGCCCTGATCCTGCTGGGCCTGGTGGCGCTGGTGCAGCGGCGACGCAAGCAGGCGGCGGCATGAAAGCCGTTGTCCTTTGCTCGGGCGGCATCGACTCCGTCACGCTGGCCTACCGGATCGCGGCAGAAAACGGGTTGGAGCGCCTGATCTCCTTCGATTACGGCCAGCGTCATCGCCGCGAAATCGAACATGCCGCCGGCATTGCCGCTGCCCTGAACGCGCGCCATGACGTGGTCGATATCGCCAGCCTCGGCCGCTTCCTGACCTCATCCTCGCTGATCAGCGGCGGTGATGCGGTGCCCGACGGGCATTATGCCGAAAACAACATGAAATCGACCGTGGTGCCGAACCGCAACGCCATCATGCTGAGCATCGCCTTCGGCATCGCCGCCGGGGCGAAGGCCGATGCGGTGGGCATCGCCGTGCATAGCGGCGACCACTTCATCTACCCCGATTGCCGCCCCGCTTTCGTCGATGCGTTCCGCGCCATGCAGGCCTGCGCTCTGGAAGGCATGTGGGATGTGCAGCTTCATGCGCCCTTCGTCGGCTTCACCAAGTCTGACATCGTGCGCGAAGGCGCGCGGCTGGGCGTGCCATATGAAAAGACCTGGAGCTGTTACAAGGGCGGCGAGAAACATTGCGGCCGCTGCGGGACCTGCGTGGAGCGGCGCGAGGCCTTCCATCTGGCCGGCATACCCGACCCGACCGCATATGAAGACCCCGATTACTGGATCGGCGCGATCGCCAAGATGAAAGCGGAAAACAAAAAAGGCGGCTGAACAGCCGCCTTTTTTTCTGTCAGGCCGCAGCCGTTATGCCGAGCCGCGCATCGCGATCGCGCAACAGGCGGATCACCGGAATGCTGAGCAGCACCATCCAGGCCTTGCCGATGATCTGGCCGGCCAGATAGTCGAGGCTGCCAAACGCGAGATAGAGGAATACCACGGAATCGACGCACAGGCCCGCCAGGCTGGACAGCAGCACGGCGCGGATCAGGCCGCGCTTTTGCAGCGGGGTATAGACGGCGAAGTCGGCCAGTTCGGACAGCAGGAAAGCCACGGCCGATGCCATAACCAGCGCCGGGGGCGCGATCAGGCCAGACAACGCCGCGCCAACCGCGATGGCACC
Organism: Ferrovibrio sp.; assembly: GCF_041906005.1. Lineage (GTDB taxonomy): Bacteria > Pseudomonadota > Alphaproteobacteria > Ferrovibrionales > Ferrovibrionaceae > Ferrovibrio. Next base: position 1,086,928 of record NZ_JAYRJY010000001.1, read on the forward strand.
CAGCGTCCAGCGCTTGCCCAGACGGCGCTGCACCAGATCGCGCAGCACGAGGGCCAGACCGATCATCAAGACGCCGCTGGGCGCGGTGATTCCAAAGGGTGCGACCGGGATCAGGCAGGGGCCCTGCGGCACGCACACGGTGCCCAGATTGCCGATCAGCCAGTTGGCTGCCGGCACGCAGGCGATGAACGCCGCCAGAAATGCATAACCCTCAAGACGCACGCGATCCATGACCGGACCCCTTTCCTTGCGGCGCGGATATACGGCGCAGGCGGGGCCGGTGCAAGCCCGGCGGGATTAGATACTGATTCAAAAGGATAAAATCACATTCAGGCGCCGGCCATGCCGGCCCAGGGCTGGGCCACTTCGGTCATGCCGATGCGGTTGCCGTCGGGCTCGATCATCACGGCCGAAGGACAGGCATAAGCCAGCGGGAAGGGATCGCGCCGCTTTTCGCCCGCCTTGGGGAAACGCGCCTTCACGGCGGCGCGCGTCGCATCATCCAGCAGCGGATCGCAGAAGGGCTGACCCGGGATGCTGGCATCGATGCGCGGCTGATGGAAAGCGGCATCCAGCGGCATGCGATAATCGATCAGGAAGGACAACAGCTGCATCACCGCCGGCATGATGCGGCGCCCACCCGACGCGCCGATCGAAAGCCAGGGCCGGTCGCCATCCAGCACCAGGCTGGGCAGCATGTTGGACAGCGGGCGCTTGGCGGCGCCCAGCGAGTTCGGCTTGCCCGGGCGCGGATCGAACCACATGATGCCGTTATTCATCAGCACGCCGCTTTCGGGCAGCATGACGCGGCTGCCGAACAGCGACAGCAGCGTCTGGGTCAACGCCACCATGTTGCCCTCGCCGTCGATCACGCAGAAATGCGTGGTGCAGCTCTTGCCGTTGTCATCGCCCATGCCGGCGAGGCGCTTCTCATAGGAAGCGGTCAGGCCCTCTGCATAAGCCACGAAACTCTGCGGCGACAGGCCGCCGCGATCCAGCTTCGGCCCGGCGACGTCCAGTGCGTCGCACAGGCTGGGGCCGGCGGTGAGACCGGGCGGCAGCAGCAGGGTCTTGTCGCCATAGGCATACCGCAGCGGCTCGAGCAGACGGGCATGATAGCCGGCGAGATCCCGGGCTGCGATCTTCGAGCCGCCGGCCTGCAGATCGCGCACCAGCCTCGCCGCCAGCTCGCCTTCATAATAGTCGCGGGCACCGGCACTGCTCAGGCGCTGCAGGCTGGCCAGCAGGGCCTCGTTCTTCAGCCGCGGCGCGACCCCGGCCCAGTCAGCCGAAGGCGGCAGACCGCCGGGCAGGAACAACGCCCGCGAGGCCGGGAAACGGGCAAGGTCTTTGGCCGCCGAGGTGACGACCATGGACAGGAACCAGTCCACCTCGATGCCCTCGCGGGCCAGTTCGATGGCCGGGCCCAGGCTCTGCTGCCAACTGCGCGTGCCGAAGGTTTCCAGCGCCAGCCGCATACCCTCGGGCTGCCCGGGCACGGCAATGGAGGGATAGCCGAGGATATTGCGGTCCTCGACCACCAACGGCCAGCCGAACAGGTCGCCGCCGGTGCCCTCGGCCAGCGGATAATCGGCCGGATCGAGCGCGGCGGCGCTGATCATGCCGAAATCGACGACATGCGCCTGCTTCTTCTTGGCATCCCAGACCAGCATGAATCCGCCGCCGCCGATGCCGCTCATCCAGGGTTCGAGCACGGCGAGCGAAAAGGCGGTGGCGACCGCCGCGTCGATGGCGTTGCCACCGCTGCGCAACACCTCGGCGCCGATATCGGCCGCCTTCTGGTTCTGCGCGGCGACAACGCCACCTTTGCTGCGGACCGGTTCCTTGCTGTAGCGCAGGGAGCGACTCATATTCTGCGACATGGGCGGAAGGCTCTCTTTTTTAAGTTACGTGGCAGCGAAAGGATCGGCGACGCGAGGCCAATACGGCCCGCGCACCTTCTGGAACGGAATATCGGCGAAGTCCGAACGCATCGCGCCCGGCGCCTCGACATAGAGGATTTCGCCCGCGATGGGAGCGAATCCGGCGTGGAAATGCTGGGTCGATTTCACCACCACCATGGCCTTGTCGGCAAGCCGGATGCCGAATTGTTCGAAGGCACCGGGATGGAAGGTCTGGGTGCGCAATGAATTCAGCACCAGATCGCGGCCGCCATCGGCCTGGACCCAGACCGATGGCCCCATCGACAGGCTTCCGGTCAGCGCCGGTTGCGCCGCATCGGGCAGGATGCGTTTCACCGTGACGCGCAGGTCAAGCGGATCGCCCGAAGTAACGCCGCATTTGCCGCCCACCCGCAGGTCGAAGCTGGCGCCTTCGCCGGCATCGCAACAGAACCGCACTGCCATCGGGTCCCAATAGACCCCGCTGGCGACATTCTCGATGCCGCGTTCGATAATCCGCCGCAAAATGAACGTGGCATCGCCGGCCGCACCGCCGCCCGGATTATCGGTGATATCGGCCAGCACCACCGGCCGTTTGCCGCTGTGGCCGAGCGCGCGGTCCAGGGCCGCATCGATGCCCAGGTTCCTGGGCGCCGTCTGCTCGCGGAGCGACCAGATTTTGCGACCGAGTTTTTCTGCCAGCGCCTGCGCCTTGGCTTTGTCGCCATCGGCAATCACGATCATCTTCGCCGTGGCATCCGGCACGTCCTGCATCGGGAAACCGTGGGCGAAGGATACCGAGAGGATGCCGTCGCGGCCTTCGCAGGCCTGCATTTCGCGCACGAATGAGGCCATCGGCTCGACCGGCGTGCGCCACAGATTGATCATCCGGGTATCGAACACCGCCATCACCGGCTTCACGCTGCCCTGCTGCCTCGCCAGCAGGATGTTGTAGAGCTCCTGCGCCCGCGCGTTGCTGTCGACATGCGGGTATTCCTTGAAGGTGACCAGCGCATCGGCATTGGCCAGCATCTTCTCGGTGATCGAGCAATGCAGGTCGAGCTCGGCACCGACAGCCGTCATTGGTCCGACAATGGTTCGGATTTTCTCCAGCAGATCGCCTTCGCAATCGTCATAACCGTCGGCCACCATGGCGCCGTGCAGGCTGAGCAGCACCATGTCGACCGGCATGGCGGCCTTCAGATCGGCGAGGATTTCGTCGCGGAAACCCTCATAAACCTTGCGGACCGTGACGCCGGCGGGCTGCGCGAATGCCGAAAGGCTCTCCACCACTTCTGCCTGTTGCGCTTCCGCCGCGCGGCGCCAGACATGCAACGGCCCGGAGAACAGGTTCTCAGGACGCCGGGTTGCATCGCCGTGAAACAGCATCCATTCCGCGAATCCCTGCTCGCCCGTCGGCAGCGGCGAGAAGGTATTGGTTTCAGTGCCCAGGCAGGCGATGAAGACTTTCATCGGCCACAACGGCCCAGCGCCGTCCCTCTGACGTGATGTTCACGGCATTCGACAAACTTCGTCATGGACCAATGTCTCCTGGTTATATGAGGAACGCCACGCCAACGGGCATGCTGCACAGCGAAACGGCATCAACCCGATAGCCCGTGAATTCGGCAAAGAGCCGCTTGACCTCCGTATGCATACCATGATCAGCTTTCGTTAGAGGTCGAACAAAAACAAGGGGGAGTACCATGCGTTCGCGTCGATTCCGTCAACTCGCATCTGTGATCGGTCTGGGCATCGGGCTTGGGCTGCTGGCCGGGGCCGCCACCGAGGCTGTCGCCCAGGACAAGAAAACCCTGCGCTTCGTGCCCCATTCGGGCCTGCGCATTACCGATCCGACCATCACCACCGCGTTCATCTCGCGCAACCACGGCTACATGATCTACGACACGTTGTTCGCCGTGAACGACAAGATGGAAGTGAAGCCACAGATGGTGGAGAAGTATGAGCTGAGCGCCGACAAGCTCACCTATACCTTCACCCTGCGCGATGGCCTGAAGTTCCACAATGGCGCGCCGGTCACCACCGCCGACGTCATTGCCTCGCTGCAGCGCTGGGGCAAGGCCGACGGCATGGGCCAGAAGCTGCTGTCCTACACCAAGGAAATGGTCGCCGTTAACGACAAGACCTTCCAACTGGTGCTGAAGGAACCCTACGGCCTGGTGCTCGATTCGCTGGGCAAGCCCAGCTCGAACGTGCCCTTCATCATGACGAAGGAAATGGCCGCCACCCCGCACACCCAGAACGTGCCGGACGAAATCGGCTCGGGTCCGTTCCGCATGATCAAGTCGGAATTCCAGCCCGGCGTGAAGGTAGTTTACGAGAAGAACCCCGACTACAAGCCGCGCAGCGAGGCCCCCAGCTTCATGAGCGGCGGCAAGCTCGCCAAGGTCGACCGCGTCGAGTGGATCACGATGAGCGACGCCCAGACCGCGATGAACGCCATCGTGAAGGGTGAAATCGACATCTGGGAACAGGCTTCCTACGATCTGCTGCCCGAGCTGAAGAAATCCAAGGACGTGGTGGTCAAGGATTTCGGCCCGCTGGGCATGAACTACATGATGCGCATGAACTGGCTGCAGCCGCCGCTGGATAACGTGAAGGTGCGCCAGGCCATCCTGCATGCCATCTACCAGGAAGATTACCTGGCGGCCCAGGTCGGCGATCCGGAGTATTACAAGGTCTGCGGCGCGATGTTTGGCTGCAACACCCCGCTGAAGAGCGAGGAAGGCGCGGTCGGCACCAAGAAACCTGACCTGGCCAAGGCCAAGAAACTGCTGGCGGAAAGCGGCTACAAGGGCGAGAAAATCGTCATCATGGCGCCGACCGACCTGAACAGCATCTCGCAGCTGCCGCTGGTCACCGCGCCGGTCCTGCGCTCCATCGGCATGAATATCGACCTGCAGTCGATGGACTGGCAGACGCTGGTGGGCCGCCGCGCCAAGATGGACCCTGTCGACCAGGGCGGCTGGCACATCTTCCACACCGCCTGGGGCACCGCCGACATGATGAACCCCATCGCCAATGCCGGTGTCCGCGGCCTGGGCAAGCAGGGCGGCTTCTTCGGCTGGACCGAAGATGCCGAAATCGAGAAGCTGCGCGATGCCTATGCCCGCGAGACCGATCCGGCCAAGCAGAAAGAGCTGGCTGTCGCGGTGCAGAAGCGCGCCTACGAGCTGGTCATGTACATCCCGCTCGGCGAATACTTCCAGCCGTCGGCGATCCGCAAGAATATCGAAGGCCTGCTGCCCAGCCCGGCCTTCCTGCTGTGGAATGTCGAGAAGAAGTGAGCCTGGCATAGTTGTTGCGTAACGTTTTTCTATGCTTCGTCTGATTCTTTCACGTCTGATGGCTGCCATCCCCGTCATGGGGGTGGTAGCCATTTTCGTTTTCCTGATGCTGCGTCTCAGCCCGGGCGATCCGGCGGCAATCCTCGCCGGTGATGCCGCCACGCCGGAAACCATCGCCGCCATCCGCGCCGATCTGGGCCTCGACCGGCCGATCTGGGAGCAGTTCGTGACCTGGGCCGGCCAGCTGGCGCAGGGCGATCTGGGACGATCCGTGCTGTCCAAGCAGCCGGTCGCCATGATGATCGGCCAGCGCATCGAACCCACCATCTCGCTGGCCCTCACCACCCTGATCTTCGCCGTGCTGGTGGCCGTGCCGATCGGCATCATCGCCGCCTGGAAGCAGGGCGGCTGGCTCGACCGCGGCATCATGGCCCTGTCGGTGGTCGGCTTTTCGATCCCGGTCTTCGTGCTGGGCTATATCCTGATCTACGTTTTTTCGATGAAGCTCGATCTCTTTCCGGTGCAGGGCTTCACCTCGCTGGGCGATGGCCTGCTGCCGTTTGCGCAGCGCATCGCCCTGCCGACCCTGACGCTCAGCTTCATCTATATCGCCCTGTTTGCCCGCATCACCCGCGCCGCCATGCTGGAGGTTCTGGGCGAGGATTATATCCGCACCGCCCACGCCAAGGGTTTGAGCGAAAGCGCCGTGCTGGTCAGGCACGCCCTGCGCAATGCCGCCGTGCCGATCGTGTCGGTGATCGGCATCGGCTTCGCCCTGCTGATCGGCGGCGTTGTGATCACGGAAACCGTCTTCAATATCCCCGGCATCGGCCGCCTGGTCGTCGAAGCGGTGCTGGCGCGCGACTATCCGATCATCCAGGGCGTGATCCTGCTGTTCTCGGGCATCTACGTGCTCATCAACCTGGCGATCGACATCGCCTATGTGCTTCTCGATCCGCGGATCCGTTACTGATGCGCACCCTGTTCCGCCACCCTGCCTTCAGCAATCCGTCGGTGTTGATTGGCGGCGGCATCCTGCTGCTGCTGCTGGCCATCACGTTGCTGGCGCCGATGCTGACCGATGTCGACCCCACCGCCATCGCCCCGCGCTATCGCCTCAAGCCGCCATCCGACCAGTTCCTGCTCGGCACCGACAGCCTGGGTCGCGACATCTGGACCCGCGTGGTGTATGGCGGCCGCGTCTCGCTGCTGGTCAGCGCCTGCGTTTCAGTCATAGCCATCTCGATTGGCCTGCTGATCGGCCTGGTGGCCGGTTACATCCGCTGGCTCGACGGGCCGGTGATGCGCGCCATGGACGGCCTGATGGCCATCCCCGGCATCCTGCTGGCCATCGCGCTGGTCTCGCTGTCGGGAGCCAACCTGGTCACGGTGATCGTCGCGATTGTGGTGCCGGAAATCCCGCGCGTGGCACGGCTGGTGCGCGGCGTGGTGCTGTCGATCCGCGAGGAGCCCTATGTCGAGGCCGCGATTGGGCTTGGCACGCCGACGCCCAAGATCCTGATCCAGCATATTCTACCCAACACCATTGCGCCGCTGATCGTGCAGGGCACTTACATCTGCGCCTCCGCCATCCTGGTGGAAGCGATCCTGAGCTTCCTCGGCGCCGGCCTGCCCAGCGAAATCCCCACCTGGGGCAACATCATAGCCGAGGGTCGCGCCGTGTTTCAGCGCGCGCCCTGGATCATCCTGTTCCCCGGCGGCTTCCTGGCCTGCACCATCCTGGCGGTCAACATCCTGGGCGACGGCCTGCGCGACACGCTCGATCCGCGCATGAAGAAACGGCTGGGGGCCTGAGCCATGTCCGATACCAAGGCCGCACCTGTCCTGAGCGTCAAGAACCTGTCCGTCGCCCTGCCCAAGGGCGGCGACCGCAAGCTCGCCGTGCAGAATGTCAGCTTCGACGTGATGCCGGGCGAGATCGTCTGTCTGGTCGGCGAGTCCGGATCGGGCAAATCGGTGACAGCCAGCACCGTGATGGGGCTGGGCAGCCTGCCGATCGCCAATGGCGAAATCCGCCTGGAGGGCGAGGACCTGCGCCAGGCCAGCAAGGCACGCCTGCGCGCCCTGCGCGGCAGCCGCATGTCGATGATCTTCCAGGAGCCGATGACCGCACTGAACCCGGTGCACCGGGTGGGCGAGCAGGTGGCCGAACTGATGCGCGCCCATGGCTGGGACTCGCGCGCTCAGGGCCGGGGGCTGAGTGTGGAAGAGCGCGTCGAGCAATTGTTCGGTGACGTGCATCTGCCCGACCCCAAGCGCCTGATGCAGGCCTATCCGCACCAGCTCTCCGGCGGGCAACGCCAGCGCGTGATGATCGCCATGGCGCTGGCGCTGGAACCGGCCCTGCTGATCGCCGATGAACCGACCACGGCGCTGGATGTCACCACCCAGGCGCAGATCCTGGTCCTGTTGCGCGAATTGCAGCAGAACCACGGCACCGGCGTTTTGTTCATCACCCACGATTTCGGCGTGGTGGCCGATATCGCCGACCGCGTGGTGGTGATGCGCTATGGCGAAGTGGTGGAAAGCGGCAAAGCGAAGGATGTGCTGTACAATCCGCAGCACGAATATACCAAGATGCTGATCAAGGCCGTGCCGCGCCTGACGCCGCGCCAGGCCACGCCGATCACCGATACCCCGCTGCTGCATGCGGAGAACCTGACCAAGACCTACACCACCACAAGCATGTTCAAGGGTACCCGCGTGGTGCATGCCGTGGATGGCGTGACGCTGGATCTGCACAAGGGCCAGACGCTGGGCATCGTCGGCGAATCCGGCTCGGGCAAATCGACGGCGGCGCGCTGCATCGCCCGCCTGATCGAGCCGAGCGGCGGCAACATCATGCTCGACGGCCAGGATATCGCCGGCCTGAAAGAGCGCGGCCTGCACCCGTTCCGTCGTCGCATCCAGGTGGTGTTCCAGGACCCGTACCGATCTCTGAACCCGCGCCGCACGGTGGGCCAGTCGATCATCGAGGGGCCGCTGAATTACGGCATCCCGCACAAGGAGGCGCTGGAGCGCGCCCGCGGCCTGATGGAGACCGTCGGCCTCGATGGAGTCGCACTCGATCGCTACCCGCACCAGTTCTCCGGCGGCCAGCGCCAGCGCATCGCCATTGCCCGCGCCCTGGCGATGGAGCCGGAAATCCTGGTCGCCGACGAGGCGGTTTCGGCACTGGACGTCTCGGTGCAGGCCCAGGTACTCGATCTACTGGAAAACATCCGCGACCGGTTCGGCATCGCCATCCTGTTCATCACCCACGACCTGCGCGTCGCCGCACGACTGTGCGACCGCATCGCGGTGATGCAGCGCGGCAAGGTGGTGGAATTCGCCGAGACCGCGCGGCTGTTCAGCAGCCCGCAGCATGAATACACGCAGCAGCTTTTCGCCGCCCTGCCGGGGCGGCACTGGCTGGAGGCGGCCGCCCCTTAACCTGCCGGCACAGGCAGGTCGGAAAGACAGGCGGGGCGGAAAGGAGGAACGCGATGTCGGATACCCTGGACGCGACCGTCGACCAAGGGCAGGTCGAAACGGCCGTTGCCGGCCTGCGCGGCGAGGCCGTCGACCTGCTGCTCGACCTCGTGCATCACCCTTCCCTGCTGGGGCAGGAGCGCAGCGCGCAGGACCGCATGCGCGAGGTTTTCACAGAACTGGGCCTGCAGGTGGATGAATTCGCCATTGACGAGGCGAAGATCCGGCACCACCCAGGTTATTCACCATCAATCGTTTCCTACGACGGCCGCCACAACATCGTCGGCATCCATGAACCGCGGCGCGGCACGCATGGCCGTTCGCTGATCTTCAACGGCCATATCGATGTGGTGCCTGTGGGCGCCGAAAGCCTGTGGACAAAACCGCCATTCGAGCCCTGGATCAAGGACGACCGTCTTTACGGCCGTGGCGCCGGCGACATGAAGGCCGGCATCGTCGCCTACACCATGGCGCTCAAGGCCCTGCAGAGGCTTGGCCTCGAACCGGCCGCGAAAGTGATCCTGCAGTCGGTGGTGGAAGAGGAATGTACCGGCAACGGGGCTCTGGCCTGCCTGGTAGAGGGCTACACCGCCGATGCCGCCATCATCCCCGAACCCACGCCGGGCATTCTGCAGGCGCAGATGGGCGTGATGTGGCTGGCGCTGGAAGTCTCGGGCAAACCGGTACATGCCTCGGTGGCCCATACCGGCGTCGGCGCCATTGATTTCGCCACCTACATGTTCGGCGAACTCAAGAAACTGGAACAGCGCTGGAATGCAGCCGAGCATCGCCATGCCTGTTATCACAGGCACGAGCACCCGGTGAATTTCAACCTCGGAAAAATCCAGGGCGGCGAATGGGCCTCGTCGGTGCCGACTTCGGCGCGCGCCGATATCCGGCTCGGCTTCTATCCCGGCAAGAGTCCCGCCGAGGTGCGGAGCGAGGTGGAGGCCCTGCTGGCCGATGCCTATCGCCGGCACCCGATGAGCAACAGCCTGACCTACCGCGTGATCTACGAAGGCTTCCAGGCCGAGGGTTTTGAACTCGACATGAACCAGCCGGTGATCACGACCTTGAGCGACTGCGTGCGCGACGTGACCGGGAAGACAGCGGATTACACCGCCTTCACCGGCACCACCGATGCCCGCTTCTTCAATCTCTATGGCAATACGCCGGCCACCTGCTATGGCCCCCATGCCGAGAACATCCACGGCATCGACGAATGGGTATCCATCGACAGCATGATGGATGTCGCCAAGGTGCTGGCCCTGTTCATGACGCGCTGGTGCGGCGTGAACCGTCTCGATTCCTGATCCGATCCGGAGGGCGACATGACCGCGCTGCACGACTTGACCGCCCATGACCTGTGGATGGGCTATCGCACCGGCCGCATTTCGCCGGTGGAGGCGACCCGGGCCGCGCTGGCGCGCATCAAGGCCTGGGAACCGAAACTGAACGCCATGTATCTGGTCGACGAGGCCAGCGCCCTGGCCCAGGCCAAGGCCGCGGAACAACGCTGGCGCAAGGGCGATGCACTGAGCCCGCTGGACGGCGTGCCGATCACGCTGAAGGAAAACATCGCCAGCAAGGGCGTGCCCACCCCCATCGGGACAGCAGCGGCCGAGATGACCCCCAGCGCAATCGACGCCCCGCCGGCGGCGCGGGTGAAGGAAGCCGGCTGCGTCATCCTGGGCAAGACCACGATGCCGGATTTCGGCATGCTCGCCTCGGGCGTTTCCAGCCTGCATGGCACCACGCGCAATCCCTGGGACATCCGGCGCAACACGGCCGGATCGTCATCGGGTGCCGGCGCCGCCGTGGCGGCCGGCTATGGCCCATTGGCGCTGGGCACCGATATCGGCGGCAGCGTACGCCTGCCGGCTGCCTATAACGGCATCTTCGCGCTGAAGCCCAGCCTGGGCCGCGTCCCGATCAACCCACCCTGGCTCGGCCGCGTCACCGGGCCGATGACGCGCACGGTGATGGATTCCGCCCTGCTGATGAACCACCTGACCCGGCCGGATGCGCGCGACTACATGGCCCTGCCCTATCAGGAAACCGATTATCCCAAGCTGCTGGACGGGGAAGCGAAAGGCAAACGCATTGGCCTGCTGCTGGATATCGGCCATGGCACCAAGCCTCAGCCCGCGGTGCGCGAGGCCATCGAGCGGGCGGCGAAGCTCTTCGCTGCAGCCGGCGCCCACGTCGAGCCCGTGAAGCCTTTCGTTACGGCGACGATGATGAACGGGCTGGACACCATGTTCCGCTCGCGCGCCTGGGCCGATTTCGAACTGATGCCACCGGCGCGGCAGGCCAAGGTACTGCCCTTCATCGCCGACTGGTGCCGCGGCGCTGCGACCTTCACCGCCGCCCAGGCCATGCGTGCGCTGGCCCAGGTCTTTGCCCTGCGCGAGGCCGCCGTGACTGCGACCGAACCTTACGATTTCCTGCTGACGCCCACCTCGCCGATCACGGCCTATGCGGCGGAGGAAGCCTGCCCGGGCAACGATACCGAGCGGCCCTTCGACCATATCTGCTTCACTGCCCCCTTCAACATGTCGGAACAGCCGGCCGCATCGATCTGCGCCGGCTATGATGAGGATGGCCTGCCGATCGGCCTGCAGATCGTCGGCCACCGTTTCGACGATGTCGGCGTGCTGCGGATGGCGCATATCTTCGAGCAGATGCGGCCAGCCCTGCGCCCCTGGCCAGAGCCATGAGCAGCAAACCGGCTACAGGCTGCGCCGGATAACGGCAGGCAGCATCCGCAACCAGCGGCCGATGCGGGGTTGCGAAAGACGCAGCGTACGCTGCCATGGTTCAGGGTGAATCAGCGGCAGGATCTCGTCCGGTGCGATCACCAGCGTCTGAAGCGCCGGATGCGCCGCCAGATGGGCGCGCTCGACATACAGCAAGATATTCTGCTTGTACCACCACGCCACGCGAGGATCGTTCCATACAGAAAACCGGAACAGGTCGATCGCCGCATAATCATGCCGCTCGAACAGGTTGGCCCAATAAGCGGGCCATTGCTCGTTGAAATGATTGAGGCCGCCCTGCCCCGGTATTGCTGCAGAAAAAAGCACTGCAGGGGCCAGCGCCGTCAGTTCCGCCACGAACCCCGCCGCGCGTTCCTCGTGCAGGTGCTCTGCAACTTCCAAGCTTATCGCCAGATCGAATTTTCGGCCAAGTTGGAGCGGCTTATCCAGAGGGGTACGCTGAAACCGGTCGAGCGGGATTTTGAGCGACTTGCCGCTATGCCAGGGGCCGTCCACACCGTAGATGTCGGCAACGCCAGACTGTTGCAGCGTGGCCAACCAGCCTCCATCGCCGCAGCCGATATCAACAGCCGAGGCTACAGCCAGATGCCGCAATAACATGGGCAGGATGACGCGCGACGACGGCTCGGCGGTTTCGCCAAGGGCTTGGTAGAAGTCTTCCCGGTAAGTCTCCATGAGGCCTGCATACCGCAAGATGACAAAAACGACAATTCGCCGCTTATGGCGTGACGCAGGTTTTCCCGTACCAGGATCGCAACATCAGGATCACCCATAGCGGAAATGCCCAGTTGCGGCGGCCGGAACGATGTTCGACCCATCGGTTGCGTACAGGACGTGGATCGAACAGTCCGCCGCAGGACAGATCATCCGAAGCGATCAGATCATCGGCCCAGTCACGCAAGGGGCCACGCAACCAGTCGCGCAGCGGCGGATCGAACCCCTGTTTCGGCCTGTCGATCAGAGCCTGTGGCACGTGGCGGTACAGCACCTGCCGCAGCAGATGCTTGCCCCGACCGGCCTGGTATTTCATTGCCATCGGCAGCGACCAGGCGAATTCCGCCAGTGTCGGTTGCAGCAACGGAGCGCGTACCTCCAGCGACACCGCCATGCTGGCGCGGTCGATCTTGGTTTCAAGGTCGTCGGGCAGATACAGGGCAGCGTCCATCGCCATGAAGCGCTGCGCCAGCGACGGCAGACCGGCCAGGGGCCGCGCCGCGGCCTGCCAGGGCTCCGCGGCTGATGCGTTGTCCGGAAGCAGGCCATCACCGGCAGTCCACCAGGAAAGGGCATCGCGATACAGTAGCTCCGGTGCGCCGGCTGCATAGGGTTCCAGCTTGCGCCGGATACGGCGCAGCGGCGGCCAATCCTGCCCTGTCATGCCGTCTGCAACAAACGCAGCTATGCCGCGCACCCATGCAGGCTTACGGGCTACGCGGTGCCAGGCCCGCTCGGCACCGTAATAACGAGGATAGCCGCCAAACAATTCATCGCCGCCATCGCCAGAGAGCGCCACCGTGACATGCGGCCTGGTTGCCCGACAGAGCAAGGCCGTGGGAATCTGCGAGGCATCGGCAAAGGGTTCGTCGTACATCGTGGCCAGACCCGGCACCAGGTCGAGGCAATCCCGTTCGGTCATCGGGATTGCGCTGTGTTCGGCACCGAGATGCCGGGCCACTTCAGCGGCATACGGCGCCTCGTCATTGGCCCAGTCGGGGAAACTGATGGTGAAGGTGCGCACCGACCTGCCACTGGCACACATCAGGGCGGCAACAATGCTGCTGTCGGTGCCCCCGGACAGGAACGCTCCCAGCGGCACGTCCGATATCATGCGGCGATCGACCGAAAGCCGCAGCAGGCGTTCCAGTTCCGTAGCGGCGTCGTCTTCATTGCCGGAAAACCGTCCCGCAACCGCTGCGGCCCGTTCCGGCGCCGACCAGTAGGTGGTTATTCGCGGCTGCCGACGGCCCGCCTCAATGATGGCGAACTGACCGGGTCCCAAGCGTGAAATCCCGGCAAAAATACTCTGCTGGCCGGGCAACCAGCCATGCCGCAAATAGGCCGCGCAGGCACCCGGATCCAGGCGCGGCGGCCATTGCGGCAGGGCCGCAAAGGATTTGAGTTCGGAAGCAAAGGCGAAAACGCCTGCATGCCAGCCATAATACAGGGGTTTCTCGCCGAAGCGGTCGCGCGCCAGCGTCAGGCGTTGTTCCGCGCAATCCCACAGCGCAAAGGCGAACATGCCATCCACCAGCGCAAGGGCGCGTTCCACGCCATCGCGTTCGATCAGCGCCAGCAGGACTTCAGTATCGGAATGACCGCGCCAGTTGCCGTTCCCACCATCAGCCAGCATGCGCCGCAGTTCGGTGAAATTGTATATCTCGCCATTGAAGGCGATGACATAGCGGCCTGAGGCCGAGGCCATCGGCTGATGGCCGGCGGGGCTGAGGTCGATGATCGCAAGTCGGCGGAAACCCAGCGCCACGCCGGCGGCGGCATCGTGCCAGACACCGGCGTCATCGGGCCCCCGATGCACCAGCTGCTCGGCCATGGCACGTGTCAGGCCTTCCAGTCGCGCAGCGACCTGACTGTGGGCGGGATCGAATATGCCGGCCAGACCGCACATCGGATTTTAGTCAAAAGCCGCAGCGCAGCCTTCAACGAAGGCGGCGTGGTCGCGGGGCAGCGGCAGGTAGCTGAGCAGGTTGCGCCAGGGCCAGACGCTGTTGAACCATCCCGCCCCCTTGTTGCGGCGCGCGTATTTCCAGGCCCGCCCGGCGGCGCGGCGTACGGCAAAATCTCTGAGGCCGACATCCAGATCGGGAAAATCGCGGAGGAAATAGGCACAGGCCATGGTGACCCGCCTGAGCTGGCGCCCCTGATGGGTGCCCAGGCTGCCAGGAACGACAGCCGGCCGATAAGCCACTGGCGCATCGATCCGGATGAAGCTGCCCAGCCGTGCCAGACGCAGGGTCAGGCTGTATTCCTGCGAATGCACCACGCGTTCGTCGCAGCCGCCGGAGCGGCGCAACGCATCGGTGCGCACAAGGAATTGTGTGGGATTGAACAGCGAATTCCGCAAGGCGGCACGGACCGGCGAGGGCATGACAAGACGCTCGCCGGCATCGACAGGGGCCGCAAGGTCAGGCAGTGGGCCTTCGGGGGGATAGTACACGGTGCCGCCATAGGCCAGTACGGCGCCTGGTTCTGCGATCAACGTTTCCAGCAGCAATCGGGTGGCCGGCCGGCCGATCAGGTCGTCAGCATCGACGAACTTCACGAATGGCATGCTGGCCCGCTCGATGCCGCGATTGGTGGCATGGGCGGAACCCTGATTGTCCTGTCGATGGATGATCGTGTTCGGCCAGTCCGCCGTCAGCGCGCGCAGCAGATCGGCGGATCCATCGCTCGAGCCATCGTCGACGAAAATATACTCCCGGTCGAAATCGCCGTCCTGATCCTGGATAGCTGCCAGCACATCCTTCAGATAAGGCGCCTTGTTATAGACGGGGATGACAAAGGAAACCCCCGGGCGGACGGCCGCCATGCTCGCTCCTCAGTGGAAATTGGGTCCTGCCGGCCAGGCATCATTAAGGTTTCCAGCCCGTGGCCGCAAGCGGCCATTCCCCGGCTGGACTTGTATATACAATTGAACCTATACTTCCCGCACCAAACAGGGGCAGGAAGACGTCATGACCGGGCCAGGCGCCTCCAGCGGGCCAACCCCGCGCTATCGGCGGGTCAAGGAATACATCGTCAAGCATATCGAGGCCGGCGACTGGCGCGCCGGCGACCAGGTGCCGTCGGAAAGCACCCTGGTGCGGCTGCTCAAGGTCAGCCGCATGACCGTCAACCGCGCGCTGCGGGAACTGACCCACGAGGGTCTGCTGGTGCGCGTGCAGGGCACCGGGACCTTCGTGGCCGAGAAGCGCCCGATCTTCAACCTGGTCGAGCTGCGCAACATCGCCGAGGAAATCCGCGAGCGCGGCCAGCGGCATTCCGCCCGGGTCGAACTGCTGAAAAGCGAGAAAGCCACCCCTGAGGTCGCCCGCGAGCTGGGTCTTTCCACCGGCACCAGTGTCTACCATTCCCTCCTGGTGCACATGGCCGATGGCATCCCGCTGCAGGTGGAGGACCGTTTCGTCAATCCGCAGACCGCACCGGGCTATCTGGAAACCGATTTCGAAACCGTGACGCCGAACGAATTCCTCATGCGGGCCGCGCCGGCCTCGGAGGTCGAGCATATCGTCGAGGCGGCCATGCCCGATGCCCGCATCCGCAAGCTGCTCAAGATGGCAGCCAGCGAACCCTGCCTGCGCCTGCGGCGCCGCACCTGGTCGGGTAGCCAGATCGTGTCAGCCGCGACGCTGTGGTACCCGGGCCATGCTCACCGTTTCGCCACCCGCTTTTCCTATCGCGCCGATGGCACGTCGAAGCGCACCTACCTGTGAGTCAGAGGCTACCATGTCCGTATCATCCCGCCGCGACAATTCCCGCGTCATCCGCAGCCCGCATGGCAGCGACCTGCATACCAGCAACTGGCAGATCGAGGCCGCCTACCGGATGATGCGCAACAACCTCGACCCCGATGTGGCCGAGAAGCCGGAAGAACTGGTGGTCTATGGCGGCATCGGCCGCGCGGCCCGCAACTGGCAGAGTTTCGACCAGATCCAGAAGGCCCTCACCGCACTGAAACCCGACGAAACCCTGCTGGTGCAGTCGGGCAAGCCGGTCGGCGTGTTCCGCACCCACGAGGATGCGCCACGCGTGCTGATCGCCAATTCCAATCTGGTGCCGGCCTGGGCCAACTGGGAGCATTTCAACGAACTGGATCGCCAGGGCCTGATGATGTACGGCCAGATGACCGCCGGCTCGTGGATCTATATCGGCAGCCAAGGCATCGTACAGGGTACCTACGAAACCTTTGTGGAAATGGGCCGCCAGCATTACGGCGGCAGCCTGAAGGGTCGCTGGATCCTCACGGCCGGCCTCGGCGGCATGGGTGGGGCCCAGGCTCTGGCCGCCACCATGGCCGGCGCCTCGATGATCGCCATCGAATGCCAGCCCTCGCGCATCGAGATGCGTCTGCGCACCGGCTATCTCGACATGCAGGCCGGCAGCCTGGATGAGGCGCTGGCCATGCTGGAGGCGGCGAAAAAGGCCGGCCGCGCCGTTTCCATCGGCCTGCTGGGCAATGCCGCCGAAATCCTGCCCGAGATGGTAAAGCGTGGCATCCGCCCCGACGCTGTAACGGACCAGACCAGCGCCCACGATCCGCTGAACGGCTATCTGCCGGCCGGCTGGAGCCTGGATCGCTGGGAGAAGACCAAGGAACACGATCCGCAGGCCGTGGTGATCGCAGCGAAGGCCTCGATGGCCGAGCATGTGCGCGCCATGCTGGCCTTCCAGAAGATGGGCATCCCCACCTTCGATTACGGCAACAACATCCGCCAGATGGCCAAGGAAGTGGGCGTGGCGGAAGCCTTCGACTTCCCCGGCTTCGTGCCTGCCTATATCCGGCCATTGTTCTGCAAAGGCATCGGCCCGTTCCGCTGGGTTGCTCTGTCAGGCGACCCGGAGGACATTTACAAGACCGATGCCAAGGTGAAGGAGCTGATCCCCGACGATCCGCACCTGCATACCTGGCTCGACATGGCCGCCAAGCGGATCAAGTTCCAGGGCCTGCCTGCGCGCATCTGCTGGGTCGGCCTCGGCCAGCGCCATCGCCTCGGCCTCGCCTTCAACGAGATGGTGGCGAATGGCGAACTGAAAGGCCCCATTGTGATCGGTCGCGATCACCTCGATTCCGGTTCGGTCGCCAGCCCGAACCGCGAGACCGAGGCCATGAAGGATGGTTCGGATGCCGTATCCGACTGGCCTCTGCTGAATGCCCTGCTCAATACCGCCTCGGGCGCCACCTGGGTCTCGCTGCATCATGGCGGCGGCGTCGGCATGGGCTTTTCGCAGCATGCCGGCGTGGTGATCGTGGCCGACGGCACGCCGGCGGCGGCACGACGACTGGAGCGCGTGCTGTGGAACGATCCTGCCACCGGTGTGATGCGTCATGCCGATGCCGGCTATGACATCGCGGTGCAATGCGCGCAGGAGCAGGGCCTGAACCTGCCATTCCTGGCAAAATAAGGCTGCCTATCAGAATCGGCCTGCCTCGGGGAGGGGATTCCGGTTTATGCTGCCTGCCGACGCGGAGCCCGGATCGCCTTGCCCCAGTTATCCTTCCAGAACCTGAACCCACGCCGCCTCATCACGGGCGGCGCCGTCCTGGCCATTATTCTCGCGCTGGCCGGCGTGGGCTGGATGCTGCGCCCTGGCAGCCGTGGCGATGACCGCTATTACGTTCCGGGAGTAACGCAGACCAGGGAAGACTGCGTGATGGCGAAGATGAAGACCTACGCCCGGATCGACCGCCAGGTCATGATGAGTATCGCCAACGAATGCGAGCTCACAGTGCAGAGCATCGAGGGGCATGAAAAGCTGCGCAAGGCCTGGGAGGAACGGCAGGCCATACGCGAAGCGACACCGAAACCGGTGGCGCCAGCTGCGGAACCGGCACCGGAAGGCGATCGGCTACGCCGGGTCTGGCGTTAGCCGAAATTAGGACAGCGCGTCGCCCGTACAACCGGGCCAATCAGATCCTGCCGGCAGCCGTCGCGCTGCGAACGGCGTTCCGGTCTGCACATGACGGTAGTGCAGCACCTCGTCTTCCAGTTTCTCAATGATATAGCGATGGCGGATATCGGTGCGCGCACCGTCAATCATATAGACCTGCGTAGCCAGGATATTTCCACCCGATGTCCAGCGGCCAATCTGCCGTTCAACGCGTTCGGATTTGCAGCCCTTGTAGTAACGGAACTCGATGTCGAAAAAACCATCCGGACGACGATTGGACAGCCATTGCACGAACATCCCGCCGCCAAGCTTCCGTTCGCCATACCATAAACCCGTGAGGTCCATGGCAAAGGCAGGCAGAGACAATGCCGACAGCAGGAAACCGATCAGGCCGATTCGGCAAACCATGCTCGCCACCTCAATGCGCCCCCTGGAACTGGGTGCGCACCAGATCGGCGAAAAGCCCGCCCTGCCGCACCAGTTCGTCGAAGCTGCCGCGCTCGATGATGCGCCCCTGCTGCAGCACGAGTATCAGGTCGGCCTGCCGAACGGTGGCAAGCCGGTGCGCGATGATGAAGGTGGTGCGGTTGCGCATCAGGGCATCGAGCGCCTTCTGGATGCGGGCCTCGGTGGCCGCGTCCAAGGCGGACGTCGCCTCGTCCAGGATCAGGACCGGTGGGTTCTTCAGCAATGCGCGGGCGATGGCCAGGCGCTGGCGCTCGCCGCCGCTTAAATTCACCCCCCGCTCGCCGACCAGCGTGGCATATCCCTTGGGCTGACGCATAATGAAGTCATGCGCTTCGGCCAGCCTTGCCGCCTGCTCCACCTCGGCATCGTTCGCCTCCGGCCGGCCGATGCGGATATTGTCGGCGATGGAACGATGAAACACGGCGCTGTCCTGGAACACCACACCGATATTGCGGCGCAGGCTTTCCAGCGTGTAATCGCGGATATCGGTGCCGTCGATCAGGATGCGGCCCGATTGCGGATCCCATAGCCGGCTGAGCAAGGCCATCGACGAGGTCTTGCCGGACCCTGTCGGCCCCACCAGCGCCACCGTCCTGCCGGCCGGCACTTCGAAGCTGAGGTCGGTGACCGCCAGCCGGGCCGTGTCGTAGGACAGCGTAACGTTCTCGAACACCACGTCGCCCTTCAGGGTACCGGCATCGCGGGCACCGGGCCTGTCGCGCACGGCAGCCTCGGTATCCAGCACCTGGAAGAATTCTCCCAGACTGTGCATCTGGAAGAACATGCGGCTGACGAAGCCCATGGCGGCTTCCAGCCGGCCGATCAGCATGGTGGCGAAACCCATGAAGCTGACAATCTCGCCAACCGTGGTTTCACCGTGCAGATGCAGCCAGCTGCCCAGCACGAAGATGGCGATAATGGTGATGGTGGAGGCCATGCGGCTGAGCACGGTCATGAGCGCCCAGAGGTTGAGCACCGGGAACTGCGCCTTCAGCAGGCGCTCCATCACTGTGGCAAGGTCACGCGCCTCCAATGCCAAGCGCACGAAGCTCTGCACCAGAACCACGTTGCCCAGCGCGTCGCCGGCGCGCGCGGCCAGTTCCGAATGATAGGCCTCCACGCGGCCCTGAGCCTTTTCGGTTTTCGCGACCACAATGGCGCTGACCAGGGCAAAGACAACGATCAGGGCGATCAGCAGCAGGCCCAGCCGCCAGTTCAGGTACAGTGACAAGGGAAGCAGCGCGAGCACGGCCACGAAGGTGGAAAGATGCTCGCGGAAGAAGGCAAGCCAGAGGCCGAACAGATTGTCGGCGCCGTTCAGCATGATCTTGAGCAGCGTGCCCGAGTGGGTGCCACTGTGAAATGCGGCCGGCAGACTGAGCACGTGTTCAAAATACAGCGCCATGGCGGCCAGGCGGCGGCGATGGGCCAGGCGGTCGGCGTGCAGGGCAACCAGGATGCCGGCCAGGATGCCGCCGATGCCGGCCACACACCAGATCAGCAGCAGCTGGATGGTTGCCGCCCAGCTTTCATCCGGCGACAAACCGGCGGAATTGGACAGCACGTCAATGATGCGGCCGAACAGGATAGGCTCGATGAAGCCCACGCCGGCCAGACCGATATTGGCCAGCGCCAGCAGGATGGCCAGCGGCCGCTCGGGCTTCAGCAGGCCCAGCACCCGGGCATAGATTCGAACGAAATCCATGGGCCAAGTATGAAGCGCGGCCAACCGGGCCGCTAGGCCTTGCCGCACAGGCAGGATTGGCGATAGTGCGACCTATTCCCATTCCATACAGCCGGAGAGTTCCATGACTGTTTCGCCCAAGCCCGCCTCTGCCCGGGAGCGACTTGAAGCCTGCCTGGCGAAGGCCGCCGATCCGGCCGGCGAAGGCAGTCGCGCTTTTACCCGGCTTTATGCCGAGCGCGCGCGGGCCGAAGCCGAGGCCGCCGACACCCGGGCGCGGCAGGGCCTGCCGCTCGGCCCGCTGGATGGCCGGATCGTGTCGGTCAAGGACCTGTTCGACATGCCCGGCGAGCCGACCACGGCGGGTTCAAAACTGCTGCGGGACGCACCGCCTGCCACGGCCATGGCGCCGGCGATCGCCCGGCTGCGCCAGGCCGGCGCCGTGATCATCGGCAAGACCAACATGACCGAATTCGCCTTCTCCGGCGTGGGCATCAACCCCCATTACGGCACCCCGGGCAATCCGGCGGACCGCAGCCGGATTCCAGGCGGCTCCAGCTCCGGCGGTGCGGTCTCGATTGCCGACGGCATGGCCGAGATCACCATCGGCTCGGATACCGGCGGCTCGACCCGCATCCCGGCCGCGATGTGCGGCATCGTCGGCCTCAAACCGAGCCAGTACCGGGTGCCGACCGCAGGCGCCTTCCCACTCTCCTTCGCGCTCGACAGCATCGGCCCGATGGCGGGCAGCGTCGCCGACTGCGCCCTGGCCGATGCGGTCATGGCGGGCGACACGCCGCAGCCGCTCAGCCCCGCCCCGCTCGCAGGGCTGCGGCTCGGCATTCCGCGCGGCCCGCTGCTGGACGGGATGGAGCCGGAAGTGGCCCAGGCCTTCGAAGCCGCACTGGGCCGGCTGGGCAAGGCCGGAACGATCCTTGGCGATCATCCGCTGCCGTTGCTGGCCGAGATGCTGACGGTGAATGCAAAAGGCGGTTTTGCCCCGAGCGAGGCATTTTTCGTGCATCAGGCCGCCCTGGACTGCCGGCCAGAAGATTTCGATCCGCTGGTGCGCGGCCGGATCGAACGTGGACGGGCGATATCAGCAGCCGATTACATTTTTATGCAACGCCGCCGGCCGGAACTGATCCGGGCCATGGATGCCGATCTGGCCGACCTGGATGCCCTGATCCTGCCGACCACCCCGATCCGGGCCCCAAAAATCGCCGATCTGGCCGCCAGTGAAGCGGCCTTCACGGCCGCCAACATGCTGCTGCTGCGCAATACCTCGGTAGGGAATTTCTTCGATCTCTGCGCCATTTCCCTGCCCCTGCCGGCCGGCCTGCGCCCCGGGGGGCTCCCCGTCGGCCTGATGCTGGTGGCCCGGAACGGCCAGGACCGGCGCCTGCTGCGGATGGCGGCGGCGGTGGAACGGCTGCTGGCATAATGAAAACAGCCTTCTGAATCAAAAGGCTATTCTATTTGACCGGGACACCGCCAAGCCTTATCGTTCATGTCATGAACGATAAAACGGGCAAATCAGGCGAAACCGGCTCCGACGCCGCCACGATGGTGGCCCTGCTGTCAGCCGTGGATGGCGCCGAGCAGCACACCCAACGCAGCCTGGCCAGCCAGCTGGGCATGGCGCTTGGCCTCGCCAATGCACTGCTGCGCCGCTGCGTGTCAAAGGGCCTGATCAAGATCCAGACCGCGCCAGCGCGCCGGTATGCCTATTACCTCACGCCGAAAGGCTTTGCTGAAAAGAGCCGGCTGGTGGCGGAATACCTTGCCACGTCCCTGAATTTTTTCCGCCATGCCCGCAGCCAGTATGAGGATTCCTTCCAGGTCCTGCTGGCTCGCGGTATGACCAGGGTCGCGATCGCCGGCAATGGCGAACTGGCGGAGATTGCCCTTCTGTCGGCGTCCTCCGTCGGGGTTACCGTCGCCGCCGTGATCGCTCCCGGCCGCAATATCGAACATTTCCACGGCCATCCGGTGGTTGGAGACCTGGATGCCGCCATTGCGGCAGGCGCAGAGGCGGTGGTTATCGCAGACAGCACCGCGCCGCAGCAGATCTACGATCAGTTGATCGGCTTGCTGGGCCAGGAACGCCTGATTGCGCCACGGCTGCTGCACATCACCCATCAAAACACGCCTTCGCAAAAGCGGGAGCGGGCGGCATGACGAAGTGGTATGCGGTTTACACCCAGCCCGGCAAGGAAGCGATGGCCGCACGCGAGCTGGGAAACCAGAATTTCGGGGTCTATCTGCCGCTCTATCAGAAGCTGCGCCGGCATGCCGGACGCACCGGCATCGTGGATGCCCCGCTGTTTCCGCGGTATTTGTTCGTCGGCATCGATACGGAAAACCAGCGCTGGCGTTCGGTGAATGGTACACGCGGCGTCATCGGCCTGGTAATGAGCGGCGACAGACCGATTCCGGTGCCCGATCCCGTCATCGAGGAAATCCGGTCCCGCGAAGATGAAAAGGGCTATATCCGTCTGAACCCGCCCGGCTTCCGGCGGGGCCAGACTTTGCGGATCGTCGAGGGTCCGATGGCCGATACCGAGGCCCTCTTCGAGGAAGCCGTGGACGGCAACCGCGCCATACTGCTGATCTCCCTGCTGGGCCGGCTGGTCCGGACCCAGATGCCGCTTCGACAGGTCGCGGCGGCCTGAACGGGCCCTAGCCAGCCCAGTATTTGAGGCGTATAAGCCCGCCGCCATGAGCAAATCCGCCACCGCAAAAGCCGCCCCGGCCGCCGAACCAGCCAAGATCGGCATCGTCAGCCTCGGCTGCCCGAAGGCACTGGTCGATTCCGAGCGCATCATCACCAAGCTGCGCGCCGAAGGCTATGCCATCTCCGGTTCCTATGATGCCGCCGATGTGGTGCTGGTGAATACCTGCGGATTCCTCGACAGCGCCAAGCAGGAATCATTGGAGGCGATCGGGGAAGCCATGCGCGAGAACGGCCGGGTTATCGTCACCGGCTGCATGGGTGTGGAAGCGGAAAAGATCCGCGGCCTGTTCCCCGATGTGCTGGCGGTGACCGGACCACAGCAATACGAAGCGGTGGTCGAGGCCGTGCATGATGCCGCCCCGCCGGCACATGACCCCTTCGTCGACCTGGTGCCGCCGCAGGGTATCAAGCTGACGCCCCGCCATTACGCGTATCTGAAAATTTCAGAGGGCTGCAATCACAGCTGCAGCTTCTGCATCATACCGTCCATGCGCGGCAAACTGAAAAGCCGGCAGGCCAACGATGTGCTGTATGAGGCGGAGCGTCTGGTGAAGGCCGGCGTGAAGGAACTGCTGGTGATCTCGCAGGATACTTCGGCCTATGGCGTCGACCTCAAACATGCCGAAAGCCAGTGGCGTGAGCGCAAAGTGAAGGCGCGCCTGACCGAACTGGCTGATGCCATGGGCAGCCTCGGCGCCTGGGTGCGGCTGCATTATGTCTATCCCTATCCGCATGTGGACGAGGTTATCCCGCTGATGGCGGACGGCAAAATCCTGCCCTATCTCGACATCCCGTTCCAGCATGCCGAGCCACGCGTATTGAAGAGCATGCGCCGGCCCGGCAACCAGGAAAAGGTTCTGCAGCGCATCAAGGCCTGGCGCGGGATCTGCCCCGACCTCGCCATCCGCTCCACGTTCATCGTCGGTTTCCCCGGCGAGACCGAGGCCGATTTCCAGTTCCTGTTGAACTGGCTGGAAGAAGCCGAACTCGACCGCGTCGGTTGTTTCAAATATGAGAATGTCGAGGGGGCGGGTGCCAATGACCTGCCTGGTCACGTTGCCGGCGAGGTGAAGCAGGAACGCTGGGAACGCTTCATGGCAACGCAGCAAAAAATCAGCGCGCGCCGTCTGAAACGGTTTGTGGGCCGCACGCTCGATGTGCTGGTCGACGAAACCAAGCGCACCACCGCCACCGGCCGCAGCTTTGCCGACGCGCCGGAGATCGACGGTATCGTGAAAATAAAAAATGCCGCCGATGTGAAGGTCGGCGACATGGTCAAGGTCAAGATCGAGAAGGCCGGGCCTTACGATCTGCAGGGCAGCCTAGTGTGAGCTGTTCACGGCTTGCCGCATCGCCGGCGATGCCTCGGAAACAATCCGGAAAATCTCATCCATGCGGTGCACGTAAGTATGGTGCGCCAAGGCATGCTCCCGCGCGGCGGAGATGATCTTTCTGCGCTCTGCCTCGTCGCCGAAGCGCCGCATCACCTCGCCAATATTGGCATAGTCTTTCTGCAGAGAAATGTAGTGCACGTCTGCCTGCAGGAGGTCGTTGTAACGGCCCTCCAAAAGGATCTGGCAAGTCCCGGCGCCAATGGCATCAAAATGCCGGGACGAAATGCATTTGCCGTGCACTGCCGGAATCGGACGACCAGCGAAGAAGGCCTGATAGATTTCGTCGAAATCCAGCTCTTCGTTAATCGTTGATTCGTGACGGATATAGCCCCGGCTCATCACCCGTCGCGCCAACGCCCGGACACGCCATGGCAGTTTGTGCCCGATCCGCCGCAACACGGAATCATTGGCAATCACCAGGCGCCCACCGGCGCGCTGCATTACCCAGCGACGGATAGCTTCGATCGTCGCATCGTCACGCTCGATGAACCAGGTCCCAGCTTCACTCGAGACCGTGCCTTTACAGCAATTCAGGAAATTGGCCCAACCGTCGCGGTCGAACCGGTCGGAACTGATGTCCACCCGGATATCAGGGGCGAAATCGTGATGCTGAAAGAGGTCGTGCAACCGGTTACGATCATCGTCGCCCAGATAAGGCAGGTATCGCACCGCGCGCACGCCGATATCAATCGGCCGATCCGCCGTGTCGTTCCGGATCGTGAAGGCAGCAGGATTCAGGGCGTGCGGCAAAGCGACAACGCGGTTGCGTACCAGATCGCCCCACAGGAACTCGCCAGCCTCGAGCAGAAGCTGCGTACCAATGAAGTCCGGCATGATCCTGGCCAGCACATCACGCTTGGCGGCAATCGGCGAACCCGGCAGGTTGACCTCATTGCCGATGAAAGCCAGGAGCTTGCCGCGGCGTTCAGCCAGAATGGCCGAGAACGGCTCCAGATAGATCGTCGTGTCGCCATTCGTCGAGTGGAGAAGGATGATTAGATCTGCGTCGCGTGCCGCTTTGCGAACAGCCTCTTCGGCGCCCTTGCCGCAGATGTTGATAGGCGTGACATCGTAATGCGACGATTGCTGGAAGGCGTCCAGCCAATCGTCATAGTAACTCAGCCGGGTCGTATAATCGGCATAGAGAACAGCGGTGCGGATCGCGTCAGCCATCATGCCGCCTGAATCAAAGTCGCGATGCGGGCCGCACTGCGGCCATCACCATAATCGCTGATATCCTTGCGGGCCATATAGGTAGCCGTGGTCCACAGCCGATTCCAGCCATGCGAAATGGTTTCCACCCACTCGGTCTCGTCGCGTAGCGTGATGCAGGGCTTGCGATGGAAATAGGCCTCTTTCTGCACGCCTCCTGAATCAGTCAGCACCTCAGCGCAGGCGGAAAGCAGGCGAGCCATATCGAGATATCCGACCGGATCGCAGACCGTGATCCCGGCAGTGGACAGGCCGAACTCTGCGATCTTCTGTCGCGTGCGCGGATGCATGGGCAGCAGCACAGAAAGTCCGGAGGTCGTGCGCTGCCGTAGAAAATCGAGCATCGCTTCCAGACGTTCGCGCCGGTCGGTATTTTCCGCACGATGCAGGGTGGCCAGTGCATACCGCCCTTCCTGGACACCGAAGCCGGCCAGAATATCCGGCTTTGCCCTGGAGAATTCGCGGCTCTCGAGCACGGCGTCGTACATCACGTCGCCGACATGATGCACGCCCTGGGTAATGCCCTCTTTCCGCAGATTGTCGATCGCTATCTGCGTCGGGCAGAGCAGCAGGGCACTGACATGATCGGTCAGGATGCGATTGACTTCCTCTGGCATGCGCTTGTTGAAGGAGCGCAGGCCGGCCTCGACATGCACCACCGGCACATGCAGCTTGGCGGCGACCAGCGCACCGGCCAGGGTAGAATTCGTATCGCCGTAAACCAGCGCCCAGTCCGGCTTTTCCTGCAGGAAAACCGGCTCCAGCCCCTGCATCATGCGGCCGGTCATATCGCCATGACCGCCACCCGATACACTCAGATGATGCGCCGGCTTGGGAATGCGCAATTCATCGAAGAAGATATCCGACATGTCGGCATCGAAATGCTGCCCGGTATGAATGATACGCTCATCCAATCCCGCCGCCTTCAGGGCACGGCTGACCGGCGCAGCCTTTATGAACTGCGGGCGCGCGCCGATGACAGTGAGAATCTTCTTCGACATGACCCGATCAGAGATGCGCCATGAAATAGTCGTGCTGCGCCATGCAGCGAGCGATATTGGCTTTGTTCGCCAGGGTCCAGGCCACGGTCTTTTCGATACCCTCGCGGATAGAGACGCCGGCCTCGAAACCGATCTCGCGTCGGGATTTCTCGGTCGAGCCGAAACGCTTGCCGGATCGGTCCCAGTCGCGCGCCGGGCGCAGATCGACCGGCGTCGGATTGCCTGTGACTTCGTTGATGATGCGCGCCAGTTCCAGGATGGTGGTTTCAACGCCCGACGCCAGATTGTAGATATCGCCGGCCTTGCCGCGCGCCGCGCAGGCCATCAGGCCGCGCGCCATATCTTCGACGAAGATGAAATCGCGGCTGGCGTTGCCGCCATTGTCGAGCGGCAGTGCTTCCTTGTTGAGCGCCTTCCAGATGAAAGTCGGAGTCACATTGCGCCAGACTGTGTGCACGGTGCCACGCCAGCGGCCCGCCCCCAGCATCTCACGCGGACCATAGACATTCTGGAAACGGGCCTTGACGATCGGCAACTGGTGCCGGGTCCAGAAGTAATTGCCGTAGAGCTCGCCGATCAGCTTGCTGATCGAATAAGGACTGTCGTGATACAGCGAGACAGGAGCATCCTCCTGCGTGGCCTTTGCCTCGTCGAAAGTCTTCTCCGCCACCGCGCAACCCGCCGCGGCATAGACCACCTTTTTCAGGCCAGACATATCCTTCAGGCGATTGAAGAGCTTGAGGCTGGTCAGCGTGTTGTTCTCATGATCCGCCAGAGGATCGTGAATGGAGCTCTGGTTGCCGTGATAGCAGGCCAGATGCCAAGCATAATCGAGATCGTCGGGAAGCTCGCGCAAAATCCGGTCATCCGTGATCGGTCCGTAGACAAACCGGATGCGGGGATCGGCCGGGATATTGGCAATATCGGAAGACAGCAAATTGTCGACGATGATGATCTCGCGCGGATTCTGCTCCAGGAGCTTCAGCACCAGATTGCTGCCGACAAATCCGGCGCCACCGACCACGAGCAGCCGCGCGCCCGCAAATGTCGTTTCGCCCATTTCGTTCCCCACCTGCACGCAACTCGATCAGCCGGGAGAATCTACAACCGGCACGTCAGAAAATGGCACACTTCTCGCGTTTTCGCAAAGGTCGTCACGCAGGAAAGAAAGCCCAGAAAGCGGCCCTTCAGGGCTGACGCGGGGCAAGAAAAACCGGCGGTTTGAAGAACCGCCGGTTTGCGCAAGAACGGCAGACCGCCGATGCCGTCCGGTCAGGATTTCGGCGCGGCAAGATGGCTGTAGATATCCGTCACGCCGTAGCGGTCATACCAGCGCAGCAGACGCTCGATCGTCTCGGTAAAGCCGATTCGGGCCGTCCAGCCAAAAGCCCGTTCGGTTTCCGATGGGTCAAGCACCACGGCCGGCACGTCGTCGGCACCCGGCGGCACAACGGGAACCGGCTCGGATAACGAGATGCCGAGATAGGTCACTACGGCGTCAAACACATCCTTGATGCTTCGCCCCTCGCCGGTCGAGACATTGAACAGACCGGTCGGCCCACCATCCGCCATAACCAAATCCATCAATGCAAAGAAATCCTCCATGTCGAGGAAGTCGCGCACGGTGTCGGAACAGAAACATTTCTGCCCTGCCTTCAGGCGTTTGTAGAAAGTGGGGATCGGACCAATCGCCAGGCGTGGCCCGGTCACATTGGCCAGGCGCAACGACACCACCGGCAGGCCAGACATCAGCAGATACTGTTCACCCGCAGCTTTGGAGATGCCATAGCTGGTGAAGGGCCGGGCGGGATGCGTCACCGGGATCGGCACGCTGTCGGGTCGCCCATAGGCCAGCGCCGTCTGGAAATTAACCAGGCGCTTCACCCCATGCCGGCGCGCAGCTTCGGCCACGTTGATCGTGCCCGTCACATTGGTCGCCGTGTCTTCCCGCCAGTCCGCCGGGTCCTTGTAGGCCGCCGCACTGTGTATGACATGCGTCGGACGAAAATCGTCGAAACAGCGATCCATCAGACCGCGATCGACGATACTGCCTTCGACGACAGTGAGGCCGGCGACCGGCGGCAGAACCTCGCGCTTGCCGGTAGCGAAGTTGTCGATCGCAAGAACCTGGTATCCGGCTGGAATAAAGCGCTCGATCAGATTGCTGCCAAGGCACCCCGCTCCGCCGGTGATCAGTATCCGCACGGTCAGTTCACTCCGTCAGGACTTTGCATCGACCTTGAGATGCGTGTATTCGCCATGCACGCCATGCTCGCGGTAATACGGGATCGCCGCCTTGACGATATCCTTCAGGCCGGTGAATTCGACGGCGCCGAAATCGGCAAAGGTCCGCGAGGGGTCGAGCAGAATCGACGGCGCATCATCAGGACCAAGCGGACGGATCTCCGGCTCCGGATAGGCATTCAGCCCCATCCCCTCGACGACGGCGTCATACAATTCCTTGATGGCGATGTCGCTGCCGGATGAAAAGTGATAGGCGCCATGCCCCTTGCCGTCGACCGCCTTGAGCGCGGTGCGCGCCAGATCCTTGACGAAGACGAAGTCGCGGCGCGCCAAGGTGACGAAGCAGCGTTTGCCGTCGCGCAGGCGCTGGAAGAAAATCGGCAACGGTCCGCTGACATTACGGGGACCGATCACGTTGGCCAGACGGAAAGTGACGAAATCCAATCCCGAGATTTCAAGATAATCTTCCGCCGCGGTCTTGGAGATCGCATAGCTGCTGTTGGCGGGCAGCTTCGGATGGTTCAGCTGGATCGGCTGCTGCAGCGGCTTCACGCCATAGCAAAGCGCGGTCTGGAAATAGATGAAACGGCCAACCTTGTTGTCCAGGGAGGCGCGCACCAAGTTGGCTCCGCCAACCACATTCGTGCGGGCATCGGTATACCAGTCGTTCGGATCCTTGTACGACGCCGCTGTATGCACGACGACGTCAGGCTTGAAGTCGCCGAACAGGCGCTCGACCAGCGGCTTGTCCGCAATATCCCCGTCGACCAGGGTGAGGTTGTTCTGGGACGGCAGGTGTTCCGGGCGGCCGGTGGCGAAATTGTCGATTGCCAGAACCTGATCGCCGCGCGCCAGCAACATCTCTGCGATATGGGAACCCACCTGGCCGCAGCCACCGGTAATAAGCGCCTTCATGCCTGTACGACCTCACCTTCAGAAACATACTCTTTGAGCATGGCGCGATAGGCGCCCGCCCGGTCATGGAAAGCCTGATGCCACAGTTCCAGGCTGAGAAGCCCCCAGGTCTTGCGCGAGAATTGCCGGGCCTGGCCGAAATTCCTCAGAACGGCATCGGCATTAATATGAGGCCGATGCTTCTGTCCGATCGTCTTGAAGATGTCGAAGCTGAAATCGCGCAGCGGGCCGTCGAACCATTCCTTCAACGGGACCGGGAAGCCCATCTTGTCGCGACGCTGGACGATTTCCCGGGGCAGGACATCGGAGAAAGCCAATTTCAGGAGATGCTTCATATGACCGCCGGCGAATTTAACGTCGGCCGGAACAGTAGCGGCGAACTCAACCAGCGCATGATCGAGGAATGGCACCCGGCTTTCCAGCCCATGCGCCATGCTCATCCGATCTTCGACCTGCAGAAGGGCCGGCAGCAGGCATTTGAAATCGAAATGCGTCATGCTGTCGAAATAGGCTTCCTTCTGGACATTCGCGGTGTTGTTGAAGATCGCCTTGAAGGCACTCACAACATGCTGCCGGTCCAGTCCGGACCAGTCAATTTCGTCCTGCATGTCGGTCGAGCGGTCGATCAGGCGCATGTACCGCTCGTCCAGCGCACCGAATATACCCTCGCGCCAGAAATCGCTGATGGCGGGCTTGTATTCGCGCAGCAGTCCCAGATTGGGTATGATGGATTCGATCGTGACAACGAAGTTGCCATCCCGGTATGTACCGTCGATCGCCGCCTTGATGCACTGCTCGAAATACGCAATCAGATAGCGGGCATACCCACCGAAGATTTCGTCGCCGCCCTGGCCGCCGAGAACGACCTTGACCTTCGAGGCCGCCATTTCCGAGACCATGAACTGCGGGAAAGAACCCGGACCAGCCACGGGGAAATCGAGATGGTATATGACCTTCTCGATGTTCTTTTCGAAATCCTGCGCAGCGATGTCCACGATATGCAGCTTGCCCGACGCCTTTTCGGCTGCCTTGGCCGCATAGCCGCTTTCGTCATAACCGGGATAGTCGGTGAAGCGGCCATGGAACATGTCGCGGTTGGCGGTATCGGCGCGCAACGCCATAATCGCCATCAGGCTTGAATCGACGCCACCCGACAGATAGGCCCCGACAGGCACGTCGCTGCGCAGATGCATGCGCATCGAGTCATGCAGCAATTCGGAAAGGCGATTGGAGAACCAGCGCTCGTTGCGGCTCCAGTCGATCGCGTAATTGACATCCCAATAGCGGGACACCCGGATACGGCCGTTCTCGCAAACCAGTGCATGTCCCGGCAGCAGCTGGCGAATGCCTTTGAAAAGCGTGTTCTCGCCCAGCGTATACTGGAAGGTCAGATATTCGGCGAGCGCGGCCGGATCGGTCTCGATATCCGGCAGGAAAGGCAGCAGGGCCTTTGCCTCGGATGCGAAATAGAGAATGTCATCGACGACGGTGTAATAGAACGGCTTGATGCCAAAACGGTCGCGCGCGCAGAACAGCCGCTGCCGTTTGGCATCCCATAAAGCGAAGGCAAACATGCCGCGCAGATGTGTCAGGCAGTCGTCGCCGTATCGCTCGTAAGCCGCCAGGATCGTTTCCGTGTCCGATGCGGTGCGGAAGGCCCAGTGATCCTTCAGGCCAGCGGCCAATTCAACGTAGTTATAAATCTCGCCATTGAAGGCGATCGTCGTGCCGTTCGGCCCCTGCATGGGCTGGGCGGCGGAGTTCGACAGATCAATGATCGACAGGCGGCGATGCGCCAGGCCCGCGACGCCACGCTCGTCCACCCAGATGCCGTCGCCATCCGGGCCGCGATGTGCGATCAGACGGCTCATCACGCCAAGGCGGCGTGCCGGATCGGGCAGCTCCTCGCCCCGGAGCGATATCATTCCTGCTATGCCGCACATGGGGGGTTCGTAACCGTTTCACCCGGCATTCGCAAGAACGCGCAGGATTGCGTTCTTTAGATGTTCTTCTTCCGAAATCCAGCTCAGCCGGGTCCCAGCCTGCCGGCTGCGCTCGCGCTCCGCCTGGCGAAGGCCGGTATCGCCCGCGAAGCGGTCGAGCGACGCGACAATGGCCGGGATCGAGGCCCAGTCGACGCAGATCCCGAAGTTTTCCCGCTCGGCGAGATTACGGATTTCCGGTAGGTCCGGATAGAAAATCGGCAAAGCCGCCCCAAGGCTCTGAAACAGGCCATTCGGCAGGGCGCCGGCATAATTGGCCGAACGGGCATAATAGATCACGGCGGCGGCATCCGCGGTCCTGGCCCAGGGGACAATATCCCCCGGCGCGGCTGCCCCCGGGATATGGGCCCGCCCCTCCAGCCCCAGACGGGCGATCTGCGGCTGCAGGCTCTCATAGCCCCGGCCGATAAAGGCGACATGCACATGGGCCGGCAGCTGCTGCAGCGCCGCCAGGAAAGTCTCTGTGGCCTGGCCGGGCTTGTGGTTGCCAATCGTCACGATCAGCACGTGGCTGTCATCCAGCCCCAGCCGCTCCTTCAACCCGCCCGCATCGACATTGTCCAGACTGGGATCGTGAGCATTGCGCAACACCGTCGCTTCTGCGCCATAGGCGTCGCGCAGCAGCGTCACCAGACTGTCGCTGACAGTCAGAACAGCATCGCTCGCCCGGATGCAGGCTGCCTCAAGGCGGCGGAAAAACGGGAATAGCCAGTTGCGATCGAAGCCGCTCTGCATCTCTGCCGATTCGATACCCGTATAGAAATCATGCGCATCGTAGATCAGCGCGCCACCGGTCAGGCGCCGCCGCAACCAGATCGCCGGATACTGGCTGAATTCATGCAGTACATAGAGATCGGCCGCCGGCAGGCGCCGCCACAGGCGCAGGTTCCGCCGGCCGGGCGTAGCAGCAAGCCAGGCCAGGAAAAGCATTGCCTGCCCCAGCCATGGCAACCCGGCCTTCGCACGCAGGGATTGCCAGCCACGCCGGGCAGCGCCAGCCGCAGCAGCCGTCTGCCGCGTCGCCGGCAGGCGGAAGTCCGGCGTCACATCGTGACGAACGCCATCGGCGATAACGGTCGAACGATATCCAAGCCGGGCAAAGGACAGCGCCTGCTTGAGGGTGCGGCTATCGGTATGCAGCGGCACCGGCGTCACCGAAACGATATGCGTCATCCGTTCAGTCGAAGCGGACATTGAAGCATTCCGCCCAGCGGATCACATTAAGCCAGCGCCACATCTGGAAATCGAAAGGACGGCTGCTGGCCTTCAAGCCATCCCAGACAGTCTGGATGGCCGGCAGGTTGAGCAGCGGCACGCCGGCCGCTGCCGGGCTTGCCAAGGTGGCGTCGACCCAGGGCGACAGGTCGCGCAGCCAGCTTTTCTCAGGCGTCGCAAATCCGATCTTGTCCCGACGATCCAGGATCACATCCGGCACGATGCCGCGCATGGCTTCACGGAAGACATGCTTGCTGCTGCCTTGGCTGCTGACCAGATAGTCCGCCGGCAAGGCATAGGCCGCATCAACCAGCGAGGTGGTAAGGAACGGCACGCGGGATTCAATCGACCAGGCCATCGAATTCCGGTCCTCGTAGCGCAGCAGCGCAGGCAGGATGGTTTCACTCAGGCTCTCGGCCAGCCGGTCGTGCAGCGCGTGGCGGCCATAACTGGCGCTGGGTTCTTGCAGGCCGACACCCTGTCGCTCCAGCCAACCTGCATTCAGCCATGCCGGGGCCAGCGGCGCGCCGACCACCTTGCGCCCCAGAGGGCGCAGCCATTCCGGCGCCAACAGGCCAAGCGCATGGATCGCGAGGTCGCGGACCGTTACATCCGGATAGCTTGACGCCGCACGCAAGAACTGCAGCGCCTTGTCCAGCCGTCCACCCGCCAACAATCCCGCCAGCTTGGCGGCGAAGAACGGCCGGTAACCGGCGAAAATCTCGTCCGCACCCTGTCCGTCGAGCATGACCTTGACGCCATTGCGCGCCGCCAGACGAAAAACACGATACTGGGCATAAATACTGGTGCTGCCGAACGGCTCGCCCTGGACCCTGATGAGGTCGTCCAGGTCGTCGACTAGGTCCTGGCTGGTGGCCTGCACCGTATGTGACTGCGCGCCCGCTGCCTGTGCTGCGATGTCAATCCAGCGGCTTTCATCGATGTCGGCACCCGGCGCAATGAAGCTGAAACTGCGGATGTCGACGCTGCTGCCGCCGATTACACGAATGGCACCAACCACTGATGAGGAATCGACACCGCCCGACAAGGCTGCACCGACAGGAACATCTGAACGCAGATGCAGTCGGATATTTTCGAGAAAGATGTCGCGGATATTCTGCCGCGCCGTCTCGAAATCGATCTGCTGCGGACGCGCCTTCGCGGCCCAGTAGCGCACCGGCTGCACGGCAGCTGCATCCCGATCCAGGCGGATGCGGGCATAATGCGCCGCCGGGAACGAATGCACATCCCGGAACATGGTCTCGGCCTGGCCATCCGTGCTGCCCAGTCGGACATACTTATACAGCTGCGCCGCATTCGCCCGCCGGCTGATGCCCGGCAGTTCAAGCAGCGGCGGAATCTCGGAACTGAAAGCCAGGCCACGCGCCGTCTGCACCCAGAATAACGGCTTGATCCCGAACGGATCGCGGGCAACGAACAGTTCGTTATTGGTCCGGTCGAGAATGACAAACGCAAACATGCCGACAAGACGCGGCAGGGCGGCCTCACCCCAGCGGCGCACTGCCGCAAGCAGCACTTCCGTATCCGACCGGGTGACGAATGCCTCCCCCGCTGCCTCAAGTTCGGCGCGCAGCTCGAGGTAGTTGTAGATTTCGCCGTTATAGACAATCCAATAGCGCCCGTCCGGATCCTCCATCGGCTGATCGGCCCGATGATCCAGATCAATGATGGCCAGACGCCGATGGCCGAGCTCGACCGTCCGGCCAGCCAGCTCGAAGCTCCGCAGGGCATCTCTGTCGGGGCCCCGATGCGCCAAAAGACGCAAAGCCGCCGCGCCACCGCCCAGATCAACCGATGCCCAGATTCCGCACATGACTTCAATCCCCGCCCGTATAGGCAGCTATCATCACGTCAGCTTCCGCTTCCCAACAGAGCGTCTTCGCTGCCAGAAGTGCATTCCGCTTGCATTGCTCAATCGCCTCAACCGTCATGGCATTGACCATTGCCGCAATCGCCTCCGCCCCATCCTCCTGCAGCACCCAGCCGACCTGGTGCTGCTGCAACAATCCTCGCATCTCCGGAACATCAGAAATGCATAGGGCAAGACCCGCCATGATGTATTCAAAAAACTTGTTCGGCAGCGCCAACCGATTCTCATCAGAATGAGCCGGCAGGACATGGATCCCGACATCCGCCTCATTGGCCATGCGAACAAGATCCTGTACCGCGACCGGCGGCGCAAACTCGATACGCTGCGCTGCATCACCGGCAATCTGCTTAAGATGTGCGATATAGTCTGCATTCGCCGGGCCACGAATAGTCAGCTGAATTCCTGGTCGCCACTGCTTCACGCTGGCCACCAGCGCCTCCAGTCCACGCCCCGGAATTACAACGCCGTGATAAAGAATCCGGATATTCTGCCCCACAGGTCTGCAGGGCATCTCCTGATAGACAGGAACATTGCGGATCACCACTGGGCTTTGCGCGAGGCGGTAGTTGCGCTCCAGCAGTTCGGCAATACCCTGCGATACAGTAGAGAGAACAGCAATGCGTTGTAGAAATGTCTTCTCAATTGCTGCAATATATTGCGGATAGAATAAGCGCCAGCGCCAATTCTCGCTGCGTTCGCCAGTGGCATATTCATGGGAATCGTAGACGAGCCGAGCCCCGCAACGGTCTGCAAGTTCAGCTGCGATCGGCAGGGAGTTCCAGTCATTAGCGATGACCAGTGTTGCGCTTTCAATGCTTTCAGCCAGTTCCCTCACCGCCCGGTGACGCAACTGCATCCGGTAAACAGGCTGCCACAGCGAAGAATGGACCTTGCAACCCAGCAGCAGAAGAATGCGGATGGCGCGGCGAAACAGAGAGGCATCACCAGCTGGTTCTGGTGTTACAGCTATGCTCCATGGTGTATCCGCGGTCGCCCCGGTCTCTCCAAATCCAACCGCTAGGACATCCCAGCCCGCAGCGCGAAAAGCCTGGCACTGCCGGCGCACGCGAGGATCCGAAGCGACATTGGATAATGCGATGCTAATAACGCGCGAAGGCATGCGTATTTCTCACAAAAACATCATAGCGGCTGTCGCAGGATACGATCACGAAAACGGAGGGGCGGGCTCCGCCCAGTTCAGCACTCTTTACAGGTTGGTTTGGCATGGGGAATGTGTATGATTTGATCCAACAGATTATTTTGAATATTAGGCCATCAGGAATTTGCCGTAGCGATGTTGCGCATCCTCCACTGCCCCACAAATATTGGCGGTAACGCCGCAGGACTTGCACGTGCAGAAAGGGCGATTGGACTGAATAGCCGATCAGTCTCTCTTTTCGCCTCGCCCTTTGGCTTCACGGCCGATGAAGAACTGACACATCCCGGCTTCATACGGCAGGAGATCACGCGCTGGCGTCTGCTCTTCAGAAGTCTTCTTTCTTATGACGTCATCCACTTCAACTTTGGCCAGAGCATTCTCATGCCGCTGGCATACCCGGAACCATCCGCTGCATTCAAGCATTCGGTCCGGCGTGGCCTGCTCCACAGCTATGCCAAACTGATCTTTATGAAAGATCTTCCCTTGTTGAAAAGTATGGGGAAGACGATCGTGGTGACATTCCAGGGTGATGATGTCAGGCAGGGTGATCTTGCAAAACGGTGGCCGGTGCATTTCGTCCATGACGTCGAGGAGGGGTATTACACTACCCAAACCGATGTGATGAAGCGGCAACGTGTTGCCGCATTCGCCCGCTGGGCAGACCGCCTGTTTTGCCTCAATCCCGATCTTCTGCATCTTCTGCCAGAAACAGCGCAGTTCCTCCCCTATGCCAGCGTCGACCCGGATCAGCTCCACCCGAGCCGTCCGCCGAACGATGGGCCGCTGGTAGTGATGCATGCTCCATCACATCGCGCCGTTAAGGGTACCGAGTACATTCTGCAGGCCGTTTCACAACTTCGCGCAGACGGCATTCCCATCGAACTCCGACTGATCGAGAATCTTCCCAATAGTGAAGCACGACGTCAGCTCGCTACGGCCGATCTAGTGATCGACCAATTGCTGGCTGGTTGGTATGGCAGCCTCGCCGTTGAATGCATGGCGATGGCCAAGCCGATCATATGCTACTTGCGCCCCGAAGATATGGCCCACATACCGCCGGCCATGCGGAGCGAGATACCCATCATCAGCGCGACCCCAGGCGACCTGACGATGATATTGCGCCAACTGGCCACAGTAGGCCGCAGCCGGCTGGCAGAGATTGGCGAGCAGAGCCGGTCATTCTGCCTAAACTGGCACGCGCCGCGAATGGTAGCGCGCTACCTTGATGGGGAGTATCGGGCGGCACGCAACGGCATTGCCGCCGCACCGTTTCATATTTCAGCAGGCGCCTGAAGCGGCTTGTGCAGCATGGCGGCAATGCCGGATTCGATCCCGGTCATGCCGCTCAGATCCATGTAGCTTTGCAAGCGCGTCAAATCCGGCACGATAAAGAGCGGTTCAGCAGCGGTTACATCAACCTTGAGGGAAGTGCCGATCTGTTCCGCGATCAGCTGTCCGACCGTACGAATGGTGACAACCCGGGGGTTGGCCACATTCATCGTTCCAGTCCAGCTCTGCTCGACTGCAGTCGAGATCACGTCGACAACGTCATCCAGCCAGATCGGTGTAAATCTCAGACCCTCGCCATCCTTGGAAACCTGTATCGGCTGCCCCGAAGCGATTCTTCCAACCAGATTCGGCAGCAGGCGGTCGACCTGACCAACGCCATAAGGGAAGAACAGTCGCAGAATGCACAGCTTGAACAGATGGGAATAGGGCTGAGCGATTACTTCTGCTGCCAGCTTGGTCGCGCCCAACATGCTGCTTGGCGACAGCGCCATATCCTCCCGCAGCGTTTTCGCCGTGAAGGGTTCATAAACCGTGCCCGTCGAAACGAGGCAGAACTGGCTCACGCCAGCCTTTGCCGCGAAATCGAGGAGATTCTGCCCCCCGGCTACATTCACAGCGAACATCTTGGGCGCGCTGGCCGGAAAATCCCTGTGATCGCCAGATTGCGCCAGATGTACAATCGCGTCGATTTTCTCCTTTTCCAGCTGCGGGGGGGCCGGCTGCGACAGATCCCATTCGATCAGGTCTACACCAAACCGAGCCGATGACTGGCGGCCGGTCAGCAAGACCTCATGCCGTCCAGCCAGTTTGGGCGCCAAGG
Source organism: Ferrovibrio sp. (assembly GCF_041906005.1). Classification (GTDB taxonomy): domain Bacteria; phylum Pseudomonadota; class Alphaproteobacteria; order Ferrovibrionales; family Ferrovibrionaceae; genus Ferrovibrio. Next base: position 1,125,066 of record NZ_JAYRJY010000001.1, read on the forward strand.
ACCGCCCGATAAAACCGGAACCGCCTGTCAGGAGAATGCGCATAAGGCTTCCGGTTTGGTCAGAAGAACCGATATTCCGTTGGGATTGGAATTATTGAAGACGTAATCCCGCACCCCCAGATCGCGCAACCATCCGGCTACCTCTTCCTCGCTATGCTGCCAGGCATTGTGCGGATGATACCAGTCGAAATTGACCATATTGTTGGTCTCGTAATCAAAGGCATCATTCCAGAAGCATTTGAGGAAATTGTAGTAGATCAATCGCTGTACATCATGGGTTCCAGCCGGAATGCCCAATACCGGGATCGGCTTCTCCAGCGTGATCTTCGCATTCAACTTGGACAGCTCACGCCCAAGTTCTGTTATGCTCTCACAGGCGACATAGCAGTCCTCTGCAGGCAGCGACTTGAACGCATCCCGGATATGCTGGTCACAAAAATACCGGGCCGCTCCCATCTTCCTGTACACATAGAAGAAGAACTTGCCGCCCGGCCGAACTTTGGAGTAGAGCGCATTAACGGCCGCTCGGGTATCCGGCGTGTGATGGAGCACGCCGTCGGCAATCACAAAGTCGAAGACACCATCGTCGAATGGCGCATCCATGAGGTCGGCCTGTACCACCGTGCAGTTCGGAAGATGCTTCGTGTTCGAGAAGGTCGTGAAGGCAGCATCGGAGATGTCGAGCGCAAAGACACGTCTTCCCTGCTCGGCAATGAACCGGCTATTGAAGCCGGACCCCGGGCCGACTTCAAGCACGGTGTTAAACTGGCGGTAGAAGCCGGGCAGTTCGCTCTGGTCCTTCAGACCGAACTTCTTGCTGTACCAATCAAACAGGAATTCCCCATGCTGCGGTTCCAGGCCGTAATTCTTGAAGCGACGCCACTTGTCCGAAAAGGTTTCGTTGGTCTTGGCCTGGTCCCGCGCTTCCGGACGTGCCGCGTCTTCAACTGGCAGCTTCAGGCCGTTACGAGCGGCAAAAGCCTCGAGGTCGGGTCGCAGAACTCCACGAAGAAAACACGGCACTCCATCAAGAATCGGGTACCAGTAGTCACTGCACGGCACCCGCAACACGCCCTCAACGACATGCCCCTGCTCTTCCATGAAGACTGTCAATTCAAGAGGCTTGCCAGCAAAAGTCCCGACACCCCTCAGCATTTCCAACTGTTCCACCCGCAACTTCCACCTCATTCCATTATATGACGTGCTCGACCGGCGCTTTCGTCATCCAGTTCAGCGTAATCTCGGACTCTATCCGACTTTTCAGCTCTTCGCCGAGGGTTGTGACACGGCTCTCTATGACTTGTTTCCAGGCGGGGCTGGGAGACGCCGTTGTCAGATACATTTGCCCAAGCTTGATGGCAACAGCTTCCCGACTATAGTGCCTGATGACGTAGAGCCGCCCCTGCCGGCCCATTTCCTCAAGATCATAATGCCCCAGCAGGCATTTCTTCAATTCTTCGTAAAGGTCGTCCGGCCCCGCATTAATGAAGGGGCAGGTGTCTGGATCGGCCAAGACATCGCGGTTGCGGATGTAACAGATGACCGGCTTGCCGATACTCCAGGCTTCGACCGCCGTATAACCATGCGCCCCGCCGATGAATTGCTCGGCGACGACATCCGCCTGCCGCATCGCCTGGATCACCTCGGCGTTCGTTTTCCCCTGCACCACCATAAGCTCGATCGCATATCCCTCGGTCTGTAGCCTGTTGATTGCCTTCTGCAGATACGCCGAACCTTTGAAATGCGTATGATTGGGGGCGTGAAACACGCGCAACGCACCCTCGGGGCGCGCCGGCGGGAATGACGGCGCTTCACTCATGTCAATCGGCCAGTAGTGAAAGACCCGTGCATGCGGCACATACCGCACCATATCCGCCATCGCAACCGCGCCGTTAACGTATCGGCCAATCATCTCCATATTGGCCGCGCCGGCAGCGTCGTCGCAGATGCAATATCGGCCGACCTCGACACAGTCCATGCAGAAGTTGAGTGGCCCTAGAGACTGCGTAGCGTTGCGGGTCCGAACATCGGCACCATAGGCATAGGTGTAAATGCGCTTACCGGCCCTGCGCAGCAACTGCAACTCGAATTCACTCAGACCGATCCCCCCACCCGGGCGGACAAGAAACCCGCGATCATTGAAGAAGTGAAAGACATCGTATCGCAGCAAGGCATAAAGGAAGACAAGCCAGGTCAACCACTGATAGGCAAGGAAACGGCGCAACGCCAACCTCGATATCCGGTTGAGATTGACATCGAACGCGGACGAGATGTGATAGGTGAGATAGACAAGAGATTGCGAGGCAAGGCCCAAGCTTCGGTCGCAGCGAGCCAATAGCGGCAGGGTGAGAATGGGAGTAGTGCCCCACACCGTTGACGGCCGGCCACGCCACACTCGCCATGCGGTTAGCTGCCGCGCCACAAAGACGATCGCATGAAGGACGGGGAGCGACAGGGGGCGGACGACAACAGCCAGCCCACCCAAGATCACCCGCGATCCGGAAACTTTACTCTGCGGCATCCCGGACAGCACCTTCGGACGACAGCATTCTGGAATATGCGCCGACCTGCAATGACAGAATGCGCTCTGAAGAATGGTAATCCCGAATCCACTTCAGCGCTGCTGCACCAAGCCCTGCGCGGTCTTCCAGATCATCCGCAACCTGCTGCATGCGCGCAATGATCTGCTCTACCGTTTCCGCAGCCATGAGCGGTGGTGCCTTGCCAAAGAATTTCTCCAGACAGTCGGCATCGATATACGTGATCAGCCGGCGCCCCACGCCCATTGCCTCGAAGGCAACACCTCCCAAAGCGGGGATAACAAATTGATCGATCACCGCATGCGCCCGCAGATACGACTGGAGTAGCTCGCGTTTGCGCATGGGATCAACCCAGGTGATGATATCCGCGCATCCCAGTTCGTCGATCAATTGCCGTGAAAGATCCAGCTCGGCGCCCCAGGCGACCATGGTCAGCTGTATGGGGACGCCACGCGCCGCCAGAATGGCCGCGGCGCGAATGTAGCGGTCATTACCCTTGCACCAGGCGGCGCCGCCCACCTTCCAGTGCTGTCGCGCCGGACAGAAGAAATGCACACGTCCATCTTTCGGCGGCTGCAGATCGCCGTGGTTCGCGGCGAAAGTCGCAATCTTGCGATCGTCGAAGGCATGCGGGAGGTAAACTCGCTGGTCAGGCCTGATACCCAGAGCATCCGCCATCGGCAAGACGTCACTATTGGTTATAAAGACGACATCGGCCTTTCGATACGTCAGATTGCAGACACGCCCTTGGATGCTGTCCTCAAAGGGAATTTCGCGCAGCGTGCCATGCTCATAGGCGCAATACTGCCGCCCCCAGCGCATCGGAATTAGGCCATCCGTCGAGTAGCCCTGAATGACGTCGTAATGCTTGAGTAATTGAAGCCAAGGCAAGCTAAGATCGCATAGATATTCCAGATCTGCAGCACGAGATTGAGAAAGAGCGTTAGGATGGTATGAATCGTAAAGCTCGGCCATCTGCTTCGCAGTCCTGATGGCATCTCCGACGCCAACCCCCTTCATACGGATCGCCTGCCCAAGCAGTGCTTTGCCGGCGCGTGACAGCGTCTTTACCAGATAGGGCAAGAAGTGCAGGCGGGACCGCCAGAACTTTAAGCGCCAGGATATTTTCGCACGCCAGTCGAGGTTTGAGCGGCGCAAGCGCTGTTCAGATTCCGCAACAGCCTTGGACCGATAGCCTACATACCAGTCTCGCCGCAGCACAATTCGATATGCCGCGAGCTTCAAAGCATTCGGCACCCACATGCCGGACAGGCAAAAAGCAATCCACAGCAGTACCGCTACATAATACCGGCCAGGCATGGACACGTTGGCTGACCTGCGCTTTCTCTCGGATTTGGCACGCTGATCCAGCAGGCGCCAGTAAGAGAGCTCAAGGCTCTGCCGCCAATACCAGCTTCGGAAACGCCCGTTCCCCCGCAGGGCGTTGAGATAGGCGATGCATTTCAGCAAAGGTCCCTGAGCGAACCAGAAGGGCCGTCGCGGTCCCTTCAGGTCGGTTGCCCACCAGTCGGGATAAAATGCATCGATCGCGCCAGAGAATTCATGATCTTCCCATTCCGGGCAGCCCATGATGTGGTAGTAATCATAACAGATTACATCAGCCTCAATGCCGGCCTTCCGCTGGATTTTAGCGTTGTTGTATGCGTTGTTGGCAATATTGCCGATATGCAGCACACGCAGGTTACGCCCGTTCCTCTCCCGGAAATCAGAGAGCCACTTGGCATAGTTGCTGTGCTGGTCGCACGACATCTCAGTTGATCGACCGCAATGCTGCCTTTACGGCATCGACGATGAGATCCTGCTGCTCGTCGGTCATGCCGGGAAAGATCGGCAGTGTAATGGACGTGTCCTCGCACAGAGCCGCATTTGGATACGCCTCCGGCTTCAACCCATACTTTTTGGCATAATAGCCAAGGCGATGGACGGCGTGAGTGCCCGGGCGGGTGCTGATATCCTTGGCAGCCAGATGCCGCATGACTTCGTTGCGAGCGCCGCGATCTGCACCATCGATACGAATCACATACGACTGGTAAGTGTGATCGTTTGCGCCGATGCCGGCGGTCGGCAGCACAATCCGGTCGATACCAGCCAGCTTGCGGCTATACACGCCGGCCCGGCTGCGGCGCTCTTCCAGCAGGCGGCTGAGCTTTGAGAACTGCGCCACCCCCACTGCCGACTGGATGTCGGAAAGTCGCAAGTTGTAGCCAACCTCATCGAAGAGGGCCATGGTCCACGGCATTTCCGCCTTCGGGTCATCCGGCGGGAGACCGGTAGCGCCATGATTGCGCAGATAAGCGACGCGACGCGCGTATTCCGGATCATTGGTGGTCACAGCGCCACCCTCTCCGGTCGTGATCACTTTGCGCGGATGGAACGAGAAGCAGCCGATATCGCCCAGGCCACCGACCGGTACGCCCTTGTACAGGCTGCCAATGGCGCAAGCCGCATCCTCAATAATGCGGATGTTATGCTGGCTCGAGAAAGCCTTGATCTCATCCATAGCAGCCGCCAGACCGAACAGATGCACGGCGATGATGGCCTTAGTACGCGGGGTTCGCGCTGCTTCCAGACGCTCCGGATCAATATTGAAGGTTTGCGGATCGACATCCACGAAGACCGGCTTCGCGCCGACATACTCAACCGAATGCGCTGATGTCACCCAGGTAAAAGCAGGCACCAACACTTCGTCCCCCGGCTTAAGCCCTAGCGCCATGGTCGCCAAGTGCAATGCGGCCGTGCAGGACGTCGTTGCCAGCGCGTGCTGCACTTGATGCCTCTGCGCAATGAGATGCTCAAAATTCTTGGTCGCAGGGCCCTGGGTCACCCAGCCTGAATTCAGGCAGGCGCGCAACGCAAGGATTTCATCCTCGTCGAATTCAGGCTTGGCCAAAGGTATCCGCATGTTTGTAGCCTTCTGGTACGTCTGTGTAAGAACTTCCGAGAACTCGTTCACTCAACTCGCATTTCATGCCCGGGCCAAACATAAGCCTGCCGCGCCCGCACGCCGTCATCCGTCGCATACAGATTGAGATACAGTGGTGCCTGCTGGGTTTTGGAAAGCGGCAGGACAATATCATTCCGCAGGTCACTCGCCGCGAATTCGAAACTGCCGAGGTCAGGATCGGCTGTGCGCAGATAGTTTTCCCCTGGGAGATCACTATAGCTCCAACCGCGCGATTTCGAACTAACCCGTATTGCGACCGTGCCCGTCGTATCTGGCGAGGCATTGAAACGCAAGGTGAGGTCTCTGCCGTTTAGCGCTGCGGCAACCGGCTGCGGCGGACGCGGCGGTTTTTCCGCCTTACCGCCGTAATAGAGGTAGGACAGGTAATAACGGTCCCAGGCAAGGCCCGTATCGACATAACCGGTTATGCTGTCACCGTTCCGCGTCTTGGCCCAAGGGCCAGACGGATCAAGCTGCAAGCCAATGGCTGGCACCATGTCCAAGCGTGCAGGATCGTTGCGAAGACCATCGACAGAAGCCCAGACATTCCCGGCCATTAAAGGCCAGACGCCACCCTTGAAGGCATCGCAGTCCACAATCCGCCAGTCATTGCCAACTCGCACCTCGCAAGTGAGGTGCTTGTGCAATTGCCGGATTCGCGCCGCGAAGCCAAGGATTTCGTACATATCCTTCGCCACATGTGCGACATGGCCGCAACGGGCAATTCCAGCCAACAGAATCGCCCGCGAATCCGTAAGGATTGTCGTTGGCGTTTCGAGCAATTGCACTGTTGGGTGGTGGAAAAGCGCATCCTGCAGAAAACGGTACAGGCGTCGGAAGGCGTCTTCATCCTCAGATGCATCCGCGACGACGGCGGCAGACAGATCATGCAGGAAATTAGCGCCTACCTTGTCAGCAACCTTCTGTACCTGCCTGGCGATCCCAAGGTCAGGCGCATCCGGCAATGCGATATTCACGATGCGAGGAGATACCAGAAGATGAGAATAGGCAGAGACGGCACGACCGGCCACCTTCAGGAAAAAGGCCGGCTCGGCTGCCACCGGCTCGGCCGGCAGATCTGCCTGGCCATGCAGGCCAGCCACCTTGGCAACTCGACCTGCACCCGACTTCATATACAGTTCTTCTACAATACCATGACCGTAGGCGCGAGGCGCACGAACTGCAATCGCATCGCGCGTCGCAATCAGAGAGCCCTCAGGTCCAGTGCCAACGAGGTCGAGCCCGGCCTTTCGAGCAGCCGTTTCGATGGCATGTGGCGGCTCCTCGGCCGCTACTCGCCGGCCAGGCTGCGCGTGGCAGGCCGCAGCCGGTCTGCCACGCAGCAGGCCTCGCAGCGGAAAGGGTTGCTTCGCCCGATTCAAGGTGTAAAGCAGGCTGGGCCAATTGAAATCGGGATCTTCCGGAAGCAGGCGCAACCGGCTTCCAATCCGTCGCAGGATAGCGGTGACAAAACCAATTGCCACATCTGGTGCGCGCTGCTCAATCTGCCGGGACAGCGCCGCTGCTGTCACTATCAAATTCAATAGCGCACGCGAACCCGCGGCAAAAGGCGAGGCGTTGATGATAGCCGTCTGTTCAGACAGAAGCCTTTCAAAACAAACCCGATAGGCCGCCTCACTATCTTCATCGGGTAACGCCCCATTCAGGACGGCCAGATACCAGTCGATACTTTTGTAACTCAGGTAAGCCGCGCCTTGAGGCTTCAGCACCCGTCCGATCTCGCCAAGCCATGGAGCCGGGCCCACGCCAAGGACGTCATCGAATGCGAAGACCGCATCCAGCGTATCGTCCGGCAGGGGAAGCCTATCTCCGGAAATTTCCACAACTTCCACAGAAGCGTGTTCGGCAAACTCCCTACGCCAGATTTCTGCGACGGCCTCATCAGGAGCCGCCAGAAACACGCGGGAAAAACTCTGCAGCAGACCCTGCACCCAGAAAGTGGCGGTGCGGCAGCAGCACAACACATCGCGGCCTTGCAGACCAAGACGCCGGATGTAATCCGCAGCATAAGCAGCATCAAGATCGCTCGCCCAGTCAGAGCTATCAAGTTGCATATGATCGCCCGCCCACCCTACATGCCGTGTCTGGCGACATACCTAAATACGTCGCGCCAGCGTCTCGCAAACGCCCTGAGCTGCAGTATAAATGGGCTCTGGGTCCTGCGATCCGCGACCAAGGGTGCCTTCTAGATCCGTCCGGATATCGGAAAACCCCGCCTGCTCCATAAGCATTTGCATGTCGGATGGATCAATCAGGCGCGCACGGCCTGATGGCCGCTGCAATGCCTTGCCATCCCGGAAATCGCGCAGGACGACTGCCAGTTCCTGCTTCTGCTTGACATTCCCTGCCGCCAGTACCACGTCAACACTGCGGATCAGTTCCTTGCCCAGCGCCGTGTCATCCCGCAGCCAGAGGCGCGCCTGATCAAGATCAACAGGCCGGGAAGCAAAAAGCCCTTCGAGCATTGCCCGCCAGGATTTTTTTCTGTTTGGCGCAGCCAGTATGGCATCGCGGTCAGCGCTCTGAAGCAAACGGTATGCCCGGTCAATGAAGGCATCGCCTCCAAAAGTGACGCAATTTGGCTCGGCCTTCCCGCGCACTTCCATCAAGTAACGCCACCATCCAGCGGCATTGTAAGTCACATACAGCTTTCCGTTCGGCTTTAGAACACGGCGGAATTCAGCCAAGGCCTGCTCGACGTTGACCAGGAAAATGACGCCAATACAAAAGACCGCATCGAAATGACCATCGGGAAAATCGAGCTTCTCCACATTGCCGACCACCGGTTTTATGTTGGGGACAATCTGCTTGCTGATCTCGCTCACGATCGAGAGCCGCGTCTCGCTCAACTCCAGCGCATGGACCTCGTCGAAGAACTGGGACAGCGCCAGACTCCAGTTTCCAACGCCACAGCCCGCATCAAGGGCGCGCGCCCCCGAAACTCCAAGCATTTCAATGCGCCGGTGATGATAGGCGGCGCCACGAGAGAATTCGGTCCGGGCATAACCGTCTTCATAACCAGAGAGACTGAGTGCGTCCAAGAGCTTAAGAATCTTACTGTCAACTGCGTCAACCAAGGCTCATAGCCTCCTCAACCTCACGTCCCATGTCGATACGTGTCCAGGGAATGCCCGCGTAAAGCTTGCCGTTTGATGTGAACGGCACGACTTTCCGAGTCTTGTTGCCGAGCCGGAGACTGACATCCACAGGCTGCTTCAGGTGGAGCGTCCAACCAGCCAGCCAGTCCCAGTCTAACGGCAACCGCACAGGGCCCAACGCGATCTCGGTTTCAAATTCGACGACAACAGACTCTTCCATCCGGACGATGCGCCACGGGCGAGCCGCCATCATCGCAGCGTGGCGCAGCAATTTCGCTGTCGTGGTCACGATATACAGGCCATCACGCTGCTGCTGCGCCATCCTATCCAGAGCGGCCACACCTTCTGCATCGAGCCAAGGTTTCTGCGCCATTACCGGCTTGCCATCCGGCTGCCGATGACATCCGAGATGCTGATAGATCACCAGATGCCCTTCCGGCGGAGTATCCAGCACCGGAGCCACCTGCTCGGCCAGGTTTGTCGCCGTAGGCGCATAGGATAAAGGACCGCGATAACGCTTGAAGCGCAGGATGTGCGATCCATCCCGACATTGTTGCGGCGTAAACAAGGCACCAGCACCGGCTATATCCGGCCGGAACGCCCGGATGTCATTGTGATAATCGATATCGGTCCAGAAAAACTGGAAGCCATAATCGTGGGCGATATCCAGATGGTACAAGGCCGCACCCGGGATATCGCCCTCCTGGTAGGTTGCCCAGTCTCCACCGATATTCTGCTTGTCTTGCTCGCCGCCGTGATTGGTATAGACCGGCGCCTTCGCGCCTTCGCTCGCAAGGATACGCAGCGCTTCGGCTATCCGCTTACGATCGATACGAGCCCCGCCTGCATGATGGGCATCCCCGTAGCTATGCACCGTATCCAGCAAACCCTGCCGGATCAAATGCAAAGCAGTCGGCGCGCAAGATGCAAAACGGCCGTCTTCCTCGAAAAGCCGCCATGCCAATGCCGGTGAACTAAACAACCAGAAGCTGAAGGCTGTCTCGAGATCACGCTGGGCCAGCAATTCGAACCAAGCCAGCTGCCCCTCCCAGCTGGTGCATTCCACATCGCTGTTAATCGCCACCATGCCACGATACGGCGGCGGGAAAGGGCAAACATTGTCCTTTGCGTCAGCTGGCAAAAACCAGCGTTTGAGGAAACTCATTGACACTCAGGGGTCAGCCTGAAGCAGAGGCAAGCTTGGCCGGTTGCGCGTCTACAGCAAGGACCGGAAGTGGATCGCCGCCGTGCTGCCAGTCCGCAGCAAGCTCGCACGCGACAAACTGGTTTTCGCCATAACTGACCACAGAAAGCGATGAGATGTCCTTGATATAGACAAGCCGCTCGGCACCCCATGTCGACCGGTTCAGCCGAGAGGCCCCAACGGAGATCGTATAGGTGCCCATACCAAGATTGAATGACGGGATATCGATGGAGAATTCATTGCGACCCTTGCGCAGGCGGATAGGCCGATTCTGTTGCTCGAAGTCCCTGCCAAAGGATTTGCTATTGCTGATCGACGCGACATAGATGCTATCGACACTACGCATGAACTGTATGCCGACCGTGATATCGTCCATCTCCTGCGAGCTAACGATCTCGAAGGAGATGCGCAACGGCTTTCCGACGATCACGACCCTTGAATCCGGCATGTCGGGCGATTCAAACCGAACATTCTCAAAATTGAGCTCAACCTTCTCCTGGTCATCAGCCTCACTCCGCCCCAGCTTCTTGGCCGCATCTTCAGCGGCGCGCTTGGCATTACGCGCCAGCATGCGCTCGTCATACATGCGGCAGACATCAGTAGCCAAGCCCTCCGCAAGGATGCGCCCATCCTCCAGATAATAGGCGCGATCGCAGAGCCTGGAGACATAGGCCGTCGAATGCGTGACGATTAGCACGGTGGCGCCACTTTCGCAGATGTCGCGCATTCTCTCGGAGCATTTCGCAGAGAAGGCCTCGTCACCGACCGCCAGCACCTCATCGATCATCAGAATTTGCGGATCAATGCTGATAGCCGTGCTGAATGCGAGCCTGGCCTTCATGCCATTGGAATAGGTTTTGACCGGCTGATCGATGAAGGCCTGTAGCTCGGAAAATTCTACGATGTCGTCGAACTTGCGGTTCAGCTCTTTCATGGAAAGCCCCCGATACAGGCCCACCTGGAAGATATTGTCACGGCCGGTCAGCTCCGGATTGAAGCCCGTTCCCAGCTCGAATAGCGCCGTCACCGCACCGTTGACCTTTATATCACCACTACTGCAATCCAGCTTGTCAGCCATGATACGTAGCAATGTGCTTTTCCCAGAACCATTCGGCCCCAGGAAGCCCACAACCTCGCCCTTCCGGATATTCAGCGAGACATCCTTAAGCGCCCAGAACTCTCGATGCCATCGCCGCCCCGTCAGCACCTCGAGCAGCATGTGCACCGGGCGGGAGTATATCTTGTAAGCCTTCGATAAATTGCTTACCGAAATCGCAATATCAGTGCCCATTGTGGCCTCTACAGAACATTACCGAACATCGGCTTCAGCCTTTGGAACAAGCTGCTGCCAATGATGAAGCTCAGCAACGCAACAACGGTAAATACCGGCCAAGCGAAGAGATGCCGTAGTTCTCCATAGAACAGGGCATCCTGAAAGCACCAGACCATATAGCTGATGGGATTGGCGTAGAGTACCGGACGCACAAGCTCTGGCACCCAGTCGGAAACATAAACAATGGGCGCAGCATAGACCAGGAGCATGGCGCTGAGGTTCACAAGACGCGCCCAATCCCGGAAGAAGGCCGTGATCGCCGAAAACATCAGGGCTACGCCAACCAGGAATATGATCTGCAAAGCCAGGATGACCGGCAGCAAGGCGTGAGTCCAGAGCAAGCTATGCTGTGTGGCCAGGATGTAGACGAAGAACACAACATAGAAGACCGCGTAATTCGCAAGCACGGAAAACACCGTGCGCACCGGCAGAATCTCGATCGGAAAGACCACTTCTTTCACTACGCCGGAATTCCCGGTGATGGCCATGCAGCTCCTGTTCATGACTTCCATCGTCATCAACCATGGAATCAGGCCGGACAGTATGTAGACCGTATAGTCGTAGGGTAGATTAAGCGTATCCCCAAGCTTCACCTTGAATACAAAGGCAAAGATGAAGATGTAGATCCCGATGGTCATCAGCGGAGACACATAGAGCCACAACCGGCCCAGTGCGTTTCCAGCAACGCTTTCCCGCAGGTCTCGCAGCACCAGATGCGACAGTAGCTGCCAGTGCCGCGCCGTCGAATGAATAATCCACGCCGCACCACGCATGCTTACTTCGCCTCCAGGAACGAATAGGTTTCCATCGTTTCATTATACACTCGCTCATATGTCGGGGTCCGCTCGATGGCCGAGCTACTCGCCGACCAGATTGCACAGCCTTCGCAAATCTTGAACTTGTCGAAGCTGTTGCGCAGCAGCTCACCACGTACCTCACGGTACCGCTCGCCGGCCCAGATGTCTTCGTAGCTCTGCTCTTTGAGCGAACCGACCGAAACAATACCCTCCCAGCCGACCAGGCCCATAGTGCGGCAGCAGAGCGACACTTCGCCGTCGGGGAAAACAACCGACTGCACCCAGGGCGACGCGCAGGGATAACGCGGCGCATCCCGCTCATACATCATCTTGTGATCGACCAGCTCACCAGTCTCCTTGTCGTGCGTGGAAAGCACGTAGAAGGTAACGTTGTCCACACCCAGAGAGCGCCACTTCTCCAGGAACACTTGACGCTCCTCCATCGCCTGCGGCTGCAGGATGAAGGAAACCCACGTCTTCACGCCGCGGGCGCGGGCGCGTGGAAGGAAATAGCGAAGATTGTTCTCGACAACCTCGAGATCGCTGCCACGGATTTTCTTGTAGGTCTCCGGATCAGCAGCATCGATACTGACCATCAAAGAGGTCAAACCGCCTTCGAGCAGCAGGTCGGATTTTTCCGGTGTGAGCAGCGTACCGTTGGTGGTGAGATGGATATTGGGAACACCCTTCTCCTTTGCACGTCGCACAAAGTCCGGCAGCTTCTTGTTCATCAACGGCTCTTCGACCTGGCCGAACTGCAGGGCGATCTTATGCCGGCCGGCATACTCGGCCACCTTCTCGAAGGTCTCCATTTCCAGCTGCGTATAGCGATCGAAGAAATCGCTCTTGTGGCCGGATTTGTAAGCCGGGGAATGGAATGGGCACATGCCGCAGGCGAGATTGCACTTGTTCAGGACAATGACATGGATGCCCGAGGGGTGTGAGAAGAAGACTTCGCCGCGCTGGGTCAGGTCGCGGTAAATCGTCGCTTCTGGTGCCTGCCAAGACGTCCACGCGGTATTCCACGGCGCCAGACTGCCGGGCAGCATAATCTCCGGCTGGACAGATTTGACATTGCTCAACACACTGGGATCGGCCACCAGCGGGGCATCAGTATCCTGGCCCGGCGTGACCTCCCCTTCGGTCAGCACCGTCGTCGCCGGCGACAGCGCCGCTGCAGCGTTCGAATCCAATTCGTTGACGGTATTGATGTTGCGGGGCCAGCGCGCGGACAACTGACGCCAGCCTTTGCGCGCCAGCTTGGATACCGGCGCGGGCAGCGCATTCAGGATTTTCACCGCCATCCGGCGAAGCGGGTGAACCGTCGCCGCGCTGTTCGCCACCGCCGCCTGGATGGCGAACATCCGCAGCGGATTGACGCCGATCAATACGGGCTTGGCCACCCACACAAAATCGTTGGGCCTGGGAGCATAGTACCAATTCCCCTCATTCGCCTGCACATGGCTCACAAAGGTGCCCAGGGTTTCGAAGTCGATATCGGAAGTGATCGGATAATCCACCACCACGGCCATGGCCGCGCCGCTGCTGGCCACAGGCACAAGATGCTCAGGGGCAGCACTCTGGATGCTGGTGACGGCATAGTCGTTCTCCGCGGCCCAGGCGCGAAGACCTTCGCTGTTCTGAACCTCAGGGGTGAAGAGGATATGCATTGTAACGCCTCTCAGGCTGGAAATTCTTGAATGGGCAAGATGGTGCTCTACTGCACCTGGGCAAGCAGCGATTGCACGGTACTGGCAACTTTCGGCGTGCCGTGCAGGGCCATGATCCATTTGTGACCAGCGGCACCGATCTTCTCCAGATCGATCGCGTTGGCGGCAATACGATTGAAAGCATCGGCAATTTCCTCGGCCGAGCTCGCATTGATGGCTGGAGGCGGCATCCAGCCGTTCCGTTCATACTCGTCAAAATCACAGTTCAGCATCACCGGCGCGCCACACGCCATGGCTTCCTGAGTGGCGGTACCGTAATGCCCTAGGACGAACTGATCGATCACTAGATCTGCCGCCTGGTAGAACTCGGACAAAGCCGGCTTGCTGAGTGCAAAGGGCAGGAAAGTGGCGCTGTCTGCTGGCACCCGCTGCCGCAGATCGTCGAAGTCGCGCCCCCATCCGGTAAAGATCAAATGCAACCGCCGCGTCGCCGCCGCGTCAGTCAGCGCTGGCAGCAGCCGGTCCTGGCCTTTCCAGTAATAGTCCACCCGCGACGGCACGAAAGCCACGACATCCGCCTCCGGAACAGGCAGGTTCAGCCGCCCCATCAGGTCAGCCAAACCCCGCCGGCGCATCACACGATCCCGACGTGGATGCGAGAAGGCAGGCAAGGCCAGACGCTCGAAACGCGTGAGCGGCATACGCAGCTTGAAAGTAAAGCCCATCCGGCCGAGCGGGCCGCTGAGTCGCAACGGCCCATGCGTACAGACTGCAACAGCCCGACGATAAGCCGCGCGTAGCAGTCGCTCCTCGCGCGTACCTGTGATAGCGTTCCAGGGCCGGATGCCGGAGCCGAAACGCGCCAGACGAGCAGCGATCCGGATATCTCCGCCATGAGGAATGATCACAAATGGCTTGCCGGAGAGAGCCGCTAAGCTGGCGCCCTCGACCCCGCAAACAACCAATGCATCGCATTCCGACATGGCCGCGAGGATCGCCGCCCATTTCGGGTTCGGATGCCGCCCGCCAGCCATACTGGCGTAATCCGCAGCCTCCACCAACCAATCCGGACGCTGCCAACCTGCCGCAGCCTCCCATTCATTCCAGTGATCCGCGGTCCAGCTTGCCGTTTTCAGTACTGTTTCGTAATCCATGACAGCCCAACAATCTTCCCAACTGGGCTGACTGAAGGCGAAATTGTCCGTACGATCGCGGATGAAGCGTACCGGCATGCCCTCCGCGCCAAGCCCCTTGGCCAACACATACATGTTATTGGCCATACCACCATAAAGACCGATCAGAGAAGCCATCGGAATATGAAAGCTTTATGCGCACCCGCCAAACAGTCGGGACACTGCATTCGGAGCAGGAAAATCCGGTGTGATGAGGTCCTGACTCGGCTGCTCGCTACGATATGTCGTCGGAAATCCGCGATCGATGAACTCGCACTCTGCTGCATCATTAAAGCGAAACTGCAAGGCATAACGGTGTGCATCAACTTTATTGTCGCCGCTGCGATGCACCAGGAAAGTCGAGAAGACTAAGGCGTCGCCTGCATCAGTGTTCACCGGGACAAAGTTACTGTCCAACACTAGATCGGTATCAAGACGACGATACCATTCATCCGGCACAGTAGGCAGCAATCCTAGCTTGTGCGATCCGGGCGCGACCTCAAGTCGGCCCAGTTCCTCTGAAACATCCCTCAGCGCAATCCAAACGACGACCGAATTCAGACTCCCCTGCATGCTGCGCCAGTCCTGATGCGGTCGCGTCTTCCAATGGCCATGATGTCGTGCTGTTCTGGCACTCGAAAGCGTAATAATTGGTCTTGCGCAGAAAACAGGAAAATTAACGCCCGCCGCTTGCACTGCAGCAATCATTGTTTCACGCGACCCAATCTCGAAGATAAGAGGTAGGTTGTTTGCCGTTCTCAAACACTCCACATAAGCGCCGTGGTGCTGGTCAAAGAACGAGAAAAGGCACTCATCGCGGACGCGACCATCCAACTCCCTCTCCACTGGCAAGCCAAGCCGATTCATGCGCAGCTCGAATATATCGTGAATCTGCCGCACCAGCATGCTCGCATCGTCTCGTGTGAGCAGGCCAGGAATCTTCACGAAGCCATTCTCTCTGTAGTCGTCGCGCATGGTCATTACCGCCTTTCGAAAACGCAGTTGACCAAATCGTCATAGAAACCGCCGCGAGCATGCCTGACTTGATGACGTTGCGTTGCGGTGAACCCCGCCGCAGTCAGAAGAGTTTCTACAGGCTCGTTCTGGCGCCCCTTCAGTGACAGTTCAATCATGATGGAATGCAGATCAGGATGCTTCAGGGTGACAGCCGCTCCTGACACAACTTCAAATTCAGCACCATCCACATCGATCTTCAGGTGATTAGGAGGACGCCGCAAATACTCCGCAACAAAATTGTCCAGCGAAATCCTCAGCACCGCCTGGGTATACTCCGGCGTGAAATAGCTCTCCTCATTCACCCGCTGCGGCTTATCGAGTATCTTCATGTGGAAGCCGGCACCGAACTTAGCGCAGAATATCTGGCCGATTCCCGAACTTGCCCCGATAGCGATGTTGAAACCACTAGGAACGATCTTGAACAGCTTGGAATTTAAATAGTTATTTACCTGAAATAGATTGAAGTTCTGCGATTCCGGCTCGAAGCTAAATACCTGTGCGCGTCTAGCAGCGGCCGCGTAGTGGCTGTAAATGCCGCTTGAAGCACCGATGTCGATTAAGGTTGCCCCGTATGGTATCGCATCTAACCAATCCAGTGTCTCGGGCTCCAGATATTCCGCTTGTTCCGCTAGGATTCGCGCAATTCCCGTCGGCGCATATTGCCGAAGCGCCACGCCGCGGACCGGCCGCGTGACGATCTGCGACGAAGGAATGATATCTGCATCAACCATCGGACTATCCTTCTATCCACTCGGCCAGACCAATACCGGCACGTCCGAATTCATTGCCGCTATAGACCATCAGGGTGCGATTTTCGTGGCGAAATACATGGGGATAGGCGACGCCCTGCCCATCCCAACCCGCACCCGATGGCAGCAATCCCTTGACATCATCCTGCCGGGTCCAGCTCAAGCCATCAGCCGAGCGCGCATAGCCGATGCGATAACCACCATTGATAAATGTACAATACCACATCTGCCATCCATCATCGCCACGCAGTACTGCCGGGCTGGCGATGTTGCTCTCACCGGGCAGGAAGTCGATGGCGATACGGCCATTGCGCCGCCAGCTTCGGCCATCGTCTGACTCAGCATATTTAATGTGATAGTAAGATTTCCCGCTCGCCATATCCCAGCGCAGACCGGAAAGATACCACATCATCCAACGGTCACCTGACCGTAGCACGCAGGGCGTGGAAACCATCCATGGATCGTATTCGCTCCGATCGACGATCGGCGCCGGACTGAGCCGGCTGAAGCTGCGGCCACCATCTCGGCTCTCCGCCAATCCGATTGCCATGCCATAACGCGGCGCCTCGCCGTTGCTACGCCCCATGTAATACAGCAGGAGACGATCACTCTCGGTCACCAGCCAGCTTGGGTAAACGCCGTTGTCGTCGAAATAACCCGGCTCGCCTGGCGCCAGCGCTGGCGTCTCCGCCATGGCGAGAACAGCCTCCGGATTCCGGAGATCGATTTCAATCCAGCCGATATAGGGATGATTCCCGCCATCGCGGCTACCGAAATAAATCCGGTACCGCGACGCTTCGATTTGCAGCGGTACCGGACAGGCTGTATGTGACGCCATCCAGCTCCGCTGTCCTTCAGCAGAAACAATGCGCCCCAGGCGATGCCATGTCATTTGCGTACCGTGATCGTCCATTCATAGAGCGGATAGTCGTGATGCAACGTGACGAATCGGGAACAGTTGCGCTTGCAGAAGTCGAAGAAATAACCGGGGTCGCCGTAGAAAAGCTTGTCAGCGCGAAAATCCACATAGGTGGACAGAAGGTTGAAGGCGAAGCCGCGCCGCGATGAGGCGTTGAGGTTCAGAATCACCTTCTCGATATAGGCGATCCACTCTTTCTCATCGACACCAATACGGACATTGAAAATGCCCGATGTAAAAGCGTAATCGGCCTCGCGCTGGAGCGAGCTGTCGCCATGAAGATGGCACCAGTCCTTGCCCGCGAGATACTGGCGCGCTGCCGTGAGCATTTCCAGGCTGATGTCGTAGCCGTCAAAGCTGGATACCGGAATGCCTCGATCAATCAGATGGGTGACCAGCGCGCCATAACCGCATCCCAGTTCGCAGACCGAGATCGGCTTGCGACCCGCTTCAAGCTCGATGACGCTGATCAACTTGTCAAATCGCAGTGCCTGAGATTCCTCATCTCGCCAGCCCACCCCCTTCGGGGTAAAGCCATGCTCGCGCAGGCTGTTCGTATAAAGCTCGGCAACGGGCGTGAGATCCAAGTCGCTCATCGGAAGAACCTCGAACTGTCTTTCGGGAATTTTTTGGTCCTCTCGGCGATATATACATCGCCCTCCAGAGTGGTCTTCTGGATCAAGGTATTCGGACCGATGAGGTTGCGCGCACCGATCTCCACATCTTCCGACACTGTGGAATTTACCCCCATGAACGTGTGTGACCCAACCTTGCAGTAACCGGAGATCACGACATGACTGGTGATGAAGCAGTAGGGACCGATCGTCGAATGATGGCCGATATGGTTGCCGCTCCACAGGACCGTACCTTCGCCAATCGAGACGAAAGGCTGGATAACGTTGTTCTCGAAGATGAAGACATTGTCCCCCAGCTTCGTATCGCCCCAGGAGGTGGCCTTTGAGCAGACGTAGGTGAGCAAGTGATAGCCCTTGGCGCGCGCCTCATGCATCAGCCGCTCGCGCACCTCGTTCATCGCCTTGCTGCCGACGGCAACAAAGAAATCGTGGTTCTGCGGCGGGTAATGCTGCTCGATATCCTCGAAGGCACGCAGCGGTAAACCGTCGAACTCATCGCCCGATAACTTGTCGCGGTTGATGCAGAAGGCGACCACCTCGTAAGGGCTGTCGATCGTCAAATAGAATTTGGCGACCTGGGCAAAATTGGTCGCGCCGAAGAGCACCGCCTTGCGGGTCTTTACCGGTGTCATCGTCCTGCCTCCAGACTTGAGAAGGGAACCACGAAAAAGCCCGGATACTCGCTCAACAGTTGCTGCGGCGTGCTGGCCAGAATCTCAGAGCGGCGCAGCAGCGTGTAGTAGCTGTATCGTCCGGCTACCGCGCCCCACTTTTCCTTGAAGCGGCGTACGCCATCTTGCGTCAACCAGGTACCACCCCAGTTCCAACGGCTGTACCCGCGCTGCGCTGCGTCCAGCATGGACTCGTAGAGTATCGCGGCCATCGGCTGAGTCTCGCGCGCATCCCGATGCGTAACCGGTGTAAAGTATTCAACCGTTTTATTAAAGTAAAACAGCAGTAGGGCCGAAACCGGCGCCCCGTCGATGCTGGCGACATAAATCCGATAATCACTGTCGGCACGGAAATGACGCGCGATCTTGGCGAAGAAGCCCGGCGTTTTGGCATTACCGCCGATTTCTTGCATATTCTCGACGTGGGTCTTTTCAAGAAAGCCGAAAGCCCCGTTATCCACAGCAACCGTCACGCCGCTCTTCGCCGCCTTCTTTATGTTCCGTCGCGCCGCGCTGTCAAAGCGGCCAAGCAAAAGCGCCTCGATATCTCCTTCTATAGGCAGTGGAGTGGCGTGGCTGATTCGTTCATCCAGGATGGTGTGCGGCGGCACTTCGCCCAGCATGGCCTGGAACGGATTTTCGACGATCGTGCCGCAGGCGATATCTGCATCATCCAGGAAGGCGGCATAATGCTTCACCAAGGCATCATGCGCCTCGGGTACAAGGCAAAGCGGAGCACCATTGCTGCCATAATAGGGCAGTGAGTTCATGACGCGCCCGAACGAACCGCTCGTCTCCATGGTCGGCAGAACACCGAGGATTTCTCCACCCCGTTCCGCCAGCCAATAGTCGGAACCACATCCCAGCAGATCGGCGATAAAGTTACGATACGCCGCCCCGTAGTAGAGCAGACTGCCGTCGAAGCGCTTGAGGAAATCCTCATAGGCCGGGATGTCCTGCGCCGTCAGAGTCTTAATACGCATATCATTCCGCCGTCGTCAGACGCATGCGACTACAGATAGCTCTCGCACCACTGCTCAAGATTCAGTAGCGACCATATAAGCAGGCGACGGTTTTCGCGGCCCTCAAGATGATCATCAACCAACGAACGCACCGTCTTGCGGTCGACAAAGTCGTAGATCCGGGCGCGATCGTTATAGAGTTTCCGCCGTACGAAATCGATCGATTCACCCTTAAACCAGCTTGCGTCGGGGGCGGAGAAGCCCTGCTTCTCACGATCTGCAACAACAGGCGGGATATGCCGCGCCATCATCCGGCGCAGGATGAGTTTCCCATCGCGCGTACGGTTGAAGTAGCGCTCGCGCTTGCCGCCCGGCTCGTTTTCATTGAGCTGCACCACTTCCGTGAGGTTACCGAGCTTCAGATGCGCCGGCAACTTCATGGCAAAATCGACAAGATCATTGTCAAGGAAAGGCACCCGGGATTCCAGGCCATGCGCCATTGCCAGCTTGTCTTCCACCACGAGCAGCCCGTTCAGGAAGGTTTTTGCCTCGAAGTAGAGGGAATGATTCACATAATCTTCCGGCCGGGTCAGACGGCTGGCATGTTCGCTAAAAACACCACGGAAGATATCGCGGGGCGCGACATGCTTGGCCTTTGCCCAAACCGGCGCGAGAACCGCCGGCAGGCGCTCTTCCGGGATCAGCCTCTGCCAGAAGCCGTAATACTGCTCAACGTAATGGTCGAACGAGTCGTTTACGACAGCCCGGTAGTACCGCCACGGATAACCGGCAAATAATTCATCGCCGCCGGCCCCCGACATCACCACTTTGACAAACTTGGACGCCAGCCCCGCGGCATAGAAATTTGGATAGCACTGCCCGACACGCGGTTCTTCGAGATGATAGGTCAGCTTCGGCAACACGCGCTCCATGTCGCCTGCCTTCAGCACCATTTCGTAATGCTCGGTCTTGAACAGGTAGGACATATGCTCGGCGGCACTGCGCTCGTCATAGCCGAGTTCGACGCCCGAGGCGGAGTTGAGGTCGAAGCCGACCGTGAAAGTCCGAACATGAGGCAGCTGGCGAGCCGCCAGAGCGGTGATCGACCCGGAATCCATACCGCCGGAGAGATATGAACCGACATCGACATCGGCGATAAGTTGCCGCTGGACCGCCTGCTGGAAGAGATGGTCCAGCTCATCCAGATAGTCGGCTTCTTTCCGCGTCTCGTTCGGTTCTTCGAAATGGAAATCCCAGTACTGGACGGGACGCAGTTCCTGGCGGTCCACTCGAACCTGCATCATGTGCCCCTGCGGCAGGAGCCGCACCGATTTGAACAGGGTCCGGTCAGTGAAGAAATTCTGGAAGGTGAGGTATTCCGACAACCCCTCCTCGTCCAGAACGGTCCGGAACTCGGGATGAGCTGTGAAGGCTTTGATTTCAGAGGCGAACAGGAACGTTTGCCCGCACTGCACATAGTATAGCGGCTTCACGCCGTAACGGTCACGGGCGAGCGTTAGGACGCGCTCCTCCCGATCCCAGATGCCGAAGGCGAACATGCCGTTCAACCGACGGATAACATCGATACCCCAGGTAGCAAAACCCTGCAGCAGCACTTCACTATCGGACCTCGAGTTGAATTGGCAACCCATGGCTGCCAGTTCCGCCCGGATTTCCTGGAAGTTGTATATCTCGCCATTATAGGTCATCACATAACGGCCGTCCCGCGTGACCATCGGCTGCTGCCCCGCCGGCGACAGATCGATGATGGCCAACCGCCGGTGCCCAAGCGCCAGCGGACCGTGCACAACATGACCTTCACCATCGGGACCACGATGTGCGATCTTGTCCGTCATCGCCTTTATGATGACGGGTGACGCGGGTGCCCCATCACGGTGCAAAATGCCCGCTATTCCACACATACAGACCTCAGACCCTTCAGGAGTTGCAGTCTTAGGTGCGCGACTTGTTGCGACGCGCCTCGACTTCCGACTTATGCGCATTGCGCCAGTCGATCAGGCGCTTCAGACCGTCACGGAGATCGATCCTGGCCTCGAATCCGATTTCTTCCCTGGCGCGCTTCGGGCTGCCAATGCGGTTGCGGACCAGAGTTGCCTGGCTGCGCGGCGCGTATTTGATTTCCTGATTGCAGCCGGTGAGCTGCAGCAGCATCTCGGCCAGTTCCTTAAGCGAGGTGCGGGTACCCGTGCCGACATTGTAGAAGCTGTCGACCGCATCCGCCTGCATTGCACAAAGATTGGCGCGCGCGCAGTCTTCAACCGCGACGAAGTCGAAGGCCTCGCTGCCATCGCCCAGAATGGTCGGGCCTTCGCCACGGTCGATGGCATCCAGCATCTTCATGATAACGGCAATATAGGCACCGTTATAATCTTGTCGGGGACCATACACATTCATGTAACGGAGACCCAGGACGTTCAGGCCGTAGCGGTGATGGAATGCCCGCGCCATGGCTTCGCCGGCAATCTTGGTCGCGCCGTAGAAGTTCTTGTTGTTGAAGGGGTGATCTTCCGTCATCGGCTCCTGGACAGCGTCGCCGTACACCGAGGCCGATGACGAGTAGACAAGTCGCTTCACCTTTTCGGCCACGCAAGCCTCGAGCACGTTGAACGTACCACGCACATTCACGTCGAAGGCCGAACGCGGATATTCATGGCATTGCAGCAGCCACAGGGCGGCGAAATGGAACACGCCGTCAGCGCCGCGCAGAGCCGCCTGCAGAATATCTGTCTGGCAGATATCACCGCCCGCCTCGAATATTTTCACACGCGGGTCCTTGAAGGCACCACTCAGATTCTCCTGACGGCCACGCACGAAGTTGTCGTAGATGACGACTTCGGCCACATCTTCGGCCAGGAGCTGATCAACGGTATGCGAACCGATCAGGCCCGCACCGCCAATGACAACGAGTTTCTTCCCGCGGATATCCATGTTTTCCTCTAATTACGGTGATTTGCTTTGAGTGATGACTTTTGGTGATTTTCAGCAGCGTCAGGCAGAGATTGCCCGACGCACTGTCTCGATGACGCGATCCTGCGCATCCCGTTCCAGGAACGGGTGCATCGGCAAGCTGAGAACCTGCTGTGCCAGACGCTCGGAAACCGGCACGCCCGCTGCCACCGACGGATACATCTTGTAGCCGGTCTGCTGATTCAACGGGATCGGATAGTAGACCGCGGTCGGCACGCCCGCTGCCTTGCAGGCCGCGACCACCTGATCGCGGTTCGGCATCAGAATCGTATATTGCGCCCAGACCGAGGTAGCGCCCGAGGCAAGCCGAGGAATGACGGCTACATCGCCCAACCCTTCATTATAACGGCGCGCCACCTGGTTACGGGCTTCCACCTCGTCGGGGAAAACCGCAAGCTTCTCCAACAGCACCGCTGCCTGCAGGGTATCCAGCCGGCTGTTCAGACCCAACCGGACATTGTCGTATTTGTCACTGCCTTTGCCGTGGAAACGCAGCGAACGCAGCAGATCCACCTTGTCGTCATCATCCGTGAAGATGGCGCCACCGTCGCCGTAGCAGCCAAGAGGCTTGGCCGGGAAGAAGCTGGTCGTCGTGAAGTCACCCAGGGTGCCAACCCTGCGGTTATTCAGACTAGCGCCGAAGCTTTGCGCAGCATCCGCGATCAGCAGGAGATCGTGCTGGAGGCAGATTTCCCGGATGGCAGTATAATCTGCCGGCTGGCCGAACAAATCGACCGGAATGACGGCGCGTGGCCGCAACCCCATCTTCTTGGCTTCGGCGATGCCAGCCTTGAGGCTTTCCGGATTCATGTTGAAAGTCTCGGGCGACACGTCCACGAAGAATGGGGTCGCCCCGATCGGCGGCACCACTTCCGCCGTCGCTACGAAGGTAAAGGCCGGCATAAAGACTGCATCGCCGGCCGTAACACCGGCAGCCAGCAGGACGAGCGTCAGCGCGTCGGTGCCATTTGCGCAGGTGACCGCATGGCGGGTCCCACAATAGGCCGCCAGCTGACGTTCCAGCTCCGCAACTTCGGGACCGAGAATGTACTGTCCATGATCCAGAACGGCATGAATACGCGCGTCGATCCTCGGCTTCAGTCGCTGGTACTGCGTCTTCAGGTCAATGAATTCCATGTTTTCTACCGTCACTTTTCCGGGCTGCAGCTGGTGGCGTCGATCCGATATCGGCTGCCACAGGAGGTGCAGGTTACACTGCCCTCGCCCTGCAGCTTGACGCCACAACGACACATCCAGCCGCGGCGGCGCGCCGGATTACCGACCATCAGGGCATGCGGCGGCACGTCTTTCGTCACCACGGCGCCCGCACCGATGAAGGCGTATTCGCCGACTTCGTTGCCGCAGACAATCGTCGCATTAGCGCCAATGCTCGCGCCGCGACGCACCGCCGTGTCCTTATATTCATCCCTACGCGACACATGGCTGCGCGGATTGATCACGTTGGTGAACACCATGCTCGGCCCGCAGAAAACGTCATCCTCGATCACGACATTGTCGTAGATCGATACGTTGTTCTGCACCTTGACGTTATTACCGATGCGCACCCGGTTTCCGATATAGGTGTTCTGCCCGAACGAGCAGTCGGCCCCGATCTCGGCTGCGGCACTGATATGGGAGAAGTGCCAGATCCGCGTGCCGTCCCCGATCTTCGCACCCTCGTCTACAACGGCAGTGGGATGCGCCTGCCAGCCGGCGGTCTTGGTCATGGCGTCAATCTTTCGCCACGACCGATGCACAGAGCGGGTGATACTCGCCCTTTAGCCCCATGGGCGCACCGCTGCGAATTTCGAATACAGTCTCGATGGCCGCACGGGCATCATCCAGACCAAAGCCGCCGCCACGCAGTATATCGGCGTAGCTTTCGGTATGCAGATCGGTGAAGCCTTCGCTGAACTCCAGCTCCTCGCCCCCCACCAGGATCGAGCGATAGGTCCGCTTGCCGGCACTCACGGCCGCTTCCGGCAGATAGTCAGCATTGATCGAAAGAAACCAGCGGACACGGGCGTGCTCGTATTCGAGATATCCGGCAGCCACATCCGGCTTGTGCAGATGGACGATCGAGCCGGTGCGGTTGCCGAAAATCCAACCAAGCATATCGAAGAAATGCACCCCAATATTCGTCGCAATGCCACCTGATTTGTGCTCATCGCCCTTCCAACTGGTGTGATACCAGTTGCCGCGCGAGGTGAGATAGGTGAGATCGACGTCGATCGTCTCGTTCCTGGACAGCTTGGCGACCTTGTCACGAAGCGCCTTGATCGCTGGATGCAAACGGAGCTGCAAAATATTGTAAATACGCTTGCCGCTCTCGCGCTCGATTTCGGCCAGTCCGTCGACATTCCACGGATTGAGCACAAGCGGCTTCTCGCAGATCGCATGGGCCCCGCTGCGCAGGGCAAAGCGGGTATGCGCATCATGCAGGTAGTTGGGTGAACAGATGCCCATATAGTCGACCTGCTGGCCGCGACGACGCAGCTTGTCGATATGGCGGTCGAAACGTTCAAATTCCACAAAGAAGCTGGCATCCGGAAAGTAGCTGTCCAGAATGCCGACGCTGTCGTTAGGATCAAAAGCCGCCACCAGGCTGTTACCGGTATCCTTGATCGCCCGCATATGTCGTGGTGCGATGTAGCCTGCGGCACCAATCAATGCAAAACGATGCCCGCCAAGGGGTGTGACCTCCGCATTAGCCATGGTTTCCCTATTTTCTATTGTAGAATTGAGGCGACTATTGGCTGTTTTTAGACACTTTTAGCCAACGTTACCACACTCCGGGTGCTTTCGGGCCGGAGTGCAGGATTAAGCCGGGGCAAATGAGGCATGCCCGCTTGCGGGAGAGTTTATAGAGGGATTCGCCTCTAAAAGACAACTAATGTTCATGACGTAAACGCCATCCTCCGCACAACTACGCCCTCTTAAATTGCATCTATAATAATCAAAGTATCCAGTAGTTGACGTTTTTGGGGAGTGTGCGTCCGCGCCAGATGCCCTTCAGGTCGGCAACCAGGCCGCCGGGCACGACTAGGCGGGCGAGGGTTGCATCGTCGATGGCACGATAGGGGTCATGCGGCACGGCCGCCAGTACGGCATCGAAGCCGGCCAGCTGGTCCAGCCGCGGGCTGAGCATCAGGCCATATTCATGCTCAGCTTCCTGCGCATCGGCCAGCGGATCATGGATGGCGACGCTGTGGCCCAGTTTGGTCAGGGCGTTCACCAGATCGGCGACTTTCGAGTTGCGCAGGTCGGGCACGTCTTCCTTGAAGGTCAGGCCGAGCACCAGGATCTTGGCGCCGGGCTTCACCCGCGCGGAAACGGTTTCCGCCACATACTGGCTCATGCCGTCGTTGATGGCGCGGCCGGACAGGATGATGCGAGCGTGATGGCCGAGTTCCTCGGCGCGATGCGCGAGATAATAGGGATCGACGCCGATGCAGTGGCCGCCGACCAGGCCGGGCTGGAATTTGAGGAAATTCCATTTGGTGCCGGCGGCCTCCAGCACGTCATGGGTCGAGATGCCCAGCTTGCCGAAAATCATGGCGATCTCGTTGATGAAGGCGATGTTGATGTCGCGCTGGGCGTTCTCGATCACCTTGGCGGCTTCCGCCGTCTTGATGTTCGGCGCCAAGTGAATGCCGCCCGAGGTGATGCGGCCATACATGTCAGCGAGTTTGGCGGCGACCTCGGGCGTCTGGCCGGCCACCACCTTGGTGATCTTGTCGACCGTATGCACCTTGTCGCCCGGATTGATGCGCTCGGGCGAATAGCCGAGGAAGAAATCCCTGCCGCATTTCAGGCCGGACAGTTCTTCCAGGATCGGGCCGCAGATGTCTTCGGTCACACCCGGATAGACGGTGCTTTCATAGACAACGATGGCGCCCGGCGCGGCCTTGGTCTTCAGCGCCTGGCCAACGGTACGCGAAGCGGATCGCACCGGCTTGAGGTCGGGCACATTCTGCTCGTCCACCGGGGTCGGCACCGTGACGATATAGATGGCCTGGCCCGGGAGGTCGGCCGGATCGCTGCTCAGCCGCAGGCTGGAGGCCTTCAGCCGCTCGGCCTCGATCTCGCGGGTGCGGTCATCACCCTGCTGCAATTCCTCCACCCGGCCGCGGTCGATGTCGAACCCGACCACCGGGAAATGCTTCGCCAGGACCACGGCCAACGGCAGGCCGACATAACCGAGGCCGACGACAGCAATGGCAGGGGAAGTCGGAGAGCTGGACACGCCGGAATGCCTTTCTCTGGCAAGGGGGATGGCAGGGGGTAGCCCGCCGGCTGCCCCCTGTCAACAAACCCACCGCAGAGGCGACGGCTGCATGTCTAGACAACAAAAAAGCCCGCAGGCTTTCACTTGCGGGCTTTTTGATTTGGTCGCGGGAGTAGGATTTGAACCTACGACCTTCAGGTTATGAGCCCTAATCCAGGGCTTTTCCTGAACCGATCTGGAGACCTGTCTCCAAAATTCTCAAGCACTTAGCCTCAACCCCTTGCACCGGCGCCGACCGCTTTGCATTCGGCAGTGGAGCAAATTTGGAGCGTTAGAAGTGTAGCAAAAGGCCAGCTTGCCGCCAACCAAAGCCATGACAACCCAGAGCCTAGAGAGACCGCCCAAGGCCGCACCTGGCCGCCCGGCCTTTAGGCTAATAGACTCGATCTGGCGAGCTCGGCAGCATGGCCTCATGACCAACGCCCATCGCCAAGACTGCTAGGAAGCAAATCCCCTGCTGACCCAGAAGGATTTTGCCGCATGATGGCATTGCTCATTCTCCTATATGCAGAAGCGCGACCGGGCCGACCTGCTGCCCCACTGCACCGTGCTCCGGCGACCACGACCAGCTTCTTCCCCTCCAAGCCGCTGGGATGCTACGGCGATGGCGGTGCTAGCTTCATCGAGGATGACGGCGTCGAGGATGTACTACGGTCCATCCGCGTCCACGGCAAAGGTGACGACAAATACGACATTGTCCGCGTCGGCGCGAACAGCCGGCTAGACGCCATCCAAGCCACCGTGCTACTCGCCGAGATCCCAAGCTTCCTCGATGAGTTGTAAGCGCGGCAGGGGCAGGACAACTGCCTTTGCACCCGAGATGGAGCCATTCCTGCGTCTGCTTGAATGTGAATCCATCAGTACTGATGCGTGCTTATAGGGCGAATTGAGTGAGACTGGGCACCGCCCCGCCAGCAACAGCCCCCGGAATCCTATAAATTATTGATAATATTTTGATTTTCGAATCCCCTCGCCCCACCGGGCCCGTCGGGCAAATGGTGCAGGAATTGAGGTCATTAAAAAAACTTTAAGAAATAAAGATATTAACCCCAAGTAATAATAATTATATTTCATGCGTTTATAGGATTTTATTTTGGCTCGGACTTATCCGACCGAAGCTTGGCTACATAAAACAAAAATGTCGGGGAATACAATGCATCAACGCTGCAACAAGCCTCTGGCTGCCGCTATGGCGCTGGCCTTAGCCAGCTGCGCCTCAACTGAAACTGCCGGTCCGGCACCAATCCCGCTCCCGGAACCGACCGCATATCTGGCTGAGGTGCGCGGTAAGCGGGACCACACCTTGAATGCCGCGGATATCGAAAGTGGCATCAAGTCGCTGGAAGCACGCAAACTGCCCGAGGCTTCTCGCGCCTTCAACCGTGCCCTGAAATACGACCCGACCAATGCGGGTCTGCATTTCCTCAATGCGCTCACCTATCACCTGATGGCAGCCGACGGCGACAGCAGCCGCCTGGAGTTCGCCAAGATCGGCTATGAACAGTCGCTGAAATTCGACCCTGCAAATGCCTGGGCGGCCTATCAGAAGGGTCTGGTGGAATATCGCCTGCAGGCTTTCGGCGATGCGCAAGATTCCTTTGCCTATGCTGCCTCTTTTCTGCCCGACAACCGCGAAATCCTGACTGCGCTGACGGCGGCGTCGTATCAGTTGCAGGACCTGCGCACCGCCACCACCGCGATGAAGCGCCTGGTTGATGACGAACAGCCAGACAGCACCGCTTTGCGCAATGCCGTGGTTGTGTTCGGTGCAGCGGGGGAATTCCGCGAGGCCGAAACGTCCCTCACCCGACTCGCAAGCCTGGACGATGGCAGTGCCTATCGCCGCCAGCGTCTGCAGCAGCGCCTGAGCGAATGGCGACGCCTGCATGAGCGCTTGCCGCAGTTGGCCCAGGCCAACATCCTGGGAGACGACAATGCCACCGAAGGTGTGACGCCATCGGCGAGCAGTTCGGACAATTCCTCTTCCGGCTCCTCGGGCTCATCCGCACCGGCAACTGCTACCCCCGGCAAGACGCCGCGCATGGTGCTGGCTGACGTGGTGATCATTCATACCCAGGAACTGGCCACCAGCCGACGGGGCTTCAATCTGCTCGACGGCCTGCAGCTGCAATACCAGGGCAATATCGTCACCTACAGCTTCAATAACTCGACAGCCGGCAAGGACAGGAACTGGACGCGGTCCCATGCCCTCACCGTTCCGGCCGTGACCTACAACCTCAACATCTTCAACGATACCGGCAATGTCAGCGAGGTGCTGGCACGGCCGACTCTGGTCGCCACCGAAGGCAAGAAGTCGGAATTCTTCCACGGCGCGGTCTGGCATGTGGAACTGTCCTCCAGCGCTGCCGCTGGTGTGAGCGGCGACGTTACCGATGTGCCGATCGGCATCCGGCTGGAAATGACCCCGACCTTCATCGGCCCAGACAAGCTTCAGCTGGATGTCACCGCTGCACGCGCCTCGATCGAAAGCCGCGCATCGGAAGCCGCCTTCAACAATTTCGCCCAGACCACCAAGACCACGGTCAGCGCCAATGTGGTGATGGATTTCGAACAGACCCTGGTTCTGTCAGGCCTGAGCGAAAAGGAATCCGAGGTCTCGCGGTCCGGCGTGCCGATCCTGCAGGATCTGCCGATTATCCAGTATGCTTTCTCCAACAAGACCACGACCGATATCAATAATTCGGTCCTGATCCTGATTACGCCACGCAATCCACGTTTCACCGAGGCCGACGGTTCGCCGAAACTGGGCGAAGCCCCGGCCAAGCCGGCCACCCCTGGCCCCAACCTCGCCCGTCTGAACAGCCGGAGCGACTGGGCCTTCAAGCCGGCCCCCAACCTGGATGCCGTGATGAACCACCTGAAGGATCGTCGCTTCTTCCGCGAGTTCCGGGCCGGCGACGTCGCACTGGAACAATGGGACAGCCCCGACAGCCTGAAATACAAGATTCTCCAGGCCATCGACATGATCTACTTCTAGACCACGCTTCCGTCACGACAAAAAAGGCGGCCCGGGAACCTGGGCCGCCTTTTTCTTGGCCGACGCCTGGCGTCACTCGCTCAGCAGATACTCGAACCCGCTGGCGGTCGCCACCGTTTCACCATCTGCAAAGCGGCAGATGCCATCAACTGCCGAACCGAGCCTGACCTGATTCTGATAGATCGTGCGGCAGGCATAGCGCAGGTCCAGCCCCTTGCGCGCGGCATGTACGGCATCGAAAGGTGCGACCGGGCCACCAAAACTGGCCCATTTCGGCTTGGCGACGGATTTCAGCACTTCGAATGTCTTCGCACGCTGTACCCGGCCATCATCACCGGGAATGGCGCAGTCGCCCAGACGATCGACCTGCCCGATCCAGGATTCCGCCTTCAGACCCGCATCCGCCGCCGGACCGCTGGCGGGCGCCGATACGCGACAGAGGAACGCGGTCTCGGGCTGCCTGGTCTGCGGATCGACGACCCCCTGGCTGGCATCGAAGGCTGCCAGCGGGCTGGGTGGCCGCACGCCGGTGTCTTCAAAGATATGGTTGTTGGTCGCCACCATCCACGGATTGTCAGACGGCCCACCGCTGATGCGCAGGGCACTGCCGCCGGGCTCCACCACCCATGCCTGGCCGGACCAGCGATTGACCTCGTGTTTGTCGTCAATCATCCAGGCCGTGCCATCGGCGCCGAAACTGACATCGATGGCGGCACCAGGCAGTGCACGCCACTGCTTGCCGTTGCCGGCGTATACCCGCTTCTCGGTGGAGACGAACAGGACCTCACCACCCGGCCCAACATCGACCAGCATGGCATCGGCCGGGGCTGCCACCACCCCCCAGGCTGAGCCGTTCCAGCGATACAGTTTCTTGTCGCGACCGGTCATCCAGACTTCGCCATTGGCGCCGATACCGATATCGATGGCCTTGCCGGGGCGTTTGACCCAGCTGCGCCCATTGCCGGAAATGATGTCTTCGTCTGCGGAAACGAACCATATCTCACCGTTCGGTCCGACATCGAGGGCTGCCGCATTCTTCACAGCCGCACCCGATGGCGTCCAGCGATCATTCTGCCACTGGTACAGATTGCGGTCGGTTCCCACCATCCACACAGCACCATTGGCGCCGACGCCGATATCGATGGCACGACCGACCACGCCGGTCCACGCCACTTTCTTGGGTGGCAAAGCTGCGTGGCTGGCATCTGTGGCCATCCACGCGGCCGGCGAAGGCGGAATGGCGAAGTCGACAACCTGATTGCTGGTGCCGCCGCACATGGTCTGCGCCGCCATCCATTGGGTCCGGTTGCCGGGATTGGGCACGATATCGAAACAGAGTTTGCTGCTCAGATTCCTCAATTGCATGCCACCTGGCGTCGGCAGCTTCTGCCAGAACATGTCGTTGGAGTGATCGCAGGGCCGGCTGACCAGCGGGCTGCCCGCCCGCCCATCCAGCGGGAAGATGCAGTTGCCGATGTAGTCCGTGATTTTGACGTAGTCCCCGTCTTCCAGTCTGGTCTCCACGTAGTTGAGCGCCATGCCGGCGGCCCAGGGTGCTTTTTCGCTATCGGCCAGCACATCGCAGGCGATGGCGAAAACCGGCCTGAACTTGATGTTCAGGCTCAGGAACGGATGCGGCTGACGGCCGAAATCATACGATCCCACGCACAGGCCGGAACGCTGTGACGCCAGCGGCAGCTTGGCGTGATAGACCGGCTTGGCCTGCTTCAGCGGCTGGAAGGCCTGTGCATCCGAACCGTCGCAGGGTGCCCACTGGCTCGGCGCCTTGCCCGGCGTCGCACTGGGATCCGGAAAATGTACGCATTTCTGGGTCTTGCGATTGGCAAGGTTGTAGAATTGCGGATCGTGGCTGACCACGCGCCAGTGCATGTTCTGATCGCCCCTCTGGCACGCATTGATGATCAGCGGCACGTTCAGGTTTCCGAGGGCGCCGGACGGGATGAGGCAGAGCGGGCCGGATTTTATGAACACATACCCCGCGTCAAGCAGCTCAGTCTCCCAGCGCTGCGCCGGATCGCCCTCGTTGCAGGGCTGCTGCAGCACGGCATTGCCGGCCGCCGTCAGGCACAGCCCGCTATGGCCAACCTCCAGCAGCGTGCCTTCCAGGCGGAAGCTGGGCGGCGCAACGTCGAGACTGGACTTGATGCTGGTCTGCAGCGTCTTGGTCACTTCCTCATCGCGCGCCTCCATGGCCTTTTGCAGATCGGCCTGGCGTTGCGTTACCGCAGCGAATTCCTTCTGGTGCTTCGCCATTTCAGCCTGGTTCGAGGTATCCAGGTCGTTCATCAGTGTCGCCACCGATTCGCGGAACTTGTCGGCGATCGGGCCGGGAATATCCTTCAAGCCCTTTTCGACCACGAAGTTCAGGATCTGCAGGCCGACATAACCAAGCTCCTTGGCGTCGTATGCGGGATCCTTCAGCTTGAACACGAAACTGCCTTTGATCGGCTGGTTGAAGATGGCGTAATCCATGTTCAGCAGCCACGGCTCGTCATTCTTGATCGAGCCGCTCAGGCTGCCGGAGAAAGCCACATCGTTGATCACGATGGGCTTGGCACCCTGAAGGCCATTGATGGCGGAATCAACGATCCGCTGGGCGAAATCATCCAGCTTCTCGACACCCTCGATGGCAAGCTGCGCGGCCTTGAGCGCGGCCAGAGCGACATCCTCGGCCGCCAGTGGGCCGGCAACACGCGGATCGAGGTCGACCGGGATGGTATCGACGGCTTTGCGCGCAGCATCCAGCACGCCATCGGCAACCGTTTTCGCCGCCTCGTAGGCGAGATACTCCGCCTCATATTTCGCCTTGCAGGCCAGCTGATACCAGTGGCAGTGATTGCGGTGACTGCGGGCATCATCCGCATCGCCCTGCAACTCGTTGACCCGCGCCTCCGCCGCATTGATGGCGCTCTCGGCGCGATTGCGTTCGGCACGCACGATCGCGCGTTCCTTCTGCACGGTTGCATCGAGGCCGTCGACCTTGGCCTGCGCATCCTTGACAGCCTGTTCGGCAACCTGGAATGCGGCCTTCACGTCGGCCAGCACGGCATCGACCTGGCCTTTCACCGTCTTTTCCAGCCAGCCGGCAAAATCCGAATGCTGGATTTCGCCGTTGATCAGGAAATCGGGGTTGGTGGCCTTGCCGGTTCGCACGTCGTAGCCGACGCCTTCCACCAGCAGCTTGCCCTTGCCCAGCAGGCCGAAATCACTGTCCATCTCGAACATCACCTTGGCGGGGATGACGAACTGGACGGCAACGCTTTCCTTCAGACCCAGGAAATCGACATTGCCATTGACCTTGAAATACGGATCCGACGTGGGCCCGATGGCGACATCGATATTGTTGTTCTGCAGCTTGAGCGGCCCCAGATCCATGTCGGCGATGGCGCCTTTCATGGCAAGGCCGGCCGTCTCGGAAATGCTGAGCAGCGCGTTGCCCAGATTGTGATCCATGAAGGACAGGCTGCCCTGGGCGGCGAAGCCGGCATTGATGATGCCCAGATCCGGGTCCTCGGCGCCTGGGGTGGCGAAAGCCAGCTTCACGTTGTGTAACTCGAAACCGGGGATGTTGTCGGCCTTGAACTTGTCGTTCTTGCCGGCGATCGCCTCGATCAGTTCGGCGATCTCCACCACGCCCAGCGAGGTGATCGCACCGGCGAAGGCGATCGATTTCGGCACGCCCAGCAACTCCGGATCGGGCTCGATATCAGCGGCCATCTGGATGGTCTCGGGCCCGATCGTCGTGGTGCCCTTGAAGCCGAGCTTGACCGAGCCGTCCGGCGACACACCGGCCTTGAGCGCCACATTGGCAAGAGTCAGCGCCTTGATGCTGAACGGCTTCTCCCACTTGCCGTCCATCTCGCCTTCGATGTCGAAGGTCACATCGGCCTCGTTGACCTCCATCTCCACCTTGGTGGCGAAGATGAGCTGGTCATCGCCGGCTTTCACCTGCATGTCGACCTCGATGCCGACCTCGACCGCCTCTTCCGTCAAAGTGACGAAGAAGGCCGGCTGCACGCTTTCCGGCCAGTGCATGAATTTCGGCAAGCCGCCGGGCTTGCCGAATTTGGGCAGGAAGGCCTCGATCTTGACCAGCGGCGTGCCGCCGAAGATACCGCCCAGCTCGCCCATGATGAAGGTGGCACTGCCCAGGCCCAGCTTGCCGAAGGCCTTCTTGGCATCGTCGCTGGCGCTGGGATCGAACACGGCTGCCAGGGTGAGGCCGTCGGTCACGGTCGTCGCGCCGGGATGGATATCCAGGATCGGTTTCAGCAGCGGGCGGGCAAAATCCGGCAGGCCTGCCGGATTGAGCTGCAGACCGCTCTCGCTGAGCATGAACAGCGAATGGGTCAGCGGCATCTTCTTGAGAATGCCGGTCTTGTCGAACGGGATCAGGTCGCCCAGCGTCTTGCCATCGCGCTCCAGGATCATTGTCCAGCCGCTGGTGCCGTTCGGGCCCGGCGCATTGATCAGCGCGGTGTTGAACACCTTGCCGTCCAGGATCGCGCCGGCGCCGATGCCGGCCGTCGAGATCACCAGATCCTTCAGGCCGAACTTGCTGGCATAGGGGATGCCCTTCAGCACGGGGATATCCGACAGGTCGATCTGGCTGGCGATGCGGACCTCGCCGCTGGACAGCTTGCCGCCATCGATGGTGAAGGCGACATCGGCCGGCAGGGCGGTCTTCTTGCCCAAGCCGACATTGCCCGAGAGGCTGAGCGCCAGTTCGCGCGAACCGCCGGTCGGCGATTTCAGGTCGAAATCGACGGTCAGTCCGGTCAGGCTCAGCCAGGGGATATCCAGCGGGGCATGCCAGTCGCCGCCCGAGCCCTTGAAGGATATCTCGCTGCCCGTCGTATGCTTGGTGAAATCGAACTCACCCGGCAGCGACAGATTGGCGCTGCCGACCTTGAATCCGAAGGTGGTCGGGATCGAGATGGTCGGCTGGTTGTTCTTGCTGCTGATATTCAGCTTCGGTGTGTGGAAGCCGATGCCATCGGGGATGCCCGGAATGGTGATGTTCGGCAGGCTGCCGGTGAGGTTCAGGCTGGACAGCCAGCTGCTCGCACCGGAACCGCCGCCCGAGCCGCCGCCAGAGCCGCTGGCCGACAGGAAACGCGGATCGACGGCGCCGGTGATCGGGATGCTCTTGCTGATACCCAGCGAGCCCATGACATCGCCAAGGCTCGACCCGCTCTTGGCTTCGAACATGCTGAATATATTAGCGCCATTCGTGAGCGTGACGGTTTCGCCTGCCACCGCCTTCACCTTGTCGGCCACGATGGCCGGCAGCGCGGTCGACTTGACCGCGCCAACCACACCGTCCTTGGGCACAACGACCAGCGCCATGTCGGCGAAGGAGATATCGGTGAGCGGCGTGCCGGACGCACCCGGGATACTGTCGCCAAGATTGAAATTCGACAGGGCCAGGGCGATATGCGCCTTCTTCTGCGGATCGGGGTGGTAGACGAGGATATCCACCTCCTCGGTCTTGTATTTCATCTTCGCGCCGACCTGCAGGCGGGTCAGCTTGACCTCGGTGATGGAGAAATCGTCCAGGCCGGGGATCGAATTTCCTGCACCCAGCAGCTGCGAGATGGTCAGGGCGTCGGTTATGGTGACCGTGTAGTCCGGCGTGCCGTCGCCCGCGTTCTTCACCAGCTCGGCGGTCACGCTGACCGGCTTGTTTTGCAGCGTGGCATTGGCCTTGGCATCGAAAGACCAGTCGGCCGCCGTCTTGGCCGCCGTGAAGCTGCCGCCATTCAGGGTGAAGCCGGGGAAGTCGACCATCTTAGCCGACTTGAACGCCGCCGTGATGGTGGGCTCCCAGTTGCCGCCCTGGTTCTTGGCCGCCAGCTTGAAGCCGTCCATCTCGAAGCCGCTGGCCCGCGGCAGCGCCTTCAGCGCCGGCAGGTCGGCCATCGTCAGGGCGCCGGTGAAATCCAGGCTGGCGTTGCTGAGCTGGCGATTCTGGACCTCGAGTGCGGCGGCAACCTGCAGCGGCGCCTTGCCCAGGCCGGTCGCCGCGCCGGCGAAGCTGAGCTTTATGTCGCGTGTCGTGCCCGTACCGGTCAGTGACGCGTTCAGGGCCAGGTTGTTCAGATGCAGCCAGGTCAGGCCGAAGGGACCGTCCCAGCCGCCCTGCACCTTGCCGGCAAAAGCCACGTCGGTATTGCCGCCCGAACGCGTGAAACTGAAGCTGCCCGGTGCCTGAAGGCTGTTCTTGCCCTCGGCAAAGACCATGGTCGTATCGATCGACAGGCTGAAGCCGCCCTGGCCGCTGATCTTGACCTTGGGCGACTGGAAGCCCGATTTATCCGGCAGGCCCGGAATCGTGATGCTGGGCAGCGTACCGCTCAGATTCAGGGACGAAGCCCAGCTGGCCGCCGCGCCGCCGGCCGAGCTGGAACCGGTGCGGCCCGAGGCCAGCACGCGCGGATCGACGCTGCCGACAATCGGAACTTCCTTGGAAATGCCCAGCGCGCCAAGCGCCTGCCCCAGGCTGGAACTTGCCTTGATATCCATCTGGGCGAAGATATTGGCGCCAGTGCCGAGCGTGACGGCATCGCCGGCCACAGCCTTGGCCTTCGCCGATACGATGGCCGGCAGATTGGCAGTCTGCATCGCACCTGTTACGCCGCCCTGCGGCACGATCACCAGCGCCATGTCGCTGAAGCCCACATCGCTCAGCAGCGTGCTGGAAGCGCCCGGAATGCTGTCGCCCAGGTTGAAGTCCGACAGCGCCAGAGCCACGTGCACCTTGCTCTGCGGTCCGGGGCGGTAGAACAGGATATCCACCTCCTCGGTCTTGTAGGTCATCACCGCGCCGACCTGCGACCGCGTCAGCTTGACCTGCTTGATGGCAAAATCGTCCAGGCCGGGGATCGAGTTGCCACTGCCGATCAGCCCGGCCACGGTGAGGTCGTCGGCGATCGTGACCGTATAATCCGGCGCGCCGTTGCCGGCATCCTTCACCAGTTCGGCGGTCACGTTCACCGCCTTGCCCTGCAGGGTCGCCTTGGCATTGGCATCCAGCGACCAGCCTTCGGCATTCTTTTTGGCAGTGAAATCGCCGCCATTCAGCGCGAAGCCGGGGAAATCCACCATGCCGCCCGAGGTGAAGGCGGCGGTGATGGTCTCATCCCAGGCCGTGCCCTGACGCGCCATCGCCAGCTTGAAGCCGTTGAGCTGGAAGCCATCCGCCCGCGGCAGCGCCGACAGCGGCGGAAGATCCGACATCTTCAAACCGCCGGTGAAATCCAGGTTCGCCGCGCTGACCTGTGCATTGGCTATCTGCAGGTCGATGGCCAGCTTCAGCGGCGCACTCTTGCCAAGGCTGGCCTGACCGGCGAAATCGAGTTTCAGCGCGCGGTTCGTGCCGCTGCCGGTCATGTTGCCGTTGAGGCTCAGATTGGTGATATGCAGCCAGGACTGGCCGAACGGGGCCGACCAGCCATCGGGCACCGTCGCCGCAAACGCCACCGCCGTGTTGCCGCCGCTGCGCGTGAAGCTGAAATTGCCCGGCGCGCGCAGGGTGCTGGATTCCTCCGCGAAGACAAAGGTGGTGCCGATCGACACGGCCAGGCCGCCCTTGCCGCTGATATTGATCTTCGACTGCTGGAAACCCGAGCCTGCCGTCAAGCCTGGCACTTTCAGATCGGGCAATGCACCGCCGAGGTTGAGCGAGGAAATCCAGCTCGACGCCGCATTGCCGGCACCGGCCGGCGCCGCGCCCTGGCTACGCCCCGAAGCCAGCATGCGCGGATCGACGCTGCCGACAATCGGGATGCCTTTCGATATACCCAGCGTGCCGAAGACATCGGCCAGGCCGGAACCGCCCTTCACGTCAAGTTCCGCGAAGATGTTGGCGCCGGTGCCGAGCGTGACGGTAGAACCGGCCAGCGCGGCCGCCTTGGCCGACAGGATGGCGGGCAGGCTGCTGGTCGGCATCGAGCCGGTGGTGCCGCCCTGCGGCACGATTACCAGGGCCAGGTTGCTGAAGCTGATATCGTCCAGCGGCGTGCTGGAAGCACCGGGAATATTGTCGCCGAGATTGAAGTTGGACAGCGCCAGCGCGACATGCACCTTCTTCTGAGGGTCGGGGCGGTAGAACAGGACATCCACCTCCTCGGTCTTGTAAGTCATGCGCGCCGCCACCTGGGCGCGCGACAGCTTCACCTGCTTGATGGCGAATTCGTTCAGGCCCGGAATCGCATTCGCGGTGCCGAGCAGGTTGGCCACCGTCAGGTCGTCGGTGACGGTGACTGTGTAATCTGGCGCGGCGCCGCCGGCATCCTTCGTCAGTTCCGCCGTCACGTTCACCGCCTTGCCGTTCAGCGTGGCCGTGGCGGTCGCATCCAGCGACCAGCCGTCGGGCGCCTTCTTGGCGGTGAAATTGCCGCTGTTCAGCGCGAAGCCCGGAAAATCCACCATGCCACCGGCTTTGAAAGCTGCCGTGATGGTCTCGTCCCAGGCCGTGCCCTGGCGGGCGGCGGTCAGCTTGAATCCGTCGAGCTGGAATCCGTCAGCGCGCGGCAGCGAAGCCAGCGCCGGCAGGTCCGACATCTTCAGGCCGCCGGTGAAAGTGAGGTCGCCGCTGTTGAGCTGGCCGTTGGCGGCATCCACCGCGATGGCCAGCTTCAGATTCGTCGCCTTGCCCAGATCGGCCGTGCCGTTGAAATCGAGCTTGGCGCCGCGGCTGCCGCCCGTGGAGGAGATCCCCGCCGTCAGGGTCAGGTCGTCGACATGCAGCCAGCTCAGGCCGAATGGCGACTGCCAGCCGCCGGCCACCGCGCCGGCGAAATTGATCGCCATGTTTCCGCCGCTGCCCGAGAAGCTGATGCTGCCCGGCGCCGTAAGGGCCGGCTTGCCGCCGCCTTCGGAGAAGGACAGCGTGCCGGCGAAGCTGGCGAACAGCCCCGTGGCGCTGGTGCCTGGGGCAGGATTCGGATTCTGGCCCGAAATGCGGAACACCATGTCGGAGAAACCCGAGCCGGCCGGCAAACCGGGCAGGCTGATCGCACCCACGGGTGCCTGCAGATCCAGGTTGGCCAGCGCCGCACGCGCCGCCGCCGCACCCTGGCCTGCGGCCTGACCGGCATTCTGCCCCGCACGACCGGCCGACTGATAGGCCGCAGCGATCATGCTGGGATCGACCGTGCCCTTGATGGGGATCACGTTCGGCACCGACAGCGTGTCGAATACCTGCTTGGCCGGACCGGCACCCGAGACATCGAGCTGCGCCAGGATCGTCACGCCGTCCTTGATGTCGAGCGAACCACCGGCCACATCGGTCACGGCCTTCGCCAGAGCGGTGGGCAAAGCCGAAGCCGGCACGCCCGACTGCGCCGCACCCTTTTTGGCCACCAGCACCGACACATCCTTCAGCACCGCGCCCTGGAAGGCAGCGCCGATGCCGGGAATCGTCTTGGCCAGGTCGAGCGTGCCGGCGGTGACCGACAGGTAGCGATGACCGGCTGCGCCGGTCTTGAACAGGGCGATGTCGAGCGGCTCCTGCCCAAGCGACAGCTTGGCATCCAGCTTGTCCCCCGTGATGGCGATCTGCTGAACCGCCAGCGTGTCCAGCGCGGTCGCATAGGAACCGGCCAGGTCGGAAAGTCGGATATTGCCGGTCAGCGTGGCTGCGTATTCCTTGGCGGCTGCCGCGCTGTCAAACCGCGCGTCGATCTGCACCGGCTTCGCATTCAGGCTGCCCGAACCGGTCAGTGCGATAGCCCAGTCGCTGCCCTTTTCGGTGGCGGTGAAACTGCCGGTCGAGAATTTCAGGCCCTCGAAAGAAAAGATATCGGCGGTATCGACGGCACCGCTCAGGCTGAGATTGCGGTCATTGCCCAGGCCGGCAATCTTGATGTCGAGATTTTTCAGCGCGACCTTGGACACCACCGGCAGGGCCGAAATCGGCGGTAGGTCCTTCAGGGCCAGGCGGTTGGCCAGCTTGAATTCGGCGCCCCCGATCCGGCCATTGGCAACGGCCAGGTTGATCGCCAGCGGGATATTCTTGCTGCTGCCCAGATCGGTCACGCCATTCATGGCAAAGCTGAATGCCTGCCCACCCTGCGCTGTGGCCGCGAGTGCGATATTGGCCTGCAGACTGCGGATCTGCAGCCAGTTCAGCCCGAAAGCCGCAGGCCAGCCGGTGGTGTTGGCACCGGCGAATTGCAGGTCGGGGACGCGGCTGCCCTGCCGCTGGGCGAAGGTCAGCTCTCCGGGAAAGCTCACCCGGCTGCCGGCGATGCTGAGATCGAATTCGCTGGCGATCGCCACCTTGATGCCGCTGCTGGCGGGCGCAGCAGCTGTACCGGCCGGCGCTGCACCGGCCGGGGCAGGCGTGGCAGTGGCTGCAGTAGCGGTGGCAGTGGCAGCCGGCTGGCCGCGCGTGATACGCAGGGTGGGCAGCTTGAACAGGCCTTCCTGCGGCATGCCGGGCAGATTCAGCGCCGGCAACGGCACGCTCAGGTCGATTTTGGCCAGGTCGCTTCCGCCACTGACCCGTGCCTGGCTGCCGCGCGCATGCGACAGCAGATCGGCCAGGATACGCGGATCGATGGCGCCTTTCAGCGGCAGCGGCTTGTCGAGACCGATCTGCGCCAGCGTGCCGGCGGCGGCCGACTTGGTCGGATCCAGCGTGGCGAACACGTTCAGGCCCGGCTGCAGGCGCATGCTGTTGCGGATGCCCACCTGTTCCAGGGCACGCACCAGTTCGGCTGGCAGGCCAGCCAGCGAAAATTCGCGCGCCTCGCGACCCGGTTCGACCAGCAGGATCGGATTGACGATATCGAGGTTGTTCAGGAACGACGTCGCCGCACCGGGAATCGCCTCGGCCAGGTTCAGTTCGTCGGCCTTGAT
The DNA here is from genome assembly GCF_041906005.1 of Ferrovibrio sp. GTDB lineage: Bacteria > Pseudomonadota > Alphaproteobacteria > Ferrovibrionales > Ferrovibrionaceae > Ferrovibrio. Next base: position 1,165,980 of record NZ_JAYRJY010000001.1, read on the forward strand.
AACGGCAACCATCGCGCCGCTGCTGTCGGGATGCAGGGCAAGGTCATAGGTGTGCGTCTTGCTGGCCAGGCTGGCCGAAACCTGCCTGCCGCCGAATGCGACATTCTGCAGCGTCAGCGTGGACAGGCCGGGCACCTTGTCCAGCGCGGGCACCAGATCGGCCAATGTCAGACCTGTCGTGACGCGGGCCTGGAATTCGCCGCTGCCGCCGTTCTGGGACGCGGCATAGGCAAGGGTCGCCGCCAGCGTCTTGCCGTTCAGGCTGGCATTGCCGCCGAAGCTCAGCGCCCAGCCGCTGCCGGTATTGTCGGCCGCCACGGTGAGGCCCGACACACTGAGGCCAGCGAAGCTGACCGTGGCATTGCCCTGGACCTGGCCGTCGATGCGGCCCACCACCGTCTTGTTGCGCACGCGACCCTGCATGGCCAATGCGACCGGAAGAGTCTGCCCCGCCATCATGACCTGCACATTGGCAGCGGCTTTCAGTGCCAGCCCGTTGCTGTCGCTGGCCAGCTGCAGGATCGTCTGCCCCGGCATGCTCATTACGTCGGACGAAACACCGTTCAGCGCCAGCTGGCCGATGGTGGCCGTGAGGTTGAAGCCGGCCGGCGCATTTGCCGCCTGCCCTGCCGTGGCCGTGCGGCCAAGCTGTCCGCTGAAGACGGATTCCGGCACCGTGCCGGTGAAGGCGACAACACCGGTGTTGAGGCCAAGCTGCTGCTGCAGGAAGCTGCCGGCGGCGGAGGCCGAGAAGTCCGCTTCCAGGAAGGCACTCACACCCTTGGCGATGGTCAGGCTGTCGGGCAGGCCGCCGGGCGATGCCTGGCGCAGGGCATTGCGCACCGGCGAGGGCAGGTCGGCGATACGCAGGGCCGCCGGGGCATCGGCGTAGATGAATGTGGCCTGGGGCAGCTTCACGCCTTGCAGCAGGGCGGCGCCGGGCAGCGCGAAGCTGCCGCCGCTGATCGACAGGGCATAGGCGTAACCGCTTTTGGACGCGGCATTGGGGAAGGCCGTCACGCTGGGTGCATTGCCATCCAGCGTGAGGATGATGGCGCCATCGGATTGCTGGGCAGCAACCACCTTGCGGCCGGCAAAGACCGGGAGAGTCGACAACTGACTCGAGAATTGCCGCACGAGGTCGGCGCCGAATTGCGCTCTGGTTTCCAGTGTGAAAACTGCGGCCAGCGCGAATGAGACAATCGCGGCTGCGAATTTTTTCATGGTCTTCCCCCTGCCCCCAAGCGCCCGCCATTTGCGGCAGGTCACTGATCGTCCGTGTAGGTGGCATTCATCGCTACGGCACGCGCAATACTCTTCTGATTTCTGATAACCGCCCACCGAAAAGCGCGGGCCTTCGCAACGATGCCGCGCCTAGAAAAGCAGATTGTTATTAAAAATCAAATGATTAAATTAATTTAATCCGGCCGGCGCCTGCAGTGAGGCCGGCCTTGTGCCATGACTTGGCTGGGGGATCAGGCGAGTCTGCCGTAGCGCGGCGTTTCAACCGGCTGTATTTCCTGCGGCGTTCCGGCTGCCGCACCGAGTCCGTCGAAGACCCGGCCGATACCCACCAGAACCGGCTGCTCGTTGCCGAGTGAATCTAGACCTTCTGCCAGGTTGTCCAGCCGGCCCACCCAGCGCGCCTCTTCCGGACGGGATACGGCCGCCAGGGCCACGACCGGCGTGGCGGGGGAAAGGCCCTCAGCAATCAGCCGCGCGGCAAACGCGCCGCCGGTGCGGCCACCCATATAGACCATCAGCGAGGTTTCCGGATCGGCAAGGCCACGCCAGTCCAGATCCTGCGGCAGGCCGCCCTGGCGCGAATGCCCGGTGACGAAACGCACCGAATGCGCCGCCTCGCGATGGGTGAGCGATACACCGAGCCGGCTGGCCGCCGCCACCGCCGCCGTGATGCCCGGCACCACATCCACCGGAATGCCCTGCGCCTGCAATGCGGCAATTTCCTCGCCGGCACGGCCGAACACCATCGGATCGCCGGATTTCAGCCGCACCACGCGTTTGCCCTGGCGCGCCAGCTTGATCATCAGCGCATTGATGTCGTCCTGCCGGCAACTCGCGCGGCCGCCACGTTTGCCCACCATCATGCGCCTGGCTTCGCGGCGCGCCAGTTCCAGCACGCCGTCCGACACCAGATCATCGAACAGGATCGCGTCTGCCGCCTGCAGCGCCCGCATGCCCTTCAGGGTCAGCAGCTCGGCATCGCCCGGCCCCGCGCCCACCAGCGTGACATGGCCGGTAGCGGCCTGCGGCGGCATGCGCAGCAGATCGGCATCGGATGGCACCATCGGTTCAAGGAAAGCGCGTTCGGCAAACCGCTGCCAGAAGGCGCGGCGCTGCGTGGACGTCGGCAGGCGCGCGGCGAGCGACGCGCGGATGCGCTTGGCGGCAGCGGCCCAGGCGCCCAGCGTGGCGGGCAGCAGGGTTTCGATGCGCCGCCGCACCGCCTGGGCCAGCACCGGCGCCGCTCCATCGGTGGAGATGCCGATCACCAGCGGCGAGCGATTGACGATGGAGCCGAACTGCACATCGCCATGACCCGGCCTGTCGATGGCGCTGCAGATCGCGCCGACGCTGCGTGCGGCGGCATGGAACGCGGCCGCCTCCTGCTCGTCGGCCGCATCGATCACCGCCATGACCGCGCCCGCAAGATCACCGGGCTGCCAGGCCCGCATATGCATGGCGATGTTGTCCTGCAGGGCCAGCAGTTCGGCACCGGGCTGCGGGGCAAAAACCTCCACCCGCGCGCCGGCCGCCGCCAGCAATTCGGCCTTCCAGGCCGCAGGCGCGTCGTTGCCCGCCACCACGGCGCGCTTGCCATGCAGATCTATGAACAGCGGCAGCACGGCCAGCGGCGCGATGCGCCGCCCTGCCTGAGGTATCGTGACGTCAGCCGGCTTTCTGGATGCTGAGCCCATCGATGATCCTCCGGATTTCGCTGCGGCAGGAGCCGCAATTGCCGCCAGCCTGGGTCGCGGCCGTCACCGCCTCCACCGTGGCGCAGCCGCCCGCCACGGCTGCAGCGATCTGGCGACTGCCGATATCGAAACAGGCGCAGACGATGGCGCCGCGATCCGGCTGGTCCGTACCGGTACGGCCGGCCAGCAGGCGCAGCCGCGCCGTGGCGGTGGCGAACGGGACAGAAAGCTGGTCGGCGGCCCAGGCGCGCGACACCGCCACCGGCTGCGGCGCGACGAACAGCGCCCCGATCAGGCGCTCACCATTAAAAGCGGCGAACCGATGCTGACCGGCAGCGGCATCGTGATAGGCCAGCAGGTCGACGCCTTCATCCTCACCAATGCCAAAGAGGCCACGGGCCAAGGCGGTCCAGTCCTGCGGCAGGGTCTGATCGGCCAGTTCCAGCCGCCAGCCGGCGCGCGCCGGTGCCAGTGTCCAGTAGCCGACCGGCGGTGTTGCTGGCCTTTCGGCCAGCACGGCGAAGCCATACCAGCCTGCCGCATAGGACTGCACGGTTACGGGCGTGAATTTCAGTTCCGGCTGGCCCGAGACCGGATCGGTGGCCGGGTTGACCAGCACATCCACGCGCGCCTGCGCGCTCAGCTGATCCGTCCAGTGCAGCGGTGCGAAGACCGTGCCGCGCTGCTGCTCTTCGCTGACCAGCGCCCGCAGGATCGCATGGCCGCGTGGATTGCGCAGCATCACCAGGCTGGCCGGAGCGATGCCATGATCCGCGGCATCGGCCGGGTGGATTTCCACAAAAGGCTCGGCGATATGGCCCATCAGGCGCGGCGAGCGGCCGGTGCGTGTCATGGTATGCCACTGGTCGCGGATGCGACCAGTGTTGAGAATCAGCGGATATTCATCGCCGGGCTGCTCTGCTGCCGCACCCCAGGGCGTGGCGATGAACCGCGCCTTGCGATCCGGCGTGTAGAATTGTCCATCGGCAAAAAAGCGTCGTGCGTCATTACGTGGCTGTCCTGCCGGCCAGGGCCACTGGAATGGCGTGAGCGCGTCATAGTCCTCTGCGGTGATGCCGCCCAGAGCGGAAATATCGAAATCGCGCCGACCGTGATTCTCCGCACCGCTGAGCCGGGCATATTCGGCAAGGATTTCAGCCGGGGTCTCATAGGTGAAGGCATCGGCCCAGCCCATGCGGCGGCCGACCTGGGCAAATATCCACCAGTCAGGCTTTGCTTCACCGGGCAAAGGCAGGAAGCCGCGCTGGCGTGAAATACGGCGTTCCGAATTGGTGACCGTGCCATTCTTCTCGCCCCAGGCCGCCGCAGGCAGCAGCACATGGGCATGACGTGCCGTGTCAGTCACCTGCAATACATCCGACACCACCACGAAGGGGCAGGCCCGCAATGCCGCCTGCACATCGTCGGCATCGGGCAGGCTGTCGACCGGATTGGTGCCGGCGATCCAGATCGCCTTCACAGAGCCGGCTTTCACGGCGCGGAACAGATCCACTGCTTTCAGGCCCGGCTTGTCGGCGATGCGCGGCGCGGCCCAGAAATCCTGCACGACGCGACGGTGATCCGGGTTGTCCAACTCCATGTGACAGGCCAACTGGTTGGCCAGGCCCCCCACTTCGCGACCGCCCATAGCATTGGGCTGGCCGGTGATGGAAAACGGCCCCATGCCGGGCCGGCCGATGCGGCCGGCAAGAAGATGGCAGTTGATGATGGCATTGACCTTGTCTGTGCCACAACTGGACTGGTTCACGCCCTGGGAATAAGCCGTCACCACGCGCTCATGTCTGGCGAAGAGATCGTAGAAGCGTTTCAGATCGGCCTGGTTCAGGCCGGTGATTTCGGCGATCTCGGGCAACGACAGGTCTCGCGCCACAGCCAGGGCCGCATCCAGGCCACTGGTATGGTCGGCCACAAAGGCACCATCCATCCGGCCCTGTTCATGCAGATATGCCAGCAGGCCGTTGAACAGGGCTACATCCGAACCGGGCCTCAGCGCCAGATGCAGATCGGCATTCCGCGCCGTCATGGTGCGGCGCGGATCGACCACCACGATGGTCAGCTCGGGCCGCTCGGTTTTGGCGGCCATCAGGCGCTGGAACAGCACCGGATGGCACCAGGCCAGGTTTGATCCGACCAGCACCACCAGATCGGCCAGGTCCAGATCGGCATAGACGCCCGGCACCGTGTCGCTGCCGAAGGCGCGTTTGTGCCCCGCCACGGCCGAAGCCATGCAGAGTCGCGAATTGGTGTCGATATTGCCCGAGCCGATGAAGCCCTTCATCAGCTTGTTGGCGACATAATAATCCTCGGTCAGCAGCTGGCCCGAAACATAGAAGGCCACTGAATCCGGACCATGTCGCGCGATGGTATCGGAGAAAACCTGCGCCACGCGATCCAGCGCCGCATCCCACTCCACCCGCCTGCCATCCATCACGGGATACAGCAGCCGCCCTTCCAGACCCAGCGTCTCGGCCAGCGCCGACCCCTTCGAACAGGTGCGGCCGGCATTGGCCGGGTGGTCGACATCGCCCTGGACGGCGACGCCGCCATCGGCTTCACGCCGGAGCCGCAGGCCGCAACCCACCCCGCAATAGGGGCAGGTGCTGCGGATCTCGGGCACGGCGGCAGTCATGCTGCTCAGGCCGCCTGCATGGCCTTGGCCGGCCAGGACAACAGCACGCGGTCCTGCTCCAGTCGCACGGCGATGGTGCGGGTGCAGCCATGATCGGCGCCCTGGGCCTCGCCGGTGGCCAGACTGATCACCCAGTTATGCATCGGACAAGTGACACTCTCGCCCTGGACAATGCCCTGCGACAGCGGCCCGCCCTTGTGCGGACATTTGTCGTCCAGTGCAAAGAGTTTGTCGTCCATGGTGCGGAACACGGCGATGTCGCCACGCGCCGTCTTCACCACGCGGGCACCACGGCGGGGAATGTCCTCCAGGGTGCCAATGTCGATCCAGTCCATGGACATGCGGACCTCCCTATTCGGCGGCATGGGCCAGCCGCAGATCGGCCAGCGGCTTGAATTCATGGGCGAAGGCGCCGTTGACGCGCTCGGCCCAGGGATCGACCTGCGCTACTTTCTGCGCCAACACGAAACGCGCGAACAGCGCGCGACGGCGCTCGTGATCCTCGACGATCTGCTGCTTCACGGTATCGAGGCCGACGCGATGCAGCCATTTATGGATGCGATCCAGGTAATGCGCCTGCTCGCGATAGAGCTGCATCAGCGCGCCGGTATATTCCAGCACCTCTTCCTCGGTCTCCAGCTTGCACAGCAGGATGCTCTGCTTCACTTCCAGGCCCGCCGCGCCGGCGATATGGAACTCGTAACCAGAATCAACGCAGATGATGCCGATATCCTTCACCGTGGCTTCGGCGCAGTTGCGCGGACAACCCGAGACGCCCAGCTTCACCTTGTGCGGCGTCCAGCTGCCCCAGGTGAATTTCTCCAGCTTGATGCCCAGGCCCGTCGAATCCTGGGTGCCGAAGCGGCACCATTCGCTGCCGACGCAGGTTTTCACCGTGCGCAGGCCCTTGGCATAGGCATGACCGGAAACCATGCCTGCGGCATTCAGATCGGCCCAGACACCGGGCAGATCCTCCTTCTTCACGCCCAGCAGATCGATGCGCTGGCCGCCGGTCACCTTCACGGTGGGGATCTTGTATTTGTCGGCCACGTCGGCGATGGCGCGCAGTTCCTTGGCGCTGGTGACGCCGCCCCACATGCGCGGCACCACCGAATAGGTGCCATCCTTCTGGATATTGGCATGCACGCGTTCGTTGATATAGCGCGACTGGTTGTCGTCCACATACTCACCGGGCCAGGTGGCGAGCAGGTAATAGTTCAGCGCCGGGCGGCATTTGCTGCAGCCACAGGAGGTTTTCCATTCCAGCTCCTGCATCACCGCCGGAATCGACTTCAGCTCCTTGGCCACGATCAGGCGGCGGATGTCGTCGTGGCCAAGATCGGTGCAGCCGCAGGCAGCCTTCGATGCTTTCGGTGCGTAGGAATCGCCTAGCGTCAGGCCGATCAGTTTCTCCACCAGTCCGGTGCAGGAGCCGCAGGAAGCCGAGGCTTTGGTGACGGCACGCACTTCCTCCAGTGTGGTCAGGCCATTGGCCGTGATGGCGCCGGTGATCTTGCCCTTGCATACGCCGTTGCAGCCGCAGATCTCTGCCTCATCCGGCAAGGCTGCAACGGCCGCCATAGGGTCCAGCGGGCTACCTCCCGCATAGCCCTGGCCGAAAATCAGCGTTTCGCGCATCTCCGCGATATCCGTGCCGTCGCGCAGCAACTGGAAAAACCACGCGCCATCTTCCACATCGCCATACAACACTGTGCCAATGATGCGATTGTCTTTCAGCACCAGCCGCTTGTAGACCCCGCGCGCGGCGTCACGGAGCACGATTTCCTCACGATCCTTGGCTTCGGCGAAGTCGCCGGCCGAGAAAAGGTTGATGCCGGTCACTTTCAGCTTGGTTGCCGTCACCGAGCCGTTATAGGCGGCCGGTTCGTCCACTAGCGTCCTAGCCAACACGCCGGCCATTTCGTAAAGCGGCGCGACCAGACCATAGGTGGCACCGCGATGCTCGACGCATTCGCCCAGCGCGAAGATATCCGGATCGGAACTGCGCATCTGGTCATCCACCACGATGCCGCGGTTGACGGTCAGCCCGGCATCCTTGCCAAGCTGCGCATTCGGCCGGATGCCCACGGCCATCACCACCAGATCGGCGGTGATGCGCGTGCCGTCTTCCAGTTCCACCGCCTCCACCCTGCCATTGCCAGTGATGGCCTTGGTATTGGAGCCGGTCAGCACGCGGATGCCGCGTTCCTCGATGGCCTTTTTCAGCAGATACCCGGCGGCCGGATCGAGCTGGCGCTCCATCAGAGTGGGCATCAGGTGCACCACGGTCACCTGCATGCCCTGTTCGGCCAGGCCGGCCGCGGCCTCCAGCCCCAGCAGGCCACCCCCGATCACCACCGCATTGCCGCGCGACCGGGCAGCCAGGATCATGGCGTCGACATCGTCGAGATCGCGATAGCTCAGCACGCCGGGCAGATTGTGGCCCGGCACCGGAATGATGAACGGCACCGATCCGGTGGCGATCACCAGCTTGTCATAGGCTTCGGTCAGGCCGTTATCGGTGGTGATGGTCTTCGCCGCGCGATCAATGGCGGTGACGCGCGTGCCCTTATGCAGCGTGATGCCGTGATTGATGTACCAGCCATCGCCATGGATCACGATCTGCTCGTAGGTTTTTTCACCTGACAGCACGGGCGAGAGCATGATGCGGTCGTAATTCACGCGCGGTTCGGCATTAAAGATCGTGACGGCATATCGACCGGGCGCGGCTTCAAACAGCTTCTCCAGCATGCGCCCGGGCGCCATGCCATTACCGATGATGACGAGACGTTCTTTCATGGCCTTGGACTCCGTTACGCGAAAGACCTCTTACGCCGCCTGTACGCCGGGGGCGCGGTGACGGGCATAGAGGAATTCCAGGATCTGCTGGCGGCAGCGCGTGTATTCCGGATCGCTGGCCAGCGCCAGACGGTTGCGCGAGCGCGCCAGATTCACATCCAGAATTTCGCCGATGGTGGCCGCCGGACCATTGGTCATCATCACCACCCGGTCAGACAGCAGCACGGCCTCGTCCACGTCATGGGTGATCATGATCACCGTGTTCTTCAGCTTGGCATGCAGATCCATGACCGTGTCCTGCAGCGTCGCTCGCGTCAGTGCGTCCAGCGCGCCGAAGGGCTCATCCAGCAGCAGCACCTTCGGTTCCATCGCCAATGCCCGCGCGATACCGACGCGCTGTTTCATGCCGCCTGAAATTTCCTGCGGCCGCTTGTCGAGCGCATGCTCCATACCCACCAGCGCCAGGTTATGCCGGGTCCACTCGTCGCGTTCCGCGCTCGATTTCACCTTGCCATGCACCTTGTCGACGGCCAGGCGCACGTTGTCGTACACCGTCAGCCAGGGCAGCAGGGAATGATTCTGAAACACCACGGCGCGGTCCGGACCGGGATCGTTGACCTCCTTGCCCTGCAGCAGCACGCCGCCATGGGTGGCGCGCAGCAGGCCGGCCACGATGTTGAGCAGGGTGGACTTGCCGCAGCCGGAATGGCCGATCAGGGCAACGAATTCGCCGCTGTCGATCTGCAGGTGGATGTCCCTCAGGGCGATGAAAGGGCCATTGGCACCTTTGAAGGTCATGCCGACATCTTCGAAGCTGAGATAGGCGCTCATGGGGACTCCTTGGTTACCGGTTGGCGCTGGGGCGGCGTGTGGCGAGGTTGCCGCCCTGCATCTCGCGCGGCAGGGCCGGCGCGGCGGGACGGGCGGACGAGACATACGAACCATCGAAGAACAGGTCCGCGCCCATTTCGATCGGCGCACTGGCCTGCGCCAATTGCCATGGCCCGGCATGCAACCCTTCGGGTTTGCGGTCGATCAGCGGGAAGGGTTTGTCCAGCGCGGCGGCGGCCTCGCGATAGAGATCGGTGCGGTAGACCGCATCGGCCACGGCCGAAATATCGGTGGCCGGATCGATCAGTTTCCAGCGCCGCATCTCGGTGAGGTACCAGTCCGCCTGGCTGCGCCAGGGAAAATTCGCGCTGTAGCGGCTGAACACGAAGAAGTCGGGCATATGCTCGGGGCTGACATCCAGGCCGTAGCGCACCACGCCCAGCATGCCGAGGCGGATCGCCTCGGCCGCTTCCGGGCCGATATAGTCTGGCCGCGCCAGGATCTCGACGCCCTCCAGCCGGTTCTCCGGCCGGTCGAGCCATTCCGCCGCCTCGATCAGGGCCATCAGCATCTGTTTATGGGTCAGTGGATTGCGCTCAACCCAGTCGCGGTTGACCCCGATCACCTTTTCCATGCGGTTGTTCCAGATCTCGTAGCCCGAAATCAGGATGCGGCCCACGCCGCGCAGCACCGCCAAGGTGTTCCAGGGATCGCCGACGCAAAAGCCGCCAATCTCGCCAGCCGCCAGCCGGTCGGTCATCTGTGGCGGCGGTACCACCACCAGGTTCACGTCACGGTCAGGATCGATGCCGGCTGAGGCCAGCCAGTAGCGCAACTGGATCTGGTGCGAGGAATAGTTGAACACGGTGGCAAAGGTCAGCTTGTCGCGGCCGGCCTTGCGGTCGGCGGCGATCAGGCGACGCAGCACATTGCCGGCTTCCATGCGGTCCTGCGCCACCGCCGGCTCGGCATCAACCAGACGGTTCCACAGCCCGGTAGAAATGGTGACGGCATTACCGTTCAGATTGAGCACAAAGCTGGTGATCTGCGGCTTCTTCCAGCCGCCGGCCCCCAGAGTGGCCGCCAGCGGCATCGGGGCCAGCATATGGGCGGCGTCGAGCGCGCCCAGCGCCACCTTGTCGCGCATGTTGGCCCAGGAGGGTTCGCGCACCAGGGTGACGTCCAGCCCCTGGCGCGCGAAAAAGCCCTTTTCCTTCGCAGCGATCAGCACCGCGCTGTCGGTCAGCGCGATGAAGCCGATCCGCATCGGTGTGAGGGCCGCCGGCGCGGCGGTCCGCACAACCTTCGTCTTGGCGGGACGTCGCGCCATCACTGCCTCCTACTGCTGGCTGTAGCCGCCGATGCGGCTGCCAACGAAGGTGATGATGCGGTCGAGCATGAAGCCGACCAGGCCGACATAGACCAACGCAAGGATGATCTCGCTGATCAGCGAGCTGTTCCAGGCATCCCAGATGAAGAAGCCGATGCCCACGCCGCCGATCAGCATCTCGGCCGCTACGATGGCAAGCCAGGACAGACCGATGCCGATCTTCAGGCCGGTGAACATGAACGGCACCGTGGCCGGCAGCATCACCTTGAAGAAATATTCAAAGCCGTTGAGCTGCAGCACGCGGGCGACGTTGCGGTAATCCTGCGGGATGTTGCGGATGCCCACGGCCGTATTGAGGATGATCGGCCAGACCGCCGTGATGGCGATAACGAAGATCGCCGAGGGGTCGGCATGGCGGAAGGCGGCCAGCGACAGCGGCAGCCAGGCCAGCGGCGGTACGGTGCGCAGCACCTGGAAGATCGGATCCAGACCACGGAAAGCCAGCGTCGACTGGCCGATCAACACACCCAGCGCGATGCCGACGCCGGCGGCGATGGCAAAGCCGATTGCCACACGCTGCAGACTGGACGCCAGATGCCAGAACAGCCCCTTGTCGAGATTGCCCTTGTCGTAGAAGGGATCGACGATCAGTTCCCAGGTATCGGCCAGCACGGTGGACGGCGGCGGCAGGGTTGCATCGGGGCTTGAGCAGGCGATCTCCCAGATCGCCAGCAGCAGGCCCATAAACAGGATCGGCGGCAGTACGCGACTGGCGAACATGCGCAGACCGCTCGCGGCGCGCGGCACCAGCGTGGCGAGGATACCCTCGCCACCCAGGTCCGCCTTGGTCAGAACATCGGTTTTCACAGCCATGGACAGCTCCTTGTCGTGGGCGGACATCGGGGTCACACGCGGGTGATGGCCTGGCTTTTCAGGTAAGCCATCGGGTTTTCCGGATCGAAGACCTTGCCGTCGAAGAAGGTTTCCTTGCCACGCGAGGTCGACTTCGGAATCTCGGCATCGCTGGTGCCGAGCGACTTGGCCGCGTCGCGCCACAGGTCTTCGCGGTTGACCTTCTTGATCTGGCCCTTGGCGTCGAAATCGGTTGGCAGATAGCCCCAGCGCATGTCCTCGGTGAGAAACCACAGGTCATGACTCTGATACGGATAAGAGGCATTGCCGCGCCAGAATTTCATCATCAGAGGATTATTCACATCAGCGGTCACCTTGCGGCCGCCGTCGCCGTAATCGATGATTCCCTTGGCACGGTCGAGGATGTCGTTTACCGGCACCTTGAACCAGTCGCGGCCACCGACGATCTTGCACATCTCCTCCTTGTTCTCCATCTTGTCGCACCATTGCTGTGCTTCCATGGTCGCCATCAGGATCGCCTTGGCCGCCTTCGGATTCTTGTCGACCCAGTCGGACCGCAGGCCGAGCGACTTCTCCGGATGATCGTTCCACAGCTCGCCGGTCATCAGCGCAGTGAAACCGATCTTCTGGTGGATGAGCTGCAGGTTCCACGGCTCGCAGACGCAGAAGGCCTCCATCGCATTGACCTTCATGTTCGCCACCATCTGCGGCGGCGGCACCACGATGGTGGAGATATCCTTGTCGGGATCGATTCCCGCGGCGGCCATCCAATAGCGGATCCACAGGTCATGGGTGCCGCCAGGGAAGGTCATGGCGGCTTTGATTTCCTTGCCGCCGGCCTTAGCCTTCTTCAAGGCTTCGCCGAAGGTCTTGGCATCCTTCGTCACATTCATGCCGGCATAGGCACTCGACACCGAGATGCCCTGGCCGTTCAGGTTCAGGCGGGCGAGGATATACATCGGCACTGGCACGTTGCCTTTGGTGACCTTGCCTGATGAAATCAGATACGGCATCGGCGTCAGGATATGCGCGCCCGTTATGCCGCCGCCGGCCTCGCCCAGCTCGATATTGTCGCGGGTGGCACCCCACGAGGCCTGCTTTTCAATGCTCATGTCGGGCAGGCCGTATTTGGCGAACATGCCCTTTTCCTTGGCGATGATCAGCGGCGAGGCATCGGTGAGCGCGATATAGCCCAGCTTGGTGCCCTTTACCTCGGGCCCCGCGGCCTGCGCGAAGGCGCCGGCGGGAAACTGCAGCCGGGCCGCGGCCATCACCGCAGCGGCGCCGGTGGCGGATTTCAGCAACTGACGACGATTGAACACAGCCATGTCGATCCCCTCTTTGTCCCTGCTGCCGGGTCGTTGCCCGGCGTTGCGGCCATAAAAAAAGCGCCCAGCAACCGGGGCCTCGGAACCGAGACCGGATTGCGGGACGCCATTGTCCATTCAACGATCGACGCTGCTGCTTGCCTGGGGAGGCGGGCGGAAGGCCGATCAATCCACTGCGCCGTTGCAGTGGGCTTCGATGATTACAAAGCAGGATGCGTGCCAGAGCTGGATATCGCGCTTTTTCAAGCTCCTAGACGAGCGGCCTCCGTTACGTCGCCATGTTGCGCTGCACAAAAACGAGGCACCTGCCTATTTCTTTTTGAGCAGGTCGGCAAAGGCCAGCAGGTTTTCCGCCACGTCAACAAGGCGCTGCTGGCGATCCATCGCCAGTTTGCGCAGCGCGGCATAGGCCTCGTCCTCGGCCAGGCCGCGCTCACGCATCAGCAGGCCTTTGGCCCGGTCGATCAGCTTGCGCTCGTTCAGCGTGGCCCTGGTTTTCTGTAGTTCCTCGCGCAAGGCCTGGAATTCGCGGAAGCGTGCAATTGCCACGTCGACAATCGGTTTCACCCGGTTCACGTTCAGCCCGTCGATGACATAGGCCGAGACGCCGGCCTGCATGGCCTGCTCGATCATCGACTCGTCCGACTGGTCGACGAACATCACCACCGGTCGCGGCTGTTCGGCGTTGATCTGTCGCATGCTGTCGATGGTGTCGCGCGAGGGCGATTCCATATCCACGATGATGACGTCGGGCGCGATGTCCTGCACCTGGCGCGCACTCAGATCCCGCGGCGCGAGCTGAGCGACAAGGTCATAGCCCTGCTCGCGCAAAGCCGCGGCCAGCACGCCGGCGCGCTCGGGATTCTCGTCGATCAACAGAATACGTACGCCTGCCACAACCGGACACCCTGCACTGTCAGCCCTGTTTTCAAGCAAGATGCATACCGGAGCAGCAGGACCAAGCACTTCATAACCGGCCGCACGGCATCGAAAGCCTGACCGGCAGCCCTATCGGCCAATATCGACGGCTCCGGACGTAGGCGATTATTTTCAGTGTAGCCCTATCGTTCTCATATCGGACAGGATTAGAATATTTACCTATGCCTGCCCATGCATCGGACCGCCATTTGTCGGCCATCGCAAAGCTGAAGGCTGGGCGGGCAATCCTGTAGCATAGCCATGCCGGGACGAGCGCGGCATGAATGAGGCATTCGTAAAATGGCCAACACCACTTCCCTGGCAAAGATCGGCGATATTCAGGTATTCAAACTCCCTCTCATCGAAGACCCGCGCGGCCGCCTGCTCGCCATCCAGCCGGGGCCGCAATTGCCCTTCAATATCGGCCGCGTTTTCGTGGTGCAGGCCAATGCCGGCATTATCCGCGGCAATCACGCCCACAAGAGATGCAATCAGTATTTGGTATGCATGACCGGCGCTGTTGAGGTGGTTTGCGACGATGGCGACGAGAAGACATCGTTCCTGCTGGACGGACCGAGCCAGGCCCTCTGGATACCGCCAGGCATCTGGGCCACGCAAACCTATCGCCACGACGATTCAGAATTGATCGTTCTCTGCGATCTGCCGTTTGATGAAGGGGATTACCTCCGCGACTATACTTCATTCAAAGCCTATCGCCGCGCGGCCTGAAGCCATGCGCCAGAACCAATCATAAGAAGAATGGAACGTCCGTCATGATCCCTGTTGCCTCGCCGCTTGCCCAATTCTCGCATTATCAAAGCGAGATCACGGATGCCATCCTGACCACCCTGAAAGAGGGCAACTATATTCTTGGCCACCGCACCGCCAGTTTCGAGCAGGCCTTCGCAGGCTACTGCCAGGCCAAACATTGCGTTGGCCTCAACAGCGGCACCGACGCCCTGATCCTGGCGATCCGCGCCCTCGGCATCGGCCAGGGCGACGAAGTCATCACGGTCTCGCATACGGCGGTAGCCACTGTGGCTGCCATTATTGCCGCCGGCGCCACGCCGTGCCTCGTGGATATCGATGCGGATTACTACACGCTGGACCCCGATAAACTGGCAGCGGCCATCACACCCCGCACCAAGGCGATTATCGCCGTGCATTTGTATGGCCAGGCCGCCGATCTGGATTCGATCATGGCAATTGCCGGTCGCCACGGCATTCCCGTCATCGAAGATTGCGCGCAGGCAACGGGCGGCTTTTACAAGGGTCGCCGGGTGGGTTCCACCGGCGCCATCGGCTGCTTCAGCTTTTATCCGACCAAGAATCTGGGGGCTATCGGTGATGGCGGCGCGGTGGTCACAAGCGACCCGCAGCTTTTCCAGAAAATGCGCGAACTGCGCCAATATGGATGGAACGACCAACGCAAAACGGCCGCACCGGGCATCAATTCGCGGCTTGATGAAATACAGGCCGCCATTCTCTCGGTGAAGCTGCCGCATCTCGACGCCGACAATCGCCGCCGCATTGCCATCGTCGACCGCTACAACAAAGCCTTTTCAGAACTTCCGGTCGCGCGGCCGAAGGTACGTGGCGAAACAACGCATGTCTATCATCTGTATGTCATCCAGCATGACGACCGCGACAGCCTGAGGAACCACCTGGCGGCTGCCGGCATTGCCACCGGCATCCATTATGTCGATCCCGCCCATCGCCATGGCGGATACGACAAGATCGTCCGTTTGCCCGGCGAGGGCCTGCCTGTTACCGATGCGGTGGTGGGGCGGATACTGACCCTGCCGCTATATCCGGAATTAAGCGACGATGAGGTGAACCAGGTCATTGCCGCCATGCAGACGTATAACTGGCGGCAACGCTAAGTGCCGGCGTTTACAGCAGGCTGACATGGGCAGAGATGACCCGCCAGCCCGCAGGTGTGCGTAACCAGGTTTGGCTCTGACGGCCGGTCTTGGTGCTGCTGGCGCGGCGGAACTCCGTGTTGGCCACGGCGAAATCGCGGCCATAGGTAGTGATCACGGTGTTGAATATCTCGCGCTCCAGACCGGCCGGTGAACGGCCGGCCCGGAAAGCCTTGATCTGGTCGTACCCGTAGAGATTCTCTGCCACGCCGTAGCGGATGGTATGCGGGCTGTTGCAGAAAAGCTCGTCCAGCACGGCCACATCATTGCCCGTGAGCGCCTTCTCATAGCGCATGAAAGCCGCCGTCACCTCGGCCAGCACCTCGGGAATATTCACGTCCATAATGTCCTCACACAGCTTTTGATGTGGCAACGCCGCTGGCTTCCAGTTGCCGGGCCACCCGCAGCGCCAGGTCTTCCCGCCAGGGAGCGGTGATGATCTGCACGCCAATCGGCAGCTTGCCCTGGCGTTCGGCCCAGGGTGCGGCGACCACCGGCAACCCGATGGCCGAAATCGGCTGCGTAAACAGGCCGAGATTCGCCCGCACCGGCATCTCAATGCCATCCAGCGTCATCATGGCCTGCCCCAGTTTTGGTGCCGTGCAGGGCGTGGCCGGCGCCAGGATCACATCGACATCGCGGAACACATCCATGACCCGTGCATGATACCAGCGGCGGAAACGATGGGCTTGCACCAGCCAGTCGGACGGCATCATCAGGCCAGCGAAGAAACGGTCGCGCGTGGCCGGATCGAAATCCTTCGCCCGCGTCTTCAGCCGTTCGCGATGCAAATTGGCGCCCTCGGCCGCCGTGATGATATAGGCCGCCGCCCGTCCGCGGGCGGCTTCCGGCAGAGTGACGCGGCGCGTGCAACCCAATGCCTTGGCAAAGGCCGCAACGGCCTCATGGGCCTCCGCTTCGCCGGTATGGACGAAATAATCGTCGGCAACGGCGATGCGCAGTCCTTCGATGCCGGCATCCAGGTGCGGAAGCACCGGTTCGGCCGGCTTCTGCGCGCAAGCCGGATCGGCGGGGTCGGGCCCCTGCATGGCATCATAGGCCAGCGCCAGATCGGTGACCGAACGCGCCATCGGGCCCAGGTGATCGATATCGGCTACGAACAGGAAGCTGCCATGACGGCTGAGCCGGCCGAAGGTGGGCTTCAGGCCGAACAGGCCGCAAAGCGATGACGGCACGCGGATCGAGCCGTTGGTGTCGGAGCCCAGGCTGAGCGGCACCATGCCGCTGGCCACCGCCGTAGCCGATCCTCCGGACGAACCACCCGACATACGGGTCGGATCATGCGGATTGCGCGATGGGCCGTAATGCACGTTCTCGCCAGTGAAATCATAGGCGTATTCGCCCATGTTCAGTGCGCCAACCAGGATGGCGCCCGCTGCCTCCAGGCGCTGCACCAGTGTCGCATCAGCCTGGGCCGGGGGAAGATCGCGATTGATCTTCGAGCCGGCCAAGGTCGGCAGGCCCGCCACATCGAACAGATTCTTCACCGCAAACGGCACGCCGGCCAGCGGGCCGGAAGACCGCCCAGCCCTGAGATCGGCATCGATCCGCGCTGCCCTCGCATGCGCACGCTCAAGAGTGACAGCCGTGAAGGCGTTGAGGGCCGGATTGGTTGCCTGGATCCGGTTGATCGCAATCTGAACGGCCTCTGCAGCCGTAACATCACGCGCCTGGATCGCGGCCGCGATCTCGTGCCCCTTGCTTTGCCAATCGATCATTCCGCTCACCGGTCAGGGCACGAAACTCGAGGCGGGCTCGGTATCGTCGGGCAGCGGGAAGGCGAGGAAGGCCTGGGCAATCTGGTGCGACCGCTTCAGATTATCGACAACCCCCGGCTTCCACGCCTCTTCCAAAGACAAACCGAGTGCTGTGGCAGCCGCCTCCATATAGGAATCGGCATCGAATAACGACTGACTCACGTGACCTCCTCGACCGGCTTCGCAGCATGGGCGAACGATGAACCATTGTATGCTCGACGCCGACATTTTGCAGCATCTGCACGCCATCGAAGTGACGGCCATAAAAGCGGCAAGTCGTGACGAAGAAACGACCAGACTGCACAGCGCGGCGGCAATGCGCAAAAGCGATCCCCTTGCGCCGCAGATTCCTTCGATGCCGAATATGGTGTTGTCGATCAGCCGGAAGCTGGATCGCCGATCACGGCATCCGGTGCCGGTCGCGCCTCATCGGGAATCGGCAGGGCCAGTTGCACGGTTAAGCGGCCGATCCAGCATTCTGCATAACCGCAACCCGTCATCGCTGGCGACAAAGCTGCTTTCCGGCATCGCCATCAGGCGTTCCCGATGCTGGGCGTAAACTGCGGGTTCAAGATTGCGGAAGAAAGCAACCAGGGCATCTTCATAGGGCGGCTCAAAACTCCATCCAGTCCGATGCCGTTCGACCAGCCTGGCGACCTCGAAATCACGCGCCGTCAGACAGGGCACGCCGAAAAAACCGGCCTCGTAGTACCGGCAGGGCAGCAGCCAGCGCGAGTTATGTTCGGCATTCTCCAGATCGATGGCCCATGCGAAATCGAGATCACCATAGACCTCCGGCAGGTTCCGGGGGCTCACATAAGGCCCTTCGTAGATCATATTGTCGTTTTGTGCGATCGCCCGGCTGAAACCCTCACGGTCGACCGTGGTGACCAGACCGTGGAACTTGAACAGCACGATCCCCCTGAGACGCTGGGCCAGCCGCACGATCAGGTTGAAGGTTTCCTGGCCGCGGATCAGGCCGCAATAGCCAACCGTCCAGCGGTAGCCGCCGGATGACGAACCGGCGGGCGACTGGGCCGACCGGCGCGGCCGGGCCCCGAACTGGGGCGGAAGCTTGTTTTCAAGCAGGAACCACGGTTGTCGGCACCCTTGCAGGGCGGAAAAATAATTATTCCAGAATCCCGGCGACGACAGCACCAGCAGATCGATACGGCGCAACCCGAAGCGTTCCACGCCACGCAGAATCCGCGACAACCAGCGCCGCCCCACCAGAATGGGCTGGATATCCAGAACCTCGTAAACAATCCGGACCTTCCGTCCTGCCAGCCATCGCGCCGCCAGCGCCAGCAGGAGCTGGTCGACGTTGCGGGCATAAAACAATTCCGCCTGCTGCAACAGCCGGCGATATCTGGCAATGCGAGGCAGCGCTTTCAGCAAAGCCAGCAATCGTTGGCCGTAACGCCCGTCCTCTGTCTGGCCCAACATGACGCACGGCCAGTCCGGCTGGTAGCCGCGGTTGTAGCGCTGGCGTCGGAAACTGAACATCGTCAGCCGATAGCCATAATCGAGGAAGGTTCGCGCCCTTTTGATGGTGCTGACATCTGTGACGTCTGGCGAAAAGAATACGATTGCCGTTGACGGGGATGCAGAAACTGGCGGCATTGACGCACTCCACAGGCCTGATGGACACCAGGACAACGGAAAGTTGCCCGGCAATCCAAGCCTAGGGCAGTCTGTCCTGCATAGGTGTGATCAAAGTGTGCCGGTGCCCCTGGAACATCTGTCACAGGTTGATCACTGGCTATTGGCCCGGCGCTCCTGTTCGATGCTTTCCACCACGCAGCGATCAAGAGGCCATACGTGTCTGCTTTTCCACTCCGCTTCGAATTGCCGGACTCGCAGGCATGCGCATATGCGGGGGCTGGCCATCGGCGCTTCGAGCGGCTGGCCGTCAGCAGCGTATTCGGCGACCCTCTCGACCGCGGAACCTGGTCCGGCGCGCCGTATAACGTGATACGCAGCCTGCAGAAGCTGGGTATCGCGGCCGAAGGAATCCATTCCGGTTTCAGCCGCGGGGAACGGGCCCTGCTGGGTGTGCATTACCTGATGCAGGGTTATGGCCGGCCGCCTTCCGGCGAGGCCCTGCTGCGTATCCGCGTGGCACGGCAGCGGGCGGCCGAACAGCTGGCCTCCATTGCCCGACGGCGGCATATCCGCCACATCCTGCATACCGGCACTCTGGATCTGCCAATGCAGCCTTGTCGCGAGCTGGTGCATTACCTGTACTGCGATCATACCTGGGCGTTGTCGTTACCCTATCGGCCAGCACGCGAAGCCTATAGCACCAGTGCCGTCGAGGAATTCGATCAACTGGAACGCGAGGCACTGCGAAACGTCGAGCATGTATTCACCTTTGGGGCTTATGTGCGCGAACACATGATCAGCCATTACGGCCTGGCGCCAGATCGGGTAACCGCAGTTGGATCGGGCATGGGGCAGATCGAGCCGTATGCGGGCGCCAAGGATTATACCCGCCCGGACCTGCTGTTCATCGCCAAGCATCTGTTCATGGCCAAAGGCGGCGGCATGGTGATCGAAGCCTTTCGGCTGGCCAGACAGCAGCGCCCGGATCTGACGCTGACCATTGTTGGCGACAAACGCAGCCGCGCATATATTCCGGCATTGCCCGGCATCAGGGTGTTCGATCACCTACCCTGGCGCGAATTGCAGCGCCTGTTGCGGATGTCGACCATGCTGGTGCAGCCGATGCTGAACGACCCCTGGGGGCAGGTCTATCTTGAGGCGCTGTTGTCGCGTACGCCGGTGATCGGCCTGCATCGCAATGGCCTGCCTGAAATCCTGGAAGATGGTCGTCATGGTTTCCTGGTCACCGAGGAAAAGCCCGCGGCGGTGGCCGAAGCCATCCTGGATGCACTGGCCGATCCGCTGCGTCTTTCTGCCATGGGCCTGAGCGGCCAGCGCCATGTGCTGCAGACCTATTCCTGGGATCGTGTTGCACAGGCAATGGCGAGCCTGTGATGCGGCAATCCATGTCCACTTGCCGGCGATGCGCCGGATGTTTTCTGATCCACAACGGAAAAGGATAGAGCAATGGCCGAAAAGGCAGCCTTGATTACCGGCGCGACCGGGCAGGACGGCGCCTATCTGGCGGAATTCCTGCTCAGTCAGGGATACACCGTGCACGGCATCAAACGGCGATCATCGTCGATCAACACAGGCCGCGTAGACCATCTCTACCGTGATCGGCACGAAACAAACCTGCGTTATTTCCTGCATTACGGCGATATGACCGATGCCACTTCGTTGATCCGCCTGATCGACGAGGTGCAGCCGGTAGAAATCTACAACCTTGCCGCACAAAGCCATGTCCAGGTGAGCTTCGAAACACCGGAATACACGGCGAATACGGACGCGCTCGGCACCCTGCGCCTGCTGGAAGCCATCCGCATTCTGCGCATGGAAGAACGCGTCCGTTTCTATCAGGCATCCACATCGGAATTGTTCGGCAAGGTGATGGAGACGCCGCAGCGCGAAACCACGCCATTCTATCCACGCAGCCCCTATGCGGCTGCAAAGCTCTATGCCTACTGGATCACCGTCAACTATCGCGAGGCATATGGCATGCATGCCTCGAACGGGATTCTGTTCAACCATGAAAGCCCGATCCGTGGCGAAACCTTTGTGACGCGCAAGATCAGCCGCGCCGTCGCCGCCATCGAGCAGGGCCTGCAGAAATGCCTTTACCTTGGCAACATCGATGCGAAGCGCGACTGGGGCCATGCCCGCGATTATGTCGAAGGCATGTGGCGCATCCTGCAACACGGCACGCCCGACGATTATGTCCTGGCCACTGGCGAGGTTCACTCCGTGCGCGAGTTCGTCGAGTTGGCATTCCGCAACATCGACCGGAAAATCGTCTGGGACGGCAAGGGCATCAAGGAGAAAGGTTATTGCGACCGCTCCGGCGAGATTCTTGTGGCCGTCGACCCTGCCTATTATCGGCCCACCGAGGTCGATTTCCTGCTCGGCGACCCGACCAAGGCCCAGCGGGAACTCGGCTGGCGGCATCAGACGAGTTTCGAACAGCTTGTTACCGAAATGGTGGAGGCCGACCGCGTCATGCTCAATCAGGAACAGTTCCGCAATGCATACAGCCATGCCTGAGACCACACTCTATCCCCTGTCCGGCCGCCGCGTTTGGGTGGCCGGACATCGCGGACTGGTCGGCTCGGCATTGGTCCGCCGCCTGGCGCGGGAGGATTGCGAAATACTCACCGCCGGACGCGACAGCCTTGACCTGCGCTCACCCGACCAGGTCGATCTGTGGATGAAGAATGTCCGCCCGGAGGCGGTGTTTGTTGCCGCGGCCAAGGTTGGCGGGATCCATGCCAATGACACGCAGCCCGCCACATTCCTGTACGACAACCTGATGATAGAAGCGAATGTGATCGAGGCGGCCCGTCGCTATGGTGTGGAAAAGCTGGTGTTTCTCGGCTCGTCCTGCATCTATCCACGCCTGGCGCCGCAACCGATCCCGGCCTCTGCCCTACTGACCGGTGCCCTTGAGCCGACCAATGAATGGTATGCCATCGCCAAGATTGCCGGGCTTAAACTCTGCCAGGCGTATCGGCGGCAACATGGCTGCGACTTCATCTCCCTGATGCCGACCAACCTGTATGGTCCCGGCGACAATTTCGATCTGCAGCAGAGCCACGTGGTTCCGGCATTGATCGCCAAGGCGCATCAGGCCCGCGCCACCGGAGCGGCAAGCCTGTCGGTCTGGGGTTCCGGCACGCCGCTACGCGAATTCCTGCATGTCGATGACGCTGCCGACGGCATCGTATTCGCCATGCAGCATTATTCGGGAGAAGCCATATTGAATCTTGGATCCGGCGAGGAAGTATCGATCGGCGATCTCGCCCGCATGATCTGCACCATCACGGGTTATTCCGGACAGCTCGCCTTCGACGTCACCAAGCCCGATGGCACGCCGCGCAAAGTGGTCGACAGCAGTGAACTCAGGGCCATGGGTTGGCAGCCAGCCATTGGCCTGGAGGCGGGCCTGCGACAGACCTATCGCTGGTATCTCGACCATATCGGCCTGACCAAAGGAGCCGATGCGATCCGGCGGCAGCGGGCATACGGTTAAGACGCGCCCGGAGGCGGCCATCAACTGCCAACCGGCGTGCCATCTTCTTCGTTATCGGGCTTGCCTTTCTTGATCCGGAGCCGCCCCCTGCTGTCCACCCAAAGGGAATAATCGCCCAGCTTCGGGAGATGGCGGCTGTTCCAGTCGGAACCAAAGCGCACGCTTTCACCCGGCCCACCGATCACCAGAGCCTCGAAACCCGGATCGGTCTGCACGGCCCCACGGCAGCCAATCAGCGTCGCCATGGCACTGCCCGCCCCATTCAAACGTGCCAGGCCGGCCATGGCGGCGTCGCCACCGCCACTGCCAGTGCAGCCGATCATGGTGAGCTGGCCCGTAATATAGCCACGCAGCAGGCGGTTCTGGTGCCGGATCGAATAGGCGGTGCACGCGATCAGGGTCGCGAACCCCTGCAGCCAGATGCCGGCATCGCCGGCAGTAAACGCACTGGCCTTATCGTGATTATTCTCGAAACCGCAATGCGACAGCAGCGTACAGCCATTGCGCGCCAGCAGTCCGAAATTCCGGTTCAGCAGGAAATAACAGCCGTGGAAACCGACATCGTAGCAGCCGCGCAGCAATGCCACGCCGTGGTCGCCGTTCTGGCCGAAAACGCACCCCATCACATGGATGGCGGAGAGGATTCCGCCCGGATCGCCATGGGCGAAGCTGGCACCATTCCCGCGATTGTTGCGGAAATAGCAATTGACGATCTGGCCCTCAAAGACATTGCCCGTCAGCACGCAGCCGTCACCTCCACAATTCTGCACCACCAGGTCGCGCAGGCAGAAATTGTAGATGTAACGACCAAAGCTTTCACAACTCAGCCTGAGGCCCGCCCCTTCGCCACCCGTTCCCTCAATCCCGAGACCATCGATCAAAAGATAACGCACCGTGCTTTCGCTCAAGACCTCCACGACAGGTGAGCCATCCGTAATGGCTGAGACCAGTCGCGCGCCGGGCGCCAGGATGCCACCCTGGCGGGTCAGGGGCTTGGTAAGGTGAACCCGCAGGGTACGGGTTACCCGGTAGGTGCCGGGCGGAATCTGCAGCAGCGTGCCGTCGTTGGAAAATGTCGCATCGAAAGCGGACTGCAAAGCGGCCGTATCGTCGGTTCGGCCATCACCGCTGGCGCCAAAATCCACCGCTGATAATACACGTTGCGGCCCCGCAGCCGGAACGGCTGCCTGAAGGGCGTTTGGTCCCAGCAACCCGACACCAGCCAGCACGCCCCCGGAAGTGAGAAAATTACGGCGCTGCATGGGCTGCCCCTTTATCGCGTGAAGGGAAGGCACCAGGCGACCATTGCGGTGCCGCGACGTGGGGCGCGATGCTTGCCGCACGGCGCACGAGAACCGACAGGCCCGCCGCCAGCAGGAACACCGTCCAGGTCTTGGGGCCGACATAGGCCCCGGAAGCCTGACCGAGCACAGCCCAGACGGCCCAGCAGAACACAAGGCTTGGCACGCCAAGCAGGCGCAACCAGCCCGACAGGCCCGCCATGGCGATGCCGCCCCAGATCGCACCGAGATAAATCCAGTGCAGCCAGAAATAATTGGTCAGCGCCGAGGATATCCTGTCGATCCGCCAGGCCGCCGAATACTGCGAAGATTGCACGAAGACATTCATCACGAGGCCGGCAATAAATTCCTCGCCCGTCAGACCTGCCCCGGCCCAGGGATAGATTTGCATCACCTTCAGGCCGACCAGGGCCGGGCCGATCACGCGATAAAAGAAACTCGGATCCTCACCAGCGAGGATATCGCTCAGACGTTCGGCATAGACCGTCATGCCGAGGATTGCCGCGACTATCATGAGCAGCACGGCAAGCAGCAGGATACCGGCACGATTGCGCGCATTCGGATCAACAAACAGATAGCACGGCACCACCAGCGGCAGGGCTAGCAGCAAGGTCGGCCCCGGCATCGCCGCCAGACCGGCCGCCAGCAGCAGCAGAAAGACAAACAGCTTGCCGCGCCGCTGCGATATCACGAACCAGGCGAAACTGAAGAACGTATACCCGAAGGTGACCGCCGAAGGCTCGCTGGTGAACAGCTTGGGCCTGATACGGCCATAGAGCAGTTGATCGCGCAGGTCGGATTCGTAGATGCCATAATCGTAAAGAAAGCTGCGGGCGGCATCGCTGATCGGGCGAAAGCCTGCATATGTCTCAAGCAGGCAGCCGATCAGGATAACAATGCAAAAGCCGAAAAACAGACCGGCCAATTGCCGTCGGCCAGCCTCGACCACGGTGAGAAACAGGGCGTAACCGATCAGCAGGGAATAGATCAGCTGCACAAGGCCGGTGAAGCGCTTTCCCAGAAACCCCATATCGCTGGCCGAAAGCGTGGCCGCCAGATAAATCACGATCACACCCGACAGGCCAGCCAGATGCAGCGGCTGGATCGCGTTGCGCCGGCGCCACAAAAGGATCAGGCCGGCAATACCGGCCGGCGCGGCAGGCAGCGGGATCGTTGGCGTGATACGGATCTCGACCCCGAGGTAGATCCCGATCATGAAAATCGCCAGCAAGGCCATGTCGGCTGCCGGCAAGCGCTGGCTCGCTGCGGAATAGGGCATCATGGCCCGGCGATCGCCGCCAGCAACTGGCGCCCCCGGCTGGCCCAGTCGAACCGATCGCGGCAGATCGCATAGGCGCGCTCCTGCAGATGGTTCAGACGGTCGTAATCATCGATCACCTGCAACACGCCGGCCGCCAGAGCACGGTAATCGCGATAGAGCAGGATGCTGTCTTCATGCTGCAACGGCATGCCGGCAACCGATCCCTCCAAGGCCAGGATCGGCAGCCGGTTGAAGATGTAATCCAGAACTTTCAGCTTGAAGCCGCCGCCATGCCGTTCCGGCACCAGGGCGATGCGCGCCTCTTGCATCAATGCCGACAGGCCGGAGACCGGTCCGGTGAACTGCGTGGCGGAGAAGCGCCGCCGGACCTGCTTGAGAAAGGCTTCGCGCGCCGTGCCGATGACCTGCAACTCGGCATTGTGACTGGCAAATAGCGGGTCGGCTGCCGCCAGGAACTGCTCCAGATTCAGTCGCTTGGCGATCCAGTCAAAGCTGCCGACGATCACGGCGCGCCGGGGCTGGCGCGCGCTGATGCGGCGCTGGTCGACATAGGCGCCGCCATATCCCGGAGTGATCACCGCGATATCCCGGCCAGGATGATCGGCCAGGAATCGGTCACGGTCTTCCGGGGTGATCGCGGTGACCGCATCCGCCGCCAGAACCATCGCCTGCTCCAGGCGCGCCACTTTTGCCGCATCGCGCAGAAGGATGCGCCGGCGCAGCGGATCTGGATGCTCGCGGGCCACTTGCTGCCGCAGACTCTCCTCATGGTTATGCGCGATATACACCAGGCGCGGCCGCCGGCCGCGCTGCGGATATCGTTTCAGCACCGAGGCCAACGCCCAGCCTGCCGACAGACTGTCGAAAACGATGACATCCCAGCCATTTTCATCCAGTCGCCCCTCGAGCAGGCGCTGCAGTTCCGGCGTCCAATTGCGGTCAGCAACGTTGGGCAGGGGCGACAGCAGCGTGTGCCATAACGGGCGCGGCTTCTGCTCGGCCAGAAACCAGCGCAGCCCCGCCTGCCGGTCGAACGGCCGATGCGGCGCACCTGGGCGCATGGCGCCGACAATATCCACCCTTGCCCCGCTTTCGCCGATCGCATCGATCAGCCCGCCGGAATAGATAAGCTGGCCGTTATGCCTGGGCTCGGGGTCGGTCTGGGTCAACCAAAGACACCTCATCACCGCGCCCCATACCACCGGTGGCTTTCAAAAAGCCTGGCGCCCGGTAAATCCGCCCATGATGGTGCGCAAAATAATCTGCGCATCCAGAAATATGGACCAGTTCTCGATATAACGGATGTCATGCTCGACCCGTTTGCGGATCTGATCGAGGGTCTCGGTTTCGCCACGCCAGCCACTGACCTGGGCCAACCCTGTGATCCCGGGCTTCATACGGTGCCGGCAATCGTAATTGGGCACCGCATCCTGATAGAGCAGACCTGCCGCCTTGGCGGCCGTGGCATGCGGACGCGGCCCCACCACCGACATATCGCCAAGCAGAACGTTGATGAATTGCGGCAATTCGTCGAGGCTGGTGCGCCGCAGGAAATGGCCAATCCGCGTTACCCGGGGATCGTTGCGCCGGGTTAGCTGACTGGCGGTCTGGTCGCACATGTCGTGTCGCATGGTGCGGAATTTCAGCACCTCGATCAGCCGGTTGTTCAGGCCATAGCGTTTCTGGCGGAACAGCACCGGACCAGGGCTGTCGAGCTTGATCAGGATGGCGATCAACCCCAGGAGCGGCGCTATCAGCAGAAGCGCAAAAGCAGAAAAGACGCGATCTTCGACCGCCTTGGCGATACCACGCCAGCCACAGAGCGGCCGCTGCTCGATCAGCAGAAGGGGGATTCCGCCGATTTTTTCGAAGCCAGATTGTCCGCCCGCCACTTCCGGAATATCCAGATGCAGGTAGATATCGGCCGCGGCCTGGCGCAGCCGGTCGACAATAACACCGGGACTTCCCTCGCCCGGCGACGGCGCCACGATCACCGCATCGACATGCTCGCGCCGGATTTCGCCGAGCAGATCCTGCAGGTCGCCGCACAATGCATGGACCAGGCGTTCCGGCGCGGCCCGTTTTTGCATGATATCCGACTGCCCGGAACGGACCAGCGCCATATCGCCATACACGCCAACCACAATATGATCCATGGCAAACGGCCGGCCGGCCATCAGTCGCTGCAGCAGAGCCTGCGCTGCACTGCCACTGCCGAACACGGCAACACGCCGGCATAGCCGGCCTGTCTGCCGCCACTGGTCGACGCGAACGGCCAGAAGCGCCCGCGCGGCCAGCAGAATGCAGCCACAGGCAACAAGCCACAGCAGCAGCCAGTTCTGGCTGCTCGCCAAGCCGACACCACCGGCAGCAGCCACAGCAGTAACGATCGCGGCGGCGGCGCTCCACGCCATTATCACGCGGCCGAATGGCAAGCCGCCTCGCTGCAGCAAAGCAGGCCGGTAAAGACCCGCAATCGACAAGGCATTCATCATGACAATCGTGCCCAGCAGGGCGGTGGCGGTGTAGTAGGCCGGCGCCAGCGGCAGGTCGGGCATCGTTACGACCAGGGATGCCAGGGCCGCGGCAAGGCAGACTACGCCATCGAGCAACCGGAATATTCCGCCGACGATATCCAGAGACACCGGCGCGCGGTGATGCAGCGGCGCCGATATCCTCAATGTGGATGTTCGGTTCGAAGGCTGCCGTTCGGCGGCCCGTTGCGCTGGCATGTCGGCCAGGCGCATTGCGGCATTCGTCAGGTCGTTCAGATCGGATCTGGCTTCGAGAGGCATGCGGTGGCTCCGGAGCTGTTTCTGCCCCGGATGTGCCATAACACTGCTGCAACCGCCCGTGACCAAACAGGGGCGTTCTCACAAACCCGACCATCATGCCGCCCCTGCTGTCGCCAGAATCGTCGCGGCAAACGAGACTGGGTTGCGCGCAGCCGCGAAAGCTTCGGCGGCAGCAGGGTCGAAACTGCCCCCCGGCCCCTCCGTGACCATATGCGTGATTGCATTGGCCAGAACCCGCGGATCGGTCACATCGGCAGTCACCCCCAGCCGGTGTTCCTGCACCAGGCGCGCGATCAATCCATAATCCTGGGTCAGCACCGGCACCCCGGCCCGCGCCGCCCAGAGCAGCACACCGCTGGAGCCGACAAACCGCTGATAAGGAGCAAGCACCACAGCGCTGGCCCGCACCAGGCCCGCAATCTCGTCATCCTTCAGCCAGCGGTCCTCGAGATGCAGCCAGAGCTGAGGCTGGCGTTTTCGCAGGCGGGCCAGCGCGCGCCGCACCACCGGCCGTATTTCCGGAGCCACCTTGCCGGCAACCACCACAGCGATGCCCGCAGCCGTCGCGACCGGCACGTGGCACAGCGCCTCCAGCAGGCACAGGATTCCCTTGCGCTCGCTGAGCGCACCGAACAGCAGCAGCAATTTCCGGTGCGGCGGCGGCCGTATTCCACGCAGACCGGCATCGGTTGCAATCGGCGGCGCGAAGGCCGGATCGGGCAAGGCCAGAACCTTATGCCCTCCGCGATAGGATTCCGCTGCATAATCGGGAAAGAACGGATCCAGCGTCAACACCACGGCCAGAGCCCTGTTCAGCAGCATCAGTCGATAAAGCAGCGATTTGCGCACATCGCGCACGAATTCGCTCCAACTGCGACTGCGGAAGCCCAGGCTGGGATAATGCACCGATGGCCGAAACAGGATGCCGCCGACCGGACGGCCAACCGCACCGAGTCCCAGGGCAAAAGGCAGCGAAAGATGATCGAGGGCCAAGAAGTGCCCTGCCGTCGCCCCGGTGGATGTGAGATACCGCCGCATCACCCACCAGCGGGCAAAGCCACTGATTATCAAATGGCGGCTCAGGCAGGCCCGCTCCTCCGCCGCTGACAGGGGCACCAGCCTGATCCGGCCGCGATCTTGCGGTGCGATCCTGTCACGCAGGGCATCGCAGAGATTCCGGGCCAGAACCAGCCACAGAACTTCTAGATCGGTTTGTCCCACCGCACGGTCGACGATATGGCCCAACCATTCGCGGGTATGGCCATTGCTGTCGGGTTCGAGAACCAGAAGCCGCGCCCGCGGCGACATGATTTCACCATCGCGAGACAGCATCGTCAGCAGCTCATCCAGCCGGCCCAGCAGCCGGTTCCGATCATGATGCCGCTCGATGTGACGCCGGCCATTCGCTTCCATGGTCGCCCGCATGCCGGGATTATCGGCCAGTTGCAGGATGGCGGCTTCGAAAGCTGGGGCGTCATCCGGCGGAACGCACATAAAAGCCCCGGATTCGGCGGCAAGACGCCACACCGCACTGCCTTCCGGGGCCGTCGTTACGAAGCTGCGGCCGGCTGCCATGATATTGTAAACCTTCGAGGGTACGGCAAAGTCGGCACCCTTCGGATTCTGTGGCACCAGATGGATGTCGCCTTCCGCCAGACCGTCGGCCAGGCATTCGCGCGGCACCAAATCTTCCAGTCGCACGTTCATCACATGGCGCGCAACCAAAGCCGCTTCCAGCGCGTCATGTTCACCGCCAGCGCCACGGATGACGATACCGATCTGCGGCCGCGAAAGCGCCAGCCGTTCGGCCAGACTCACCATCTGATCCAGCCCCTGCTTGCGGCCGAGATTGCCGCTATAAAGCAGCAGCGGTGCCGTCCGGTCACGATGTGGCTGCGGCTGGATCTGTGCCGGATCGACCCAGATGGGCAGTATCTCGATACTGGTTTGCACGCCCATATGCCGCAACCTGGTCCGCATGTCCTCTGACAGGACGAGCAATCCATCGGCTCGGTTAAGCGCAATGCGCTCGACAATCCGCATCATGCGCAGCAGCAGGCTGAAGCGTACCATCCCGAGCCCACCCGCCAGGCCGGACTGGATGTCATGCATGATGACAAGGTGACGACCGTCTTTCGCTGTCGCCAGTTGCCCAAGGACAACAGAAAATATCGAGGGACACAGCGACAGGACCAGCTCATGGCGCCGCACGCGACCAGCCAGAAGCGCCCATATCCCGACCAAGAGAAACAGAACCTCGCTGGCGATCCGCCCTGCCACCGAGCGCTGGCGCGGCAGCCAGTGCCGCAGCCGCTTGATGACCGGCCCCTTCCGGCCAGACTGGTTATCACCGGGTCGGAAACCCGCGAAGCGCGCCGCATCCGGGTAATGCGGCCAGCCGGTCAGAACGGTGACATCGCGGCCCTGGGCGTGCAGATATTCTGCAACATCGGTGCAATAGGGCGCGGAGCCGATGGTTTCCGGCGCATAATGCTGGGTAACGAACAGGACCGGCTCGGGCAAGATCAGCTCCAGTTGCCCGAGCGGGCCAGCACCGGTCGTTCGTATTCGTAGTTCAGGTGCCCGTAAGCGTATTTGCGATAACCCTTTGGATCCACCCGGGTCAGTACCGCACCGGCAAAATCGGCCTGCACATCGATCAGGCTTTTCAGGGCCTCTCCAACGGCTTCCCGGCGGGTATGCCCCCAACGCACGGAGAGTGCCACCTTATCGACCATGCGGGCCAGGGTCAGCACCTCGGCCCCCACAAGCACCGGCGCCGCATCCAGGAGGATCATGTCGTAACGCCCGGAGAGGCTGTGCAGCAGCCGCTGCATCCTGTCACCGCCCAGATTGCGCATCGACTGTGCCGTGAACTGGCCGGCCGGGATCAGGTCCAGGCCCGACAGCGCATCGGTGACAATGGCCTGCCCGGCGGCATGCCCCAGGGTCTGCTCGTCGTCCTCAGAAATCAGATCCGCAAGACCGTAGCGATTGCCGCACTGAAGCAGGCGATGCAGCCGCGGGCTGCGCCAGTCGCAGTCAATCAGCAGGATCCGGTGTCCCTGGCTGGCCAACAGCCGGCCGAAGGAAGCGACCAATACCGACTTTCCTTCTCCTGGCACTGCCGAAGCAAACAATATCGTCTTCGGCGACGCTTTCGCCTGCGACAGCTCCAGCCCGATATACAGCTTCCGCAAGGCTTCGCTATACGGCGAGAATGGCTGCCGCAAGACATGTGCCAGAGCGGTCATGCGCCCCTTCAGGGCCGGGATGAGAGCCAGAACAGGCAGACCCGTATAGGCTTCGATCTGATCGCCGCGGCGAAAACTGCGATCAGCGTTATCCCGCAGCAACGCGATCATGACACCGATCAGGATGCCGCCGGCCGCACCGAGGAATACGATCAATATGCGTGGCGGAAAGCCCGGAGCGATGGGCGGCGGCGCCGTGGATATGAGCTGGCCATTCGGGCGCTGCAGTCGATCCTGGCCGAAGGTTTCCTTGGCACGGCCCATCACCTGGTCAAGCAGGTTATGGTTGACGGCGGCCTCACGTTCCAGCGATTCCAGCTTGATCGACTTTTCATTCACCCCGGCCTGCCGGGATTGCAGGCGATCGAAATTCTGCCGCAGGGCCTGATAGCGGGCATCTGCCGTCCTGGCCTCATGGCGCAGGCCGTCGATGATGTGATCCATCTCCTGCCGCAACCTGCCGCGAATTCCGGCAATCTCGGCTCGCGCGCTCAGAATGCGCGGATGCTGCGGACCGAAATTGCTCGACAGGTCGGCCAGGCGCCGCTCGGCCTCGACCTGCTGCTGCTTGAACGACTGGATGACCGGGGAATTGAGGACTTCGGGAACGCTCTCTCCGGCGATGCCGGTCTTTTTCAGGCTCTGCGCCTCGCTGAGTCGCGCTTCCGTTTCGGCCTTGGCAGTTTGCGCCACGATCAACTGCGTGTTGAGTTCCGTCAGTTGCTGGGTGGTGACGCCAACACTTGCACCCTTGTAAAGGCCATTCTGCCGGCGGTAATCCTCCACCGCCTGATCCGCCTTTTCCACTTGCTGGCGCAGCGTCGCGATCCGGTCGGTCAGGAATTGCTCGGCCTCGTCATTGGCCTTCACCTTCTCCAACCGCTGCCGGGCCAGATATGCATCGGCGAAGGCATTGGCGATGGATGCGGCGCGCGACGGGTCCTGCGCCTTCGCCTGGATCGACAGCACATGCGAGCGGCCCAGAGTCGATACATCCAGACGCGACAGCAGGGTATCGATCACGGTATCCGTTTCGAACCGCGCCTGCGCCGCCGGATCCGCAGGCTTGTCGGCAGAGTCCGACAACCATGCATCCGGCAGATAGCGCGATAGATCGAGCAGGCGCCGCCAGAGCGGCTTGGCTTGCAGCAGCGGATTGAATTCCGGATCCTCATCCAGGCCGAGCTGGCCAACCACCTGTTCGGCCAGGGCGCGCGACTGGACGATATAGCCTTCATTCTGGATTCGCTCGGCATCGGGATTGATATCGGCCATCACGGCTTCGATATTCATGACCCGCAACAGGGGCACGCCCACCAGCACCCTTGCTTCGGCGATGTAATAAACCGGCATCGCGCGCGCGACCAGCACGGCAATTGCGGCGCAGAACAGGCCGATCGACAGGATCAATACCTTTTGCCGCCACAACTGCAACAGCAAGTCAAGGATTCCGGTTTGCGTCGGCGGCGCGGCCGAATACAGCGGCGGCATCAACTGCGGCGCCAGTAGCGTCGGCTGCTGCGGCGATCGGGCAATCAGGCGATCCGGCAGATGCATCAGAAATACCGCTCCCGCACGGTGATCACGTCACCCGGCAGAACCGGCGTATCCGGCATGGCCTGCAGCCGGCCCTTTCCACCTTCCGCCATCTGACGCATGACATAGAAATCGCCTTCACGGGCGCGGTAGGTGAAGCCGCCCGCCAGAGCCACGGCATTCAGCACGGTCATCCCGGAGACATAGGGATAACTGCCCGGGGTGCGCACTTCGCCAACGATATAGAATGGGCGATAGGTCAGTATCTCGACGCTGACGCTCGGGTTCTTCAGGTAATTTGGCTGCAACCGGTCAACCAGCGCTTTTTCAAGCCCACTTGCGCTCTGCCCGCCTGCCTGGATCTGGCCAATCAACGGAAAAGAGAGTGCGCCGCTGCCGTCGATGGCGTATTCGCCGGTCAGCTCAGGCTGGCCGTAGACTGTGATCCGCACACGATCGCCGGAGCCGAGGCGATAGCCGGCACTGGCCGACAATGCCTCTGCTGTCATGGCATCGACATGGCCGGTCTGCTGCGCTGTCACCGGACCGCAGGCCACGATGGGCAAAGCGGCGAGGAACAGACTGCACCGGAGGAGATACCGGAGAAGACGATGATGTGCGAAGACGCTTGGCATGGCCGGCCGCCCCGTTGATCGCAGAAACTCCGGATGCCCGCATGGCATCCGGAAAACCATCTGCTTCTACCAACAAAGCGCCCGAACCGGCTGTGATCAAAGAGGGGCAACCACCCCGATCAGAGATACGTACTCAGCCGCAGAAAAACCACATTTTCTGAAAAATCGCTGTTCGTGGCGGAGGAATCGCGCTCACGGTAACCATAACCGCCTGACAGCGCGAAATTGCGGCTGATCAGGTATTTGGCGCCGAGACCGGCACTGATGTAGTCGTCTTCGCGGCCAATGCCTTCGAAGTCATCCTGTTCGTATCCCACCCTGGCATTCAGCAACAGGTTGCGCAGCAATTCATGATCGATGCGCAGCTCGGTCCGTGTGGCAAAATAACCGGAAGCACCGGCCAGGGTCGTTTCCTCGATGTCGCGGGTCAGGCCAGCCGTCACGGTGGTCAGTCGCGTCACGTTCCAGGTGAACGTGGCGCCAGCCGTCCATCCCGTCATGCTCTTCAGCCGGGCGTCATCGTAATCCTGCTGGCGGTAGCCGGCGAAGATGTCGAGCGATGTAATACCGGTCAGATCGTATTCGGCGCCGACCACGAATGCGTAGCCATCCGAACTTCTGGCATAGCCGTTGGCATCGCGGCTGTTGTCATACTCGCGGGTATTGACCGAACCCTGCAGGTAAACCACGCGCAGCGGCGCCAGTTCATAGCCCGTGCGCAGCGACAGCTCCCCCTGGTTGCGGTCTCGGCCGCCCTGGCCGATCGTGCCGCCGCTGGAATTCTGCACGTCACTGAAGGCATAGCGTTCGCCCTTGCCGTCTAGGCGGACAGACATGCGGTTGAATACCTTCTCAATGGCGGCATTTGCAGAATAGACCGTATATTCCGTCGGCTCGGTGCCGCCCTGGTTATCCGGCGATGAGCGCGCTTCATGCCGACGCGCCACTCCGGCTCCGCCGAATAACCGCAGATCCCGCAACACATCGACGCGGCCATCCGTCAGCAGCGTGTAGTCCGTGTAATTTTCCGATTGGTGATCGGCATACCGCGCCAGGGCGGTGTCGGCATGCAGGCGCAGGGCATGATTGTTCCAGTTCGAGCGCAGATCCAGGCTGGGGCTGATCGTCGTGATGAAATCGTCCTGCCGGTTGTTCTGCGTGGCATAGATGTTGGAGTTGTAGCTCTCCTGCACAGCTAGCCCCGGATACAGCAGGAAGCCGCCCAGACGGATGCCGGCAGCATCGTAATCGGGCCGCGACCGATCCACGACCGTGGCGCCACGCGGAACCTCATCAGGTAACGGAGCCTTGGATTCTGTGGCCTGGGAGGCCGCCTGGGGTGTTGCCTGGGCGAGGCCATCTCCGGATAGCATTAGGCCTGAAGCCGCAAAGCCGAGTACCATCGCATGCAAAAGGCGATTGGCTGAAAGGAAACCGCAAGGCCGCATGAAGCTCCACCTTGGAAAATGGTCGCTTTTTTATAGCATGGCTTTGCGACGGTGCAGCATTTTCTGATGCCACAGCCAGGCGGTGGAGATCATCGTGTCGAGATCGGACAGCCGGGGCTGCCAGCCGAGCAGTTGATGGGCACGACCGGGATCGGCCAGCAAGGCCGCAGGATCACCGGGTCGGCGGGCCGCAATATTAAGTGGAATCTTTCTCCCGACTATACCCTCGGCAGTTCGAATAACTTCGCGCACCGTGGCGCCGCTGCCGCTGCCCAGATTGAAGGCGTGGGCCCCCACGGCACGCCCCAGATAACGCAGCGCAAGAACATGTGCCTCCGCCAGATCGGAGACGTGAATATAATCGCGGATGCAGGTGCCATCCCGCGTCGGATAGTCAGTGCCATAGATGGCAATTGCCGGCCGCAAGCCTGCTGCGGCATCGAGTACCAGCGGGATCAGGTGGCTTTCGATTGGATGCGCCTCGCCGATCTCGCCGGCGGGATCCGCGCCCGCGGCATTGAAATAGCGCAGCGATACCGAATGCAGGCCATAAGCCCGGGCATAATCCTGCAACGCCGTTTCGATCACCAGCTTGCTCGTGCCATAAGGATTGAGCGGCCGCCGTGGATGCTGCTCAGGAATCGGCGTCACATCAGGTTCGCCATATACAGCGGCACTGGAAGAAAACACCATCCGTTCGATGCCATTCCGTCGCATCGCCTCCAGCAGCGTCAGGCTGCCCGCCACATTGCTGGCGTAATACGGCTCCGGATCGCGCACCGATTCGCTGGATACAATCAGCCCCGCCAGATGGATGACCGCGACGGGACGGTATTTGCGCATCACCTCGTCCAGCCGCCCTGCATCGATCAGATCGCCACCCTCCAATGGGCCCCATTGCACGGCCCAGCCATGGCCCGATGACATGTTGTCGTAGACAACGGGCTGCAGCCCGGCGGTCGAGACTGCCTGGCATACATGACTGCCGATATAGCCGGCGCCGCCGGTCACCAGAATGCTTTCCGGCATCTCAGCACCGGCCGTAATTGTCGGCCAGCCGGACGATATCATCCTCACCCAGATAGGCACCTGACTGCACCTCGATCAGGTGTAGCGGCAGCTTGCCCGGATTCTCCAGCCGATGAGCGGCGCCAATGGGAATGTAGATCGATTCATTTTCACGCAACAATGTGCTCTCGCCATCGCGCTCAACCAGGGCCGTTCCGCGCACCACCACCCAGTGCTCGGCGCGATGGAAGTGCTTTTGCAGGCTTAATCGGGCGCCCGGTTTCACTGTGATGCGCTTGACCTGAAAACGGTCACCCGCATCAATCGAGGCATAGGATCCCCAGGGCCGATAGCAGGTGCGGTGCGATAGCGGTTCTGGCCTGTTGCGCAACCGCAGTTGTTCAACCACCTGAGACACCTCGTCGACCCGGTCTGCGCGCGCCACCAAGACGGCATCATCGGTCGACACAACCACCACATCCTCAAGCCCGATTACCGCCAGGAGCTTGTCCTCGCTGCGCAGGTAGCAGTTTTTGACATCACGCGCGATCACGTCGCCATTGACGATATTGCCGGCGCCGTCATCGGGCAGCACACCGCGCAGGGCCTGCCAGGAGCCAAGATCGCTCCACGCCATGCTGACCGGCACCACGGCCGCGCGATCGGTATGCTCCATGACGGCGTGATCGATCGACAGCGAAGGCGCCGCCCTGAAGGCTTCGGCATCCAGCCGGTAGAACCCCAGATCGGATTGACCGCCCGACACGGCCTGT
Source organism: Ferrovibrio sp. (assembly GCF_041906005.1). GTDB lineage: Bacteria > Pseudomonadota > Alphaproteobacteria > Ferrovibrionales > Ferrovibrionaceae > Ferrovibrio. The sequence goes on from NZ_JAYRJY010000001.1 coordinate 1,202,511, forward strand.
TCACAGGCTTCCAGCATGGCAGGATGCAGGCGTCGCAATTCCTCGAGATACCGGCTGGCCCGCATCAGGAAGATCCCGCTGTTCCAGAAATAGGCCCCGCTATCGACATATGATTTAGCCGCGTTGCGATCGGGTTTCTCGATGAAGCGGTCGACGCTCCGCACGTGATCAGAGCCCTCCAGCAGCGGGCCGCCCTTGATATATCCATAACCCGGCTCCGGCCTGTCCGGCGCGATGCCGAAGGTAACCAGACAGCCTGCTTCGGCCGCCGGCAATCCGGCACGAACAGCCGTCTGCAGGCTGGCCAGATCGCCGATTGCGTGATCGGCTGGCTGCACCAGCATCAGGGCATCCGTGTCGCGATCGTTCAGAAGAAGCGCCGCTACGGCCAGGGCCGGAGCCGTGTTGCGCCCGACAGGCTCCAGAATGATCTGTTGCGGTTCCACGCCGATTGCAGTCATTTGATCATCGATCAGGAAACGATGCTCGTCGCCGCAGACCAGGATCGGCGGAGCAAAACCCAGCGCAGCCTGGTTCCGCTCCACCGTCTGCTGCAGCAAGCTGCGCTCCGATACCAGCGGCAGCAATTGCTTCGGATAAGCCGTGCGGGACAGCGGCCATAGTCGGGTGCCGGATCCGCCGGCCAGAATGACGGGATGGATCTGGAATGCGCGCTGCTCGAGAACACTGCTGCTTTCGACCACTGCATTCATTGCTGGCTCCATTCCGGCTGTCGTGAATTTCATTGAGCGACTATGCGCAGGCCGGCTGATCCGGGCCAGTGATCAAGCTGTGGCTGTGGAGATAACCGAATGGCGGCAATCGGTTCAGGCCGCCGCCGGAAGTTCGATGCGGATGCTCAATCCGCCACTGAGGCGATTGTGGGCGGAGACCGTGCCGCCCAGGGCCTCGACATTCCGATGAACGATCCACAGGCCAAGGCCGGCGTGGCTGCCAGGGCTTCCGCCCGGCGTGCTGCGCCGTCCGGTCTGGTTGGGTGAACCCGCGCGCGAAGAGAAATAGCGATCGAAAACCATATCGATCTGCTCGTGGCTTATGCCCGGCCCTTCATCATCGACATGCAGCATGACACTGCCATTCTGGCGGAAGACATACACCGACACAGTCGACCGTTCCGGCGCGAAACCAATGGCATTGTCGAGGATGTTTTCGAAGATGGTGTCGATCACGCCCCGACCGGCCAGAACACAGGCTCCTTCCTCCAGAACCCTGACAAGGCGGACATTGTGTTCGGCCAGGACCTCGCGGTAACGCAAAACGGTATCGGCGACAATTTCCGACAAGTTGACGCGAATCCGCGGTGCATCGATCAGATTTGCCGTGTTGTAATCGATGCGCTGGGTCGCATTGACCAGGGAATGCAGCCGTCGCAGCGAGGATTCGACCAGGCTGATAGCTCGGGTGGCGCGACTGTTGTCCGCGGGCACCACGCGCTTGATGGGTTCAAGCGAGGACTGGATGGTGCAGATTGGCCCCTTCAGGGAATGTGCGTTGTCTTCCGAGGCCTGTCGCATGTCATGCGCGATTCTCCGCAGGTCCCGAACAAAATGATCGAAATCGGCCGCGACACTGGTCAACTCCGGCACGACGTTGCGGGCCACGAATGTGCGCTCCGAGCCGCGCCCTTCTCTCATCTCGCGGGCGACATGCCGGAAATGATGCAGACTCCGCCACACGCTTACCGTCACCAGGATCGCCAGCAACGCGAATACGAAATAGATGGCGGCCGCCACCTGGATTTCCCTGGTCTGCCAGTAGGAGCGGCCAATCGATATGTTGAGGAATTCGGACGTCGGATGCGCCGACAGCAGGACCCAACAGCCCCAACGCGACTGGATCGGCACGACTGATGTCATGATTTCCTCGTGGCCATTCGGCTGCCGGTAACGGATATCGATCGGCGCATCCCAGGCGCAACTTTCGGAAAGCTGCTGCAGAACACCGTGTTCCGCCAGGCTGGACAGTTCGGCCCCCACCAGCTCGGGCTTCGATTCTGGCGCCGAGGCGATGTAATAGAAGCTGCCGCCAGCCGGCATCCCCACCGGCCGGAACATCAACTTCAACAGCGTCCGGTTATCCTTGAACCGCTGCAGTTCCTGATTGAGGGACTTGTGCGGAGGGCCGGATGGCTGGTCGAGGATCGGCGTCAGGGCCTGGGCAATCAGCCAGCTGCGCTGCTGGATGCCCCGCACCACGAGGTCGCGACGCTGGTTGTCGGCGCTCTCGAACTGCCCATACAAAACGACCGGCAAGGCGACAAACACCACGACCAGGCCAATCATCTTCAGGGTGAGCGATGCCGCAATGCGCCGCAGCGCATGCAAAACGTCAGCTCTGCCCGTCGACAAGCGCGCGCCAGCGATATCCGAAGGCAAGGAAATTCTCGATCTGGCTGAATTCTGCATCGATCGCCCGGAATTTGTTGCGAATGCGCTTGATCGACGACCGGACATTGGTCCGATAGCCGTCCTCGCCCGTTCCGGCTATGAAGCCTGCGTGATGCACGCAGTCATATATTGCGCGATAGGTAACGTATTCATTCAGGTGCCGCACCAGAAGGTGCACGATATTGAATTCGACGACCGTGAGATTGGCATCGACTTCTCGCCATAGCGCCCGGCTGATCTGGGGCCTCAGCATAAGATCGCCGCACACGATTACCTCTTCACGGCGATGTTCCGGCAACTTCTTGCCCGCAGCGACGATCAGGCCGATCCGCTTGGCAAGAACCGCCGCGCCGCGCGACTTATTCACAAAGTCGACCGCCCCGTTATCCAGCGCGGCGTTCTCATAGGTCGTCGACAGCATGCCGGTCAGCACGATCATAGGCACGTGAATGCCGCGCCGGCGCGATTGCCCCAGCAAATCGAGACCGGAGGTTCCGGGCAGCCGCCAGTCCAGCACCACCACATCGGCGCCGCCGCCATCTGCGAAATACCCGAACATCGCATCGCCATCGGCAAGGTCAACAACCTCGAAACCATGATCGGCCAGCTCGCCGCTCATGGCTTCGCGGTAGTCGTCGTCATCATCGACAAACACGACCCTGATGGGACGGGTACCGGCACTGACTGCATGGCTTCCACGCAGCTCATTTCCGGTTGGCCCATGACTGTAGTTCTGCCGCGCATCGGCGCTTTCCGTTGTCAGAACCGTCATCTCCAATCACCTCATAGTTCAGGCTGCGAAAAGTCTGGGTTTGCACATCGGGGTAAAGCCGCACATCCAGGATGCAGGTACCGGCATACCGAAACCGCCACAGCTTGCCCGGCCCATGCTCCCATTCCTCGCTGGGCCGTCCCAGGCGGCTGCTCAACTGTTCGCCATCGAGACCGATCAGATGCACGGGCATGTCCTGGCTGTTCACTGTTTCGCGCGGCTGCGGCATGGAAACTGCGGCAACCACACCTGTATTGCTGCGCCGTGGCTGCTTTTTCGGAGATTCAACGGATGACGGAGCGCTGGAGTTTCCGGGCCCGGGCTGCAGAGTCGCAATACCGCTGCACGCGGTAAGCGCAGCGAGGCCGACACCACACGGAAACCATATCAGGACCCTGTTCATCACTCCGCCTTTCCGCCTGGTGCCCAAACCATCGCCACACCATCGCGAAACATCGATAGGTCCACACTCGGTTTCCTGCGCCCGCGCACGGGCACAGCGTTGCCAGTCTTCTCCGGTTTCCCCCGTTGTGACGCACTGTTCGGGCGGGCGTTCAAATATGAAATTATCCGCTGAACGTTCATGAACGCGCCTGCATGGAACAAGTTCCAGCCAGGCTGTGTGCGCTTGCCTGCCAAAAGGCATGCGCTCGATTGCGGCAAATGGATATTAAAAGCGGGCAACCGGGTCCTTCAAGGGTACCGGGGCCCGATTGTGACCAGGCCACAAATTGGTCACAGCGGCCCATCCCAGCCGTTACAGAAGCAAATCCCCCAGAAGCAATCCACTGAATGGCCACGGCATAACCACACTGCATCAACGCGCCAGCCGTTATGACATTGCCACTATCCCAGCTGTTACCGGATCAGGAGATCGTCGATGCCGGACCGTCACCTCGACAAAAGCATTCTGCGTGAATACGACATCCGCGGAGTTGTTGGACAAAGCCTGCATGCCGCAGACGCCGCTGCGCTCGGCCGCGCCTTCGGCAGCATGATCCGGCGTGCCGGTGGGCGCAGTTGCGCGCTTGGCCGCGATGGCCGGCTCAGTTCGCCCCTATTGGCTAGGGCTTTTGGACGAGGCCTGAAAGCGGCCGGCATCGATGTCTATCGCATCGGCATTGGCCCCACCCCGATGCTGTATTTCGCCGAACACCATCTTTCCGCCGATGCCGCCGCCATGATAACCGGCTCGCATAATCCGGCCGACTATAATGGATTCAAACTGGTTCTGCAGGGCCGCACCATACATGGCGCCGATATTCTCGAGCTTGGCCGCATCGTTCAAGACGGCGCCTATTTCTCAGGAGCCGGCCGCACGTTGCGCCGCTCGGTTCTGGGAGCCTACACCATGCGCCTGCTCCGCGACGCAGAGCTGGCGCGGCCATTGTCGGTGGCATGGGATCCCGGCAACGGGGCTGCCTGTCCCGCAATCGAACGCATCGTGCGCGGCCTGCCTGGCCGTCACATCGTTCTCAATGGTGAAGTTGACGGAACCTTCCCCGCGCATCATCCCGATCCGACGCTGCCGGAGACCCTCGATCATCTGCGACACACTGTTCTGACCAGGGATTGTGATCTCGGTATCGCCTTTGACGGCGACGGCGATCGCCTGGGCGTGATCGACAATCGCGGCAACGTCCTGTGGGGCGACCAGTTGATGATGCTGTGGTCAGAGGACATCCTGCGTCGGCAGCCTGGCGCGACCATCATTGCAGATGTTAAGACCAGCCAATCCCTGTTCGATACCGTCGAACGGCTGGGCGGCAAGCCGGTGATGTGGCGGACAGGCCATTCGCTGATCAAGGCAAAGATGCGCGAAACTGGCGCGGCCCTGGCCGGCGAGATGAGCGGCCACATCTTCTTTGCCGATCGCTATTTCGGCTTCGACGACGCCTTATACGCCGCCATCCGGCTGCTCAACCTCGTCGCCCGCGGCAATCGTAGCCTGGCGTATCTGCATGACCGGCTGCCAAAAACCCTCGCCACGCCCGAGCTGCGCATCGACTGCGACGACACCCGAAAATTCTCCATCGTCGACGAGGTACGCCGGCGCCTGCGCATGGCCGGCGCCGACATGAATGACATCGACGGCGTCCGCGTGCGCACCGGCGATGGCTGGTGGCTGCTGCGGGCTTCGAATACACAGAATGTCCTGGTGGGACGCTGCGAAGCCTCTGACGCAGCCGGACTCGAACGCTTGAAGGCATCGCTGGCTAAACAGTTATTGGCCAGCGGACTGCCCGAACGGCAGATCCGCACTATTCTGGGCGATGGCGACGGGTCTGTCGGGCGCATGACCGCATCCTCCCGTGTCAGTGCCGTGGCGTGATCACCCCGCATGCGGAATCCGGACCCGGAATCACATTTCCGCACCGACCACCTTGCCAGCGACCTGACCGGCCGGTCGGTGCGCGGCGGGGTGGTGACCATGCTTGCGCAGATGGCAAAAATGGTCGTGCAGTTTGCCACCACGATCATTCTGGCCCGCCTGCTGCTGCCCGAGGCCTTCGGCCTCGTCGCCATGGTGGCCGTATTGCTGACCTTCCTTGAAATGTTCAAGGATCTCGGGCTGTCGGCCGCGACCGTGCAACGCCAGTCGATCAGCCATGCCGAAGTCAGCGCGCTGTTCTGGATCAATGTGGCACTGGGTACCGTGGCGGCCTTGCTTATGGTGCCGTTGGCGCCGACCCTGGCCTGGTTCTATGGCGAACCGGCCCTGCTGAAGATCACGCTCGCCTTTGGCATCGGGTTTCTGGTCAGCGGATTTTCTACACAGCATCTGGCCCTGCTGCGGCGCCAGATGCGGTTTTCCCTGCTGGCCGGCATCCAGATGGGCGCAGAGATTCTGGCCATGGCCGCCGCCGTGATTTCCGCCGTGGCGGGCGCGGGCTACTGGGCCCTGGTAATCCAGCGTCTGGTCTGGGCGATCTGCCTGTCGGCCGGCGGCTGGCTGTTCTGCGGCTGGCGACCCGGCCGCCCGGCGCCGCTGCGGCAGGTGCGCGACCTGCTCGGGTTCGGCGGCAACGTGACGGGATCCAATCTCGCCAATCTGCTGGTCCGCAATCTCGACCAGATCCTGATCGGCTGGTATTGGGGGGCCACGCAGCTTGGTTATTACGACCGCGCCTACAAGATCCTTCTGGTGCCGGTCGCCAGCCTGAATCTTCCGCTTTTCTCGGTAGCCATGCCGACCCTGAGCCGCCTGGCCGACCAGCCGGCGCGCTATCGCCGCGCCTATCTCCGTGTGGTCGAGAAACTGAATATGGCGACCATGCCGGCTGCGGCTATTCTCATCGCAGCGCCGGATCTGGTGGTACATCTGCTGTTCGGACCGCAATGGGCGGCGGCGGCGCCGATCATGGCATGGCTTGGCCTTGCCACCCTTTACCAGCCGATCCTGCAAACCTTTGGCTGGCTGCTGATGACGCAGAACCGCACGGCGGAGATGCTGCGCTGGGGCACGATCTGCTCAGCGATCACCGCCGCCGGCGTGACTGCCGGCCTGCCTTTCGGTGCAGCCGGGGTTGCCGCGGGCTTCGCCTTGAGCGGGCTGTTCATCCGCCTGCCCTGCCAGTTCTGGGTGATCGGACGGCGCGGCCCGGTCGTCGCACGCGATCTCTATGCCAGCATGCTGCCTTCGCTGCTCGCGGCATTCGCGGTGGCGGCCACAATCTGGGGGCTGCGCCACAGCAGTTTCTGGTCGCCACTGGACGGACGCCCGCTTGTCGCCCTCGCTGTGCTGACGCTGGCGGCAGCCGGCGTTAGCCTAGCCTGCTTTCTCCTGTTGCCGCAGAGCCGGCATGCGATCCGCGACATGCAGTCGCTGGCTGGTCTGGCATTCCGGCGGCGAGCTCCGGTTTGATGTATTTCGTCTGATGTATTTGGCGCGACCCCGGGGCCGTCCTACTGCGCCGCCGCAAGGCTGTCGGCATCGGATGGCCGTTGCCGCAGGATCCTCTGATACAGGGCATGATAGCGGGCGGCGACCACGTCGATATCGAAGGCAGCCTCCACTTTCGCCCTGGCCAGACGGCCAAGATCGGCACCGGCCGCCACGGCTGCCAGGCCCCAGGCGATGCCGGCCGCCAGATCGGCCGGATCGCCGGGCTGCGCCAGATACCCGTCGATGCGGTGGTCGATAATATCGTCGGGTCCGCCGCCGCCAAAGGCCACCACCGGCGTACCGCAGGCCATCGCCTCGATCAGGGTCTTGCCGAAGGCTTCCTGCAGTGATGGCATCACTGCCACATCGGCCGCGGCATAGAGCTGCGACAACCGGATATTGTCGCGGATATAGCCGACATAACGGATCTCGATTCCACAATCGGGGATGTCTCCCGGCTGCAGATCGCCGAAGACCACCAGCATCGGACGCTGGACTGTGGTATCGCGTCCAAGGATTTCCAGCGCCGCCCGCAATTCGGCAAATCCCTTGCGGATATCCGTCGTGGCATTCACCGCACCATAAACCATGATCGGGCGGCCGGCCGGCAATTGCCATGCGGCGCGGCCGGCCGCCTTGCCGACCGGCGTGAACAGGCCGGTATCAAGGCCATTCGGAATCACCTCCAGTGGATATTTCCGCATCAGCGGACTCGCCCGCACGCAATCGCCCAGCCAGCGGCTGATCGGCACCAGGTGAAGATCGAGATTGCGCCAGTGCCGCTGCTTGCTGCGCCAGATCGCGCGGCTAAGATCGTTGTCGTCGACAGATCGCAATTGCGGGCAGGCGCCGCAGGCGTCGTGGTACTTCTCGCAGCCTGCGGTGTAATGGCAGCCGCCGGTCATCGGCCACATGTCGCGCAGGGTCCAGACCACCGGAAAAGCAAACTGGGCCAGGGCCTGCACCGGCAGGAAGCCGGCCCCCACCCAATGCAGATGCACGATATCGGGGGCAAAATCGGCGGTCATCTGCGCCAGGCGGCTGGGCAGCCAGCCGATGGTCCAGAACGACTCGTCGGTCTTGCGGTAGCGCCGCAGCGGCAGATCGTCAAACCGCATGCGCAACCTGGCCGCAAGCTGCGCGACCATGCCCGGCAGGGGCCGCACCGCGTTATCGGTGCGTTTCTTCCGGCCCGCCAGCATGATGGAATCGACCCCGCGCCGCCGTAGCGCATGATGCAGCCACAGCGAGCCGCGCGCCGCGCCCGTATCCGCATCAAACGTACTGAGATGGAGAATGCGCATGCCAAACCTGTAAAAAGCACCGCCCATGGCGGCGGGAAACCGCATTACAGCAGATCACGAGCCGGCAGAGCCAGTGACCAACCGGTGACTCCGCTCCAGCAGCAGTCTTGAATATTCCCGGCTGCACGGCGCCCCAGCTTGATCACAGGCAACCAGCCGCCACCGGGTTGAAATCTGCCGCTGCCGCAGGAAGCTATGGCGGAACGTCTTCGCTAAGCAGCCAGGACAGGAGACATGCGAGCATGCGCTGGAATCCCCGCCCCTTTGTCGATCGCCTGCTGTGGATCCGCAGTTATCCGATCTATCACGAAGCGCCGCTGCGGTTTGCCACCCGGGCCATGGCCTTTACCTGGCGCGAGCAGGTCAAGGCTGCGGGCGATGTAGAATTCACCGCCTGCCGCGGCCGGCACTTCTCGTCGCCGCCCAACAATATCTCATCCTTCATTGCCGCCACCTTCGACGAGCGGGATCTCAACATCACGCGTTTCTGGAACCACGCCTTGCCCCCGGAACCGATCATCTTCGATATCGGCGCCAATATCGGTCTTTATACCGTATCGGCAGGCCGCTTTGCCGGACAGGGCGGCCTTGTCGTCGGATTCGAAGCGCATCCGGCAACCTTCCGCTATCTGGAGCGCAATGCGGCACGCCAGCCCGGAGCCCGCATCGTCGTCGAGAATCTGGCGGTTGGCGCACAATCCGGCCAGGCCAGGATCGCATTCAATGCGAGCAATCCGGGCGAGACGCATATGTCGTCAGGGGAAGAGCATGGCGACCCGGTCTTCATGGTGGCACTGGATGAATACTGCCTGCAGCATGCCATTCCACGTATCGACTATATGAAGATCGATGTCGAAGGATATGAAGCCAATGTCCTGCGCGGCGCAGAGGCGATCATTGCCGCAAGCCCCGACATCCTGATCCAGACCGAATACGAGCCACGGCACCTGGCGCGCTACGGCGACCCGGGAACGGTGGAGCGCCTGCTTCGGGGCTGGAATTTCCAGCCGCATGAAATTGCCTGGCGGAGCGGCCGCCCCAGGCCACTGAACAGCCTTGACGGCTATCGCGGAGAGATCGTCTGGTCTCGCCGCCCGCCGAGCCAGCCGGCTCCAGATCACGCATGACGGCAACAAAAAACCCGCCAAGCTTGCGCCGGCGGGTTTTGGATGTTGGTTGCGGGGAGAGGATTTGAACCTCTGACCTTCAGGTTATGAGCCGGAACCCAGCCCATATCTTACGCCAACCCGGAGACCTGTCTCCAAAAAACCCAATCACTTAGCTGCAATCCCTTGCACCGACGCCGACCGCTTTGCATTCGGCAGTGGAGCGAAATTGGAGCGTTTGCAGTATAGCAAACGGCTGTCCGGCCGCCAACCAGAGCCACGACCACCCGGAACTCAAGGATTCTATGCCATGGCGGCCCTTGGCCGGCCGGCCTTTAGGCCGATAGATTCGATCCGGCGAGCCCGGCAACATGGCCCCATGAGCACGGCCAACTTGCATCGCCAGGACAGCCTGGAAGCAGATTCCCTGCTGACCCAGAAGGACCTTGCCGCGCGATGGCGCTGCTCGCTCTCCTATATACAGAAGTGCGACCTAGCCTACTTGCCGCCCCGCTGTACTGTGCTCCCCGGCCAGATCCGGTACCGGCTCTCGGATGTCCTTTTATTCGAGGCATCTAGGGTCGATCGAACCCATCCGCTTTTCGCCCTAGCCAATGTCTCTAGGGAAGCTTCTCCGCAGCCTCGTGCCGGCCGACCGGCAAGACCGCCGGCGTCCCATCCTGGATTTCCGATTCGCCTGCCCGAGATGGCCAATCCGCGCCCCCGGCGGGGCGGGCGCAAACCGCGGCCTGCCATCATCGAGGGGGAATCGGCGTAGAAACTTACACTTGGGCTACAAATGCTATTCAGGCTCTTTCCCGGGGCGCATTGTCTACTAGTGCCAATTCGCCGCGATCACCGGCAACAGATCGCCTTGGTATGCGGCAGGCAATGTAGTCTGCCCCGGTGCAGGAGCTGAAAAGGTCGCCATAGCGTTTACCAAATTGTCAACGTTGTCGTTCGACAGAACCTTGCCATCATTCGTGCGGAATTGCTCGATCTGATGAGTAGCACCCACATACCAGTCATCTATTGTTACCACATCAGTGGTGCCAATGATGGCCACCTGTAAATCATCGCCCGAACGAGAAAACCATAGCTGATCAGTGGAAATGGAGGACTGAAACTGAACTATGTCATTATTCCCGACAGTGACATCACTATCCTGCACAGTATCACTGCCCCCCCCCCGACCAAAAATATACGTGTCATTACCAAGACCGCCTAGCAGAGAATCGTTCCCACTAGCACCATCCAGAGTGTTACCCCCGGCATTCCCAATCAAAGTGTTTCCGAGACCGTTTCCAGTGGCATTGATATTACCGCTCCCAATCAGAGTAATATTTTCAACGTTCGCCGATATAGTATAGCTGACAGATGATTGGGCAGTATCATTGCCTTCTCCGGCATTTTCGGTGATCACGTCGCTGGCACTGTCGATGATATAGACATCGTCACCGGCACCACCGATCAGCGTATCGTTGCCGGCACCACCATCCAGGATATTTGCCTGGGTTGTACCAGTCATCGTGTTATTCAGCGCATTACCGATGCCATTGATAGCACCACTGATGAGCGTCAGATTTTCGATATCGGATCCGAGAGCATAAGAAATCCAAGAACGCACTGTATCCGTGCCACCGGTATCAACGACGGTATCACCGAAGTCATTGACTTCATATGTATCATTTCCTGCACCGCCATACATGGCGTCATCTCCGGCGCCGCCGATGATGGTGTCATTGCGGTTGCCGCCGTAGATCGTATCGTTGCCGGCTCCGGCATCGATCGTGTTGCCGGTATAGGTTGTCGCCAGAACGGTGATTATATTGTCGAGTTCATTACCAGTTAGTGTGAAATTGTACCAATCGCTAATATAGAATTCGAGGTTCTCGATGTTCGCTGCAATTGTGTAGCTGGTCAGATGCGTCGATATGTGAATGGTATCAATTCCCTCTCCTTCATACTCGATGAATGCCCCACCATACGTTCCGCCATAATAATGATCATCGCCAGCCCCCCCATAAAAAGTAACCGACGCGGTCGCCGTTTGGTTCTGCAAGATATCATTGCCGCTGCCGCCATATATTGTGGAGTTCGCGCCCCACACTTGCAGCGTATCATTGCCAGCCCCGCCAATGAGCGTATTGGAAGCATTATTGGCGATAATAAAATTATCCAGCTCATTTCCCTCAAGCGTTATTCCGGTACTTTTACCGGTAATTGTCTCGATTGACGATCCCGCCATAAGCGTGAATGAGCTTGTAGCTTCTATTGAGTCATTGCCTTCCCCGGCATGCTCAACGACCACATCGTTGATGTTATCGACGTAGTAGTAGTCATTGCCCAGACCGCCGATCATCGTATCGGCGCCGCCGCCACCACTGATCTCGTCCTTACCCGAGCTGCCATATATCGTATTATTCTGACTGTTTGCCTCAAGCTTACCGGAACTCAGCATGTGAATTTCTTCTACATAAGACCCGACTTGCGTCCAGTATGTAAAAGATGAATCAGCGTTGACATAAGCGATATCGTAGCCTTCGCCTGCATTCTCAGTAATAACGTCATATGTGCTGATATAATAAACATCATCGCCAGCACCGCCGATCAGCGTATCGTTGTTGCTGCCGCCATCGAGGATATTGTTGCCACTATTGCCGGTCAGGATATTGGCGAAAGCATTGCCGTAAGCATTCAGATCGGCCGTTCCGGTGAGGGTGATGTTGTCGATCGAGCCGCCAGACCCAAGTGCATAGCTAAACCCGACCATGATCGTGTCATTGCCGGAAATATCCGTGATGGTATCGTTGACATCATCGACATAGTAAGTGTCGTTACCAGCGCCGCCATTCATCACGTCCGCGCCGGCACCACCGTCGATGATATTATTCCCGCTGTTGCCGGTGATGATATCGGCGCCATCGTCACCGGCGGCATTGATATGCGCCGTGCCTGTCAGCGTGATCTCCTCGATGTTACCCGTCGAGACAAAACTGACCGCACTCTGCACCCGATCGTAACCCTCGCCTGCGGCCTCCGTCACCGTGTCGCCGGCATTGTCGAGGACATAAAGATCGTCTCCGGTACCACCGATCAGGCTGTCTGCCCCCGCACCGCCATCCAGCGTGTCGTTGCCCGCACCGCCAGACAGAACATTCACTCCAGCATTACCGGTGATCACGTTGTTGCCATCGTCGCCAGTGCCGTTGGTGTTTGAAGCACCGGTCAGTGTCAGGTTCTCGATGTTGCCGCCTAGCGCATAGCTCACTGCCGTCAGGACCGTATCGGTGCCCTCTCCGGCCTGCTCCAGCACGACATCGGCACTGCTGTCCACATAGTACGTGTCATTGCCCAACCCGCCGATCAGCGTGTCGGCGCCAGCGCCACCGTCCAGCGTGTCGTCCCCGCCCCCACCAGACAGGGTGTTATCGGCAATGTTACCGGTAATGATATTGCCAAGATCATTGCCTGTACCAACCGCCGCGCTACCGGTCAGAACAAGGTTCTCGACGTTCGCGGTCAGAGCATAGTCGACGGCGGATTGCACCGTGTCAGTTCCCTGGCCAGCAACCTCTATAACAAGGTCACCTATATTATCTACATAATAGATGTCATTGCCGGCGCCACCGGACATGGTATCGGCACCCTCTTTGCCGTCTAGGGTGTTTGATTGACCTGAGCCGATTATAACGTTGTCGGCGGCGTTGCCGGTTGCTGTGGTATTGTTGGCGCTGCCGGTGAGAGTCAAATTCTCAAAATTCCCAGCAAGAACAAAAGAAATGCCAGAAACCACCGTATCTATGCCGTCATCAGCAAGTTCGGTCAGCGTGTCGCCAGCGTCGTAATAGTAAGTATCATCCCCCGCACCTCCGGCCATGACGTCGGCGCCTGAGCCACCGTCAAGCGCGTCATTCCCCACATCTCCGAGCAACGTGTCATTGCCTTGATTACCATAGAGCGTATCATTGCCGCCGCCGCCGATAATTGTATTCACACCGCTATTGCCTGTGATGACATTATCAGCGGCATTTCCTGTACCATTAATTGCAGCCGAACCTTGAAGGGTTAGATCCTCGACGTTACCCCCCATCGCATGACTGGCGGCTGCATAGACAAGGTCATAGCCCTCACCAGCATTCTCGACGATGCTGTCACCGGCATTGTCCACATAATATGTGTCGTTGCCGGAGCCGCCAATCATTGTGTCAGCGCCAGCGGCACCATTAATGCTGTTGTTTGCCGAATTTCCTTGAAGAATATTATCGACGGAGTTTCCCGTCAGACTTGTCGCCGTTCCAACAAGCGTGGCGTTTTCTAGGTTAGCCGCCAATGTATAGCTGAAATCAGCTATAATTGTATCAATACCTTCCCCGGCATTCTCAATAACTGTGTCACCGCCGTTGATTACATATACATCGTTACCGGCGCCGCCAGACATCGTGTCATTTCCCGAAATACCATCGAGAATGTTATTTGCTGAATTACCATAAAGAACGTTATTACCAGAATTTCCAGTTGCGTTAATATTTCCAGCGCCCAGAAGCGTTAGATTCTCCAGGTTAGCCGCCAATGTATAGCTGATATACGACTGCACCGTATCGGTGCCGCTGCTGTCGATGATTTGATCGCCCGTATCATCAATGACGTAAACGTCGTTGCCTGCACCGCCATTGAGAATATCGGCCCCGCCGCCGCCGTCCAAAATATTGGCGCCGCCAGTGCCGGTTATAGTGTTTATTTGGCTATTCCCAGTTCCACTGGCTGCTACACCGGTGAGAATGAGATTCTCAACCCAATTCTGAAGAACAAAGTTAACGGAGGCGTAGACTGTGTCAGCCCCCTCGCCTTCGTTCTCCGAAACTATATCTGCGACATTATCAACGTAGAATGTGTCATTGCCGCTTCCGCCAACCATTGTATCGGCGCCCGCGCCGCCATTAATGATATCGTCACCTGCGCCGCCAAGCAGGACGTTGGCACCTGAATTTCCGACGATGTTATTACTTTGACTATCCCCAGTTATGCTGATGTTTTCTGCTCCAGTCAGGGTTATGTTTTCGATTCCACCGTAATCGAAGATCGAAAGATCAATCGAGACACTGGCGTAAACCGAGTCAAACCCCTCGTTTGCATATTCAATTATGATATCGCTATAACCATCAACATAATAAATATCGTCACCCAGACCGCCGATGAGCGTATCGACGCTTGCGCCACCGTCGAGAGTGTCATTTCCAGCGCCGCCGATGAGGGTATTTACCCCAGCATTGCCAGTAAGGACATTATCTTGGCCATTGCCCGTTCCATCAGTATCCGCACTGCCGGTCAGAGTGAGATTATCGACATTCTCGCTGATTGAATAACTGGTCGAGGCCATGACAATATCAGTGCCGCCGCCGGGCAGCTCAATCACCTGATCACCGAAGTTATCGACCACATAAGTGTCGTTACCGGTTCCACCAATCAGAATATCTGCACCAGAGCCGCCAACCAGAGTGTCATCGCCTGCGCCCGCATTGAGCGTATCGTCGCCCGCTCCACCGTCCAGTATATTATTCCCAGAGTTTCCGGTTAGCGCATTCGCTTCCGCATTACCTGTGACATTGATATTGGCGGTTCCACCAAGAACAACGTTTTCAACATTGGCCACAACACTAAGATCATAAGAAAAATTGACCTGAACAGCGTCAACCCCGCCACCTATAGCCTCGACAATAGTATCGGCAACGCCGTCAATGACATAGGTATCGTTACCAGCTCCCCCAATCAGGGTATCCGCGCCGGCGCCGCCATCCAGGATATTGTTGCCGGCATTTCCAATAATGACATTATTCTGGGCGCTACCGATGCCATTCAGGTCTGCCGTGCCAAGAAGCTCTAAGTTTTCGATATTGCCACTGATCGTATAGCTGTAACTCGCTTTGACCGTGTCGTTTCCCTCGCCGGCATTTTCGGTGATTACATCGCTGGCACTGTCGACGATATAGACATCGTCACCGGCACCACCGATCAGCGTATCGTTGCCGGCACCACCATCCAGGATATTGTTGCCGGCATTTCCTGTAATGGTGTTGTTTACTGCATTGCCAGTTCCATTAAGGGCACCAGCCAGTAGCACAAGATTTTCAATTCCCTCGCTGAGGACATAGCTTGCCCCCGTATGAATAGTGTCCACGCCTCCAGTGTCGACAACTATGTCGCCTTCTGAATCAACAAAGTAAGCATCATTTCCTGCACCGCCATACATGGCGTCATCTCCGGCGCCGCCGATGATGGTGTCATTGCGGTTGCCGCCGTAGATCGTATCGTTGCCGGCTCCGGCATCGATCGTGTTGCCGGTATAGGTTGTCGCCAGAACGGTGATTATATTGTCGAGTTCATTACCAGTTAGTGTGAAATTGTACCAATCGCTAATATAGAATTCGAGGTTCTCGATGTTCGCTGCAATTGTGTAGCTGGTCAGATGCGTCGATATGTGAATGGTATCAATTCCCTCTCCTTCATACTCGATGAATGCCCCACCATACGTTCCGCCATAATAATGATCATCGCCAGCCCCCCCATAAAAAGTAACCGACGCGGTCGCCGTTTGGTTCTGCAAGATATCATTGCCGCTGCCGCCATATATTGTGGAGTTCGCGCCCCACACTTGCAGCGTATCATTGCCAGCCCCGCCAATGAGCGTATTGGAAGCATTATTGGCGATAATAAAATTATCCAGCTCATTTCCCTCAAGCGTTATTCCGGTACTTTTACCGGTAATTGTCTCGATTGACGATCCCGCCATAAGCGTGAATGAGCTTGTAGCTTCTATTGAGTCATTGCCTTCCCCGGCATGCTCAACGACCACATCGTTGATGTTATCGACGTAGTAGTAGTCATTGCCCAGACCGCCGATCATCGTATCGGCGCCGCCGCCACCACTGATCTCGTCCTTACCCGAGCTGCCATATATCGTATTATTCTGACTGTTTGCCTCAAGCTTACCGGAACTCAGCATGTGAATTTCTTCTACATAAGACCCGACTTGCGTCCAGTATGTAAAAGATGAATCAGCGTTGACATAAGCGATATCGTAGCCTTCGCCTGCATTCTCAGTAATAACGTCATATGTGCTGATATAATAAACATCATCGCCAGCACCGCCGATCAGCGTATCGTTGTTGCTGCCGCCATCGAGGATATTGTTGCCACTATTGCCGGTCAGGATATTGGCGAAAGCATTGCCGTAAGCATTCAGATCGGCCGTTCCGGTGAGGGTGATGTTGTCGATCGAGCCGCCAGACCCAAGTGCATAGCTAAACCCGACCATGATCGTGTCATTGCCGGAAATATCCGTGATGGTATCGTTGACATCATCGACATAGTAAGTGTCGTTACCAGCGCCGCCATTCATCACGTCCGCGCCGGCACCACCGTCGATGATATTATTCCCGCTGTTGCCGGTGATGATATCGGCGCCATCGTCACCGGCGGCATTGATATGCGCCGTGCCTGTCAGCGTGATCTCCTCGATGTTACCCGTCGAGACAAAACTGACCGCACTCTGCACCCGATCGTAACCCTCGCCTGCGGCCTCCGTCACCGTGTCGCCGGCATTGTCGAGGACATAGAGATCGTCGCCGGCACCACCGATCAGGGTGTCCGCTCCCGCACCGCCATCCAGCGTGTCGTTGCCAGCACCGCCAGACAGAACATTCACTCCAGCATTGCCGGTGATCACGTTGTTGCCATCGTCGCCGGTGCCGTTGGTATTGGAAGCGCCGGTCAGCATCAGGTTCTCGATGTTGCCGCCTAGCGCATAGCTCACTGCCGCCAGGACCGTATCGGTGCCCTCTCCGGCCTGCTCCACCACGACATCGGCGCTACTGTCCACATAGTACGTGTCATTGCCCAACCCGCCGATCAGCGTGTCGGCGCCCGCGCCACCATCCAGCGTGTCGTCCCCGCCCCCACCAGACAGGGTGTCGCTGCCATCAAGGCCAAGCAGGCTATCGGCACCGGCAGTCCCGGCAATGGCGTTGTCCAACGCGTTGCCGGTTCCTGAGAGACCGATGGTTCCAGTTAAAGTAAGATTCTCGACATTGTTGCCAAGCGTATAGGACGCAGCAATGACGACCCCATCGATGCCTTCGTCCGTATTCTCGATCACCTGGTCGGCGGAGCTGTCCAGCAAATAGGCGTCACCGCCAAGGCCGCCGCTCAGGACATCCGCGCCCGTACCACCATCCAGCGTATCGTCGCCCGCGCCTCCAGATATGACGTCGGCACCGGCACCGCCTGACAAGCTGTTATTGCCTGCATTGCCGACGATCACGTTATTCATACTATTGCCAGCGCCATCGATATTGGCAGCGCCCGTCAGCGTCAAATCTTCGACAGTAGCGCCCAATGTGTAGCTGACATCAGCCTCGACTCGGTCGTGGCCTTCACCGGCCAGCTCGATGACGGCATCTTCGGCATTGTCGACGACATAGACGTCATCGCCCGCGCCACCCTCCATATTGTCGGCGCCAGCGCCGCCGGACAGAAGGTCATCGCCACTGCCGCCCTGGAGAACGTCAGCCCCGGCGCCGCCGGACAATGTGTCATTCCCCGCACCACCTCTGAGCGTATCGACCGCGTCGCCACCGGATAACAAATCGGCGCCATCGCCGCCATCGAAGTCGACTCCGGCAACACCGCTGTTTGTCAGTGTGTCGTTGCCAGCTGCGCCATACACGATTTCGGCATGTATCTGGCCGGCATCGAGAGAGACACCGGCCTCTCCTTGCACGATGACCATGTCAAGACCATCACCGGCATCAAGATTCTGCACCAGATCTTCGGCATCGATCATCAATACATCGTTACCCGCGCCACCGGTCAGGGTATCGCTGCCGGCACCCCCGATCAGCGTATCGTTACCAGCCCCGCCATTGATATGGTCATTGCCGGCACCGCCATCCAGGCGGTCGGCTCCACCGCCCCCCGAGATGGCGTCGTTGCCGCCGGCTCCATCGATAGCCACATCTGCATTGCCAGAGTTGCTGACGACATCGTCACCATCATCCAGAATGGCCACTTCGGCGTTCACTGCAGCCAGATCGAGACTGAGTCCAGCCGCTCCCTCGTAGACGATCTTGTCGATTCCGGCGCCGCCGTCGATATTCTGCAGCAGGTCTTCGGCATCGATGAAGATCGTATCGTTGCCAGCGCCGCCGTGAATGATGTCGCTGCCGGCGCCGCCAACCAGCCAGTCGTTGCCGTTGGCGCCCGCCAGAATATCCGCGCCTCCATTGCCGTCGACCATCACATCGCCGGCGCCGGTCGCGGTGAATATGTCATTATCCAGCCCACCTGCGAGGTGGGTGGCCAAGGTACTGTCGAAAGTAAGATCGATCGCGCCCACATTGGTCCGGAAAGCGATGGACGGACGATCCTCAAAGATCATGCGGGCCCACCCCTCGCCCAGCGCGGTAAAATTCTCAAATGTCACGCCAAGCCCGCCGTGAGCGAACCATACGTCATAGGCGGAACCCATGGTCTGGCCAAGCTGGCCAAAATTGGTCTGCGCCACCATCACATTGCCGCCAACGGTGGTGCCCAGCAGCGACGTGTTGAGAGAAATCGCGTAGATGCCAAGCCGATCCAGGCTTTTCAGCTCCCCCAGATCCGTCTTGCCGTTCTGATTGACATCCTGCCAGACTCGAACTTCACCATAGGCAGCATCCTCATCTGAAAAGACGCCGTCTGCGTTGGTGTCGAGCGTTGCCAGGGCCGCGAAGCCGCTGGCCGCATTGGCCGGATCGTAATATTCGGAGAACATCTCCGAGATATTGTCGATATAGCCGTTATGATTGCGGTCATGGACTAGGAATCCGTCGCTGCCATCGATCCAGCCCGTATTCTCAAGGAAGCCGTCCATGTCCATCTCGAACAGCACGCTGGACTGCTCCATGGAAATCATCTGCACGCCATCGCGCCCCAGATCGATCACGATGGGATCCGACCCAGTGCCTTGGGGCGCCGTTACGCTGCTGGCCTGCGTGCCACCGCCTCCGGTGCTGAACACATCATCCGGCAACGGTGGCTCATAACCATACTGGTCAGCGGTCGACGGGGTATCGAGCTGCAGGGATGCGGCCCGCTGCTGCACCTGCGCCCAGAAGTCGAGCACATCCTGAGGCGCACCGGTCAACGCAAATTCAAACAGCTCCGGATTATCCTGGTAGATGCCCCATTGCCGGCCAATATCGACATCGAGAATCAGTTGTTCCAAGCTGGTAGCGTCGGAATTCAGCAGAGCGCGCTTCATATAGACATCGCCACCGGAAATCACGGTTCCTCGCAACGATTCAAGGGTGCCGTATTTCACCGCCTGCTGGATATCAGGGAAAGAATTTCCCCCCGCATAGAAGACCGGCCCATTGGCGAAATAGGCATACCCGACTGTGCCACCCGGTTGGACTGCCGTACCGCCAATGGTCTCGACCATTCCGTTCAGCATGTCTATTGCGCCGGTGGCCATACCGATGGGAATCTGCACATCGCCGCCATTGTCAGAGCCCGTGCTCCCCAGCACCCACTGCCCATCGACGAAGTTTACATTGGCGTTCGCATTGGGGCCGACTGAGGATCCGGGGCCGAACAAACCACCGATGGCATTGCCAATGAATGACCCCAGGGTTGAACCAAGAAACGTCCCAAGTCCGGGAATGACGCTACCGGCGTAAGCGCCGATCGCCGAGCCAATTTGCCCACCTATTGAAGCGCCCAAGCCATTGCCGTGGAACAATTGCGTCGCCAGTTGGTTAGCGAAGTAACTGCCGACAGCGGATGGAACAGCCGTACCGATCGTTCCACCCAGCGTAATGGGCTCGTTTGTAATTGGGTTTCTGTAAGGCCAGCCCTTCGCTTCATGCAGTACCTGCCCGGCATAGTAACTACCTGTAGCCGTTCCGCCCGATCCCCCTACAAGCTCTCCATATTTTTCATCGACGCCAAGGACACCGGCCAGCTTTTTTCCGAAATAGGAACCAGCGAAGCCGCCGATGGCACCTTGAAAGGAACCGGACAAGTCATCCTTGAAGTCAGCAAGATTTATATCGTCTGCGTGGCCACTGGCGATATTTGACAGCAGATAGCTGCCGATTGTACTTGAAAAGGTCGACGTAAAAAGGGCGAAGGCAACATTGTTGGTTTCAAAGAGACTCGCCAGCTGTGAGCCGATAATCGAGCCAATTGTCCCCGCCACCTGGACGGCCAAGACCTCCGGATCGAACTGCGGCTGCTTTCGCGCATTGCGCATTTCACTGAGGGAAACATCTTCACCGAAGACCGCCTCTTGGAAACTGTAGGTATTTGGCTCACCCAGGATTTCGCCAGATACCGGGTCGAGGGTATATTCGATCAGAACATTGCCACCTACCACTTCATAGCGTCGGCTTACCCATTGCCCAAGACCTGGATCATACTCCAGAGACACTGCGTCTGCGCCACCGGAATCCGATCCCATGTCGAACCAGTATTCCTCGCCGTCGCCCTCCACATCAGCGATGCCAGACAGGTCAGTTTGAATGCCCGATGTTTGCAACGCATCGAGGAAACTTGGGTCGATCGCTACACCATTGATCCCTTCAAGCTCGCGGCCGACATAGTTTCCAAACTCATCAAAATTGGCACCGAAGGACGCGTAGTTTGCATTCGCACCAGAGCCATAGTCTTCGTGCTGCGTTATTTTCGGATTGGTTGGCGGAATCTCCCCCTGATTGAATACATATTCTTCGCTGTAGCCTGCATCCAAATATCGCGTGGCGCGGATAGTTGTGACACTTCCATTATCCCACCCCTCAACCTGTATGAGATTTCCCCCGCTACCCCTGAACACCTCTTTTCGAACCTGATAGACGCCGCCATCATCGTCGGCGACTTCATACTCCTCTACCGAAATGGGATCGACTTCGGTTGAAGGAACACCGCCAACGCTTCCAAGCTGGGTGGGGAGATTAGCAGCGATAGAGCCATATTGCGTGGCCTGCCCCTGCAGGATCGGCGGCAAGTCACCGGACTTCGTCAACCGCCGAAGATATTCCTTGTAACCATCTTCGTATTTACCCGCCATTGTCTTCTGAATATCATTCAGGCGGTTTGTGGCATCTGGATCATCAATCCCCGCCCTCAAGGGGTTCAGGACCTTTTGCTCTATATCGGCGGCGGTGTACCCAACCTGACCGAGCTTTTTCGCGAGGGCTGCAGATTCTTCTGCAATCCTACTGAGAGCCGCGTCGAGCGCGGCGCCCGTCAGCGGGTTGCCATTATCATCTTTGAGGGGGTTGAATGCTTCAGCAGCCACACCTCTACGGTTTTGGAATCCCCGCAGCACATCAACATTTTGCGTAAGAGAGTTAGAATTTTTGAGAAGCTCAAGCCAAACACCGACGCGATCGTTTGAAGCGAGAGCTGATGCCAAGCCGGAACCGATAAGATTCGGAGAATGATAGGCGGTATCGATCACACTGCGCAAACGATCCGACCCCTGGATTCCAGCTAAATCTTTTGGGCTACTCGGATTACCCCCAAGTGATTGGAAAACGGCATTTGCGCCATCTGTGCCGAGCGAATTCTTAAGCCTACTATAAAGCTTTTCGCTAGCATCGCTTAGCGCATAGTCGATTCCATTGTTTATCTGAGCATCATTCAAGGTTAACTTGAAAATTCCGCCGTCAGCTGGTGCAATTTTTAATTCATCAACCTTTGCTCTCGCAGCTGAAACGTTCCCGTTGTTAAGAAAGCGCGCTATTGTATCAAGGTTGTTTTTATCTGCCTGAGAAAGGTCGATTCCGAAAGCATTTTTAAAATCAGCCCTTGTCACAAACTTGTTTGTATTATCTTTGACGAGAAGCGAATACCCCGCTCCAATTGTCGGGACACCGACAGGGTCAGGTTTTATTTGATACTCAATGCCTTCGCGATTTTTGATGTAGGCTCTAAATCGATCAAGAAATGTATCCGCCATGTCGCCATTTCCCATTCATTAAAAATGATTAGAAAATCATTTTACGCTTTCGAAGCTGCAATGCGGAGCTAGTCTCGGCAAAGGCGAAACTTCAGGCCCCACTTCGCTGGAATCCTGAAAAGCCTTTATCGTAGAACCACTCGGCACTTTGGATATGTATAGGCTTTGAAGCAGCCCTCGTTCTTCGATGATGTCTTCTGGAGGCCTATTGATCGATACAACGAAGTAATCCGAATCGATTTCAGCGACGATCGTCTCATGCGACATTCTTTTTATTTGGGCGCCATTCTTGTTGCGCTCCGGGTCCTCATAGAACCATGCAAAGGCCCCCGGAAATCCCGCTTCTATTCTTGGCTGCGCCGAGCATGTCTTGCGATCAAGCCACAAATAGTATCCAGGGTAGCCACTCTTCAGCTTCAGCTCGTTCTCGTGAGCTGCGAAATACTGCCAGGCTTTTTCATCCCTTGGTCTGAGACCTTCGGCATATAGCAACGTGGCCTCTGCGCCAGAGGCCAGAGGAATCTCATAAAGCTTGAAGTGGTAGCCGAAGTAGAGCAGGCCGACCTGCTCGAACTCCATTTCATGTAGCTTTGAACCGGGGCACTGCCTGTGCAGTTCATCGAATTGCGGATCGTCAAATGCGATGGCGCGGATTTTTGGCTCGACGATCCGGATGTCGCGCCATTCCAGCAGGGCATCGAGCACCGCATTGCAGTAGAATGGCGTTGAGGGATTCCTGTAGAGAGTCCAGCGGCCGGCCCTGAGCCAGCGGCGGATAATGCCTTCCTTCCGCGCATCCGGCACATAGACGAACTGCAACGGCGGCAAATGCCTGAGGGCGCTG
The DNA here is from genome assembly GCF_041906005.1 of Ferrovibrio sp. Classification (GTDB taxonomy): domain Bacteria; phylum Pseudomonadota; class Alphaproteobacteria; order Ferrovibrionales; family Ferrovibrionaceae; genus Ferrovibrio. Next base: position 1,225,831 of record NZ_JAYRJY010000001.1, read on the forward strand.
TCCGGAAGCTTTGCATACTCTTCCGTCTTCCGGTCGGCGGCGGCCTTGGCGACCCGACCTTCCTCGGAGAGTTCAAAGGCGCGGCTGTTCGATGAAGGCCCAAGGAGAAGCGGCAAAAACAGCAAACATTTCAGCCAGGATCGGTGGCGGTGCCGCCTGCGACCCCAAGGCTGTCGGCCCCTGGGCTCCGGCTCCGCCTGTTCGCCTTTCGGGGAAAAATGAGGCAGGGATGCAGAAAAGCGGGCAGCTCTTGCCGCCTGGATGCCCCCGCCTGCTCCAATTTTTTGCCCCATCGCCTCTACTTTTAGAAGAGATTCGATGGAAAAATTATTTCAGAAGGAATGACAATCTGCAAACTTGTATATCTTTGATTGTAATTCTACCTGATCATAGGTCTGGTTTCCTGACCTGAAACAAATTCAATACCTTGTCCTTGAACACGACTGATCGGGTCTCTTCCAGCATTTCCTTCGCGCCGCCCATGGGCGCGATCAGATCGATCAGCCAGGCATGCTCGCCGGACTTCCAGTCCGACGGCGCCAGCCGGCGTACACCCTGCTGGAAGCGGGCGTGGATGTCATCATTGACGAAAGCCCAGGAGGCGTAGCCAACCGGAATGCCGTCTTTGCGCCAGAGGCGGAACTGCCGCATCGCCACCGGCGGCACCACCAGCCATTCAAGGTCAGCCAGAAAGAGATGCTTGTGGCTCGGCGCCATCATCATCAGCCAGGCCACCTCGCCGAGGAACCCGATCCCCTCGCGGTTGGGACGCGACCCGGTCGCAGGGCTGCCTCCGGCAGGCGATGCGTCGCCATCCTTCATTCGGGCAGCGGATGTCGCAAGACTCTGCCGTATCTGCTCAGCGGCAGCGCCCTTCCCGTTGCTTTCCGCTTTGTCCGTACCAACTGTCTTGCGCGCCATCCCCGTATTACCTCCTGCTGTGTGCGATTCCATGTTCGGGCATTATATCGCCACCCGAGCGACTGCCTGAGGCCATGTTGAGAGATACACCCTAACGTTCACGCAAACTATCGTGACGATAGCGCGTGATGGGCGAGAGCAGATAATCAATCATGCGCCGGCGTTCAGTCTTGATCTCGGCCGTTACGGCCATGCCGGCCCCCAGCTCCATCTGGCGTCCCTCGACATTGATCCAGGCGCGATCCAGCGCGATGCGGGCGGGATAGATCAAACCACGCTTTTCATCCATGACAGCGTCCCGCGAAACCGAAGTCACACGGCCCGGAATGGTGCCGTATTTGGTGAACAAGAATGTCTCAAGTTTGATTTCGACCTCCTGCCCGGTCTGGATGAAGCCAATATCGCGGTTCTGGACCATCGCCTCAACCTCGAGACCCGTGCCGTCAGGCACGATCGCCATCAATGCCTGGGCAGGCGTCACGACGCCACCGATCGTATGGACTGCCAGTTGCTGCACCACACCATCGAGCGGCGCCATCAAGGTCTGCAGGCCATGGCGCTGCTGCGCTTTAAGAACTTCTTCCTCAAGGCTGGCAACCTTACGCTCAGCCTCATTCCGCTGCGCCAGTATGTCACGCATATACTCGGACCGCGTCTGTTGGCGCTGCTTTTGCAATGCCAGCAAAGCGGCAAGCGATTCCTCACGACGATGACGCAGTGATTTTAGTTCATGCTCCATCTCGATCAATTGCTGCTGCAGTTCAAGCGCCGTCAGACGCGAGCCAAAGCCTTTATCCGCCAATTCGCTCCGTGCGTTACTGCGCTGCCGCAACAGCGGAATGGCCTCTTCCATCTTCCTGACCGCCGCTTCAACCGATCTTCGCTCGGCTTCGCGGCGCTCCATTTCGGCGTCCATGCTGGACAAACGAGCGAGATGCTCTTCGGTTTGACTGACCAGCAGCCCCCGTTGCAGTTCCGCCATGGCGCGGGGCACGCCCGCTGGCAGCTTAAAGTGCTTCAATGGATCGGTCGGAAATGCGGCCGCACTCAGACGTGCCGAGTCGGCCTGGGCGGTAACCAGATCAGAGATCAGCCGCCGCATATCAGCGCCAGATGCGGTCGGATCTAACTCAACAAGAATGTCTCCCGCACGCACGAACTGCCCATCCTGGACATGTATCGCACGGATCACGCCGGTTTCCAGGGGCTGAATGGTCTTGGTCTTGCCAGCCGGTATAAGCTTGCCCTCGGCAACCGCCACAACATCGAGCTGCCCGATAAAAGACCAGATCAGGCCGATCGCCAACAGGGCCGAAAGCGACCAGAAGGTGATGCGCGCGGTCGGCGATGCCGGCGTCTCTAGCACTTCGATTGCAGCCGGCAGAAACTCTATTTCGTCACGCTCACGACGCGGTACAGGACCCCGCTCGCGCTCAGCGGCCAGAGCCGCACGCCCGATTGTCACCATGCGGGCAATTCCCTCAAACAACGTGCAAGCCTCCGACCTGCTGCCGCATCATGGCGGCAAAACGGCCGCCCTGCCGCATCAACTGCTCTGGGGTGCCATCCTCGACAATCTGCCCCTGCTCAACGGTGATTATGCGATTGGCATTGCGCACGGCTGACAGGCGGTGGGCGATGATCAATACCGTACGCCCCTGGCAGATGCGATCCATGTTTGCCTGAATGGCGGCTTCGGACTCCACATCCAGAGCGCTGGTGGCCTCATCAAAAACCAAGACGCGGGGGTTGCCGATGAGGGCGCGGGCAATGGCAATGCGCTGCCGCTGCCCACCCGATAATGTCGCTCCGCGCTCACCAACAATCGTGTCATAGCCCTGCTGCATATCCATGATAAATTCATGGGCGCCGGCCAATTCTGCGGCCGCAATCACGCGTTCGAGCGGTGAACCAGGATCGGTAAGAGCAATATTCTCTCGGATGGTGCCAGAGAACAGAGTGTTCTCCTGCAGCACGACACCAATCATCCGACGCAGCGATGTTGGGTCGACCATGGAAAGATCGAGACCATCGACGGCGACCTTGCCGGCTTCCGGGACATAGAGGCGTTGCACCAGCTTGGTCAGCGTACTCTTGCCAGATCCAGAGGGGCCAACGATGCCGATAACCTGCCCTGGCGGTATATCGAGCGAGAGGTTGCGCAGGACTTCCGGGCCATCCGGCCGATAGCGGAATGTCACGCGGTCAAAAGTGATCTGGCCCTTGAGTGGCGGTAATGACTGACGGCCAGCACTCACACCGCTTTCAGTTCGCGTATTCAGAATATCGCCCAGACGCTCAATCGATAATCTTGCCTGTTGGAAATCCTGCCAGAGCTGGGCGATACGCAATATCGGCCCACTGACGCGCCCGGACAGCATATTGAATGCGACCAACTCGCCTACCGTAAGATCACCACCGATCACAAGCTTTGCGCCAAACCAGAGCGTCGCCGCCATCAGAATTTTATTGATTGTTTGCGCGAGCTGGCCAGCGATATTGGCCAAGTTGCCAACCCGGAAAGACGCCTTCACATAGGCCGCCAGCAGCTCTTCCCAACGGCGCTGCATCTGTGGCTCGACAGCCATGGCCTTGACCGTTTCGATGCCCGATATGCGCTCGACTAGAAAAGATTGATTCTCGGAGCCGCGGGCAAACTTCTCATCCAACCTGGCTTTCAGCACGGGCGTCACGGCGACCGACAGTCCGACATAAAACGGTACAGCGGCCAATGTGATCCACGTTAAAAATGGGCTGTAGAGAAACATCACGAAGATAAAGACAAACGTGAAGGCCAGATCGACGACAACTGTCACCGTCGACCCGGTGAGGAAATTCCTGATATTTTCAAGTTCGCGGACGCGCGCCACGCTATCGCCCACGCGACGCGCGCCGAAATATGCCAATGGCAGGCCCATGATATGGGAGAACAGTCGGGCGCCGAGCTCAAGATCGATTCGGTTTGTCGTGTGCGAGAAGAGATAGGTGCGAAGGCCACCAAAGATCGCCTCAAAGACAGCAATCACGATAAGCGCGAAGACCAAAACATCTAGTGTCGATAATGAGCGATGCACCATCACTTTGTCGATGACGACCTGGAACATCAGCGGCGATACGAGTGCCATGACCTGGATGATGAAAGAAGCGAGCAACACTTCGCCAAACATACGGCGATATTTTATGATGGCGGGGACAAACCAGCTGACATCGAAGCGCCGCAGCGGACCAGCCAAGTCGGCTCTGGTCGCG